>NZ_QKRX01000004.1 GCF_003284585.1 Nitrincola tibetensis
CATCTTCTTCAACAATCGCGGTTGTCGTGACGGTATTGCCATTTTGGTCGGTAATGGTGACTTCCAGCTCTGAGCCGGGTGGGATATCAGTGGTATCACCTGTAACCGTAATGCTTGGACCTGTATTATCGACGTCAGTCTCAACTGTGATCTCTGAAGGCACGGCATCCAGTTCATCAGTACCCGTTCCAGTCACTGGATTGCCGTTATTGTCTGTACCTGTAACGACAATATCCAAATCGCCATCGGTTAAATCAGTAATATCTAGATCAACAGTGTAGCTACCATCTTCTTCAACAATCGCGGTTGTCGTGACGGTATTGCCATTTTGGTCGGTAATGGTGACTTCCAGCTCTGAGCCGGGCGGGATATCAGTGGTATCACCTGTAACCGTAATGCTTGGACCCGTGTTGTCGACGTCAGTCTCAACTGTGATCTCTGAAGGCACGGCATCCAGCTCATCGGTACCCGTTCCAGTCACTGGATTGCCGTTATTGTCTGTACCTGTAACGACAATATCCAAATCGCCATCGGTTAAATCAGTAATATCTAGATCAACGGTGTAGCTACCATCTTCTTCAACAATCGCGGTTGTCGTGACGGTATTGCCATTTTGGTCGGTAATGGTGACTTCCAGCTCTGAGCCGGGAGGGATATCAGTGGTATCACCTGTAACCGTAATACTTGGACCTGTGTTATCGACCTCAGTCTCAACCGTAATCTCGGACTCGACAATATCCAGCTCTACTGTTGTTTGATCCGTTACAGGATTGCCATCGTTATCAGTCGTAGACGTATCTATAGTAATTGGACCATCTGTAAGGTCTGTAACATCGACATCTTCAGTGGTATAACTACCATTTTCTTCAACTACAGCTGATGTAGTTACCGTATTGTTATTCTTGTCCGTAATAACAATAACAACTGTGTTTCCGGGTGGTATGTTAGTTGTATCACCAGTCACAACAATCGTGCCCGAGTTCGGGTTATTGACAAGCGTAGTTAACGTTCCTGGGTCGTTTACGGTTGCACCATCGAAAATTAGACCTTCAAAGCTCTCAGCGCCTATAGTGCCAAACTGGAAAGCTAGTGGATCAACAGCTTCAACAATACGTGTCAACTGAACAAAGGAAGCCCCACCACCATCTGGCGCACCATCAGTACCAGCAGCAGGAGCCTCTAACTCATCTAATAAATCACCATCGCCATCAAGCGCCGCTAAAATTGCATCTAGTGTAGGATCAACAACGACACTTTCATCAGACACATCAGGTGCTGCACTGCGCTGGGATGCCGACATTAAGAGCGATTGATCTGGTCCTACTGAAACCAACTCACCCTCAAAATCAAGCACAACTTCTGCGCCTGTTGCCGTAACAAGCGTTTCTCCCGGCAATAGTCCATCGCCCACTTGAAGTAAACGCAGGCTACCATCAAAAGATCTTGCCCAAACGTCACCAGTCAAACTAGTTACAACAGCCACAAAGTTTTCCATAAAATCAGCACCTTATCTAATACTGCATTTGACAAGCGACGATAAAAATCACTTATCTATAGGATTTATATGGTGTACATACTAGTCTTTAGCAGACAAATAGGTATTGTACCGATGTACAGTTCAGACCTTTTAGTATGAATAAATTGAAAATAGAATAAGAGATCGACAAGAAAGGACCCACACAAAACATATGTTTAATTTTATTACACTGCAAAATAAGGGACAAATTAAAACAAACGATTTATTTTCTATTTTTATCCCATGCAATAAAATGCAAATCAGAAAAAACGCAAGAATTAAATGATTCCTAACAAGTATTGTGCACTCATCCTCACTGTTTTATGATAACGTTCTTTATTGTAAATGCTTAAAAATAAAATAAATCCAAAAGCAGAAAAAAAAGAAAAAACAGAACTATCTAGATCGGCTATTCTACTTAACAAGGACTTCGGGAATATGATCAACAGTAAAAAAAGTAAAACTCTATGCACCCTAATTGCTAGCATATGCTTATATTCTACGAGCACACTTACTCTAGCTGAAACAGCATCCAATCACTTTCCCGATGTTGTAAAACACGCAATTGAAAGCAACCCCGAAATCCAGGCCAGCTGGCATAATTTCATTGCATCTGGATACGATATTGATGCAGCACAAAGTGGCTATCGTCCAACCTTAGATTTTCTTGCCTCTTACGGTTTCGAATGGAACGACTATAAATCCAAACGTAGCTATGACGGCGCATCTGTTCAAATGACACTAACACAGATGCTTTATGATGGACTACGCACCTCTAACGACATTAAACGCTTTAGTAATCTTCAGCTTGTTCGCTATTTCGAATTACTTGACAGTATAGAGAACACTACACTTTCGGCTTTAAAAGCATATGAAGATGTACTTCGCTTTCGAGAGCTGGCAAGGTTAGCGGAAGAAAATCTTGCTGAACACATCTCTGTATACAATCAAATTGAAGAAAGCGCTAGGGCTGGCGTTGCACGACGCGCCGACTTAGAACAGATCAGTGGTCGCTTATCGCTTGCGGAAACAAACTTATTGATAGAGCTTTCCAACCTTCACGACGTAAGTGCTCGGTATTTACGCATTGTTGGGGCATTACCAGGTGACAACCTCACCCCCTTACAATTCAATGACAACCTAGTTCCAGCCAACACTCGTGAAGCTCTTCATTTGGCATATCAGGCCAACCCTGGGTTTCATGCAGCTATTCGTAACGTAGAAGCTGCAAAAGCCAATGAAAAACTTCAAAAAGGCATTTTACTTCCAGAACTTAGTTTTAATGCCAGGCACACAACTAGAACGTTTGACTCACAAGGCACGAACAATCAAGAGTCAGAAAGCCGTGCAGCGCTTGATTTCCGACTTAATATTTACAAGGGCGGTCGCGATATTGCCAACATTAACAAAGCGACCCATGAGCACTTAGCAACTGAATCTCAAAAAGATGCGTCCTGTGTAGTTTTACGCGAAGCTGTTCAAACTTCCTTAAGCAACATACGCAAGCTTGATGAGCAGATTCCATTTTTAAATCAACATCGTATTTCTTCTGACAACGTTAGAATGGCGTACAAAAATCAATTTGATATAGGGCAGCGATCTTTACTAGATGTTCTCGATTCTGAAAATGAGTTTTTTCAAGCTAGTCGCGCCTATGTGAATGCACTAGCTGATAGAAACATTGTGGCAGCGGAGTCCCTTACACTCACAGGACAACTACTGACTTCATTAAATATTGTGCGTGAAGGCCTGCCAACTCTTGAAGAACTTGGAGCCGACTCTCTAGATCCTACTGAGTTAGCCTGTGAAGCCCTTGATCTTAAAGAACTTACAGCACAACGTTGAGATTGATAAGAACAATTTGTCATTTACATGGCTATCGCCACTACCCAAAACGATAGTCATGTTATTTACATTTAAGGGACCTTATGTCGACAACAGTAGCTTCAGAAAATCGTGGTGGGATTCTTGTAGATTGCTTATTAATCATATGTAAGCATCATGACAGAGCACTATCACGCGAGTCTGCTATTGCTGGCTTACCACTTGAAAAGGGCGTTTTAACTCCTTCTGTGTTCCCCAGATCTGCCAAAAGAGCTGACTTATCTACACGTTTTTCAAACACAGCGCTGCAATCAATCCTATCTGAAATGCTTCCTGCCATTTTAATTCTAAAAAAGGATAATGCCTGTGTACTACTGGAAATTAACCAAGAGGAAAACACGGCTAAAGTTATATTCCCTCAGATTAACTCATCAAAAGTATTAACTGTACCCATATCAAAGTTAGAGTCAGGCTATACAGGCAACGTAATTTACATAAAGCCAGAACTTCAATTTGACAAACGCGCGCCTGAGATTAAAGAGTTAAAAGAACGCCATTGGTTTTGGAGCGTCATCAAAGATAATCGTCGAATTTATAGAGACGTTATAATATCGGCAATAATGATTAACCTCTTCGCCATTGCCATGCCATTATTTATCATGAATGTGTACGATAGAGTTGTACCCAATCATGCAACCGATACACTCTGGGTATTAAGTGCAGGTGTCTTTCTTGTGCTCTGCTCCGATTTAGTTTTAAAGCTGATGAGAAGCTGGTTTATCGACTTAGCCGCGAGCCGAGCCGATGTCAAACTATCCTCCTCAATCATGGAACGCGTACTGGGCATGAAACTGGTCAATCGTCCAGCATCATCAGGCTCCTTTGCCTCAAACGTTCAATCATTTGAATCGATCCGAAGCTTTATTGGCTCAATGACTGTCGTTTCACTCGTTGACCTACCTTTTGTCGCTTTTTTCGCCATCATTATAGCCATCATAGGGTGGCCACTTGTTTTACCTATTATATTCGGCGCTACTTTAATACTCCTATATGCACTATCCGCACAGAGCAAAATGCATAAACTCTCTGAAGACTCCATGCGTGCTGGTGCCATGCGAAACGCGACATTAGTTGAAAGCATTTCAAATATTGAAACTCTAAAATGTTTTGGCGGTGAAAGTAAAATTCAATCCATCTGGGAAAAAACAACACAGTTTTTATCGCGCAATACTTCCCAAATGCGCTTGATCGCTTCCTCAATTACCAGTGGTGCGCAGTGGGTGCAACACAGCGTTGCCGTTTGCATCATCATCATTGGTGTTTATATGATCATTGAAGGCCAACTCACACAAGGCGGCCTTATTGCAGCTTATCTTTTATCTTCTCGAGCTATGGCTCCTATTAGCCAAGCAGCAGGCCTTTTATCACAATATCATAATGCCGCAACGGCGATGCAATCTCTTAATGATCTAATGGAGCGCCCTGTAGAACGCCCTGCCGGAAAAAACTGGGTTACACGACCAAGATTAAAAGGCGATATTGAGTTTAAAAATGTTAACTTTCGTTACCCTGATGACGAAAGACTCGCGTTATCTCGTGTCAGTTTTAAAATAAAAGCGGGTGAGCACGTTGCCATTTTAGGTAGAAATGGTTCGGGTAAAAGCACACTAGAAAAACTAATACTTGGGCTCTACGAACCTGAATCTGGCGCTGTCTTAGTTGACGGAGTTGATATTAGACAAATTGACCCCGCAGAGCTTAGACGAGATATTGGATATGTGCCTCAAGACATTACTTTATTCTTTGGCTCATTAAAAGACAATATAATCACGTCTTCTTCGAATGCTACAGATGAGGAAATTATTCAATCTGCCAACATTAGTGGCTTAGCTCCTTTTATCAATTCGCATCCTGCTGGATTTGACATGCCAGTTGGTGAAAAAGGACAGCTTTTATCCGGCGGCCAGCGCCAAGCTGTTGCAATCGCGCGAGCTGTCATTAACAACCCACCACTTCTGCTACTTGATGAACCAACAGGATCTTTGGACCATTCAAGCGAAGAATATATTAAACAAAACCTTCAAACCTTTGGCCAAGATAAAACGATGATCATCATCACACATAGAACATCACTACTTGCACTAGCTGACAGAATTATAGTGATTGATGGTGGCATGATTATGGCAGATGGCCCTAAAAATGATGTAATGGAAGCCTTACGACAAGGTCGTGTCGGGAGCGCATCATAATGACAGAGACTAAAACATATAAAACAACAGAGCAGAAAGGTTTTGAAAAACTGGGCACTCTTTCAACGAGTGTTGGTGATAAAGGCATTACAGTTATTGAAAAGCTCTTCGGACGCTTATTAAACCAATCAGATAACACTGACTGGTCAGCAGATGCACAGTGGGCCCATATTCAACAAGAGCCTGTTCGTGGCCGTCGTCTTTTGTATGTGATGGCATGCATTCTTATACTCTTAATTATATGGTCTGCATTTGCTCCCTTAGATGAAGTTGCTCGCGGAGATGGTAAAGTTATCCCTTCTCAACAACTGCAAATTATACAATCATTGGATGGTGGTATTGTTGAAGGCATTCTCGTGCGCGAGGGTGAGATTGTTGAACCCGGCCAAACCCTTATTAAAATTGATCCAACTCGCTTCATTTCCAGCTTCAGAGAAAGCCGTGCTCAATTTTTAGCCCTAAGTGCTGAAGTCGCTCGCTTACGCGCGCTAACAGATGGAGTTGAACCCGATTTCTCAGCGGAACTAGAACTTGAGGCTCCTGAAATCGTTGCTCTCGAAAGGCGGCTGTACTTTTCTAACCTAGAAGAACTAAGTGAACAAAGTGGTATTTTTGAACAACAGCTGGCACAACGCCAACAAGATCTTCGTGAAGCTCGTGCAGCACGCGACCAGTATGCCCGCTCACTTTCTTTGAGTTCCCGAGAGCTTGACGTCACCCGTCCCTTACTTAGCTCGGGCGCCGTGTCGGATGTCGATATCATACGTTTAGAAAGAGAGGTTTCTAACGCCAGAGGTGAACTTAATCGTGCCGAAGCAGCAATAAGCCGCGCATCATCGGCCATAGAAGAGGCCCGAAATAAAATACGAGAGGCCCAACTCAATACCTCTAATAAGTGGCGAGCTCAACTTTCAGAAAGCCGAGCTAGACTTGAAGCTCTAACAGAAGCCGAAACAGGTTTAGCCGACAAGGTTACTCAAACAGATATACGCTCACCTGTTCGAGGAACTGTACAACGCTTATTTGTAAATACTGTCGGTGGAGTTGTCACACCCGGTCGAGATATTGTAGAAATCATCCCCTTAGACGATGCTTTGATCATTGAAGCAAGGATACAGCCAAAGGACATCGCCTTTATTCGTCCAGGACAGCAGGCCATGATCAAGTTCACCGCATATGATTTTGCAATTTTTGGTGGACTAATTGCTGAAGTTCAGCACATAAGTGCCGATACAATAACGGATGAAAAAGATAACACCTATTACCTTGTAAGATTACAAACGCACACCTCCGGCTTCGCAGATGACTTGCTAATCATTCCAGGCATGACGACGCAGGTAGATATTATGACAGGCAAGAAAACCGTACTTGAATACTTACTAAAACCCGTGTTACGTGCGACTTCTCAGGCGATGACAGAACGATGAATATAAAAAATACATTTATTACGGACGATAATCTAAAAATTTCTCGCTGGTCTATGGCATTTCCAGATGCTGAGATTATTTCAACAACACAGTTTGAACCACAATTTCATCAATCTGATGTTGTATGGATCGTGGTTGGCATCGAAAATTGGCAATCACTCATTTCTGACTATACACAGCTAGGAATACCCGTGATTGCATTATCTAAGCGCATGACACTTGCAGAACTCCGTCAAGCCCTAGAATTAGGTGCTCGAGCGTATGTCGAGGCGCTGGCAAACGTTAATACATTAAAACAAGTCGCAGAAACGGTAACTAATGGTGCCATGTGGTTACCTGCACCATTACTAACCCGTATTATAGGATCTCTATCAAATATCTTACCTGAGCCCAATAGTTTTCAGAAATCACCCTTAGAAATTTTGACGCAAAGAGAACGCCAAGTAACCGAGGCCGTTGCACAAGGTGCCTCTAATAAGGAAGTAGCAAAGCAGCTTAATATTACTGAACGAACCGTCAAAGCTCATTTAACCTCGATTTATGAAAAGCTTCAGGTTAAAGATCGGATGCATTTGATGCTAATTGCTAGAGTCGGGCCGTAGAGGCCTTCGTTAATTAACGAGAATAAAGGACGTTCGCATGTACGTTAAACGCAATCATGAAGCAAAAATCATAGCCGTCAGCATAGACAAAAGTGCGGAATTTTATGAGTGGGTTGAAGATGACGCTTCGGATCTAATGGACTTTCTGCCTTTTTCAGTCCAAGACTCCAAGGCTGACTCCCTTGCGTTTAACGACACTGAACTAATACGGGTTGTTGATGACTTGATAGATTTGCTCACTGAAAAGCAAATCATTCAATTCACTGAGCTTCCTCAAGCGGCTCAGTTAAAACTGTTGCGACGCCAAACACTCAGAAAAAAAGCAAACAGACTAGATCTTCTCTCCGAAGACCCTGAAGAGGAGACGATTCATTTAAATTAATAAGATGCCCGACTAGACTGATTATTAACTGCTGCAATAATTACGTAATCTTAGCAAGATTGTTGAGTGAAGTTGCAGACAACCCAAAACGTCTCTAAAAGAAACTCCTTCTAGAGCTTAGATGCATGGAAATATGGATATGATAACTCAGCACAAAAGAAAGCTTCTTCCTCGCCTAGTTGCAGGATTATGCTTATTATCAACAGGCCTTCTAACTCAAGCACACGCAACCACCATTGCCGACATTGCTAAAAGAGCGATTGAAAGCAACCCTGAGGTGCAAGCAAGCTGGCATACGTTTTTGGCTTCTGAATATGATGTTGACATTGCACGTTCTGGTTTTCGCCCTACTTTGGATTTTTTAGCCAGCTATGGCTACGAGTGGCGTGATTATGGCCCAAACAGCAACTTTGATGGTGGAGCAGCTGAGTTGTCAATGACGCAAATGCTCTATGATGGGTTTAGAACCTCAAGCGAAGTCAAACGTCTAAATAGTGCGCAACTTGTCCGCTATTTTGAGTTGATGGGCACTATTGAATCAACGACCCTCAATGCTCTCGTTGCGTACGAAGATGTCATGCGCTATCGCGAACTTGTGAAACTTGCTGAAGAAAACTTAGCAGAACACATTTCTGTATTTAATCAAATTGAAGAAAGTGCTCGCGCTGGTGTGGCCAGACGTGCTGATCTCGAACAAATCAGTGGACGCTTATCTTTAGCCGAATCCAACCTGC
Source organism: Nitrincola tibetensis (assembly GCF_003284585.1). Lineage (GTDB taxonomy): Bacteria > Pseudomonadota > Gammaproteobacteria > Pseudomonadales > Balneatricaceae > Nitrincola > Nitrincola tibetensis. The sequence continues at coordinate 8,735 of NZ_QKRX01000004.1, forward strand.
TAACTGAAATGTCTAACTTACATGATGTCAGTGCACGCTTCTTACGGATTGTTGGTGAATTACCACCTGGCGACATGACTCCCATTAGCATAACTGCAAACCAAATACCTGCATCAATCGTTGAAGCATTGAATTTAGCTTACCAAGGCAATCCGGATTTTCATGCAGCTATACGGAACATCTCAGCAGCAGAAGCCGCTGTAGGCACTGAAAATGCAAACTTCCGACCACGTGTTAATCTCAACGCCCGTTATGGGATGCAAACATTTGACGATGTTGGAAACAACAACAATCAAGCAGACGGACGAGTTGCTATAGAGTTTCGTTACAACTTGCTAAACGGCGGGCGCGATCAAGCGTCTCTGCGAAGAGCCTATGAAGAAGTAAACATTGCAAAAGACCTGCGTGATAAAGCCTGCGTCGATTTACGTCAGACCGTTCAGATTGCATACAACGATGTGCAAAAGCTTGACTTGCAGCTCCCCGCTTTAAATCAGCATCGTTTGTCTTCTAATAACGTTCGTAATGCATATAAAAATCAGTTTGATATTGGACAAAGAACATTATTAGATGTCCTCGACTCTGAGAACGAATACTATCAGGCTAGTCGTGCCTACACGAATGCTCTATATGACAAAAGCATTGCACTAGCAAGAACCTATACAGGTATGGGGCAACTACTGCCCGCACTCAATGTTGTTAAAGATGAGCTGCCTTCTTTAACGGAGCTAGGTGACGAATCTAGCCAACTGGATACATCTACAGTATGCCCTATTATTGAAGTTCCAGCCCCAGCACCGCGTTTAAGTGTGATGGATCAGCAAGAATCATCTTTACGTCAGAACCTTGAAGGCAGTGGAGTTGATGTGCGTCGTGTTGGTGATGCGATCCAGTTAGTAATGCCAGGAAACATTACGTTCAACACTGATCAATCGACCATACAGCCTACATTTATTCCAACACTCAACCAAGTTGCCAAGATTTTGAATGAATACTCAGAATCACAAGTGACAGTTGAAGGGCATACGGATAATAAAGGCTCTTTGCAATACAACCAGAGCTTATCCGAAAGACGAGCAGCTAGCGTGGCCGATTACTTAGTTAGCCAAGGTGTCAATCGTCCTCGATTAAGCACAGCGGGCTATAGCTATAACCGTCCAGTTGCTGATAATGCGACAGCCGCTGGACGTGCTCAAAACCGTCGAGTTGAAATTACAATTCGTTAAGTAAAATGAGCGACTGGAGTTAGCTCCCTTTTTAGAGAGAGTTAACTCCAGGTCCCGTGATGCCATCTACCCCAATCTCTTTCAATATCTTAGCCTCCTCCTGACTCTGCACACCTTCAGCAATTAGGAGCAAGCCTATTGAATGACCTAATGTACACAAACCTCGCAAAAAAGATTCAGTTGAACCACTCTCGGCTAAATCCCTCACGAAGGCACTATCGATCTTAATATAATCCAGTCCAAGCTCTTGCAAGCTCTTAATCTTCGCGAAATCAGCCCCGGCTCTCTCTAAACCTAACTTACACCCCGTTTGTCTTGCCATGGCACAAAATTCTTTAAATACATTTAAATGTAGAATGGCCGATCGCTCTGGAAACTCTAACCACAACTGAGAAGCTTGCTGCGGATAGGCTTTTAAGACTTCTATAACTTCCTGTCTTGCACCCACATCACACAAGGTCTCAACGGACATATTCACAGCAATGGAGCGGTGTTTTGACTCAACCCCATCATCGGCTAAAACGTGCCTGAGCATAGCCAAATCGAGTGCTGGCATCATACCCAAACGACGCGCCCAAGGTATAAAATACCCTGCATTTCTTAAAACACCTCCGAGCTCGAGTCGCATCATTGCCTCATTTTGAAGCAGGCTATTTTCACTGCTCATAACGGGATAGTAAACTGCTCTAACACCACGATGACCAACCGCCTGATGCAAAGCTTGTCTCCATTCGTCGGCCGAATGAAAACAGGCATCTATCTGGCGCACATCGGAAACTTCACAACAAGTTTGCTCCCGTTGCTCTGCAATTGCTAACATGCTGTCAAGATGAACAAACAAAGTAGCACGCTTATCCTGTGAGGTAAAATAGCAAGCAGCATGCGGAAGTATTATCCGCGCACTATCATACTGATTTGATAACGCTGACAACTTTTCTTCTAGCGCGGAGGATAATAAACGCAAATCACTGGCCTGACTTAACAACAAAGCAAAATCACTACCATTTAAACGTCCCACATAACAGTCGCTGTACTGCTCAGTGTACTCCTCCGTCAGCGCACGTAAGGTTGATGCAACCTTCCTTAATAATTCATCTGTGTGTTTATGTCCCAACGCTTGATTAATGTCCGCCAAATGATGAACACGCACGAGAAACATCGCATGATGACTATCAGAATCAACACTACCTAAATGTGCATCCAATAGGTTTATAAAGTACTCCCGATTCGCAACCCCAGTTAAAGGATCATGCTGATATTTGTAACGAAGCGCCTCCAACCGCTGAGCTTCACTTTCTAACATTTGGCGAATTCGACTAGACAAAATATTCATAGCCCTTACTACCCGACCAAACTCAAGTGTTCTAGGGACATCCGACATAATAAAACGCCGCCCCCCGATTGCTTCAGCTTGGGTCACAACATCATCCAAAGGACGAGTAATCACTTTGAGAATTAATGTCCCTAACAATCCACAGGCTAACGCCACAAACGATAACCAGAACAATAAGTTTCGTGTTGTGGCCCACAAAGCTTCATAGGCATAGCGGGTGTGACTCTCAACATACAAGGTACCAAATTGATGCCAACCATCTTGCACTTGAGAGATACCTGGCTCGATACTCAAAGGGGCCAACTCCAAAAACCAACTTGGAATTTGCGAACCCACCTCACCCTCATAGAGCTTACGTTGCAAGGTATTGCCTTCAGGATCAATCAACTCGATACGGTTATAATGACCAGTATCAAATTGAGCCGCAATCAACAACTCAAGAGTCACTGGATCCTTATCTAATTGAGAAAGCGTCAGCGCTAAAGAATTAGCATTATCAATATTTTTAAGCGTTAACTGCTCTTCAAAATAGGCTTTTGCCGTATAGGTACTTATTGAAAAACTGCTAATGAATGCTAATATCATCAGAACAACAACAGCTATCCATAATTGCTTAATAAGGGACATTAAAAGCGTCCTCCATCACGATGGTTAAAAACATCATTAAAAACTAACCCCTTCTTGTTGAATTCTATCCAGAACGCTTCTCCATCTTGATAAGCGAGCCGTCGAACTAGCTGCAGGCGTTGCAGAGTTACCCGCCCACAGACCTTCACTATTAAAGCTGAACACAGGGGTTAAATCAGGGCGTCTTGAGGCGGGCTCAACAGTCGAGATCAGACTATCTAAAATCAAGGGCTCGGCTGTTGGATGAGGGTAGTAGCCAAGAACCATGTGGGCTTCGGTCACACTACTTCGAGGCCCACCTGTTCGTGCACGGACATAGATTAACCGCAAATTATTATCGCTAATCCCTGCTTTTCGCAAACTAATGTACTTAGCTATAGCATAATCTTCGCAGTCCCCCATCCCTTTACCTAAGGTTTCAAGAGGGCTCGCCCAATAATCCTCTACTCCCCATAAACGAATATCAGTTTGATAACGTAAATGACGATGAAAAAACTGATTAACGCGCTGGATTTTATCCTGATCTGATAGTGGCGCAATCTCATTCAGCATTCGCTCCCACTCTCGCGAGACACTTGATCTTGAGGCACCATAGCGACTTTCCATCAACTGGTGAAAGCGTGTAAAATCAATTGTGACGCGGCTAAACGCAATAGAAGAAAGCTGCCAATAGCCCAGAAGTACAGATAGAAACAAGAAGCTGGACGCTTTTGCCCACTTCTTTAACATAACAATTCGTCTTCGCATTTAGACATAACGCTTAACATCCAAGTTTGCCATATTCAAAGAATTCACCAAGATCACGTAAATAGCAAAAAAACTAGGTTACAGGAATAAGTACATACCAAGTTAGTATAAACTAAGCTTTCAATTTTGCTGACTGATTCTATAGAATACAGCGTCCGTAATAATACTTTAGTCACAGGAGCACTCTATTGGCCTCTACCGTCAACACTACTGAGCCTCAGGTCAATGCATCTGGATCTGACAACTTAGCACTCATGAAGCAAAATGCTGCTGAAGCGGCACGACTTCTTAAAGCACTCGGCAACGATAGCCGCCTACTTATTTTATGCTATCTAGATGGAAAAGAGCTATCCGTCAGTGAATTAAATACTTGCTTAGATCTCAGCCAATCAGCTCTATCACAGCACCTTGCAGTGTTACGCAGGGATGGCTTGGTTAAAACACGTCGCGAGTCTCAGACAATTTACTACTCACTACATGGTGATAAAGCCATACGATTAATTAGCACACTCCATGAGATTTTTTGCCCACAAGAAGCTTAAAACACTTAAAGACCTGAGGCTACTGCTGTAGCCTTAAGCGCTGCCAATCCTCTGAAGGTTCATTTAGCATCATTTTCATATCAACTACATCTTCTTCAGGGTTATAACTATTTTTAAATCCAAGCTTTCGCGCCAACCCTTGCATGCCTTTATTTGCAGGCAATGTTGACCCTGCCAACATCAATGTGCCCTTAGCTCTGCAATACTCTATAACCTTTTCCATTAAGACAACACCAAGACCCTCTCCCTGCAAATCATCTCGAACCACTACTGAAAACTCAGCCTTAATATTGTCGGCATCGGTGACCGCGCGAACAACACCTAGAGTTTCCATCCCATCACCTTGTAATTTTGGTGCAGAAACGATCAATGCCATTTCACGATCATAGTCAATCTGCGTCCAATTCGCTAATTCTTGGTGCGTAGGGACACCTCTGCTATAGAAATAACGCAAACGTATCGACTCAGGCGATAACTGTTTATAAAACTCAAGATGTGCTGGCTCATCCTCTCCCCGAATAGCACGCAATATAGCGGGCCGACCTGATTTTCTTAGCTGTATGCGCTCGGTTAGGTGCTCAGGATATGGAGAAACTGCTGGAAGCATGGGCGTCCCGAGAGAGACACATACATCAATGACCAAGATGCCTCTCTTATTCAAAAGCAAAGGGTTTATTTCCAATGCTTTAATCTCAGGGAGGTCAATTGCCAACTGGCTCAATTTAATCAGAACATCACATAAATTTTTGATATCACGTTCTAACCAGTCGCTATTCTCTTCAATGACCTTATAGGCACGCGAATCTTTAACCAACTGATAAGCTAGAGCGCTATTGAGAGGGGGTAGCATCACCTTCCTATCAGCCATACTATCAACAACATACCCCCCCACTCCGAATACAATTAAAGGTCCGAATACCGCATCGCGTGTAATACCTAAATTGATTTGTAAGGATTGAAACCCACGCTTCATTTGCTGAATAGCAAATCCAAAGGTTTGCTCAGATCGGTAACGCTCACTAACGCGGTAGGCTAATTTTGTAGCCGAATGTCGAACTTCAGGAATGGAGTACAAATCTAATGCTAAATCCTGCCAACGCATCCGCTCATGCTTTTCGTAACTAAATGGATAAATATTGCCCTCATGCAAGGCTTTAATCGCAATAGATCCACCCAGTTGACTGGCAATATCAACAATGGCAGAAATATCTGTCGCGTATTGTGTGTTAGCAGTGGGAATATCGTACAAGTCCAACAAATGACAAGATTCAGCATGTGTTAAATAATCTCTATCACTCTCTTTAGCTTGCTGAATCAAATCATGTGCACGCTTTCGATTTGGCGCATTGTCTAATTGATAAGGCGCTGGCGTTTGTCGCATTACTGCCTGATTCCGATGGTATTCAACCATGTACATGAACGCATCAATCGCCTCTTCTGGCGTCAAAAACGTTGTGATACCAGCACTATTACACGTGTTACGCGCAGCAATGGCTGTTTCTCTTCCCATCCAACAGGTTAAAACATTACGAGGGGTTTTGCGCACTGCTTTAATGACCTCCGTTGCAGTGGCAACACTGGGAGCAAATCGCGTCGGCGCATGGATGGTTAAAATAACATCAACTTCAGGATCCTTACTTAAAATACTAATAACATCTGCATAATGAGTCGGAGTCGCATCAACATTAAGGTCAATAGGGTTCATGCCATTCCAATGGCCGGGGAGCTTATCAGCAAGAAGCTTGACTGTCTCTGGGCTAAGCTGAGACAGCTGGCCTTGCTTGCGGATCAAGCGATCATTTGCTAGTGCATTAGGCCCCATTCCATTGGCAACGATGGCAATCCGTTCACCGCGCATAGGCTTCATGCGGGTCAGAGTTTCAAGTGCATTAAAAAGATGGTCTGATGTTTCGACTCTAACAACACCTGCACGCTTAAGCGCAGCGTCAAATGCTAAATCGGCATTATTCAAACCATCCGCCACTTCCACTTTAATCCGACCATCGTTGATAACACCTGACTTCAACACCAATACCAGCTTGTTTCGCGAGGCAGCACGCAACGCCGAAATAAAATTGCGTGAAGTGCCAATAACACGATCCATTTGCAGCAAAATGGCATGAGTTGCAGGCTCCCCTGCTAGATAGTCGATTATTGAAGGCACATCGACATCAATCCCATCACCGAGTGTAAGAAAGTGAGAAAAACCGACCTCCTGCCCATTGGCCCAATCAATCATGGCCGCGCCAATCAAACCCGACTGCCCTATGTAGGCCACACGCCCCTTTTTGATATTGATATGAGATGAACTTGCGTTCATTTTTGAACCTGGCACCAATAAACCAATACAATCCGGCCCTAGTATTCGAATACCAAAAGAGCGAGCTGCGTCTTTGACTTCGTCTTTAACGCTTTTATGAGTAGCAGAAGGAAGGTAAGCCAAACCGGAAGTCAGGATCATCGCCGCCTTCACTTGATAGGCACCCAATTTGCGCACCCATGAGGCGACCTGTTGAGCAGGAGCACAAATAATTGCCAGATCAGGTATCTCGGGAAAGGAGGCAAGTGAGTCATAGCACTTAACACCTGCTATGCAAGATTCACCCTCTTGCCCAATGGCCATTAACGGCCCAGGAAAACCACTGTCAATCAAGTTTCCCAAGACTATATTTCCAAGGTTATTTGACTCGGCAGTGGCGCCAAATACTGCAATAGAACGAGGCTTGAAGAAACGCTTGAGGTATTTGGTTGACATGTCGTTTACCTTACTCAATGTTAGTCTAAGGATCTTCATTTATGCTATCTTACGCGCTTAGCAACTGCAGCAAAAGTACAAATATCCCTAATAGCTGATGCACATCAATCGAAACTACTTATAGATAATTAATAGAGTGGTTTCGATGTTTGAGTATTGATTTCTTTTAACTAACAGCATTGATGTATAATGCTTCATTAAGTTTTAAACTTAGGATAAAGAACAACCAATCGATTGATACGCTAACCGAACATACGGAGATTTTCATGCGCGAAAAACAAACGGAACTTGATTCGGCAATTCAACGCTGTCGTTCCAGTTTTATTCACGTCGGAGTTTTTAGCCTTTGTATCAATCTTTTGATGCTTGTTCCTGCTTTATATATGCTGCAAGTGTATGACCGCGTGATTGCAAGTGGTAGTGAATCAACACTTCTAATGCTGACACTCATTATGGTGGTTTTACTAACAACAATGGGCATACTGGAATGGGTCCGCTCCAGCATAATGCAAAAGGTTAGCAACCGCTTAAACCATCAACTATCCCCAAAGATGTTTAATGTCAGCTACCGGCAAGCGCTGTATTCAGGAGGTACATTAGTATCCTCCCAGCCTCTTAAAGATCTCAACGGAATCCGTCAATTTTTATCGAGCAATGGCCTGTTTGCGTTTTTCGATTCGCCTTGGGTTCCTGTCTACATATTCATTCTATACCTATTTCATCCATGGCTAGGCAGCATGGCTCTTGCGAGTGTTATTGTCTTAACAGGTTTAGCGGTAATCAACGAAAAAGTCACACAAGCCGCTCAAGCCGCTGCAAATAAAGAGCTTACTCAAGCGGCAAGCTCCGTTAGTAAAAACCTGCACAACGCCGAAGTCATCGAATCCATGGGTATGCTTTCCCACATTCGCAATCGATGGTCAATTAAAAACAAATCTGCACAAGCCTTTCAAATTCTCGCAAATGAACGAGCTGCTGTTCTATCCTCCATATCCAAGACCTTTCGGATTGTCATTCAATCACTCGTTTTAGGGCTAGGTGCCTACTTAGCTTTACAACAGGCGATATCACCCGGAATGATGATTGCTGGCTCTATTCTTTTAGGACGTGCTTTAGCTCCGATAGACCAAATGATAGGCGTTTGGAAGCAGTTTATTACGGTCAGAGAACAGTATGCGCGCTTACGCGATACAATTGAAAGTGATATAGGTCCGCATGAACAAATGTCGTTACCTGAGCCAGTTGGTGAAATTACAGCTGAAAATGCAGTCATCTGCGCACCTGGGTCTCGAGTCCCTATCCTTAAAGGCTTATCTTTTTATGTCGCGCCCGGCGATATGATTGGCGTCATTGGCCCGAGTGCAGCCGGAAAGTCCACATTTGCTAGAGCCCTATTGGGCATTTGGCCGGCGTTAAGCGGTAAAATCAGACTTGATGGCGCAGATATTTTTACATGGGATCGTGAACAGCTTGGCCCTCATATTGGATACCTCCCGCAGGATATAGAGCTTTTTGAAGGAACCATTAGCGACAACATTGCTCGCTTTGGCAAAGCAGATCCCAAAGAAGTTGTCACAGCGGCACGATTAGCGGGTGTTCATGACATGATTCTTCGGCTTCCAGACGGGTATGATACGTACATCAGCGCGCAGGGAGGCACTCTATCCGGCGGTCAGCGCCAACGAATTGGCCTTGCACGCGCACTTTATGGGAAGCCAAAGTTTGTAGTACTCGATGAGCCTAACTCAAATTTAGATCATCAAGGAGAAGCCGCGCTTGCACAAACATTGAAGTATTTAAAACGCATTCACGCAACAGTATTTATCATCACCCATCGAACAAATGTTCTCAGCCTTGTCGACAAACTCATGGTTTTAAATCAAGGAACCCTCACACTCTATGGACCTAGAGACAGAGTCATTGCAGAACTGAATAAAGCCAACGCAGGACAAATCAGCCAGCAAAACAGCCCAACCACATCAGATACAAAAGAGGCGGAATAGACATGAAACTACCAGTCCCCCCCTCAAATCTGCCAATAATATCAGCTGAAGATGCAGAGACTGCACACGCACTGTCTGACAGGCACCCTAAGCGCTTAGGTTATATTCTTTTATTGCTTACCTTCGGTGTTTTTGGAACCTGGGCCAGCCTAGCCCCTCTCGAAGGCGCTGCACACGCGCCAGGTATCGTCACTGTTGAAAATTATCGAAAGACTGTTCAACACTATGAAGGGGGACGCGTTAACTCTCTTCATGTACGAGAAGGTGACTGGGTTGATGAGGGTGCCCTCTTGCTTACTCTAGACGATACGCAATTTCGCGCAGAACTGGACATTATCGGTGGCCAACTGCTTGCCAGCCGAGCCAGTGAAGCAAGACTGCGAGCAGAGCGCGATAAACTCGACTCGATTACCTTTCCAGATGACTTTGATAAAACAGACGCTAGAGTAGAAGAGACGCTAACCAATGAGCAGCAATTATTTACAGCGCGCCAAAACTCGCACCAAGGTGAAATTGACGTATTAAAACAAAGAATCAACCAATATGAAGAGCAAATACGAGGTTTGGAAGCAATATCTCGGAGCAAACAATCCTTAATTTCATCCTACCAATCTGAGCTTCAAGACTTAAATCGCTTACTCGCCAATGGCTTTGTTGATCGCCACCGCTTGAAAATAGTAGAACGCAACATCTCAGAACTTCAGGGAGAAGTTGCCGAAAATCGGGCAATGATAGCAGGTATTCGTGTCCAGCAAGGCGAAACGCAGCTACAGATACTTTTGGTTGAAAAAGAATATCATACACAGATAGTCAATCAAATTTCAGAAGTTCAAACTCGAATTTTTGACCTAAGAAAACGCTTTGAAGCAATTTTAGATCGGGTTGAAAGAACACATGTTTTTTCACCAGAATCAGGTCGCGTCATAGGTATGAAAGTAAACACCATAGGAAGCGTTGTTCAGCCTGGCATTCAGATCATGGATATTGTTCCAGATACTGTGGACTTAATTATTGAAGCCCAAATATCGCCAGTAGACATAGATCGAGTGTTTACGGGCAAACTGGCAGATATTCGCTTCAGCAGTTTTAAAGCAGCAACAACTCCTGTTATTCAAGCCCAAGTCGTTCATATCTCAGCAGATCGACTCATAAACGAACAAACGGGTGCACCCTACTTTTTAAGCCGTTTAGAACTGACAGAAACCGGATACCAAATGCTAAAAGACCACCAACTCGTATTAGTCCCTGGCATGCCAGCAGAAGTCTTGATCAATACTGGGCAAAGAACCCTGCTTCAGTACCTGACCCAGCCAATCACAAATACTTTAGCTAGATCTTTTATTGAGGATTGACATAACGTCGGTTGTTTAAATCTCGAGGTACAATATTAGTACAATACGTTTGTGGTCTATAATTTCGATAATGTTTCACCAATCTATATTAATTAACAAGGAGCAAAGACATGTCTCTCTTCAAAGGCATCGTTAACTTACTGACTGGTAACGGTCAAAAAGTGATTGGTACTAAAGACAACGATCAGATTACTGTTGACGGTAATGTAAATATTGCAAAGCTCAAAGCGGGTGATGACACACTTAATGTTTCTGGGAATGCTGACTTCATCAGTGCAGGCTCCGGAAGCGATACCATCAATGTTAATGGTAATGCAGGACATGTATACCTAGGCAAAGGCGATGATGAATTAAATGTCGGAGGAGACCTGAAAAAAGTGTTTGCAGGATCCGGTGACGACACAATCAATGTGGACGGCAACCTCGGCAAAGCCTTTCTTGGAAAAGGCGATGACGAGCTAAATGTTGCCGGCAGCGCTGGGATCATTTTTGCTGGATTTGGCAATGACACTGTAAAAGTTGAAGGTAACTCAGGCCTTGTTTCTTTAGGTTTTGGTGATGACGAGCTTGAAATAGGCGGTAACTCTAAGCTGGTGTTTGCAGGTCCAGGAGATGACAAAGTCAAAATCGATGGTAACTCAAAGCTAGTATCCGCAGGGTCTGGTGAAGACACAGTACTCATTGGCGGAGACTCTAAACTTGCTTTCTTGGGCAGTGGCGACGATTGCATCGAGGTCGGTGGCAACTCCAAACTCATTTTCGCAGGCTCAGGTAACGATACGGTGGTTGTCGATCAAAACGCCAAGTATACTTCTCTAGGCAGTGGCAACGACCAACTCTACGTCGGTGGAAATGCTGGCAAGATCACATCATGGAAGGGTGACAACCAAGTGATGGTCGAAGGTAACCTGAAAAGTGCATGGTTTGCACTTGGATCCAATGATCTCTATGTTGGTGGTGACTCAACTGGAATCATTCGTACAGGCGCAAAAGACGATGTCGTTTGGATTGAAGGAAATGCCAACAAAATCTTTGCAGGCTTAGGTAACGATAAAGTGTACGTTGGTGGATCTGCTAATTACATCGACATGGGCTTTGGCAACAATGAAGCGAGCATCGGAACACTCAATAAAGTATTTAAAAGCTGGTCTGGTGACGACAAAGTCCTGATTGGGACCAATGCTGGCTGCGTGAACACTGGTGCAGGACAAGACCAGGTTTACATTGGCAACAACAAAGGCAAAGTAGATCTTGGTCTTGGTAATGATACGCTAACCCTAGGTTCTTTCGAAAATGGTAGCTATGCCAATGGCGGATGGGGCCATGATGTATTGAATATTATTGGAGATGCCGACAACTTCTCAATCAAATCTAAATGGGGTTACCAATACATTACAGATTTGACCAGCAATGCCACCATGAAGGCAAAGAACTTCCAAGAGATCAACTTTATAGACGATGCGACTGACAATCTAATCTCTGACTTTGACCTAAGCTTCACTAACGATCTGAAAGCCCTATCTTGCGGATGCTCAGGCGATGTAATTACCCTCTAATTATCATAATCAAGATCTAAAAAAAGCAGGCCTAGCGCCTGCTTTTTGCTATCACAACCCTTAGAACCGACATAAATAGTTTTTTATAGACTATTTAAATCCGTCTTATAAAATATTTCAATTTTGCTAGTTACCATTTCAGCACTATATTCCCGTTTAAGGAGAGATAAAGCAGGACATGAGCTTATGTCACGTTTTGAACCTTAAACTTGGATACCAGCAATTAAATTGCTATTTATTAACACTTGTCTGTGAGAGCAGAGCCGATGGGCACAAAAATCCGTGTCGATCAGGTCCCTATTGATGAGATAGAGGACTGGAACGAACAATTTTCAGAAGATGAAGATACTGGGCGCAGCCGTTTGAAATACAATGGTAAGCGTCGCCGTCAAATCGAAGACCTTATGGAAGAACGTCGCTTAATGAAACAAATAAGTGACGTCTTTGATGTCGTAGATGATCGCCTCTAACGCCTGATCACTTCTTCAAACTAGCCGGATTACATACATCCGGCTAGTTTGCGTAACTAAACAATTAAGCCGCTGCACAAATCACATCACCATGGTCTTCTTGCTCAATGAGCGCATGATGCAAGGCTTTAACCGCACCTTCGTAATCGTCCTCATCCACTACACACTGCATCTCAACCTGCCGAATCGATTGATGCAAAGCTTGGATGCTAATATTATTTTTGGCCAATGCAGATACTGTCTTCGCTAAAATTCCCGAGACTTTAAGATCCGAACCAATGGCAGACACAATGGCCACTTTATGCAAAGTAACATCTGCACCTGAATACGCATCAGCAACTAAACGAACAGCCCTGTTAACCATTTTCCGCGAGCCAGCTACATAGTACGTAATACTATTCGCATCCGAATCTCGGTTAACAACATACAATTTTAATTGATGCAAAAGTACCGATAGTTCAATATCGTATTGACCGTTCCCTAGCATGTCTTGATCAAAGATTTCAATCGCGAAAACATTGCGACGCCCGGCTATGATTTCAACACAAGGCTCGGCACTCTTATAATCTTGGGTAATCAAAGTACCAGTATGATTAGGCTCAAACGCATTTTTTATCCGCAACTTAATTCCTTTTTGACGCAATCCTTTTGCAGCTTTTGGATGTATTGCTTCCATCCCCAAGTTAGACAACTGATCCGCAACATCATAATTTGTGCGCCCTATGGTCACAATTTTATCCACACCTACCACAGCAGGGTCTGCACTGCTTAAGTGATACTCTTTATGAATGATTGCCTCAGCCGCTTGGGTCAATGTCGCTATTTTACTAAAGGTCATTTCACTATAACCGCGATCAAACACTCTCATCACACCTTCTGTGCAATGAGTATAACCTGTTACAATCGGCAACTCAGTCATCAAATCAACGTTAGTAAAATGCTCCATAATTGTCTCGTCAAAGGACTTAGGCTGACTCTGATGCCAACCCGACAAATCAATCAATTTGGCATTAACACCTTCATTTTGCAACGCTAAAACCGTATTGAACGCACTATGACTTTCTCCTAGAGACGCCAGCATTTCTCTCACTTTCAGTAAATGCTCGTCGAGCTGGAAGTGGCCGCAAGCACATAGAGATTGCAAGCTCTTCATCCATGCAATTGCCTCATCAATTCGCGTGCTAATAAATGTATCTGAATGCACACACACACTTGGCTCAAACAGGCTCGAATTGATCTCTAGCATTTTTGAGCGAACCACCTCTAGTGCTTGTATCCAAGCGGCCTCATTCTCTGCTTCAGCAAAGCTTGCATAGACACCCGGCTCACCTGTTTTTTTATGCTCCAGTAAAAGGTTTGTTATCCCAGCATAGGCGGATACAACAAAGATTCGCTGATATAGCTCAGCACCTTGACGCTCACCAATTAAAATAGTCCTTAACAGCTCGTCAAAGCGGCTCATGGACGTGCCGCCAATTTTTTCAACTGTGTGCATGCCAACTCCTGTCACTATTTCGAGTCATCAACGGGGTAAACGCCGTTTTCATCATGTACTTCTTTACCACTCAGAGGCGGATTAAAAACGCATGCCATCTTCATCTCCGTGGTTGCGCGCAATAGATGCTCATCATGCTGATCCAGTATATATAACATCCCTGGTTCAATTGGATACACCCTTCCATCAGCTAAGGTTTCAATTTCACCCGTTCCGCTCATACAATACACAGACTCCAAATGATTCTGATACCAAATATGTGTCTCAGTATTGGCATAAATTGTAGTAATATGGAATGAAAACCCCATCTGATCATCTTTTAACAACATCCTTGTGCTTTCCCAATTTTCTGAAACAACACGCCTTTCAGAGGCTTCACAGTCCTTCAAATGCCTTACAATCATACAACTCTCCTCAGATTCTAATTAAGATGCTTTTCTTTGCTGCTCTGAAAGCGCTTGCGCAAAACACTCGTTCAACACGCCCAAGCCAAACTCAATCTGCAGATCCGTGATAACTAAAGGCACCAAACACTTAACGACCTGCCCATGCGCACCACTGGTCTCTATTACCAATCCTTTTTCAAACGCCAAACTGGTTACTCGATCTGCAAGCTCACCCGTTTCACATTCGATACCACTCATTAAACCACGCCCCTTGAGCGTCATGGTTTTGAAGCCATGTTTACGAATAATATCGGATAAACCCTTTCTGAGCATTTCGGCTTTACGTCTAACCTCACTCGCAAACACATCATCTTTCCAGAATGTCTTGAATGCCGCCGTCGCCGTTACAAATGCATGGTTATTACCACGGAAGGTTCCGTTATGCTCGCCAGGAGACCATTGATCTAGCTCACTACGGAAAATAGTCAGAGCAAAAGGAAGACCGTAACCACTGAGTGACTTTGACAACGTCACAATATCAGGTTTAATGCCTACATCCTCAAAGCTAAAAAAGCGCCCAGAACGACCACATCCTGACTGAATATCATCCACTATTAGTAACATTTTATGCTTACGGCAAACACGTTCTAAATTTCTTAACCAATCATAGGAAGCCGCATTTAAACCGCCCTCACCCTGGATAGTCTCTACTATTACCGCCGCGGGATGGTCAACACCACTGCTGGGGTCAGATAGAACCTTATCTAAATATTCAGTGGTATCTACCCCTTCACCTAAATAGCCATCAAAGGGCATACGAGTAACATCTGATAAAGAAGCCCCCATCCCCCCTCTATGGTGTTCATTCCCCGTACAAGCTAAAGCTCCGCCTGATACGCCATGAAAACCGTTCGTAAACGAAATAATTTCGCTTCGACCAGTCACTTTACGGGCCAACTTCAACGCTGCCTCTACAGAGTTTGTACCTGTCGGACCTGTAAACTGAACTCGAAAATCCCCCATTCCCCTTGGTTCTAAAATAATGTCATGGAAGGTATTTAAAAAGGCCTCTTTTGCACTGGAGTACATATCAAGCCCATGCGTAATACCATCTGATAAGATGTAGTCAACCAATGCTTTTTGCAGCACAGGGTGATTGTGGCCATAGTTTAAAGTACCCGCACCCGCCAAAAAATCCACATACTCAGCCCCTGCCTCTGTAAAAAGAGACGCGCCTTTCGCTCGATTAAAAACCACTGGAAATGAACGTGAATAGGTACGTACACAAGATTCCAATTGCTCAAAAATATTCATACTTGACTCCCTTTTACTTGTTAGTGTGTTTGTGTCGTGCTGTTTTGCATCGTGTCGCTTTGTTGAACAATGAAAGGACCTGCTCGATACAAAACCTCATCTTCATGCTGCCCGTTGAAGTGCTGCTCTTTTGAAAACAAAACAGATGTTTCTACTGGCGCAGACAAATCATTAAAGAAACGCTCAAACAATGCCTCAGATGCTTGATTGCCTGGTGTTATAGTCGTTTCTAAATACGCGATGCCTTTGTCTGCAGATACGCGCCTCACCAATGCATGCAACATACGCTTTGCAAGCTGCTGACCACGGCATTCAGGTGCTACGGCAACCTGCCAAATGAACAATGTTTTCAGACGACCTGGGGGCACATAGCCTGATACAAAACCCAACAACCCCCCATCGGCTGACTTCACAGCGATCGAGGTTTGTGCAAAGTCAGAGCACTGCAAAAGGTTGCAATAAACTGAATTCGTATCTAAAGGTGGGCAGCGTTTAATCAACGCATGCAAAGCTGGGCCATCCGCTGGCTCGGGTTTACAAAAGTTTAATTGAGTAATATTCATAGCCTTTCTATATATTTGCATTTCAATGCTTTTTATTATAAAACATAATACAAAGGTTATTTCAACCCTAAATACGGGCATAAAAGGGATGTAATGCTGACTAAGGGGGTCTAAACAACAGACAATCACCCATAAAATTCAATAGAATTGCATTGGATAATACCAGAAGGTTTGACAATGATAAGTTTGCAATACAAAGCGAATAAGGTTAAAAATCACACTCAGATTTTGTCACCTAGCACCCAACCCGATCGCGCGAGCCTTATGCAAAAAAGTCAAGAACTCTTAGTCATGCTACGTCAGATAGTTCGAGCAACTGATATGTATGACAAACACCTTAGCCGCATGACAGGTCTTACCCTACCGCAGCTTTTATTAATGCAAACATTAGAATCGAAAGGGCCTATTACAGTAGGCTCATTAGCGAAGGAGATGAACTTAACACAAGCAACCGTTACCAGTATTCTGGATCGTTTAGAACGGAAACTATTGGTAAAACGCGAGCGCAGTCAAAGCGACAAACGTAAAGTGCACGTCGTGACGACTGATGAAGGCGTCGAACTGCTTAAATCTGCGCCCACCACGCTGCAAGATGTTTTCATTAAACAGTTTGACCACTTACAAGCATGGGAACAATCAATGATTCTGGCGTCCTTCCAGCGAGTTGTAGAAATGCTGGATGCCCATCATATAGATGCCGCGCCAATGCTAGACATTGGTATTCTAGACCGCAGCGAAGACAGCTTAAACTAACCCCCCCACTCTTTTCGATGAGCAGAACACCGAGCATCTAAACAGATGCGTTAAGCTGCTCTATTTTGTTAGAATAGTCGTATTTTTTACTTTTGACGGGACGCATTGCATTATGAGTAAGTTTTGGAGTCCGGCAATTCGCTCACTCGTTCCCTACACGCCAGGCGAACAACCAAAAGTGTTGAATTTAATTAAACTCAACACGAACGAAAACCCCTACCCACCCGCGCCAGCGGTCACAAACGCCATTCGCGAATTCGACACCTCACGATTGCGTTTATACCCAGACCCTGATGCCTCCATCCTAAAACAAGGATTGGCGGAATATCATAAAATCGATAAATCTCAAGTGTTTGTTGGAAATGGTTCGGATGAAGTTCTAGCCTTGGCATTCATGGCTTTTTTCCGTCATGGAAAACCCCTGTCAATGCCAGAAACAACCTATAGCTTTTATGAAGTGTATTGTGACTTACTAAATATAGAAGCCAGAAAAATTCCGCTGAATGCAAATTTTGAAATCAATCTTGATGATTACACTTCCGAAAACACAGGGATTATTTTTGCCAACCCAAATGCCCCAACTGGCATAGCTATCGGCTTGGATGAAATTGAAACCTTACTGAAACGCAATACAGAAACACTTGTATTGGTTGATGAAGCCTATGTCGATTTTGGCGCAAGAAGTGCTATTTCTTTAATCAATCAATACCCAAATCTACTTGTTTCACATACTTTCTCAAAATCCAGATCGCTTGCAGGCATGAGAGTTGGCTGTGCTTTTGGCCACCCCGAACTCATTGCAGGCTTAGAAAGAGTCAAGAATAGCTTTAACTCCTATCCACTCGACATGCTCGCCATCGCCACAGCAACTGAATCGCTGAAAGATGAAACTTACTTCCAAGCCACCTGCCAACGCATTAAGTCCACACGCGATCATGCTTCAAGCGCACTGGTCGATCTAGGTTTTAATGTTTTACCCTCAGCGGCAAACTTTATCTTCGCCTCTCACCCCAAATATGATGCCAAAGAGCTGATGCAGTATTTGCGAGACAAAAACATTCTTGTTCGTCATTTCACGCGCGCAGGAATTGATCAATTCTTACGAATCACCATTGGCACCGATGTGGAAATGTCAGAGCTCATCAATGCCCTCAAGGCACGTATTGACTAAACGACAAGCACCAAGTCCAGTTATTCAATTGGACTTGGTGCTGTTAAGTTAAGCATACAAATAATTAAGAATCGCCTTCAACTCGATTTCCACCGCAATGTCTGGCAATTGCAAGATTCTCAATAATTCGCTTCATCATTTCAGCAGCCGTATCTTCAGGACCTGATAAGCTTGAGACCCCTACACTGACTGTACAGGAGACATTACCTGATGCAGAAGGAATGTCCAACTCACCGACTAAACGGCGCGCACGTTCACCAGCAAGAACGGCCTGCTCATGATTTGTTTCTGGCAAAAACAACCCAATTTGATCATCGCCAAACCTCACCAAGAAATCAGCGGTACGTTTCATTTGATAAAGCGAGGTAACAATTTGACGCAACAACTGATCACCCGCATCCCAGCCAAAATCATCATTTATGCGACTAAAATCATCAATATCAATCAACAACATACTGCAAATACCATCATAACGCTGCGCTTGCGCTATATTTTGCTCCATAACAGGTATTAGCGCCCTTCGGTTATAAGCACCCGTTAATGAATCACGCTGAGCTTGATGGCTTATCTTACGCTCTAACTTCTTCCGATCATTAATGTTACGCAAAGCCCAGACATAAGTGTCAGAATCGACACAACTTAAACGCGCTTCAAACCAAATGGTTTCCGACAAACCCAAGGTTTTCAGCTCAGGCAAATGCTCAGGACGAAAAATATAGCGAGCCTTGCTTACTTCTCCGGAATCTTTTGCAGTGGATATCTGCTCACGCAACGTTGTTAAAATTACGTCTGACAACACACTTTCAATTGATAAGCCACGTATTGAATCAGGATTGAGCCACACCTCATCGCCAACACTCACATACTGGATACACTGATCTTTAATTATGAAAACACAGTCCGCCGTGACCGCTAGAACAGACGCAAAACAAGACTCAGGAAACGTTTGCTCCTCTGACATACTTCACCTCGATATTTGAAAAACCCTGAGTACTCACCTCCCTTTAGGTCGATAAGACATAGGACAAATTCATTTACTCTATGATTATTTAAACGGCTGAATCATCAGCTCAACGGCTGCTTTAAGTGTACTATCAGAGCAACTAAAGCAAGTTCCTTTAGGCGGCATAGCCCCTTTTCCGGAAATGACTGTTTGAGTTAGGGCATCTAAATCCTTTTCTAGCCGAGGGGCCCAAGCAGCTACATCATCCATTTTGGGGGCACCTGCTAAACCTGCATTATGGCACGCTAGACAATGGCGATCTAAGATGCCTTGTAAGTCATCTTGTGACCATGCGATTGAAGCACTTAAACATAAACTTATGACACCTACTGATGAAAGCACTTTTTTCATTTTTATAACCTCATCGACAGCTATTTAACCCGAGGATACCCGAGAAGAGCCAACAAATCGATAGATTAAGTTCTGGTTTTTGCTTTGGATCATCTAGAACGAAAAAAGCCTGATGCTGCCATAAAACTGCATCAGGCTTTTTAGTAAAAGCAGATATTAAGCGCTCAACTCCAACAAAAGCTTATTCAATCGAGCAATGTAGGCCGAAGGATCATCTAACTGCCCCCCCGCTGCAATCTGAGCTTGATCAAACAGGATTTTAGCCAGCTCGGAGAAACGCTCTTCATCAGGCTCTTGATCAAGTTTTACGATCAATGGATGTTCTGGGTTCAGCTCAAAAATGGGCTTGGTGTCTGGAACCTTCTGACCGGCCGCTTCCATAATCTTACGCATCTGTAGACCCATGTCGTAGTCACCAAGAACAAGGCACGCAGGTGAGTCCGTTAAACGATGCGTTACTCGCACATCCGACACCTGCTCAGCCAGAACAGGCTTGATCCGCTCAATCAGGCCATCCAATTGTTTAGCGGTTTCTTCCTGCTGTTTTTTCTCGTCTTCGGTTTCAACCTGACCAAGATTCAGCTCACCCTTCGTCACGTCTTGGAAAGACTTACCATCAAAATCGAAGAGCTGCCCCATCATCCACTCATCAATGCGATCAGTGAGCAAGAGTACTTCTATTTCTTTTTTACGGAAGATTTCGAGATGCGGGCTATTTTTAGCCGTGTTGTAGTTATCAGCAACCACGTAATAGATCTTTTCTTGCCCCTCTTTCATACGGGCAATATAATCTTCAAGGCTTACAGACTGCTCTGAGTTTCCTGTATGCGTTGAAGCAAAGCGCATCAGTTTAAGAATCTTTTCGCGATTAGAGTAATCTTCAGCTGGGCCCTCTTTCAGAACCTGACCGAACTCTTTCCAGAAAGTACTGTATTTTTCAGCATCATCCTTCGCAAGCTTGGATAGCATATCCAGCACACGCTTAGTCAAGGCAGTACGCAACTTATCGACATTAGAGTCTTTTTGCAAAATCTCGCGAGAAACGTTCAGAGATAGATTATTGGTATCAATAACTCCCTTGATAAAACGCAAGTATAGGGGCAAGAACTGATCGGCCTGATCCATAATAAAAACGCGCTGAACATAGAGTTTTAAGCCTTTGGGGGCTTCTCTATTCCATAAATCATAAGGAGCTTTCTCTGGTAAATAGAGCAGGCTTGTGTATTCAAGGTTACCCTCAACCTTGTTATGTGACCAAGTCAACGGGTCGGTGAAATCATGAGAGATATGCTTGTAAAATTCAGTGTAGTCTTCATCTTTAACTTCAGATTTACTACGCGTCCAAAGCGCTGTTGCTCGGTTGACTGACTCAAACTCAGGCACCGCTGAAACCTCAGCTTTTTCGCCATCTTCGTCATCGGCATCCAACGCAGGCGTATCCTTCTGCATCAGCACTGGGAAACTGATGTGGTCAGAGTATTTGCGTACAAGCGAGCGTAAACGCCATCCATCTGCAAACTCTTCTTCACCTTCTTTCAGGTGCAATACGATACGTGTACCACGTCCCGCTTTTTCAGTGGTCGCTATCGTGAATTCGCCCTCACCCATGGACGACCAATGAACAGCATTGGTAATCGCCTCACCTGCACGGCGCGTAAATACATCAACTTTATCGGCCACAATAAAGGCGGAGTAAAAACCCACACCAAACTGCCCAATCAACTGAGAATCTTTAGATTGATCACCCGTCATATTGGATAAAAAGCTAGCGGTTCCAGACTTAGCGATAGTACCAAGATGATCAATCACTTCCTGACGAGTCATCCCGATGCCATTGTCTTCAATCGTCACCGTTTTAGCGTCTTTATCAAAGGTGATATGGATTTTAAGATCAGAATCGCCTTCGTAAATATCACCCTTAGAGACCGCTTCGAAGCGCAATTTTTCAGCGGCATCAGATGCGTTAGAAATCAACTCACGAAGAAAAATTTCCTTGTTCGAATACAACGAATGCACCATGAGGTGCAGTAATTGTTTAACTTCTGTTTGAAAGCCAAGTGTCTCTTTGCTGGTTTCTGTACTCATCGCTACCTCTGTTCATGTTAAGGATAAAAAACACACGCTTGGACACACTTCGTGACCCGTGCGTTATCTCCAAAGTATCTTGATGAGCCGCTAGTGTTAGAGGCTCATCATCTGATCATGCATGAATGATGAGGGCGCAAACCTGAATTTCAAGTCTTCAGCGTGTACCATTTTCGCTTGTGTTTACAATCGGACGATTTAACTCTGAACTCATCGTTAGGGTTTTCATCGTGGAAGAGGTAAATTCACGTCGATAAAGCACAAAAACTACAATGCAGCTAAGGAGTATAAATAACCAAGGATTAATGAGCCATACCATGACGGGAATACTGAAATAATAGGATCGGAGGCCTATATTAAAACTGTTAGCTGCCATTGACGTCATTTTCGCAATACGAGCGGCATGTGCATCACGTTCACGTTCACTGATACTCTCTGATGGCAAAGGAGCACCACCGATCATCACCGACGCAAAACCATATTGTCTCAGACTCCATGTGAATTTGAAAAAGGCGTAGACAAACAACATGAGCATCACCAGTAGTTTTAACTCCCATTCTTGCTTAGTTGCCGCCATTGCAAACGGTATTTCTTCAATCAGGTTAATCGCCTTTTCCGTCGAGCTCATGACTGTCAGTATACCGGCCATGACTAGAATGGTTGTGCTGGCAAAAAAGGATACACTTCGTTCAAGGTTAGCAATCGCCGTTGTATCCGCAATACGATTATCTCGCGTGAGCATGCGAATCATCCATTCAGTCCGATAAATATGCATGATGCTCGCAAGGCAGGGTGTGGTATAACTTTTTGCTCTCGCATAATACATATAGCCGTTAAAGCAAAAGAGAAACCAGGCCAACGCCATAAGGTTAACCCAGTTATAGGTCAAAAACTCTAGTAAAACGTCCATAAATCTCATCTCGGCAAGGATAAAGGCCCTTCAAATATACAGTAAACATGCATTAATTCCATTGCTTTTAATGTATCAAAAAGTAATTAGATCACTGATCTCAAAGTACATTATTGACCTCGCGCATTAAGATGAGCAGGTTAAACAAATAGCCGCAGCCCATTCTGGTGGGGCTTGTGTAAAGGATGTCATATCCGGTCGTAAATCACTCGGGCAACGCAACAACGGCATCAATTCATTCACCTTGCGGTAATCACCTTGCTCAGCTTCTCGAATTGCCTCCTCAGCCATGTAGTTCCGTAGAATATAATAAGGATTCACGGAGCGCATTTGTGCACGTCGAATCGCAGGACTCGCCGCCTCTAAAGAAGCACGCCTATAATATTTTTCTAGCCATTGTAAAAAAACAGGTGCTTTTGTCGGAAAATAATTCGCGATATCCGTTACACTCAACAAATCAACAAGGGGGATATCGACTAAGTCACTAAAAAAACGGTGAATATCCACTCTATCCTTTTTAAATAAATCCCAAAGCTCTGCAATTAAATCAGCATCTTCAGGCTTGGATTTCAAAAGCCCTAAACGTGCACACTTACGCTCCAACTCAAAGCGGGCTTGCTGTTCGGAAAAAACGGCCAATTCCGCCTCTAATGCTTTGCGCTCAACCAAGGGCAACAGCGCCTGAGCCAAACAGGCCATATTCCATAAAACAACGGCAGGTTGACGGAAAAAAGCATATCGCCCTGCATCATCATTTTTGTTGGCAATGTGATCAGGCTCATAATTATCCAGAAATGTGAAAGGGCCATAGTCGAACGTTTCACCAATAATAGACATATTATCTGTGTTCAAAACACCATGAACGAAGCCATAGGCTTGCCACCAAGCGACTAAACGCGCTGTACGATTGGCAATTTCTTTGAACATTTCCAAATACGGATTTTCATGACTCCGCAAACTCGGATAAAAGCGATCGAGGCAATAATCAGCCAAGCGCTTGAGATCATCATGGCGATTACTGTAATAGAAATATTCAAAATGCCCAAAGCGTATGTGACAAGGCGTCACCCTAACCACTAGGGCACAGGGCTCCATACCTATACGCCGCGTATACTCTTCACTGCCTAACAAACAAAGGGCTTGTGTCGAAGGAATACCTAGGCCTGTCATCGCTTCGCTTACCAAGTATTCTCGAATACTGGAACGTAGCACTGCTCTCCCATCGCCAAAACGTGAAAACGCTGTTCGTCCAGCTCCCTTGAGATGTAAATCCCAACGTTGCCCTTTAGAGTTCACCACTTCACCCAGTAGCAACCCTCTACCATCCCCTAAATCTGGATTGTAATGACCAAACTGATGCCCTGTATATTTCATTGCCAACGGCTCAGCGCCCGGCAAAGGCTCCATTCCCGAAAAATACTTTATCAATCCGTCTGGATGCGTTTGACAAGGATCTAAATCCAGCAAGGCCGCCACCCTCGGATTAAAGCTAATCAAATGAACATTTTTAAGGGGCTCTGGCTCTCTCAACTGGTACCAGGTATCGGGTAACTGCCGATATGTATTATCAAAATTGAGTTTTTCTAGGGTTCGGTTGTACGCCATCACTTAACCTCCGTCATTCGACCATCGCCTATACCTTACCATTTTTATCAAGTATTAACAGCGTTGCAAATGTAAGGCTTTTAACAAATACTTCGCCTCACACTTTAACTGCCTTTGATAACGGGTAGATTCGACTATGACATTGGATTTAATTGATCTTGTGGTTTTTCTTGGCATCGGCGTCATTGCATTGACCTGGTGGAACAACCTAAAGGCAAAAGAACAGGCACTGAAAGCGGTGATACAATATTGTGATAGACATCATTTACAGTTACTCGATCAAAGCATTGCCCTGATCAAAATAAGACCTGCACGAAATGAAGCTGGCCATTTACATTTAAAACGAACCTATCTATTTGAGTTCACAAGCACAGGAGATGAGCGCTACAAAGGTAAAGCCTTTATGCTTGGATCAAGTGTTTATAAACTGGATGTTGATGCACACAGAATCGACTAGTCAAGAACAAGACCTGCCCATTGCCCTTCTGTTAAAGACTTAAAATCGGATGGATGTAACTCAACATCTAACCCCCGACGCCCTGCGCTCACGAACATAGACGTTAATGTTTCTGCTGAGCGATCAATAAAGGTTCTAAGCCGCTTTTTCTGGCCGAGGGGGCTAACACCACCGAGCACATACCCAGTTACACGCTCTACTTGAGCTTTATTCGCCATTTCAACTTTTTTTGCGCCACTGACTTTAGCCAAGCGCTTTAGATTCAAACGCTCGGCAACAGGGACAACGGCTACAACAAGCTCTTTGCCATCGAGGCTGACAACGAGAGTTTTAAAAACGCGTTCAGATGACACTCCAAGTTTTTCAGCGGCTTCTAGGCCATAAGAACTTACACTTGGATCATGTTGATATTCATGAATCTGAAAAGAAACGTTCGCTTTTTTTAATAGGTTAATACAAGGAGTCATATAGTCCGCATACGTGTGCTATCGGGTTCAACCCTTAGGGTCTGACGACAAAATCACACGTTAGCAATTGATCCCTATTGGTGCAAGGACTGCTGGTGTATTAATGATGCCTAGACTGCTGCTCCCGCTGTAGAATCTGATCCGCATCAAGTGAGGCGATTGAAACACTAGGATTGATTGGGATCTCACCTTGAAGCTGTAATGCCTGATAACGCAAAGCACACACTCGCAGAAAAGAGGTGAAGTTACCCAAATCATGCCCAGCATCAATCGACTCATGGTAAAGTCGGGTGATAAGTTGAGGGGTTTGCATACCATCGCGTTGAGCGATTTCTTCCAGCAACTTCCAGAAATATTTTTCCATCCGAACGCTGGTCACCATCCCATCGATACGCAATGAGTGCGTGTCACTTTTCCATAAAGCCGGATCGGCATTGATGAATAATCGGCACATACCCCTCTCCTTATATCAGATTTACGTCAGCAGTTTTTGGAACTGTGCTAACCAGTCCGGATGGGCAGGCCAAGCTGGCGCTGTCACCAAATTACCATCCGTTATGGCTGCATCCACAGCAATATCGGCATACTCGGCGCCACTGGCCTCCACTTCAGGCCGACAAGCCGGGTAGGCTGAGCAGCGTTTCCCTTCTAACACTTTAGCAGCTGATAGCAATTGTGCACCATGGCAAATGGCCGCAATGGGTTTATTTGTTTCTGCAAAATGCTGCACCATTGCCAACACCTTTGGATTCAAGCGGAGGTATTCGGGGGCACGACCTCCTGGAATGACCAAAGCATCGTAATCACTTGCTTCAACCGAATCGAAACTGGCATTCAACGTAAATCGGTGGCCTGGTTTCTCGCTGTAGGTCTGATCTCCTTCAAAATCATGAATAGCAGTGGCGATGCTGTCACCTGCTTGCTTGTCTGGGCATACGGCATGAACCTTATGGCCAAATGCTTGCAGGGCTTGAAACGGCACCATAGTTTCATAATCCTCGGTGAAATCTCCGGTAATCATCAATATTTTCTTGCTCATCTGGGGCCTCCTTTACTTGTTATAACCCTGTGTTAAGACTCTCATAGACCACGGCCTTAAGGGTATTACAGTGTTACTACGTATCAAGCGACTCCCCTCATTTAGGTTGACGGACGGGAATTCGATGCCCCCAGAAAAACAAAGCTAAACCGCCAACCACTAACAAGCACCCTTGCCATAACCTAGGTGTCAGTGGCTCTGCATTCAGCAAGTGCCCCAACATCAAGGCAAACACGGGAGTAATCAGCGTTACAAGTGCTACCGTACTAGCAGGTAAATGACGTAGTACATGAAAATAGCTAACAAAACCAACTAAGGAGCCAAAAATAGCCAAGTATAAGACCGACCAAAACGCTCGACTCGATGGGTCGATGACCAAAGGTGCCGCCCCCATTAACCACCAAGTAATGCCAAAGCCCGGTAAAGACCACAGCAAAGCCCCAACGGTATGGGCCAAAGGGTGAACCTGAGCACTGGCACGCTTCACTAATACGCCACTTAGGCTAAACAGAACAACGGCCATCAACAATAGAAACACACCCGGAAGACTGTCGCGCCCCAGTGCAACATCGTCCGTAAAAATTACCCCAAGTCCCAGAAACGCTAAAAAACTGGCAAGCCATCGATAAGCCCTCAAGGCGGGTTCGTTCAGCAACCCCATACCGAAAATAGCCGATAGAATGGGGGCCAGACCAAAAATAATTGAGATTAAACCTGAAGGCACATATCGCGATGCAATATAGGTGCAGCACATAGCACCAAACACGCCGAGTGACGCATAGGCATAGGTCAACTGGGCCTGAAAATTCAGTGGAAGACGAATGCGAAGAATCCCTAACAACCCCAAGCCAAGAACAGCAGCGATCCCCATACGCAGCCAACCAGCTAGCACTGGATCAATTGTTTCACTGCTCCAAGCAATCGTCAGAGGTGTGGTGGACCAAATTAACACCACCGCCAGGTAGGCAACAGGTATAGACATCATGTCTCCAAAGTCGTTATTAAAACAGCATTATAGGTTTGGCTTGGGGAAGATAGATTAACTTGCGTTTGATGCTCCTCCTATTCCAGATAGATACACCGCCAGCAACCAACCTATTTTTTACTTGTATTTTTTCTAGAACGACGAACGCTTTTGCGTTTCTGACGAGTTCCCGCACCCGCAGGAACCTTTACAGCCGTTTGCCCCACTTGACTAATCAAATCACCAAGAGTCGCTTCTAAGCTCTGCATAAATGCCTGATAGCTGTCTTCTCGCTGACTAATGGCATTTAGGCGCGCCTCCCATTCGGCCGTCATATCAGGCAATGTAGTGGACTCAGGCAAACTATTAATTAAGGCTTTACCCGCAGCGGTTGCCAGTATTTGCTTGCCTTGGCGCATCAGAAAATGCCGTTTAAACAACAGCTCAATAATCCCCGCACGGGTCGCTTCGGTACCTAATCCATCGGTTTCTCGCAAAATTTTTCGGATGTCTGGGTCTTTGACATAACGCGCAATACCCGTGATGGCTGCCAGTAACGTTGCATCGGTGAAATACTTAGGTGGCTGGGTCATTTTTTCCTGCAACACTCCGCCCAGACACTGCAGTGTCTGACCTTGCTGAAGTGGCGGCAAGGCGGACTGTATGCCTTCATCACCGTCATCATCCTTCGAACGAGATGGAAACAATACCTTCCACCCACTTTCCAACGTTTCGCGCGCGCGAGCGATGAAACAGCCACCGGCAATATCCAGTATCACCTCTGTATCGTGGTAACGCCAATTTGGATAAAACTGGAGCAAATACTGGCGAGCAATCAATTCATAGAGACGCTGTTCATCTGTTGATAAGCGCGTACCACTGACTTGCTTTTCAGTGGGTATAATCGCGTGATGCGCATCGACTTTTTTATCATTCCATGCTTTGCTGCGTAAACTCAGATCCGCTCCATTCACAGCCTCAGTCAAAGCTGAACACGTATTACGAACAGCCTGAATGACACGAGGTGCCCGATCATAATGCTCCTCAGGTAAATAACGACTGTCTGATCGCGGGTAAGTGATTAAGGTGTGCTTTTCATAAAGACTTTGACAGGTATCCAATACCTGCTGAGCACTCATGCCATAACGCTTACCAGCATCAATCTGCAATGAAGACAAGCTGTAAGGTAAAGGCGGGGGCTGCTGTTTTGTTTTGCGACTCAACTGGGTGATATGAGCAGGTTGCCCAGCAATTCGACGCACTACATTTTCAGCCAAGGCTTTTGAGACAACTCGCCCGTCTTCATCCTGATAAGCAGCACAGGCTTCACTTGGCTGCCACTTAGCCTGAAAGCTCTCACCTGCATCCGTTTGCACATTAGCCAATACCTCATAAAAGGGTTTGCTGACAAAAGCCTCGATCGCTTCATCACGTCGCACAACCAACCCAAGAATGGGCGTCTGTACTCGCCCCACTGACAACACCCCTTGATAGCCAGCCTTTTGCCCCTGTAAGGTGCACGCCCGAGTCAGATTAATACCATACAACCAATCAGCCCGCGAACGCGCCAATGCAGATGTCGACAGGGGAATGAATCCTTGGTTGGGCTTAAGCTGAGCAAGCGCTCGACGAACCGCATCAGGATTGAGATCACTGATCAAACAACGCTGAACCGTCGCTCGCTTTTGAGGGGTAACCTTGAACCATGCAATGACTTCATCGACCAATAACTGCCCTTCACGATCTGGATCACCGGCATGGATCAACTCATCCGCCTCTTTGACCAGCTTTTTAAGCACCGTCAGTTGCTTTCGTGTGTTCGTTTTTGGCTGTAACTGCCATTCGCGAGGAACAATAGGCAAATGCTCAAATCGCCATGCTTTAAAAATCGGGTCATAGGCATCAGGCTCAGCTTGCTCCAATAAATGACCAATACACCAACTAACAACTGTATCTGCACCACACTTAATGTACCCATCTCCTTTTTGTTGCGGGCCTGGTAATGCATTGGCAATGGCTCTTCCTAAGGATGGTTTTTCCGCAATAAATAATCTCATTTGAACATCCTGTTCTGAACTTTTACGGCTAAAGTGTTATATTCGCGTATTCTCATTTGCGAACTATGGACGCACCTCATGTCTCTTCCTATCACTGTCTGGGGGCTTGCTTTAGGCCAAGCCTTACTGGTCTCGGGTAACATTTTATTGGTTTCTGTCACTGCACTGATTGGACAACACATCGCCCCATCCCTGACGTTAATCACCTTGCCTGTCGCATTACAATTTCTTGGGCTGATGGGGGTCACGCTACCCGCCGCACTCTTAATGCGATGGCTGGGTCGAAAAACCGGATTTATGCTTGGCAATCTCATCGGGGTTAGTGGTGCGTTCTTAGCCTACTTCGCGCTGTTAAATCAAAATTTTACACTATTTTGCCTGAGTACCTTCTTATTAGGAATGGCCATTGGTGTTGGTCAACAATATCGTTTTGCTGCGATTGAAGGCTGCCCTCCTCATCAACACCCTCGCGCCATCAGTCTTGTCATGGTTGGCGGTGTGCTTGCCGCCATTTTAGGGCCTAATTTAGCTATATGGGCGGAGGATTGGGTATCGGACATTCCTTATTTAGGAGCATTTGCGGTATTAATTGCGCTCTACAGCCTTACAACTCTACTGATCGCACTCTTACCCTTGCAAAAACCGAACCTTGCAGAACAAAAAGGAGCGACTCGTTCATACCGTGAACTTTTTCAGCAACCTCGGCTGGTGTCTGCAGTTTGTGCTGGCATGATCGGTTACGGTGTGATGGTACTGGTCATGACTGCAACCCCCTTAGCAATGCAAGCGTGTGGTTTTAGTTTCAGCAGTACAGCCAGCGTTATCCAGTGGCATGTACTCGGTATGTTTGCCCCATCCTTCATCACGGGCCGCTTAATTTCATATTTTTCCGCGACTAAGGTTATACAAGCGGGTTGTTTACTGCTGATTACCTGCGTTATTTTAAACCAATTAGGCACGGGCTATTGGCATTTCTGGACCGCATTAGTTGCACTGGGAATTGGCTGGAACTTTACATTTATTGGTGCCACAACGCTGCTTACACAAACCTATGCACCGGCAGAAAAAGCAAAAGTACAGGGAATGAATGACTTACTGGTATTCGGCTTTGCTGCTCTTGGCAGCCTACTGGCTGGCTATTGGCAAAGCCTATTGGGATGGGAGTTACTGAATCTATTAATGTTACCGGCCATTTTAGTGGCTATGTGGCTCGTCTGGTCAAGTAACCGACGAGCCACATCCTACGCCTAAGTCAGTGTGCTTTTACTCCGACACGACAATCACACGTAAGGCATCTAAACGCAGGCTCGCTCGTTCCAGTGCGAGCCTCATCATCTCTGTATCGTCAACATGCTGACTTATCTCCTGCGGATGGATCGCTGGGTTGACAGCCGCCAGTGCTTTAAGGCGCTCCAACTCATTCGTTCGATCACTCAGTAAACTGTGCAAAGCCGATTCAATTAAACCTGGCAATTGCTTATCCACAATCGCTTGCCCATGCTTTAATTGCAAGACGATGTTATCACGCGCAACTCTTGCCATATTACTACTGGTTGCTAAAGGCACAGGTTGTACCAATTGATTTAAAGGCTTATGTGCCAATACAGCCGACAAATCCTGCCCTTCTGGTCCCGTTAAAACTCTTAAATAGCCAGAGGGCAAGTAACGTGCTAGCTGAAGCGATCTGGGCACTGCGAGATTTAGCGTAAACACCATTTCAACCAACAGGGTTCCCGCAGGTAAGGCCGGCAGTTTGAGTACACCTAATGCATTATTACCAAGATCATTGCGAGTTAACAACTCCATTAACTCTAGCAATAATGGGTGTTCCCAACTTAAAAACTCAACGTCCTCACGTGACAATGCCTCTTTACGACTGAAAGTTAAAGTCATGCCATCTTCCGGAAGCTCAGATAGCTGGTACAGCATCTGCTCTCCAGGATGAACGACTAACCCCCTTTCACCATGAGGCTGAACTGCAATTCCAAATCGATCAAACAGCTTTTCGGCATAGTCTTGTAACGCCTTACCATTTTCCAGCTCATGAATTTGGCTGATGACTGAATCGGCTTTTGCTGCATTAAAGCTCGACATTTCAAGTAAGCGATCTCGCCCAAAAGACAACTCACTTTCCAGCTCTTGTCGCTCTTGCTGGGTTTCCTCAAGCAGTTTTTGCAAAGCGTGGCGCTCGCCCGGGTGACGCATTGCATCTCTAAG
Source organism: Nitrincola tibetensis (assembly GCF_003284585.1). Classification (GTDB taxonomy): domain Bacteria; phylum Pseudomonadota; class Gammaproteobacteria; order Pseudomonadales; family Balneatricaceae; genus Nitrincola; species Nitrincola tibetensis. The sequence goes on from NZ_QKRX01000004.1 coordinate 40,183, forward strand.
TGGCTGTGCAAAACGATGATAGAGGGCATCTCCTGTTGAACAAACACGTGTAAATGCCTCCAACCCTTCATGATACCAACGCATTAACACTTCCGTTGCACTGTGTTGATAATAAGGCAAATGTATTTGCACACTGTGATGCTGCCCTATTCGATCCAAACGCCCAATTCGTTGTTCAAGTAGATCAGGGCTTAAGGGCAAGTCAAATAAAACCAGATGATGGCAAAATTGAAAGTTACGCCCTTCACTGCCAATTTCAGAGCTGATCAACACTTGCGCTCCGAGATCTTGCTCAGCAAAGTAGGCTGCGCTACGGTCTCGATTAACGAGGCTCATCCCCTCATGGAAAACAGTCGAGCGGACACCCCCTCTCAGATTGAGAAAGTCCTCAAGCATAACGGCCGTTTCCGCATGCGCACAGATCACGAGCGCTTTTTCCTTTTTATTGGTTTTAAGCCATTCAAGCAACCAAGCGACGCGAGGATCACTGCTAATCCAAGTATCGCCTAAACGTTTCTCTGGATGTAGAAGCGGTTCCAATGCAGGCTCGTCCTCACCTTCGGACGAAAATAGTGTCGGTGCAATGAGCGGATAGGTGTGGAGCACTCGCTCTGGAAATCCATCTATATTTTTTCGTGTATTACGAAACAGTACTCGTCCTGTTCCTTGACGGTCCACTAAATCAGCAATCATTTTATGGAGGCTAGCCGATTGCTCAATTTCGGAAAGTCCTTTCCAGTGTTCAAGGGTATCCGCCCCCAAGCGTTCAGCTAAAACAGCTTGTAAATGCGCATCTCGTTTTAGCAGATCCGCACCCTCGGTCATCAATGCTTCAATCAACACATTTAAATGTCGATAACTCGACTCTTCATCTAAAAACCGCTCTAAATCGGGGTAACGATCAGGGTCTAATAACCTCAAACGCGCGAAATGCCCCTCTGGTCCTAACTGCTCCGGCGTTGCAGTTAACAATAATAGGCCGTCAGAAACGCGGGCAACTTGCTCAACACATTGATAAGCGTGACTTACAACTTCTCGACTCCACCCAAGATGGTGAGCCTCATCCACCACTAGAATATCCCAATGTACTGAAGAGGCCTGCTCCAGTCGTAAAGGATTTCTGGACAGTAACGAAACAGGCGCCAAAATTAGCTGAGCAGAATCAAAGGGGTTCTCGTGCCCGGACTCAGCAATCGCCAAACAACGCTCTTCATCTAACAAAGTAAAAACCAAGTTGAAACGCCTTAGCATTTCGACCAACCACTGGTGCAACAGCGAATCCGGCAATAAGACCAAGACACGTTTAGCACGCCCGGATATCCAGTGTTGATGCAAAATCAATCCTGCTTCGATCGTTTTTCCTAATCCCACCTCATCAGCCAACAAAGCCCTGGGCGCTGGGCGCGAGCTAAGCTCCGATGCAATATACATTTGGTGTGGCAACAACTGAACACGGGCCCCCATGAGCCCATATGCTGACGATTTTTGTAATCTATACTGGTGTTCTAATGTATCAACACGCAATTTAAACAAACTATGGCGGTCAATCTGACCTGCAAATAGCCGCTCTTGAGGTTTGCTGAAATGCACTGCACTGTCTAAGTGTATTTCTGGCACAATCATCTCTGCGCCCGACTCATCAACGCCTAAATAAATAAAGCAGCCATTATGTTCAATTCGCTCACGAATGGTGATGAGAACCCCGTCATCATTTCGTATTTGCTCATCGGGCTCGTAACATACTCGACTTAAAGGAGCATTGTCCGTTGCATATGTCCGGCTATCTCCTGCTGCCGGAAAACTAATTTCCACACGTCGGTTGGCACATTCAACCACGATACCTAACCCCAGTTCAGCTTCAGTATTACTGATCCAACGCTGCCCCGGAACAAACTCTGTATGAGCCAATCTGCAAATCCTCTACAACACTTTGAATAATGAGTGCAATGATAGGCGTGATTGAGGCTGAGTTCAAAGCCTGATCGTGCTTAACCGCTATGTCTGTGCAATAATTGCATTTTTAAATCGGCATGACGACGAACGATTATGAATCAATCCAATGACATTATTGCCTATCAAGGGCATAAGGGCGCCTATTCACACTTAGCCTGCTGCAGAGTTCATCCTGAATTAAGAGCACATGCCTGCGCGAGTTTTGCCGAAGCCATGTTTATGGTAGAACGTGGCGAAGCGCGTTTGGCCATGATACCCCTTGAAAACTCCACGGCAGGTAGAGTTGAAGAAATCTACCGCTTAATGCCTAAAACCCGACTTCATATTATTGATGAACATTTTGAGCCGGTTAACCACTGCTTGCTAGCCTTGCCAGGTACCAAGCTTCAAGACCTTCGCACCGTTTCATCACATCCACAAGCGCTTGCTCAGTGTGACGGCAATATCAAGTCGCTAAAGCTTGAACAGACTGCAGCTCTCGACACTGCCGGTGCAGCTGAAGAGTTGTCTCTTTCAAAAAACCCAACTCATGCAGCGATAGCGTCGAGCTTAGCCGCCGAGCTATACAACCTTGAAATCATCAAAGACAACTTTCAAGACGTGAACGGCAATACCACCCGCTTCATGATTTTGGCAAAAGAAAGCCGTATGCCTGCTTTCGAAGCAGACAAGCGCTATTTGACAACACTGATGTTTAGAGTTCGCAACATACCTGCTGCGCTTTACAAAGCCTTAGGGGGGTTTGCGACAAATGGACTTAACATGGTCAAACTCGAAAGCTATATGTCATCAGATACTATGCAAGTTTCCAGTTTTCATTTAGATGTTGAAGGTCATCCACATCAACCTTCAATGCAGCACGCATTACAAGAGCTGAACTTTTTTGCCAGTGAAGTTAGAGTCATGGGGACTTACCCAGCTCACCCTTTCAGAACCTCATCTCTAAGCATCGAGATCTAGTTTTGATGGTTTTAGCAACAATAGAGACTAAAAAATTGGTGCTTATACACAATTAATATTAAAAAATTAGGGTTTACCCTATTGTGCACTGCACAAAATTAAACTATCTTTAAGTTGTCCTGTTCTACAGGACGCGGAAAGCTGGCTCTCTTCCAGAGGCAGCTTTCGCATCCCATCTCTCAACTCTTCCTGAGTTGTATGCACTTTGCTTGCCCCTCTCATCGAGGGGCTTTTTTTTATAGGCCTAGAACGGCCGTTGCGATTGCAAAATAAACTAAAATACCTGCGGCATCTGCAATTGTCGCCACTAGAGGAGCACTCGCTGTTGCAGGGTCTAACCCCGCCTTTTTAAGCACAAAGGGCAAGCTTAAACCAAGTAAGCTACCCATCATAACCACTGCAACCATACTCAGTGCAACAATCAAGGCAATATCCGCACCACCCCTAAACGCACCAATCATTGAGACAGCGAGCGCCATAGTGCAACCAAGCGCCAGCGCTATTGCCAGTTCGCGACTAAAAAGTTTGAACCAGTCTGACATTTGCACATCACCTGTCCCCAAGCCCCTCACCATCAAAGTGGATGCTTGCGAGCCTGCGTTACCAGCACTACCTATCAACAAAGGCATGAAAAAGACTAATACTGCATATTTGGCGATAGTGTCTTCATAAATTGAAATACCTGCAGCCGTAAATATATTGGCAAACACTAGCAACAATAGCCAAAAAATACGCTTTTTATACAATGTAAAGCCACTGGCATCTCTAAAGCTCCCTTCTAAATCACCAATTGAACCACCTTTTAAGATATCTTCAGTTGCTTCTGCTTCCGCAATATCCATCGCATCATCATAGGTAACAATACCCACAAGCCGAGCCTGCTCATCTACAACCGGAACCGCCAACAAATCATAACGACTGATACTTTTTGCCGCATTTTCTTGTTCTTCATTCGGACCAAGTGTAATCAACTCAGTTGTCATAATTGAGCTAATCGCCGCCGACGGTTTGGTCAGAATCAACTCTCTTAAGGAGATGGTTCCAACCAGCCGATGCTGCAGATCCAGAACATAAATTTGATAGATTGTTTCAGCATCGGGCGCCGTTTTACGAACACGCTCTAATGCCTGCTCAACACTGCTGTGCTCTGGGACGCTACAGTAGTTACTGGTCATAATCGCACCAACTGTCCCTTCCGCATAGCTCGCCATTCGACGAAGGTCTTCACGTTCCTCTTTAGCCATTCGTTTTAAAACAGACGTCTGTCGCTCTTCAGACATCATATTAAAAAGATCTGCACGCTCATCCGATTCCATGGATGACAGTAATTGGGCTAAGCCTTCAATTGTCATCTCCTCGGCGATTTGAAACTGAAGAGACATAGGCAAGTAACCAAAGATTTCTGCTCGCTCAGTCAACTCAAGATGAGCGAGTACTTTCAAACAAACTTCAGTTGATTCATGTCGAAGAAATTCTGCAAGATCAGCAGGTTGGAATTCTGTCACCGTATTTTCGATAGCAACAGTATCTTGTTTTGCCATGGCGCTGCGAAGGGCGTTAGCGAGATCAGCGTAGGTCATAAGTGTCTCCGTTGAGCGAGCGTTACTCGCCGAAGACAGGTATCAAAAGGATACCCTTAGCGGGCGAACAAACTCGATGTCAATATTTTGTTAATGAGTAAGCAGCAACTGCTAGGGTCCATCAGAGTTCTCATGTGATTTAATGGATAGGTAGGGTTCGCGAATATATTGAAATTCACTGAAATAGTCAACCTAAGCTAAAGTTTTTCAGATACTTGACTTAGATTGTCTAGATAGTAAGAACCGAGATTTTTATTGCAATAAAGACTGCGCAGCACTTTCACCGACGTACTGTTTAAATGCACTGGAAATATGTGTAAGCCACTTATCTCCAGAGCGCTCCAACATCAGCACTTTTAAATCTTCGCGCTGCGCAACAGCAAGCCCAGCTTCAACACCCATGACCATCATCGCCGTTGCCCAAGCATCTGCACTGGCATTGTCCGGTGACAATACGGTAACTGACGCAAGGCTGTGGTTGACAGGCCAACCAGTCACGGGGCTAATCGTATGCGAAAATCGCTGCCCATCCACTTCGAAATAATTGCGATAATCACCTGAAGTCGCCACCGACATATCTCGTATTTCAATAATGTGATGCGCTTGCTGCACGCCTTCGTGAGGCAATTCAATGCCAACTCTCCAAGGCTCTCCTGCTGAACGCTCCCCCTTTGCCAGCAACTCCCCACCAATATTGACCAGATAATGCTCATATCCCTGCTCTGAAAGATAACGCCCGACTTCATCAACTCCGTAGCCTTTTGCAACACCCGACAAATCAACAAAAAAATCTTGCAAACGCCGAGCTTGACCTAAGTCTTCATTTAAAACCAACCAAGCGAACCCTGATTCATGAAGTCGCTCTTCAAGCAAATCAGGATCAGGAATGGCATCGGGCCGTTGCTCTGGACCAAAGCTCCAAAGATTCACCAAATTTCCAACCGTCACATCGAAGGCTCCCTGGCTTTTCTCCGAAATTGACTGACTTAACACCAGCACCTCCATGAGTTCTGGCGACAGAGATTTCCACTCTCCTACAGGATGATGATTAAACCCAATTAGCTCTGAGTCATCTCGATACGTAGACATGCTTTTATCAACAGCTTGCAAACGCTGAAGGATACCTTTACGAAGTGTTGCTTGGACCTCTTCCGTCAGATTGCCCGAAAGCGTCACTTGCCAAAAGGTCCCAAAAATATTCCCTTCTATGCGAGTCACCGTTTTTTCCGGTGCAGAAGGACTACACCCTGCTAGGACTAAGGCCAAAAACAGGATAAAAAAAGAGCAATAGACACGGTAATAAGAGGAAAAAGACATGAATTAATTTCCTAAGAGTTAAAGCTTGTGCATGCGTTGAAAGCGCGCTTCCATTTTCTTGAGCAAGCGCGCCACTGCAAAAAATGCGAAAGTGGCCGTCACACAGGTCGCTGCACCAAACCCACCTTGGCAATCAAGCTTCACTGACTGCCCGTGTTTAGGTTTTTGATGACAAACCTGTCCATCCGGTTGCGGATAGCGCAATTGCTCTGTTGAAAACACACAATCTACGCCAAATTTATCCGTCTTTGAAAACCCATAATGGCGACGTAAAACGGATCTGAGTTTCGCCGCTAAAGGATCTTGGGAGGTTTTTGTTAGATCATCCACCCTGATTTGGGTCGGATCGATTTGGCCGCCAGCTCCCCCTATTGTAATAATTGGCATTTTACGGCGACGACAATGGGCAATCATAACAGCTTTATCACGCACATTATCAATCGCATCAACAACATAATCAGCATCAGGAGCGATTAGATCTGCCACATTCTCTTTACTTAGAAATGCTGCGATCTCTATTACTTGACAGTCTGGATTGATATCTCGGATTCGAGCCGCCATCAAGGTGGTTTTTGGCTGCCCAACGGTGGATTGCATCGCATGAATTTGACGATTGGTATTGCTCGTGCAAACGTCATCTAAATCAATCAGCGTGATCTTGCCAATCGCAGTCCGCGCTAGCGCTTCTGCCACCCAGGAACCAACGCCACCAATACCAACGACAACAACATGAGACCGCGTAAAATGCTCAGTTAAACGCTCGCCATATAAACGCTGCGTCCCACCAAAGCGCAAATTAAAATCATCTGACACGTTTCTCTGCCTTAAAAGCTGTCGTCGGTTAATTCTGTGTATACAGGCTGACGGCACACTAAACAGCGGCCTTCAATTGTGACAATACCCTTGTACTCATATTCAATAGGCTGATCCATACCTAGATCGGCTTCAGCACAATGATCACACCAGGTATGCTTTAAAAAGTCTGCTTTATCTTCATTTGAACGCCCTTCAAAATCGCGCGCCACCATGCCTTCAAGCGTATCATTTAATGAATGTTGAACCACATTACCAACCCATAACTTGTTTAACGAAAGGAATTGTAATTCTACGCTGGGCACTTAAAGATGCATGATCCAACTTTTCGAGAACAGACAATAAGTGCGCCATATCGCGACTACCGTGATGTAACAGGTAACGAAGCACCTCTTGGCTTAACTCAAACCCTCTCTCTGCGGCTCTTGCTTTTAATGCCAATATTTTAGCTTCATCATCAATGGCATATACGTGTAATACCATTCCCCACAAGAGTCGTGACTCTAAATCAACCAGCTTTAGCCTCAAATGAGCAGGGGCTTTTTTCCCAGAGATTAATAGGGTTTTTCCAGCTGCACGCATTCGATTGTACAAATGGAATACGGCTTCTTCCCACTCTTTACGTCCAGCAATCAGTTCAATATCGTCGATACAGACCAGATCCAACTGATCCATATTTTCAAAAATTGAAGGATCGTGATCGATTAAAGTTGCAATAGGCAAATACACAGAATGTCGGCGATGCTCATCAGCTAGATGACAACAACTTTGCAAAAGATGCGAGCAACCATGACTGTGGCCACCCCAAAAATACATATATTGCTCACCACGTCCACTGGCCGCTTGCTCAAGCGTTGATATCAATAAACCGTTATCACCCACTACAAAGTTTTCAAATCGCGCTTCATCACGAAGGGCGATGCCAAGAGGCAATTGAACAGGCGCCTTAACATGAGTCATAACTTAGTTCCAATCAAACTCCAATGAGGATTGCCCTCTAGGCACCAGACGCTCAAACTCATTTAGCCCGTCGCTGATTTCTTCTAGATTGTCCACTTGCAATCTTAACACGACCACACCCTGACTGAACAACACTGGCTGTATCGCTGACCGATCAACTAACTCAGACAAGAGAGTCGTGAGTGCTAGATAACTTGCGGCATCATGAACCCCGTAAACACTCATCTGCAGACTGCCGACTTCTGGACTAGGCAACTCTACAAGGTCAGGATTCAATGTGGCTCCATCTACAGGAGCCGGGCTGACACTCAAGGCCTGGGGATCTTCGACTGCGACGACCTCTGCAACGGAGGATTGTTCTTGCACCCACTTCACAAGCAGATCGACCTGCTGCTCAACCATCCCACTTGTCTCAAAGGTGGCTTGGCTGTCTGGAGCGTACAACAACCACTGCGTTTTTAAATCAGCATCTTGATCATCCCAGTACCCAATCAACAATTGATCCGGCTCGTAGCGTGCCACACCTTGCAACAACGCTTGGATATCTGAGTCAATGGCATCTTGTTCACGTAACGCCTGCTGATCGGCAAGATCCATCAAAGGCAACAAGAAAGCGTATGTATCATTCGATTGCCTAACCAACGCTTGCGCAACCTCATGGGTTGGGCGCGCAAAAACACTCTGCTGGTCATTCGACTCAACCAACAAAACAAGAATTTTTTTGGGGACAGCTACTTCAGCAAAACTGACTTGGGCCAGCAAACTAAACACAACCACTAAAATCGCATTCAAAAAACTCCGCATAACGTTCGTTCGACACTCAATAAAGGCTGATAGCAGTGAATTAATTTATTTTCAACTTTAACACACAATAGCCCCTTCACCATCAACCTGATAAACTATTGTACTAAATTTCTATTGAGTCCATCCGGTTTTAAAGGTCAGGTACGTAATGTCAACAGGTTCTGAAAAAACTTCCCTAAGCTACAAAGATGCTGGTGTCGATATCGACGCAGGTAACGCGCTGGTCGAGCGTATCAAGGGTGTGGCCAAGCGCACAGCACGTCCAGAGGTACTCGGTGGACTGGGTGGTTTTGGCGCGTTATGCGAAATACCCGAAGGCTATAAAAAGCCAGTTCTAGTGTCTGGCACCGATGGCGTGGGCACTAAACTTCGCCTTGCTATGGATCTAAATAAGCATGACACCATTGGTATCGATTTGGTGGCGATGTGTGTGAACGATTTGGTGGTAGCTGGAGCTGAACCTCTTCTATTCCTAGATTACTATGCAACTGGCCGCTTAAATGTCGACATGGCAGCAGATGTTGTAACCGGGATAGGCAGAGGTTGTGAGCTCGCGGGTGCAGCACTCGTCGGTGGTGAAACCGCTGAAATGCCCGGCATGTACGAAGGCGACGATTATGATTTAGCTGGCTTTTGTGTCGGCGTTGTTGAGAAAGACCAAATTATCGATGGCTCTTCAGTTCAAGCAGGCGATAGCCTAATCGCACTGGCGTCTTCTGGCCCACACTCCAATGGCTATTCATTGATCCGCAAAATCATTGAAGTTTCTCAAGCTGACCTCCAACAGCCTATTGGCGATATCACCTTGGCTGCTGCACTACTCGAACCAACACGCATTTATGTCAAATCCCTGCTCAGTTTGATTAAACAAGTACAAGTTAATGCCTTATCCCACATTACAGGCGGCGGTTTACTTGAAAACATCCCGCGTGTTCTACCAAAATCCACGAAAGCCGTTCTTTTCACTGATAGCTGGGAACTTCCGCCCGTTTTCCAATGGCTACAAAGTGCAGGCAACGTAGAAACCCGTGAAATGCACCGCACCTTTAACTGCGGTGTCGGCATGGTTATCGCGGTACCGAGCCATACCAAAGATCAAGCACTCAGCTTACTTAAAGAGCTAGGTGAAAATGCGTGGGAAATTGGCGTTATCGAATCTGCTGATCCAGAAGAAGAACAAGTTGAAATGCGAGAAGGCCACACTGCATGACACAACGCATCGTTGTCTTAATTTCAGGCAGTGGCTCTAACCTTCAAACCCTGATTGATCACTCCCTAAAGGGTGATCTTCATGGGGATATAGTAGGTGTCATCAGCAACAAAGCAGATGCCTTCGGTTTGGTAAGAGCCGAAAATGCCAACATTCCCAACATGGTCTTAGATCATAAGATGTTTGAAAGCCGTGAGGATTTCGATCTTGCCTTGATTGAGCAAATAGACTCGTTCAAGCCAGACCTCGTTGTTTTGGCTGGTTTCATGCGCATCCTCAGTGAGGAGTTTGTTAGTCGCTACCAAGGGCGCTTGATGAATATCCACCCTTCTCTGTTACCTAGATATAAAGGACTCAACACTCATCAACGTGCACTAGATGCGGGGGATGCCGAGCATGGCTGCAGCGTTCATTTTGTTACAGAAGAACTGGATGGTGGGCCTATCATCATTCAAGCGAAGACACCAATTTTAATGGAGGATGATTCAGCCAGCCTTCAGGCACGAGTGCATACGCTGGAGCATAAGATTTATCCTTTAGCCGTGAGTTGGTTCTGCAGTGGTCGTTTACGCGTCACAGTTGATGGCGTTATGTTAGATGACAACTGCTTACCCAGCTCTGGATTTGAACTCAAAGTCTGACCGACAGTATTACGGGAGATTGTATGGGCGTAAGCAACAAGTGGTTAGCTTTAGCAACTCTACTGCTGCTTCTGAGTTTTTCATCGATGAGCTCAGCTCAAGCGCCCATCCAATCGCTTCAACCTTTCAAGGCGACCTATTCTTCGGAAATAGATGCCGCTCTGACCATCAGCGGAGAAGCCTCTCGTGAACTCACCCGCATGGATAACGGTGATTGGAAATTATCGGCTGTTGCCTCCGCAATGATGGCTAGAGCTGAAGAGACAACCCAAATTCGCTTGGCTGATGGCGTCATTCTTCCCATCCATTACCACTACCATCGCCGCATTCTAGGCAAACGTAGGACCGCGGAGCTTAAGTTTGATTGGGTTGAAAAGAAAGTCACAACGGATATTGACGATAAACCTTGGAAAATGGATATTTCACCCGGCGTACACGATAAACTCAGTTACCAGCTTCAAATACCGATTGATCTCGCAGCAGGAAAAACTCGGCTTTCCTATCCTGTCGCTGACGGTGGACGCTTACAAAACTACGTATTTAATGTTACAGGGCAAGAGCGTATCTCAACTCCGGCTGGAGACTATGACGCCGTTAGAGTTGAGCGTGACCGTGGTGAAAACTCTGATCGCGAGACATTCATTTGGCTTGCTCCAGAGCTTAACTACATGATTATAAAGCTCACGCAAATTGAACCTGATGGCAATCGCATGAGCTTACTGCTTAAAGAGCTTTCAGTGCACGAGTAATTCGGTGCACCTTAAGTCTCAAGACAATGCTGGAATCAGGTCACTATGGCAGGATATGAGAGACGCCAGACGTCCCTGAGATTTCCGCTCTTCTCGGATATCAACAAGCAAAATCCGCGCGTCATCTAACGACAAAGAAAGTGTAGAGCATTCTTGCCCTGTTTCCAGATCATAATAGGGCGAAGAACTCATAATACGTCGTTCAAAATCAGTGGCCCCTAATAACTGATAAAAATATGGCCTCCAGCTCCAATTATGGCCCGCGTATGCCGCATCTTCCACCCAAACACCCTGAGAGACGTCGTAGGTAAAGTTTGAAGAGATCTGGGTTCCACTGCGATTGCAGATATAAAACCGAAGAACATCAGGGTCTGGATGCCAAGTATTCAAGCTATCCGTTCCACCACTGAGCAATAAATCTTTTAACAACATTAACTCACTGTGAAGACCCTCAGTGTAGAATTGCCTGCGTGCAACCTCATCGATAGCCATATCCAAATGCTGACTGATCAACTCCATTGTTTGCGTTTTCATTGAATCCACATTCAAAAATTCTGCTTTTGCAGGCGAAAAGATGAACCCTTGAATATAGCTTGCATTGCAATGCAAGGCGGCAAAAAATTCATCCGGCGTTTCAACACCTTCGAAAATTACTTTGCACCCTAATCGTGCACTCATCTCCCCAACCGTCTGCATAAGCGCACTATGAAAGTGCGTTTTGGGTCCTGTTTGGAACATACGCATATCCAGCTTTATGAAATCAGGAGTAAATGCCAAAACCCGATCCATCTGCTGAAATCCAGCGCCAAAGTCGTCGTAAGCAATTTTGACCCCTTCTGAGCGATAGCGCTCGGCAAATAAACATATTCGGTCTAAATCACCATCCAGCTCTGTAATTTCGAGGACCACTTGTTCGGGTCGAACACCCACCTGCTTTAGCATCTCTAGGGTTGGCAACTCACCCGTTGCCGTGACGGAATTAATCCACTCAGGCGAGATATTCAGGGATAAAAACTGCCCCTGGCGCAACGAATTGAATTTCGTTAAGGCCTGCAATCGGATATCTCTATCTAAATTTAATCGCTCTTCACGGCTCAAACTTGGAGACGAAAATAAATTAGCCGCTGAAATAATCTGTCCCTGTACATCGGTGGTTCTAGCAAGGGCTTCATAGCCCGCCACTTCGCCACTGGCGATTTCAATAATAGGCTGAAACCAAGGGAATACGTTCATCTTAAGACCTTGTTGTGTAATGATTGACTGTTTCAATTATTCTAAAGGTGTTCATTAAGCAAGTCATAGGCCACTCTCATCAATTGGTATAGTAGACTTTCAACCTGACCGCCAGCGCACTAGACTGAATTATAAATAATTATAAAAGGAGTACAGCATGACTAAGGTGCTGGTAGTAGATGATGAACCGAATATTCTTTTATCGCTAGAGTTTTTGATGGAGCAAGCGGGATTTACCGTTTTTACTGCTGAGGATGGAGAAACTGCCTTGCAAACAATTCAAGAACTCGAACCAAACCTTGTCTTATTAGACATTAGCCTACCAGGTATCAGTGGTTTTGACGTGCTAGCAGAGCTAAGGAATGACGAACGCTTTCAACATCTACCTGTGATTATGTTGACGGCACATGGGCGAGAGGTTGAACGCGAAAAAGGCATGGCGTTAGGCGCTGATGATTACATAACAAAGCCTTTTTCAACACAAGCTCTGGTTCAAAAAGTCAGAAACCTCTTACACGAAACAGGTTAACATCATGCCAAAGCGTCAGCATTTACTCGGTATCTGGCTCGTCCTCACAGGCATTACGGCTTTAGTTTGCTTGGTTCTAGGGCTATTACTCGATTCCATTTTATCAACGTCGCCATCCCATCGCATAATGCTAGTGATTTTAGCCTGCATGGGCCCTACGCTACTGGCACTTGGAGGGTTGATTTTAGAACAAAAGCTCTTTGCTCCTTTACGACGACTGCAGGTACAGTTCTCTCGTTTGGTCGCAAACCCTGACGCCAACGATGACTTTGCACCAGAAGGTTGGTTGAAACATTTAGCTCCCGATTTAGAACACCTAAAAAAAGGCTGGCGAGAGGACCGACAGAAGCTCATTTCGGCAAGACAAGCTGGCGCTAAAGATGCCATGCGCATTCGCCATGAGCTTGAAGCTGTAGTTCAGTTTCTTGAAATCCCCTTACTCTTATGCGACCAACACCAGCGTGTTTTAATGCTGAACCCAGCAGCTGAGGCCCTATTTCATGACCACCCAGCCCTTGGACTCGGCCGCCACTTACAACAATTACTTCCCTTACCAAATCTATCGGAAACCCTTAAAAAACTTCCTCAAGATGGCAGTCCTAGACAATTGCTTCTACATCACGAAGGCAGGTGGCTTAGATGCAATTTACGCCGCGTGAAAGCCAATCAAGGTGAAGCTCTGCTGACTCTGGAAGACACAACAGAAGCGCACACCACTCATCAACGCTGGCGCCAACCTCTAGCAGAACTCCTGCCCAAACTTAGAGGACATGCCGCTACCTTATCAACCACGGCCGAGGCTCTATCCAGTGCTACAAATAATAGCCTCATTAAAGAAAAACTTGAAAATGCTATGCATCAAGAAAGTCAAAAACTGGGTGGTTTGATTGATCAACTTGCCCACCTTTTAGAGTCTTTACAACTCGATCAAGGCCGATTGACCGACACCTGGTCAAATGATTTTATCAGTGCGCTAGTGGATAGCTGGCAAAATCCGAATGTCGCAATGGTACCGATAGGCATTCCTGCCTGGTTTCGTGCCGACAGTCCAACACTATTAGCGATGCTTGAGCGCTTACTGCCTGAGTTCATTCAGACAACGCAGGCATCAAGCATAGAGTTTGAGATTTGCCTTGGCAATAAGCGTGTCTACCTTGATATTATCTGGAAAGGAGCTGCCTTGACGCAGCAAACATTAGAAGAATGGAGAGACTTACCTTTAAGTGAACAACCTCTGGCCCCACGTATCAGCGATGTACTCAACCAACACAATTCGGATTGGTGGTCGTTACCCGACCATGACCGTGAGCACGCTCGCCTTCGCATCCCTCTACCTGCGACCGATCGGCATGCAGAGCCCAACAAATCAATTAACCCAAGACCTGAATTTCATGATTTTAGCATCGCAGACCTCCCTGCCCCCAAAAGCGAATTAGCACATTTAAATCTCAACCAACTTGAAATGATTGTCTTTGACACGGAAACAACTGGACTTAAACTGCGATCAGGGGACACGATTGTCAGCATTGGGGCCTGCAGAGTTGTCAACGGGCGATTACTCGCAACAGAAAAATTTGATCAGCTCGTCAACCCCGAACGCCCAATACCTCCGATGAGTACAGCCATACATGGCCTGAATGATGAGGATGTTAAACACGCTCCACCCTTGAAAATTGTGCTGCCTCGTTTTAGAGCCTTCGTTGGTCAAGGTGTTTTAGTTGCTCACAATGCTGCATTTGATCTCTTAGCCATTCAAATGCATCAAGACGAATCTGGAGTTGAGTTTGACATGCCCATTCTTGACACACTGCTATTGTCACGTGTCCTTGATCCAGATATCGATGAGCATAGCCTAGATGCATTAGCCGAACGTTTCCAAATACATTTTCCGGCAGGCACCCGCCATACGGCTCTTGGCGATGCCCGCGTAACGGCCGAACTTCTGCTTACATTGCTTCCACGATTAGAGGCACGTGGTGTCCACACCCTTCAACAGGCACTCGTCTTGCAAGCGAAGGCAGAAACCATCAGAGTAGGCTAAAGCGCCATGCAAAAGAAAAGCTTATCCAGCCGCATGATCGCAATCGTCCTTTTATGTGGCCTGCTGTTTTCTCCACCGATCATTTTCTTGTTCGACACCCCATCAAACTTAGGACTGTCACGCCTAACCATTTGGATATTTGCCGCTTGGCTTGGCATTATTACTATCGCAGCCTATTTTTTGGAAACATCTGATGAGTGAAGCCATTATTCTCGTCTTTGCATTTGGCTACCTAGCACTGCTCTTCATCATCGCTGCTTTCGGCGACAAGCGTGCTGAACAAGGACGCTCCATCATAGGTTCTCCTACGGTATACACCTTATCAATTGCCGTTTATTGCACAGCCTGGACGTTTTACGGAAGTGTAGGCCGCACGACTGAAGCAGGCCCCAGCTTTTTATTAATTTATTTAGGCCCAACACTGGTCATGCTAAGTGGCTGGATGTTGATTCGGAAAATGGTTCGAATTGCTAGAGCTCAGCGCCTGACCTCAATAGCCGATTTTATCAGCGCTCGTTATGGCAAGAGTCAACGTATTGGCGCCATCATTACCATTATTGCAGTGATAGGCATCATTCCGTACATTGCGCTGCAGCTCAAAGCCATCACCTACAGCTACTCAATTCTTGCCGACTTTAACGCACCCGCAACAGACACAAGCCAATCAATGCTTTTCTTTGCCGATAAATCCTTTTGGATTTCACTCGTACTGGCCGTGTTTATTATTTTATTTGGAACAAGGCAACTCGATGCCAGTGAGCGCCATGAAGGAATGGTCTCGGCAATCGCTTTTGAGTCCTTAGTTAAGCTCATGGCTTTTTTAGCTGTGGGGATTTTTGTTACCTTTTATCTGTATGCAGGTCCTGTTGATCTATTTGAGCAGGCAGCTAACCACCCAGCACTCATGTCAACACTAGGTCTTGAGAAAGTTCCAGGCGGCGCGTCAGGCTGGGTTGGTTTACTGATTTTATCCATGCTCGCATTTATCACACTACCACGACAATTTCAGGTAATGGTAGTTGAGAATGTTGATGAAAGTCATATCAAACGCGCCTCTTGGATGTTCCCACTCTACCTACTGGCCATCAATATTTTTGTTATTCCTGTCGCCCTCGCAGGAATGATGTTAAATGACCCCAATCTAAGCCCAGATAGCTACGTCTTAACATTGCCGCTGATTGAAGGCGCTAAAACCTTACCGATGTTAGTATTTATTGGGGGCCTATCTGCAGCAACAGGCATGGTCATTGTTGAAACTATTGCACTCTCCACAATGGTGAGCAACCAACTGGTGATGCCAATTCTATTACGCTGGAGACGCTTGCACCTCGATCGACAATCAGACTTAAGCCCTTGGCTGCTAGGAATTAGACGCGTCACTATTCTATTCATACTGTTACTGGGCTATCTATACCATGCACTAATAGGGGAGTCCTACACGCTTGTTACCATCGGCCTGGTTTCATTCGCCGCTGCCGCGCAGTTTGCTCCAGCACTTTTACTAGGACTGTACTGGCGCGGAGCCACTCAAACCGCTGCAATGATAGGATTGTTAGGTGGCTTTACTGTATGGTGCCACACCTTATTAATTCCTGGTTTTGCCCAATCCGGATGGATTGATATTCAACTCATTACTGAAGGCCCTTGGGGTATCGAAGCGCTCAGACCCTACCAATTGTTTGGATTTGCAGGCTTAGACATTTATACGCACTCACTGTTTTGGAGCCTACTGGCCAACATAGGTTTGATCATACTGATTTCTCAATTCACACGACAAACACAATTTGAACAAACACAGGCTGCCATATTTTGTGGGGCACTTCAGCAAGATCAGCTCCATACACCCATGTGGCATGGACACACGAGCAGAGGTGAACTACATGAACTCGTCCATCGATACTTAGGCGCCAGTGCGACTGAACGACTTTTTGCTTCCTTCAGACATGAGCATCGAACAGATGAAGCTGAAGATCCCGCGTCGCCTGCCCTAATTAATGCCGCGGAAAAACAACTGGCAGGCTCACTTGGAAGTTCATCTGCACGCGTACTTATTAACTCGGTGGTGAAGGGTGAGGCCTTAGACTTAAAAGCTGTTTTGAGTATTTTAGATACAACATCACAGACGCTCGAATACAATCGTCGTTTAGAACAAAAATCAACTGAGTTATCCCTCATCGGCAAAGAGCTTCGTGAAGCCAATGATAGACTGAGAGAACTGGATAGATTAAAAGATGAATTCATTGCCATGGTCAGTCACGAGCTAAGAACCCCGCTGACATCAATACGTGCGTTTGCTGAAATACTTAGAGACACCCCCAGCATCACGTTAGAAAAACACGCTCACTTTTTAGATGTCATTGTCAGAGAAAGTGAGCGACTGTCACGACTAATAGAAGAAATTCTTGATTTAGCTCGCATAGAATCGGGACGCATGCAACTTAAGCCAGAACGCATTAATTTAATTGAATCCTTGCAGCAATCCATAGAGGCTGTCACTCGACTTTACGAAGAACGAGGCATTAGAATACAAGTAAATCTCTGTCTTGATGAAGCTTGGGTGATTGCAGACACCGATCGATTACAGCAGGTGATTATAAACCTGCTAGACAATGCGCGTAAGTTTGCAAACGCATCTAAGGGTGAAGTTAACGTCACACTAAATCAAAACAAGCGCTGCTTTCGACTCAGTGTTGAAGACAATGGTGAAGGGATTCCTAAAGATCAGAGGGAACTTGTATTCGAAAAGTTCCACCAAGTTGAGCAAGGCAATCAAACAAGACCTAAAGGACGCCCAAAAGGGACAGGCTTAGGCTTGCCTATTTGCCGCGGAATCTTAGCCCATATGGGCGGGCGATTGTGGATCGATGATCCTACGTCTCTTGAGGGTGCTCATATCATAATGGAATTACCAAAAGCGCCTGATCTATAGATTAATCAGGCGGAGATACGTGCTTTTTTTTGCAATTCCTTAATTGATAGCAGACTCAGTCTCAGCACCTGCTTGCTCATAGGATTTAGCGTTCGCATATCCACCCAACCGTCAATTGGACGACCATCCTTAAAAGCGCTAAGCTGTGAGTTAAGCAGCAAGTCTTGTAAATGATGCAAAGCGAGCAGCAACATCTCTGCTTGGGGTTGATGAATAACCCCAAGCTTCACCAAAGCGACCAAACGCGCTTGACAGCTCTGTTCCCTTATTCCCCTCTGTAGCGAAAGCAGTCTCAAAGCACCTTGTAAAGGCAATAAACCTTGCTTCTTTAAATTAATTGCATCTTGATGAGGTGCTTCTTTACCATCACCATGGAGACGTTCAAAACGATCCAACGCCACCGGAGTTTCATCCATCAATTCGCTCATTTCATGTAAAAACAGCCCAGCTCTTGGCATACGACTCAATGAATATTCACGAAAAGATTCAGCTAATGAACAGTCTCCGAACACCGGATTAAAATCCAACAAAATATTGGAAAATTGCACTTGGCGAACCGTTCTTCGCGACGTCCATAGCCTGAACTGCTCACACCACTGAGACAACGTTTTACGCCAAAGCGGCCAGCGTGCCATGACATGCCCCTTACACAAGGGAATTCCCACTTGGTCCAGTTTATCCGTAAAGCGTTCTGATAAAGTCTGAAACCAAAGGTCTATTTCACCATGTCGAGCATCTGGGTAATCTTCAATAATTAAAGCATTGTCTTGATCTGGATTTAATAAACTCTCACCTCGCGCGCCCGACCCCAAACACAGCACGCAAAATCGACAGGGAGCATCACCCCAGCCTTGCTGTTTCATCTCATCAATGGACTCCTGAATGGCAAAGCGATAGAGCCAATCATTGTGATCACTCAAAACTTGACTGATTTGCCAAGCGGGCAGATGTAACTCCATCAAGGCTTCAACAAGCGGGACTTGCAATGCCTTTACGCGTGTTACGTCAGACAGAGACATAGCACTCAACACCTCAGCAAGCCTTGATAACCAATCAGGCCAGCCTTGAGTATCAGGTAAACGAGTCTGAGAAAACAACATTCTCCAGCCCAACGCAGGGGCACGTTGCGTTTCTAACATGTCGATGTTCCTTAATTATTATTCGCTAGGTATAACGCCTAAACATCCAGCTGTCTTTTAGCCTCTAGTCTTATGCACCGCTCTGCTGCTTTGAACTGGACTGATTCTTGATATAGATCACAAATACAAGATAAATCGCTCATAAGATTGCAATTACCTCATTAATAAAGTGATAATGGCACCAAATTTTTGGT
The DNA here is from genome assembly GCF_003284585.1 of Nitrincola tibetensis. Taxonomy (GTDB): domain Bacteria; phylum Pseudomonadota; class Gammaproteobacteria; order Pseudomonadales; family Balneatricaceae; genus Nitrincola; species Nitrincola tibetensis. Next base: position 59,235 of record NZ_QKRX01000004.1, read on the forward strand.
TTGTCGTATTAATTGCAGGATTGTGGATTTGTTATGCAATTGAGAAAAGTTAATTTACCTAAGAGGTTGGCATCAGCTCTGCCTCTACCACATTTATGCGCATTGCTGATCGCTATTTTTTTACTGGCTTTTGCTTTTTTTATGCCAGACACACCAAGCAATGACACTTCACTAAATGACAGCTCAATCAGTTTCAATACCCATGATGATCAACAAGACTTCTCTCAAGATATACGTCTTGATGCTGAGTTTAGTGATATATTTCACGACGAAAATGTTCTCACATTTGAACACGAGGTCGCACTAGAAGTTGTCGAAACCGCTCAAGAAGAGCCCGGTATTGTTCGCTATTCAATTGAAGCTGGCGATACACTTAGCTCTATTTTCGATAAGTTTGAGATCGGCCAAACGATCATGCATCAAATCCTGGCAGCAGACGAACAGGTACTTGCCTTAGACATTATTCGTCCAGGACACCACTTAACCTTCCGTAAAGATCTTGAAACATCTGATCTACTTGAGATGGAGTTCTTTATTCATGCAGGCAATCGAGTTATTTATCGTCGTGTTGACGACACCATGTTTGAATTTGAAGAGTTAATTAACCCAGGTGTGTGGGAACAAGAGATTATTGCAGGCGAAATTTACGGTAGTTTTTATGTTTCGGCTATTCGGGCAGGTCTGACCAAATCGGAAATTCTTGAGGTGAATAAACTCATGAGTGAACAAATCGATTTTAACAGACAGATTCAGGCGGGTGATCGATTTCAGATCGTACGCAGTTCACAGCGAGTGGACGACGAACACACAGGCCAATCGACTATCGAAGGCATTCGCTTACAACAGAACAGAACCACCTATACCGCCTTTTTGTTTGAAGACGGTAACTATTACGATGCAAAAGGTGAAAGCCTAACGCGCGCGTTCCGACGTATCCCTCACGATCAGAACTTCCGCATCAGTTCACCTTTTAATCCAACACGCCTTCATCCAGTTACCCGTCGTGTTGCGCCTCACAATGGAACAGACTTCGCCATGCCAATCGGCACCCCTGTTGTCAGTATCGGAGATGGTGTTGTTACACGCGTCGAAAACCATCCGTTTGCAGGCAAATACATCGAAATTCAACACGGCTCTACCTACAAGACCCGTTATTTACATCTAAATCGTCAGTTGGTTAAACGCGGCGACACCGTTAAACGCGGTCAACGCATTGCTCTATCAGGCAACACAGGACGTTCAACAGGACCACACCTCCACTTCGAATTACATGTTAATGGCAGACCTGTGAATGCCATGACAGCCAACCTTCCGATGGCACTCTCTGTCCCTAGAGAACAACTTGCCAAATTCAACCAACGGGTTGAGCAGCTGGTTAGCGTTATGGAAGTGGCCAGTCAGGAGCAAATTGCTATGCGCTCACAAAATGCCAACCAACCCGGCAGCTAAGTTGCGATCAAATAGACTCCCTGCACAGCTCTCGTAAATCCGGCATAACAATGAGCCTAGCCGCTCTCTAGACCACTAAGAAAAGCCAATAATGGAACTCGATTTATCCATTCTCATTTTACTTGGACTTGCCGGATTCGCTGCTGGGTTTGTAGATTCGATTGCTGGCGGTGGTGGATTAATCTCAATTCCTGCCCTCTTAGCAACAGGCATGCCGCCAACAATGGCCTTGGCAACAAATAAGTTACAAAGCAGTTTTGGAGCCTTTACCGCCACATTATATTTTTGGCGAAGAGGCCTTATAAAACTATCAACAATGAAGCTTCCCATTCTCTGCACGTTTGTAGGCAGCGCCTTAGGAACAATTCTTGTGCAGCGTGTTGACTCTGGCTTCTTAAGCCAACTACTGCCTTTTCTATTAATGGCATTCGCCATCTACTTCTTGCTGTCACCTCGAATATCCAATGACGATAGTGAACGACGCTTATCACACTGCGCCTTTGCATTGCTGATAGGAACAACCGTCGGTTTTTATGATGGATTTTTTGGACCGGGCACAGGCTCATTTTTTGCGTTTGCATTTGTTGCTCTTGCAGGCTTTGGCTTAGTGAAAGCCACAGCGCACACCAAGCTCTTGAATCTTACCTCCAACCTTGCATCTCTCCTTTTTTTCACATTTGCTGGCCAGGTCCTATGGAGTGCAGGCTTAGTCATGGCGGCGGGGCAAATAATAGGTGCCCGCCTAGGCTCTAAACTGGTCATTAGCCAAGGTACCCGCTTAATAAAACCCCTGCTTGTCAGTGTCTCAATGATTATCTGCGCACGCTTAATTTGGCAGCAATACGCCTAGACCTCCCCGAGTATTTGAATAAGATTGAAGAAAACATGGCAAGATGCTGTTAATATTTAGTCTGGAATTTTTTTACACGTAGGTTACGCGCATGATGACTTTCGAGAAGCGTTTATTTTCTATTTTAGTGAAACCCTCTACACGCTTATCATCAACCAGACATCTCTCTACTTTAGCGACACTGTGTATCGTATCGCTCTTTTTGACGCCAATCCAATCTTTGGCACAGGGCTCCCCCGCAGGGTTTCGTATACTAGCAACCCCTCAAGTTCTTTCACATCCTCAGGGTGGAGAGCTTCTCCAAGCGTACGTCCCTGCCAACTGGCACTCAGTCTATCGCGAGTGGCTCAACAATCGTGGCGTGGATGAACTCGTTCCTCAAGAGCAAAACCTCCTTAACTGGAAACAAATGCTCGCGTTCCAAGTCATCGACAATCCAGAGCTATCGCCCCAGCAATATCTTAATGAACTAAAATCAACACTCACTAAAGAGTGTCGCTTCACCCATTCACAACCCTTACAGGCAATATCACAACCTCGTTATTCAAGTGCGATGATGATTAGCTGGTGTGGACAAGTGCTTGATGCGGTTTGGGGAGAAATTATTCTAACACGCGTAATTCAAGGAGAATCGACGCTCTACACCCTCAGCAAGTCTTGGAGAACCATTCCCTTTTCTTCAGTGAACGAAATAGGATTACCCAATTCTGAGGTACAACATTGGCAAACCATATTGAATCATTCAAGCGTTTGCAATATGCGCCATCAAACCTGCGCACAATAAAAGGCAATAACATCAACACCTGTTGTACTCTGTAACCAATGCTAACATCTCGAAAGGAGACGGGGCTGCCCCATCGCATACTATGAGACATATTTACTTAAGCTGCCTACTTATCCTAATCAGCCCGCTTGCCCAAGCAAGCTTGATCAACTACTTCAAAACAGCTGATGGCCGCACTAACTGGCAATATATTGCAAATTTTTCTAGCGGTGTTCTAATAATACTTCTGTCGGTGGTGGTTTTTTTTCTCTTCATGACTTGGAGGAAAGCATTTAAAACGAACAAAGAGCTGACCCTAATCAGGGGGCAGTTAGAAGAGCGCGTTGCTCAACGCACCTCCGCACTAAAAGCCTCTCAAGCCTATTTAGACGACATTCTGTGCTCACTACCTCTGATGCTCATAGGTTTAGATAAAAACCATCTCATTACCCAGTGGAACAACAAGGCAGAAGATATTTCCGGAGTCAGTCGTGAAAAAGCGTTGGGTTCACCCTTATGGGACACCTACCCCACATTAAATATCACAGAAGAGCATTTGAATAGCGCACTTAAAAGTCAAGAAGCTATCTATATCAAACAAAGCCAAAATGGTCTTTACTATTTCAACATTACAATTTATCCCTTACAAAATCAGATGGATGCAGGTGTTGTTATTCTAATTGACGATGTAACCCAAAAGATTTTAGCTGAAAACATGTTGATTCATAATGACAAAATGTCTTCTATGGGAGAGCTAGCCGCTACGATGGCGCATGATATTAATGCCCCCTTACAGGGAATACTCTTAGATTTATCAAGCTTTCAAGGCTTACTGACATCCGGCCAACTGATGGCGGAAAACTCCTCATGCGGTAAAGAAGTGCAGCGACTCAACCACCTTTTGGAAGACGCATCGGAAAAAGGTCGCAATGTGACAGCGATCATTAATAACCTGCTAACCTTCGCACGCCAGCGCAGTGATATTCGTCAAGCTGCTGATCTTACTGAAATTACTCAACATGCATTAACGCTAGCGGGTGATGTACTCACTTCATCTAAATACCTGAATTTTTCGGAAATTCGTATTGAAAAAGCATTTGATACCAACTTACCGAAAGTAGCCTGCTATATCATTGAGATGCAGCAAGCACTGCTAAGCTTATTCAGGCACACCTATGACGCACTCATTGCAGCACGTACAACCGACCCTCTTATTCGAATAGAAATCAATCTAGTATATGATGCAATCTGGATAAAGATTCATCACAACGGCGCCACTTTATCCGATGATGAGCAAATGACACTCTTTGAACCTTTTTTTAGCAACCCATCTGATTCAGGTAGTGAGGACATGAGTAAACGCCTATCCTTTGCTCACTTCATCATTACCGAACAGCACCAAGGGCATATCGCTGTGACCTCTGATCCTAAATATGGCACAACGTTTAATATCCAGCTACAGGCACACTAATATGAAGGATACATCTCTGATCTCCTTGAAGAACCTATCAATTGCTTTTTCAGGTAAAAAAGTGGTTGATGATGTTAGCTTTGAAATAGCACCTGGTGAATGCTTGGCATTAGTTGGTGAGTCAGGTTCTGGGAAATCAGTGACGGCTTTGTCGATTTTACAGCTATTGCCTAAAAACATAACCCGCTACCCAAGCGGTGAAATTCTCTATCGTGGTGAGTCATTACTCAACGAATCTGAAGAGCGTCTAAGGGATTTTCGAGGAAATAAAGTAAGCATAATTTTTCAAGAACCTATGACTTCACTCAACCCCTTACATACGGTTGAAAAGCAATTAGCAGAGTCTTTACAACTGCATCAAGCATTGAAAAAAGCGGATATAAAATCTCGCAGCTTAGATTTACTTCAGTTAGTCGGAATCCCTTCCCCAGAAAAGCGCCTCAAACAATACCCCCATGAGCTTTCTGGTGGACTGCGTCAGCGTGTAATGATTGCAATGGCCCTTGCAAATGAGCCAGAACTTTTGATTGCTGATGAGCCAACGACAGCCTTAGACGTGACGATTCAAAAACAAATACTCGAACTGTTACGCACACTGCAAACAAAACTAAACATGGCCGTACTGCTGATTACCCATGATCTGGGTGTTGTAAAGCATTTTGCAGACCGCGTATGTGTCATGCACCAAGGCAAGCTTGTTGAAACTCAAACCACCCAATTATTATTTGATCAACCGCAAGAAAGCTACACACAAAAATTATTGTCCGCAGACCCTTCTGGCCAAGCTCACCCTCTGAAGCCTAATAGCCCTGTAATTTTGAAAGTGAATCAATTGGACGTATGGTTTCCAGTTTACAGTGGATTATTTAAACGAATTACCAATTATCACAAAGCCATCACTGGCGCTCATTTTGAACTCAGAAAAGGAGAGACGCTTGGCATTGTTGGTGAGTCTGGTTCTGGTAAAACCACCTTAGCACTTGCTGTCTTACGCTTAATCCAATCATCTGGCGAAATACATTTTCAATCCAATGCTCTGCACACACTTAAACAGAAGCAGATAAAACCCTTACGAAAACAAATGCAAATTGTGTTTCAAGACCCATTTGGCAGCCTAAGCCCTCGAATGCTGGTCGGTGAGTCGATCGCTGAAGGACTTGAAGTTCATGGTGTTAAAGACCCGAATGATATTCGTCGGCGTGTTGAAGAAGCATTGGTTGATGTTGGCTTAGAACCTTCATCTGCCGAGCGTTACCCTCATGAGTTTTCTGGTGGCCAACGTCAACGCATTGCAATTGCCAGAGCCTTAGTTCTTCGCCCTGACCTTATCGTACTAGATGAACCTACCTCGGCTTTAGACCGTACTGTGCAAAGACAGATCGTCGAACTCCTTAGAGAATTGCAAAAGCGTTATGAGCTAAGTTATCTATTTATCAGCCATGACTTGTCCGTTGTTAAAGCGCTGAGTCATCGCGTCATGGTCGTCAAAGACGGAATAACGGTTGAATCAGGGCTAACAGAAGACGTGTTTGCATCACCTAAACACCCCTATACACAGTCATTGATGAAAGCGGCCTTCGCCCTTCACTAACCCCCATACGAAAAACCCCAACACTTGGTTGGGGTTTTTATTAAAACAAAAGAATGATACCTACCTCAGTTGCGCTCAATCGTTGCCGCTTGACGCAAACCTTCTACACGACCTTCATACTCTATCTGTCCTTGATTTGACCCTAGGAAAGATAGCATAAATGCCATTTCATCTTCCGTTAAATCGGCTTCAGCTCGATTAACTTCATCCAATCTCAATAAAGCAAAATTACCATTTCGTAAGGTTATAACCTCAAATGCTGGCAATTCTTCGGAGTTCATAGCAAAAGCAGCATTGCGTATTTCTGAAGAAACATCTTGAGCCCCACGATTTACACCTGTGATTTCAACCCAGGAGTAATCATCACTCATATCCGGCGGAATCTCACCCTCTTTAAAACTGGCGAGCCAAGCATCGGCTTGAGCACGAAGCTGCTCTTTGGCAATTTCGGTAATCAGCTCAAGTTCGATTGAGTCTTTTGCCTCCTCAAATGTCACCTGCCGTGATGGCTGATGTTGATTCAAGCGCAAAACTACGGCTCGTTCACGATCCAATTCGATTGGCAGGCTATTTAGTCTGTCTCTTAGCACATCTTGACTAAAGGCTACTTCTACGACGCGAGGATGCCCACCTAACAAGCCCGTACCACCCTCTCTCGATATCGCTTCAGATGTTATGACCTCTAAACCTAACTCTTCAGAAGGTGCTATGAGATCAGCTGATGAAAACGACAAATCAGCCAAGCGCTCTAGTGCTTCAACATAGAAACGCTCCGCATCCCGCTCCGCAATTTCATAACGCAGTTCCATCTCAAGATCAGCCCGAGTAGGCATTTCCTCTTGCTTCACACCTTCAAGTTTAATTAGGTGATAACCAAACTCCGTTTGAATAGGTTCAGAGATACCACCTACGGTTTCCATAGCAAACAGTGTTTCTGCGAAGGGGCCAACCAACATGTCACGAGACATGAAGCCTAGCGCTCCTCCTTCAGAAGCCGAACCTATATCATCAGAATAAATTTGGGCTAAAGTCGCAAAATCCTCGCCCTCCTCTAACTTCAACTTCACTTCCTGAATTCTGGCCAACGCAGCCAACGCATCTGTTTGCTCATCAACCTCAATCAGAATATGAGCGGCATCACGCAACTCTTCACTTCTGAACTCAGCTAGAGCCTGCTGGTAAAGTGATTCTACTTCCGAGTCACTTACTTGACCAGGATCAACGAAAGCCGCTTTTTCGAGCAAAACATAATCCAGTATCACACGCTCTTCAGTCTGTAATGAACCAGCATTCTGATCATAGCGCGCACGGATTTCTTCCTCAGTCACGCTGACTTGATTCAAAATTGGCAACAACGAAAGACTGACATATGCGAAGTCCCGAGTCTGCTGATCCAGCGAAACGATACGCTCTATTTCAGACCTAGTCATAAATGAGGACAGCACATAGCCCGCTCGCTCTTGATCAATCAGAGTTTCTAATCGCAGCAACTCACGATAGGTCAATGGAGTGAAGCCTGCACTGCGCAAAACCAGTTCAAATTGATTTCGATCAAAACGGCCATCCACTTGAAACTGAGGTGTATTGACAATCAGCTGATCCAACATTTCTTCAGAGAAGAAAAGTCCTTGTTTTTCAACTGACTGAGAAAGCAGAGAGCGCTCTATCAAGCTTTCTAACACCATACGATTAAGTAGATTGTCATCCAGCATTGTAGGATCCGCATCCGGCCCCATTTGTGACAGTATTTGGCGGCGCTGCAACTCAACACCTCGCATAAGCTCTTGAGTGCTAACAGCCTCTCCATTCACTGTTGCTATTGGCTTTTCAGATGAACCCAGTCCAATCAGTGACTCAACACCAAAAAGTGCAAACGTCAGAGCGATCAGACCTACGATAATTTTGGCAATTATACCTTTTGAGTTGTCCCTTATGGATTGAAGCATTGTTCGCAATACACCTTAGTAAAAATAAAAAAAGCGCACCCTTTCTGAATGCGCTTTTTTTGACAATGACTAACCAACATCAGTTCGTTCAAACAAGGGTAAGATTATAATCAAACTGTCTTGTCGAAAAAACTGAGTCAGCACAGCCCCATTACTTATTAACAGCGTCTTTCAGCGCCTTGCCAGGCTTAAACGTCGGCAGAGTAGCGGCTGCGATCTCAATAGGCTGACCAGTCTGTGGATTACGACCAGTACGTGCAGCACGCTCTTTAACTGAAAAAGTACCAAAACCAACAAGTGCAACAGATTCGTTATTCTGCAAAGCTTTTGTTACGGCTTCTAGTGTAGCATCCAATGCACGCCCAGCAGCTGCCTTTGGCAGATCTGCAGAAGCCGCAATTGCATCGATTAGTTCAGATTTATTCACATTGTTCCCCTTAATGCATCATTATTTTTTACTAAATCAGTTATGTACCCTGCAACCTTAGTGCACTTTATACCAACTCAAAGAAACGAGTGTCAACACGCCTGAAGCCCTTTCTTTGCGAGGCCTCACATTAATGTGTACTTACTTGCCCTGGCTCAGGTTTTACGCCACTCGTTTCTTTAGCTACGATTTCAGGATCTGTTTCCGGCAAAGGCTCGGGGTAACGAACAAGCGCTATCTCCAACACCTCATCAATCCATTTTACCGCTTTTATGTTCAGATCAGCTTTAATATTTTCAGGTATTTCTTTTAAATCCCGTTTGTTCTCATCTGGTATGATGACTGTCTTAATACCACCACGATGTGCGGCTAACAGCTTCTCCTTCAGACCACCTATAGGCAATACCTGACCTCGAAGAGTAATCTCCCCGGTCATCGCAACATCAGAGCGAACAGGAATACCTGTTAAAGCCGACACTAAAGCCGTACACATCCCTATCCCAGCACTAGGACCGTCTTTCGGTGTGGCACCTTCAGGTACATGAATATGCAGATCGTGCTTCTCATGAAAGTCTGGAGCAATACCCAAAGACTTACCACGATGACGCACAACTGTCAGCGCTGCCTGAATAGACTCTTTCATGACATCGCCTAAGGATCCGGTATGTATTTGACGTCCTTTTCCAGGTACAACAGCGGACTCAATCGTGAGGATTTCACCTCCTACTTGAGTCCAAGCCAAACCTGTTACTTGTCCCACCAGATCGTCTTCTTCGGCTTTGCCATAATTATGTTTACGAACACCGGAGTAATCTTCTAGATTTTCAGATGCAATCGTTAACGAGCCAGAAGCCAATTTGGCCAGCGCCATTTCACGAACAGCCTTACGGCAAATTTTCGCAATTTCTCTCTCAAGCCCACGAACACCAGCTTCGCGCGTATAATAACGGATCAGATCAATAACTGCAGCATCTGAAATCACAAGTTCACTATCTTTTAATCCATTTTGCTTCAATTGCTTCGGAATAAGATAGTTACGAGCAATGTTTAGCTTCTCATCCTCTGTGTAACCCGGAATACGGATCACCTCCATACGATCAAGCAGAGGGCCTGGAATGTTCATTGAGTTTGATGTACACACGAACATTACGTCCGAAAGATCCAGATCGACTTCAAGATAATGATCGTTAAACGTACTGTTTTGCTCAGGATCTAACACCTCTAGCAACGCAGATGATGGATCTCCACGATGATCCATTCCCATTTTATCAATTTCATCTAAAAGGAACAGAGGATTTTTGACACCCGCTTTGACAATTTTTTGCACGAGTTTACCAGGCATTGAGCCTATGTAGGTACGTCTATGGCCACGAATTTCCGCTTCATCTCGAACACCGCCCAGTGCCATTCTGACATATTCTCGATTAGTGGCACGTGCGATAGATTTACCTAAAGATGTTTTTCCTACCCCCGGCGGCCCAACTAAGCACAAAATTGGCCCTTTCAGTTTTTTAACGCGTTTTTGTACCGCTAAGTACTCAATAATACGCTCTTTGACTTCTTCTAAGCCAAAGTGATCCTCGTTCAGAATCTTGTCTGCTCGCTGCATATCAAGACGAACTTTAGAGCGCTTGTTCCACGGAATTTGTAACATCCAGTCAATATAGCTTCTCACCACAGTCGCCTCAGCGCTCATGGGAGACATCATTTGCAGTTTTTTATGTTCACCAAGTGCTTTATTTAAGGCTTCTTCAGGCATCCCAGCGCTTTCGATGCGACGACGTAACTCATCCATATCGTTCGCGCCTGTGTCGTCCATATCACCCAACTCTTTCTGAATGGCTTTCATTTGCTCATTCAGATAATACTCGCGCTGACTCTTTTCCATTTGTTTTTTAACGCGGCCACGAATGCGCTTTTCGACTTCAACCAAGTCAATCTCAGCTTCCATCTTGGCCATTAACAATTCTAGGCGCTCACGTGCACCTAACATCTCCAACACTTGCTGCTTTTCTTCCAACTTGAGTGACATATGCGCGGCAATCGTATCGGCCAACCGACCAATATCATCGATATTCTGAAGCGAAGACAGCACTTCGGATGGAATCTTCTTATTCACTTGAATAAAACGTTCAAACTGATCAAGGGCCGAACGTTTATAAATTTCAGACTCAGCTTCAGATATTTCTTCTGTGACTAAAGGCCCTAATGTACATTCAAAGTTACTTCCTTCGTCTGTCAAACATTGGATCTCAGCGCGGTACTCACCTTCGACTAGAACCTTAACGGTTCCATCTGGGAGTTTTAGCATTTGTAGAATATTGGCAACAGTTCCTACATGAAACAAATCAGACGCCACAGGCTCATCTTCTGAAGCACTCTTTTGCGCGACCAATAATATCTGCTTATCTTGAGCTAAAGCTTTATCTAGAGCATTGATTGACTTCGCACGGCCTACAAACAATGGAATAACCATATGAGGGTAGACAACAACATCACGAAGCGGCAATACGGGAAGCTCAACGTGAATTGTGCCATCTTTTGCTTCTAAATGATCCATAATATGCGTGCCTCTGTGCAGAGCAGCAACTCAGGTTGAGTTGTGCAAAAATACTTTCTAAGACTATGGGGACATCAACCAAAAAAAACAAGCCGATAACCCATAAGAAGGTTACATTTGTACGACTTGTTTTCCGATTTAGTGCAGGAATTTTACTTATAGTAAGCGTTAGATGTGTTGGTGTGATCTGTAACGTCCCTGACACCCATCAGACCGGGCACCTTTTCAACCAATGTTTTTTCCACACCATCTTTAAGAGTTAAATCAACGGCACTGCATCCTTGACACCCTCCTCCGAATTTTAAAATCGCCAAAACACCTTGTTCCTCTTCAACCAGCTCAACCAACTTTACCTCTCCACCATGAGCCGATAAACCGGGATTGATATCTGAATATAGAATGTAATTGATTTGGTCCTGCATTGGACTATCGGCCGTTACTTTCGGCATTTTTGCATTGGGGGCTTTGATCGTTAGCTGACCACCCATGCGATCTTCTGAAAAATCGATAACCGCCTCATCCAGATAAGGGATACTGTTTTTTTCCAAATAAAAGCGCAGCAACTCGTACTCTAACACTTCATCTTCGGAGTTCACTTCATCCGGTCGGCAGTATGCTAGACAGGTCTCCGCATAAGGCGTTCCTGGCTGAGTAACAAAAAGACGAACGGCAATTCCCTCTACGTTCTGTTTCTCAAGAAGCTGGGCAAGATAACTTTCTGCACCTTTCGTAACATTTATACTCATAATAATTCAGCACTCACCTATTACCATTATTGTTGAAAGCATACACCGAAAATAAACCCGAGTAAATTTATCGGATATTATTCAGTCAAAAAATCCTACTGCCCTAACCCACAAAAGTTGTTAGAATTTACACATCTTTTAAGGAATCCGGTATGCGTCATTCAAATCGTCAAAAAAAACCCTCTAAGCCCCAGCCCTCCGCTGCTCCAATTGAAGTCTCTATAAGTCACCTCAGCATTGAAGGAAGAGGCATTAGCCATCTAGATGGTAAAACTTTATTTGTTCGTGGCGCACTGCCCAATGAGCAAATTGTGGCAAGAGTCATCGCTCAACACAAACGGTTTGACGAGGCAGACACGCTTGAAGTACTTAGCGCCAGCCCTGACCGACAAACTCCACCCTGCCATCATTACGATCTTTGTGGTGGCTGTGACTTACAACACCTTATCCCTGAAAAAGCGCTCAGCTTAAAGTATGAGCTCGTACTTGACCAATTGCAGCGATTTGCTCAGTGTCAGCCCTTAAAGACGGATAATGCCATCTCATCGTCTCCATTTCACTATCGCCGCAGTGCACGAGTCGGCGTTAATCGCTTGCAACGCGACCAAAGCCTCGTGGTTGGCTTTAGACGTAGACAAAGTTCAAAGCTGGTCAACATTGATACTTGCCTGATTCTCGATAAACGCCTTGAACGCCTATTTGAGCTCGCACGACACTATTTTTCTGAACAACAAGACAACAAAACCATAACTCACATTGACGCGCTCTTGGGAGATAATTCTGGCGCTTTAACCTTTAGGGTAACCCGAAAACCCTCAGACGCACTCAAATCAGCGATGGTGAATCTTTGCAATGACTTAAAACTGCAAGGCTGGATAGAAGATAACGATGGTAACCTAGTGCCGATAGAAAACAATTATTCAGCACTGACGTACCACCCGTCCCCTGAGGTTAACCTCAACTTCAAGCCAGGTAACTTTTTGCAGGTTAACAGTCAAATTAACCACGCATTGATTCAACTTGCCCTAGAATGGCTTCAACCGAACTCTGATGATTATTTATTGGATTTATTTTGCGGTCTTGGCAACTTCACCTTACCTTTTGCTAAAAAGGTCAATAAAGCAATAGGTGTTGAAGGTATGATGTCAATGGTGAAACAGGCTCAGGACAACTCTGAAAGCAATCAGATTAACAACACTCTTTTTTATTGCGCTGATCTAAGTTCTGATATCAGCCACACACCGTGGTTTAAAGAGCCCATCACAATGATTTTACTCGATCCGCCTCGTTCGGGTGCTCATACTCTTGTCAGCCAAATTGCCTCTAAAAAGGCAAAGAAAATTCTTTATATTGCCTGTAATCCTGCTGCCTTAACGCGCGACACTCAAGCACTTCGTGCAGCGGGCTATCAACTTTCACGTTTTACGGTCTTAGATATGTTTCCTAACACTTCTCATATTGAATCGGTTGCCTTATTTGAGCGATCTAAATGATTGATATTATTTTTGCTGATGACGAAATGGTGGTGGTTGCCAAACCCCATGAATTGCTTTCTGTGCCCGGTATTGGTGAGGCCAAAAAAGATTGCCTCGTCAGTCGGTTACAACTGGATTTTCCTGGAGTCCGCATTGTACACCGTTTGGATTTTTCCACATCAGGCCTGATTGTATTGGCACGCAATGCTCAATCACATCGTCATTTAAGCATTCAGTTTCAAAACAGGGTTCCGAAAAAGCGTTATCAAGCTCTAGTGCATCACGTCGTTAAAGACAATGAAGGGAGCATTTTATTGCCGTTAACACAAGATTGGGATAATCGCCCCCTAATGAAGGTCGACCATGATATTGGTAAGCCATCCGAAACACACTGGCAGTGCATCGAGAGAACTGAGTCATCAAGTCGCATGTTGCTATATCCACACACTGGACGCTCGCACCAACTCAGAGTGCATTTACTATCGATTGGACATCCAATACTAGGCGATGTTTTCTACACACCTGAAAGCCAACACAAAGTGTTTCCAAGAATGATGCTTCATGCGGATCTATTGGCATTACGCCATCCAGTGACTCAAGACTGGCTTGAGTTCTCGTCAGAGTGCCCCTTTTAGTGCATCTGATTAATTGACTTGGCGCATTGGAGCGCCCTTGATAAAAGCAGCAATATTCTCGGAGGTTTGTTCAACTAGGTGAGTTCTTGCTTGATGACTTCCCCATGCAGAATGGGGGGTCACTATTAAGTTTGGAATAGAGGAATCCAGTAACACATTTCCCATACGCGGCGGTTCTTGCGAAAGCACATCGGTAGCAGCACCACCTAAGTGCCTCCTGTTCAAGGCATCTGCAAGATCTTCCTCGTTGACAATACCACCGCGAGCTGCATTGACAATAAAACTTCCAGGCTTCATTCGTGCAATACGCTCAGCATTGATAATATTTCGTGTTTCATCTGTTAAAGGGCAATGAAGTGTTAACACATCTATTTGTGGTAACATTTCATCCAAGGCCACCCTGCCTGGACGAGCAACAGCCTCCCCAGGACGCTCTGCGATAAGCACTCGCATGCCAAATGCACCCGCCAAGCGCTCCACTTCAGCCCCCAACACACCATACCCAAGAATTCCGAGCGTACGGTTTTTAAGCTCAAATATAGGGTAATCAAGAAGGCAGAACTGAGGCGAGCGATTCCAATCACCTGCTTGAACGCTTCGATGATAATCCAATAAGCGCGTATGCAAGGCTAACATCAGCATCATCACATGCTGAGCGACTGAATCCGTGCCATAGGCTTGGCAATTGCATACAGCGATGCTCAAACGACTTGCGGCTTGCAAATCAACATTGTTGAGACCCGTTGCTATGACACAGATTAATCGTAACCTTGGATTCGTCTGCATGTCTTCCCGAGTAATGACGACCTTATTTGTAATAATGACGTCAGCACCTGCTATTCGCTCAGCAACCTGATTCGTATCCGTTTGCTGGTACGCATCCCATGAAGAGGCATGTGTTTGCAACAAGCTTAGATCAAGATCATCGAGCCCAAGTGTATCCAGAAAGACAATACGCATAAACCAACCTAACTATTTAACAGGGGCATCAAAATCAATACCTAATCTACGCCCTACTTCTTCGTAAGCCTCAATAACCCCGCCTAACCCTTGACGAAAACGATCCTTATCCATTTTAGCGCGCGTTTCCTTATCCCATAGACGGCACCCATCCGGAGAAAACTCATCCCCAAGAACGACTTCCCCTTTATATAGGCCAAACTCTAGCTTGTAATCCACTAACAGAATACCCGCATCGGCAAACATTTTTTTCAAGATTGCATTTGCTCTAAACGTCAGATCTTTTGCTTTCTCGATATATTTAATATCAGCCCAACCAAAGGAAACAATATGGGATTCATTGATCATTGGATCGCCCAACGCATCATTTTTAAGAAACATTTCAAATGTCGGGGGGTTCAACTCTAGCCCCTCCTCAACACCTAAACGACGACAAATAGAACCTGCTGACAAGTTACGAACAACGCACTCAATTGGCATCATGTCTAAGCGCTTGACTAGGCTTTCCGTGTCGGATAGCAAAGCTTCAAAATGTGTGGGTATGCCTGCGGCTGCCAGCTTTTGCATCACAAAGGCATTAAACTTGTTATTCACCATGCCTTTTCGGTTAAGCTGTTCGACCTTTTTACCATCAAATGCTGATGTGTCATCTCTAAACAACATAACCATTAAGTCTGGGTTATCTGTGCTGTAAACAGATTTAGCCTTACCCGAGTAAAGCTCCTCACGCTTTTCCATCTATTGTCTCCACCTACCCAAGCCTCTTCCAAGGTTGGGAATAATATCATTAAATACCCTGTGGCAACTGATCTTTGATCTGCCAGAGAATTTCTTCAGCAACTATGCTGGGGGCTTCTATTCCTTGGTCATTCAGCACAGTGACCATGACACCCTGACGCATCCGATTCAGCTTCACTTGATAGCGGCCTACGTGCTCCACTTCCCCTGTATTTCGATTAAAGAAACCACTTTGACCGCTACCGAAAACATACAAGACTCGACCACCTAACCAAATTTTATAACCCTGTTGATTTGCTAGGTTATCAGGATCATTCAAATCAAGTGCAATTTCTTCAGGCGTCCTATTGGCTACACCCATACCCTCTGAGCTATAACGAATATTACCCTCCGGGGTATCGCCTGCTAAACCCAAAGCATTAGTAATGATATTGGTGTTAAGCTTGATGTCACCCCGATCAGAATGAAGCCACTCAAAAAAGCCCATTTTCTGAGTATCATCAAAAGGCGTCGATGTGGTGTAGGTCAGGTAAAAAATACCCGCTCTTTCATCTCGAGTCCCAACATCAAACCCAGAAGCATCAACAGCTGTATCCAACAACGACCATGCCGCTTGGGCATCCGCATTAATTCGTAATGCAGGATTACCTCGAGAATCACGACCCAATTGTGGGCGGCTGCGTTGACGCTGCTCAAGTGCCAACAAGGTTTGTGCTGTTGGCTGAGCAGAGGTGCGACTGAGATATCGCAGCATTTCGAACATCATCTCGGACTGATAGCTAATATCAGCAACGCTGCCATCCCAATCAACATTTGCTGGAACAGCCCCTTGAGCAAACTGAACATGTTGCATACGAATTGAGGTCCGAGAATAGTCTTCTGGATCAGGTCGCACACTGACTCTAATTTTATTATCCGAAGGCCCTTCTAAGCCCTGAAGCGTAAGACGTTTAATCCAACGATCCATAAAGCTGTAATCACGTCCATCTGTTTGGATCCACTCTGTCTCAATCGTGCCCATTCTAGGGTCTTTTCGCGCGATATTTACGCCATTAAACTCCCAAAAATCAACAACTTTTTGCCAAACATCCGCGATTGGCTCATCAACAATGATGACTCGATCACCATCAAAGCGCTGCAAATTGACTGTTTCAGAGCCGGGTTCAGAATAAAAGAACTCTGGCCTTGGCACCTGGAAACGCTCTTGCCCCTGTGTACCCACTAATCCAACATCCGGGACCGTCAATTGATCCTGCGTCGGACGGGCACGAACATGATCTGGCATTTGCAAACGCTGGCCGCCTTCAGCCAAAGTGTAGTCTTGGCTTCGATCTCGAATGATCGCATGTTCACCATAGATTGGATTTTTTTCTACCATGCTGCATCCGCCGAGAGACAGGAGCAAAGTGCCTGTCATCACGGTAGATAAACGAACTTTTCTCATGAGTTAACCTTTAATGAGATTCCACTTTCAATCAATGCGTTTCGCACCACTTCATGATAGGGCTCAGACAAAGGAGTTAAGGGCAAACGAATACCTCCTTCCATGAGTCCCATTTCAGCCATCGCCCACTTTACAGGTATAGGGTTGGCTTCCACAAAGAGCTTTGTATGCATTGGCATCAATTTGAGTTGTAACGCACGAGCGTCCTCTGCACGCCCTGCCAAACCAAGACGGCACAATTCGGACATTTCAGCAGGCGCAACGTTCGCGGTAACTGAAATATTGCCATCGCCACCGAGCAAAATCAGCTCAATTGCCGTCACATCATCACCCGAATAAACAGCAAAATCATCGGGGGTTGATTCGATTAAGTACCGAGCACGTTCTAAGTTACCCGTCGCTTCTTTGATACCTACAATATTGTCAACTTCAGCTAAGCGCAGCACTGTTTCGGGCAGCATGTCGCAAGCTGTTCTTCCAGGGACATTGTAAAGTATTTGAGGAATATCAACAGCATCAGCTATTGCTTTGTAATGTTGATAGAGCCCTTCTTGAGTGGGTTTATTGTAGTAAGGTGTCACCAATAAGCAGGCGTCAGCTCCAGCTGCCTTTGCATCACGCGTTAAAGCAATAGCTTCTCGTGTGGAGTTAGCACCCGTTCCAGCGATCACAGGGATACGCCCTGCCACCTCGTTTACAATGAACTGAATGACTTTTGTATGCTCTTCACAATCCAAGGTGGCCGACTCTCCTGTTGTTCCGACGGCAACAATGGATGCGGTTCCCTTTTCAACATGAAACTCGACAAGCTTTTTGAGCGCAACCCAATCAACATCGCCATTTTCTAACATCGGGGTTACTAGGGCTACGATACTGCCGCGAATCATTTTATTCTCCACTTGTCTTTATATCAGGGTATGCTAGGGGGTCCATACCGACCACGCAACTCACAGGCTTAATATATCATCCTGCTTTTGCTATTGTTTATTCCATTCTAAACGAATAAGGGCCCCGAAGCGTAGTAGAAAGGGCGTTTTAGTTAAGGTTTTTTATCAAGAGGACAAAATATGTCAACCGTACAGCTGCACGAACCTATTCCCGACTTCACAGCTACTGCCACCAGCGATAAAACCATTGCTGTAAATGATCTTAAAGGACGTAACTGGGTAATCTATTTTTACCCCAAAGACAGCACTCCGGGCTGCACAACCGAAGGCCAAGATTTCCGAGATCTTTACCCATCCTTCCAAGAAGCGAACACTGAGATTTTCGGGGTCTCACGCGATAGTCTACGTAGCCACGAGAACTTTAAAGCAAAACAGTCTTTTCCATTTGAATTGCTCAGTGACGCGGACGAAACACTTTGTCGGCTATTTGACGTAATTAAGTTAAAAAAAATGTATGGTAAAGAGTCCTTAGGCATCGAACGAAGTACATTTTTAGTAGACCAGGATGGCGTATTAAGGCAGGAATGGAGGAAGGTCAAGGTGGCAGGCCATGCTGCGGAAGTACTTGAAGCCGTGAAAGCATTATAACAACTTTGTCATTACAGCCGACTTGGGCCCCCCCTCGTCGGCTGCACACAGGGTTACTCAGACTCCTTTTCGTTCTGAGCCACATGAAACTCCATGGCATTCGGCCAAGCATTAACGATAGATTTAATGAGGGTCGCCAACGGAATAGCGAAGAAGACACCCAACACACCCCATATACTTCCGAATAGCAGCACAGCCACTATAATGGAAACTGGATGCAAATTAACCGCCTCGGAAAATAAAATTGGCACAAGCACGTTACCGTCCAAAGCTTGAATGACAAAATAAGCCACCATCAAGGTAATGAACTCTCCGCCCCATCCCCACTGAAAAAATGCAACACCAGCAACAGGCAAAGTTACCAGTGCCGCACCTATGTAAGGTATGACAACCGACAAACCCACCATTAGCGCCAAAAGAGCAGCGTAATTCAATCCAAGAAACTTGAATACGACAAATGATACCGCACCAACAATGAGAATCTCGATCACTTTTCCTCGAACATAGTTCGCAATTTGTGCATCCATTTCCGTCCAAATTCGACGCATCATATCGCGCTTGTCAGGCAAGTAAGCCGTCAAGCTCCGCGTCAAATGATCGCCGTCTTTAAGAAAAAAGAACACTAGAATCGGAACTAAAATCAAGTATATAAGCAGCGCTACTATATTGGTAATCGAATGCAAAGAGAAGGTCAGTGCCCACTGCCAAGCTTTACCTATCTCATTTGCAGCCATTGCGATGAACTGCTTAACCTGCTGTTCAGACACTAAATCAGGATAACGTTCAGGCAACAAGATAAGGACATTTTGCACCTCTAGCACCATTCGTGGCGCTTCATTTAGCAAGGTAATCAACTGACGCCAAACCTGCGGCATTACAAACAACATAAAAGCTAAAAACATTGCCATGAAACTGACAAAAACTACTAAAACTGCAATTTTTTTAGGTAAATACGGACTGAGGCGGTTCACCCCTCCCTGCATCAAAAAAGCCAAAATAATACTAAAGAACACCGGCGCTAAAGCTTTACCTAAAGTCAGAATAACAACCAACCCTACGGCCAGCAAAAAAAAGAACAGCAACGCTTCTTCATCTGAAAAATAACGATGTATCCATTTTTTCAGAATATTAAGCATATTGGTGCCTCCTAATGGCAAAGTCATCCTTACCCACGACGTATAATGTAAACATAGGTTCCCTCCTGCGTGAACGTTTCTAGCATAGAATGGTCAGACTGTTGAACATAGACATCAAAGTCTCTAACGGATCCTGAGTCAGTTGCAATCACCTCTAAAACCTGACCTGCCAACATCTTATTTAAAGCCTGCTTGGCCTTTAATAGAGGCAGTGGACAATGCAGACCGGATGTATCTAACCGCTGGTCTATGGTATGTTGATGCATGAAAATGACCCTCGAATGACAAATTACTGACGATATAATTAAAGGCACGCCATCATAGTACTATTTTATGCCCTGTATAGTATTACAACCTTTTTTTATTACAACCTTATCTCCTATTCACCCCTAACCTTGGGAGGCTACTGTTGAAACATTTGCTAATTGCGGCCCTAATCAGCGGAATGCTGATTCACCCTTTGCTGTCATCAAAGGCGATGGCCCAATCCTCACTACCGACCTTATCCGATAGCCTATCTTCATCTGTGACACTGGATAGCGAGTATCGATTAGGAAGAAACTGGGTTCGAATGCTTAGAGGCCAAGCGCCTTTATTGTCAGACCCCCTTGCTTGGCATTACATAGATGACTTACTTTGGGACTTAGTGCCTCACAGCCAAATCAATGACAGACGTCTTGAATTAGTAATGGTTGACAACCCAACCTTCAATGCTTTTGCAGTACCTGGCGGTATCGTTGGCGTGCACGGAGGACTCATTCTTGCCTCTGAAAATGAGGATGAACTTGCATCAGTGCTAGCCCACGAACTGGCTCACTTGAGCCAGCGCCACTTTGCACAACGCATCGATGAAGAACGCCGCAATCGGCCTATGGTGTTGGCTGGTATTTTAGCAGGCATTCTGATTGCTGCTGCAGATACCCAAGGAGGAACGGCCGTATTGTCGTCTACAATGGCAGCATCCGCTCAATCACAACTGGCGTTCAGTCGACGCAATGAAGAAGAAGCAGACCGAGTTGGCATGCAAAACCTAGTCGCCGCTGGGCGTGATCCTCATGCAATGCCACAAATGTTCTCGCGATTACAAAGAAATTATCGCTTCTACGGCCAGCGTATGCCTGAGTTTTTACTCAGCCATCCTGTTACGGAAGCGCGAATTGCTGACTCACTCAATCGAGCCGCTGCATTATCGACACCGAGACCAAGACCCTACTCTCCTGAATTTGATATCATCCGAACGCGCATGCAAGTCCATTATGCTCATCAAGCAGGCGATATTCACCGAAACTTCCAAACACTCGCGCAATCAGAACCCAGCGATCTCAATCACTATGGTGCAATGCTGGCTGCGATACGTATAGGACAACTCGAACAAGCACATGTCCATTTTCAGGCCTTATCACCACAATGGCGACAGCATATGTACATACGAGTCAGCTATGTTGAGCTACTGCTAAAAAGCCAAGAGTTCACCAAGGCTCTAACTGAAAGCCAGCAACTGCTTCGACTCTACTCCGGATCGCTGCCTATTTTAAAACTTCACGCAAAAGTGCTTCGCGAAGCAGGCCAAGCACTAGAGGCAACCCTTGTGTACAAACAGATTGTACGCGACCACCCCAACGATGTTGAGACTTGGTATGAGCTTGCTGAAGCTGAAGGCTTGGTGGGCAATATAGCGGGCGTCCATGATGCTCGTATTGAGTACTTCTTACTGACGGGCAACTTTGATAGCGCAATACGCCAAGTCGAATTTGCTAGACGTGAACGTAATATAAATCCAACAGACCAAGCAAGACTTGATCGAAAAGAAGCAGAAATACACGAAATTAGGCGACAAATGAAAGAAGATTTTTAAGAAGCTTGGCCACTTTGCGGTAGATATCCTCAGTGGCCAAGTTTGATTAGGCCTTTTTGACAGGAAAGTCCAGCATTCGCTGTAAAGGAACTCGTGCCTTTACAATCAAGTCTGCGTCGACATGAACTTCATCCTGCCCATCGCGAAGGGCGTTACGAATATTTTCTAAGCCATTCATTGCCATCCACGGGCAATGAGCACAACTGCGACAGGTTGCGCCTGTCCCACCTGTCGGTGCTTCAATAAAGGTTTTATTTGGAGCAGCTTGCTGCATTTTATAAAAAATGCCGCGGTCTGTTGCAACGATAAACATCGGGTTGCTCATGCTTGCAGCCGTATTAATTAACTGACTGGTTGAACCCACTACATCGGCCAATGCAACTACGGCCTCAGGCGATTCAGGATGCACTAGTACAGCCGCATCAGGATAGATTTTTTTAAGATCCATCACGCCCTTAGCTTTAAACTCTTCATGAACAATACAAGCGCCATCCCACAGAAGCATATCGGCACCTGATTCACGTCGCACATAATCACCTAGATGCTTGTCTGGCGCCCAAATGATCTTTTCGCCCTGCTCCGCCAAGTGTTCGACGACTTTCAGTGCAATACTTGAGGTCACCACCCAGTCTGCCCGAGCTTTGACCGCCGCCGACGTATTTGCATACACAACCACTACATGATCGGGATGAGCGTCACAAAATGCCGAGAATTCATCAATGGGGCAGCCAATATCTAGAGAACAGGTTGCTTCTAAGGTTGGCATCAAAATGCGCTTTTCGGGGCTAATAATTTTAGCCGTCTCCCCCATAAACTTCACACCCGCGACTAAAAGCGTCGAAGCATGGTGCCGACTACCAAAGCGAGCCATTTCAAGAGAATCAGATACAATACCACCCGTTTCTTCAGCCAGTTGCTGAATTACAGGATCGGTATAATAATGCGCAACCAAACAAGCATCTTTCTCATCAAGCAAAGATTTAATTTCTTCTTTTAATTGATTTGCTTCGTTCTGACTCATTGCAGAGGGCAGGTGCTCTTGAGCAAAATGCTCCTGCACAAGAATACGATCTGAAAAATCATGATTACGTGTCATTTATTAATCCGAAAACTATGAAGACTAGTCATAAAGACCAAAAGACGGATAATACCACATGACTTAGCTAAAGATAATCGACTACAGAGGTGAGTAGAGCGTCGGATCAACGACACCTGCATCTGCAAAACCCTTTGCACGTAAACGGCAGCTGTCACAACGTCCACAAGCCCTACCTTCGTCATCCGCTTGATAACAAGATACAGTTGCGGCGTAGTCCAAACCAAGATCTAGCCCTTGGCGGATAATTTCTGCCTTAGTCAAATTGATCAAAGGTGTTTCAATGCGAATAGGCTGACCTTCAACACCTTGGCGAGTTGCCAACGCGGCCATATCTTGGAAGGCCTTAATAAACTCAGGACGACAATCTGGATAACCGGAATAGTCGACTGCATTGACACCTATAAATATAGCCTGCGCATCCAACACTTCTGCCCAACCTAAGGCTAAGGACAAGAATACCGTATTACGAGCTGGCACATACGTAAGAGGAATGCCTGGTTGCTCTCCCTCTTCAGGCATTTGCAGACTGTGATCCGTTAGTGCAGAACCACCAAAATCTTCAAGATTTAAACGCAGAACACGATGATCTGCAACTTGCAACGATTCAGATACACGACGGGCAGCATTCAGCTCAGTCAGGGAGCGTTGACCATAATCAAAACTCAAAACGTAGCATTCATAGCCGCTACTTTTAGCAATAGCCAAGACTGTTGCCGAATCTAGTCCACCGGACAACAACACCACTGCACGTTTTCTTTCTAACATGGATCTATAGCCTTAATTGTTAACTGCTGGCCTAAAACTTTGTGCCAAAGAAGCAGCGGTACTCTGTGGGTACTCAGAAATAACCAAACTCAAGACGTTACGTGCGCGTTCATGCTCACCTAACTGTGAATAAGTTACCCCTAACTTATAGAGGGTATCTGGAATTTTATGGTGTGATGGAAAATCAACCATCACTTTCTCAAAAGCGGCTCTGGCTTTTTCTGGATTTTGTTGAGCTAAATGAAGCTCACCTATCCAATAATATCCGTTAGCAGTGCTATCTTTGTTTGGATAGGTCACTACAAAGGCTTCAAATGCTTTTAAGGCTTCATCAAACTTACGCTCACGCACCAACTCAAATGCACTTGCATAGGCCGCTTGATCACTTACAGAGCCTGAAGCAACCTGAGGTGCCTGAGATGGCGAAGTCGATGGACTAGGCGCACTCGCACCTGAGGCCGAAGAGGGTGGTACCGCAGCAGACTCTGAACCCATATCGACGGAAGGAGACGGCGACGCCGCTCCTCCTGTCGAGAAAGCGGCATCTTCACTCTCAAGAGCCGCCTGCATGAGTACACTTATCCTACGATCAACATCACGGTAGCGATCTCTGGAATCCGTTTCTAAGCGATCTACTTTATGCTGCATCGTTTCCAACTCGCCACGAAGCTGTCTAACTTCTTCCTGAAGCTGGAATAACACCTGCACCATCTCAGACTGACTTGACTGATAAAGATCCTGACTCGGATCTGAGCTTACGCCACTGATTTGCAAAACAGGCACCTGGGCCATGCTGTGCATGGCAACAGGAGCAAGAGCGATTAGTATGGCTGATCGTAGTAAGTGTCTCATAGTGTCATTTATCGACTAACGTATTTAAGCTCAACACGACGGTTTTGTGACCAAGCACCTTCGTGGTTGCCAGAGACAGCTGGACGCTCTTCACCGTAGCTGATGGTCTCGATTTGACGTGCATTTGCACCGTTTACGATCAATAAACGCTCAACGGCTTGCGCACGACGCTCGCCCAGTGCCATGTTGTATTCACGAGTACCGCGTTCATCAGCATGACCTTCCAATCGAACAGACGCTGATGGGTTACGAGACAAGTAACGCGCATGCGCTTCAAGATCAGAGAAACCATCCTGTCTTACAACAGAGCGGTCAAAGTCAAAGTAAAAAACAGTACGAAGGTTTGCAACATCAGCCCAGCTACCACCTGAAACATCAGAGCCTGTGCCAGATCCATAAGCCGCTGCACCACCAGCCGCGTCAGAACCCATTGCCCCTGAATCTGTTTTGGTGCTTTTTGAACCACAGCCTGCAGCAAAAGCCATAACGGCCGCCAACGCCAAAGCTTTACTTAAGTTAGTTGAACGCATTTTTTTCTCCCAAGCGGGTCTAAGACCCAATCATTTATTGAATATCAGTTTATCTAAGAAAAGGCGACCACGCAGGCTCTCTAACGTCCCCTTGCGGAACAGGCATATTAAAACGCACTCTTCCATCAATTGAAACAGCACCAAGAACGCCTCTTGATCCCTGCTGAGTTGCATAGATTATGATGGTACCATTTGGAGCTATGCTTGGCGACTCATCATAATCACTGTTGGTCAAAATATCCAGACGACCATTCTGTAGATCCTGAACGGCTATCTGAAAACGGCGCGAGCTTCCCCGATGTACCATCGCTAAAAAGCGACCATCCTGAGTAAGCCTTCCGGCAGCATTGTAATTACCTTCAAAGGTGACTCTTTCTACTGCACGAGTATTTAAATTGTACTTGTATATCTGTGGCGAGCCCCCTCTATCAGAGGTGAAATACAATGAACGGCCATCAGGCGCCCAGAAGGGCTCAGTATCGATGGCACTGTTATTGGTAATACGCTCTAAATTCCGACTGCTCAAATTCAGTACGTAAATTTCTGGGTTTCCATCCTTTGAAAGCACTATCGCCAATTGATTACCGTCAGGCGACCAAGCAGGCGCACCGTTGAGTCCTGGGAAGGACTGAACCTGCTCACGCTGCCCCGTCGCTAAATGCTGAATATAGATAGCAGGCCTTGATGTTTCAAAAGACACATAGGCAAGACGACTTCCATCAAAGGACCAAGCAGGAGACAAGATAGGCTCACTTGATTCCAACAGGGTTCTTGGACGCATGCCATCCCAGTCAGACATTTGCAATCTGAAACGCTGGCGGTCTGGACCTAAATTTTCAGCCGTAACATATGCTAAACGAGTTGAAAAGGCACCCTTGATTCCCGTTAACTGCTCAAACAAAATATCCGAAACATAATGAGCAAGATCCCTTAAATTAGTACGAGAACCGCTGACCTGCTGAGCATGAATTGTCTGCTCTTTGAGTACATCATACAACTCAAAGGTTAGGCTAACTTGATCACCCGCAACTGACTCCATTCGACCGATAACAAGATAGTCAGTAGACGACATTCGCCAATCTCGGAAAAAGACCTGACTCTGAGCTGTTGGAAAACTCAGCATATTTTCGCGCGCCAAAGGTTTAAAAAAGCCGGTTCTTTCCAAATTTTGCTCAACAACACGAGCAACATCTTCATCCAACGCCTGATTACCACGCCACTCAAATGGGACAATTGCGATGGGGCTTTGACTGTCGACACCCTGTGTAACCTCTACGACTAACTGCGCGCTAACCCAAGTGCTCATCGTCAGCACGAATGCACAAACTATTGCTCTAACCATAGACTACCACCTCAACCCTTCGGGCCTGAATACGACTTGCGTTCGTCTCAAGCGTCGTTCAAATAATAAAGGTTCAACTTCTGCAACGCGAGGAAGTCGCTCCGTACGTCTTGCCGCCTGCTCTGCAGATCGATCGAACGCAGCATCGCCGCTGCTTTTAATAATACGAACATCACTGATTTCACCATTTGGCATCAGGTGCAACTCTATAACTGTTTCCATCCCATTTCGTGCAGTTGCAGGGATACGCCAGTTCTGGGTCAGCATTGCACTAATATAGCTGCCAATGTCACCAATCACCGCATTTGCAGCTGCTTGGGCGGCCGCTTGAGCTGCTGCTTGAGCCTCAGCCCTTGCCTTTTCTTCCGCTGCACGTCGCTGCTGCTCAGCCGCTTCGCGCTGCCTTGCCTCTTCTTGACGTTGACGCTCAGCTTGAGCTGCCGCTTCTTGGCGCTGTTTTTCTTCAGCCGCTTTACGCGCATCCTCTTCACGCTTGCGCTCTTCAGCTGCCTTTTGGGCTGCGAGCTCTTGTTCACGCTTGCGTTCAGCTTCTGCAGCTGCCTGCCGCTCTCGCTCAGCTTTTAGTCTTGACTCAGCTTCACGTTGAGCAACTAACTCTCTTTGGCGCTGCTGCTCAGCTTCTTGTCTCTGCTGTTCTTGCTTTTGTTGCTCTTGTCTTTGCTGCTCTTGCCTTTGCTGCTCTTGCCTTTGCTGCTCTTGTCTTTGCTGCTCTTGTCTTTGCTGCTCTTGCCTTTGCTGCTCTTGTCTTTGCTGCTCTTGTCTTTGCTGCTCTTGTCTTTGCTGCTCTTGTCTTTGCTGCTCTTGTCTTTGCTGCTCTTGTCTTTGCTGCTCTTGTCTTTGCTGTTCTTGTTGGGCAGCCTGTTGATTTCTTGTTTCAGATGTCTGCTGGCTAGCCGCTGCATCTGGCAAACTTAAAGAGGCAAGATCAATCATCTGCGCTTGTATTTGCCTTGCTACTTTATGCTCTGGCTTAGCATGATCAAACCAATGACCTGCAATAACGAAAACAACCACTAAGTGGACAAACGTTGCCAAAATCGTAGGTACAATGTAATTGCGATTATTCACAATACAAAACCTATTCAGTTACCAAACCGACGCTAGGAGCGCCAGCTTGCTGCAAAAGCACCATTAGTTGAATAATCCGATCATATTCAACCTTTTTATCTCCACGTACCAACAGCATCTTTTGTGGATTAACATTCAATATCTTTTCAACCCTATCTCGAATGACGTCCCCTGACACCACCTCTTGGTCATCTCCACCCGCATTAATGTAGTAATTGCCCATGGCGTCAATGGTCACGATTAATGGCTCTTCATCATCTGTTTGCACAGGATCTGCACTTGCCTGAGGTAAATCTACATTAACACCTTGAGTCAACATAGGAGTTGTGACCATGAAAATAATCAATAGCACTAACATCACGTCGATATAAGGTACGACGTTGATCTCAGAGTTTAACTTACGTTTTTTACGCGTCCGCCATTCCATGCTCAACCCCTACAGTGCATGAACGCGACGATAAAGGATACTAGAAAACTCATCCGCGAAAGTTTCATAATTCCCCATCAAGGTTTCAGCTTGTGCTGAGAAACGGTTATATGCAATAACCGCTGGGATAGCAGCAAACAAGCCGATTGCTGTAGCAATCAAGGCCTCTGCAATCCCCGGTGCAACAGCAGAAAGCGTAGCCTGAGCCACGTTTGCCAAACCACGGAATGAATTCATGATCCCCCACACAGTTCCAAACAACCCAATATAGGGGCTAGTAGAGCCAACTGTCGCTAAAAAAGAGAGATGCTTCTCCATTTTTTCTTGTTCACGCGACAATGCGACTCTCATACTTCGCTGAACACCTGCCATAACAACATCAGGATCAGCATGACCTTTTTGAGTCAAGCGCGTAAATTCACGCAAGCCAGCCCTAAAGATATTCTCCGTTCCACAATCATCATTAGGTGTATGGTTAACCTCTCGGTAGAGTTGACCTAAGTCAATACCCGACCAAAAGCGCTCATCAAACTCCTGCATCGAACGCTTGGCGTTGCGAATGTAACTTCGACGCTCAAAAATCATGATCCATGATAAAAATGAGGCCAAAACCAACACCAGCATTACCAGCTGTACGACCAAACTGGCCTCTAAAATTAGGCCCCAAATTGACAACTTATCCTGCACCTTTTACTCCTGATCGGTCAGTAGAGGGTTCTATCGTTTCTGTTACACATATTTTCAGCCCACTCGGTAGCCTGCGAGGCTTTTTTGAATCAGCACTCACACAGACAACCGTTACATGGGCTGTACATAATAATTCGGAATCGGATTTACGGCGAATTGACTGTTTGAATAACAGTTTTGCTGCGCCTGAAGCTTCGATTGCAGCTTCGACTAATAGTTCATCATCAAGACAGGCGGGCTGAAGGTATCGGCTCTCCAATTGACTAACAACAAATAGAACATTATCCGCAGACAAGGATTGCTGCGAAAATCCCAACGAACGAAGCATTTCAGTTCTCGCTCGCTCCATGAACTTCAAGTAGTTCACATAATAAACGATACCACCGAAGTCAGTATCTTCTATATAAACTCTTTGCTCCAGGGTGAATGACATTACCCTCACCATATGCATAATACAGACGACACAATATCAGCCGCTCAAATTTATACAAGAGGCAAAGGGCTTTATAGAGAATTTTTTTTCTTATAGCTTATTCGATTTTATAACGACTTGAGCATGCCAAGCAATATCGCACTAAAGGATCCGCTTTTAAACGATTTAGCTCTATTGATTCACCACAAGAATCGCAATACCCGTAGCAACCTTCAGCGCATTTGCACAGCGCCTGCTCACACACACTTATTTCAAGTTCCAGAGACGGAGGAAGCTGACTGCTTGATTGAAGCAAGGCTTCTTTCTCATCTAACAGATGTTGACGTATCTGCTTTAGCTCTTCTTGAACATTCGAGCGTGCTGATAACCTCACTGACTGAACCATTATCTCACCCGGAATCTCAATCGCTACGTTCAGATTCCATAGTAACAAGCACAATCAAAGAAACGTTGATCAGCGTCAGAAAAAACGCATTAATCTGACGTCTTTTTTAACAAACCAAAGTGTGCGTATGCATGATCAGTGACAACTCGACCTCGCG
The DNA here is from genome assembly GCF_003284585.1 of Nitrincola tibetensis. Taxonomy (GTDB): domain Bacteria; phylum Pseudomonadota; class Gammaproteobacteria; order Pseudomonadales; family Balneatricaceae; genus Nitrincola; species Nitrincola tibetensis. The sequence continues at coordinate 88,582 of NZ_QKRX01000004.1, forward strand.
GAGTCCTCATAATAAAGCCCTGCTGAATCAAATAGGGCTCAAGAACATCTTCAAGGGTATCACGCTCCTCACTTATTGCAGCCGCTAAGCTATCAACACCTACTGGTCCGCCGTCGAACTTTTCAATCATTGCCAACAGCATACGCCTATCCATATGGTCAAAGCCTCGCTCATCCACATTCAGCATATTCAACGCAAGGTCGGCAATCGCCGATGTAATCGCACCATCACCTTTGACCTCCGCATAATCTCTCGCACGTCGCAATAACCGATTAGCAATACGCGGTGTTCCCCTTGAACGCTTAGCAATTTCACGAGCCCCATCTGGATCAATAGGGGTTTTCGTCAAATCCGCTGCACGAGAAACAATAGAGGTGAGATCATCAACAGAATAAAATTCTAAACGCTGAACAATGCCAAACCTATCTCGCAGAGGCGAGGTAAGCAAGCCTGCACGCGTGGTTGCTCCAACAAGCGTAAAAGGTGGCAACTCAATCTTTATTGACCTTGCTGCTGGCCCTTCACCGATCATAATATCCAGCTGATAATCCTCCATTGCCGGATATAGAATCTCTTCAACATTTGGACTTAAACGATGTATTTCATCAATAAATAAAATGTCACCCGCTTCCAAGTTCGTCAACATCGCAGCCACATCCCCTGCCTTTTCAAGGACAGGTCCCGAGGTTGTCTTGATTTGCGTTCCCATTTCATTCGCAATGATATTGGCAAGCGTGGTCTTACCCAAACCAGGAGGACCAAATATTAAAGTATGATCAAGTGCCTCATTACGATTACGCGCTGCATGAATAAAAATTTCCATCTGCTCTCGGACAACGGGCTGCCCCTGATAATCCGCCAACGTTTGAGGCCGCACTGTTCGATCCTGAACTTCCTCAACTCGACTGACAGGCTTAGGCGTTAAAAAGCGATCTGCTTCTATCATGCGCGCACACTTCCCAATTAACTAATCATCGATTTTAACGCATGGCGAATTAGATCTTCGGAACTCGCCTGAGCACCTAACTGCTTATACACTTGTTCTACAGCTTTAGTCGCCTGAGCTGGCTTATAACCTAAGGCCGCCAAAGCACTTTCGGCCTCCAAGCGACTATCAACACGACCAACCTCTGCCTGAGGAGCACTAATCTTAGGAGACAACAAATCATTCGCTGCCACAAAATGCTTCTTCAAACGATCCTTCATCTCAATGATCAGGCGCTCAGCTGTTTTCTTCCCGACACCAGGCAGCTTACATAAAGTGGCAACATCTTCTAACTCAACACAACGAATAAACGCATCCCCCTGCGTACCAGACAGAATGGTAATAGCCAATTTCGGCCCCACACCGTTGGTCTTGATCAACTCTCTAAACAACCACTTTTCCTGCAAATCCACAAAACCATACAGTAATTGAGCATCTTCCCTTACAACCATGTGGGTGTATAAGGAAACCTCTTTGCCTATATCAGGAAGCCGATAGAAGGTGTTCATCGACGCTTCTATTTCATACCCTACCCCCGCAACCTCTAACAACATGAAAGGCGGGATTTTCTCAAGCAAGATTCCACGTAAGTGTCCAATCATGGGGCATCAATCCTCTGGGTGTTTAGACTTTTTCAGCAAGCGTCTCAGCAGGCGAGGCAAACGTGGTGGATGATCCATACCCGCCAAAACAAAGACAGGCAAACGCAATTCCAACACTATCGCAAGCATTCGTACTGTGAAAATAATGGCAAGTGTAATCAGCGCCAGCAAGCCCGACTCAATAACACCATGCAAAGACACATAAAATATCGCCCCGACCAAGGCGCATGTCGCATAAAACTCATCATGCCTTAAGATGCCGGGGATTCGAACTGTCATTAAGTCACGGATCATACCCCCCGCACAGCCTGTCACAACGGCCATCACCACCGCAATTGTTGGCGTAAAACCTAACGACAGCGCTTTTTCAGCACCTGCCACTGCAAACAGAGCCAGTCCCGCGGCATCAAGCGTTAATAATGCCCGGCGCGGATACGGTCGGTAGCGACACACAGCAAAAGTAAACAATGCCGCAATCACTGCTGTCCAAAGCAAAACAGGATCCGCAATCCAAATCAAAGGATGAGCATTCAAACACAGATCTCGCAGCGTACCGCCACCCAAAGCTGTCACAATTGCCAAAACAATGACACCAAACATGTCGATTTGGCGCCCTTGTGCAGCTAACACGCCTGTTGCAGCAAATACAGCAATACCCGCTAAGTCGGCATAGTATACAAATTCTGTCACCTCGATCATCGCCAGCGCCCCCCTCGGCCTAAATGCTGAGTCGCAACACTCAGCAATGAGCTACGCGAATGAGCATGACAAAGCGCAATCGCTAACGCATCGGCTGCATCCGCTTGCGGCAATCCAGGTAATTTCAAAATATGTGACACCATGTGCTGAACTTGAGTCTTATCAGCAGAGCCTGTACCCACTACCGACTGTTTTACTTTTCGTGCAGAGTATTCATACACAGGCAGTGACTGATTACTTGCCGCCACTATCGCCACTCCGCGCGCTTGGCCAAGCTTCAAGGCTGAATCAGCATTGCGCGCCATAAAGACCTGCTCTATCGCACACTCTTGAGGTAGGTAGCGCTCAATAATTTCCGTTACACCCGCATAAACCTGGCGTAAACGATCAGGCAACTCATCCCCTTTGATCCGAATACAACCACTGGCAATATACTCATTTCGACCAGACACGCTGTTAATCACCCCGTAACCTGTAATCCGAGAGCCAGGATCAATGCCCAATACAATCATGCAGACCTCTAACCACTCTATAAAGGTGCATTATGCCATCGCCTCTTCTGGTATATTGGCGTTATGAAACACATTTTGTACATCATCAAGGTCTTCCAAAACATCCAGCAAGCGCAATACTTTTTGTCCTGCCTCTAAATCAAGATCCACATGTGTCGAAGCCAACATACCAACCTCAGCCTCTACTGGCGTAAAGCCAGCATCAATCAACGCCTGCTTTACGTCCATAAAATCTGTCGCATTGGTTAAGACCTCTACAGAACCTTCCTCATGCGTCACTATGTCTTCTGCTCCCGCCTCAAGAGCGACATCCATGATCATGTCTTCAGTGACGGGCGCATCAAACAATATCTGACCGCGTTTAGTAAACAGGTAGGCAACAGAGCCATTCGTTCCTAAGTTTCCACCGTGCTTAGTAAATGCAGCTCTTACCTGCGACACCGTACGATTAATATTATCGGTCATACACTCAACAAGAATGGCAACACCACCTGGCGCATAGCCTTCATAGGTCAGCTCATCGTAGTTCTCACCTTCAGCGCCACCGGCTCCTCGCTGAATGGCTTTATCAATTGTATCGCGCTTCATGTTAGCGCCAAGCGCTTTATCTACGGCCGCTCTAAGGCGAGGATTGTCTTCAGGCGCACCGCCCCCTTCTTTTGCAGCAACCGTCAATTCACGAATCAGCTTAGTAAACACCTTGCCACGTTTAGCATCTTGAGCCGCTTTTCTATGCTTTATATTGGCCCATTTGGAATGACCTGCCATGCTATTCCCTCACTTTCGATATCGAACACTACTCTAAGTAATAAACGTATAAAGTAAAAAGGGGCACCTGAGCACCCCTTTTAAGATTTCATGTCAATCTATCAGGGTGCTTTTCGCACTTTGATGTTGAGCTCTCTCAGCTGAGCCGCACTGACCTCGCCCGGTGCGTCAGTTAACAAACACGCCGCACTTTGGGTTTTAGGGAACGCGATGACCTCACGAATGGATGAAGAGCCAGTCATTAACATGACAAGACGATCCAAACCAAACGCCAAGCCACCATGTGGAGGAGCACCATAGCGCAACGCATTTAGCAGGAAGCCAAACTTCTCTTCCGCCTCTTCGTCGGTGATACCAAGAACCTTAAAGACAGCGCGCTGCATTTCCTGATCATGAATACGAACCGATCCACCGCCCAACTCAGTTCCGTTCAATACCATATCGTACGCACGAGACAATTTACCCTCTGGGTGTGCTATTAACTCGGCTGGCGAACAGTTAGGCGAGGTGAACGGGTGATGCAGAGCCGTTAGGCCACCTTTTCCATCATCTTCGAACATTGGAAAATCCACGACCCATAGAGGCGCCCATTCACACTGATGCATTTTCAAGTCTTCACCGACTTTTAAACGCAAGGCTCCGAGTGCTTCATTAACAATTTTCGCTTTATCCGCACCAAAGAAGACCAGATCTCCGTTTTTCGCACCAACTCGTTCCATGATTTTTAAGGCAACGTCTTCGCCCAAAAACTTAACAATTGGAGACTGCAGGCCTTCCGCTCCCTGTGCGAGATCGTTGACTTTAATCCAAGCCAAACCTTTTGCACCGTAAATAGATACAAACTTGGTGTAGTCATCAATTTGTTTACGCGTTAGCTCAGCACCGCCCGGCACACTCAGCGCAGCAACTCGTCCATTAGGGTCCTGTGCGGGAGCCGCAAAGACTTTAAAGTCCACAGCTGCCACCAAATCAGCCACATCGACAAGCTCCATAGGGAAACGCAAGTCAGGCTTATCGGAACCATAACGTTGCATTGCCTCAGAGTAAGGCATATGCGGGAACTCACCCAGATCGACATTCAACAGCTCACTAAACAAGCCGCGAATCATGGTCTCAGTGATAGATATGATTTCATCCTCGGACAAGAACGAAGTCTCGATATCAATCTGAGTGAATTCAGGCTGACGATCGGCACGTAGATCTTCATCTCTAAAGCATTTTGCAATTTGATAATAACGATCAAACCCAGACACCATTAGCAGCTGTTTAAATAGCTGTGGGGACTGTGGTAACGCGAAGAAATGACCTTCATGGGTGCGACTTGGGACAAGGTAGTCACGCGCACCTTCAGGCGTCGCCCGCGTTAAAATAGGGGTTTCAATATCAATGAACCCATTATTTTCTAAATAGTTACGTATATAGTGTGTGATTTGTGAACGGAAACGCAACTTACGCTGGATTTCAGGACGACGTAAATCAATAAAGCGATTGCGCAAACGAACATCTTCGCCCACTTGCTGATGTTCGTCTAACTGGAATGGCGGCGTATCCGACTTATTGAGGATGCGCAACTCTTTGCCCAACACCTCGATGTCGCCCGTTGGCATGTCTTTGTTTTCAGTTCCCGCAGGACGCGCACGAACGCTGCCACGCAACTCAATTACGTATTCGTTGCGCACACTGTCTGCCAATTTGAAAGACTCGTCTCTATCGGGATCAAACACGACTTGAGTGATTCCCTCACGATCTCTAACATCAAGAAAAATAACACCACCGTGATCACGGCGACGGTGAACCCACCCCATGAGAGTAATGTCTTGGCCGATATGTTCTTTGCGAAGATCGCCGCAATAATGGCTGCGCATGATTGACTGTTCCTGTTCCCGTAACTGTAAAAGCAAATAAGCGCGGGATTATACCCTATTATCTCGGGCCTGACAGCGTCCGCGCTATGATTCAATTCGATTCAATTTAGAAAGGCACGAAACTCATTTCGCCCTCAAGCAGTGTATGAATACGCTGGCGGATTGACTCAACCTCCTCATCTGAATAAGGATTTGCATCAATAACGCCCCAGATTGGGGCAGGCCAAGCAACATCATCTTCGTAACGCACAACATGATGAACATGTAATTGATGAACAACATTTCCTAAAGCCGCAACATTCATCTTGCGCGCTGAAAAAGAGTCGGCCAACACCTGAGATAAAACAGAAGACTCCTTCAGTAACTGGATCTGATCCTCTTCTGATAAGTGGTAGATTTCGCTCACACCCGCTCTTCTAGGCACCAAAATAAACCAAGGAAAGTGGCTGTCATTCATAAGCAGCACACGACAGAGAGGGAAATCCCCCATAATCAGGGTATCCGCCTCAAGCCGAGGATGCAGTTCAAATTCTAACTCTAACTCGTCCATACTCACTCCCGTGATATAAAAACACACTTAATACGTATAGGATGGGGGTATCTGAAAAACAGTATAGGTTATTATGTATCAAGTCAGAAGTATTGAAGATATTTCAGAAATAAGTGCTCAGGATTGGAACCACTTATGCGGTCAGGACTATCCGTTTCTTAGACATGAATTCTTACAGGCATTGGAAGCCTCTTTGGCCGTCTCACCTGCAACAGGCTGGACACCTTGCCATTTATTGTTGACCGAAGGCAGCCAGTTAATTGCTGTGATGCCTATGTATCTGAAAGCACACTCGTACGGCGAATATGTTTTCGACTGGGCTTGGGCTGATGCATGGCAACGCTATGGTTTACCCTATTACCCAAAACTACTGACAGCCATCCCCTTCACGCCCGCTACAGGCCCGCGTATTGGAACACACCACCCCCTTGAGAAAATCTTACCCTTATTCCTTCAAGCCATCCAAGCACTAGGTCAATCATTTAACGCAAGCGGTTGGCATGCTTTATTTACTGAACCAGAATTGACGCATATTGGTAAAGATAACGGACTCTTAACTCGACTCGGCACTCAATACCACTGGTTCAATCGCCAATACTCTGATTTTGAACATTACTTATCTCACATGACCTCTCGAAAGCGAAAGAGCATCCGCAAGGAACGTGAAAAAATCAGTAAACTCAATCTAGACATTCACTGTTTAGAAGGACAAGAGATCGACGCCGCTGCTCTTAATCACTTTTACCATTTTTACCAAACCACACATCTAAAACGCGGACGTAAAGGCTATTTAAACCGCGCTTTTTTTGAACAAATCTGTCGAGAACTACCCGAGCACCTCATGCTTTGCAGTGTCGAAAAAGAACAAGAAATCATCGCAAGCGCTCTCTTTTTTAAGAGTTCAACCACCTTATTTGGACGCTATTGGGGCTCTAGTGAAGAGATCGATGGTCTTCACTTCGAGACCTGCTATTACCAAGGAATAGAGTACGCGACACGCCATGGCTTACAACGTTTTGATCCTGGCGCTCAAGGGGAGCACAAGATTGCACGAGGCTTTGAACCTATTGATACTTGGTCATTGCACTGGCTGGCGGAAGAAGGCTTTCAGCCAGCACTGACACAATTTTTAGAAGAGGAACACAAACACATCAGAGCCCAACAAACTTACCTAAAGACTTATCTTCCCTTTCATAAAAACGACGCTTCATAAGGTTTAGTCAACGAAATTAATGCAACGCAATGCTTGCAAATGTTGGTTCATCCCGTGCTTGCGCCAAGGCCTTGATCGCAGATGACACACGATCTTTAATTCCTTCACTCGGCAACGGAGCCAACGCCAGAGTTACTTTGGGAGTGAGTGAAAGCTCCTCTGAACTAGCCGTTTTCGAATGCATGCCTTGACGCTCTTCCCGCGGAGGAATACCAAAATATTCCCGATAACATTTTGAAAAATGAGGCGTTGAAGCAAATCCGCAAGCAGAAGCCACTTCGATAATGGATAAACCGCTTTGCTTCAACAATTGCCGAGCACGTATTAATCGCAGCTTTAAATAGTAACGTGATGGAGAGCAATCCAAGTACTTTTGAAACAAACGCTCAAGCTGGCGCCGCGACAAATCGACATAGCTGGCAAGCTCATCAAGCGTTAACAGCTCTTCAAGATTGGATTCCATCAAAGCCACAATTTCCAACAGCTTTGGCTGGTTTGAGCCCAATACATGTTTTAAGGGGACGCGTTGCTGATCTTGCTCTCCTCTGACGCGATCATAAATAAACATGTCCGAGATGCCAGCAGATAAATCCTTTCCATGATCACGAGCTATCAAATTCAACATCATATCCAATGGAGCCGTTCCACCCGACGATGTAAAGCGATCACGATCAATACTAAACAAACGCGAGCTTAACTCCACACGCGGGTAAGCTTCGTGCATTGAAGCAATACACTCCCAGTGAATACTCGCCTCATAATGATCCAACAAACCTGCCATCGCCAGCACCCAACTCCCCGTGCAAATGGCACCTAACTGACGATGCTGCCGAGATTGCAATTGCAGCCATTGCAAATGTTCTTTACTGGCACTGCGCTGAGGTGCAATCCCACCACACACAATCACCATATCAAGCGACAGGGATTCATGCGTCGATGCATCAGGCGTAACACTCAAGCCATCACTTGCCTGAACAGCCCTTCCGCCAAGGCTTAGGGTATACCATTGATACAACTCTTTTCCTGACAACTGATTTGCCATGCGCAAGGGCTCAATCGCCGATGCCAACGAAATCAATGTGAAATTATCGAGTAATAAAAATCCTATATGCTTAACACTAGAGGTAGCATTGGATCGAGCACGAGAAGAAGAGACATCTGATGACATTGACAAAACTCCGAGTTTTTTGTGTCGCTAAAAAATCATCAGCAAAACCTATGCCAAAACTTGGCACAACTTACGCATTAGATCTGTAGGCGACGTTTTTATTGTTATTATGGTTTGTGAGAAAAGATTGATAGCTCACTGAACCTCGATGTCGTTTTTGGGCACGTTCTGGGTCAACATTAACTGAATTTGATAAACTTGGCATGTGCTTTTTGTTGCACGCTCGAAAAAGAATATTGCCATACAGCATCAATGAGCCGTGTTTTTTTTATCTATTTCAAACACGACCTCCAGCGTCTCATCTGCGCCACCTACATGACGTCTATGCAGTTGATATTCGTCAGAAAAAAATAAGATTCCTTGTATTATCAATAGGTAATAATAAACCACAAAACTTGATGACCATCAAGAATCCTATTTGACAATACAAATATATTTTTATAGATTCAAAACAAGAGTGATGCAGATCAATGATTTTTTTCCTGATCTGCGCTCTAAGATTTCGACTTACTAAATTCAGGATAAATGAACATGGCACGCTTTCCCGAGCACCAACTTTACATTCACGGTGAGCATTTCCAAGCCACATCAGGCAAAACCTTTACGACACTGAATCCTGCAACCGGAGAAGTCTTGGCTAGCATTCAGGAAGCCAGTATTGACGATATTGATGAAGCCGTTAAAAGTGCTCGCGCAGGTTTTAAAGTTTGGTCAAAAATGACGGGGACCGAGCGCAGCCGTATTTTAATGCGCGCCGTCGATCTTTTACGTGAGCGTAATGACGAACTGGCACAACTCGAAGTACTGGATACTGGAAAGCCTTGGCAAGAGGCGTCAGTTGTTGATATTGCATCAGGTGCCGATTGCATTGAATACTTTGCAGGTTTAGCACCCACTATTCGCGGCTATCATGTCGATCTAAACCACGCCTTTGGCTACACTCGCCGTGAACCTTTAGGTGTCTGTGCAGGGATTGGCGCATGGAACTACCCTATTCAGATTGCCTGCTGGAAAGCGGCCATGGCACTTGCCTGCGGCAACAGCCTGATTTATAAACCCGCCACCCTAACGCCACTCTCCGCCTATAAATTGGCAGAAATCTTCACAGAAGCGGGAGTGCCTGCAGGTGTTTTCAATGTTATTTCGGGAGGGGCTGAAGTCGGCAATGCGCTCTCTCTTCACCCGGGCATCGACAAAATATCCCTGACAGGCTCAACCGCAACAGGCAAGAAGGTAATGGCCGCCGCCGCTACAACACTTAAGCATGTCAGCATGGAGCTCGGGGGCAAGTCGCCGTTAATTATTTTTGATGATGCCAATCTAGACAATGCTGTATCTGCAGCCATGCTCGCTAATTTTTATACGCAAGGTGAAATCTGCACCAATGGTACACGCGTGTTCGTCCATAAAAATATCAAAGAGGCCTTTATTGAACGTCTGGTAAAGCGCACACAACAGTTGATCATTGGCGACCCCATGAATCCAACCACCCAAGTTGGCGCGCTCATCTCACAGGATCATATGGAAAAAGTGCTGGGCTACATACAATCCGCTGTTGATGAAGGTGCGACGCTCTTGTGTGGTGGACAAGCCGCTCAAGTAGAAGGCCTCCCTCAGGGATACTTTGTCCAGCCCACTATCTTTGCGGACTGTCGTGATGAAATGACTATTTGTCAGGATGAGATTTTTGGACCCGTCATGTCGATTCTTGAATTTAACGACGAAGCCGAAGTGATCGAGCGCGCGAATAAAACAGACTACGGACTTGCAGCTGGCATTTTTACTCAAAACCTCGCACGTGCTCATCGAGTCATTGCCGAAATTGATGCAGGCACCTGTTGGATCAACAATTACAACATCACGCCAATTGAGCTACCTATCGGAGGTTTCAAGCTGTCGGGTATAGGTCATGAGAATGGACCTGAAGCTATCCACCACTATACGCGCTTAAAAAGCGTTTATGTTGAGCTTGGCGACGTAGACAGCCCTTACGCGTAATCCTTTTAGCTAGCGAGTCAGGTCATGAATCAAACATACGATTACATAATAGTGGGAGCAGGGTCAGCTGGTTGCGTATTGGCGATGCGCTTAACCGAGTCCGGCGAACATAGCGTTTTACTGATCGAAGCTGGCGGTAGTGATAAGAGCCTTTTTATTCAGATGCCAACCGCCCTCTCCTATCCCATGAACAACCCAAAGTACAACTGGGAGTTCGAAAGTGTTAGTGAGCCTGGATTAAACGGACGTAAGCTGCATTGCCCTCGTGGAAAAGTGCTCGGTGGGAGCTCTTCAATAAATGGAATGGTCTATGTACGCGGCCATGCATGCGACTTTGATGAGTGGGAAAGCCTAGGCGCTAAACACTGGAGTTATCAAAACTGTTTGCCTTACTTTCAAAAAGCTGAGCAATGGATTGAAGGACAGGATGAGTATCGAGGCGGTTCGGGCCCATTAAATACCTGCGCCGGCAATGATATGAAACTCAATCCTCTCTACGAAGCCTTTATTAAAGCAGGTGAAGAGGCGGGGTATCCAACCACTGAAGATTACAATGGATACCGCCAAGAAGGGTTTGGCAAAATGCATATGACGGTTAAAAATGGGGTGCGCTGGTCGACAGCCAATGCCTATCTTAAACCCGTTTTGCATCGCAAGAACTTAACCGTGGTTACCCATGCGCTGACACGTCGCGTCATCCTCAAGGATAAACAGGCACAAGGCGTTGAATACCAAGTAGGCAGCACGCGTTATCAAGCCATGGCCAACAAAGAAGTCATTCTAAGCGCAGGATCAATAGGCTCGCCTACACTCCTGCAACTATCAGGCATTGGCCCTGCCCCCGTTCTTCAAGCAGCAGGCGTCACACTGGTTCATGAGCTTCCAGGGGTGGGTGAAAATCTACAAGATCATCTCGAAGTATACTTTCAATACAAATGCTTAAAGCCTATCACGCTGAACAGCAAACTCGGCTTACTGAGCAAAGGATTGATTGGCGCAGAGTGGCTTACACAGAAAAAAGGGCTCGGTGCTACCAATCATTTTGAGTCTTGCGGCTTTATCCGATCCAGAGCCAATTTAAAATGGCCAGATATTCAATATCACTTTTTACCCGCCGCTATGCGTTACGACGGCCAGGCCGCGTTTTCAGGCCATGGATTTCAAATGCATGTTGGGCCAAACAAGCCGAAAAGTCGTGGATTTGTTCGGATTTCATCCAGTGATCCCTGCCAGAAACCTTTAATTCAGTTCAATTACTTACAAGACGAACGTGATCGATTGGATTGGCGTAATACGCTTCATCTCACACGTGAAATTATTCGTCAGCCCGCAATGGATGAGTTCAGAGGTGATGAAATACAACCCGGCCAGTCCGTGCAAACCGATGCCGAAATCGACTCCTGGGTGCGTGATAACGTCGAGAGCGCCTATCATCCCTCTTGCACTTGCAAGATTGGACAAGATGACGATCCACTTGCCGTTCTCGATGAATTTTGCCAAGTGCGCGGTATTCAGGGATTACGTGTCGTAGACTCATCCGTTTTTCCAAGCATTACCAATGGCAATCTTAATGCGCCAACGATCATGGTGGCTGAGCGTGCCGCCGATATGATTCTAAACAAGGCATTGTTACCAGCTTCGAGCGTACCCACTTGGATCGACCCTAACTGGCAAACTGAACAACGTTTAAATCAACCAAAGCGATAGCCATATCGCTTTGGAATAACAACTAGCACAACCTTAAGACCCCTATTTTTTGTACGAGGAAAAATCGCTCCCGCTGAATAGTTACATCTGTTGTAACTAAAGGGTAAATAAATAGAAAATAAAAGGAGAAAATCATGCAAATGATTTTATCAGCCGCATTTATTGCGGTCTTAGTAACGGCTATATTTATAGTTATAAAATGGGGATCTGTTAAATGCAAAGGCCCTATTCCAGTTTCACTCTTTACGTTTATCGCAATCTTATTTACATCCGGTCTCGATGTGGGACTCATTATGTTTCCGCTCACCGAGTTTCCGGTCTATGCTGAAGACAGCGCCTATAGCTTTACGAACCCTTTAGCCATCGAATTTGGTTTTTGGGGATTTTTAGTTTGGGGACTTTATTTCTTAACCACTTTTTATTTCAGCGTACTAGAACCCAAATTAAAAATCTTTGAAATACCTATTATTAAAGTGATAAATAACTTTGTTATTATTACAACTTGCGCATTCACTGGCTTTTTATTTTTAACCTATCTTCCTGATTACATTGAAGGCATTAACGATATTACTCGATACCTATTAGTTGCTGGTGTTGTTCTAGCCGCTGTAATTTCCAGCACTGATATACGATACGTTAAAATACTCAGTATCAGTTCAACTTGGCTATTTTTTGCATTGATCGCTGCTATTGGCATCTCGTCTGGCATGAGCTTAGGAGATTTTGTATCGACCACGAGCAACCTTAGCGGATACTTTAGTAACCTACATCGCTTTGTAACGCCCATTACAGATTACCATGAGTTTTATTTATTCTGGTGGTTTGCCTGGAGCATCATGATTGGTCAATTCGTTGCTCGCTTTGTGGGTGGCCTAAAGGCTTGGCAACTATTAATCGCCTTGCTTGTATTCCCCTCTATCCCTCTAGCGATTTGGTTTAGTGTCTTATATTTCCACTTTATGAACGACCAAGTCGTGCTCGGATCACTACGAATGGCAATGGTCGTTGTGGGAATCATTTTCGTGATTAACTCTTTAGATTCACTGATCAGACTCTATACCGAAAATCTAGGTTTAACCGTTGATCGCCTTGGTAGAAGCGCCTATATATTCGGAAACTGGACACTGATGTACGGCATCATTCTGCTTTACCAGTTCACACCTTTTGAAATTCAGTGGGTGGGGCTGGTTGTAATTGCGCTGTATGTTGGTATTTATTGTCTTTTGCTTAACCAGCGACAAGATGTGAAAACACAAATTTATTACGTTAAACAAAACCACTAAAACGTTACTCTTTGCGGACAAACGATAGGATGGGAGGGCATTGCCTCCCATCCTTTATTTAGGCTTGTGACTCTTCAGACAGTGGCGACTGTGCCAACATGGCATTGATATAAATATCACATAAATGAATAGCAAGCTCACTCGTGATTTCTCGATCTTCCATGGCTTTTTGCAGCCAAAACCCATCCATCATGACAGCTAACCCTTGGCTGGCCACTAATGCGCTTTCTTTAGGCATGAGTGCTTTTAAGTTATACAACAAATTACTCTGTAAACGGCTATAAATCAGCCTTTGAAGCCTCAAAAAAGGTTCACTAGGCGACGTCTGGCCATAGAGCATCAACCAAGCCCTTGCATTTTCTCGTGTAAATATAGAAGGATCAAAGTTTCCCTTCAGTACCGCCGTCAATTTTGTCCTAGGTGTTTTCGCTTCTCTCATCAACTCAGCGACGTTATCGCCAATGAGTCGATTGGCATACTTAACCACAGCATGAATTAACTCCATTTTATTTTTAAAATGGTAATTGACTATGCCGTGCGACATACCTGCTTTTTCACCTACGCGCGCGACCGTCGTGCCTTCAAGCCCATGTTCAAGCATGACATAATAGGCGGCTTTGGTAAGATCGGCACGACGAATTTGTCCAATAGAGGTTTTCACGTTATGTTCCTTGACTTGAGACAATGCTCATATTCAAACTGACACAGATTGTACTTTGGCCACGCGACACACTTGCTACTCAACAATTCGTTTAGTCCTAAACACTAAACACGTGCCTTAGCCACAAATATCGGCCAAACAGACTACTCAATTTTGTCGGTCATGTATATGAGTCCATCGGTATAAATCGTGTATTATTCTTTTCTTTGAAATTTAACGAGATATCCTATGCAAAAACGGATTCCCACTAATCTAATCACAGGTTTCTTAGGTTCGGGTAAAACAACGGCCATTAAACATTTAATTGGCTTAAAACCGTCCCATGAGAAATGGGTTGTGATCGTAAATGAGTTTGGTCAGGTCGGTGTTGATGAAATGGCGTATGAAACTCAGGGCGACATTACACTAGCCCCTTTATCAGGCGGATGTGTCTGTTGTCAGCTCAGTGGTGAGCTTCACAAAAGTTTGTCGCAACTTCTGGAGGCGGACCATTTTGACCGGCTACTGATTGAGCCTACTGGCATGGGGCATCCCGCTGGCATACTGGATACCCTGCGTAAGCCGCACTTTAGTGAACGTCTTGATTTAAGAGCCACACTTTGCATCTTAGACCCTCGACAACTAGACGATCCAATGCTTAGCTTTAATGAAACCTTTCGTGATCAGATCAACCTAGCGGATATCCTGGTTGGCAATAAGTCCGACTTACTCGATCTCGATCAAATTGAACGCTTCAAGTCCTTCGCCGACAAGCTATTTCCACCGAAGCTGAATTCGCAGATTACTCAATTTGGTCAATTGAAAATTGAATGGCTAGATGCCATCCAAGAAGGCATTGTCAGCACGACTGCCGCTCACTCAAGCCACGCTCACAAGCATGACCATGAACATAATCATGAGCACCATCCGCATGATCATGAGCATGCCCATGAAAATGCCGCCTCACCTCAGCCCTGTGCACCCATTAGAAAAACCAGCTCAGGCTTGGGCAAGTACAGCTGCGGATGGATTTTTCACCCTGACGATATTTTTCCTTTTGATGAGCTTGAAGCCTTGATCCAATCAATACAGGGCGTTGATCGGCTAAAAGGGGCCTTTCGCTTAGGTGCTCCATGGGTGTTTTTTAATCGGGTTAGAGATGAAACCTTTTATGATGCCATTGCATATCGACGTGACTCCAGGATGGAAATCATCTCTCCCGAGCCCCTCGACTGGGATGCAATAGAAGCTGAGTTAATTGCCCTAACCCGAATAGGCCTCAACTCTCCTTATCGAGGCCTTTAATCAATACAGGTCGTTAACACTCTATCGCATTAACAGCGAGGCCTCCTTTAGAGGTCTCCTTGTATTTATCTTGCATATCGCGCCCTGTGTCCCGCATTGTGCGAATGACTTTATCCAGGGAAATGAAATGTTCACCATCCCCTCTGAGTGCCATTTGCGCGGCATTGATGGCTTTCACTGACGCGATGGCATTACGCTCGATGCAAGGCACCTGCACAAGACCGCCAACCGGATCACAGGTTAATCCTAGATTGTGCTCCAAACCAATTTCGGCCGCATTTTCGACCTGCTCAGGTGTTCCACCTAAGACTTCACACAAGCCGGCAGCCGCCATCGCACAGGCCGATCCAACCTCACCTTGACACCCAACTTCCGCACCCGAAATCGATGCATTTTTCTTACAAAGAATCCCCACAGCCCCTGCTGCCAACAGAAAATCTACGACCTGCTTTTCACTCGCAGTAGGCTCGAACTTCATGTAATAGCAAAGGACGGCGGGAATGATACCCGCTGCGCCATTGGTGGGTGCTGTCACCATGCGTCCACCTGCGGCATTTTCTTCATTAACGGCCAACGCATAGACATTGACCCAATCCATGACTGAAAAATTAGTCGCAATCACATTTTTGTTCTGCTGAACGGACTTTAAGCGCTCATGAAAGGCAGATGCACGGCGCCTAACATTTAAACCACCTGGTAGCATGCCTTGATGCTTGAGACCATTTTCCACACACTCCAGCATCACCTGCCAGATCTTATTCAGCCCTGAGCGAATATCGGCTTCTGAACGCCAAACCTTTTCATTCTCCAGCATGAGCTCACTAATACTCATTTGATGAGTCTTACACAATGCCAGCAACTCGACCGCTGTATCAAACTCATAAGGCAAGCGAGATGAATGAAGTATGAGTTTGTCTTTTGCAGCATCGGCTTCGGTGACCACAAAGCCGCCACCAATCGAATAATAGGTGTTCTGATGCAACTCAATCTGATCCGCATACGCACGAATGCTCATCGCGTTAGGATGGTGTGGAAGAGACTCCTCAAGAAACACCATATCACGCGACTCGACAAAGGCGACATCATGCGATCGGTTAAGCGTCAATATTTGTGACGCTAACAACGCTTCAATGGATGAATCAATCACACTTGGATCAATACTGTCGGGACGCTCCCCCATTAATCCCATTAAAATTGCACGATCAGTGGCGTGCCCTTTACCCGTTGCGGACAAAGAACCATACAACAGAACTTCAATACGTGTGACCTGCGTCAACACATCCATTTGCACTAATTCATTGACGAAATCATTCGCCGCACACATTGGACCTACCGTATGTGAACTGGAAGGTCCCACCCCTATTTTAAAAAGGTCAAAAACGCTGATTGACATCGCGCTTCCTCAAAGACTTATTGTTTTGTTAATTGGCAAAAACGACCGTCTTGCTGCCCTGCATAAACACTCGACGCTCGATGTGATAGCTTACCGCACGAGCCAGCGTTAAACACTCTATATCCCGCCCTTTTGCCACTAAATCTTCTGGATAATGGCTATGATCTACCGATTCTACCCCCTGAGCGATAATCGGCCCCTCATCCAAATCGTTGTTAATGTAATGCGCTGTCGCTCCAACAAGCTTGACACCTTTATCATAGGCCTGATGATACGGTTTTGCCCCTTTAAAACCCGGCAACAAGGAGTGATGTATATTGATTGCGCGCCCCGATAGTTTGCTGCACATATCAGCGGACAACACCTGCATATAGCGCGCTAAAATAACTAACTCAGCTCCCGTTTGCTGGATAATGCTCCAGACCTGTGCTTCCTGTTCCGCTTTTGTTGTTGGCGTAATGGGTAAATGATGATAAGGGAGCTTATGCCAAGCGGCTAAGGGCTCTAAATCCGGATGATTTGAAACGATGGCTTTAATATCAATGGGTAACTGGCCAATACGGTAACGATACAGAAGATCATTTAAACAATGATCTGACTTAGAAACCATAATGACGACGGGCATACGAGTGCCAGGTGCCGTTAATTCAAATGCCATGTCGAAGGGCTGCGCTCGGTCACCAAAGCGGCTAACAAAGGAAGCCGAGTCGAACGCTCCCTCAGGCCGAAATTCGACACGAATCACGAAGCCCTGCCCTTCTCGATCATCAAAAGAATTAAGCTCAGTGATGTAACAGTTTTCTTCTCTCAAGAAGCGTGTCACAACATCCACTGTCCCTATTTTGCTGGGACACTGTGCGGCCAATATCCAATTATCGTGATGTGTTGTCATCGTCATAGCTCCTTGAGCATACGGGTCGGGGGTGCAGGAAAAGTACCTCCACCCTCTGTAACAAAATATTAGACAGTAAAGGTCAGATCAAATTCACGCCCTGCGTCTGTTATCCATCGATAACAATAGTCAGCAAAGCTGCGTCGTATCACCAACTCCCACTCTTGCTCATTGGGTCGTCGAATAATGGCCGTTGCTTTAGCAAAGGTTGTCGCGACGGCTTTGCCAACCGGAAAGTTGCGCTCATGAACGTCATAGACACACGACTTACTCAATAAATCAAAGACTTTGTCTCCTTTTAAACGCAACAGGGTTTGTCCACCGCCTACGTTCACTATTGAGAAATGCCCTGAAATTTGCTGACGTAAATTTTGTTCGACCTCATACTCTTGTCCTGCAGGAAGGATTAACAACCATTCATCTGGCGAGAGCCATTGCACACTGGCACCTGTCGTTTCATTCAAAACGAATGTGAGTGGCTGCAGGGGTAACTCAACGCCAACTACAGACAACACCGCACTTTTTAACGACTCGTTGTCAGCCTGCCCACGCAGAATCAAGTGACCTAAAAACGCATGCTCCGTGACAATCAATGCCCTCCCACCTTTAACAGAAGACTGATGAGCCAATGGCGACTCAGCCATCACCTCAGATCCAGGACATTGGTTAAATACAGCAACCTTAGACATTTTGACGTACCCCTTTTGGATCCAAGAAGATAGGACTCACCACTTCAGCTTCGATGACCTTGCCATCTGCCATCGGCATGTAGACTTTTTCACCCATGCGTTTCGAACCACTCACCAACAGTGCCAAAGCAAACCCATGACCTAGAGTTGGACTGAAGTAACTCGATGTCACATGGCCTACCATTTTCATCGGAATGCTTTGCGTAGGATCCAGCACGATTTGAGCACCCTCTTGCAAGACAACCTTAGGATCGACAGGTTTTAATCCCACCAATTGTTTACGGTCTTCGCGACGTGTGTCGGGACGCGATAATGCACGCTGCCCTATCCAGGAAAAGGGCTTGTCATAACCGACGCACCACTGCATGCCAAGATCCTCTGGCGTAACCGAACCATCGGTGTCTTGTCCAACAATGATAAAGCCCTTTTCGGCTCTGAGAACATGCATGGTTTCAGTGCCATAAGGCGTTAAACCGTATGTATGTTCGTGAGCAAACAAGGCTTTCCAAACATGCATGGCATAGTTGGCTTGCACGTTAATCTCGTAGGTCAACTCACCCGTAAATGAAATTCGATAAACACGTGCCGGCACACCTGCCACCTGCCCTTGACGACACTCCATAAACTTGAAGGTGTCTTTTGACAGGTCGATATCGGTTATTTCAGACAGAAGATCTCGCGCTTTAGGTCCAGACAAGGTCATGGTTGCCCAATGATCCGTCACTGACGTAAAGTAAACCTCAAGTTCAGGCCATTCTGTTTGATGCCAGAGTTCCAGCCATTCAAGAATGGCAGCTGCTCCACCCGTTGTTGTGGTCATCAAGAAATGATTGTCGCCTAAACAGGTCGTGACACCATCATCCATCACCATACCGTCGTCTTTACACATCAAACCATAACGGCATTTATCAACGCCCAGTTGTGCCCATTTATTGGTGTACACCCGGCCAATAAATTCACGTGCATCCTTACCCTGAATATCAATTTTACCTAGAGTCGACGCATCAAGAATGCCTACTTTTTCACGCACGGCACGACATTCACGTTGCACGGCATCGTGCATCGTTTCATTACCAACAGGGAAGTACCAAGGACGCTTCCACTGCCCGACATCTTCAAACTTAGCGCCACGTTGTAAATGCCAAGCGTGAAGCGCTGTGTAGCGCTCTGGATCAAAAAGATCGCGGCAATGGCGACCCGCAATAGCACCAAACGTAATACCCGTGTAGTTCGGACGAAAGACGGTTGTACCCGTTTCAGGGATCGTCTGATTCAATAGACGAGCCGCAATGGCCATTCCGTTGATATTGCCAAGTTTGCCTTGATCCGTACCAAAACCGAGCGCCGTGTAGCGCTTGACATGCTCAATGGACTCAAACCCTTCACGCGTTGCCAACTCAATGCCCGCTGCCGTGACATCGTTTTGTAAATCGACAAACTGTTTCGGGGCACGCATTGTCGGTTTTTCATGTGGCACTTGGAACAGAGCTATAGGTTTGGACTCCAACTGCTTAGTGACACTTGGCAATTCAATACCAGAGACACTAAAGCCACTGGCCAGCGCAGCTTTTGAACCTGCTTCAGCCCCTTCAGCCAAGATTCTATCCAAAGCATAGACACCCTTAACGGCACCGACTGGGGTCAAACCTTTCACGTTCCCGGGTATGAAGCCAATAATGTCATCACGCCAAATTGGACGTGTCCCAGTATGGGCCGACAAATGCACGACAGGACTAAAGCCACCCGAACTCGCAATGGTGTCACAAGCCAAATCTTCTTTCGTACCGGTTAGTGTAAAGGTTGCAGGATCCACCCCAGACACTCGAGCACCCGTAACCCGCTTCGTACCCTTTGCCTCAAACACAGCACTGCCTGTGATGATACGAATGCCTTTTTTACGCGCCTCTTTGACACAATCGCCCTCAGGATTAGGTCTGGCATCAACAATCGCAACCACTTCACGACCCGCTTCAGTCCAGTCTAATGCAGCACGATAGCCATCATCATTGGTCGTCGTCACCACTAAGCGTTGCCCAGGAATAACAGCATACCGGCGAATATAGGTCGAAACCGCACCGCAAATCATGTTCCCAGGTACATCATTGTTAGCATAGACCAAGGGTCTTTCATGCGCACCCGTGGCTAGGATCACCTGATGCGCCCTAACATGATGCATGCGTGAGCGAACTTGGTTGGCATCCGGTGCTGTGTCCGCAAGGTGCTCAGTACGGCGTTCATGCAACGTTGCAAAATTATGATCGTGTAAACCATTGGCAGTGGTGCGCGGCAGTAAAAGCACTTCGGGCATGGAGGCTAACTCAGCCAACACCTGCGTGACCCAAAGGTTCGCAGCTTGCCCATTGAGCTGATCGCGTGTGTCCAAAAGATGCCCGCCCATCTGCTCTTGCTCATCACAGAGAATCACACGTGCCCCCGAACGACCTGCTGCAAGTGCCGCTGACAAGCCCGCTGGCCCAGCCCCTATAACCAGCACATCACAATGACGATGATAGTGATCATACTGGTCAGGATCCTTTTCCTTAGGTGAACGCCCTAAGCCTGCGGCTTTACGAATGAGTTTTTCATAGGTCATCCACATGGATGCAGGGGCCATAAAGGTTTTGTAGTAAAAGCCAGGCCCCATCATCGGTCCACCTAACTTGCCAACCAGCCCCATTGCATCATTCTCAACATTCGGCCAACCATTGGTGCTACGGGCGGCCAAACCTGAATAGAGCGCTTGTTGAGTAGCACGAATATTCGGGACTTGTGCCGCTTCAGTGGCCCCCAATTGCATGATGGCATTCGGCTCCTCAGCACCCGCCGCAACGATGCCGCGCGGCCGAGAATACTTAAAGCTACGATTAACAATGCTGACCCCGTTCGCCAGTAATGCCGATGCCAAGGTATCCCCTTTGAAACCGGTGTATTGGTTTCCATTAAACGTGAACGTATAGGTTTGAGTACGATCGATGCAACCACCCAACCCAAGACGATTAACTTGGCTCATGAACGACCTCCTTTAGCGAGACTTTCAGCCGTTACCTTGGGTTTCTCACCCATCTTATAGGTTTCAAGAATTTCATAACTCACTGTGTGGCGGGTCACGTTAAAAAACTTACGACAGCCCGTTGCATGCACCCATAACTCATGATGAATTCCACGCGGATTATCACGGAAGAACAAATATTCTGCCCACTCCTCATCGCTGCATTGCTCTGGTGACAGAGGTCTGGCGATATGGGCTTGGCCTTTGGGTCTAAACTCAGCTTCTTCACGATGTTCCCCACAGTAGGGACAGAAAATATGTAACATGTTTAATCCCTCGAATTAATGGGCAACACCGGCGGCGCCGTGCTCGTCAATCAACTTACCACTCACAAACCGATCAATACTGAACGGCGCGGCCAATGGATGCGCATAGCCTTTTGCAAGCGTCCAAGCAAAGACATTGCCAGACCCTGGCGTCGCTTTAAAACCACCCGTTCCCCAACCGCAATTGAAAAATAGACCTTTGACAGGAGTGGCCGATAGAATTGGGCAGGCATCTGGACAAGTATCCACGATCCCTCCCCACTGGCGGTTCATGCGCACGCGTGAAAAAATTGGGAACATTTCAACGATGGCTTGTAAGGTATGTTCGATGGTGGGATAGCTTCCGCGTTGGCCATACCCATTGTAACCATCAATCCCGGCCCCGATGACTAGATCTCCTTTATCCGACTGACTGGCATAACCATGCACATGGTTAGACATCACGACCGTGTCTAAAATCGGTTTAATCGGCTCAGAAACCAATGCTTGCAGAGGATGAGATTCAAGCGGCAATTTAATACCGGCCATTTTAGCCAACACACTGGAGTTACCTGCCGCAACACACCCCACCGTTTCTGCACCAATAAAGCCGCGGTTGGTTTCCACACCTACAATTTGTCCATCTTCAATGCGCATACCAATGACTTCGGTTTGCTGGATCAGATCCACGCCCAGTGCATCAGCTCCTCGAGCAAATCCCCAGGCCACCGCATCGTGGCGAGCTACGCCCGCTCTAGGTTGCCAAGAAGCGCCCAAGACTGGGAATCGAGCATCGGCTGAACAATTCAAAATCGGGCAAATTTCTTGAACCTGCTGGGTATCCAACACCTCCCCATCGATTCCGTTCAGACGATTGGCATTCACACGTCGCTGAATATCGCGCATATCTTGTAAGGTGTGGCCGAGGTTCAAGACGCCACGCTGCGAGAACATCACGTTATAATTCAGATCTTGTGACAGACCTTCCCAGAGTTTCATGGCATGCTCATACAATGCGGCCGCCTCATCCCACAAATAGTTTGAGCGCACGATGGTCGTGTTGCGAGCGGTATTTCCGCCCCCCAGCCAACCTTTTTCAATTACTGCGACATTGGTGATGCCATGTTCTTTCGCCAAATAATACGCCGTTGCTAAACCATGTCCGCCCGCTCCGACAATGATCACATCGTATTTTTTCTTTGGCGTTGGATTACGCCAAAGTCTTTGCCAATTTTCATTGTGTGTTAGAGCATGTTTAGCCAGCCCAAAACCTGAATAACGCTGCATAACTTTCTCCTGATCCAGGCCTAGCCTTGGGTCTGTGTGTAAACGGGGAAACGTGAACAGAGTGACGAAACTTGATCTCGAACCTGTGCCTCTACCTCTGCGGATGCATCACCCGCCGCCATGGCATCCAGAATGTCGCATATCCAACCAGAGAGTTCGCGACACTCATCTACACCAAATCCTCTTGATGTGACAGCCGGTGTTCCGATACGAAGACCTGACGTCACGAAGGGGCTTTGTGGATCGTTGGGGACTGAGTTTTTATTGACTGTAATGTGCGCACGACCCAACGCGGCATCGGCCTCTTTTCCAGTTAACCCTTGTCGAATCAAGGACACTAAAAACAAATGA
Organism: Nitrincola tibetensis; assembly: GCF_003284585.1. Lineage (GTDB taxonomy): Bacteria > Pseudomonadota > Gammaproteobacteria > Pseudomonadales > Balneatricaceae > Nitrincola > Nitrincola tibetensis. The sequence goes on from NZ_QKRX01000004.1 coordinate 111,783, forward strand.
TCTTGCGTACCGCCCGAGACCACATCATAGCCACGCTCAATGAAAACAGCGGCCATGGCTTTGGCGTTATCAAGCACCTGTTGTTGATAGGTCACAAACTCAGGCTCCATCGCTTCTTTAAAAGCGACAGCCTTCGCTGCGATAACATGCATCAACGGCCCACCTTGCTGACCAGGGAAGACAGCGCCGTTAAGCCGCTTATGCAAAGACTCATCGTCTTTAGCCGTCAGAATTAACCCGCCGCGAGGTCCACGCAATGTTTTGTGAGTCGTTGTTGTCACCACATCCGCAAACGGGAGAGGACTTGGGTATAGACCTGTTGCGACTAAGCCTGCAATATGCGCCATGTCAACAAAGAAGACCGCGCCTACTTCGTCCGCAATACGGCGAAAACGAGCCCAATCAACAATCAAAGAATACGCCGAAAAACCCGCAATGATCATTTTAGGACGATGCTCACGCGCTAAACGGTCAACTTCATCGTAATCAATTTCGCCTGTTTCTGGATTTAAACCATATTGTACAGCTTTGTAATACTTACCTGAGAAGTTCGGCGCCGCACCGTGGGTTAAGTGTCCACCATGTGCCAAGCTCATTCCCAAAATTGTATCGCCGGGTTGTACCATGGCCATAAACACCGCCGCATTGGCTTGTGCACCAGAGTGAGGCTGTACGTTGGCGTAACAGGCACCAAAGAGCTGACAAGCACGCTCGATAGCTAGCGCTTCGACCTTATCAACCGCTTCGCAACCACCGTAGTATCGTTTACCTGGATACCCTTCTGCGTACTTATTCGTTAACTGCCCACCTTGCGCTTGCATAACGCGAACGCTTGTGTAGTTTTCAGATGCGATCAACTCGACATGTGCTTCTTGGCGAGCCTGTTCCTCGTTTAGCATTTGGGCTAAATCGTTATCGTATGTTGCAATAGAATCTTGGCGGGAAAACCCATCACGATGAATCATTGGTCGCTCCTGTTATGGACAAAGCAAATTATGGAAAGCAGCCCCCTGTCTAATCAGGTATGCATGCTATTTTCAGCTGATGGTATCCTTGCCCCGTATTATTCAGATGCCTCGCACCGTCAGCACAAGATCCATTTGCGACATGGCTATCAATTTGCGACAAAACACGGTGAATACAGCTAAATAAAAAAGCAGCTAGATGGTGTCACCTAACTGCTTTTCTCAACTCAAGAAAATCAATTCAACCCCATTTGGGTCGTTAAGCGAGTCTCTACTAAAACTCAATCACAACATCTGAAACAGGGCGACTGCAGCAGGATAAAATATACCCTTCAGCCTCATCCTCATCCGTAATTCCTCCGTTGTGATCCATTTCAACCTGGCCTGATTTGAGTTCAACACGACAGGTTCCGCAGATTCCCATACCACAAGCTTTCGGGATGTGCACACCCAGTTTAGCCGCAGCTGTGTGGATCGTTTCTGTTGGCAAGATTCGGACGCTCTTGCCAATTCCAGAAAACTCCACCTGCAGCATTTCGGCCATATCAATGTCTTCTGCCGCCTGCTCAGCCAGTTCCGCAAGTTCCAAGACGTCTTCTTTGATCTCCGGTGGCGTCGCCCCAAACGACTCTTCATGGTAACGACGCATATCAAAGCCATTACGCTGCAATATCTCTTTTATAGCCTTCATATAAGGCGTCGGGCCGCAGCAAAAAATTTCACGATTAAGATAATCAGGAACAATCAGTTCCAACATTTTTTGATCGAGATACCCACGCAAGCCATACCAAGCTTCACCCAGTTCATCACTGCGTTCGCAGACGATATGCAATTTAAACTCAGGGATTCGAGAGAAAATATGCTCCAACTCACGATGATAAATAATGTCTTTTGGTGAACGCGCACTGTGCACAAACTCAATATCTATGCCTGCATTGGTATCAAAAAACCAACGCGCCATCGACATTAAGGGCGTAATTCCAACACCACCTGATAAAAATAGGGCTTTATCCGTAGGATAGTCTATGCAGTTAAATACTCCGACAGGGCCATGCACAGCCAACTCATCACCCTGTTTCAAATTATCATGCAGCCAGTTGGACACCTTTCCTCCAGGTACGCGTTTTACAGTAATCGAAAAACTATAAGGCACGGATGGAGAGCTCGATATGGTGTAAGAGCGCATTACTGTCTGGCTGTCTATTTCCAGTTCCAGTGTGACAAACTGCCCAGGCTTAAAGAAGAAAAGCAACGGCTGCTCTGCCATAAAACAAAAGGTTCGAACGTCCCAAGTTTCTTGTATCACCTTGACACAGCGTACCAAATGGCGACCATTGGACCAGGTCTGAGTAGTAATGGTATTCATAAAATTTGCTGTCATAACCCTATTTCCGCTTAGTGTCTTCAAATGGAGTACAAACCTGTACTGTTCATAACATGCATTTTCCACATGCACAAAGACGACCACTTATCCATGAGCGACATTTATCGTCGGAAAACACCCTAACCCCCGGTTTTTTTTAACCTTACAAGTCGCTTTGTTATCCTGAAATGTCGTCAGTAGATAATTGCTAGATTTGACCTTAATCCACACTATCTTCACGGAAACTATCGAGACCCTCTCGCCAAATTTATCAATTCAGTCTGAAAGGTATGAACACAATGAACCAAGTCCTGACGCCAATGTTAGAAGATCCTCTGTCGGGTGTGAGTGAGAAGGCAGCCAGTATGCTCTCGAATCGTAAACCCAACTACTCACTTGAACAGCCTTTTTACAATGATGAGCGTATTTTTAAACTCGATATTCGTGAAATTTTTGAAAAAGAATGGATCTTCGCTGCAATGTCCTGCGAAATTCCAAAAAAAGGGAATTTCATTACCCTAAACATTGGCGACAATCCAATTGTGCTCGTGCGAGGTGCTGAAGACAAAATCCATGGTTTCTTTAACGTCTGCCGCCACCGAGGATCACGCTTATGCGTTACTGAAAAAGGCAAGGTTGCAAAACTTGTTTGTCCATACCACAAATGGACCTATGAGTTAGATGGTCGTTTGATCTTTGCCGGTTCAGACATGGGCGAGTCTTTCGATCTGAACGCCCACAGCCTTAAGCCTGTCAATGTAAAGGTTGCGGGAGGCTATATATTTGTCTGCCTAGCGGATAATCCGCCGGATATAGAGGCATTTACTCAATCACTTGAGCACTATTTAGAGCCCTATGATACCGAAAACCTAAAAGTGGCGGTTCAATCAGACATCGTCGAAGACTGCAACTGGAAGTTAGTGATTGAAAATAACCGCGAATGCTACCACTGCAATGGTTCACATCCTGAGTTGCTCAACTCATTGCAGCAATTTGATGATACAGATGATCCGCTGGCCACCCCCGAATACAAGGATCTGGTCGCTCGAAAACAAAAAGATTGGGATGATATGAGAGTCCCCTACACGCTGAAATACTTTGGTAAGCGCAATCGTATGACACGCACACCCCTTTTAGACGGTGTGGTATCTATGACCATGGATGGAAAGCCTGCGTGCTCTAAATTGATGGGGCGCATCACCAGTCCTGACATGGGCTCCCTCCGTATTCTGCATTTACCGAACTCTTGGAATCACTGGCAGGGTGATCACACCATCGTATTCCGTGTATTGCCCTTAGGACCGCAAAAAACCTTGGTTACAACCAAATGGCTGGTTCACAAAGATGCGGTTGAAGGCGTTGATTATGACCCTGAGAATATGCGTAAAGTGTGGGATGCAACAAACTACCAAGACAAAGTATTAGCAGAAGAAAATCAAAAAGGCATTAACTCAATTGCCTACCAACCCGGCCCTTATTCTGAAACCTTTGAGTTTGGCGTAATTGACTTCGTCAACTGGTACTCAGAACGCATTATTGAAAATACAAAAAAATCGTAACATGTTGATTTAAATTGAAGCCCATTGTTTCTAACGACGGGCTTCAATAAAAACAAAAAATTAAGTTGACTTGATATCAAACGCATGCAATAAATAAGCTTCTTAACGCTCAACCCAATTATTTAGAGTCCACCATGAAACTGATTAATGCGCGAAATACAGCACGAGTTAGCGTCGCCAATAAACGGCCGATGCCCGTTCCTGCTTGTTCGCGCGCTATGATCTAATATTATCTGGCCGCGATATCTTCGCGGCTTCTAGATTCCAAAACGTCTCTAAATTCCTCCCGAAGATATCCCAGTCTTTTTAACTAAAGGAGTTAGGGTATGTTTTTCGATGAATTAAGTACACGGTTACAAAGCTTACTAAGCAACCTATCACAGGGATTCACCCACTCAGTGACACAAAAAAGTCTGTCACATTTAGACGAGTATTTGCTCAATGATATCGGTCTGACACGCACAGGGAATAAAATCCATGCCATCGTTCCATTGGATCAACTTAAAGTGCCAGACGAGTTTATTGAACAACTAAACACGTCAATTGAGGAGGCTGAGGCCTTAATCGGCCAAATAAAAAATGCGGCGCCAACAAATTTGACACCGACAAATGGAGAAAAACATCCTTGTTAATTCATGTCCATGCAACGAGATATTGTGCGATTATTCACACAATATCTCTAATGCCTCTTTAACTTCTGGCTGCAAAAGACCTGGCTCCATTAAGCGCTCTTGAGCCCAAACCTTAAGCGTTAAACGCACCTTAGCATCTGAATTTTCGTTAATAAATGCAACACACTCTAGTACGCTCATATTAGATGACACGCCAACACCCATTTTTATTAAGCTGTCTCGAAAGTCATCTTCGTCAAACAAATCAGCCAACATCATAGTTTTAATACCCTATTAGTTGCCACTTAAACGGCAAGCAGCATATTTGAACTCCGGTATTTTACCATACGGATCCAACGCTGCATTCGTTAAAATATTGGCAGCGGCTTCAACATAACAGAAGGGTACAAAAACCATTCCATCTGCCATGAGCGGATCAACCCGAGCTTTCAAGATAATCTGACCTCGACGTGTGGTAATGACCAGATCATCTCCCGGTTGCAACCCGCACTTCTGCAGCTCTGTTGGCGAGAGGCTGGCGACGGCTTCAGGCTCTAATGCATCCAGCACGTTAGACCTGCGCGTCATAGACCCTGTATGCCAATGCTCAAGCTGTCGACCCGTTGTTAGCACCACAGGATACTCAGCATCCAACGTTTCATCTGGCGGCAAAGGACTTGCCGCTGAAAACTTGGCACGTCCCGTGAGCGTGGGGAAAGCATCGCTATACACAATATCCTGCCCAGGTTCGTCATCGCCTGCACAAGGATAGGTTACCGATTCCTCTTGCTCCAATCGGTCCCAAGTGATGTGATTGAGCGAGTTCATTCCCTGCTTCATCTCAGCAAAGACGTCACGCGGGTGCGTGTAATGCCAATTTAAGCCCATCCGATTGGCCAACGCCTGAATAATCCACCAATCCGGTTTCGCCTCCCCTGGAGGATCTATGGCGGCACGCCCCATTTGGACTTGACGATTAGTGTTGGTCACCGTTCCATCTTTCTCCGCCCAAGCGGCTGCAGGTAAAATAATATCTGCAAACTGGGCTGTTTCTGTGACAAACAAATCCTGCACCACTAAATGCTCAAGCTTGGCCAACGCAGAGCGAGCATGGTTTAGATCGGGATCGGACATTGCGGGATTCTCACCCAATATATACATGCCTCTGATGGTACCTGCATCTATCGCATGCATGATCTCTACCACCGTCAATCCAGGTTTATCACTTAAAGGAGTTCCCCAAAGCTCTTCAAATGCAGATTGCACTTGAGCCTCTGTCACGGGCTGATAGTCTGGAAAAACCATGGGGATTAAACCTGCGTCTGACGCCCCCTGTACGTTATTTTGGCCTCGTAAGGGGTGCAAGCCCGTTCCAGGCCGTCCAGTTTGACCGCAGGCCAAGGCCAAGGAAATTAAACAACGAGCATTGTCCGTACCATGGGTGTGCTGAGAAATCCCCATGCCCCAAAAAATCATCGCTTTATCGGCATTCGCATAGAGCCGTGCAACCGCTCGGATTTCATCAGCCTCTACACCACACTCAGGTGCCATTGCCTCTGGCGAAAAACGCATCACATGCTGTTTAAGCGCTTCAAACCCTTCGGTATGTTGGGAAATGTAGGTTTCATCATATAGGTGCTCAGTCACAATGACATGTAACATCGCATTGAATAAAAACACATCGGTTCCTGGTGCAAAGCGAACCACTTTATGAGCATAGGCATTTAACGCTTGACCGCGTGGATCAAGAATCAAAATTTTGGTGCCTTTCTTTGCGGCCTGTTTGAAGAAGGTCGCGGCAACAGGATGATTGACCGCCGGATTACAGCCCGTCAAGATCACGACATCGGCCTGCTCCGCTTGCATAAATGACGCAGTAACGGCACCGGTACCAATGCATTCAATCAATGCGGCCACCGAACTGGCGTGACACAACCGTGTGCAATGATCGACATGATTCGATCCAAACCCAGTCCGCACGAGCTTCTGAAATAGCCAAGCTTCTTCATTCGAACACTTAGCACTGCCAAAACCTGCCAGCACATCACGTCCATACTCTGCTCGTAAATGCGACAAGCCTCTCGCCGCAAAATCCAGCGCCTCGTCCCACTCCACCTCATAAAAATGCGTTAGGGGGTTCGCCGGATCAAAATCAGGGTCCACTCCTTTCGGCACTCCTGGTTTTCTCATAAGAGGCTTGGTTAGGCGTGCAGGGTGCCTTGGGTAATCAAAACCAAAGCGGCCTTTCACGCATAAGCGCCCTAAGTTAGACGGCCCCTCTCGTCCTTTAACGTTAATGATACGGTTATCTTTAACCTGATAGGTCAATTGACACCCCACCCCGCAGTAAGGGCAGATGGAGTCGACCTCTGTATCAAATGCCTCTGAATTACCAACTCCTTTCCCATCAACCAGTATTGATGGCATCAAGGCCCCCGTTGGACACGCCTGAACACACTCACCACACGCAACACAGGTACTGCTGCCCATAGGGTCGTCGAAATCAAACACTATTTTTGAGTTTGAACCTCGGTGCGCCAATCCAATGACATCATTGACCTGCACTTCACGGCAGGCACGAACACATAAATTACAACTGATGCAGGCGTTCAAATTCACAGCCATGGCTTTATGGGAGCGATCTGGCGCAAGATTTGGTTGCACACGCTTAGGTAAGGTCGCTCGGACCTTACCCACATCAATCGCCAAGGCATCTGCCATTTTCCAGAAATGACTGGATGAATCAGGACTCGTTTCACGCTCAGGCTGATCGGCCACTAACATTTCCAGCACAGCGGTTCGCACATTTTGCGCACGCGTGGAGGCTCGGCTTTTGACCACCATTCCTGCTTCCGCTAAACGCAAGCAACTGGCCGCCAACACCCGTTCGCCTTCGATCTCGACCATGCACGCGCGGCAATTTCCATCTGATCGATAGCCTGCAGCGTCTTTAAAGCACAGATGAGGAATGACCTCTCCTACACGCTTTGCAACTTGCCACAGCGTTTCTCCCGGTGATGCGGTCACCCTCATACCATCAAGGGTTAATTCAATTGTGCTCATACCCTTACCCCTTAACAATAATCTTGGCTTGAATCAGCTCATGACGAAAATGTCTGAATAAGCTCATCACTGGATTGGGTGCTGCCTGGCCTAAACCACAAATTGAAGCATCCATCATCACCTGTGCTAAGGACCCAAGTGTCGGCTCATCCCATGTAGACTTGCTCAACAAACTCAACATTTTCTCTGTACCCACTCGACAAGGCGTACACTGACCGCAAGATTCATCTGCAAAAAATGCCAGAAGATTTTTTGCCACTTCTTTTAAGTCATCTTGATCCGACAATACAATGATTGCAGCAGAACCTATAAAGCAGCCTTCACTCTGCAAGGTATCAAAATCCAAAGGAATATTGGCTTTACTGGCGGGTAAGATTCCACCCGATGCCCCACCCGGAAGATAGCCTAATAATTGGTGCCCTGGCAGCAAACCACCGCAGTATTCATCGATCAGCTCAGTAAGCGTAATTCCAGCTGGTGCAAGATGAACCCCTGGCTTCTGTACGCGTCCCGACACCGAAAAGGAGCGCAACCCTATACGACCATGACGGCCTTGACTTGCAAACCATTCGGCGCCCTTTTCATAAATACGCGGTATCCAGAAGAGTGTTTCGACATTGTTAACCAAGGTCGGCTGCCCAAATAAGCCTTTTTGAGCCACAAAGGGAGGCCGATGTCTTGGCTTTCCAGGCTTACCTTCTAAAGACTCAATCAATGCAGACTCTTCACCGCAGATATAGGCCCCGGCTCCGCGTCGCAATTGAATATAACCTGGCTCAATCCAGCCCTCAGATTCCAGCTCATCAATCGCTTCATGCAGCAGTTTACGTATGCGGGGATACTCATCTCTCAAATAGATATAGATGGCTTTTGCTTCAATGGCCCAAGCACTGATTAACGCCCCTTCTAAGAATTGATGCGGGCGCCTTTCAAGGTAGTAACGATCTTTAAACGTTCCCGGCTCTCCCTCATCGGCATTCACTACACAATAACGAGGCCCTGTTTCTGCTCTTACAAACTGCCACTTTCTAAAGGTAGGAAAACCTGCCCCTCCCAGTCCTCTAAGACCTGACTGTTCAAGCATGGTCAAAAGAGACTCAACGCTGACTTGGCCTTGACGACACGCATCCAGTAAACCATACCCGCCTTCGGCTTGGTAAACCTTAAATGCCTGCCAATCAACAACCGCTGGTGAAAAGTCTTGATTGCTGATGGCTTGCACCACACTTTCAACGGTCGCGTGCTCAACATGGTGATGCTTCACTTCTGCGATGGGCGCTTTATCACAGCGCCCCATGCAAGGCGCTCGAACAATGCGTACCTGATCCGGGTTCACCCCCATCTCAAGCGCTTTGTGTATTTTTTCAGAGCCTGCTAACTGACAAGACAATGAATCACAAACACGAACCGTAATGTCTGGTGGTGGCGTTTGCCCTTCATCAATCAAATCGAAGTGCGCATAAAAACTGGCCGTTTCATACACAGCCGCCATGGGTAAATTCATACGCTCAGACAAGGCCCGCAAATGAGGCATCGATAAGTAACCAATATGGTCTTGCAACGTATGAAGATGCTCAATCAGCATATCGCGCGCATTTGACGCATCTCCTAACAACTGATTTACCGTCTCTAAGGCATTTACATCCAATAGACGCCCTCGCGGCTGCGAACGTGTTTTGCGCAAAGGTGGCTGACCTACTTGGGTCTGTGTCGGATTCATTGTCAGTCTCTCGTGTTCATCATTTTTAATTCATGATCGCATCTGACCTTCCATCTCGCAATCTCACAAGCCCTTACAAAGCGAATCATGTCTGTAATAGAGCCATGAGTGTCGCATACAGATACTCACATGCAAAGGTGATACATCTGCGACGTAAATAGCAAAAACGACCCATAACCCATCATGTCGCAATTACTAGGGAACTTGGTCGTCTTCAGGCTCAAATGATTCTTCAAATGCATAAAAATCGACAGGCCCTAAGGATTAGTCAACCCAACTGAGAATGACTAATGATGGATTGGCTTAATAAAAACAAGACTGCCAGTTAAATTTATTCAGGGGAACCTCATATGGCCCGAATTCAAGATCAAGATACCGACTACAAAGTTGGACAGGATAACGCTCAACTGATGGGACTGGATTTCCATAATCCCGTATTCCCATTGTCGGCGATATTAATTATTGCGTTTATTGTTTACGCACTCGTATTTCCCGAGTCAGCCAGTACGTCACTGGTTGCAGCTCGCGGTTGGTCCATTAATCATTTTGATTGGCTCTTTATGATTGCTGGAAATCTTTTCGTGTTGTTCTGCTTAGTGCTGATATTCCTGCCTCTGGGTAAAATCCGTTTGGGTGGAAAAAATGCAAAACCAGAATATTCATTACACTCGTGGTTTGCGATGCTCTTTGCCGCAGGCATGGGAATTGGATTAATGTTTTGGAGCGTTGCAGAACCTGTCGCCTATTATACCGACTGGTATGGTACACCACTCAATGCAGCAGCGAACACAGAAAGCGGCGCCTCTGCCGCCATGGGTGCAACAATGTTTCACTGGGGGTTACACCCTTGGGCTATTTATGGGGTAGTCGGGTTAGCCATTGCTTTTTTTGCATACAACCGCAACCTTCCTATGACCTTACGGGCAGCCTTCTTCCCGATTTTAGGGCGTCATACACGTGGATGGATTGGGCATACGATTGATATCGTCGCGGTTTTGGCAACGATTTTCGGGTTAGCCACGTCACTGGGCTTAGGCGCCTCGCAAGCGGCAGGTGGTTTGCATTATCTATTTGGTATTCCCAACTCAATCGGTACCCAAATCGCGATCATTATTGTTGTAACCATTATTGCTTTAATCTCCGTATGGAGAGGCATCGATGGCGGTGTAAAACTGCTCAGTAACCTCAATATGATCATGGCCATCGCCCTACTGCTATTCGTTGTCATTGCAGGCTCGACGACGCTCTTTATCAATGGACTTTTTAAAACCACTATTGACTATGTCAGTCATATTATCCCCCTTTCGAATTGGATAGGGCGTGATGACCAAACCTGGTTTCACGGTTGGACCGTCTTCTATTGGGCTTGGTGGATTTCTTGGTCTCCTTTTGTTGGCATTTTTATCGCGCGCGTGTCGAAAGGACGTACTGTTCGTGAGTTTTTAACCGCTGTTTTACTCGTGCCCACTTGCGTCACAATCGTATGGATGACGGCGTTTGGTGGTAATGCGTTGCATCAAACAACCGAAGGTATCGGACAATTAAGCAATGGCATTGGCGACGTCTCTCTGGCGATGTTCCAAATGTTAGAAAATCTACCCTTAAGCGGTATCACCTCTTCTTTAGCCATTGTTCTGGTCTTGGTGTTTTTTATCACATCGTCCGACTCTGGATCATTGGTGATTGATAAAATTACCGCAGGCGGTAAAACAGATGCACCCAAGCAACAACGTGTCTTCTGGGCGGCATTGGTTGGGATTATTGCAGGCATACTTTTGGCAGGCGGTGGAACCTCAGCACTCAGTGCTCTGCAAGCTGGGGCGGTTGCAACTGGACTTCCGTTCACTGTGGTTTTGCTCTTCATGTGTTTCAGCCTGTTTAAAGGGCTTTCACAAGAGTATGCACAGGATTACCTTAATGTGAACGCTCAAACCGAAGTAAGCTAACCGGAAAGGCAGGCGCCCTAAATAGGGCGCCTATTTACGTCTTAAACCAGAATAATGAGCGTGGCAAGCCCAAGGAAGGACAAAAAACCAATCACATCGGTAACCGTCGTTAAAACCACCGCACCCGATAGCGCTGGATCAATTTTGAGCTTTTTCAATACTAAGGGAATTAACACCCCCGCCATATTAGCAACACTCATATTGATAAAGATGGCCAGTGTAATGACCAAAGTAATCAAAATGTCACCAAACCACAGCTGCGAAATCGCTCCCACCACTAACGACCAAACCAGACCGTTACTAATGCCCACCCACAGCTCTTTATTATACAACCAGCGTTTATTGTTACCGGCAATCTGGCCCAAGGCCAAACCACGAATAACAACGGTCAGTGTTTGACTTCCTGCAATCCCTCCCATGCTTGCAACCACTGGCATCAAAATTGCGAGCGCAACGATTTGATCGAGTACCGCAGTAAACTGCCCAATTACGGCTGCGGCTAAAAACGCTGTCAATAGATTGATGCCCAACCAAACTCCTCTACTTTTTGCACTGCGCATAATCGGGGTAAAGACTTCTTCTTCGTCACTAACACCCGACATATGCTTGAGCGTCAAATCCGCATCGTCTTGGGTAATTTCCAAAACGTCGGTGGGGTTTAGCTGCCCAACCAATAAACCATCACTATCGATCACTGGTACGAAGTGCAGTTCTTTTGAGCGCAATAACGCAGCCGCATCACTGACTTTCATTCGATCATTTAGGGTAAAAGGCTCATACATATAATCATCGACAACAGCTTCTTGCGGTTGCTTGATCAAATCAATTAGGGTTAAGGTCCCGAGTAAACGTTTGTACTTGTCAGTAATCATGATTTCTTGCGACTCATCATCAAGTAGGTGATGAATTCGAATGTAACGTTGAACGGCTTCGAGTGATACGCCCTGTTTAACATTGACGGTTTCGGGATCCATATAGCGGCCGACCACGTCTTCTTCATACGCGTGCAACACTTCAACCTGCGCACGAATGTCTTCATCCAAACTCGCATAGACACTGGTTTTGATGGCTTCATCAGCAACATCTAAAACCTCGGCGACCTCCTGCGCATCCAGACCTTTAATGATTTCCTGAACATCACTTAGTGAGAGGTCTTCAACATAATCGGCTCGGATGGTTTCATCAACCTCGGCCAGCACCTCACCAATAAGATCAGAAGGCACAAACTCCCAAAGTAAGTCGCGTGTTTTAGCCGGAAAAGACTCAAGCATCCTAGCAGTATCTAAAACGTCTAACTCAACAAAAAAACCTTTTAAGCCCGTTCCATCTGCATTGTCTAACAGTTGCTGCAAATGCAGCAATTGCTCTTCTGAATGAGTAAATTTATCGTCATCACGCATGACTGGTTTCCTTAAAAATCATTTTATTGGCCAATAACTCTGTGCTAGCAACCAGCCTCATCAAGGGATCTTTGAACACCAACAATAGCATAGTGATCATGACACCTGCTCTGTTGGCTAAATACTAAACCGAGAAAAATTAATCACAGGAGTCCAGCTTTCAGCCCAAGTATGATTGGCGCTTTCCCCGGCAGACTCTAAAGATGCTGTAATAAATTCAATAAACACCCTAACCTTGGCGGGTAAATAGTCTCGCTTGGGATAAATGGCGAACACTCCACTCTCCGGCTGGGGAGGTCTGAAATAAGGATAAAGCGAAACTAAAACCCCGCTTTGCAAACCCTGTTTTGCCAGAAAATGCGGTAGTTGAGCAAAACCCAAACCATCGGCACACATATGAGCCATTGCCTCACCATCATCGGTAATATGACTAGGCTCTAATTCGTAAGGAAGATATTCTCCTTTATCATTGGGTAAAAAAATCGGCTGTAGTTGCTGTGTTTCTTTAATTCGAAAACCAATCCAACGGTGTTGCTGAAAGTCGTCCGCGCAGCGCGGTGTCCCATGCGCCTGTAAATATTGAGGTGACACACACGTCAGAAAATCCATGGGACTAAGTCGCCTTGCCACTAAACGACTATCTTTTACGAAACCCGTACGCAAAGCCACATCAATGTCGTTCTCAATAATATCTACGTGTGAATCATTGATCTCTATCTCAAGCTTAATGTCTGGATAACGCTGACAGAATCCCTGCAATAAGGGACGCAAATAAAGATGGCTATAACAAGCGGCAGAATTAATCCGCAGGGTACCGCAAGGAGATTCATTTAAATGCCTCAGCTCATCCTCGCAGGAAGCAAGGTCTTGAAGTATCTTGCGCACTGTATCGGCATAGCACTGACCAGCCGTAGTGATGCGCAACTGGCGAGTGGAGCGTTGAAAAAGGGTCAATCCAAGCTGAACTTCTAGACGACCAATAGCCTTGCTGACCGTGGATGGATCTGTATTGCAGGCTCTTGCCGCTGCTGCAAAGTTACCACTATCGCAAGTGGCTATAAATATTTCTAGTGAACGCAGTTTATCCATGAACTGAGTATAGTCGGTATTTCCATAAACTGTCCATAACAGGAATCTCATGAATAATATTCACGACTGATAGGGAGACCAGCCTATTTTTCTGGAGTTTTTAAGCTGCTTTTTTCTCTAAAATCACCAGTGCAATACCACCAAGTATCGCCACAGAGGCGACAACTAAGCGCAGACTCAAGTCCTCATTCAGTAAAAGAATCCCCCCTCCGGCCGCAATCACTGGAACACTCAATTGAACAGTGGCTGCTGTCGTTGATTTCAATGCAGGCAAGGCTGTGTACCAAATGGCATAGCCGAGTCCAGACGCCAAAGCGCCCGATGCTACTGCGTACCAAAACCCAGCGCTATCGAGCGAAAAATGCTGGAACATCAGCAGATTCAATACCAACGCAATAGGAACCGCACGAAGAAAATTCCCTGCCGTGACTCGAGTCGCATCGCCCTCCCCCTTACCGCGCAAGGAATACACGCCCCAAGCAATTCCAGCGAGTAACATCAACAGTGACCCCACTAGAGGCGGTTTAGAAATACCCGGTAAAAACAAACCAACCAAGCCACCCAACGCAAGTAAAAGCCCTATAACTTGCAACCCCCTTAGCCGTTCACCCAGCCAAAGACCATGGGTGATCATCGTTGCCTGCACCGCGCCAAAAAGAATCAGAGCGCCCATCGCAGCCGAAAGACTGATGTAAGCAAACGAAAACCCAGCCGCATAAACAACCAAGGCGGTTGCCGACAACCAATTCCCTTTGCCAATGCGGTTCGAATGCTTGCCATGTACAATTTGCACAACAAGCCATAGCATAATCGCACCAGAAACCAACCGAAGGGTGGTAAAGCTAGCGGCATCAATATTGGCATCGTTTAGAGCAAGACGATTCAGTAAAGAGTTTCCTGCGAACGCAATCATTGCCAGTAAAGTAAGTACAGCTAGGCGAGTGTTCGACATTGAGATCCCATGTACTATTTCGTTATTAGTTCATTACGGCAAGCCTTCATTAGACCAACCCCATCATCGCAAAGCATCCTGACGCCATAACGCTTAGCGTCTGGATTCGTATCTATGACACCAAGACGAGCCACCCCATCCCCTTATCTTATTCAATCATTTTTTGAGCAACAACAGAGTAGGTGTGCCAGTGTTTGCTCTTACCAATCAATGTCAGCCCCTCTGAATCATGTTCATAGACATCAATGATTTTGAAGTTTGGATCAAAAAGCGCTTCCACCTCATCACGTGTGTGAACGGTCAAATCACCGCGTTCCATTTTTGCCCAAGAATCATTCGGCCCCATAAAATGACCGCAAAAAACACCGCCAGGTACAAGTGATTGCGTAATGTTCTGCCAAGCACGCTCAAACTGGTCCGGTGGACAAAAGAACAGGCTGGAACACGCACTTACCAAAGACGATTTTGGATACTCAAATCGATCAAAGCGGCTGACTTGAGCAAATAGTCTTTGATTGAGGTGCCTGGAACAGACGTCTTCCAAGCGAGCAATGGCCGCATCACTTTTGTCATACGCATGTACCCTAAAGCCACTCTCAGCGAGAAATAAAGCGTCTCGTCCAGCGCCGCAGCCAACATCCACCGCCACTTTTGGCAGAGAAACATCAATCAATTCAAGTGCCATCTTGAGATGAGGATAAACATCTGCCGCTAAGGATCGCTGATAATACACTTGCTCATTCATACTCTAGTCTCAATAAATTAGCTCCCTCTAAGCAAATTTGTGTTTATTCATGGCTTAACCAACGCATGAACCAGCTATCAATTGCTTTCGACTCTTCAATGCTAAGCCGTTTACCTAGCTGCTGGCAACCTAGCGTTTGTGCATATAATAGCTTTGCCAAAAGATGAGTATCGAGGGGGTTATAACCCAGCTCTGTCAGCCAAGCCGCGATATACTCTAACCCTTCACTATCGACCACAGCCACTGCCTGTGCCACATGGGGCTCACTGAGCGCCCAGCTACGCAATGCTACTTCTGTTCGATGATCGGCCTCGGCAACAGCAGCAGACAATTGTGCAATCCGCTGCTTGGCACCAATCTTCGCGACTAAGCTTCATAGTACTTTCTGTTTTGATACAGGAGCGCCGTATGCAACTAGTAATCCAAGCGGAATGAACAACTAAGCCCCAGACATCAGCAAAGGAATTGCTACTGCCAGCACAGCGGCTATTAAACATGCATCACAGACCAGACAAAAAGAATCAGATATACTCATACGCTTATGCTTCTACTTATGCATTAATTGATGCTGTGAACAAAATCAACGTATGAAAAAATATGAAACTTAAATACATTTGCATTAATTTAATCGTCCTTGTTAGCCTTTTGTCGCTTGGCAAAGCAGCGTTTGCCAACACATCTGAGTCGCTAACGCCAGTTTCGGTGCAAATCAATTGGCATCATCAGTTTCAATTTGCCGGATTTTACGCAGCCATCGCTAAGGGCTATTACCAAGATGCTGGACTTGATGTGACCATTAAATCTTGGCAACCAGGCATTAATATCCGTGAGGAAGTGGTGAGCGGACGCGCAACCTTTGGAACCTCTTACTCCAGTGTGGTTGCTGATTTTATCAAAGGGCATCCGATTAAAGCGGTCATGACATCCTTTCAGTACTCTCCGATGGTACTACTATCTCAAGAGCCCATCACAGAATTAAGTCAGCTCAGCGGAAAAAATGTATCTCATTACAATAACTTACAAATTCTTGCATTATTAAACCGCGCCGAACCCGAAGTTGAAGAACCGACACAAACCTATCCACCAACAGGTAACCTAGATGACTTTATACTAGGTCGCGTCAACCTCTATGGCGCATACGAAACCAACGAGCCCTTCCAGCTCAATGAGTTGGGGGAGCGTTACTATTTAGTCAAACCTGGGGACTTTGGCATCAACAGTGCCGAAGATTTAGTGATTGTTTCACAAGAGTTTGCTACCGAAAGCCCGGATATTGTCGACCAGTTTCGCCAAGCAACTATCGCGGGTTGGCAGTACGCAGTCACTCATCAAGCGGAAATTGTCGACTATATTTTAGCAAACTATCCTGTCATCAAGAGTCGACAGGCATTACTGTTTGAAGCACGTGCCACCACTAAGTATGTCAGAACAGGTGAGATTCCGATTGGCAGCTTAGATCCAGCACGATTAATGGCCACTGCCGCTGAGTCCCGTGACGTCGGATTGATTACCGCAAAAGAGCTACAACGCTTTAATCCTGAAGATCTAATCGCAAGCAGGCCAGATGCCAACGCCCTTACCCAGGCAGAAAAGCTTTATCTTATTCAAAACCCAATCATAAAAATTGGCAACGACATTAACTGGGCTCCTTTTGAGTTTGTCGATGAACACGGTGAATTTAAGGGCATCGTAGCGGACTATTTCAAACTATTTGAACAGCGTCTAGGAGTGACGTTTCAGCCTGTGGTGGATACAAAATGGTCAAACGTCGTCAGTATGATGCAGTCGAGAGAGTTAGACATGCTCACCGCTGTAACACCCACCCCTGAGCGAAAAGCCTACCTGAATTTCACAACTTCTTATCTAAGCTTTCCCATGGTGTTAGTGGGCAATCAATCCACCCTATTTATCAATGATTATAGTGAGTTAACTGGAAAACGGGTTGCTGTGGTTCGCGACTACTGGTCACACGAGTATTTGCGCAACAACCATCCCGAGGTTGAGCTTGTTCTTGTTGATGATGTAACGGAAGGCTTGAAAGCAGTCATTAATGGCCAGGCCCTTGTCTATTCCGGAAATTTAGCCGTTATCAACTACACTCAGCAAAACCTTGGCATTACTGGGTTACAAGTGGTGGGACAGTCTAATCAGCGTTTTGAATTGGCGGTTGCAGTTCATAAAGACAACCCTCTTCTGCTCAGTATTATGCAAAAAACGTTGAATAACCTAACACCTGAAGAAAAAGGGCAAATCTACACTAACTGGATCAGCTTAGAGATGCTCACCCGCTTAGATAGGCGCCAAATTTTTTATATCACTTTAATTGTATCTGCCCTTCTGTTTTTGATGTTGGTTTGGGTGTTGATCTACCGCTTCCAGAAAAAACGCTTACAAAAGTATATCTATCAAGTGAATGACCTCTCCTATGCCAGTGCCATTGACCCAAAAACGTATAAAATTCTGTGGGTGAGCAAACGCTATCGAGAATTAACCGGCTACTCTGAAAAAGAGCTAAAAAGAATTAGCTGCACTGATGCAGCCAACCCAGAAAACATGCCTAAGGATACTCAGTCAATACTAACTCAGGTTATATCTGGAATATCTTGGACGGGCGAAGTGGAAGGTAAAACAAAACACGGTTTTGTCTATTGGGTTGAATTAACTCTTTCTCCTCAAAAAAGCATGTTTGGAGATATTCATCAAATTTTAGTCACCCGCGTAAATATTACCGATAAAAAACGGATTGAAGAGCTATCCATCAAGGATGAGCTGACAAAACTTCATAATCGTCGCTACCTGACACAAATATTTCCAGCCGAAATTAGACGAATTCAGCGCAAAAACAATCATGTTGCCTTGGCTTTATTCGACCTAGATCATTTCAAGCTAATCAATGATAACTATGGGCATGAGTTTGGTGATGACATACTAAGACGAATTGCAGGCTTGGCAACTGAGTATTTCAATCGTGGTGATGATTTTTTGTTTCGCTTAGGTGGAGAAGAGTTTTTGATCATCACCAATGATACAACTCTTGAGAATTTTGAAGCCCATCTACAGGATTTCTGTGCAGGTTTGTTCGCACTGAAAATAGAGAATCAAGGCACCGAACATGGATTTTTAACGCTCTCAATCGGAGCTGGTGTATGGCCTGCTGCAGAGGTGAGCAACTTTACGGATGTCTATGCACCACTCGATAAAGCACTCTACCAAGCGAAGCATCAAGGTCGGAATCAGGTAGTGATGGTGAAGCATGACTAAACCTAGAGCACGTACTTTTGGGCTAATTCCGATGTGAGAGTTAGGTTTTTTCTGAGGGTACGCCCGCGGAACCTGCAAGAATCCCACCATCAATATTAATCTCTGAACCCGTCATGTAGCTTGACTCATCTGCAGCAAGCATTACAGCAACTGCAGCAACCTCCTCGGGCATTCCGAATCGTCTGAGCGGCGTATCCTGTACAAACATCGCCATATTTGCCTCTCGATCGGGTCCAGAACCAAGCATTGGCTCCCACATCGGTGTGAGTATTGCGGCTGGATGAATAGAGTTGCAGCGAACTTTCATGCCTTGCTCAGCACAATAAAGGGCAACGCTTTTGGTGTGGTTGCGCACAGCGGCTTTACTGGAAGCATAAGCGGCAGCAGCAGGGATGCCGACGAGACCTGAGCGGGAGGATATATTAATTATCGAACCGCTTCCAGTAACGCGCATCGCCCGAATAGCATACTTACACCCCAAAAACACGCCGTCGAGATTTGTTTCGTGAACAGAACGCCAGGCTTCCAACGTCGCATGCTCGGGATCATGAGGTTCAAAGCTTTCCTCAAACCCAGTAATGCCAGCATTATTGACGACGATATCCAACCTACCGTGAGTCTCAATAATGGAGTCTGTGATGTCACTCCAAGCTTTTTCATTTCGAACATCCAAGAAGACGAACGAAGCTGATGAACCAATCGCTTGAGCAACGATTAGGCCATTGGTCAGGTCGATATCTGTGACGTACACAAACGCCCCTTCTGCCGCATAGGCTTTGGCAATGGACTCGCCAATGCCACGTGCAGCACCCGTGATTAGGGCAACTTTATTTTTTAAACGCATACTTTATTTTCCTTATCCCTAACGAACCCAGTATTTTTCAGTTTTCATTTCGCCCTTCGCGATAGACGTTTTTACCAATGGCTTTCAATATAGCACACCGCAAATCAATAGATTGGGTCACTCAAATATATCCTTACGTAGCTTGAATCGCAAAAAGTGATAACAGGCTTGATAGGATAGAATGAAAAATGAGCTCGAAATACATTTTTGTGAGTCTGGTATTGTCTATAAACAAAAACGCCCCAAATAAGGGGCGTTTGAGTCAACACTATGTCAATTTAGCTAACTGTAAATCAAATTCGGTAGCCAAAGTGCAATTTGTGGGAAGTAAAGGATCAATGCCAAGCCTAACATTTGCAACAAGATGAACGGAATAACCGCAAGGTAAAGATCGTAAATCGTCACAGATGGCGGTGCCACCGATCGCATATAAAATAGATTATACCCAAAGGGTGGCGTTAAATAGGCCGTTTGCATACTCACGATGAACAGGATCGCAAACCACACAGGATCGAAGCCTAAAAACTCAACAATCGGTACAAACAAAGGAACGGTGATAAATACGATGGCGAAGTCATCTAGGAACATACCCAGTACAAAGTAGCAGGCCAACATTGCCAGAATAACCATCATCGGCGCTAAATCATAATCGTCGATCAAGTCTTGCAGCAAGAAACCAGCACCTAATCCAATGTAAACTTTACTGAAGAAGAGCGCTGTCAAGGTGATCCAAATTAACATCCCCATTAATTTGGTGGTGTCCATTAAGACATCTTTTAGCATTTTCCAAGTTAAGGTTCGGTAGACCGCCGCACAAATAATCGCACCCGCTGCACCTATCGCAGACGCCTCTGTCGGTGAGGTTAATCCCAAGATGATGCAAAGTAAAACGGCTGTTATTAACGATCCAGGAAGAATCAGCGCTTTTAACGAGAGAAGTTTACCCTTCCAATCCACTTGCTCTTTAACGGCGAGAGGCGGTGCGATTTTTGGGTTAATTCGACTGATAATAAGAATATAGAGAATATAAAGACCTGCCAGCATCAGACCTGGCATTAAGCCAGCTGCGAAGAGCTTTCCGATCGATTCTTTCGCCAAAAAGGCATACAGGATCATCAAGACACTCGGAGGTATCAAAAAGCCGAGCGCCCCCCCCGCCATTATGGTACCCGTCGCTAATTTTTTACTGTAGCCTCGTTTAAGCATTGCGGGTAACGCAATAACGCCAAGACTCACCGTCGCAGCACCGGAAACACCCGCCATGGCTGCAATCAATGCACACAGAATAATAGTACCTACACCCAATCCACCTGGCTGAGCCCCCATGAGTTTATTCATCATTTCGAATAAATCATCGGTAATACCTGAGCGCTCTAGCATTAGCCCCATGAAAATAAACATGGGTAAAGCAACGAGAATGAAGTTATCCATTGAGGAAAAAGCACTGATCGTAAGCAGATCTAATGCACCAGCACCCCAAAGAAAATACGCAAACCCCATACCGACGGTTAGCAATGCCCATGATAAGGGCGTCCCCAACATGAGCATGACGAACATTGCGCCAAACATGCCAAGGGTTATTATTAAAGGATCTATATCTGACACGGAGAGTACCCTTCTAAATTGTCAGAGGGTGTTAGTAACACACCCTTCTCTGCTAATACACTCGACTTCATGACTCGACGCAGGCATTACAAGGTAAATTCAAGGCCACACAAATGTCACGAATCAAATGTGCCAAACTCTGCAGAGCAATAAGACCTACTGCAACTGGAAGCACTGTTTTAAATGGATAGATGGGTGGAGCCCAAGTACTTTTGGAGGATAATTCTTTGTTTTGCCAAGATTCGTAGGCAAAATCAACGGATGCATAAAAGAAAACAACCAATACGAATAAAACAACCAAACCTGTAATGACATCTAGAATCGCACGACCTCGTCGTGAGAATAGGTTATACAACGCTTCACTTCGAACATGGCCCTGATAACGGTGCGTGTAAGTACCTGCCAAAACGCAAAATGTACCATACAACATCGTGCTTAGTTCATGTGCCCATGAGGTAGGACTAACGAAGAAATAACGGGCGACTATTTCATAGAGCAACACCAAAATCAAAGCAAGGCACATCCAAGAGACGGCCTTGCCCACGATTTCAGAGAGTCTATCAACCCAGCTAACTAAGTGACAGACCGAAAGCATCAGGCACGTCCTGTTGCTTTCGCAGATTCTTTAAGAATGTCGATCGCTTTCTTATTGCGATCAGATTTTGCGGCCTCATCTTCCCAGATCACTTCAGCGGCTTTACGCAGACGCGCTGAGTCCTCAGGAGGAAGACTGTTCATGACGAAGTGACCGGTTGCCCCTGCATCAATTGAACCACTGACCATCCAAGTGTGCATATGAGCGGCATGTTTTTCATACGCAAGTTCAATCACTTTGCGTTCTTCATCGGTCATTTTCTTCCAAACATCCATATTAACCAGAATCTGATCACAGTAGCCAGGGTACACCATGCCGATAGAAGTGTAATGATTTGCGACTTCAAAGAGTTTCATGCCTACGTATTCATTGGTGCCGGCGTAGATCACACCATCAATAGTACCTGTGCTCAAGCCGACATAAAGCTCTGAACCTGGCAAGAAAACGGTTGGAATATCAAACTGCTGAAGGATACGTGCAATTGCAGGTGTTGCACGAATACGCATGTTTTTCAGATCATCAAGGCTGTTAACGGGTTGTTTGGTTAACAGGTCGAATGGGCCACCCATGATAGGCCCTAAGTAATGAACATTGTGTTCAGCGTAGGCTTCACGTACTAAATCGATCAGCCCTTTCGTACGATATACATACTGAGCCTCATCGTGATTCGTCCAAGCACCCGGTAAACCTGATTCAATACCGGCAATGTCCAACTGACCCGGCCAGTAGCCTGCGTAACCTTGACACATGTCGATGGTACCACGGCTTACAGCTTGGAACATTTCAGCATCAGGAACTAAAGAACTACCAGTGAAATGACGAACACGCAATGAACCATCAGATGCAGTACGAACATCATCGCCAAAGGAACTGAAAATATCAGAAGCTTCACGGCCCCAGTAAGTCTGCATACGCAGGTTAGTCGTCGCTAACGCGGCAGTCGAAGTCATAGCTAAAGGAGCAGCAACTGCACCAGCGGCGGCGGCTTTAAGAAGATTACGTCTATTCATATTGGGTTTGCTCATATTTGCTACCTTGTGATTGTTGTTATGGGGCAATGCGTTATTCGAAATAACACTGTTTTTGTTATAGAAATTAACAAAAGCATTTTGAGTTTAGACCAGCCTTACTTGTTTTAAAAGCAGGCCACTTTTTATGTCTATTCACTTTAGACCGCTAACACTATTCAGGTCTTGTCAAATTCTCCGGTTTTTTTTGCAAATTCTACGTCTAAACCAACATATCGCCAAAACTGTGGCCATCAGTGCCAGCGGGTCTTTTTCTTTAAGCTCGAATATTTGTGAAATAAGCCACAACCTACCAACTCAGGTTTTGAGTACTCCTTCCTCCTTCAGTACTTTTAAAATTGCTACAGCTCCCTCCTCGGCTGAAACAGATGTAAGCACCTGGCCCCCTGTCCCCTCTGCTTTCGCAGCCGCCGCTTTGAAACGATCTCGGGCAGACGTAGCTTTTATAATTTTCAAACGCTTTGGACGTTTTCGAGCAGGTTGGTAATGCCATTGCTCTGTTGCATCGTCTTCTGCTGCATCAGTCACGACACAATTAATGAAGCCACGCGATGCTTTAGCATAAGCGACTTGTCTTGCCACAGGTGATGCTGTATCCACCGCCAGAATTGCAGGCAATACTACCTCGATCCGACGACGCTGCCCCCTCGGCAAAGCCTGCAGCACGACTGCTAGTGTAGCGGTAACCTCTTCAATCACGGCAACATTCGAAACCAGAGTATAGCCTAGCGCATCAGCTAACTGATAAGGCACAAGTCCAGAGCTTTCACCTAGTTCCGCTCGACTACCGCATAAGATTAATGAAGATGGACTGTTATCTAAAAAGCCTGATAGTGCGGGAACAATATCATTTTGCTCCGATTGCCGTAACACTTTTAGCTCAGAGACTCCCATCCCCAGATAACCGCGCAGAGCCGGCTCTGTCGAATCGTTAAGGGGACCAGCATAGATCACTCGCGGCTCAGAATCAGACAAACCCAGCGCCATTTCTAAGGCGCGGGCGTCTTGGTCCGCACGTCGAAGCCGTCCAGTGACGGGGTGTTTTCCAATCGAAACCAGTACTGTGACAGACACTTCATCGCTCGAATGCAACCTAGCAAGATTACGCGACATTTTGCACCTCCTCTTGACGCTGCTGTAACTGATCCAGCATAGATTGAATGAGTTCAGACGAGTCGACAATTACAGCAAGATCCGCGCGTTTAATCATGTCACAGCCAGGATCTGTATTAATTGCAATCACTTTGTCGCAGGCTTGGATACCTTGTAAGTGTTGAATGGCCCCAGAAATTCCTATAGCGAGATAGACTCTTGCGGTGACCCAAGTTCCTGTCGCACCAACTTGGCGATCACGTGGCATGTGGCCATCGTCAACCGCAACACGAGACGCCCCTTCCGTTGCTCCTAAACGCCTAGCCAACTCATGGAACGCATCCCAGTTAGCAATCCCTTTACCCCCAGAAAGGATAAACTCAGCCTCTGATAACGCCACTTTTGCAGGATCAACTGAGACGGCTCCGAGGTTGCGAATTCGCTTAATCACATCGACTGCATTAATTGCTTGGTCAATAGGCTTGGCTTCATGACGAGTATCCGACACAGGCTCAGCACACTCCGCTAATGCCAAAATCACTCGACTCACAGGTCGGTAGAGGTCGCTGGTACCACCGGATGCTCGACAAGTCGCAATTAGAGTATCTAGATCCAACTGCCATACGTTGCTCGTTGCTCTCACCTTCAATTTAACCGACAAGCGTCGACCTAAGTCCGCACTTATTGAGGTTTGTTCTGGAAATAGCCAATAGAGTGGATTAAATTCACGCTCAATGGCTGTTAATTGTTGCAAATGCGCTTCGGGATCATAATCGCTGAATTCCGATGCATCAGCAAAATACACACGATCCATGCCAATCTCGCCCAAGGCCGTATCCTTGAGCGGACTCAAAATGACGCCAAGTACGGCCGTTGTCTCAGAGTGTTTAGATGCCAGTTGTTGAGCTAGGCCAAACAGGTCTTTGTCTTGCGCAGAAAAGCGCCCTCCGGGCAACTCCGGTACAACAACTATATAATCGCTAGGCGCATTGATCTGAATAAAACGCCTTGAGTCTATATCGACCTGAACCTTCACAGACGTCTGCTGGCTCGACTGCAATCCACTTCGATCAATTCGGCGCAAGCCAGAAGGCCCAATAAAACCAACTAGATGAGGATTTTTACGCTTAACACCCGTCGGGCCTATCCACTCACTCATGATACCCGTTGCATGTGTGAGCGCATATGTTGAATGTTCAGGATGCAAACGATTTCTCAGAATCCACTCACTTCGAGGATCTCGCCGCTTAATATCGTTCATGCTCGCGTCTCCTCTTCAATTAAGGATTGGGCGACTAGTTCTGCAATATCCAGCACTTGTGGCCGTGGCTCCACAACACCTTCCAGCATCGCGGTGCATTGCGGACATCCAACAGCGACAACATTAGCGCCTGATGCTTTAATATCGTCCATGCGCATATCCGGTATCCGTTGCTTGCCCGGAATATCGGTAATCGGCGCACCTCCTCCTCCGCCACAACAGCGGGATCTAAAACCAGATCGCGTCATTTCAACACGGTCAATTCCCAAAGCATCCAACAACTGCCGCGGAGCGTCATATTCACCGTTATAGCGCCCCAAATAACAGGGATCGTGATAGGTAACGCGTCCGCCTA
Organism: Nitrincola tibetensis; assembly: GCF_003284585.1. Lineage (GTDB taxonomy): Bacteria > Pseudomonadota > Gammaproteobacteria > Pseudomonadales > Balneatricaceae > Nitrincola > Nitrincola tibetensis. The sequence continues at coordinate 137,237 of NZ_QKRX01000004.1, forward strand.
CCCAGTCTTTGAGGGACAGCTGTTTATCTCGATACAAGCGCTCCATAAAGGTTGTGTGGTGATACACCACGTACTCTCCACCCAGTTCTGGGTACTCATTCTTCAACACATGGAAGCTATGAGGATCACAGGTGACAATGCTGCGAAATGAGTATTGCTGCAGTGTATGAATATTCAGCTTTGCTAAGTGCTGAAACGTCGCTTCATCCCCTAAACGCCTGGCAACATCGCCTGAATCACGCTCTTCATTGCCCAGCACTGCAAACTGCACACCTGCAGAGCGGAGGACCTTAATAAAGGCTCTAAGCGTCCGTTGATTGCGCATATCAAATGCGCCATCGCCCAACCAAAGCAACACATCTGTACGTTTGACGTCAGCCAGTATTGGCAGGTTAAGATCAGCCGCCCAATTCATACGGCTGCCTGGATTAAACCCACCGGGATTATCAGTGGCGATTAAGTTTTCCAAAACTTCAGCGCCCTTGTTTGGCGTCTGTCCACGTTCAAGAGTTAAGTGACGGCGCATATCAACGATGGCATCCACGTGCTCAATCATCATTGGGCACTCTTCAACACAGGCGCGACAGGTCGTACAAGCCCAGAGCGTATCTGCATCTAGCAGTCCTTTTCCTTCTCGTGCAACAATGGCTTGAAAAGGGCCTCCTTTATGCTCGCCCAGCGGTTTGCCGGGATAAGGGGAACCGCTGTAACTAGCATCACTGCCGCCGGCCAGCCCTACGACCATATCTTGAATCAGTTTTTTAGGGTTTAATGGCTGACCAGCTGCAAAGGCTGGGCACACGGCCTCGCAACGACCACATTGCACGCACGCATCAAATCCAAGCAATTGATTCCAAGTAAAATCGGTCGGTTTTTCAACACCCAAGGGGGCTTGAGCATCATCAAAATTTAACGCTTTCAGCCCTGTGGAACGCCCACCGCCAAAACGCTCGGATCGACGGTGAAACGCCAGATGAAGTGCCCCTGCGAACGCATGCTTCATTGGCCCTCCCCAGGTCATACCAATGAACATTTCAGCAAGTCCCCATACAATCCCCGCCGTTAGAAGGGCCGCTAAAACGACACCGCCAAAACCTTCAGGCAAAAGACCTACAGCAGGCAAGCTCAAGATCAAAAAGCTGATGGCAAACACCATTAAACTTTTTGGTAAGCGCATCCATGCACCTTTCGATAAGCGGTCCGGTGGTGATTGACGACGTTTAGCAACTCGCACAGCCCCAATCAACATAGCGCCTGATGCGGCCAATAGCAGCCACGCCAAGAGTTTGCTTTCCCAAGCAAAGCCATGAAGCAAAATGGCCAATACCGATGCCAATACAAAACCACCTGCCGTGGCTACGTGTGTATTGGAAATATAACGGTCACGTTCAACCACATGATGCAAATCGACCAGGTAGCGTTTGGGCATCGCACGTATGCCAGCCCAAACGTTCACATTTGAAGCGCGCCCTCTCAACCATAGGCGTGCACGCCGCAAAGCACCCACTACAGCCAGAAGAATAGCCACGGCCAACAGCCAAGGCATCAGACTCGTCAACATAGACCTTCCCCTAACTTAAAAGTCTTTACATAAACGCAAAGCATCATATATAGCTGCATGCGTATTACGAGGCGCGGTACAGTCACCAATTCGGAACAGAAGAAACGCGGCCCCTTGAGTTGACTCACTTAAGCAAGGCTGAGGTTTGATGGCATACAGTGCATCGACATCGATCTGCCCCTTGTTAAGGGACTGATGCTTGAGTGCATAATAAAGTGCTTCATCAGGTCGAACGCCATTTTCAACCACAACTTGGTCCACAACTCGTTCTTCCATCTGCCCGGTGTATTCATTCTCTAAAACAGCCACCAACTGATCGCCTTCGCGGTAGACTTTATGCAGCGCCAAGTCAGATGTCATGATCACTTCTTTTGCATAAAGGCTGCGGTAATAGGTTGGAAAGGTCGTGCCCCCTACAGCCGCTCCTGGCTTAATATCATCAGTAACGAGTTCAACCTTTGCTCCTTTTTCAGACAAAAAGTCTGCAACGGACATCCCACTGAACTCACAAATTGTGTCGTAGACCAGCACGTTTTTACCTGGGGCTACTTTGCCATCAAGAACATCCCAGCTACTGACCACCAGCCCTTCTTCTGCACCCCACTCAGGCACCTGTTCCAAGAAAGGACGACCGCCCACCGCTAAAATGACGATATCTGGATTTAAGTCTTTGATTGCTTCTTCATTGGCGTAGGTTTCTAAACGCACATCCACGTTTAATCGAGCCAGTTCCAATTGGTACCAACGTGTAATACCGGCCATTTGATCACGCTGCGGCGCTTTAGCAGCGATGCTAATTTGCCCACCCAACTGCTCTTTGGCTTCAAACAACGTGACCGAGTGACCGCGCTCAGCAGCAACGCGAGCGGCTTCCATTCCAGCAGGACCACCGCCAACGATCACGATTTTACGTAATGAGCCTTGCGTTTTTTCAATAATATGCGGTAAGCCCATGTACTCTCGAGACGTCGCCGCATTTTGAATGCACAGTACATCAAGCCCTTGGTACTGACGATCAATACAATAGTTTGCGCCAACACATTGACGAATCTGATCCACTTGCCCCATTTTGATTTTTGCAATGATATGAGGGTCTGCAATGTGCGCACGTGTCATGCCCACCATATCGACATAACCGCCTTCCAATATGCGTTGCGCTTGATTAGGATCTTTGATGTTTTGGGCATGGATGACTGGGGCTTTCACAACCTCTTTGATGCCTGCAGCCAAATGCAAAAATGGCTCAGGTGGGTAAGACATGTTGGGAATCACATTGGCAAGGGTGTTATGTGTATCACATCCTGAACCTATGACACCAAAAAAGTCGACCATACCCGTTGCATCGTAATAGGCGGCAATTTGTTTCATGTCATCGTGTGTTAGGCCATCTGGATGAAATTCATCACCACAAATTCGCATACCCACAACAAAATCATTACCCACCTCAGCACGCACGGCTTTTAAGACTTCTAGGCCAAAACGCATGCGGTTTTCAAAGCTTCCTCCCCATTGATCCGTGCGCTTATTCACGCGGGGACTCCAAAACTGATCAATTAAGTGCTGATGCACTGCAGACAGTTCAACGCCATCCAGTCCACCCTCTTTAGCACGTCGAGCGGCTTGAGCGTAGTCCCCAATAATGCGTGTAATTTCTTCATCTTCAATCGTTTTACAGGTGGATCTATGCACCGGCTCTCGAATCCCAGATGGAGACAAGAGTGTCGACCAATGATACCCATCCCAGCGAGAACGACGTCCCATATGGGTAATTTGGATCATGATTTTGCCGCCATGCTTATGGACAGCATCCGCTAAGTTTTGAAAGTGCGGAATAATACGATCGGTTGCTAAATTCACCGAACTCCACCAAGCTTGAGGACTATCGATGGAGACCACCGAGGAGCCGCCGCAAATACAAAGCCCGCAGCCTCCTTTCGCTTTTTCTTCATAATATTGAACATAACGTTCAGTCGTCATACCGCCATCGGTTGCATAGACTTCTGCATGGGCGGTACTGACCACACGGTTGCGTATTGTCAGCTTACCTATCTGAATCGGTTGAAACATTGCATCGAATTGAGACATCTCTAACTCCTAATCTTCAGACAGACTGTGCAAGCGGACGTGTGATGAAATAGCCAACCTCGTGACCGTCTTCTGCAGCACTTTGAATCTGCTCGGCTTCGGTTCGTAAAGGAGAGCCTAAGGACGATAAAATTTGGTCCATCGCGCCAGCAAACCATCCTGTGAACATATACTCAATTTTTCGATTCACTTTTCCGTAGTGATAAACAAAGGCTGAATGCTCAAGACGCACTTTGCAGTAACCGCCCTCAAGATCCATTTCCTCTGTGATAAATAATCCCCAGCCTCTTTGCGACAAACGCTTCATATAATGTTCGAAGACATCCACGCCCTCTAAACCATGTAACTGCGCTTCTTTCTCACACCAGTGCCATGCACTTTTGTAGCCAGCCTTGTACAAAATTTCAGCATAGCGCTCAGGGCCAAGCTCTTCTTCAATAGCCTGATGGTTATTAATAAAAAAATGTCTAGGAACGTACAGCATGGGCAAGGCATCACTTGTCCAAACACCTGTTTCTGAGTCAACTTCAATTGGAAGTGCGGGAGCTACTTTTGCCACGGTTTCACCTGTCATTCAAAATAGTTATAAAAGAGTTAATGATCGGGTCTTAAGCGCCCCAGACATCCTTTAAGACTCGTACCCAGTTTTCTCCCATGATCTTACGCACCTGAGCTTCAGTCATTCCGCGCTTAAGCAAGGTTTCAGTCAGGTTAGGAAACTCACCAATAGTGCGAATACCCAAAGGATTTACAATTTTTCCAAAGCGGGTCAGGCGACGTGCGTAGCCTTTATCGTGCGTAAGCCATTCGAAAAATGCTTGATCATGGCCTTGAGTGAAATCCGTTCCGATCCCGATGGCATCTTCACCGACGATGTTCATTACATACTCGATGGCTTCTGCATAATCATCAATGGTTGAATCGATGCCTTTTTTAAGGAAAGGCGCGAACATAGTGACACCCACAAAACCACCGTGGTCTGCGATAAACTTGAGCTCTTCATCCGATTTATTTCGAGGATGCTCTTTTAATCCTGAAGGGAGGCAGTGGGAGTAACAAACAGGCTTTTTGGATGCGAGTATCACTTCTTCCGACGTTTTGGAGCCAACATGAGACAAGTCACACATAATGCCCACACGATTCATCTCGGCGACCACTTCGTGACCAAAACCTGACAAACCGCCATCTCGCTCGTAACAACCCGTCCCAACTAGGTTTTGCGTGTTGTAACACATTTGCACAATACCGACGCCGAGGTTCTTAAAAATCTCGACATAGCCAAGCTGATCCTCAAAGGCATGGGCATTTTGAAAACTCATAATAATGCCCGTTTTACCTGCCGCTTTAGCCGCATGAATATCTGCAGTGGTTTTGACGGGTATAACTAAATCATCATTTTCACGCAGAAGTTTATTGGTTTCAGCGATGTTATTGACCGTTGCCTGAAACCCTTCCCAGACTGACACTGTACAACTTGCAGCAGTCAGCCCACCTTTGCGCATGTCTTCAAACAGTTCTCGGTTCCACTTCGCGATAATTAATCCATCGATAACGATAGCATCTTGGTGCAGTTCTGCCGCTGTCATGAGCTTACTCCGAATTAACAGGCTTATAAGGCTTTTTATTGATAAGCAGAATAGCCCTACGGACTTTACGATGACCCTATGGAAGCGACGGACATCAGTCTAAAAACGTCAACGAATACCTATTTACGACTTCAAAGATGAATCTAATCAACGGGCGTAGCTGTGCAGTTGCAGCATGAGATAAATAGGTGATCCTTTGTTTTTTATTGAAATAACATCCAGTAAATTGACTCGCACTCTACGAATTCTTTTCTATCCTTAAGAGAGGTTATTGGCTTTCCGTTATTAAAATAAAATTTTGGAGGTACCGAGCCATGTTAACGTACAGTGAGTGTCTAGCCATGTGCGATTTGACTGACGAGGAAATCGAAGCAATCGCCGAACACGAGCATATAGAACCTATGATTGCAGTCGCCTTAGGGCAATACTTAGTTGAACATAATGAAGAGATCGAAATCAGGCGCTTCATTATGGACGACATCGAAATTGCCAAACAATGTGGCGATCTTGGTAAAATGGTTGTTCGACAACATACGTTGGTTCAATTCATCCAAACACATCCAGAGGCATGTAGGTCTTCATAATAAACGGGTTAACAATACTTCAACCTTTCATCATCAAAACTGATAGTTGCCAGGGCTACTGCATCATTAGCAGTGGCTTTTTTTTGTGTTTTTAGACATTTTTGTAGGTGTTTTCCATGATAGACTGAGGTTAATTATGGCGTTCTGGGAGTCACCACATGAAACACCTGCAAAGCGATCTATGGCATCACCTAACCGAAGAGGATGTGTTTAATACCATCAATAGTGACAAGCTAAGCGGCCTAACACATACCGAGGTTGAAGAAAGGTTACGACTGTTTGGACCCAACACCATTTCAGGACAAGCGTCTATTTCATCGTTTAAACGCTTACTGCTTCAATTCCATAATCCTTTAATTTATATCCTTCTGTTTGCGACGGCTGTTACCTTATTTTTAGGTGAATATGTCGACTCAGGCGTCATCTTTGGTGTGGTATTGATTAATGCTGCTATCGGTTTTGTACAGGAATCAAAAGCCGAAGAAGCCATCAACTCCTTAAAAGGCATGCTATCGTCAACCGCAACCGTCTTACGAGATGGTGAAAAACATACTATCCCTGCTTCGGATGTTGTCCCTGGCGATATCGTTTTTTTAGCGTCTGGTGATAAGGTTCCAGCCGATATGCGAATCTTTGATTGCCGAGATTTGCAGATTGATGAATCCACCCTAACTGGCGAGTCGGTTTCCTCCAGCAAATCCAGAGTGACTCTGGACAAAGAGACCGTCTTAGCGGATCGAGAAAACATGGCCTTTGCGGGGACACTCGTCACCTACGGTGGCGGCAAGGGCGTTATTACGGCGACGGGCGATCACACTGAAACGGGCAAAATTGCAGACATGATCGCGCAAGCTACCAGTATCGACACGCCCTTAACGCGTAAAATACATGAATTTAGTAAACTTTTGTTATGGGTCATTCTGCTGCTGGCGGGTGTTACCTTTGGTGTCGGTTTGCTGTACGGGCTTGAAGCCAGTGAGACCTTTATGGCAGCTGTTGCCTTGGCCGTAGCGGCAATCCCTGAAGGCTTACCCGCAGTCGTGACGATTACACTGGCCATTGGTGTGCAGCGCATGGCAAAACGTAACGCCATTATCCGCACCCTATCTGCCGTCGAAACCTTAGGGTCTACAACGGTCATTTGTTCGGATAAAACCGGCACCTTGACCGAAAACCAAATGACCGTCCAAAAAATATTCAGTGGTGGCCGTGATTACACCGTCAGTGGAACAGGTTACCAACCCCAAGGCGAGCTATCAACGCCCGACAAGAGCCCTTTTAAGCTCAGTGATAATTTTGCCCTCACCCACTGCCTCAGGGCGGGTCTAATCAGCAACGACTCAAAACTCATTGAAAAGGAGAAACGTTGGACAGTACAAGGCGACCCTACTGAAGGCTCACTGATTGCCTGCGCATTCAAAGCGGGCTTAGATCTAAAGACCTGTGAAAAAACCTTCCCTAGAATTGACACGATTCCCTTTGAATCTGATCGACAATACATGGCGACACTGCATCAGGATCAGGAGTGCAACCGTCTCTACTTAAAAGGCTCAGTTGAACAGGTCGTGGCTCGGTGTAAAACCATGATGGATGCTGATGGACAGTTAGTGCCATTGGATCCAGAGATCATTACCGAACATATCCATACCTTTGCGGCGGCTGGATTGCGGGTCCTCGCCTTTGCCACGGAAGAACTACCCAAGGAAGAGAAATCGTTAGACGCTTTCAATCAACGGGAGCCTGATCAGGCTTTGATCTTTCTAGGCCTTCAAGCCATGATTGACCCACCACGACAAGAGGCTATTCATGCAGTAGACGCCTGTCATAAGGCCGGCATTAACGTCAAAATGATCACAGGCGATCATGCGCTTACTGCTAAGGCCATCGCGACTAAAATTGGTATCATCCGTGATTCAAATTCCAATGGACAGGTGGTACTAACAGGCAAAGAACTATCCGAAATGAGCGATCACAAATTGCTCGAATGCGCTGAAACTGTTTCTGTTTTTGCACGTGTTGCACCTGAGCAGAAGCTCAAACTGGTGACAGCCTTGCAGGCTAAAGGACATGTTGTTGCCATGACCGGCGATGGCGTCAATGATGCCCCTGCACTGAAGCAAGCCGATATAGGAATCGCCATGGGAATCAGTGGCACCGAGGTCTCAAAAGAGGCGTCTGACATGGTGCTCACGGACGATAACTTCTCATCGATTGAAGCGGCGGTCGAAGAAGGGCGAAACGTCTTTGACAATCTATTGAAATTTATTACTTGGATTTTACCCACGAACCTTGGCCAAGGCTTGGTCATCATGGTCGCCATTCTATTTGGTGTCACCCTTCCGGTTCTCCCGGTTCAAGCTCTTTGGCTGAACATGACCACTGCCGTATTCTTAGGTTTAATGCTGGCCTTTGAGCCGAAAGAGTCGGGCATCATGCAACGCTCACCGCGCTCGCCAGATGCACCTTTGTTGTCCGGCGAGATTATCTATCGAATCTTTTCTGTCAGTACGTTGCTGTTGATTGGTGCGTTTGGTTTATTTCAATGGTCACAAATGATGGGAGCATCTATAGAGGAGTCTAGAACCCTGGCAGTGACCCTTTTTGTCGTCGTGCAGAGCTTTTTCCTTCTGAATTGTCGCTCAATGACACACAGTATTTTCACGACATCTATGTCGTCGAATCTCTGGATTTGGGGCGGGATCTGCGCGATGCTCTTCTCACAACTGCTGTTCATTTATACCCCCTTGATGAACACGCTGTTCCAAAGCGCTCCATTAAGTCTCAACCAATGGATGATCATGCTTGCCTACGGCGCATTTGTGCTTTGTTTAGTGGAGATCGAAAAAGCGTTTTGGCGCAGGAAAACACTTAAGAAATCGAACAAGGGCGTTAAATAACAGGGTATGAATGAACTGGATCATGCCCCCTTAATAGGAGGCATGATCCAGATTATCGCAAGATGAACATTAGAGCGCTTTTTCTAACTCAGGAACGGCCTCAAATAAATCAGCAACCAGTCCGTAATCTGCAACTTGGAAAATAGGCGCATCTTCGTCTTTGTTGATCGCAACAATGACTTTGGAATCTTTCATTCCTGCCAAATGCTGAATCGCACCCGATAAGCCCACACCAATGTATAGCTCAGGCGCTACAATTTTACCCGTTTGTCCAATTTGCATATCGTTCGGAACAAAGCCTGCGTCAACCGCTGCACGCGTTGCACCCACCGCTGCACCGAGCTTATCTGCAACTTTATCGAGCATATCAAAATGCGCCTTATCGCCCATTCCACGACCACCTGAGATAATCACTCGAGCAGACGTCAGCTCTGGTCGATCAGAGACCGCCATTTCTTCAGACACCAAGCGGCTCACGCCAGCATCTAACACTTGTCCAAGCACCTCAATGCCAGCACTTCCACCCTCAGCGGGTGCCGCATCAAAGCCAGTCGCACGAATAGTCAGTACTTTCACGGTATCTAAGGATTGAACCGTTGCAATGGCATTGCCCGCGTAAATTGGACGCTGGAATGTATCTGCCGATTCAACCTTAATCACATCTGAAATCTGCCCAACATCCAATAACGCAGCCACACGCGGCATAAAATTCTTGGCATTGCTCACCGCCGGCGCAATTAGGTGATCGTAGCCAGCCGCCACATCAACCACTAAAGCCGCGACATTTTCAGCAATTTCATGATCATAAACCGCATTATCGGCCAGCAATACTTTACGTACACCTGCAACCTTTGATGCATGATCCGCTGCAGCAGCGCAGCCGACGCCTACAACCAAAATATCTATCTCGCCACCAATTTCTTGAGCGGCCGTCAACGCATGCAATGTGGCAGGCTTTAATACTGAATTATCGTGCTCTGCTATCAATAAAATTGCCATTAGATCACCTTCGCTTCATTTTTCAATTTATCAACTAACTCAGCCACACTTGCGACTTTAATGCCTGCTTGGCGTTCGGGTGGAGGCGTCACTTTTAGTAAGCGAGTGTTCGCCTTTACTTCAACACCGTAATCGGCAGGTGTTTTAACATCCAAAGGTTTTTTCTTGGCTTTCATGATGTTCGGCAAAGACGCATAGCGTGGCTCGTTCAAACGAAGATCGACTGTTAGCACAGCAGGTAGTTTCAAGGCCAAAGTCTGAAGACCACCGTCGATTTCACGCACAACCTGAACTTCGTTTTCACCGACCTCGACACCTGATACAAATGTACCCTGAGCCAATCCAGTTAAAGCGGCGAGCATTTGCCCGGTCTGATTGTTATCAGTATCGATTGATTGCTTACCCATCAACACTAAGCCTGGTGCTTCTTCAGCAACTATTTTGGCAAGAATTTTTGCGACACTCAGTGACTCTAAGGTTTCATCTGATTCGATATGAATGGCACGATCAGCACCCATTGCCAGAGCCGTACGAAGTTGCTCCTGAGCCGCTTTCGCTCCCATCGACACAACGATAATTTCTGATGCTTTGCCCGCTTCTTTCAAGCGAACCGCCTGCTCTACCGCAATTTCACAGAAAGGATTCACTGCCATTTTTACATTCTTCAAATCAACGTCAGTCTGATCAGCATTCACTCTGACTTTAACGTTGTAATCGATCACTCGCTTGACCGTTACCAGTACTTTCATGTATGTCTTCCTTCAGTTACTTAGGTCGGAATCTCAACGAATCATAACAGAATGGTGTTTTATGACCAGTCTGAGATCTGTGTATACTATAATTTACCAAATTAGGGTTTTCACTTATACTATGGGTGACAAAAAAACGCACGGAATCGATAAGATTTGTTGAAAGTGTTCTCTTTTTTTAACACTCTGTGTGTTTACAATAACAAGTCGATGAATTTATTACTGAGGAGCTGAACTGTGGAACGTGAATCGATGGAGTTTGACGTCGTCATCGTCGGAGCAGGCGTCACCGGACTTTCCGCCGCCTGCCGCTTAATGCAAGAGGCTCAAGCAAAAGAGCAAGAGCTGACCGTTTGCGTCGTAGAGAAAGGCTCTGAAGTGGGTGCTCATATCCTTTCTGGGGCCGTGATGGAGCCCCGTGCCCTGAACGAACTTTTTCCGGATTGGAAAGAGCGTGGTGCCCCACTGGTCACAGCGGCAACTGAAGACCAAGTGTATTTACTCACCAGTGAGAGTCAGGGTGTAAAGTTACCGGGTTTTGCAGTTCCAAAACCCATGCACAATGAAGGCAATTATATTGTCAGCTTGGCCAATGTGACGCGTTGGTTAGCAGAGCAAGCTGAAGCACTGGGCGTTGAGGTCTTCCCAGGGTTCCCAGCTTCCGAAATTCTGTACCATGAAAATGGCAGTGTTAAGGGAATAGCAACTGGCGATATGGGTGTAGGTTCCAATGGCGAACCCAAAGATAGCTACACGCCGGGGATGGAACTGCATGCCAAATACACTCTGTTTACCGAAGGGGTTCGCGGACATTTAGGCAAACAACTGCTGGCGAAGTTCAAGCTTGACGAAGGCAAAGACCCCCAGCATTATGCCATCGGCATCAAAGAGCTTTGGGACATTGATCCTGCGAAAAGCAAGCCTGGATTGGTTGTGCACGGCTCTGGTTGGCCGCTTAGCGACGGTGCCAGCGGTGGTTTCTTCCTATATCACGATGAAAACAACCAAGTCGAAGTTGGCTTGATTGTCGACCTCAACTATTCCAACCCTTGGCTCAGCCCGTTTGATGAATTCCAGCGCATGAAACATCACCCGGTTCTAAAACAATATTTGGAAGGCGGCAAACGCGTTTCGTACGGTGCTCGTGCAATTACCAAGGGCGGCTTTAACTGCTTGCCTAAAATGACCCTGCCCGGCGCATTTGTTCTAGGTTGCAATGCCGGCACACTGAATTTTTCTAAAATCAAAGGCATACACACTGGCATGAAATCAGGCATGTTGGCGGCAGAGACAATCGCCAAAGCCTTATTTGCAGGGGATGAAGGCGGGAAGGATCTGACTGCTTTCGAGCAAGCCTATAAAGAGTCATGGTTATACGACGAACTTTACCGTGGTCGCAACTTTGGTCCTGCCATGCATAAGTTTGGTACGTTCCTGGGTGGCACCTTTAACTTCATTGATCAAAACATTTTTGGTGGAAAAATTCCTATCACGCTGCACGACATGCATAAAGACCATGAAATGTTGCGGCTCGCCAGTGAATGTAAACAAATTGAATACCCTAAACCCGATGGTAAACTATCGTTTGACAAGCTTTCATCGGTGTTTTTATCCAATGCCATTCATGAAGAAGATCAACCTTGCCACCTTCGTTTGACCGATCCAGATTTGCCGATTCGGGAGAACCTGCCCAAATACGCTGAGCCGGCTCAGCGCTATTGCCCAGCAGGTGTGTATGAAGTAATTGAGGAGAGCAACGGACCGCGCTTCCAAATCAATTTTTCAAACTGCGTGCATTGCAAGACGTGCGATATTAAAGATCCGGCACAAAACATCACTTGGGTTACCCCTGAGGGCGGCGGCGGGCCTTCTTATCCCAACATGTAATACAGGTTAGAACACCAGATGAAATGCCCCCAATCGTTCTGCAACGTTTGGGGGCATTTTTTTATTTCATCAGAGCACAGGGCAAGGACCAGAGCAATTGCGCATTCCCCTGCTGCTTGTCCCATAGCAACCGCGTTAAGGATGCTTTTTTAATGTCCAAATGATCAACGGGTATATGGGTTAACGAAGAGATGAGTAACCCTATGTCGGGTTCATGACCCACAAGCCAAACCGCCTTATCATCAATCTCCATCAAATCATCGAGTAAGTTTACAGTCGGCGTCATTAGTGACAGGGATTCGAGCGTTTGTGGTTTCGGACAGTGCAATAAATGTTGATATAGATAGGAGGCCGTTTGAAAAGCGCGAGGATAAGGGCTGCTCAACAAGCGCGAGGGTGTTAAGTCATTACGACGACAAAATGCCACAACACGCTGCAATTGATCAAAGCCCTTTTCAACGAGCTCGCGGCTCCTATCGTCAATTGGCAAATTACGATCCTGAGCCGTGGCATGGCGCAGAATCGTAATTTCAGTCAGCTTAATGATAGGTTTGCTCATATTTTTTCTGGATAGCAATTAAGGCAGGCTGAATATCCAGAGGGGCGTACTTCATTGCCTGTTCGAACAGCTCTTTATTCTCTTCAGACAAACGCTCCTCTTCGGACATCATTTTCAACTTACGCATGGCTTCCATAAATTTTGGATGGGGTTTTGTGTTGCTCATCATAACCTCCCCGGCATCGCCTTGGGTAAAATAATCTATGCCCGCAGGCGTGTTCGGCAATTATGCCCTACTCTCATTATGACCCACAAACCCAATTATTGATCCGCACCTAAGGCTTTTGCATAGGCCTGAGATGCAGATGCATTACGCTCTGGCTGACTTAACCAATGAGAAAGCTGAGGCTCAATCAGGGCGTGCATCATTGAGATATGATCTGAATCTGCATTCAATGCTGGAATATAATCGTATTTTTCGCCGCCACTTTCCATAAAATATTCGCGGTTTTCTTGACCTATTTCTTCGATAGTCTCTAAACAGTCTGCAGAAAACCCAGGACACACCACCTGTATTGACTTGACCCCTTGTGAAGGCAAGGCCTTAAGCGTTTCATCCGTGTAAGGTTTTAACCATTCTTCACGCCCAAAGCGTGATTGGAAAGTCGTCAGATACTGGTCCTTAGTGAGTCCTAAGTACTCGGCAATTAAACGTGAGGTCTTGTGACATTCGCAGTGATACGGATCACCTTGTAACAAGTAACGTTTTGGAACACCGTGGTAAGAAAAAATGAGTTTATCAGGAATACCCTTCTCCGACTGGAAAGCCCTTATTTTCTCGGCAACGGCGTGAATATAAGGTCCAAAACCAGGGTAGTGACTAATAAAATGCAGGTCTGGTAACCAACGACGCTTACGGAAATCGGCCGAAATCGCATCGAAAGTAGAAGCGCTGGTCGCCCCTGAATATTGAGGATACAGGGGTAAAACAATGAGTTGCCTAACCCCAGCGGCTTGGAATTTTTCTAAAACCGAAGCGATGGAGGGATTCCCGTAGCGCATCGCAAACTCAACCACGACACGATCACCATACTCTTTCTGAATGGCCGCACGTAGAGCCTGTGTTTGAGCTTGCGTATGGGTTAGCAAGGGTGATCCTTCATCCGTCCAAACTTCTCGATAGGCAGCGGCCGAGCGTTTTGGACGGATGTTGAGAATAACCCCATTCAGAATAAACCACCAAATGGGACGAGGCACTTCAACAACACGTGGATCAGAGAGAAACTCTTTCAAATAGCGACGTAACGCTGGCGTGGTGGGTTCATCCGGTGTGCCAAGATTGGTGATCAGCACACCGATTTTATCCGCTTGCGCGTGACTGAAATTTTTTACACCCTGATAGGTCATCGAAGTTAATCCTTATGCGTCTAATGAAATCACATCAAACTCTTCCAAAGGATTCACATCCTGCTCATAATCCACCCCATCAATGCCAAATCCAAACAGCTTCAAAAATTCTGTTTTGTAGTAGGCATAGTCTGTAAGTTCGAACAGGTTTTCGCTAGTCACTTGTGGCCAGAGTTTGCGACAGGCTTCTTGCACGTCTTCGCGCAATTCCCAATCATCCATACGGTAACGACCCTCGGAGTCGATCTCTGCTTGGTCACTATAAAGTCCGGTACTGAATAAACGGTACACCTGCTCCATGCAGCCTTCGTGTAGTCCTTGTTCTTTCATCACTTTAAAGACCATGGACAAATATAAAGGCATGACAGGAATAGCGGAGCTTGCCTGGGTCACGACGGATTTCAAAACCGCCACATTGGCTTGACCGCCTGTTGCTGATAATTGGGTATTCAGGCGTTTTGCGGTGTCATCTAAGTGTTGCTTGGCTTTCCCTAACGCACCATGCCAGTATATTGGCCAAGTGATGTCTGTGCCTATGTAGCTGTAGGCCACGGTTTTGCACTCAGGTGCAAGAACACCTGCTGCAGACAGGGCATCGATCCAAAGCGCCCAATCTTCACCACCCATGACTTTAACCGTCGCGTCGACTTCTTCCTGAGTCGCTGGCTCTATCTCGGCTTCAGTGATGATGTCTTTATTGGTATCGATTGCTGTCGAACGATAGGGCTCACCTATGGGCTTTAATACTGAGCGTATGACTTCGCCAGTATCGGGAAGCTTACGCACGGGCGATGCCAGGGAGTACACCACTAGATCAATTTGCCCTAAATCGGCTTTGATCAGTTCAATGACTTTTGCTCTTGCTTCATTGGAGAAGGCATCGCCATTGATGCTCTTGGCATACAGACCGGCTTCATGTGCCAAACGCTCAAATGCGGCGGCATTGTGCCAACCGGCTGTGCCCGGTTTTTTTTCAGTTGCAGGTTTCTCGAAGAAGACACCGATAGTTGCCGCATCACTACCAAACGCTGCGGCGATACGTGAGGAAAGGCCATAGCCGCTAGAGGCGCCAAGCACTAAAACACGCTTGGGGCCATCGATTTTTCCCTTCGCTAGAGTGTAGGCAATTTGCTCTTTTACGTTGGCTTCACAACCAACTGGATGCGTTGTTGTACAGATGAATCCGCGAATTTTTGGAGTGATAATCATAACAATAGTTACTATCTTGAGTCCGTTGATATAAGTTTGCTAACAATACCGTATTTTGGTGATCTAGACAAAAATTAGGCGGGGGATCAGGCGTAAATTAGCTTTGAGCGTTATACATACCAAATGCGTGAGCGTCCTCTGATGGATCAAGCCGCTGTATAAATATCTGCTATCTGTGTGACGTATTTGTTGTGTCTCACCCCTGTAATTTCTGCACTGTGACACGCTCTGGATCATCCATGACTCGCTCAACTGCCGCCGTCCTGGCGGCAGTTTCATGGTTTTCTAAAAATCTGAACACTTGCTTACATTGTATTAATGTTTCATTCACAACATTCCAATCCAATTACTCCTCCTCATCATCGTCATCCTCTTCAAGGTACTTCTGATACCACTCGTCACGCATAGCACGACTAGGCCCGTTACCACTTTCAATAAGGTATCTGTCCCAAGCATCCTCCATGGACTCAATCGATGCCTCCTCACCAATAAAATAACGAATCCCCCATAAAACAGCCTCCATTGAAACCGACGACACATCGGCACGAAAAAGGAGTTGATCGACTTCATCAAAAGGGCCGGTAATTCCCTGACGTTCGAAATCCAACGTAATAGATGGAAAACAGTTAAACTTCTCTTGACGCTCTCGACAGGGTGGAAAATTTCCAACATTTTCAAGCAAGAGCACTCGTACACTTCTTCGTAATGCAGGTGCCCAGAAATGAAGCATATTCGGGGAGCCCCAATCGTCACGATCCTGATCCGCTGCCTGAAGCGGCTCAAGCTGTAAATCTGGCCAAGGAGTAAGTGCCTCTTCCGCAATAAACGTCCAATACAACTCTAATAGTAAAAATGATGCATCATTCTCTCGAAAATCCTGAAAGGGGTAGAGCGCATGGCGGGTGAGTTCATCAAGGGTCATATATGCTCCTAAGATATAAAATTGGGTGTGCAGCCAAAGCTATCGACATCAATCCGATCATTTGATTCTTCACGTGCAACATAAAAGGATTTCTTCTCAAGCATGCCACTGGGCGGCCTTTCCTCAATCCATTTGATTGCTTCTTCATAGGCTCTTGAGAGCCTTTTTTTCTGTCTTTTGGTAAGCATGCCATAGGTTGATGCGCTGAGTGTCAAGCCCTCTGGTACAGTCACCGGTGAAGGGGGTTTTACAATGGCTGGCGCACCAAGGGTTGCTCTACCATGCCCCCCGATGATATTTCCTTGCGCATGCACTCTGACTGACCAAGGTCTCCTGCACTCCTGAGTTCCCTCTCGCGTTGATGAGCTTGTCTGTGAAGCTGTGTTAGTGCTATTTCTAGCAAGTATCAGCGCACTCATTGTCAGTACGCCTAATCCCGCATAGGCTATCCAGCCTGGCGGGCCGCCCGCTAACAGCGGAGCACCTGCAACCATTGTGGCCATTCATCTCTCCTTAAGAATGTTTCATTGTGTTTAACTGTGCGACTACCGAATACCCCAACGTGATTTGTTGTGCTTTCGCTTCTGGTGTCAATAATCGATTGCGGGTCGCGTATTCAAATGCGGGGTGTCTTAAAAGATTGACCCCGGTCAGATACATAGCAGACAACAAAGCGGCTGCGATACTTACATTTCTAACGCCCATTTGGTCAATCAAACGGACGTAGTAAAAACGCCTTGCCTTCGGTTGCTCTGCCATTTTTTGGGCGACAAGCGGGTCATTTGCGTTTATTAAGGCTTCAACTTTTGACTGAAACCTGATGATGCGCCGTGCTCGCGCGGCAAAACCAAATCTACGCAGTAAGGCTTCGTCGAGAACCATTTGCCCTGAGCCTATTTTAGGTTGCGAGATACTGATGCGGCAAAACCGATTATCCTGTCTATGGCACCAAATAAAATATCGGATATAAAGCGAGAAGAATGCTGTCGCTTGCTCTTGCGAGACCGCAAGATGCGACTTAAAACTTCGCATTGTCTCGACATCCCAAAACCTAAAATAAAACCATTTCCCATTTTCATCCTGCACCTTTGTGAATTTGCGCAGGTGCTTGCGCACTGTGTTAAACCCAGCTCGGGAGCGCAGGAATATACCCAGTCTCCTCTCCCAAAGCCCGCCGATGCCGTCAGGGCCAGTGAACAGGCGGCAGGTAAAGTCGTTGTCTTCAATGAGCTCCACCAGATAGGGGGCGTGCTCGGCAAGTTCTTCTTGCGCTTTGCCCTGAAATAAAGACTGATGGCGCAGGCCCGAGTCTTCCAGCAAGCTGGTCAGTAAATAGGGCATTTTGGCTGCATCGAGCACCGCATACGTGACCAGTGGCGGGACGTCGTCGCCGAAGTCAGCGCGCTCGGCGTCGGTCGGATCGGGCTGACCGAACAGCGCCTCACGCAGTGCATCGGGGACGGTTTTCTTCGGGTACACACCAAACTGCGCGTCCAAAGGCGTGATGGGACCAATCTCTTCGATCTGAAGCCAGTGTTTGTCGTGTTCTGTCGCATCGCCTGAGCCAGGCAAACGAGTCATCACACCCAGTGCAACGCGCTTTTCTTCATTCATCGAGCGCGCTAAGGCCACAGCGTAAGCGGCATCCGCTGGATATTGTTTCACCCAAGAAGCAGCGGGCAGCACCGAATCAGACCAGTAGAACTGATAGCCCTGTGCCTTCAATGCGTCTATCACCCGCACTTCATACTCCTGTCGATCTGCGCAAAGTGCAGCGGCAATCAGCTCCACTTGTTCAGCACCGCGGGAGGCATAGCAACGACTAAGAAAGGGCGTCATAGCATGACCTCATTGCTTTCATGTCGACCATAGCGTAGTCGTGGGTTTGCGCTAAAAGCCAGCACCTGGGTATGATGTCTGCTCGGTAACAGGACAGATCTTGGTGTTCACCGTCAATTCGGGTAAATAAAAAGGCATCTTCGCCGAGCGGGGTGTCGATGGCAAGTAAGCGGGACTTTTGTGAATACATCAATGTAACCTACTGTTTAGCAGGACTGATGCTCATGAAAAAACAGGGCTGAAAGCGTTTAGGCTCAGCACAGTGGGTGTTCGTCCATGAAGCAGCGACTACTTCCTTGTTGTAAAGGGGGCATTTAAACAATTAATAGACAGGAAGGTCAACCCTTACTTACTCACTACAGCAAGTTACTCACCACAGCAGAACACACCTACAGATACCGACTTTGATCTTGCCATTCTCTTACACTTATCGTTTACTAAGCATATGAATTCTTTAGAAAGCAATGGGCGCAGTTCGCCCGACACATGGCTCGACCTAGCCTATGAGACCTTAATCTCTAAGGGGATTGATGCTGTCCGAATTATGCCATTGGCCAAACAGCTAAACTTGTCTCGAACCAGTTTTTACTGGTACTTCAAAGATCGTGAGGCGTTGCTGGATGCTTTAATAGGTCGCTGGAAAGCGAAAAACACGCACAATCTAATCCAACAAACTCAAGCCTACTCTGAATCTATTACAGAAGCGGTATTAAATTTATTTGATTGCTGGCTCGACCAAACGCTTTTTGACTCGGGTTTTGAGTTTGCGATGCGCAACTGGGCGCTGCAGTCTGCAGAAGTGGATGTCGCCGTCAAAAAGGCGGATGAGGATCGTATTTCAGCTATTCAACAGATGTTTACAGCACACGCTTACCCCACTAGTGATGCCGACGTGCGTGCTCGAACCCTTTACTTAACCCAAATTGGCTATGTCTGCATGCGATCAAATGAGCCGATTGATGTTCGCATGGCACGCATAGCAGATTACGCCCATGTGTTTACGGGCGTAACCCCTACTGACAGCGAACTTAAACGCTTCTTTCATCGTCATGCATTTACGTAAAACAGGTTAAATGATTCAACCTCAGAGGAGCTTCGCTTAGCAAAGCCCCTTTGAGCAGAACATCAAACCTTACTGCCAAGCACTCGCGTATTGAGCATCGCTCATTTCAGTGATCGTAGCGCTTCCTGATTTGATCATTTCCAAATAGCCCATGTAACGTGGCAAAATTTGGGCGAAATAGAAACGCGTGGTCACTTGTTTAGCCGCCAGATATGGATCATCTTCTCCCTGAGACTGCAGCTCAGCGGCACTTTCCGCTTGACGCAACAATTCCCACGCACCTGCAACCGTACCCAACAACATCATAAAGTTATAGGCAATCGCCCCAGGTAACTGAGGATCTTCCGCACTGCCGCTTAACAACACATCTCTTGCTTGCTCAACCGCGACAACCGCGGCTTCCAGCTGTGCAGCAAGCGCAGAAAACGCACCACCAGCCGCAACAGTCGCTCGCATTTCCTCAAGTAGGCTTGCCAGCGCTTCGCCTTTATCCATGAGGGTCTTGCGGCCAACTAAATCCAAGGCTTGAATACCATTCGTGCCTTCATAGATAGGAAGGATGCGTGCATCACGGAAATGTTGAGCGGCACCCGTTTCTTCAACATAGCCCATACCACCATGAATTTGCACACCTAACGAAGTGACTTCTTGAGCAAACTCAGTACACCAGCCCTTCACAACAGGCGTTAATAAAGCAGCGCGTGCTTTTTCTTTTTCACGGCGTTCTGGATCTTCAGCATGATGTGAGAAATCAATGCTTCCACACGCATCATAGGTCAGAGCACGACCCGCTTCCGTCAACGCCTTCATTGTCAGCAACATGCGACGAACATCGCCATGTCTCATAATAGGACCGGGCTCTTTGTGTCCTACGGCAGGACTTTGAATGCGCTGATTGGCAAAATTCAATGCCTGCTGATACGCCCGCTCAGAAATCGCAACGCCTTGTAAACCAACCCCTAAACGCGCATTGTTCATCATAGTGAACATACAGGCCAATCCACGATTTAACTCACCGACTAAATAGCCAACTGAGTTTTCAAAACCCATCACACAAGTAGGGCTCGCATGGATGCCCAATTTATGTTCAATCGATAGGGGTTTAGTGTTGTTGTACTCACCCAAGCTACCATCTGCATTCACAAGGTATTTCGGAACCAAAAACAACGAAATACCGCGCACGCCAGGAGGAGCATCAGGAAGACGTGCCAAAACTAAATGGACAATGTTTTCAGTTAACGAGTGGTCGCCCCAAGTGATGAAGATTTTTTCACCCGTAATGCGATAGTGATCGCCGTCCTGCTCCGCTTTACAACGAACTTGTGACAGGTCTGAACCCGCCCCACCTTCCGTTAAGTTCATGGTACCTGCCCATTCGCCGCTAATAAGCTTAGGTAAGTAAATGCTTTTCAGCTCGTCACTGGCATTAATTGATAAGCACTCAACGGCGCCTTGCGATAACAGAGGGCACAAACCCCACGCCATGTTTGCAGACTGCCACATTTCCATCACAGATACAGATAACAGGTATGGCATGCCTTGGCCACCGAACTCAGGATCGAATTGCAGCGATCCCCAACCCCCTTCGGCATACTGATTGTAAGCATCACGGAAACATTCCGGGCAAATGACTCCGCTTTCATCAAGCTTGAGGCCCGTTTGGTCACCTTCCCAGTTGGTTGGTCCAACAACGTCTCGAGCGACACGTGCCGCTTCGTCTAAAATTGCACTGACCATATCATCAGAAGCATCTTCAAAGACAGGCATTGAAGACAGCTCAGTTAAACGAGCGATCTGGTTGAGAGCAAGCTTCATATCTTTTACGGGAGCATTATAGTCAGCCATGATTAACCTTTCTCAAGTTGTTCAAAATTTATTCAAGTGTAAAGAATTTAGATTCACTCTTCACACCATTAGGGTTTTTACTTATTCTATCATGTAATCACTATCTGATAAGTACAAAATCAGTTAGTCTTGATCTGAGTTTGATCTTTTTTAACATTGATCATTCAAGATTACGACTCGTGTCTTTTTAAATCATCATGAATAGGAGAATAATATGGAAGAATTACACGGATATTATCTAGAAGATCTTGAAGTGGGTATGAGCGCATCCTATGCAAAAACGATTTCTGAGTCTGATGTGTACCTGTTTGCAGGCATTTCTGGGGATAACAACCCTGTTCATATCAACGAAGAATATGCAAAAACGACTTTTTTCAAAAAGCGTATTGTACACGGGATGTTTAGTGCAGCCTTAATATCGACCGTTGCTGGCACTCGTCTTCCTGGACCTGGGGCCATTTACGTTGATCAACAAATCAAGTTTCGCGCGCCTGTCTATATAGGTGATACAGCAAAAGCTACACTGACAATTACTGAAATAGATGAACGACGCAAACGCGTTAAAATGAACTGCGAAGTCACCGTGGGCGAAACTCTCGTGGCAACCGGTGAGGCTACCTTCATGGTTGACAAACGTCCTGCCTAAATTCTCATTTTAGACACACAAGAGCGGAAGGGTATGAGTTAGATCTCTTTCTGCTCCGTGTCTATCATCACGACTCGATTACGACCTTCAGACTTGGCTTTATAGAGTGCTGTGTCGGCTAATCGCATCGCATGTTCGGGATCAGAACTTACTTGAGGACAATAGACATGTAAGCCAATACTGACTGTAAAGGCAATCATTTGACCTTCAAATTCATATTTAGATGCTTCAATGAGTTGGCGAAGGCTTTCACAGCGTGAATAAATGTTTTGAGAGGAATCTATGAGCGTAAATATCACGAACTCTTCCCCACCGTAACGAGCGACATAATCCGTATCACGCTTAAAAACCTGTTTAATGGAGGCGGCCAAAAATTGTAAACAATGGTCTCCAGCCGCATGTCCGAAGGTATCGTTCACTCTTTTAAAGTGATCAACATCAAGCATCGCCACCATCACTCCCTGATTTTGTCGAACTGCCAACTGGTGTAAACGACCATACTCATGATCAAAAAATGCTCGATTTCCCAAACCTGTTAATTCATCTGTCACTGATAAATAGGCAAGCTTTTCATTGGCTAGTGCCAACTTAGCGTTTAAAGCACCTAAACGTCGATTCCAGTAAGCTAACATCAGGACGATAAGCACCGCTATCGTCAAAATCCGCCAGATCCAAGACCAATCCATAGACTCTTCGAGCTTCACAGTACGCCATACATTTTCGATGTCCAGACGATCTTCATCTGTCAGACTGTCGACAAACTTCTGCAGGATTCCCAATAAAATCTCATTATCTCTCTGAACGGCCATAGTAAAGTTCCAATCGAAAGGAACTCGACCTATCACGCGTATATCGGCAATTCCAAGCTCTTGCAAAGTATGGCTTGCCGTGGGTAATGAACTGATAAAGGCATTTAGATTACCTGACTGCAACTGCCTTAGGCCATCGGCTTCAGTCTCTATGGATACAAAGGTAACATTCGGATAACGACTCACTAAGGAATCAAAGGCAACAAAGCCATCCAACACACCAACCCGTTGATTGGAAAGTTCATTTAAACTATTAATAAACGGAACTTCTATCCGACCTAAAATGACAGCGGGTAACGAGTAATAAGCGCGTGTTAGCGCAATATTTTCAATGCGTTCTATTCCAGACAGCATTGGAATAGCATCACAGCCTCCCTCCGACAAAGCTCGCAAAGAGGCCGACCGACTCCGCATTGGGAACAGCTCGATACGCAAGTCTAATCGTTGCGATAGATGCTCCACAACTGAGGAGGATACTCCAATCAAATGCCCTTTCTGATTAATCGCTTCCAAAGGCATTTGATTGTGATGCACACAGATACGTATTGTTTTATCCAAACCAGACAAGTAGGCGAGTTCCTCCTCGGACAAATTCTCAAGCGGCTGCTTTGATGAGTAACTCATGCCCGATTGGCTACCTAACCAACGATTTTGAATCGTGCTCTGCTCAATGGGTGTGATCGCATTGAGTGTTTTATTCAGAATGTCGGCTAAAGGCGCAAGCGAAGGCTTAACACCAAAACGTAAATCCTCTCCCACAAAATCCTCTAGGATCAACTCACCTGCCACATAAACACCCGTCATCCGTAATTGACTAACCCAGTGATTGCCATTTGGCAAAGCAGCAATCACCGCATCGACATGATTATTGGCTAGGGCATTAAACATAGATGCTTGATCCATGTAAGTGAAAAGCGAATCACCTATAATGTCTCGTAACGCTTGCTCATAGAAAATTCCGGCACCTATAGCAACCCTGAGCCCCTTAAGGTCTGATGGGTCTGTATAACGCCAATCTAAGTCT
The DNA here is from genome assembly GCF_003284585.1 of Nitrincola tibetensis. Lineage (GTDB taxonomy): Bacteria > Pseudomonadota > Gammaproteobacteria > Pseudomonadales > Balneatricaceae > Nitrincola > Nitrincola tibetensis. The sequence goes on from NZ_QKRX01000004.1 coordinate 160,848, forward strand.
TTAGAAAACAAAACATTGGGAATAATATAGTAGGAATCTGAAAACCGTGCGATAGTTTGTCGCTCTTCACTAAACGACATATTTGCCAAAACATCCAACTCACCAGCTTCAAGCCAATCAATTAAATTAGACCATTGATCCACAACAGGAATAACCTGCAATCCTGTTAAATCCTGAATCCGTTTCAGTATGTCAACCGATAAGCCTTGAACACTTCCACCATCTAGAAAACTGAAAGGAGCATAGTCTCGCATCAGCCCAACCCTAACTGGGCCAAGCTGACGTATATAATCAATTTCAGGCTGACTTAATTGAAAGGATGTTTGCAGAGGTAAATGCTTACCTCCATATTCTTGCCAGCGAACAGTTAAGTCGGCCAGCCATTCGGGCTCAATACTCTGCAAAGCTTTTTCAAGCTTGGCATGTAGCTCAGACTTGTCTTTCAACACTGCCAGTCTGAAGTCCTCAAGTTCAACACCTTCTAAGGCTAAAACACCTGCGATATCTAAATGTCGAAACCCAGCCCTTTGTGCCAAAAATTGCAAAGTTACATCTGGCCCAATGATTGCGTCCACCCAACCAAAAGCCAAGGCTCTGACAAGGTTCGGCAGTAATTCATATTCGACTAACTCAAGATTTTGGTTATATAAAAGAGGTGAATAATAAACATCTTTTAAGATCCCTATTCGGTAAGGTCTTAAATGGTCGATGCTCTGAACATAGTCAAGCGGCCGATTTGAGTCCTGCATGACAACTGTATTTCGGTAATGATAAGGCTCTGTGAACAACATGCTCTTCGCTCGCTCTTCACTCCAAGAAATTTCATCAATAACATCGACTTCACCTCTTAGAAAGGCTGCGTACACCTCAGGCCAGCTACCAACACGATATTCAAACGTTAAATCTGCAAGGTTTGCCACTTTTTCGAGCACATCGATAGAAAAACCAGCCGGGTGCGACTGGTGCATCCAAGAGTAAGGCTCATTATCGGCAACCACTCCGACAGAGATTCTATTTGAATCACTTGCGTATAGAGAAAAGCTGATCAGCCCAAACGTCACGAACAAAAACAGAATCAACCAACTCGGGGAACGTTTCCGATCAGCCCTTCTCTTCAACTCACTCTCTCCCTACATTTAACACTCTTGCAAACATTTTAAAGATTGCTGTCTAAGCTTTTTCAATAATTTTGTTTGTCGAATCAGCATGGAGCGCTGCAATGACTCAGCCAAATACACATCCGTTGCGACCAAGCCTTGCAAATATGCCTGCCAACGCCCTAATAAATACTCAGCTGAGATTGTCCCCAAAAGAGCAGACGTCTTATTCATTTTGTGCAGCCTATTTTTACCCAGTTGTATATTAGCAAACATATCGACTGTCCAACGATACTCCTTTAAGGCTAGAAGGGTTTCAAAGGGAACACCTGAAGGTAACGTTTTTAGACCTAGCTTTTTATCTAACGCTCGCTTTCTTAACTTTTTAATACGTTTTAATAAAAAAGCATGGTCGACTTGCTCTGCTTTGACAAAAATGTCATCAGAACGAACGTCAGAAAGTAAGCGTAAAATCAGACAACCTTGCTGGTGCAAAACAGGACTTTGCATCATTTCTTGCCGCGCAGTCGCACGATGAGCCAAAATCCAGACTTTAAGATCCTTAAGTGAAGCTTCTGTTTCTTCGAGGTCTATCCATTCTGGGATGAGTCGATCCGCAAAATAATCCAGTTCCATCTGCTCACGGAAAGACAGTAGATTCTCGGTTAACACCCCTTTCCAATGTTTAAACCATTGTGGACTCAAAAGAGGTTTAAACATTCTCAAAACTGCTAGCAATCGCTCCTGACTTTCAATCCATTGCAACAAGTAGTCCGGCTCTTCCCGCGCAGTGATGCCAAACAAGTTACCTTGCCACTGAACAAGGCAAGCAGAAACATAATTCCTGAAGACCTCATCCGAAGCAACTTCATCAGTTTGTCGTGGAGCAACGAACGCAACAGGTTGCTCTTTCACTCCACTAAATAGACGGTAACCTCGCTCCGCTTTAGAAATATCACTGGGCGTCAAAGATAAGTCTTTTGCTAAATCGATGGCGAGTGACACTAAATCCGAGATATCTCCTTTTGCCAACTCTAATTCTAACTCACATATTGGAAGCGTCTGTCCTTGAGCTTGGATCTTACCAAGATCGATCATCAGCAAAATCTCTGCCCCTGTAGGAGACTGATAGCAGTATGTCGAACGTTCAAAATTCGTACTAAAAATGGGCTGCAAACGAACCTTTACGGCGTCTAATATTTCTCGAACGGAGTCAATTTCAATTTCAGAAAAATCAAAGTGGCCATTGTAAAAAGTCTCCCATTCGGGACGTTGACTGACACCGGCTATCGACTGCCCTGCACACTTCACTGTTTGAAGCCAAACATTTCCTTGTTGACGCGTTCTCAGCGCCATTTTTAAACGTTGCAAATCTAAAGCAGACGTATCAAAGTAAGTGTTTTCTAGGGTAACGCTTTCACTCAACAATTGAGCCGAACTGATCAGAGGATGAGTTATTAAAGCATTGATATGCAGAGGCGATAACTCTAGTTTTAATTCTGTTTCTTTACCCATATATTTCTCCTGGGGCTAGGCTTTGGGTAGCAGGCTAAGTCAATTCGTTATACTCTATTCTGATCATAAAGAAGTTTGATGGCAATCGGCTTCTCATTCCAAGGCGGTTGCACTTACAATTAAAGCTAATTCACTCATGGAGACTTACACATGTCAAAAATGGACATAGGTATCAAAAAATCGGATCGTGAGAAAATCGCTGAAGGACTCAAACACCTGTTAGCTGATACTTACACTCTTTACTTACAAACGCATAATTTTCACTGGAACGTAACCGGGCCTCAGTTCCGCGAGCTTCATTTGATGTTTGAAGAGCACTATAACGAACTTGCGCTTGCTGTCGATGACATAGCAGAAAGAATTCGTACTTTGGACGTTGCCGCTCCAGGAACGTATAAAGAGTTTGTGCGTTTAAGTAATATTAAAGAAGTGGATGGCGTTCCTGAAGCAAAAGAAATGGTGGATTTATTGACCCAAGGACATGAAACGGTCGTTAGAACCTGCCGCGAAGTGCTTAAGCTGGCACAAGAAGCTGACGATGAATCAACTGCATCATTGGCATCAGATCGCATGCGAGTTCACGAAAAAACGGCATGGATGTTACGTGTTCTGAATAAATAGTGTTTATTCTTATCCTTCCTCTGCTTTTTAGCCACAGAGGAAGGATAGCCCAATCATTTTAGTCCAAGCGATTCGCGATCAGTGTATAAAGACCAACCTCATGGTCAGATAATCCCCTAGCAACGACTTTATAGAGTCCTGGAGCTAACTCTAACTCTAAATGAGCGTTAGTGCCTTCACCACCATCATCGTCTTCCGCAAAGAATCCTTCACTTTCTAATTCTAAATACGCATCAAATTCATCAGACATCAGAGACACTTCGTACAGACCCAGCTCCTGAACCTGAAATTCGTACGCATTTGAACCACGAGTCAACATACCTTGTATTGCTTCCCCCATGACTAACTCACCACTATTTTGCAATTCAATACCTTCAGGCAAAGCCTCTTCCGATACGCTCACCGAAAAGAGCCCCGAACCTTCAGCATAACTCTGAAGTGTTAAGGTATATTCACCTTCTTCAAGATAGGTAACTAACTGAGAATCCGTGCCATCAGGGCCATCATCGTTTTCTAGACTAACCCCTACACCTTCTAGTTTCATGAAGGTATCAAAATCCTGTGAAGACAAGTCGAAGCGATACAAACCGGCTTTTTCAACCTGGAAGCGTAAAAGCTGTGGTTCTTGATCAAGCCAACCATTTTCATTTAAAGGGAGACTATTGAGTTTACTCGTATCCAAACTTAATGAAACCTTTAATACCCCAGAGGACAAGGTAAAAGGGCCAAAGCTATTTATGTCGCGACCATGCACAACGACCTGTAGGACTGACTCATCCAGAACGATACTTCTCAACTTAGAAAAACGCTCTGAGTCATTCGAAGTGGCCAGTAAATCGGTACCTGAAAACAAGGATAATGTACCGTTTAATGCACCGCGCTGGGTAATTTCCAGTAAGTTTCCATCCTCTAAGTCGGATGAAGAAACCATGATGTCAAATATTTGATAACGTGTACCATCTTTAAGATTTACAGGGCTTTGTGTCGTGATTTCACCACTCGCACGCTCTCCTATCTGAAAGGTAGTGGACTGTGTTTGCATGGATGTATTGGTTGAAGGGGTGTCAACAGCAGCAGGGGTCTGGTTTTCTTTACAGCCGACTAACAGAGCGGTGACTGCGAAAGTGGCTAAGGCCAAGCGATGTTTTTTCATGATAATCCGTTCATCTAAAAATTCAATCTTACCTCATTTTCTGGCCGATTAAAGCTCCTATAACTAAGAAAAATAATAAAAGAAATAAGCCCTTGCAGAATTCGAATATTTCTATTAGGTTGAAATCAAACACTCTACAAAAGGACACCTGCTCATGAGCGCAACCAAAGCCTCCAAGCTCTATATCCTTGACACCAATGTTCTATTACACGACCCAAAATGTCTTTACGAATTCAAAGAACAAGACGTTACCATTCCCATGACCGTGCTCGAAGAGCTCGACGACATCAAAGATCGCAAGAAGAATGTCGCCCAAGAGGCCCGCTACGCAATCCGCAGCATCGACTCTATTTTAAGCAAAGCCACCAATTCTGAACAAATCACCAAAGGCGTGAGAATCATCTTACCGGGCAAGGACCGCGATATAAAACTGGGCTGTCTGAGTATCTTCCCAGACCACGAACTCACGGTTCGTACAGGCTTTCTTCCAATCGAGCATAACAAAGACAATAAGATCATCAACTGCGCACTGCATTTACAGTCTACCTTTCCACACAGGCAAGTCGTTCTAGTCACTAAAGATATCAATATGCGCCTAAAAGCACTGGGGGCTGGGCTCAAAAAGGTTGAAGACTATCGGACCGATCAACTGGTATCGGATGTTGAGTTACTGCCCGAAGGCCATCATTATCTTGCAACGCCGTTTTGGGAAGGCGTTGATAAGGTCGAAAGCTACCAGCGCGATGGGAAAGCCTACCATCGCGTTGCACGCGCTTTATTACCCAATACCTTTTTAAATGAGTACGTTTACGATTCAACTCAAGATTTTGCGGCTCGAACCGTCGCCATTGATGAAGAAAGCGTCACTCTGCTCGACTTAGGTTATCAGCACTTGATGAACCAAAGCGCTTGGGGCATTCATCCAATCAATATTCAACAAGCCTTTGCCATGCAGTCCCTGCTTGATCCAGATCTAGACTTTACGATCTTTTTGGGCTCGGCAGGCTCTGGTAAAACACTGATTGCACTAGCCTGTGCTCTGGAAATGGTCATAGAGCAAGGACGCTATAATAAAATCATCGTGACACGCTCGACGCCACCTGTTGCTGAAGATATTGGCTTCCTACCGGGTACGGAGGAGGAGAAAATGACACCTTGGATGAGTGCCATTAGTGACAACCTAGAGGCGATGCATGAACAGGATGAACGTCCACAAAGCAGCGTTAAATATGCACTTGAAAAGGCAAATATTCAATTCAAGTCACTCAACTTTATTCGAGGCCGAAGCATACAAAACGCAGTGGTTTTAATCGATGAGTCTCAAAACCTGACCCCACAACAGCTGAAAACCATTATCACACGTTGTGGCAAAGGAACCAAAATGGTCTGTTTAGGAAATCTAGCTCAGATTGACTCTAACTACCTAACCCCTTTAACCTCTGGCCTCACCTATATTGCTGAACGCTTCAAAGACTTTGAAGGCTCAGCCAGTGTGCATTTCCAAGGCGTGTTTAGATCACGTTTGGCCGAGTTTGCAGAAGAAAACCTTTAATCTCTCGAATTGACTGCAGGTTGGGCCGCTTCCAACCTGCAGCACCGCCCTATTAGTCACTGGTCGTATCTTCAGCCAGTCTTTTACGCAGATTGTCACTTTCAACTTTCAATTTTTGCGCTTCAACACGATAGGCAAATATTTCCTCGTAGCGCTGATCCAGCTTTGCCTCCAAGGTTTCAATTTGTCGTTTTTGACTACTGACAAGCGCTTCTAAATCATCAATCTGACTTTGCATTTGATCCAAAAACAAATAACCGCCACCATCTCCCTTAGCCTCATCAACTCTCGACTGCCCTTGCAACTCACTGACAATATGACTATATAATGCTTTTAGGTCAGCGGCTTCGCGCTCATTGTAGTTAATTCGCTCTTCAATCGCTGTATGCGCACTGGCTGCACCAATAGAACCGGCTAATATATGCTCCAACATTCGGTGAAACTCCATCAACTCAATGATGGTGATATGCGCTTTGGTTTCGACTTGTAGATCTTCGGTGATGCGAGAAATAGCCTCATCCGCTTTTTCTTTGCTCAAATAACGTGCAATTAAATCATAGGCTTCGACCAGTTTCGGCTCCAGTGCTATGTACGCATCCAACCCAGTAGGCCTAGCCTTACCCGAAAACTGGCCTTTTGATAGCATGGCCGCCAAAAACTCACGCGTTAGAGATCTCTCGTGTTTTTGGGGATGATAAAACCAAGACCCGGCAATGTAACAAAGAACGTTAAAGAGCATGGACCAAAAAACACTGTGTATAAGCGGTGGTAGAAAATCGATGCCTAAAAAAGCTTCTGGTCGTAACCAAGAAATCCCCCAAGGACCCGCATCAAGAATGCTGACCGGTAACCACCCTTCATTGATCATGGAGGGGATGATGAGCGTCCAGCCCCATAATATATAACCTACGAACAGTCCACAAAAAGCACCTACACTATTGCCTTTTCGCCAAAACATGCCGAGAAACACAGCGGGCAACAATTGCAAAATCCCTGCAAAAGAAATCAGCCCCATTGCAGCCAAAAAGTAAGAGTTACTCAAGACCATTGCCAAGGTGTAACTGGACAGCAAAACGAGCGCTGCAGTAAACCATCTAACCTGCAGCAGATAGCCTTGCAGCGGCTCCAACCATTTGATTTTTTCACATAAAGGGAGAACCAAATGGTTAGACGTCATGGTTGCAAGCGTCATAGTACTGATAATGATCATCCCTGTTGCCGCGGCAAAACCTCCCATAAAGGCCACCAGCGCCATCAAATCATTACCCAAAAACTGAGGTATCAAGATCATAAAGAAATCGGCAGAGCCAGCAGGCAATCCCATGACTGTTCCTGCCAATGCAATCGGAATCACAAAAATATTAATTAGAATTAAGTAAGCTGGGAACATCCACATCGCAGTTTTGACATGAGATTGATGGCTGCTTTCAACCACAGACACATGAAACTGACGCGGCAATAATTGCATCGCTGCAAACCCAAGAACAATTAACGTGAGCCAAGTAAGCCCCGGTGAGTCTTGGTTCTGAAAGCGCAGAATCAAGCTTTTGTCTTGACCATCAAACGTATCAAAAAAGCCACTAACCCCGCCAAACACTGAAATCAGAATAAACGCTCCGACCAGCAAAAAGCTAAGGAGTTTAACCACGCATTCAGCAACCAGCATACCAATCATACCACTGTGGCGCTCCGTAGGATCAAGGTGACGAATCCCGAAAATGATTGTGAATGCCAGCATCACAAGGGTAATCGTCAGTCCTGTTATATCCCAGTTGGAGTTGGCTGGAGCCCCTGTAATCATATTAAAGCTATTCACGACCGCCGTTAATTGCAACGCAATGTAAGGAGAAATACTGGTTAAGACTATGACAGTGACCAGCGCAGCAATACGTTGAGACCTGCGATATCGTGTCGATATGAAATCCGCAATGCTCGTAATACGAAACACCTCTTTAGCCGCTACCATTCGTTTTAGAGTGATCGGCCAAAGCACAACACTGAGCAATGCTCCAATGTATATCGCAAAAAACAACAAACCCGATTGTACGGCAAAGCCGACACTGCCGTAGAAGGTCCAGGAGGTGAAAAAAACGGCCATTGACAGCGCATACACCCATGCAGGCATTGCAGAATTGCTGCGATGGCGAGTGCGGCGATCCACCCAAACAGCCAAACCAAACAGCAAAGCCATATAGACAAGAACAACGAGAATAACGCTGTGAGCAGAAAACATCAGTTTGTCCTGATTAAGTAAAGGTGCTTGAGCTATTATCGGAAGCTTTTACCTAAAAATCAAAGCTATCCTAACTTGGATTTTTGTCTTGAGCCTTTTCAGGTAAGGTTGTTAAGCTTGCTTGCTGATCATGGCAGTCACAAGGCTTAGATGGAACAGGATCATACCCTCCAGGTTTTAAAGGATGGCAACGTAAAAGCCTTTTCAAACCTAACCACCCCCCTTTTAACGGGCCATGAACCTTAATGGCTTCAATCATGTAGGCAGAGCAGGTCGGGTAGTAACGACAACTCGGTGGCAACAAAGGGCTAATGAAATATTGATAAAACTTAACAAGCCCTATCAAAAGCGCAGATAGGACTCTTTTGATCGCCTTCATACACATCCCCAAACAACCCAAAGAAAAGGGTTATAATATAACTTTTAAAGAGAAATTTCCTCTATGGGGTAGTCATAGGCCACTTAATCCGTACAATAGTTTGATTCTTAATTGCACCAATTGGTTTTTATATGAAAAAGCAGTTTTTATTGTCTGTCATTTTAAGCCTGAGTTTTGCTGTACCGGCTTATGCTCAACAACGTGCCCACATCGCCGATGACGTTTATGTCTTTACTCATGGCGGTCCTGGTAACCAATACCGCATCAATGGACGGATGACGAGTGGTGAAGGGGTTACAATACTCAACCGCAACAATAACTATGTCGAGGTACGTAACCAAGCGGGACGCTCTGGCTGGGTTCCTGAAGAATTCGTTGCTGCAGGTGAAAGCGTTCAAGCACGCCTACCTAAGTTAGAATCTGAACTAAGCGAGAGCCTGAATACAATCGAGCGTCAAGCAACCGAAATTGAGACTCTGAATAGCCGCTTGCAACAGCTCTCTGGCGGGAATCAAGATTATGCTCAGCAAGTCGAGCAACTTGAAACGCAAATTCGACGCCTAGATACTGAAATCGCCAACATGGATCAAAGCAATTTGATTCGATGGTTGACTCACGGCGGCCTAGTTGCCTTAGCAGGCATGATTTTAGGTCTATTAGTCCCCTACCTGCCTAAACGTCGTAAACGCCAAGATAACTGGTTTTAATTCGAGCCGTCGAGCTGACAATGGCTTATTAACGAAATATGTGTTTGACTGACGTCCTGTAACCATATTTCAAACTCACCAGCAGGGATAGGCTGACAGAATAGATATCCCTGCGCTTGATCACAGCCCATTTCAAGAAGCAATTTTAACTGCTCACAGGTTTCAACACCCTCGGCGATCACTTCAATATCTAGCGCATGCGCCATATCAATAATGGCTTGAACCAACTTACGGTCTCGTACTGACTCCACAATATTTTTGATAAAGCTCAAATCCACCTTCAACTGGCTTAAGGGCATTGTTCGAACATAGTTGAGACTTGAGTAGCCTGTACCAAAATCATCTATTGCCACTTTCACACCGATCAAACTTAACTGTTTGATCGCAGAAAGTGTTTTTTCCGCATTATGCATAAAACTTGTTTCAGTCAGTTCTATGCTTAAATGATCAGGCGATAATTGATATTGATCCAACAACCCCATCACTTTCGCAGCCACTTCACCTCGCTGAAACTGCCGAGCTGAGACGTTAACTGCAATGTTTAAATTGAGCTGCTGATCTTGCCATGCCTTAGACTGTTTAACAGACGTTTCGAGAACCCATGAGCCAATACTATCGATCAAGCCGATATCTTCTGCCAATGGAATAAAATCAGAGGGGGATACCTGACCTAGCTCTGGATTAAACCAACGGATTAGGGATTCAACTCCTTCAACATTACCTGTTTTAAGGCAAACTTTAGGCTGGTAATACAAGGTCAGCTCATTTTTTTCTAAGGCATTTTGCAGCAAACTTGCCAGCTTAAGTCGCGACATAGATGATTGATTTAGAGTAAGCGAATAGTAATGAACCGTATTTCGTCCTTGCTCTTTAGCTTGCAGCAATGCTGAATCCGCTCGACTCATTAAGCTCTCCGCATCCGATGCATCATCCGGGTAAACAACAACGCCCATGCTGCAGGTAATCCGAATCTCAGTAGAATTAATGAGCACGGGTGCAGAAATGATTTTTTGGAGCCTCTGCAAGTAAACGGCTAACTCATTCGTATCCTGGATACTGGAGATAATGAGACTGAACTCATCTCCTCCCGGACGAGCGACGGTATCTTCATCAGCAAGTTGTTGATTGATCCTATTCGCAATCTCACGCAGTACCTGATCACCTTGAACCTGACCAAAGCGATCATTAACCACCTTAAACCAATCCAAATCAAGATTAACTAAAGTGATCTTAGTCCCTGTCTCGTTGGAATAATTAAGCGCATTGTCCAAGCGATCACGCAGCAGTCGTCTGTTCGGAAGTAGCGTGACCTCGTCAAAGTAAACCATTTTATTAATGCGTGCTTCAGAGCGCTTCACTTCCGTCAAGTCATGAAATATCGCCGCATACTGCATGATTTCGCCATTATCATTTTCTATAGCTGTAATGCTCAACCACTCAGGGTAAACATCGCCGCTTTTGTTGCGATTCCAGATTTCACCCTGCCAATGCCCAACCTCTTTAATTTCCCGCCACATCAGTTCGTAAAAACGTTTATCATGACGGCCAGAACTTAACACGCTTGGGTTACAGCCAATGACTTCCCACTCATCATATCCTGTGATTTGCGTAAAAGCAGGATTGACGCTCTGAATTTTCCCTTGGGCATCGCAAATTAATATGCCCTCAAGGGATGAGTTGATCACTTTTTCAATAATGCGCAGGTAATGGCGTGTTTGATTTAACGAATGGCTGCGATCATTGAGAAGTTCCCGCAAGCGATAAATGTAATCCACTTCTACGTTACGCAGAATATCGGAATAGGAAGCTAAACCAACAAGCTGGCCATGTTCATCAGTGACGCCCAAGTGCCTAAAACCCTGATTTCTAAAATGGCGACGTGCGTTATACAGACTCAACGAACCTGGTACTGACTGCAAAGGGTTTAACGCAATGGAGGAAACAGGCTGGCTTAAATCAATTGTTTCCTCTGCCAAAAGTTTAATGACGTCTGTTTCGGTTAAAATGGCAAAGCCTTCACTCAAATCAATGAGAGCCGCTGTGTGGCCTGCGGTTCTGATCCGCTCTATTGCCAATTTAATACTGCAATCGCTAGGTATGCGTAAAGGATCTAAGTTACACACCTCATACAGAGACCTTAAAAACAAGTCATGTTCAAGGCCATGGCTGTTAACAATATCACTTTCACTGACCACACCAACCAATTGATGCTCAGCATCAACAACCGCAACATGACGAATACGACTACTCATCATTAAGATACCTAGCTCATCTACACTGGCATCAGCATCAACCGTTGTAACAGGATGCGTCATTACTTTATCGACTGTCGTCTCGCCATCATAACCTTCAGCACCAAAACGCATCGCATCACGTCGTGTCAACACACCCACGGGTCTTCTGTGCTCGCAGACCAGAACACAGCCAATTTTGTAGAGTGACATCAAACGAATGGCATGATGGATCGTATCTCGTGGATGGCACCAAATAGGACGCGGCTTACAAATAGACGCAACATCAGGAGATCTAGTACGGGTTAACATGGGGTTAGTCACGATGATTGGGGTTTACTGTGTAGTTTAGTCAAGTATTAAGAATAACACATAATTTTAAACAAAGTAGTATATAATCGTATGGCATCTACCCTACTTACACGCCAGTATATTAGACGAACAGCATAATAAGACTTTTTAAATTTCAAACAGCTTTTATTGATATTGAATCAAAGACTCAGCACTTTTGAAGGTTGCTTCAACACGCCCTGCCCAAATTCTGACATTTTTTTTAGTCAGGTCATCACCCAGATCCGGAAATAAGGCATAATGGGTGCTGAAAGAGAAACCTCATGACACACGGATATCAGCATGCACTCTCCACTCGCCAGCCTCATTACACTTGTCGAAACCATTGCTCGGACTCAAGACCCTGAAGCCATGATGGACACGATCGTCGAGCGTCTGTGTGATCTGATGCGCGCTGAAGTATGCAGTTTATATCTTTGCAATCCAGAGCAAGACACATTAATTTTAGCAGCCACTCGCGGCTTGTCTCGAGAGGCTGTCGGCAAAGTTAGCTTAAATCTAAACGAAGGACTTGTTGGCCATATTGCAGCCAGCTTAAGCACCCTGAATATCGCTGACGCGCCTGCAGATGATCGCTTTGTTTATATTCCCGAAACACATGAGCAGTCTTATCATCGTTTTATGGGTGTGCCCCTGATCCACCTGCGCAAATTAGTCGGTGTACTTGTCGTACAAGGCACACTCAATCAACAGTTCAACGATGATGAAGAAGCGTTTTTAATTACGGTAGCATCGCAATTAGCAGGTACGTTACATCATTTGCAGCGCAGCGGCAGCTGGATGTCTCATCCGACCCTATCAAGCTATGAGCGCTACAAAGGTGTCAAAGGCTCCAGTGGAATTGGCACAGGACGCTTATGGGTGATCGATCCGCACATGACCCTTGATCAAGTTGAGGCTGGCATCAATAGCGATGCAATTGCAGAAATTGCCGACTTCCATCAAGCCATTGAATGGGTAGCTGAAGAGCTAGAAGCGGGTTCGGGTCGTTTAGGCAATCACTTGCCAAGCGATTTACATGCGCTATTTGGTGTTTACCAAATGATGCTCAACAGCCCAGAATTGAAAAAAGGTGTCGAGGACAGAATCAATCAAGGTGACAGCGCCCCATGGGCGCTGTGCCAAGTCATTCGCAACATGGCGAATTTATTTGAGCAATCAAACGATCCCTACTTAAAAGCCCGTAGCGAAGATATCACCAACATTGGGCAGCGAATACTCAATCAGTTACTTCAACACGAACGCCAAGTAACTGAAGCACCCGATGAAGCCCTAATATTATGTGGAGAGCTCATCAGCATTACAGACTTAGCTGAGTTTCCGCTAAAACGTATTCATGGCATTATTTGTACGGCAGGCTCATCTTTGTCGCACACTGCGATTGTTGCAAATGCTCTTGGTATTCCGGCAGTCATGGCTGTCGAAGATCTCAAACCCGCTAAGTTCCGGGGAAAACGAGTCATTGTCGACGGAAATCGCGGGGAATGCATTGTCACCCCACCAGATGCACTGCTGAACGAATATAAGCGGATGATCGCTGAAGAGCAGCGTTTCATCGCAGGGCTCGACAAACTCAAATCGCTACCTGCAGAAACCCTAGATGGATTTCGGGTTGAACTTCTGACAAACACAGGTCTGTTAGCAGATGCAACCCCTGGTCTTGAACGAGGTGCCGAAGGGGTTGGGCTTTATCGCTCTGAAATTCCCTTTATGATTCACGACAGCTTTCCAACCGAAGAAGAACAGCTGCGCATCTATCAAAAGGTATTGGCTGCCTACGCCCCAAAACCAGTCTCTATGCGATCTTTAGACATTGGCGGTGACAAGCAACTCCCTTACTTTGAAATGGCCGAGGAGAACCCATATCTTGGCTGGAGAGGCATTCGCTTTACCCTCGACAACACTCAGCTGTTGATTACCCAAATTCGCGCCATGCTTCGAGCGAATATCGCCAATGGCAATCTTAAGCTTTTAGTACCCATGGTCAGCCGCGTTGACGAGATGGTTACATTCAGGCAGCACGTCGAGAAAGCTGTGGATGATTTAAATAAGCTAGGGTATCCAGCAAAGCTACCCAGTATTGGCATGATGGTCGAAGTGCCATCTGCAATGCTATTGATTCCTAAACTGGCACCCTATATTGATTTTGTATCTGTTGGTTCAAACGATTTAACACAATATTTGTTAGCCGTTGATCGCAACAACCCACGTGTATCCGCTTTATTTGACCATTTACATCCTGCAGTCATGTTAGCCTTGGAATATATCCAAAAAGAGTGTGAGAACCATGATCTACCTCTTTCAGTGTGCGGGGAAATGGCGTCAGATCCCGTTGCCGTTTTGGTGATGATTGCCCTTGGCTACCAATCTATCAGCCTAAGTGCATTTAATATTCCAAGAATAAAGCTATTGATACGTTCCGTCAGTCGCGCCGAACTCCTGCCCATTCTAGAAAAAGCAAGAGGGCTCTCCCACGAGTCTGACATTCGCGCTCTGTTCAGCGATATTGCTGAGCGTGCTTTAGCAAAAACACCAGATTAAGACTGCCTGAAGTGTATTTTGCACTGGTGATCAATAGTTCGATGCGTCAAGTGAAGTAAGTGCAAAGAAAAAGGTCGCCTGAGCGACCCTAAGAAAAGTTGAAATGATGAAGAGACCCGATGCAATCCTGTTCGGAACACAAGTAAAGCGCTTTTCATCTTAACGTTAGCTGAATAAACCTGAACAAACCTGAATAAAGTGAATTTAAACTGAATCAGCACAAACTGATGTTTGCAATATCGCTAATGTCAGGTATAAATACTATTATCGTTGTATCCGTTAAGTGAGAGAAGTATGGAACTGAGCGAACTGCTGTTGATGGTCATCGAACCCTCCCGTATGCAGCGCAACATTATTGTAGGCCACCTTCGAAAGATGGGCATTGTCGCTATTGAAGAGTTCACCGAAGCGGCACCTGCCCTTGAGCGTATGCAAGGAATTACTCCAGATATTGTTATTTCTGCGATGCATTTGCCTGACATGACAGGCTCTGAACTCGTTGGACAAATGCGAACAAAACCTGAGCTATGCGATGTCACCTTCTTTTTGATTTCGTCAGAAACTCTCTATCGCTATCTTGAACCAATACGTCAAGCTGGCGCAACCGTCATACTACCAAAGCCATACGACCCTGAGCGCCTGAATGAAGCGTTGAGTAGCGCAGTCAATTATGTAGCTGCTCGTCAGAACGACTTTGAAGGCACCAACGAAGAGTTTGATGATTTATGGATTATGGTGGTTGATGACAGCTCCACCTCTCGTAAATATTTGCAACGCGTACTCACCTCACTTGGCATTCACAATATCCGGGAAGCCAAAGATGGAGCAGAAGCACTGCAAATATTGAAAGGACAGAGATTTGATCTGATCATCACTGATTACAACATGCCAAATATCGATGGACTAGAGTTAGTGGAGCATATTCGACACTACACAGACCAACCCTCAATCCCAATCGTCGTTGTTACATCAGAACAAAACGACGAACCGCTGCATGCCTTGAAAACGGCAGGGGTATCGGCCATTTGTGAAAAGCCATTATCTTATGTTGCACTTCGCAAACTCATTCGCCACCTGATTAACGACATCGATTAGGCCTTCCAATGTTAGACGTCCCTGTAGCTTTTAATCGATCCTGAAAAGCCACAGGGAGTTACCCTGCTATTCGGCTAATAGGCATTTAGGATCAAAGCCCATAATTAATGCACCCCAATGCTTTCCGTCGACATATAAGGGAATAGAAAGATCATTTAAGACCTCACCAGTGTCTCGAATAAAGGTTTGCAGTAAGAAAGGATTCTTATGCGAGCATCGTCTCTTTTCAGCTCTATTACCAGCAAACATTCGTCGGTGTCGACTTTGCAACAAATCTACACTTACATCGCCAGTCAAAGCTTTACTCACCTTGCTATGATGAGCGGGTGCATAGCCATTCTTATCCACTGCAATTGCATAAATAAACTCTGGGCGAGCACGAATAAAGCCATCAAAAATAGGCTGCATTGAGCGCTCATAGGCATCGACATACGCGGTATCAAACTTCTCGGGAGTTTGACCAGGGTTTGTTCTACGATAATGAGTATCGAAAACATTAATACCCTTCGCCTGTAATTTAATCAATTCATTAGAGACTTCTTGCGCCCATCCCATTCCAGTGCGGGTCATGTCTTCAAAACCACCCATCCCTATCGCAAAGTGTGATAGCAGTTCTTGGGTCTTTTCAGTTGCCAATTCAAGGTCGGCAGAATGGATTAAGGAATGCTCCATGCCTTTTTTCATTGATTCAGCAAGATCAGTAATCAAAGCTACATTCTGATGAGACTCTCGGTTGGTGTAGGACAACTCATCGATTGCGCTCGATATGCCCGTGAGTTGCGAATTAATCTCTTCAAAATCGGCGACTAACTTGTGAAATTGCACACTTGTAGTATCGATAAACACTTCAGTATTCTGAACATATTCCAAAATCGTTCCTGCACTACTACGAGTACTATCAACCAACTGGCTCATTTCAGCTATATTAGTATCAATTTGCCCCGTTGCTTCACTCACCTTCTGGGATAAATTACGTACTTCATCAGCCACCACTGAAAAACCTCGTCCGGCATCACCCGCTCGAGCCGCTTCAATAGATGCATTTAAGGCAAGTAAATTGGTTTGGTCAGAAAAGTCCTGCACCATCGATAAAATTCGAGTAATATCGGCAGAGTTTAAGCTTAGCTTGTGCACCGTCTCCTGAAAGCGCGTGGCTAAATCACGAATCATTCTAATTTGCTCAAGTACTTTATTTAGCTCGGCATTTGATGCACGAATTTCGGCCATGTTGCTACTGGTCTGATCACTAATCACAACGGCACTACTCGATATTTCATCAATAGCCTTAGAGGATTGCGAACTTGACTGAAAGACTTGCTGCGCATTTTGCTCTTGTGTAAATGCAGACTTGCTAGACTCTAAGATCACTTTTTGTACGTGAGTTGCACTCAAAGCAACATTCACTGAATGTCGGCGTGTTTCCGCTATCATATGACGTAAACGATCCGTAAACTCATTATAGCTGCGCGCCATTTCCGAAATTTCATCGTAGGTATAAGCAGGCAAAGTAGCGGAAATATCACCATCTTTGTCTTTTATCGCTTTTAAAACACGCGTCATTTCACGGATTGGCTTCAAAAATAGATAACGCATAAAGAAAATCGTAAACACACCAGCACATATAGCAAAAAAAGCGGTCGCTCCTGCCGTTACAACGAGGTGATTCAGCCCTTCTGTCAAACTCTCCTTCTGAGCTTCATTTAAACCTAAAGCTTGAATTTTTGCATGCAATCCTGAGGCTAAATAACCACCAGCCAACAGCAAAAAAAGGTGAGGTAACAATAAAAATACGACATTACCCGTTATCTTTTTTGATAGAGAATTAAAAAAAGTTTTTTCAATCGTTTTATATAAACTCATGCACCCTATCTCTTTTTTATTAGAATTGATTAATAAAGATCATCTTAAACCAACACACGGTATTTCACATAAACCGCATGTAGGGACCTCGTTATATTTTTTCAGAAAATTCTAGACCACCTGTGACTTTATTGCATATCGCTTTGAATATCTCTGCTACTTTAGATCAGAAAAAATATAAACGCATTCACTATTCCAACCCTTTTACCATTGCAACCATGAGGACTTATCCCGTAGTTCAGCACTTAACTCACGATGGTTAGGGCAAAAGCGAGCAACCCAAGACCAGAATCTAACACTATGATTCATTTCCTGTAAATGACATAGCTCATGAATCATGACATAACGCTGAACATCGGGTCGTGCGTGTATGAGACGCCAGTTTAATGTAATGATCTTATCTGATGAACATTGCCCCCAACGGCGGCGATAACTCTTCACCTCTATTTTTTTTGGTTTCAACCCTGTCTTCGCTGACAAATGCGTTAAAGCTATTTGAAACTGATGTGCGGCTTTCTGTTTAAGCTCAGCTTGCAAAAGGCGGCGAACATAAGCTTGGGGATTGTCATACATATGGTGCGGCAGAAAAACTTCAATTTCTTGGGGATGCCAAACAAGACTTGATCTATCTGAAAAACGCCAATATAAATCATATTTATCACCGTTTATTGGAATGCTGGCACCCTGACTCATTTCAATGCGGTGAGCATCAATAGAGGATTGCTGCTTTGTCAGATGAGAGATCACCCAAGCCTCCCTTTCCTTTAACCAAGGCTGCAAATGCGCGATTGAAACCTGCATAGGCGTTCGCACAAGCACCCGACCCTGCGCAATTTCGATTGCAGAGGTTCGACGCCGCGGACTTGGGAGATGCTCAAACTCAAACGCTAAGTTGCTTTGCACGTCGATAGCATTCCTTTATGGCTTTATTAAAGGTCTGATATTGGACTGGTGATGTATCTTCAGCATAGCGGATTAGGTCATCAACATCAGCCAATTTTTGCAAACTACTGCTCAATTCTGGATATTCAGATAATAGTCGTAACGCAAACTGACGGATGGTTTCTTCAGGATTTCGCTCTAACCCTTTACGACTTAAATAACGCAGCAATTTTTGTAAAGAGCGTCGATATGGATCATCAGGAAGCATTGGACGAGCGCGAAGGAGAATCCAACTCAATATGCCAGTGACGAAGACAAACGGCACAATCAGCGCCAGAGCAATTTTTTGATAACTCAACTCACCCAGCCACTGGCTAAGAAAATTTGACTGTTGCTGATGATAATTTAAGACCCAGCGCTGCCAACTAAAGTTAAGTGCGTCATATTGCAACTGCAATTGCCGTAACCAACGCCCACTCACCCACGTATTTAAAGGTCGATCTGCCAAAAAACCCGCTTGACCCGAAAACACCTCATCCGCACTTTGCAAAATACGTTCTGGTGCCACCGCTTCTGTTGGATCAAGCCTGACCCATCCCTGCCCTTCTAACCATACCTCAATCCACGCATGGGCGTCATACTGCCTAACAATTAAATAGTTTTGCAGGGGGTTCCATTCACCTCCGTGATAACCTGTCACGACTCGAGCAGGAATCCCAACATGACGTAATAAAAAGGCAGTCGCTCCGGCAAAATGCTCGCAAAAGCCTTGTCGTGTATTTAATAAGAAATCATCAATCGCCTGTGCACCCAATGCAGCAGGTTCAAGTGTGTAGATAAAGTCTCGGTTAAACTCCATCAAAACTCGCTGGATGAACGCTTGAGGTTGGTAGTCAACATCTTGCCACCACTGGTCAGCTAAGGCTTGAGCTCGCGGATTTGAGCTCTTAGGAAGGCTTAAGTAACGCGTACGATCCACTTCTGACAATTCAGGCTGCAGATGGTAGGAGAGCGCCGACATCAGTCGATACTGCCTGCGTTGATGAATATCAGATGCTGCCATCAGGGTTCTAGCACGCGTCATACGAACATCATCACTGGTGACAGGCGCATCTAAGGCAAACATCCAAGGACGACCACTGGGCTCTTGTATCACTGTGTAGTGCACAAACCGCTCTCTTTGCAGCAAGGGTTCAGGTGAACTGTCATAAGATGCAGACTGACGCCAAGCCCGCCCATCAAAGTCTCCCAACACCAATGCACGCCAATAACGCTGGGAAGAAGGTGGCGGCGCGCCTTGATCAAAAACAACTCGAAATGCGAGCTCCCCGGAACGCGTCAGACGACTCACATCCCCCGGCGACATCGTATCAGACAGTCCGGTTTTTGCGACTGGCGTATCCGTTTGCACAGACCAAAGCGGTCCAATTCGAGGAAACACAACAAATAAAACCAACATAAGAGGAAGCGCAGGTAAAAGCATAAAACCGGCAACTTTAAGCGGCTTCAGCAATGTTACATCAGCTCCCATCCAAACACTGTTAAGGGCTGCAATTAAAAATGCGGCACTCAACAACAAATACGGCGCCATGAATAGACTCTGCTCTAAAAGAAAACCGCTTCCAGTCAGAAATAAACCCACGTATATCAAAACCAACGCATCACGACGCCGATATACTTCAAATAACTTAAGCGCCATTCCTGCAATTAAGAGTGCGACCATTGCTTCTAGGCTTGCAGAAACACCAAAACTGAATCCTAGCCCCACAGCGGCAATCAAGACTAGAAATAAACGAATAGACCAATGCGGAAAGCCAATCCGTCCACTGTGAATTAACCAACGCGCGCTCAAACCAAACGCACTCAGTAACATCAACCAGATCGGAATCCAAGAAAGGTGTGGCAGTAAAAGCCAACTAAAGGCTAGCATTTGCCACACAACTGCACTGCGGCTTAATTTTTCAGGCAGCACTTTCTGCATTACTTGACTCCTTGCCGAATAAAGCCAATGTGGTCAAAACAGCACGCAAATGCTCAGGCCCCATTGCCGGTGTCAACTTTTTTCCAGGCAAACGCAGCCCGAATGCGCGTTGCTGAGATGTTAAATATCGAGCTTGATAACACAAGCTTGATAACTTAGCCTCAATACCTGGCTCTAAACACGCCTGCCAATCAAGCCAAAGCTCTGCATCTTGCTCAGCAACATAGTGTTTAACATGAAGCCCCTGTCCCCGTGCAAAGACTTTCCAAGCAATATGCTGCTGTGACATTCCAGGCTGATAATCAGCCAAACCCTGAAAATCATCACTGCCATCTTGATTAGATAAGATACCTCGCCCTTGACTTCCCAGATCCAACCCACTGGATACCGGATGATTTATCGGCTGAGGATAGACTAAACATTTCACGTTTAGGGCATGATATGTCCAGACTTTGAACAAACCGAGGGGCAAGCGAGACTCAATTTTCAAAAGCCCCGGCGATAACCAACCTCGCTCGGGGGCATGACAGGGAACCGCTACTTTTTCTCGACAAAGAGCCTGTATATCGAAGGTAATGGATGACTGATTTGGCCAAGATGCCGTCAGTTGGTAATGATCACACCCACGTTGGCTGCTCACCCAAACATTAAATAAAGCCGTATCCTGAGCATAACAGGCTTCCGCGCCTGCAAACTCTGTTTTAACACCTGCAAGGTTACTGTGCGTCATGTGCATCGCCACAATAAACACACCCGTTAACAGAAACGTTAATGCATAGGCTAGGTTATTTTCGAAATTCACTGACAATAAGAGTAACAAAAGCAATACAAAGCAATACCCCAATCCTGCTCGTGTAGGCAAAATATAAACTTTATTTGGACGGAAGAACATCGACCTGCCTCAATAGCTGCTCCACCAAAAACTCGGCTGACTGCCCCCCCACGTCATCGGATCGACGAACTCTGTGACCAATCACGGCGGGCAAGACAGCCTGAATATCTTCAGGCACGACATGATGGCGCTTATGCAACCAAGCCCAGCTTTTTGCACATCGGAGCACAGCCAACGCCCCTCGGGGTGATACACCTTGCGAAAAATCATCACTGTCTCTCGTGAACTGCACTAAGCGCTGAAGATAATGAATCAGGTCAGCAGACACATGTATCCCTTGGCTATCAGATCGAGCTTGCAATAACTCCTCAGGTGTTAACACACTACTAATATTCCCTCCTTGACGCTCTCCTCCTCTCATCAACAACTGCCTTTCCGAAGCCGGATCTGGATACCCCAAGGCAATGCGCATCAAAAACCTGTCCAATTGAGATTCAGGTAAGGGGAAGGTTCCAAACTGCGTCAAAGGATTCTGTGTAGCTATAACAAAAAAAGGCTCAGGCAAGGAATGCGTCATACCTTCCAAGGTCACTTGTCCTTCTTCCATCGCCTCTAACAGTGCACTTTGGGTTTTAGGAGTTGTGCGGTTAATTTCATCGGCTAAGAGCAACTGACAAAAAATGGGGCCTGGGTGGAATACGAAACGACCCGTCGAAGACTCAAAAATCGAAATACCGAGCAAATCAGCAGGAAGCATATCGCTCGTGAATTGAACTCGCGTATCCTGCAAACCAAAAACACGTGCCAGAGCATGCGCTAGAGTTGTCTTACCCATCCCAGGCAAATCCTCAATCAGCAAATGACCACCTGCCAGAAGACAAGTCACCGCCAAGCGGATCTGATGCGACTTTCCTAACAACACTTCATCTAAACGCGAAACACAGGTTAACACTTTATCCGTTAGCACCGCTGCCATTCTCTTCTCCTTTAGTTACAGCCTTTTTTGTCACCTTGGGTTTTATAAAGGCTATCGCGAAACGTCATCCATTATTTTTTCTGCTAACGAGGAGCCACTGCGCCAAGCGCCTTCAAGCCCGCCTCTCACCAACCAATCTCCACAGGCACCAATACCCGTTTCTGCATCCCATAAGGAAAGATGCTCATCTTCTACACATGCCTCACTGTATAGCCATCTGTGCACCCGCACAGCGCTAGGCACCAACGACTCACCTAACCATTCTTGAAACCCAGCAAGCAACTCCTTAGACACGGTTTCTGGGGTTAGATTAACATACTCAGAACTCCATGCATCATTTGCCTGTAACACCCATACTTCCCCGTCACGCTCCGGCTTACTGCTGTCACGGATTATTCGTGCAAACATCCCGTGTTGCCCCCCCTCAACAACATCAATCTCAGCCAGTTTTTCCGGGCGCTGATCGAGTGAGACCAACAAAACCCAGCAGGGCTTTTGCATAACCGCTTCAGCTCTCTGACGATAACGCTGAACCGCATCCAGCAAGAGCGCCGCTTGTGGTGCTGGAGTTGCGATCACAACTTTATCAAAATGGCCTAAGGCTACCGAACGCTCATCACGGAGCAAAACACCTTCACGATCCGGCCATGCCACCCCCACTCGAACAGACGAATGAAAGTTAATTTTTTGCAGTAGGTGCCGCGTTATGATGCTAGAGCGCGGTACGGGTACCCAAACCTGACGATCTGCAGACACTTTATTGAAGGAGAAATCACATACTCTAGGCCGCCACAGGCTTAAATGCGGTCCTTGCATCATCAACCAATGACGAAAATCTTGGCTCACAGGTTCAATCCAAGGAGCGCCCAAGTCAACACTCAACTCACCTAACCTTACCGACGATAGCCGCCCACCCGTTCCGCGGCTTTTTTCAAAAACAGTTACATCATACCCGTTATCAATCAACAAGGATGCGCATCTAAGACCCGCTAACCCAGCACCGACAACTGCAACTGCATTTTTTTTATTCAATTGACCATCCATTCTTGATGTCCTCTAACCCCTAAGCCTATAACAACAAAAGCATTTGAGAGGTAAAAAATAACGTAAAAACATACCCATAGTTACGTGATGTATAAAAAAACAGATTAAAAGCTTCCGTTTAGATTATCAACCACTTCAGCGATAAGGTTGCACTAGGATTCAAGGATGGTTAGCATAATACTCCAATTTATTCGGAGAGATCCTATGCAGATAGCAAATAATACCGTTGTATCCATTCACTACACCCTAACCAACACGGATGGTAATGTAATGGATAGCTCAGTGGGACAAGAACCTCTGGCCTATCTGCATGGTGCCAGCAACATTATCCCTGGGCTTGAAAATGCGCTACTGGGAAAATCAGTTGGCGACTCACTTGAAGTGACTGTCGACCCAACCTTAGGCTATGGCGATATTCGGGAAGAGATGATTCAAGATGTTGATCGCAGCAATTTTGCTGGCATCGATGAAATTGAAGTGGGAATGCAATTTATGGCTCAAACTCCTTGGGGTGAACAGCCTGTCACTGTCATTGCAATTGAGGATGACAGTATCACTCTGGATGGCAATCACCCACTAGCTGGGCAAACCCTTATTTTCAATGTCGAAGTCGTCACGGTACGCGAAGCCACCGCTGAAGAATTGGCTGCAGGTAGCGTTCAGTAAGTTTCTTACGCCGATTTTCCCATAGAATTTAAGAGGGCTCTATCAGAAAGCCCTCTTAAATCAAGCAAACCACCCCCACTTCTCACAACCAGCTCCCACATACTGACACCTAAAAGCTTTTCTCTACTCATTTTATCAAAACGTTTCGTACAAACATCGGAACACTTTGCACACAACTTGCCATAAACAAAAAACAATAAATGCAAAAAGGCTCCCAAGGGAGCCTTTTTTGAGATCAACTAATATCAAGCGATATTAGAAGTCTAGACGGTATCCAACGTAGAAACGATCAGTGTTACCACCGCGAACGTTTTTGTTGTTATCTACGTAGCCAGCAGAAACCATACCACGACCTAAACGGTTGTAGACTTCAGCCTGTACGCGAGTACCTTTAGCTTGGTTAGTTTCTTTAACTTGTGAGTAAGCTAAAGTAGCGCCTAAACCGTCAACTTCGTAACGACCAGCAACGCTGTAACCTTTGTCAGTTGTGTTGGTAGTTTTGTCTTTAGCACGCTCGTAAGCTGCAGACAAAGTCAAAGCTTCGATTTTGTAAGTAGCAGCCAATGACCACAGGTTAGAGTCTGCAGCATAGACGTTAGCAGACTTAGCCGCTTTAACAGCACCGTAACCAGCACCAACAGTCAAGCCAGCAGCTGAGTACTGAGCACCCAAGTTGTAACCGTCGATTTCATTGTCTTTCTGAGTACCAGCGTCACCCATGAATACGCCACCAATACCAGCCTGGAAGCCAGACATGTTTGGAGAAACGTAAGCGATGGTGTTAGATTGACGACGGTCAGCACGGCCAGCGCCAGAACCTAAGTAATCAACTGACAGGATGTCACCAGAACCAGATGCGAACAAATCAGTTACGCCACCAGCATAGTTCCAAGTAAAGTGGTCAATACGGCCACCAACTGCAGTACCCCAAGAACCAGTCGCTCCTAAAGAAGCGTAACGGCCACCAGCCAGTGCGCCTGCTTCAGTATCAAGACCTTGTTCCCAATGGAAGATACCTTTGGTGTCTTCTAAACCTAAATCTACAGTTCCGCGGATACCAACGCGAGTAGCGTTGTTTGCGAAAGATGCAGATGCTTTGTCAGCTTTGGTCAAGTTCATACGGAAAGATCCGTACAGAGTAGCATCAGCCATTGCGATAGCAGGAGCAGTCATTGCACCAGCGATAGCCAGAGCGATAATTGACTTTTTCATTCAGTTTTCCCCTTCAACGTTCAACATACTAGTAGTTGTTTGAATTTTTCCTGGAGCACCGTCATTGGTGCAGCCGAGAAAATACTATAAAAACAGATTATTTCAAACCGATGAAGCAAAAAAAATTCAAAATTTTTCATTTATCGGTTTGGCCTCTGTCAGTGTCGATGTAAAAAGCTCAGTACTACTATTTATCAAGCTCTTTATGTTTCAACAAGTTACGTGAACAAGCTGAATCTACACCTCAATTAGTGGTTATTACATCACAGCACCGATAGGCTTGCAAGTTTTGTTGACTAAAAAGAACCATCTCGGAAGCTAAAACAAAAAAGCACCGCAACTAAAGTAGCTGCAGTGCTTTATTCGCTTTCTTACTTGCCCTAGCGCCTAAGCGCTAAGATTAGAAGTTAAGCTGATAGCCAACCAAGAAAGTGTTCTTAGTGCTAGGGTCAGACTTGTAAGCTTTAGCGAAGCCCACAAACTCTGCGTAAACAGCCCCATTCCCCATAGTTTGGGCAGCACCTAAAGTATAAGACTCTTTGCTTTCGTTTGCCTGTTTCTCTTTAGAGCGACCGTACACTCCGTATAAAGCTGTGTTTTCGATGTCGTACTGAGCTGACAGATTCCAAGCTGTGGTTTTTTCATCTGCAGCTTTATCATTTTGGCGCGTATAGTTGGCACGCAAATCCAAGTTTTCAATGCCGTTAAAACCCGCTGCTAAGCCCCACAGATTTTCATTAACAGCATAGGCATTCGCTGCTTTGGTATTTTTCATGTTACCGTAGCCAGCTGCAGCATATAGACCATTTGCGTCATACGCGACACCCAAGTTGTAAGCATCAACCTGACGATCTTTCTGTGGGCCTAGATCACCCGCAAATACCCCACCTGCCATAAACGTCACACCATTCATATCTGGAGAGATGTAGGCAATTGAGTTAGGCGCCAGATCGAAACCATCAACAGATTCAAGCGAGCCTTGATAAGTAATATCCGTGTAATCAGACACCATGGTAATGGTTGCGTGATCAAACTTACCGCCAATGACAGTACCCCAAGAGCCAGTTGCACCTAAGTGAGCTTCACCTGAACCGCTAACCAATGCACCAGCGTTGACGTCCAGATCTTGTTCCCAGTAAAAGATACCTTTTGTATCTTCTAAACCTAGGTCAACTGTTCCCGTAACACCAATGGAACTACCGCCATCAGTCAATTCAGCTGAACGAGTCGCTTCTTTCTTCATTACAGCTTCAAACGTACCAAACAAGGTCGCATCCGCATGTGCGATTACAGGCGCAGCAACAACCGCTGCAACAGCCAAAGACATAATCGATTTTTTCATAGAGTTTCCCTCTTCACTTCAACATTCAACTACTAGTTATGTGTACATCAGGCTGAACTGACCTGTATTAAAGCCATTTTCATCCTCACGAATACTACAACACAAACACACTCAACAAACAATAGAAAACAGTTATAGCCTCCTGCAATTTTATTTTAATTAAAAAACAAAAACAAAATAAAGCACCAAAAATAAGCAAAAATGAATATTTATCTTAAAACAACGCACCAAACAAGTGCGAAGAATTAAATTTCCTCCAATATCTTTTTAAGCTTTTTTTCGGAAACTGTTTGCTTTGTACCTAATTGCTGAGCAAATAGAGACACTCGATACTCCTCAATCAGCCAGCAATATGTCTCCAACCCTGCAGAAACTGTGCCCAAATCGTAATTTTTCTCATACTTTTTCTGCCAGAGTTTCCAGAAGTTTGTTAATTGCTCAGACCATAGATTTTGCTGCCGTAATTCCCTTGTAAACTTCTCAAGCCTTAACTCAATAGCCTTACTGTATCTAGGATAATACTCTAAATAAACTCTAGGAACTTTAGTCAAAAAACATTTATAGAATAAATGACTCAGCTGCTGCTTAATATCATTTAAAACAATAATTGTATCCAGCCCAACCTTTCCATTCAAAACTTTATTGATACGGTGATATGCGGTCATTAAATCATACACTTGCTGACTTAATTCTATTGCACACTGGCTGATATTAGCCTTAACCTTTTGAACACTTTCCAAGAACTCTGTTTGAGTGCGTGGAATAGGGTCAGAACACCCCTCTATGTTCAGCCCTGCTGTCTTCATCACGGCCGATAAGAGAATTTCATCTTCAAGCGTTTTAACGTCCCACATCTTATTGCTTAACAAAACTGATTCGTTAATTTTCAACAGATTTCGCTTTATCGATTTCACATCATCCCGCAGCATCAACACATAAAGCCTAGCCATCCCTCTTACCGTGACCTGCTGTGATTCTGATAAACGACTCAATAACACTAAATCCACATGACTTCCTTGATCCACTAGGGCAGGATACGCATCCACCTTCAAGCCATGTCCTTGGTCAATTAATATTGATTCGGGTAAATCACCAAAACTCCATGAAGTCAGTTCTTTCTTACCCCAAGCTTGCGCAGGACGAGCTTCTTGTAAGGCAGCATCCGCTAAATGACTTAACTGTGAATGCAGTTTTTGCCAGCTCCGCCCGACACCTAATACCTGCGCAGCTTCACCCAAGACACGCAAACGCATCTGATGATGCGCATCTAACTCCACCTCTTTAAACACCTTAGGATCAAGACGAACGCCCGTCATACGAAGCAAACGATGCGCTAACTGCTCGTATAAATTACCAACGCCAAATTCGCAGGCATCGCAGAAGGCCTGAACATAATCAGGAACAGGAACAAAGTTCTTACGCAGCGCTTTAGGCAATCCTTTAAGTAAGGCAGTTACTTTATCCGCCAGCATACCCGGCACCAACCAATCTAAACGCTCTAGTGGTAAGGTTTTAAGCAGCCCCAAGGGAACGTCTAAGGTCACACCGTCATCATCTGAGGATGGATCAAAGTGATATGTCAGCTTCAAAGGCATCGCGTTAACAAATAATTTATCAGGATACTCTGCATGCGTAATATGATCGGCAGAGCGCTGCAATATGTCGTCTTCTGTCATAAAGAGCGCTTTCGGATCAGTCTTTTCAACCTGACGACGCCAATGTTCAAATCCCTTACCACTAACAACGTGATCGCCTTTAAGCCGTGCAAAGCGTGCTTTATAGAATTCTGTTAACCGCTCCTCGTCAACCAACAAATCTCGACGCCGCGACTTAGCTTCGAGTGTTTCGACACTGGCTAATAAGGCACGGTTGTGATGGAAAAATGGGGCTTGTGTCCGATACTCGCCCTCAACCAGTGCCTGGCGAATGAAAATATCATGGCTGACACTGGGATCAATAGAGCCATAATGCACACGCCTCTTTGGAACAATAATCAGTCCATAAAGTGTCACTTGTTCAATTGCAACGACTTGAGCGCGCTTCTGCTCCCAGTGGGGCTCCATCCAAGTGCGCTTCACAAGATGCGATGCAGGCTCCTCGATCCATTCAGGCTCAATTTTTGCAACGTAATGTGCAAAAAGTTTGCTGGTTTCCAGCAATTCGGCACACATAATCCACTTAGGATTCTTTTTGAAAATGCCAGATCCAGGAAAGATATAAAAACGACGATTGCGAGCACCTAGATATTCACCCTTCTCTTGCTTAAAGCCAATATGACTGAGTAGTCCAGTCAACAGCGCTTTATGAATCGATGCATAATCAGCATCATCTTTGTTCTCGACAAAACCTAACTCTTTAGCACTTAAGTGAAGCTGGCGATGCAAGTCTCGCCATTCCCTCATCCGCACCCACGAAATAAAATGCGTTTGGCACCATTTTTTTAATTGCTGACTACTCAACTCAATGCGCTGCAACTCATAGGCTTTCCAAAGATTAAGCAGCGTAATAAAGTCTGAATCGTCATCTAGATAGGCTTGATGCTTTTCATCGGCGGCTTGACGTTTATCATGCGGGCGCTCACGTGGATCTTGTACACTCAGCGCACTGGCAATAACCAAAACCTCCGTAAGAGAACCTAAGCGATTTGCTGCGACCAACATCCGTGCAATTCTTGGATCAACAGGTAAACGCGCTAAATCACGACCTAAAGGTGTTAACTGTCGCTTGGGAGTAACGGCACCTAGCTCTTCTAAAAGCTTAAAGCCATCATTAATAAACCGACTGTCCGGCGGGTCTACAAACGGAAAGCGAGCAATATCGCCCAAGCCTAATTGGAGCATATTGAGAATAACGGCGGCTAAATTCGTGCGCTGTATTTCAGCATCGGTGAACGCAGGGCGTTGTAAAAAATCGTCTTCAGAATAAAGGCGAATACAAGTTCCAGGTGCTACACGCCCACAGCGCCCTGCTCGTTGATTTGCACTTGCCTGAGACACGGCTTCAATGGGCAATCGCTGCACTTTAGAGCGATAACTGTACCGAGATATACGTGCCAAGCCTGGATCAATTACGTAGCGTATGCCTGGAACGGTTAGGGAGGTTTCGGCGACATTAGTCGCCAATACAATTCTACGCCCTGCTTTTCTAACGTCGCCAAATACCCGATTTTGCTCAGCTAAAGACAAACGCGCATAAAGCGGAATAACCTCAGTATCGCGCAACTGTGCCTTACGTAAGGTTTCTGCCGTCTCTCGGATATCGCGCTCGCCTGGTAAAAACACCAGTATATCACCAGGCCCCGCCTCTCTTGCTTGACGATCAATGTGAACAAGCTCATCAACGGCCTGTAGAATGCCTGCCTGCAGGTCTTGCGCTTTATCATCCTCAACCTCTAGCTCATGCAGAGGGCGGTAAAGAAGCGTAACAGGATAGGTGCGACCAGACACTTCAATAATGGGAGCTTTTAAGAAATGATCAGAAAAGCGCTGAAGGTCTATAGTCGCTGACGTGATAATCAGTTTAAGATCAGGCCTTTTGGGCAAAAGTTGCTTAAGATATCCTAGTAAAAAGTCGATGTTTAAGCTGCGCTCGTGCGCTTCATCAATGATAATAACTGAATAGCGGCGCAACAACTTATCACGTTGCGTTTCCGCCAATAAAATACCATCCGTCATAAGCTTAATATGGGACTGCTCTGATACTTGATCATGAAAGCGGACTTGGTAGCCCACTCCCAGCCCCAACTCAGTTTTGAGCTCTTGCGCGATTCTCGCGGCCACCGTCCGAGCCGCTAAACGACGCGGCTGCGTGTGTCCAATCAATCCCTTGTCTGATAGACCCAACTCTAAACAAATCTTTGGCAGCTGCGTGGTTTTACCTGAACCCGTTTCACCTGCAACAATAATGACTTGATGGCGCTGGAGGGCATCCGCAATCTCTTGCCTACGTGCACTGACAGGCAAGTCTGGATAGTCAATGGAGGTATTCCAAGGTTGTCGATGGTTAGCTGTGTTATTCAAGCCGCTCTGCCTTCAAAACATTCAAATAGGGCATTATACGAAATTTATGGCTAGAATGATGATATTGTCGAATTAACTGGAGAATAGACGTGAGTTCTTGGAGCGCAAACGAAAGCCTTAGTCTTTATAACGTCAAACGCTGGGGAGCCGGTTATTTCAGTATTGCAGAAAATGGCGATGTTACCGTTCTAGACCCCTCTACAGGTGCTGAAGTTAGCTTTGCTCATATCCGCGAAATTACACATGAAAAAGGCTTAGAACTGCCCATCTTGATACGTTTTCCACATATTTTGAAAGATCGTGTCGCTCAATTGGTAAGCAGTTTTGCGAGAGCCATTGAGTATGAAGACTACCAGGGTCAATTTACCTGCGTTTACCCCATTAAAGTGAACCAACAACGAGAAGTGGTCGAAGGCATCATTGCCGGGCAACGACAAGCACTAAAGGGCTACACGGGGCTTGAAGCTGGCAGCAAACCTGAATTACTGGCCGTTCTAGCACTTGCTGAACCCGGGTACTCAACAATTGTGTGCAATGGTTATAAAGATGAAGACTATATTCGTCTTGCGTTGATGGGGGAAAAGCTTGGTCATAAAGTCTATATCGTCCTCGAAAAAGCGAGCGAGTTAAACGATGTTCTAACCATCGCTAAAGAGCTGGAAGTTTCGCCTAGAATTGGGGTGCGCGCACGCTTAGCAACCGTCGGAAAAGGTAACTGGCAAGACAGCGGTGGTTTGAAATCGAAATTTGGCTTATCCGCAAGCGAAATTTTAAAAACGATTGATATTCTAAAAGATAACCAGCAAACCCAAGCCTTTCAACTGTTGCATTTTCATTTAGGCAGCCAGATCGCCAATATTCAAGATATCCAAGTCGGTCTAAGAGAAGCCGCTTGCTTCTATGCCCAATTGCGCTTGATGGGGCTTCCGGTTGAAGTGGCTGACGTTGGTGGTGGTCTCGGAATTGATTACGAGGGGACGGCTTCGCGCAGCATTTGCTCTATGAACTACACGCTAGACGAGTATGCCAAGCGCGTAGTTCAGGCCTTTAAAGAAGTCTCTATGGAGCATGGCTTACCACAACCGGATATTTTTAGTGAATCAGGCAGAGCGGTCACTGCTCATCATGCCGTGCTAGTGACAAATGTTATCGGTATCGAATGCCAAGAGGTTAACTCGATTGAGACTCCAAGTGCTGAATGCCACCCTTTACTTACGCGTATCAACCAAAACTATCTCGATGCGATAGATCGTGAGCGAAGTTTAAGTGAGATTTATCATGATCTTATCTCCTACAACCAGGATTTAAACCAAGCCTTTACTCATGGAGATCTTAGTCTTCAAGACCGGGCGAAGGGTGAGCAGATCCTGAAGGCCACAGCCCTGTATCTCATGAAAACACTCAATCCTTCACGTCGTCCTCATCGTGAAATTTTGGATGAGCTCAATGAGCAGATGGCAGATAAGCTCTTCGCCAACTTTTCTCTTTTTCAGTCGCTACCTGATGTATGGGGAATTGGCCAAGTCTTCCCGATTTTACCTCTGAGAGACTTAGACAAAGCGCCCTCTAGACGCGGAGTCATTCGAGATATCACCTGCGATTCTGATGGTCGTATCGACCATTATGTCGATGGAGAAGGGCTGGAAACAACCCTGCCTTATCCGCCAATGGAAGTGGCCAACGCCCTACTCGGCTTTTTCCTCGTCGGTGCCTATCAGGAAATTCTGGGTGACCTTCACAATCTCTTTGGGGATACCGATGCGGCAAACATCATTTTTGATGAAGAAGGGAATGCCCGAGTCAGCGTGAGCCAACGGGGTGACACGCTTGCTAAAGTTCTGCAATACGTAAACTTTGACCCACAACGCCTATTGTCAGCCTTAAGCCAACAAGTCACGCAAGCCCAACTTGGACAAGAAACCAAAACCGAATTTCTACAATGGCTTCAGCGCAGCCTAGAAGATACGACCTATTTGGATCAGCCTAAGATTTAGGCGCTTTCATGTTGTGAGCAGACACGGTTCTAAGATAAGCCGTGTCTGCCGTTAACAACTTAATTAAACTTTAAAACGTTTCAGACGTGCATCAATCTCTGACGCAGATCCTGCCACCTCAGCTCCCAAACTCTGAACCTGAGTTGCGGTATCCGTTAAGTGTGCGGCTGCATCACCAATCTGGGTAATGTTTTTAGTGATTTCTTCATTCACCATGCTCTGCTCTTCTGCGGCCGTTGCCACTTGAGTGGAGTTGTCGGAAATCGCATGGATACGCCCAGCTGCAGCCTCAAGCGCTTGCAAACTGCGCTGACTCTCCTCTACTGTAGTCTGGATTGATCCTAAACATCCTTTCATTTGGTCGACACTTAAGTTGACATCGTGCTTTAAAGATCCAATCAGTGCTTCAATTTCCTCAGTCGCGGTTTGAGTTCTTCCCGCTAGACTTCGTACTTCATCTGCTACAACAGCAAAACCACGTCCCTGCTCACCCGCCCGGGCCGCTTCAATTGCCGCATTCAATGCCAGTAAGTTCGTTTGCTCAGCGATGCCTCGAATCGTCGATACGATGGTTGTGATCTCGTCACTGCGCTTTTCGACTGCCGTTACCGCCCCTGCGGCTTGCTCAATAGAATTGGATACACGCTCAATATCGGCAACGGTTTTGGATAAATTCTCACGAGAATTTTTAACATCCTGGTTGGCAGAGTTTGAGTCCTGAGCTGTCGCTGCTGCCAACTGCGCGACCTGTGTTGCTGTCGCAGCCATTTCATTTGCGGCGGCAGCAACTGAGTCCAACTGACGATTTTGATCACTTGTCGCCTGACGTGTTTCAGTTGCGGTATCGGACAAGGAACCCGCGCTGCCTTTTAGGTCGGCCGAGAGTCGAATCAACTCTTGAATCAATACACGAATTTTGGCCGTAAATTGATTAAAGCCATCAGCCACATTGGCCAGTTCGGCATGAGAGGCCGCTTCCAAACGTCGTGTCAAGTCACCTTCAGCACCCGCTAACTCACGCATACGCAGCCCTAACTCGGTGAGTGGACGTGTAATGCTTTTAACGAAGAACATCACAATAATCAACGTCACCAAAAGCACGATCAGCGCTGTTACCATCAAGTTAACACGCACACTGGCTTCATTGTTTTCGAGTTGATCTCTTAACTGCGACACTTGCTCAAAGGCAACTGTTTCAGGAATATCAACAACAAGAGACCAGTTGGCATTCGCAATTTGAATCTGACTTTTAGTTAAAATACTATTTTGACTCACTCCTCTTCCGTCTAAACGATCTAGCAACTCAGAGTTGACACTGCGTAGGGGTAAGCCTAAGGACTCAGGGAACTGACTTGAAGCGATAATACGCTGGTCATTACTCAATAAAATAACAGATGCCGCTCCCTTATACAGGGATTGTGATAATTTTTGTATCTTCTCTTGAAGCACAGGCAAGTTAATATCCACGCCTGTAACACCCACAGCTTTACCGGATTTTAGAACTGGATAGGTTAAAGACGTCATTAAAATAGAACGACCCGACTCTATTTCATATAGATATGGCTCGGTAATGCACGCACGACCAGTTTCAAGCGGGCATAAATACCATTCGGCAGCACGGTTGCCATACTCATCCAAAGTCGCATCGTATTTGACATCGTAATCGACAGGATAAGATACTAAAGCGCCCTCTTCTCTGACCCAGTATATGTCCAATGTTCCTGTCATGTTTGTAGATGACTGATATTGACTGTCGAAACGATCATAGCCGTTTGGCTCAAACTGAGCATAAGCTGAACTCACTGCTTTGTTTGCTTGTAAAGCAGACTGCACCATTACTGAAGCCTGCTCGCGAGTGAGCTGTGTTTCATCACCTGCGGCAGTATTAAAAACAGACGCTAATACCTCGGGCGTGCTCATTCCTTGATTTAATAACTGAGTGATATCATCCGTCAGTAACTGTGAGGCAAGTCGAACTTCCTCATGAACACTTCGTGTGACTATATCTTCTGTCAAATTTAAGGTTTGTACAGCAGATTGATTGAGCTGATACAGCGCTAGCACAATAACTAAGGCTAGTGATCCCGAGATCAAAAGACCCGCTCCCACTAACAATTTGATCTTTAGGGATAACATTCTCATCAATTAAACAACCTTTATCGGAATGGATATAGTAAATGTGCTACCCTGCTGTCGTTGACTTGTGACGTCAATTTTACCCGCCAGTATTCCTACGACGGAGTTGTGTACTACGCTTAAACCTAGACCTGTTCCCCCTCCTCCCATGTTCGTTGTAAAGAAAGGGTCGAAGATGCGTTTGAGGTGATTATCACTGATTCCTTTTCCATTGTCATTCACTAATATATTAATCATCCCTGGATGAATTTTAGATTCTTCAATTCGTATTTTGATAACACCAGGCGTTTCATCAAATGCATGTACCAGCGCATTCTGCACAAGATTAATCAGAACCTGCCCTAGCGGACCAGGATAAGAGTTCATAACAACTTTATCGATAATATCTATCTCAACATGATGAATGGAGCGCTTCAGCGTTGGATTCAACATAAGCATGACTTCATCCAACACCTCTGTAATACAAAACTGCCGTTTGTTCATAGAGGTTTGATCGACTGCAACTTGCTTGAAGCCTGTAATTAAAGCCGAGGCTTTTTCTAAATTGCGTAAGATAATTAAACTGGCCTCATCAGCATTGCTCACAAACTGATTTAAACTAGAACGTTTTAAGCCTTGCTCAATGTCTTGATTAAATGTTTTCACGTCCGACTTCAACGTTGAGGCCGCCATTACAGCATTGCCAATTGGCGTGTTTAACTCATGGGCAACACCAGCCACTAGCTCGCCTAAAGATGCCAATTTTTCAGATTGAATTAACTCCTCCTGCGTTTTTTTCAAGGTAACAAGCGTGTCATTGAGTTGCTGAGTGATGTTTTCACGGCTTCTAACAAACGAGACTCCAATCAATAGCGACACAATCATAATAATCACTGCTGCTATCACTAATTTAATCTGAGTATTGAGATGATTATCATGTATCCGATCGATTAGCTCAACCACACTGCCATACACATTTTCGCTCGGCACTTTTATCACTAGCGTCCAATGCACGTTGGCAAAAAACAAGGGCATGTTGAGGATGATAAATTCGTTAGAGTTCGGCTCTTTTTCTAAATCGGTAAAAAGACCTTCGCCAATCACATCGATGAACTCACCCAAACTTGTATCGAAATAATTAGATGCAATTATCCGATTATTTTGAGTCAATAGTGTTACTTGAGCATCCCCGTCAAAAATAGGGCTTGAAAGCACGAGAAGTTTTTTTTGGAGAGTTGACACATTGATATCCGCTCCCGCGATACCAATAAACTGCTCATCTTTAATGATTGGAAAGGTTAAGGAAACCATTAAAACAGGGATACCAGGAACAGTTTCCCAATAATAGGGATCTGTAACACAGGGTTGCTGTGTTTCAAAAGGGCACAAATACCACTCAGCTTTGCGTAGACCATATCTATCTATGGTTGAATCATACTTGATACTTGGATCCGGTGTTGGAACAAAAACAATGCCATCGTCTTCTCTAACCCAGTAAAGTTCAAATGTTCCCTGCTGAGAGCTTGTCTGTGGATCAAGTCGATAAAAACTATCTAAACCATCGAAGGCATTCGGTTCAAAATGCACGTAGATAGACTCTACATTTGAATGTGCGGCAAGAACAGATCTTAACATATCGCGCGCATCGCGCCGTTGCATTGGAAATTCCCAACCACTCGCTGACGCTAATATTGAAGAGACAACCAAGGGTGGTTCAAAGCCCTGCTGTAAAAGTGTTTTTATCTCCTCATTCAACGCCTGTGCCGTTGCTTGAAGTTGGTCGTTTACGTGACCACCAATAGATAACTCCGCCATTTTAATGACTTTATTTGCATTTCTCTGCGATTGATCCAAAGCAAAAAAAATCAGCAAACCCAAAGATGAAATAATAAATACTGCAACCCAAACCAAGACTCTGAACTTAATCATTTGTCCAGTTAAAGGCAGCATCATTTTTGCTCCAACCAATTAACCAAGTCATCTATTACAAGAGGCTTTGAAAACCAATAGCCCTGTCCTTGATGACAACCTTGTGCTTTGAGTGCATTGAACTGCTCCTCAGTTTCAATTCCTTCAGCGATAACATTAAGGTGAAATTTGCGTCCAAGCGCAACGATCATATCGGCAATATTTGATCCACTGTTTATCGGATTCATACAACTAACAAAGGATTTATCAATTTTAAGTTGATCCGCACTTAGCTTATCCAAATAGGATAAAGACGAGAAACCAGTGCCAAAATCATCAATTGAAATCATTACACCGAGTTTTTTCAGACGAGCCAGCTTTTCTTCAACTTCAACAGAACCCAGCACACCGACTGACTCAGTGATTTCAATATCTAGACAGTTACCACTCAAACCTGCCAACGCCAACGCATTCGAGACCACCTTCTCAAAATCAGGGTCATTAAACTGCAAGGTTGATACATTAACGGCCATTCGCACAAAAGGTTTTATGCATCGTATTCTGTGTAAATCGTCTAGCGCTTTATGTAAAACCCATTCACCTAAAGACAATATCAAACCTGACTGCTCTGCCAATGGAATAAAGACATCAGGAGATACCTGTTCATTCTGCTTATTTCGCCAGCGACACAAGGCTTCAACACCCACAACCTGATGTGTATTAAGATCTACTTGAGGTTGATACATGAGCGTAAACATTTGATTATCAAGAGACTCTTTTAGCTCTGATAGCATCATAGAGCGATCTCTTAACTCATCCACCATTCTGGTATTAAAATAAACTAACTGACTAACTCCTTTCTTCTTAGCCCGCTTTAAGGCAATTGTTGCATTTGCTACCAACTCGTTTGCAGTAGAACCCGTGTCTGGGAAAGACACACCAGCGCAGAAGGTGAGTAAGCGCCATACGTCTTTAACATTAATGGGTTTAGAAATATCGAGTATTAAATCCTGTATGCAGGCATTTGAATCAACAACCAATGCAAACTGATCAGCCCAAAGCCTCCCTGCCTTTAAAACATTAGGATGATGCTGATAGCGTTCAGCTAAAGCACATAAA
The DNA here is from genome assembly GCF_003284585.1 of Nitrincola tibetensis. Lineage (GTDB taxonomy): Bacteria > Pseudomonadota > Gammaproteobacteria > Pseudomonadales > Balneatricaceae > Nitrincola > Nitrincola tibetensis. The sequence continues at coordinate 198,273 of NZ_QKRX01000004.1, forward strand.
AGCGTGTCTCCGTAATCAATACCAAATGTATCATTCAGCATCGAAAACTGATCTAGATCTATCAGCAACAATGCCCCAGTCTCAGGAATCCCTTTATTTAAATACTCAATTAAGCCATTACGATTGAGTAGCCCAGTTAAGGTATCTTCATAAGCAATTCTTTTAAGCTGCTCTAGTAAACTCAAGTTTTTTGCGCACAAGCTAATATTATGAGTAAACATTTTAACCATGCGTAACTCATCTTCTCCAACTGAAGTTGGCGTATCCAAATACACAACATACCGTGCATGAGACTCTGGCTCAAAATAAAAGCAAGATACTCCATCAGATAAGATATTTTCTCTTTGTTCAAAGCACTTATGGACCTGTTGCCAAATCAAACTTTTTTCAAATTCTGTTGTTTGTCCCATCCACTGTGCATAACGTCCTGCACTGGCAATCACCTTGACCGGCATATGGCTATCTGAAGCAGTATCTGCGGTATAGGCACCAAAGCAAACCAGTCCATCTGGATCAACCCCCATAAAGCCTGCGAGCTGAGTGATTACCCCCTCAGCAAACTCGTGTAAACCCTCCTTGAGCATCAGGTTGTTTGTGGATTGGATAATACGTGTCAATCCCTGACGATTGTGATCTAAACGAACCAATTGGTTATAGCTACGAAGCGCGGTAATAATAGCCGTATAGAGTTTTTCGCGCGTTAATTCACTTTTTGTTTTGTAATCATTGATGTCGTATTTAGAAATGGTATCGAGTTCAGGCGCATAGCCAGGTTGTCCGGTTCTCAAGATAATACGGACGTTTTGCAAATCTAAGATTTCCCGAATTTGGCGAACAAGAAGTAAACCTGCCTCTTCGGATTCCATCACAACATCAAGTAAAATCACTGCAATATCGGGTTCATTAGATAGGCAGTCAAATGCCTCTTCTGATGTATAGGCATGTAAAAAAACAGGAGAAGCACCGTCAAAGGTTTGACCACGCAAGGCAAGCTCCGTGGCGAGATGAACGTCCTCATCATCATCAACTATTAATATTTTTCGAACCAAGTAGCGTGAGTTTGTTCCAGCCAGTGATGCTGCAGGCTCATCCTCGTCCGCAAATTCAATCAAATCATCATCGACCACACACCACCTCGGCAAAATTGCTTTTGATTTTCAATACGAATTTAGCACTAAAATAGATGAATTTACTATCTCGATGAGTCGGGATTCACAATAAACCGAAAAAAATCGAATCCGTCGTGCACTCTGGCAGCTCGCAGAGTAAAATCACAACTATTTACTTTTAACTGAATAATCAATGTAGAGCGTTATGACTCAAGCACAGACATTTTCTGACCATGCCTTAGGCCCTAGAGAAGAGCTCTTTAAATATGACACCCATTACACCCTGCTTGGAACAGCTCATGTCTCAAAGGCCAGTGCTGATGAAGTAAGGCACTTGATACAGTCTGGTGAATTTGATGCCGTTGCAATTGAGCTGTGTCCTGGTCGTCTAACCTCGATGAAAGATCCTGATGCCTTAGCTAAGATGGATCTTTTTCAAGTCATAAAAGCAGGTAAAGCTGGCATGGTAGCGGCGAATCTTGCAATGGGGGCCTTTCAACAACGCGTTGCTGAAGAATCAGGCATTGCACCCGGTGAAGAGATGAAAGTCGCTATTGAAGAAGCTGAAAAACAACAGATTCCTCTATTGGTCATTGATCGAGATATCGGTATTACACTAAAGCGCGTATATCGGAGTGTGCCTTGGTGGCAACGAATGAATCTAGTTTCCGGTCTAATTGCCAGTCTAGTAACAAAAGAAAAAGTCAGTGCTGATGAAATTGAACGCTTAAAGCAAGGTGACGTATTAGAATCCACCTTTAGTGAGTTTGCTGAGCAATCTGAACACCTTTACCAAGCGCTAATCGCCGAACGCGACCATTATATGGCGCTGAGACTCGCTCAAGAAAATGGAGACAGCCGCTTTAAGCGTGTATTGGTGGTAATCGGTGCGGGTCATCTGAAAGGAATGAGCGATAACCTACGCGGCCACCTCCCTGAAAACCCATCCGAACAACTGACAATACTCGAGCAAGTGCCCCCGGGAAGCCAATGGACCCGCTTCATCCCTTGGATCATCATGGTTTTAGTGTTAGCCGGATTTGCGATAGGCTTTAGCCGAAACACCGATCTTGGCCTACAAATGGTACTTGACTGGGTTGTCATCAATGGCGGATTGGCCGCATTAGGCGCTCTGATTGCCAAAGCTCACCCTGTCACTATTATCGGAACCTTCTTTGCAGCCCCCTTCACATCACTCAACCCAACCATCGGTGCAGGGATGGTCGCAGCCGGCATAGAGATTGCCATGCGCAAACCCACCGTGGGTGATTTTTCGAAGCTACGCCAAGATGTAACCGAAATGAAAGGCTGGTGGCGTAACCGTGTCTCTAGGACCTTATTGGTATTCATGCTGGCCACTTTAGGATCAGCGATGGGAACTTATATTGGTGGTTTTCGAATTTTCGGTCAGCTAACAGGAGGTTAAGCGACCATGACAATCAAGGCAACAGGGCTCAGCCGCTTTTACTATGCAACCTGCTATTCGTTAAAAGGACTGGTCGGGGCTTATCGCAGTGAACCGGCTTTTCGTTACGAAACCTGGATAGTCTGCGGGCTCACCCCTTTTGCCTTTCTATTGGCTCAGTCAACGGTAGAGCTAATACTTCTAATTGCCAGCTTATTGCTGATTCTGATTTTTGAATTGATCAACACGGCTATTGAAGCCGTTGTTGATCGAGCAGGCAAAGAACATCATGAGTTAGCTGGGCTTGCAAAAGATACGGGCTCAGCTGCTGTGTTTTTGTGTCTATTATTAGCCACTTTTGTATGGGGCGCTCTAGTATGGCAAAACGTTATCAGCTCCATCTAATTTCAAATATTAAACAACTGCATCTAAAACAGTATTAGCCCATTCACAGCTACTAAAATAATAGCGATTAAGCTGTTTAACCGTTTTTTGATTAACACCGTTTAACTGTGCCGTTTCATACGCAATCGTTAACTTAAGAATTTTACCCAACTGCCCCTGCCGATAAAGAATCGCAACTTTCACTTCCTCGGTCAAAGCAAGTTGTTCACACAAGGACTCAAGTGACTCATCAAGCAGCAGATCCATCATGGATAAAATGCCAACCATGAAAGCTGTGCTGGCACCCTCTTTTAGTGCAGAAGTCGCAATTTTTTCGCACATGGACGCTCGAATAAGCGCTCTGGGCAAGATCAGAGTGTTACAAGGATGGTTATCTGCCAGCATCAGAGTGGTCACTAAGTTGCGTACCTGCTTAAACCCCAGCATCAGCAAAGCTTGACGAATGCTGCTAATCTCCATTTGACGACGATAAAATGCGGAGTTAGACAAGCGTAATATCCGAAGACACAACTGGGCATCCTGCGCAATTAAATGCTCAAGCGCATCAAAGTCTGGCTCTGGCTGCTGTAATGCCGCCAATAGTCTTAATTGAGCGGCACGATTATTCGCTCGTCTACGTACCGTTGCCGCCTTGACTTCGGGCTTGGCATAGAAATACCCCTGAAACAGAGTAAAGCCCAACTCAACGCATTGCATAAACGTGTCGAGATCTTCGACTTTTTCGGCCAAGAGCACCAAACCACGTCGCTTATACTCTTCTAACTGATTTGCGCTGGGGACTGATGATAGAACATCCAACTTGATAATATGGGCAAGATCTAGGAGAGGCTGTGTCTCTTCCGTTAGAACGAAGTCGTCCAGAGCAATCGTAAAGCCTTGATCACGTAGTTTTGTAAGAGCTGCAATGATCTCTTTATCACCTTCGACATCTTCTAAAATCTCGATGACAACCTGCTGATTGCACGGCGGCAGCAACTCTGCTTTTAATAACCAATCACGAGGGGCATTAAAAAAGACAAGGCGTTTTCCAACCAGCGCTTCAATACCTGTCTCGTAAAAAGCGGCATTGCAGACCCGAGCTGTCGCCATAATAGGGTCATCGATAAATGCTGAAGTCGCGTCTGAGCTTGAACGATAAAGCAGTTCATCGGCAACATGTTTCATTGATGAGTCACAGATAGGTTGAAGCGCTACACAGTACTCACTCACTGCTGATCCACCATAGGTCTTATTACCTTCCTTGAATATACATTGGTCTAGGAAACCAGATTACCTTCTAATATACAATATTTTAACCGAATCTTAACTTAACAAACCTCAAAGAGACTCACTCGTATGGTTGGTTATCCACCAGTCATATTCATGAATCGCACTATTTGCACATCTCCATCGGTCGTAAAGTGATGTTTTTCAGGCTTAAGATCCATAGCTGAAATAATAGCATCGATCAAAGGTTGATTGTCACTAGGGTTATCCCTAAGAATGGGTCGTAAGTCCAATGAATGTTCATTCCCCAGACATAGCAGTAAACGCCCTTCAACCGTTACTCTAACTCGATTGCAATCGCCACAGAAGTTATGACTATGTGGCGAAATAAAACCAATGCGGCTTTTTGAGTCTGGCATTGAATAATAACGTGAAGGGCCTCCCGTATGAACAGATAATGCCGTGAGCGGGTAGATTGCATCTATCAAGCCACGAACCTCATCGCTTGAGCAATAGGTCTCGTCGCGACCATGGTCAGAAATATGACCTAAGGGCATCTCTTCAATAAAACTAATGTCAATCTGCTTATTTCTGACAAAATTAACCAAATCCAGAATTTCATCGTCATTTCGACCACGCATAATCACAGCATTCAGTTTGATTCGCTGAAAACCAGCTTCCAATGCCGCATCTATACCGGTTAACACCTTTTTTAAATCACCTATGCGCGTAATTCGCCGAAATTTTTCAGGTTGAAGGGAATCAAGGCTGACATTAAGGCGATGAAGGCCTGCATCTTTCAATGGCTTTGCAAAACGATCGAGTTGGCTACCGTTAGTGGTCATCGTGAAATCAGACAAACCCAAGGTCCCGATATAATCAACCAATTCAACAACATCACGACGAACTAAAGGCTCGCCTCCTGTCAAACGAATTTTTTCAACCCCTAAGGATGCAAATGCAGACGCAACACGACCAATTTCCTCCAAGGTGAGTACCTGATCTCGTGGTAGAAAGGTCATTTTCTCACTCATGCAATACACACAACGAAAATCACAACGATCCGTCACGGATAAACGTACATAACTCACTCGACGGCCAAACTTATCAATTAAGGGTGTGGGTACGGTAAGGCTATTCATTGGCATTCTCCCAGCGTCTTACGGCATCACTATCAGAATGACGAGCAGCAACCCAATAGTCACCCGAGCGACTGTGCTCCTTCTTCCAAAAGGGGGCCTGCGTTTTCAAATAATCCATCACGAAGTTACACGCATCAAATGCCGCTTGGCGATGCGCCGAGGCGACCGCCACTAAAACGATTGGATCTCCTGGAGTCAAACGACCGATACGATGAATAATGGTGATTGCATGCAATGGCCAACGCGCTTGAGCTGACTCGGCTATCTCATGTAATGACTGCTCTGTCATACCCGGATAGTGCTCTAGAGTTAACGCAACCACATCGGGTCGTTCATTAAAATCTCGAACATAGCCTAGAAAGTTGACGACTGCACCAACATCCCTTCTATCACAAGTGATTGCCTCTATTTCCTGTCCAGCATTAAAGACTTCTGGCTGTACACGGATACGAATCATCTCAACCTCCCGTTACTGGTGGGAAAAATGCAACCTCGTCCCCAGGCTGAACCTGCGCGTTACGATCAACCATAGTTTGATTCACAGCCACTAACAAGGAATCATTTGCAAAGGCTTGAGCTAAACACGCATCTTGCGCAGTCAACCACTGAATGATGACGCTTACTGTCACTTCATCAGGAAGGTCCTGACAATTGATCAAACATTCATCACGTTGCACCTGTTCTCTTAAGTGGGCAAAAAAACGAACGCGAATTTCAGGAGCTGATACTCTTGCCCTCGAACTAGATGTAGCCGTGGAATCTAAGATGACCGCTGATACCTCAGAACTCAGGCACCAATCACCCGACTTACCCCCACGCTTTTCTAAAACCTGTATTTCGCCAATGACCATATGCTTGTCGACCGCTTTACACATATCGTATAAGGTCAGTGCCGCCACTGACACAGAGGTCAAGGCCTCCATTTCGACTCCCGTTTGACCTGCCAACTTACAGGTCGCATACACTCTCATGCCTGGAAGTTCTGGATCGGCTTCAAACTCAACACTGACCTTTGACAGCATCAAGGGATGGCATAGGGGTATTAAATCGGAGGTACGTTTAGCCGCTTGAATACCAGCAATACGTGCCGTCGCAAGCACATCGCCTTTAGCATGGCGCTCAGTCATGATCATTTCGAGTGTTTCTGGGCGCATTTTAATAGAAGCACAGGCAGTTGCACTGCGAGCGGTAAGGGCCTTATCGGACACATCTACCATGTGCGCTTGACCTTTGGAATCGATATGCGTCAATTTAGTCATCTAATTTCCTTCAGTAAAATGCGAGGACTGCCAACCAGGAAGCCAAGTGCTAAAAGGGTAAACTGTTACTGAATCGCCTTGGTTCACTTGAGCTTGTGTGTCATGGATGCGTATGAGGCAATTCCCTTGGTGCATTGAGGTGAGAATACCGGACCCTTGACGTCCAGTCGTCACAACCTGAGCTTGCCCTTGGCTATCAAAACTAAGCACGCCGCGATGAAAATCACTTCGTCCAAGGCGGCTCTTCATAGGTTCACCCGCCTTAGCTGTTAACGTCAGCCCTTGCCAGCCCTGCTCACCTTGTAAATTCCGAATTAAAGGCTGTATAACCAACATCAGCGTGACTAGGCTTGCAACTGGATTTCCTGGCAAGCCAGCAAACAAACAACCTACAGGGGATGCCTCTGACAGCAAACGCCCAAACGCCAAAGGTCGACCAGGCCTAATCGCTAACTGCCAAAAACCAATTTGACCTAAGGCCGATACGGCTTGTTTGACATAATCCGCCTCCCCAACCGAAACACCGCCGCTGGTTAACACCAAGGTCGCCGAATGTTGAACGGACGCCAGTGCATCGATTAATAAGGGTAAGTCATCTGGCAAAATCCCCATATCCATAACCTCACAGCCTAGAGACCGGAGGCTGCTTAGCAATGTGAAACGATTGGTATCGTAAATCCCACCAGGCGAGAGTGCCTGCCCTGGTGCATGAACTTCGTCACCTGTGGAAAAAACGGCGACTTGGATGGGTTTGTAAACAGGGATCTGTGCTAAGCCTAGGGATGCCAAGAGACCGATCTGAACCGAAGATAAACGTTGTCCTGCTCGTAACAGACGGCTCCCCTCTTGGATATCTTCACCGGCTTGCCTAACGTTACTGCCTGAGATCGGCTGCTTTGCCAAAGGAATAATGAGCGTCTCTCCTTTTAGTTGGCAAACCTCCTTCATCACAACGGTATCAGCACCTTCTGGCATGGGTGCTCCTGTCGTGATTTTAAAAGCATGCCCTGGCTGTAAGGATGAGCCAGGGACCTGCCCTGCAAGAACTGTACCCTGAACAATCCAATGTTCTCTTTGACCAAGGTCACCCCCCTTCACCGCATACCCATCCATCGCCGAATTACGGTGAGGCGGAACGTTCATTGGTGACAAAACGTCCGAGGCCAGTATGCGCTGATGAGCAGACGACAGATCAATGGTTTCTATTCTGGGAGGCTGCTGAACACTCGACAATATACGTTCAACGGCCTCTTCAAGCGGCAAAAAAGGATCGGCTCCCGGTTCAATAAAATCAAAGCATGATAGTGATTGATCAGTCATAAAGCCTCACTTGTGACGCTGGGCTCATATGAGAAAGCTGGCTCATATCGAGAACAAATTGTTCAATTTGGGTAATCGAATTAATATCTAATACGGGTAGAGGGCAGTCTTGACTGAGTTCGGCCAATGAATCAGTAGCGACAGCAATGATCGTCGGGTCATTAGGATACAGCAGCGGCTTACCCACACAGGCTCGATAAAGCTCAATTTTTGGGTAGGTTTCTGCTTTAAAACCCTCTACTAAAATTAAGTCTAGCTCACTTAAGTGCAGTTGGCTGACAAGGCTGTGTAAATCAGGGAGTTCAGGCCGCGCAGACTCGATCATTAAGGCACTGCGTTTGGCCGACGCAATCAGCATTTGACTGGCGCCTGCATGACGTAATTCGTAACTGTCTTTACCCGGAATATCGACATCGAAGTCATGGTGTGCGTGCTTAATGCAACCAACCCGTAATCCACGTTCTTTTAGCCTTGGCAGCAGCTGAGTGAGCAGTGTGGTTTTACCCGTACCACTCCAAGCCGCAAAACCCAGTAAGGGGAGAGGAAACTCGCTCATATAGATGACAGGTCCTATCGTTATTATTCCAATAAACCAGCAAAGAGTATTCCATAACAAAAATGAAAAAAGTAACCGCCAATCTAAAAATAAGGTAAATCAAACCTCATTCATTTGATCTAACGAGTTAAAGTTACGCAAGCTTTCGGATTCCACGGCCACTTTAGCCATACCAATACTGGCATACCATCGGTCCGGCTTACGCTCCCCCTCCTCAAGTGCTTGTAGTAGATTTGGCAAGAGTTGGCGATGCAACATAACAACCATCGGTTGCAAAAACTCACCTTCAGCAGCAACAACAATCTTGGCATTCGATTCACAAGCCGCCTGATAAAATTGTTCAACGAGGTCTAAGGCAAGAAAAGGACCATCACAAGGAACAAACATAACCCAATCGTGCTGTGCAACCGTAAGACCTGTTGCGATACCTAGCATAGGCCCTTGGAAACCTCCTTCAATATCAGAGACCACCTGTACACCCAACGCCTGATACGCATCAATTGAACGATTGGCATTAATGATCAACTCATTAACCTGAGGCTGAAAGCGTGACAGAACTCGCTCAATCATAGGCACGCCTTGATAGTGTACCCATCCTTTATCCTGCCCGCCCATTCGCTGCCCCTGTCCTCCTGCGAGCACCACTCCACTGATACTGACGCTAGAGCGTGACGTGTTGTGATTATTACTTACCATGCAATCGCCCTTCTTTTAACACCCAAGATTCATGACACAACGCTGATAACGGCCCTGACTGATGAGCCGTTAACAGCACACCAGCGCCCTCGTCTAAAATTTGCTTAACCAGATCACTGAAACGCAAAGTTGCCTCAGTATCTAAACTTGCCGTAGGCTCATCTAGCAACCAAAAAGCGGGGCGACATAACCAAGCTCTTGCCATTGCCAAGGCTTGCCGCTGACCGCCCGACAAGGTTCTTGCCGACTGGCAAGCCAACTCCGTCAACCCTGCCCAAGACATAGCTTCTTCTAGGCGCACCGCATTTTCTTTTTTTGTCAGTCGTTGACTGTCTAGCACTAAACGCAAATTTTCTTGGACAGTTACATCAAATAAATAGGGGTGCTGATGAAGATAACAGACACGCCCATCGCCTACCTTTAGCGCATTTAAACCCACGCTTACTTTGCCACTATCGGGCTTTAACAAACCAGACAAGACCTTCATCAAAGTGGTTTTACCACTACCATTCGCACCCTGTAAATGAATTAACCGAGATGCAGGCAACACTAAACGATCCACTTGCCAAAGTGTTTTTCCACCATAGCGGATACAGATATTCTCTGCCGATAAACTTGTCATTGCGACACACCCTGTATACTGCGCCCTCGACTAATGCCAACCAATAGATTTAACAGCAATGCTAAAACCAAAAGAACAATTCCTAAAGCAATACCTTGAACATACTCGCCTTTCGTCGTTTCTAAGGCGATCGACGTCGTAATTGTTCGAGTATAACCAGCAATATTCCCCCCCACCATCATTGCACATCCCACTTCCGCAACGATACGTCCAAACGCAGCAACCAAGGCTGCCAGAACAGAAAACTTAACCTCACGTGTGATCAACCATAGGGTTTTCAGTCGCGAACAACCAAGTGTACGAGCCGTCTCCCAAGCATGCCGGGACACACCTTGGTATGCTGCGTGTAGCATTGTCACTAGCAAAGGAAAACAAATCAGAATTTGACCAATAATCATCGCAGGCTGTGTAAAAAGGAGGCGTAGATCACCAAAAGGGCCATTACGAGATAACAACAAAACAAGAATCAGGCCAATCACCACCGTTGGAATGGCCAACAGTGTATTGTTCAATGTCACAATCATCCAATGACCCGGAAACCGCCAAAAACTCAAAACAAAACCTAAGGCCAACGCAGCAGGCAAGGCTAGTAACAACGCCGTTAAAGACACCTTAAAAGAGACGAGAATAATTCCCCAAAGAGCAGCATCGCCAGACATAAGCAATGCTAATGCGTCAAAAGTAGCCTGTGAAATAGATTCCACGCAATTTTCCCCAAAGCGTCACACACAAAAAAGTGACTGACGTTAGCCTAGACACTCTTCAAGATCAATAAAAATGCCCCGTGCAAGGGCGTTTAAATGAAGCGTAAAGGAGTAAAACAGCGTTATTCAGAATGTGCAGAAGCAAAAAACAACGCCTCACCCTCGATTTCAAAAGCATTGATTAGAGCTTGCCCCTCAGCTGACACCAACCAATCGGATAACTGTCTTGCCACATTAACTTTCACATGAGGATGCCGGTCTGGACTAACTAAAATCACTTGGTAAGGGTTGAATAAACGCTCATCGCCTTCGTAAACAAGCGCTAAATCCAACTTACGCTTCATCGCTAACCAAGTGCCGCGATCCGTTAAGGCGTAAGCTTGTAACTCATCCGCTATGGATAACACGCGCCCCATGCCCTGCCCCACGGCACGATAGCCTGCAAAGGGTAACGTTATATTTGCCGCTTGCCAGATTTCATTTTCTTTGATGTGTGTTCCTGATTCATCGCCACGTGAAATAAACAGGGCATTACTCGTCACCATGCGCTTAAAAGCATCAACCGCACTCCTTGCCTCTTTCAAGCCTGATGGATCGCCTACTGGCCCTACAATCACAAAATCATTATACATTAATGCTTTGGGTTCAATTCCATATCCAGCAGCCACAAATGCAGCTTCAGCTTTGGGCGCGTGGGTCATCACTAAATCGACATCACCATCTTGACCTAAGCGCAGTGCAGCCCCTGTCCCCACTGATATCACTTGCACTTGTACACCCGTTTTTGCTTCAAACTCAGGCAATAAAAAGTCGAGTAGACCTGAGTTATAGGTACTTGTGGTTGTCGCTAATCGAAGCTGAGTATCCGCGAAGGACAATCCTGAATTCAAACAAAGGCCGACCAGCAGCAGTCTGAAAGTGAAACGTTTTATCATGCGTATTCCTTTTAGTTGAGCCAAGACTAAGTAACATTTGCCATGCAATACCTGCAATCTAAAGACCAGTATTTTTAAACAAACTATCCAAACCCATATAGATCGGGGTATGAAAGAAAAAACCTAGGCAAAAAACCAAAACAAGCCCTTTAAACGTAATACTATAAGTGAGACAAAATTACACATATAGAATTGAATATGAGACAATTCGCAACACCCTGTTTAAAAAATTCTGAGTAACACGATGACTTCTTCGACTCTTGATTATAACTTGTGCCGTTCAGCGTCAGTACTGGTTGTTGATGACGAATCAGGCATGCGCAGCTTTTTACAAAAAGCGCTGCAAAAACACTTTGGTTTAGTTGAGGTTGCAGGGAGCATCGACCTGGCCGAAGAAATTCGACGCCGCTGTCATTTTGATCTACTCATTGTTGATGTGAAACTACCTGGGCGCTCGGGGATTGAATGGCACGAAGCTCTCGATGACCCCAATCGACATTCAGATGTTATTTTCATGACGGCATATGCGGAATTAGACACAGCCATTCAAGCCCTACGTGTCGGTGCAGCTGACTTTATCCTCAAGCCCTTTCGACTTGAGCAAATGATGAATGCTGTCATGCGTGTGCTAAAGCGTAGGCAGCTCGCCCGGGAAAACTTTTTATTGCGCCGAGAAGTCACGCGCTATCTTGAATCGGAAACGCCCATGCTCGGCAACAGCAACGTTATCAAGCGCCTTGATGCCGTTATCCGTCGTGTTGCACCAACACCCTCAGCTGTTTTAATTGAAGGTGAGTCTGGTACAGGCAAGGAGCTGGTTGCGCGTGCACTGCACCAACACTCAGGACGAGAAGGTCCCTTTGTTCCAGTCAACTGCGGTGCCATCTCACCCGAGCTTCTTGAAGCAGAACTGTTTGGTCATACTAAAGGCGCCTTTACCGGAGCGGATCGAGCGCGCGAAGGTCTGTTTACCTATGCTGGCGGCGGGACTCTATTTTTAGATGAAATAGGTGAACTGCCTTTAAGCATGCAGGCCAAACTCTTGCGGGTATTGGAGCAAAAAACCATTCGCCCGGTTGGGAGCGAACGGGAGATCCCTACTCAGGTCCGTATTTTAGCCGCGACAAACCGAAAGCTGAGTGAAGAAGTCAAATCCCATAATTTTCGTGAAGATTTATTTTTTCGCTTAAATGTACTGACCTTAACTCTCCCCCCTTTACGTGACCGTGTGGAAGACCTTCCACAGCTTGCTCACTATTTCTCGCGCAAGCTTTCATCTGATTTAGGACTGCCTGCTGTACCCTTTACCCATGATGACCTAAAAGCCATGCAGTCTCATAGCTGGCCGGGTAACATTCGAGAGCTCAAGAACTTTATCGAGCGTTGTATACTTTTAGGCCATCTACCACTAGATGAACTGATTCATGATGACGATGACCGAAACCTAGGCGCAGGCTACCCAAGTTGCTGGCCGTTAGAGGAAGTTGAAAAGCGACATATTTTAAGAGTACTGAGCGCATGTGAAGGCAACAAATCAGCCGCCGCTCGCCAACTCGGCGTTGCTCGCAAAACACTGGATCGTAAGTTGGCCAGTTGGATGGAAACCGACATCAGTCATCCTTCGCTCATGCACGTTGATGAATCATGATGCCTTTACCCTGGCGACGTTCCGTTAGAGGGCGCTTACTCCTTCTAATTTTAACGCCAATTTTACTCACTTTGGCGGCATTAATAGGCTTAACGGCCTATTGGACAACCACTTATACCGATCGACAGCTTTATATGAAAGTGGCTTCGGATCTTGCTGTGGCACGCAGCACATTGCAGTTAATGCAGGATCGGCAACTTGAGAATCTAGAGCTGTTAGGCCACACTTGGTCACTCCCGCCCTACTTGCTACATCATGACAGAGCCTCATTAAACGCACTGCTGCAGGACATGAAGTCACGCTATCGCGTCGATTTTTTGCGCATTTTAAGCCCTGATGAATTACTCGACCTGGCAAATACGCCATCTGGAACTCAAAACAGCGTCAATCGGTTGCAGGCAGGAGACAGCATTAAAGGGTTATCGGTCCTCACGCCTTCTGAAATGAAAGAGATTGATCCTGATTTACCACAAAAAGCCCTCACTCAAGTGATTCAGACTCCAAGAGCCAAGCCCACGGACCGCACCCTTGAAGACCGAGGCATGTTCGTCAGAACACTGCACCCCATTTTGGACGCAAACGGTCAGCTGCTCTATGTACTGGATGCAGGGTTGATGTTAAACAATAATTTGGAATTCGTGGATGAGATTCGGGATCTGGTCTATGGGCAAGATGCATTGCCCGAGAGAGGTATTGGTACCGTAACACTATTCTTGGGGGATACGCGGATCACCACAAATGTCCCTGTTGACCTTAACTACGATCTTTCGGATACAGGGTTTATCCGAGCCATTGGCACACGCATTTCGTCTGAAGTATACGATCGTGTATTAGTGGAAGAGCGAATTTGGCTCGACCGTGCTTTTGTCGTTAGCGACTGGTTTATCAGTGCATATGAGCCCTTATATGGCTTAAATAATGAACTGATTGGCGTGCTCTATGCAGGTTTCTCTGAAAGCCCTTTCTTTGAAATGTACTTACGCACCTTAGGCGAAATGGGTTTAACACTTACCTTTGTACTGCTGATCTCTGCCATTTTAGTCTGGCGCAGTGCCAACCATTTGTTCCATCCCATTCAACGGATTCATACCTCGGTGATGGCTGTTCGATCTGGATCGAACGAAACGCGGATAGGCCAGTTACGCAATGAGGATGAGTTTTCGGATCTCGCACATCAGTTTGACTCTATGCTGGACGAGCTCGATGCTCGCCAAGAAACAATTCGACAAGCCGCTGAGCGGCTAGAACAAAAAGTCAAAGAACGCACGCTTAGTTTGCAGCTCAAAACGGAAGCTCTAGAGGAGTCGATCGAGCTCTTAAAAGCAACGCGAGCCGAGCTATTTACCAAGGAAAAACTTGCCGTTCTCGGCGAGTTAACGGCTGGAATCGCACATGAAATCAACAATCCTGCAGCGGTTATTTTAGGTCACATGGATTTACTTCAGGGCGAGCTCGGTCCATCTGCTTCTTTGGTTCAAGATGAAATCGATACGGTTATTGAACAGGTCTATCGAATTAGAGCTATTATTAACAATCTCTTACAGTACTCTCGTCCGGGGCAAGTTATCGATCAACTGCACACTTTAGCCGTTAATGATGTAGTCAAGGACACACTCGCATTAGTTCGGCATGCTTTGGATAAAAAGTGTATCCAGGTTCAACAAAACTACAGCTACTTAGGGGAAATTGAAGGAAATCGCCAACAACTCCAACAGGTATTGATCAACCTGTTGTTGAACGCAGCGAATGCGATGCCCGCCGCAGGAAACATATGGGTATCAACCCATGTTTGGACAACACATGAGGGCGCGCTCGGCGTCGAAATCCGAATTCGGGACGAAGGGGTTGGTATATCTGAAGAAGTGCTGGCACGTATTTTTGAACCCTTTTTCACCACAAGAGAGAACGGAAATGGATTGGGGTTATCCATCAGCCGTTCTCTTGCACGTCGCTACGGAGGGGATATTACAGTATCCTCAACTCTCGATAACGGCAGCCAATTTAGTATTTTTTTACGAGAAAAGGCTGTTATCAATCAAGAAGATGAGGAAACCATGCGTCAGTTATTATCTGGGTTCGGAGTCGTGTAAAAGAAAAAACTTACCTCTTTACCTTCCTCAATCTGAGTCGAAGGCGGAATCACTGCCATGGCATTGCCCCAAACAGCCGAACTCAGGACACCAGAGTTCTGATTGGGGTATGCCGACAAGCACCACTGCCCGTCCTGCCAAGTGGCCTTAACCCTCACATATTCTTGACGTATCTGAGTGGTCACCGAAAACTGGGCACGACCTGTCAGCCTTAAGGGTGAGGATGGCGCACTCTCGCCCGCCAAGCGCTTAAGCACAGGAAGCACAAACACATTCGCCCCAACAAAGGTTGATACCGGGTTGCCAGGCAATCCGATAAAGGGGGTCTCTTTAACACGACCAAATGCGAGGGGTTTGCCAGGCTTCATGGCTAAGCGCCACAAGCTTAACTCACCCAGGGCTTCAACCGCTGGTTTTACGTGATCTTCTTCTCCGACAGAAACACCCCCAGTCGAAATCACAAGATCAGAACTGTCCGCCGCTTCTTCCAAAGCCGCTAGGGTTTCTTTAAAACCATCGCGGACTTGTATAAAACGAACCACTTCAGCCATATGCGTTTGCAAAAAGCCCTGCAACAAAAAACGATTCGAATTGTAAATCTGTCCTGTCTTTAAAACCTGCCCAGGTTGAACTAGCTCATCCCCCGTGGACAGAAGAGCAATACGAATTGGCATAAAAACTAAAACCTGCGCAATCCCCACACTTGCTAACAATCCTAAATGGCGGTAGTCCAAACGTGTGCCTGCTTTGAGAATGCATTTCCCTGCTTGAATATCCTGCCCTTTGGGGCGGACATTCTGACCTAAACGTATATCGCTAGGCACGCAGACATCGTCAAATGCAGTCAATACAATCTCTTCTTGCATGACCACCGTATCTGCACCCAACGGAATTTCGGCTCCAGTAAAAATGCGTGCACAGGTGCCAGGCCTTAATGGCTGGGGAGCTTGCCCTGCCGCCACTCGCTGAGAAATAGGGAGTGGCGCCCTCGCATCCGCAAAACGCAAGGCATAGCCGTCCATAGCACTGTTATCGGCTGGCGGCACATGGCAAGGAGCCACTTGATCTTCAGCTAACACTCGACCCGCCGCCGCCATTAAATCGACAATCTCAAAACGTTGTAAGGGTTCGACTGCAGACAACATACGTTGAATTGCATCATCAACAGCAGTAAGCGTATTGGCCATTATTCTCTCTGTGTGATTTCAATTGATGATTAAGTGTGTAGTTGCTTACCTTGAAGCAGAATCCCTACAAAGTTGCATGGCTTATGGCGACTGTCCAACTGCTCAAGCAAAATACGATTCCACGCCGTTTTACAGGCACCCGTGGAGCCTGGCAAACAAAAAATGGCCGTGCGATTAGCCAAACCCGCCAAACACCTTGACTGCACAGTCGATGATCCAATCTCATGCCAGGACACCTGACGAAACAATTCACCAAAGCCTTCTATCTCTGTATCAAATAGCGGGCGCAGCGCTTCAGGGGTTGAATCTCGTCCTGAAAAACCAGTACCACCCGTTGTCAGCACCACCTGAACACTCGGATCAGCAATCCAGCGACTCACCACCGCTCGCATTTGATACACATCATCAGGAATCAGGGCCCGATCAACCAAACAATGCCCTGCTGCTTCGAGTAAAGATACCAGCGTATCGCCAGAACGATCCTCAGCAAGAGTGCGGGTGTCAGACAAGGTTAATACGGCTATGTTGAGACTGATAGGCTCGCTCATTCTTTCGCTCCTTTCTTCGCGGCCTCACGCTGCGCAAAAGCAGCTAACTGTTCAGGGGTTGCAGGTGCTTGATACAGATCCTTCCATTGGCTATAGGGCATGCCATACACATGTTCACGTGCTTCTTCATAGCCTAATTGGATACCCTTGGCTTCGGCTGCTGATACCAGCCATTTGGCCAGACAATTACGACAAAAATCAGCCAAAATCATAAGGTCAATATTCTGAACATCCTTATTCACATCTAAGTGCTGAATTAAGGTGCGAAATGCTGCCGCCTCTAACTCAGTCTGAGTGGTTTGATCCAATGTTTTCATTGTCGTTATCCTGTGCAGAGTTTTTTGAATGATGAGTATATCCCGTAAGCCCACACTTTAGCGCACTCTCAGCAAAGTGTTGAAATTCGAGAGATAAAACCACATAGGGGGCACATGAGTCCAGATAGATTTTCAGCCTATCCAAAACAACGATGAGAATCCACCCTATCCATAAAAAAACGGCCTGATAGGGGTGAGGTCTATCAGGCCGTTTAAACCAATATCAAATCAGAACCAAAGCTTAAGATAACTTAAGATTTGTTTTGCTTTTGTGTAACCTCTTCGTACCAAAGGTCGTGGTGCTGCTTGGCCCAAGACTCATCAACATAGCCTGTTTTCATTCCTTCAAACGCCCCTTCAGTCCCCAACGTCCCTATGTAAATATGACCAAAAGCAGCGGCCATTAAGACAAGAGAAGAGACAGCATGGATAATTAAGAATAATTGCATGGTTTCGCGAGTTTGACCGAAGTTAGGAAAATCTAAAACCAATCCAGAGACAGCAACAGTTAAGCCTACGAAGACAATCATCCAAAACCATACTTTTTCACCACCATTAAGATAGCCCGCGGAGGGATGACCTTTACCGACGATCCCACCACCTTTGATGAACCATTTAAGGTCAACTAAGTTAAAAAAGTTATGTTTAATCCACTTCACTATCATGACCAAAACGCCTAGAGAGAAGAGTGGCCCCAAGTAGTTATGAATATTTTTCGCGGCGATCATCCAGGCCGACCAGAGACTGGTTGGCAAAATAGGCATCAAGAACCATTTTGCGTACAAAATTGACAGTCCCGTTAACGCCAAAATGATAAACAGCGTGGCAACATACCAATGAATGACTCTGTCCCAGCGCGTCCAGCGCTCTATTCTTTTGCCTGTTCTTGGATGCTCTAATTTTACGCGACCTACCAACAGATAAAAGAAAGTGATGCCGGTTAAGCTACCCCCAAGCGCTAAAAGCCCTCCGGGTGATATCCATTCGTTTCGGATCTCCTTCCATCGCTCGCCCTCTGTCATTATGAGTGTGTCTGCACCCACGCTTTGAGATGTCGTCCGGCCGCTCACACCGCCAGCCGCATCCCGCCAAAAGTCAGGAGTCGTTCCAGGCATGGATTGCAACGCCTCGCGACGAGCATCAGCTCCTTGACTTTGCGCAACAACTGGCAGGCTGAACATACAGCCCACCAGCAGCATCACCAGCCAGAATCCAACGCTCGTTCTAGACCGTGATTTTTCCATAGCTATACACTCTGCGTTGCGTCATAGGCCAAGTCAGCCGCATTTTTTGCCAACTGTTCAGACTGATCCGCTTCATGATCTGCCGAACCCCAAGCACTGTTGCGATGGCCACGGTAGACCACACGCTCACGGAAAATATCAGCCACTTGCTGAGCATCTCCTGCCAAAAGCGCCTTGGTAGAGCACATTTCAGCACAAAGTGGTAACTTGCCTTCGCGCAGTCGATTCGCCCCGTATTTCTGCTCCTCTAGCACTGGATCAGACTCAGGACCTCCGGCACAGAAAGTGCATTTATCCATTTTCCCACGTGCCCCAAATGCACCCTGTTGCGGAAACTGTGGCGCACCAAAGGGGCACGCGTATAAACAATAACCGCAGCCAATACAGGCATCTTTGTTATGGAGAATCAAGCCATCTTCCGTTGGATAGAAGCAATCCGTCGGACAAACGGCCATACAGGGTGCATCCGTACAGTGCATACAGGCCACTGAAATGGACACTTCTTTGCCAACCTCACCATCATCAAGCGTGACAACTCGACGACGCTGAATCCCCCATTCGGTTTCATTGGCATTTTTACAGGCTGTGACGCAGCCGTTACATTCGATACAGCGCTCTGAGTCACATAAAAACTTCATACGAGCCATGGATATTCTCCTTATGGACTTTTATTCACTGATAAAAGCCCTGCTTTATTTTTTGTGGGTTCAGGCCGCTTTCTCGATACGGCATACAGTACATTTCGTTTCTTGCATTAGGGTCACCGGATCATAGCCATAGGTTGTCACCGTGTTAACGGCCTCCCCTAATACGTAAGGATCACTGCCTGCAGGATAACGCTTGCGTAAATCTTCTCCTTGGAATTCACCACCGAAGTGGAAAGGCATAAAGGCAACATCACGATCAACACGATTGGTGACCATTGCTTTCACACGCACCCGTCCGCCTTCTGGACCGTACACCCAAACATCATCACCATCGGCAATGCGCAAGGTATTGGCATTAAAGGGATTGATTTCGACAAACATATCCTGCTGCAGCTCGGCCAACCATGGGTTAGAACGTGTTTCATCACCACCGCCTTCATACTCAACCAGTCGTCCAGACGTGAGAATAATGGGGAATTCAGCACTGGTATCACGATCCTGAATGGTTTTATACAGTGTTGGCATACGGTAGAGAGATTCAAAATCATCCCATGTTGGGTACTTGGCAACCAAATCACGACGCGTAGTGTAAAGAGGCTCACGATGCTTAGGAATCGCATCTGGGAAGGTCCAAACCACTGTTCTGGCTTTACCATTACCAAAAGGTGCACAACCATGTTTGATCGCAACACGCTGAATGCCGCCTGACAGATCGGTTTTCCAATCTTTGCCTTCGGCCGCTGTTTTTTCAGCATCGGTCAAATCATCCCACCAACCGAGTTGCTGCAACATCGCCGCTGTAAACTCCGGATGGCCATCACCAATTTCATTGCCGACAGGGGCTGAGCCCTCCGCCAATAGGGTTTGGCCATTGCGCTCCACGCCAAAGTTGGCACGGAAGCCTAAACCGCCATCCTTAACCGGTAAGCTGGTGTCGTAGAGAACATGCGTACCAGGGTGTTTCATCTCTGCCGTTCCCCAGCAAGGCCATGGCAAGCCGTAGAAGTCGCCGTGAGCATCGGTTCCAACGGCACGCAGCGAGGTGAAATCAAACGCATGCCAGTTTTCTTGATGGTACTTTAGGCGCTCAGGACTTTGGCCTGTATAACCGATGGTCCACATGCCACGGTTGTACTCGCGGACAATATCCTCGATCAGAGGTTCGTTGCCATTGATTGCAATATTCTTAAATACCTGTTCCTCAATACCCACTTTCTTTGCCAGTAGATACATGATTTCATGGTCTGGCTTGGATTCAAAATGAGGCTCGATTACTTTGCTGCGCCATTGAATCGAACGGTTAGAGGCCGTCACGGATCCATAGGTTTCAAACTGAGTACAAGCAGGTAAGAGATAGACACCGTCTGTACGGTCATTCATGACAGCCGCCACGGTTGGATAAGGATCAACAATGACCATCATATCCAGCTTTTTCATGGCTTCACGCATTTCAGGACCGCGAGTCTGAGAGTTGACCGCATGCCCCCAGTAGAACATGGCACGAATGTTATCGTTTTGCGCCATCTTCTCTTTGTCTTCAAGAACACCATCCACCCAACGTGAAACTGTAATTCCGTTGGTGTTCATGGGCTTGCCGCCACGATACTCTGTCTGATCGAAACGGTTTTGAATCCACTCGAAGTCAACGCCCCAAACACCCGCCCAGTGCTTCCACGCGCCATCAGCCAAGCCGTAATAGCCGGGTAACGAGTCAGACAAAACCCCAAAATCAGTGGCACCCTGAACATTGTCGTGACCACGGAAGATGTTTGCACCACCACCGGATTTACCAATGTTGCCCAATGCGAGTTCGAGGATGCAGTAAGCTCGGGTGTTGTTGTTGCCCGTCGTGTGTTGTGTTCCACCCATGCACCAGACAACACAGCCTGGACGGTTATCAGACAGCAGCTTAGCCGTTTGATACATGGTTTGTTCATCCACACCCGTAATGTCCTGTACTACCTCGGGTGGGAACTGCTTAATTTCTTCACGGATTTCGTCCATCCCATAGACACGCTGAGCTAAATATTGCTTATCTTCCCAGCCGTTTGCAAAGATATGCCACAAGAGCCCCCACACATAGGCTACGTCTGAACCCGGACGAATACGAACATACTGATTGGCTTTTGCAGCCGTGCGTGTAAAGCGAGGATCCGCTACAACAATTTTACAATTGTTGCGCTCTTTGGCGATCAACACATGCTGCATCGAAACAGGGTGAGCTTCAGCGGCATTCGAGCCGATAAACAGCATAGAACGACTGTTTTGCATGTCGTTGTAGCTATTGGTCATCGCGCCATAGCCCCAAGTATTCGCAACACCTGCAACCGTTGTCGAGTGACAAATACGGGCTTGATGCTCAACGTTGTTCGTTCCCCACAAAGACACCATTTTGCGGAACAAATAGGCTTGTTCGTTATTAAACTTGGCAGAGCCTAACCAAAAGACAGAGTCAGGACCGGACTCGGCACGAATTTGTTCAATTTTATCGCCCACTTCATTGATCGCTTGCTCCCAGCTCAGCTTTTTCCACTGGCCATTTTCAAGCTTCATCGGATACTTTAAGCGACGTGTCGAATGACCATGGTATCGAAGAGCGGCCCCTTTCGCGCAATGGGCACCCTTGTTGATGGGGTTATCAAACGCGGCTTCTTGATAGGTCCACACACCATTTTGTACATGTGCATAGACACCGCAACCCACTGAACAATGTGAGCAGATGGTGCGTTTAATCTCAACAGGGGCACTGGATTTAGGCGTTGCCGCTTGTGTGGGACGAATCATCGTTTTGCCCAACAACCCTGTCGCCGCAATACCACCGGCAGCAAGGCTCGTGCCTTTTAAAAATCCACGGCGACTCACACCAAGACGGTTCGCGCTCTGTGAATCCAGTGACGAATCACTGACTTTTTTATGTAGACGCATTTTCATTCCCTCAATTTTCGAGTGTATGACCGTCGTGATCAGCGACAGCTAGCATAATAAGCACGGATATGATCCGTTTCATGGTAGCCCTGAACTTCAGGAGCAGCCGCTATTTCAGGTAGATCTACAGACGCAGCGGCTTGACCCGCCGTGACAGCAACACCTGCAGCGGATACGACAGCCATTCCTTTCAGAAATTGACGGCGTCCAACACTTGCTTGTTCATTAACAGGTTGTTTCTTGTTATGCATGGTATGTCTCCTCATCCCCGTAGGTGCACGCTTTGGGCGGCATCGGGACGTTTCTGTAGGTACACTTTTTCGGTGTTTACAAAGGCCTGCCCTAGCATCGCTACGGCGTTATAAAACACAGCACTGGGCGCTTTAGCCATATCAACAAAAAGCTGATCCGCCCAAGCACTAATATGTCGTTGAAAAAAAACCGCTTGGCGCTCGCGTGAAGCGCCCTGTTGAATCAATAACCCCATGACTTCAAGCAAGGCCGAAATATGATCTTCTGGCTCTTTAACAGATGCCTCCCGCTCAAAGCCAAGTAGATTTAAGTCATTACGCAACTCAATCAAGGGGGCTTCCATCAGCGAGCCTGTCAAGTACCAAGATGCAAAGGGCGTCAGCTCACCTTGCGATATTCCGATAAATAGCGTGACGTACTCATTCTCTAACTGATCGACCTGAGCTCGTTCAGCCGCCAACCTAAGCAATTGCCATGCTTGCGACATACGATTCTGGGTAAACGCATCCACTTCAACCGATTTCAAAAAGTCCAAGAGTTCTGACGAGGGATGCGCTCGACACAGTGCCGCCAAGAGTGCATAGACATCGGCCCTGAGTGCATCGTCTTCTGTCATTTGCTGTTGCATCAAAATATTTTCCACACATCAATCCTCAGAGTCTTAGTTGGGCTTCTGGATCTGCTGCCAATTCGCGATAACTATCGCGAACTCGGCAGTCTTCGCACATGTGTAAACGCTTTGCAGCTTCGCCCTGAAAATAAGGATGTGCTTCTAACTTTTGAGAAATCTTTTTAATTGTGCTCTGAGTTGCAAAGGCTTTACCGCAACTGATGCAATGAAAAGGTTCTTCTTCTTTCATGACCCGAGGCTCACCTCGAGTGCCCGCAGCCGGTGCAAAACGGGCTTCCAGCTGAATGGCTTTCTCTGGGCAGGATCGCTCACAAAGCCCGCACTGAACACAGTCACCTTCTAAAAAAGATAACCGAGGTGATTGATCTTTTCCGCTGTGTAAAGCCGAGGTCGGACAAATAGCAACACAGCTCATACACAAGGTGCATGCATCCTCATCAACAAGCACTTGACCATAGGGGCTCCCCATTGGCAGTGTGAGGATTGCGTCTTCGGCATCACCTTGTTCGTATAAACGATCAAGCGCTTCATTCAGCGTTTTACGTTTACCTTGGTAAGGATAACTTGGCCCCTCAGGTACCCCTCTCCACAGTGCAACGGCTTGCTCCAGCTCAGCCAGATCTGTCTCAATGAACTCTACATCAACCAAGGATAACCGCTGAGCGGGATGGCCCAAGGCTGTCAATAAACGACCCGTCAGCTTGATTTCATCTTTTAACAAGCGCTGCAAGCTCGGCGGTGTTTCTTCATCCAGAGCAATCGCCACATAGGTTGCACCATGCACCAACAAAGCCAACCAAAGCTCTGCACCAATACCTGCTGCTTCCTCTAAAGCAACGGGCAGAACATGCGTTGGCAGTGCCTCTAGATCGATATCGGTATGCTCTGCGTGAATTAAGATGGCAGGATGTTCTCCCCCTGCCTGACGATAACTATCCAAATAATGCCGTAAACGCTCAAGCTGTGATTGCGGACGGGGGGCTGCAAAGGTCAAGGCACCAGTAGGGCAAACCGTGGTACAACTACCCGCTCCATGACATAAGTGCACATCTACGCTGATTTGAAAATCATGCGTATCTGTTTGGTTATGACTGGTGATTGCATCGGCAGGACACACATCCAAACAACGAGTACAGCCAAGTTTGCCCCGATCCGAATGAGCACAGATATCATGATTGACCTGCACATATTCCGGCTTTTCAAACTCACCCACCAGTGACGAAATCTCTTCAATGGCCTGAACGAGATGATCTGAATCCGCCGCAATGTGGAAATAACCAGGGGGCGACATTTCAGCCGACAGTGTTGGCTCCGGGTTTAAATCCAGCACCATGTCAAATGTATCTTTACCTGTGTAAATTTTTGCCGGATTAAGGATGTCGCCCTGCGGGCTTTTAAGCTGAAGGTAGTAGGAGCCTAACCAACCCGTTAAGGATTCAAGCGGTAGGTATATTGGAGTAAGTTCAGGCACGGCCGCTAAGGCTTTTTCCAAATGCTCATCTGATTGGCTGCTTACCTGCCCCATGGCCAGTAAGGTGATGCTTTTCAAACCTGATAACTGAGCCGCTGCCAAGCGAATAAGATCTTCTGGGCCTAAGATTAAAAGATGTCCTTGGCTGGTATAGGTGATTAAGTTGTCTTGTAAGGTTAGCACGGGCGGCAACGCATTTATCGCCTGCTGACGCGCGCTCGCATTGTCTTGCGAACTTGCCGTAAAGACCTTAATTGGAATTAAGCTGTTTGGTTTCATTGACACTCTCTCAGGCTCGCCTATATCGTTATTTTCAATAGCAATGGCGGTCGAGTTATTTAGTTATAGTGTTAAGTTAGCAATTAAGAAGCCAAGATTTACGACCACAAAAGCACAAAATACTGACATGAAAGCCAGGCTTTATAGATCAAAAATCCACAACTGCATCATTTTGTCTCGCCCTGTTCATTTTTGCTGTGCAAGACTGCCTCATCAGTGCCGTCGTTACTCTGATCAACTGCACCCTCTTCTTTCAAATAAACACCTTCAGAATCAACAACTTTATTATCCGAAAGTAGAACATCCCTCGCCTTCTCCATTGCCTCGTCCATGCGTTCTTTCGCCCAACCTCGGACAACCTCTCCAGGTTTCAAAATTAATTTAGTTGGATTTGAATAGTCCAATGCGTAGTCATCCAAAGGATCTCGTACATTGAACTCAGGCTGATGAAAAAACTGACGTAATGCCTTTTTCTTAAGTTCTGCTGAAACTCCACTCGAGAAAAACATCGACATATCGCTTTTGGATGTGATCGTAGATAAATCTGGCATATCAATATCCGTGAGTACAACCTCCTCACCCGGCAGATCCTCAGACGAATGCGGAGGGCTTTCTGGTTCCTCCACGTCTGTGATAACGACTGACATATCGGACTCAATCAATGTATCCTCTATCGCAACAGAAGAGTCTAGCTCTGACGCAGGAGATGAAGACTCATCCAGCTCACGTCGTTTTAATCGAGACCAACGCGATAAAAAACCGTCGGTCATGAGGAGGCTCCTTCTGATGAACTGGCCGTTCTCAAGCGCCGCTTGTTGGCTTTTGGGTCTTCGACCTCTCCGTGTTCAGCCATAAAGGCTTCCAGCCACGCGTGTATCGCTTCAGGTAATGGAATACTTAACACTGGCTGGTTTGCATCCATATAATCGGCTGCGACATCTTGAGCACAGGTGAGCTTTCGAGGAAGAGACAGCTCGGATGACACCTCTTCACAGACAACAAAGAGTTTTGGCGTTTCCGCACTTAAATTGAAACGATAGGCAATGCGCTCGTCACGAAAGAGCTGTAACCAAATCATGTGAGCATCACTGCGCTGAGGGTCTTTCGCGTAGACTTCTGCCACGGACCAAGTAATACAAGGCCAACCTCTCGACAGTTTTTCATGTTTTTCCAACCTAACCCATAAAGGCCATGTATCTAATGTTGGATAATGAACAGACGGCTTCATGTCTTTCCCCTTTTTTAACCAAGTATAGTTCACAGGCAAAGACTGTGCCGTGATGTCTAACAAGGATAAAATCAGCGATACAGACAGTTCCCACGCAAGTAATACGGTCAATAAATCACAACTCTTGTTTTACACTGGGACATTTTGACTCAATCTAAACCCATTGGATCCATAGCAAGAAGCCATACCTACCTAGCGAGGCTCCCCCCTCACCATCACTGGTATGATAGTTGCTTCACAACCTGTACCAGCGGGATTCAAATTAAGGAATACTCATGACGCTTGCGCACCGCCCCTTATTGACTCAAGCACGCGCTCCACTCACAACCCAAGTCAGGGTGATGGACGAACAGGGCGAATGGAGAGAACAGGCGCTCGCATGTGAACGCCCGCTCACCCTCTACTTGAACAAGCGTGAAATCGTCACACTCATGACCTTGGGCGAAGATCCTGAAGCCTTAGTTTTAGGCTACCTTCGCAATCAAAACCTCGTCGAACGTCTAGAGGATGTTATCGCGGTTCAAGTGGATTGGGACGTGGCAGCTGCGGTTGTTGTCACCTCACGTACACCCGATGATATGGATGAAACCCTCTCTAAACGAACAGTTACGACGGGTTGTGGTCAAGGCACTGTGTTTGGCAATCAAATGGCTCGCCTTGAGCAAATGACATTATCGCCTTGGCAGATCAAACAGTCTCAGATCTATCATTTATTAGACGTACTCAATCAACACAATGAAACCTATAAGCATGCTGGAGCCGTTCATGGCTGTGGAATTTGTTCAACCGAAGGGGAAGTACTCGCATTTTGTGAGGATATAGGACGCCATAATGCGGTTGATACACTCGCAGGTCATTTATGGCTAGATGGCATAGATGCATCAGACAAACTGTTTTACACCACTGGACGATTAACTTCTGAAATGGTGATTAAAACCGCTCAAATGGGCATGAGTGTCCTACTCTCTCGTTCAGGCGCGACAGAGATGGGACTCGAAATCGCGCAGCAACTCGGAATTCTGATGTTAGCTAGGGCAAAAGGTCGGCACTTTCTCGTCTTTAGTGGCCAAGACCGTCTAATCCTTGATGCCAAGCCTCAAGCCCAAGCTCGGTCAGAGAAAAAGGGGAAACGTGATGACTGAGCAGCACCCTTACATGACGGTAAAAGAAGTAGCCCTTTATTTACATCTGAATGAGAAGAAAGTATACCAACTGGCAAGTGATGGCCATTTACCAGCGACCAAGGTGACCGGAAAATGGTTGTTTCCCAGAAAGCTCGTGGACCAATGGCTGCTTGAATCGAGTCATCATGGCATTTTAAGTGACCGCTTACTGATCGCGGGCAGCGATGATCCCCTTCTTCAGGCAGGACTTCTTCGCATCATGCAGGCCCAGAAATACAAAGCGCTCTATAGCTATATGCCTACCGGTACGCAAGCAGGTCTTAGCTTACTGTCGCAAGGCTTAGTGGATGCCTGTGCCGTACACTGGGGCAAAGCAGACGAAAGTCATCTAAGACACCCCGCGCTTATTCGCCAATACACAGGATCAAGACACTGGGTGTTAGTGCATTTATATAAACGTCAACAAGGCTTGATGTTTCGCACAAATGATACTGAAACACTCCTGAGTGAACCCACAAGATTACTGGAAAAACGCTGGGTCACTCGTCAAGAAGGGGCTGGATCCCAGCGCTTCTTGAAAGACTGGCTAACACAGCAGCGTTTAAGCCATGAGCATCTCAATATCAGTTTTCGTGCATTAACCGAGCGTGAGGTCGCCGCCGCCATCGCACGTAATCAAGCGGACATAGGCCCAGGCACCGAATCAGCTGCCATTGAAGCAGGTTTGACATTTATTCCAGTCTACCAAGAATCCTTTGAACTGGTTATTCCTCGCCCCGTCTATTTCCGAAGCCTACTGCAAGCATTATTTGAGTGGTTGCAAAGTTCAGAAGGAAGTCTGTGTGCGCAGGAATTAAAAGGCTACGATTTACAACAGTGCGGAAAACTCATCTGGAATGGTGAAGTTTCTGAGTAAGAAAACTGTGACAAACACATTAAACTTCATGAAAAAAATTAAAAAATATTTATTTGTGCATTGCAACAAAAAGGCTTGACAGGCTCAGACACCTCTCTATAATGGACTTCATTGTGCAGTGCAACATTGTTCTGCATAGACCTTCAATCTCGGAGAGACATTATGACTAACACTGTTGATTTTCAAAAGCCTGTAGAAGCCGTTAAAAGCCTGATCGCTTTGCAAACTGAAACCTTAACCAAAACGGTTGAGCTTCAGAAAAAAGCGGGCGAAGACTTGGTTGCGTTTTTCAAAGCCGAAGCTGAAAAAGCAAAAACTTTAAAAACTCCTGAAGATTTGATCAAGTTCAACACTGAAGCTAACACTTCTTTGTTCAACCTGCTCAAAGCACAAGGTGAAGCGTTCACTGCTCTTGCAACTGAGTCTAGCAAGACTATCGTTGCTCAAGTTCAAAGCTTCGGCAAGTAATGATTGCGTAGATCTCTTGTCTTAGCCTAAAACGCTGCGACAAGAATCTGTAAAAAAGCCCCCTCTTTTAATAAAGTGGGGGCTTTTTACATTGAGTGGAAACAAAAAAGATGGCCTCAAAAAACCATCCCTTTATCCTCCAACTCAACAAAGTGAATTAACGGACCTCAATTAACTCAACATCAAAAATAAGCGTGGAGTAAGGTGGGATTCCACCTGGAGAGCCCTGCTCGCCATAAGCCAAATGATAAGGCACATATAAGCGCCATTTCGCACCCGGATTCATCAACTGCAACGCTTCTGTCCAACCTTTGATCACACCTGTCACAGGGAATTCAATCGGCTGTCCGCGCTGATAAGAGCTATCAAACACTTGCCCATTTATAAACGTGCCATGGTAATGTGTTTTGACTGTTGACTCACGTGTCGCTTTTTCCGCTTCAGCATCACCTGCCTCAAGCACTTCATACTGAAGACCTGAATCCAAAACAACCACTTCATCACGCGCGCCATTGTCGATCAGGAACTGCTTCCCTTCTTCAACTAATGCCGCAGAGCGTGCTTCTTCAGCTTCACGCATACGACGACTGATTTCGGTGAAGGCTTCTTGTATTTGCTCGGCAGTGACTTGAAGGTCTTGTCCGGTGAACGCGTCTTCTAAGCCACTGATCACCGCAGCCAGTTCAACGTCTTCAAAACCATTACGAGCCAGTTGGTCACCCATCTGACGGCCGATGCCATAACTGGCACGGGCTTCGACTGTTTCCAGTGAAATAGTGGTGGTCATAGTCTACTCTAGACTCTCTAAAATTAATAATTGGATGCAAGAGAGTAGCACAAAGCTAAAAAAGAATATATTCGAGGATTCACCACAAGGGTTAAACAATCGGCTTTAACACACTCAGAGTGTATCCAATTGCCCGCACTCGTATAGCCATTGCTGGTAGACAAAACCTGCTAAAGTCAGGTGTGTGTCTTCATCTAAGTCGGAAAATTCAAGCGAGTATCGAGTAATTTTAATACCCACTTGCTCAGATTCCACCACTCGACAAATCGAGGCGGGTAATAATAGGACATGGTCCACTCCCGCTACACGGATACGAGCGGTGATAAACATCTTATTTTTGAGCGGTAAAGAGCCGCTAGTCACCTCAACAGAAGCACCTTGCAAGCTGATATCCGTACAGAGTGCTGGCCATTGCGAATTTGGTGCATCATCCCCCGCATCGATCATGATTTTTAACGCCACAGGAACACGCGTGTGCTGACGTAAACGCTTGAGCGTCATCTCCTGAGGATACTCGATATGCCACAAGGGGTATGGCTGCTCTTGAATCTTCACTAATCGACTTGAAAAACTGCAGATCCGATTGGCACAAATCATTTTGATCAAAAGAACCGAGCCTTCAGTGATCTTTATCTTTTGCTGGCGAGGGGCGCTCAAAATCACGCCTTTTCCTTCAAACAAGCCGACAAAGCGCAGATTAAAACGTGCTTTGGGATGCCTAACCTCCAATCGAACCGGATCACCAGGAACAGGCTTAAGTGAGGCAAGAGATGGCACAACAGGCTGCACAGCTAGTTGCACAGGTGTTGAGCCTTCGATTAAAGATAATTCCGTTAAAGACATGTGTACTCGTTATTCTAATGCCACTCTAAAACCTAGAGATTCTAAATAGGTTGCCTGCACTGGAGAAGATACTACCAGTGTCAGGGTCGAAAATTCACGACGAACTGGGTAAAGCTTGCGCAACTGATCAAATGCAATGGCCTGCTCTGCGGTCTCTAACAGAAGCGTTTGGCGCAACGCACGATCATCCCGATAGGGATCGTACAGCAGTC
The DNA here is from genome assembly GCF_003284585.1 of Nitrincola tibetensis. Classification (GTDB taxonomy): domain Bacteria; phylum Pseudomonadota; class Gammaproteobacteria; order Pseudomonadales; family Balneatricaceae; genus Nitrincola; species Nitrincola tibetensis. Next base: position 228,449 of record NZ_QKRX01000004.1, read on the forward strand.
GCACTGGTAATAACACATCTGCCTGTGCTTCAAGTTTTAACTCACGGGCGTCAGCAACAGGCAAATAGTGCTCTAGCGGCAAGGGTGGTGAAAAGCCGAGGGCATTCGCCAGCGCATTTCTGAGCATCCAGGTACCGCGAATTTTTCCATCGAGACTGTAACCCGCAATATGCGGCGTGGCTATTCTAACATACGCGGCTAAATCAGCGAGTACTACAGGCTCATGCTCCCAAACGTCGAGAACAAGGGTCAAGTCATTCGCCCCTTTCATTCTTGCCAACAAGGCTTGCTGATCAATCACAGGCCCTCTTCCAGCATTGAGTAAAATACTGCCCGCACGAATACGCTGGAGTGTTTGCTCATTGAGCAAGTGCCAAGTGGGATCATCACCCGTTTGCGTCAAGGGTGTATGGCAACAGATAATATCGGAGCTCGCCAACAACTCATCCAACGACACAAAAGTCTCTCCCTCTTCTCTTTTTTGTCGAGGTGGATCGGATAATAAAGGAGACAGACCTAATGCTCGAAGTCGACTAGCTAAACGCCCCCCCACTTGCCCAACACCAATAATACCAATGGTTTTTTCGTGCAATGAGAAGGATTGCTCTGCCGCTAAATGCAACAAACAACTTAATACGTACTCAACGACAGCATCGGCATTGCAACCTGGAGCACTGCTAAAGCCAATACCTAAGGCCTTTAAAGCCGCTTCATCTATATGGTCAGTACCAATCGTGGCGGTTCCAACAAACTGCATAGGCGTATTGGCTACAAGTTCAGCTGTCACTTGGGTAATTGATCGAACCAACAAAACATCGGCCTTTACAAGATCGGAATGGGTGATATGCCTTCCTGGATAGGTTTTAATCTCACCAATATCCGCGAATAGTGCCTCTAATGCTGGTATATTCTCATCCGCAACAATTCTTAGCTTTCTAGGTGTCAAAGCCTTCTCCACATCTCTATAATACTGGCCGCATAAATTGCGAAACGACTTATTATAGAAGGTTATAGGGTCGGGGTCTCGCATATACATCTACCCTGTTAATGACTAGAAGATAAACTGTGCTTTTACGCTGGCAAAACGATGACCAATATTTCACTATTCGTGTCTACCATGACCTGATGGGAGACCTTATTCTCACTCAAAGCTGGGGAGACTGCTCAAGTGATGATAGTGAATTCACCCATACGCTGCTTTCTTCATTTGAGGAGGCTGAAACTATTGTCGCTAAATGGCGTCTTATTTTGCTTAGGCGTGGTTTTTACGAACTTCCTTCCGAAACCAGCTAAGCACTGCGACAATTCGTCACATCGCCTAATCCCTTCAATTCAACTAGACTCTTTCCTATGCATGATCAAGATTCATCTAAACTCCAACATTTAAAGCCTGTTCTTTTCGTTTTTTTACTGGTTATCGTATTGGGGGGGTTAATGTTTGGTGTGCCGTATTATCAAAACAGCCAACAGCAGCTTCGTGCCAGTGACGCTGTTTTTTTAAACCCGTTACCCTGTGACTTAAGCTCAGGGGACTGTGTGGCATTGCGTGGAGACATCAGTATGCGCCTCAGTATAACGCCTCAACCTCTTGTCTCTCTCCAGCCTCTCACGGCTAGACTGACCCTCGAAGGCATCGTGGCGGATGAAGTGCTACTTGAGCTAGAGGGTGTCGATATGTACATGGGGCTGAACCAAACTCGTCTCGACCCCATCCCCTCCTCAAGACATTGGCAGGGTGAAACAGAGTTGGCCGTCTGTACAACAGGGACTATGCGTTGGCGTGCCCGCGTAACATTTTTGGCAAATGAACAAATTTATTCAAGCCATTTTGAGTTTGATGCACAGTAGCGAAAATAGTCAGTATTGTGTTAAGACAGAGTGCTCATGTACGTATAATTTCAGGATTCTCTATGAAAACAATTCGAGTTTTGCTTCTCTTGAGCCTAGTCACCTTAACGGGTGTTTTATGGTATTTGTATCAACAACCTAAGCCTATTGAGCAGAGAATCTCTTTTGGATCGGTGGGGGGTGACTTTACCCTGCAGTCAGCCGAAGGGCCAGTTTCCTTATCCGACTTTAAAGGAAAAGGGGTGGTGATTTACATCGGCTATACCTACTGCCCAGATGTCTGCCCTATGGCCCTTGCTATTTTAGGTCAAGCGCTGAGAAATATGCCCGAAGAAGACCGCCAACAAATACAAGGTATTTTTATCAGTGTCGATCCCGAACGCGATACGCTGGATCATCTTGCAAACTATGCCAGTTTCTTTTCTCCACAGCTCATAGGCGTCACTGGATCTAAAGAAGAAGTCGACAGTGTTGTACGCCAGTATGGTGCGTTTTACCGCAAGGTAGAAATGAAAGACTCAGCAATGGAGTATGCCGTCGACCATTCTTCTCGTCTTTATCTAGTGAACCCTGACGGTCAACTTGAAGCAACAGTCACGCACAATGTCGACCCTAACACACTGGTTCAAAACCTTAACAAACTGATTGGAAAATCTTAGGATCATTTATATGAAGAAATTACTCATTGCCTGTAGCCTTTTCACCTCTGCAAGCCTGTTCGCCTGTGAGGATTTACACATTGTTGATCCATACGCCCGGGCTATGCCACCGGGCCAACCCAATAGCGCCGCGTTTATGACGCTGTCCAATCATGGCAAGACAGACGTTGCCATCGTGTCAGCACAGTCAAGCGTTGCCAAGGTTACAGAGCTGCATACCCATACTGAAGTCGATGGCGTTATGCAAATGCGCCAAGTCTCTCAGATTGAAGTTCCCGCTGAAACCGATATCCATCTTGAACCAGGCGGCTTGCATGTCATGCTCATTGGTTTAAATACAACCTTGACGGAAGGCGAAGAGATCGACCTAACACTCAATCTTTCAGATGGGACGGAAAAACAATTAAGTATCCCCGTTCGACAAGTGATGCCAATGCGCTCAACTGAGCATGCGCATGGTCACTCGCATAAACACAGTCATTAAGTTAACCCAGCCACAAAGACCTGTATCTAAGTGGCTGTAAATCTGTAATTTGTCTTCGCAGCATCACAGCTAACGCAAGTTAGCCAAACTGAAGTGCTTAACACAAAGATCACTAGGTGTTTTATAAAAATCAGCCAACGCTCGGCGAAAAATGTCAGTCCGAGCGGGTAGACCCTCTTCACAGTAGTGACACACTTGCTGATACACTGCGCGCTTAAACTCACTATTGTCCGTGGGTTCCCCATTAAGATTATCGGTACTTACCCGAAAGCGATATCCAGCTGCTTCAGATAAAATCCACTCTGTTGCTTGAGGCTTAATTTCAACCCGCTCGAACAGAGCTTGCTGCGCTGCCGTGCGACCATCGGGTTCGTACCAATAGCCAAAATCTTCTAATAAACGCCGCTGAGGCCCAGCAATTAACCAATGAGAAATTTCGTGCAACGCACTGCTAAAGAAGCCATGAGCAAATACTATCTCGTGCAAAGCCTGCCCTGGTTGAGCAGGCCTATATAGCGGCTCAAAATCCCCTCTGACTAAACGAGTTTGGTATGTACCTTCAAAACACTCTTTAAAAATACGGATCAGATCGTCAACTCTGTGCTCCATCGTTAATTCAGTGCCTGCCAAGTGTTATCATTCAGCCACCAAGTACGACCATCACGCTTATCAATTCGGACAGCAACAAACCCTTTTACGTCTTGATCTGCTCGTTGCACCTGAACTTCAAAAATCGAATTACGAAGCGTGCCACTTTCACCAATATCGATCCAATTGCCGCGATCTGCCAACCAAGCCTTTCCTGACTCAGCATGATAGCGAATCAAAATCCAACCATTGCGTGTATACGCCGTTGATATACGGTAAGCACCGACAACAGACCCCATATCTGGAGACTGCATACTCAAAGCAGACAAAAGTTGCGCAACTGCCGAATCAATTTCCTGAACCGCTTGTTCTATATACTGTGTGTTTTCACTTTCAGCCTGCCCTGCTACAGAAGGACCTAGCGCACGACTCTCGGTTAAAAGTTGCAAGCGAGACATATTCAGCTGACCTTGTTCCAACGTCTGTTGGCTTAAAGAGCGAATTTGAATCACCTGCTCTTGTAACAGCGTTAATCGCCCTGAAATTTGATCCAATTGTTGTTGCAACGTCCCCGACATATCGCCTTGTCTTACTTCTATTGGTCCACCGTCACCTAAGCTAGCGGCTATCTCAGCACGCCCCTCAGAGCTATGTGGATCCACAACGTCAGAGCCACCCTCGTCTGGGCGTGTATTTGCTTGGTTACAACCTGCCAGCAAATATGACATTAACGACACGATGAGCAATTTTTTTAACATAATACTAAGACCTGATTCGGTTGGAATAACGTATTTTCTCGCACTGAGACACTAAAAGCATATATCATTTGAGTATAAAAAATGTTTATTTTATTCTTTTAAGAATCAATCAACCTATGCTAATTTTACACCTACTGAATAACTAACAACTAAGGCTGGACATATCATGATTTCAGGCTACCTGCCTTGCACTCGAAGCACGCTCATTAAGCTGCTCTCTAGTGCAACTTTACTCTTAGCAATCAATGCTCAGGCATCAGACCTTCCAGAGAGACAAGTCTCATTAATGTCGAGTTCCTGTGCCAATTGCCACGGTACAGATGGCAAGTTAGCTGGTGCTATTCCTGCAATTGCAGGCCGCCCTGCCAGTGTACTAGAAGCACAACTTTTGGCCTTCAAACAGGACTTACAACCGAATACGACGGTCATGAACCGAATCGCTAAAGGTTACACTGATGAAGAATTGAAATCACTGGCGAACTACTTTGCCAACGTCAAAAGAAAGTAAGGGTAACTGACTATGAGCAACAAGAATACGAATTTTTCTACGTCTCGCCGTCGCCTTTTAAAAGGCCTAGGCATGGTTGGTTTACTTCCTGCTATTCCTACTATCGCTGCCAACACCTCGGGTCACGCTGGGCATGTGATTGTTGTTGGTGGTGGGTTTGGTGGCGCAACGGCTGCAAAATATATCAAGCGCGGAAACCCAAAAATTGATGTCACACTGATCGAACCCAACTCCACTTTTTACACCTGCCCGTTTTCCAATTTAGTCTTAGCGGGTGAGCGCAGCCTTGACTCGATTGGACACAGCTATGAAGAGCTTAAAAGCGTGTTTGGTGTGAACGTCATTCATGCATTTGCTGAAGATATTGACGGTGTCGCACATAAGGTTACCCTCTCGAATGGTTCAGTGCTGAGCTATGATCGTTTGCTGTTATCGCCGGGCATTGATATGCGCTGGAACGCGATAGAAGGCTATGATGAAGCCGCATCCGAAAAAGCGCCTCACGCTTGGAAAGCGGGTAACCAAACGCTTCTGCTTCGCAAACAATTAGAAGATATGGAAGACGGCGGTACCTTTGTCATGTCGGTCCCTGCTGATCCTTTTCGTTGCCCACCGGGGCCTTATGAGCGTGCAAGCTTAGTGGCACACTATTTAAAACAACACAAACCTCGCTCCAAAGTGCTTATCTTGGACTCGAAAGATAATTTCTCAAAACAAGGTTTGTTTACGAGCGCTTGGAAAGATATTTATGGTGACATGATAGAGTGGGTGGGCGTTTCCGGCGATGGCCGCGTCGTTCGTGTTGATGCGGATAAGCGTGAAGTCGAAACGGAATTTGGCACCTTACACTCAGCATCAGCCTTGAATATCATTCCTCCACAAAAAGCGGGTTTTATTGCTGACCGCGCAGGTGTAACAAATGAAAGTGGCTGGGTTCCTGTAAACCCAAATACATTTGAATCACAGCAGGTAGCTGATATTTATGTTGTAGGCGATGCAACCTTAGCAGCCCCCATGCCAAAATCAGGATTTGCAGCCAATACCCAAGGCAAGGTTGCTGCGGCTGCCATTGTGGCCTCTTTAGCGGGCATTACTGCACCCGATCCTTATTGGGCAAACACCTGCTACAGCCTTGTGAACCCAGATTACGGGATCTCTGTTGCCGGTGTTTATAAGGTTGAAGACAATCAAATCATTACGGTTCCTGGTTCTGGTGGATTAAGTGCAGCGGATGCTAGTCTAGAAATACGCCAAGCCGAAGCAGCCTATGCTGTTGGCTGGTATGAAGCCATTACTCAAGACACCTGGGGGACCCAATACTAACGTTATGGACGCCTTCTTTAATGACCATGAGCAAGCCGTCCTAATCCTTGGAGCACTGTTAGGCATTGCCTACGGTGCCATTGGACAGTGGAGCCGTTTCTGCTTATACCGTGGTATAGAGCAACGCTTTACGCGCTCAGATACAGGCAAGCTGCATAGTTTTGCCTTGGCTATGGCCTGTGCATTGCTTTTAAGCCAAGTATTGGTTGAGCTAACAGGCATTCAGTTTAACCAAACTCACTATTTTCAGAGCAATCCTTCAATACCGCTTCTTATCGTTGGAGGGTTGATGTTCGGGATAGGCATGCAGTTAGCAAATGCTTGCGGTGCCCGTTCGTTAGTATTGTTAGGCAGTGGCAATCTGCGCTCACTCCTTGTGCTCTTATGCATTGGTTTAAGTGCTTACATGATGATGTCAGGTGTGTTTGCCAACCTTCGCATAGGATTAGAAAACCTTACTCGCGTTCCTCTTCCAAGTGCTTCAGTACCCGAAGCACTCACGATAATGGGCCTCTCCTCTTCAGTGTCTCGCTGGAGTGCGAGTCTTGTCATCGCTGCCGGATTATTGATGTATGCATCAAGATCTGAGCATTTACGTACAACACCCAGAAATTGGCTGGGTGCCGCAATCATCGGTGTTTTGATTAGTGCGGGCTGGTGGATCACTGGCGTAATCGGTGCAGATGACTTTGACCCTGTCCGACTTAGCTCATTAACCTTCGTTGCCCCCATCGGCGAATCCTTACAGTATTTAATGCTTGCGTCTGGAATGAGTTTAAGCTTTGCAAGCGTCGTTGTGCTCGGCGTCATTCTGGGCAGTTTTGGGCGTGCGTTACTCAGTCGAGAATTCCAATGGCAAGCCTATGACAGCGTTGGTCAAATGCAAAGAGGCATTGTGGGTGGGATTTTAATGGGAATAGGTGGCGTTTTATCCTTAGGATGCACGCTAGGCCAAGGATTAAGCGGTTTTTCGACGCTTGCATTCACCAGCCTAATAGCCTTACCCTCGATCATTTGTGGAGCGTACATATCCTTACGCGTCTTTAAATCTTACTAAAGGAAAATTCATGAGTGTAAGAAGTATCTTGGCCGCATTCGCGCTCGTCAGCTGTCTACCCGCGATTGCACAGACGACCAACGATTGGCAGCGCGTTGCCCCTCTGGCGCAAGCGGTTAATTCTGAAGTCGTATTATCCAAGGGTATCGATATAACTCTACCTCTCGTTGCTGAAAATGGTGCTGCTGTCCCTTTACGGGTCAACTTCGACACTTCGCAACTCGCCGAGAGTGAGTTTATTCGTTCAATTCGTGTTTTTTCAAGCGGTAACCCGAATGCCGAAGTGATTGATTTTCACTTCGAAGCCCCTTTCAGCCGGATTGAGCTATCGACACGTATCCGCCTTAGCGAATCGCAGAAAGTATTTGTACTCGCAGAAAGTAACCAAGGTCGGCAATGGTTGAGCCAACGTGATGTAAGAGTCACTGTGAGTGGCTGCTTAATGACGGGAGACGACTCGGTGGATGCAGCGGTCATGAGCTCTCCTCGAATTGCATTGCCTAGAAATGCTCGCTCTGGTGAAGCGGCAGAAGTCAGAACGCTCATTAATCATCCGATGGAGACAGGCTTTCGAGAAACAGCGGCAGGTGAAGTCATTCCTCAACAACTTGTTGAGTCACTGACCATCAAACAAAATGACCAACCTATCCTGCTTGTTAAGTTCCATACAGGTACATCAGCGAATCCCTTTGTGAGTGCTTTCTTAGATGAAGTTGATAATCTTCTCTTCAGATGGGAAGACCAACTGGGCGAGCATATAGAAGAAAAACCTTAACCAACACTCGCAACCTGTGACTCAGTGTTAACACGCGAAGTCACAGGTCATCTCGAATGTGAGAATTACGAATTACTCTGCTTCTTTCTCTTCAGCTAGCGCGCCCATCGATTCAACGATTTCCGACGCTTTTTCTGCAACGGCTTCTTCTGCTTGCTCAGCAAGTTCAGCAACGGCTTCAGCGTTTTCAACAGCAACGTTTTGCAAGGCATCAATAGCAGTCTGTGCATCGGCTTTTAATTCTTCAACCGCGTCTTCAACTTGTGCTTGTCCCGCTTCAGCGGCCTCACTAACGGCTTCTGAAACCTCTTCAACACGAGTTTCAATCGACTCAATGGTTTCTTCAATCAATGCTTCAGCCTCTGAAGTCGACTCTTCAACAGCTTCTTCCGTAGCCTCTATCGCTTCAACCACTTCAGGAGCTGTCTCTTGTTCAACCTGAGATGCCGCAGGAGGTGGCGTGACAGGCGCAGGCTCTTCTTTCTTGTCACATGCGGCCAAGCCTAATGAGGCCGCTAATACAAACGCTAAAGTCATGGGGGATTTCATATAGTACGGACTCCATTTTGTACAACATTATAGATACGCTGCAAGCTTATCATACTGCAACGCAACATGAAAAATAGAATTATTATCGATTAATATCGACTCAGGCTTAAGCGCCTGATTGAGATCAACATATTTTTACGTGTTTGGCAATTCTACATGAGAATCAGGAAAGTTTAGCTATTTACACTTGAGCAATTGTCATAGATGATCTCAGGTATAACTCACGCTGACTCTGAGTGGTATTTCTATGAACAACCCGAAGCATACAATTTTTTGGATGACGATTTTTTTAGCCATCGTCGGCGCCGTTTGTGCCTTGATTTTTGCTCCATTGAAAACGGTTTTCATGGCAAATTGGGTATTTAATTTACTTATTTTCGTAGTGCTTTTGGTTGGCATTGTCATCACCTATCGCCAAGTATTTATGCTGTTCCCAGAGATTCGTTGGGTGGCTCAGTTTAGAACCGGACGAACCGGACTCTCTATTTTACGGGAACCAAGACTCCTCAAACCCTTAGCCAGACAACTCGGAGAAGACTCTAAAAGAGATCGTTTTTCTCTGTCTAGCATGTCATTGCGTACCGTTTTAGATGGTATTCGTACGCGCCTTGATGAACAACGTGAAATCACTCGCTACTTTATAGGCCTTTTGGTTTTCTTAGGCTTATTAGGGACATTTTGGGGCTTACTTGGCACCATTTCCTCTGTCGGACAAGTCATCATGAGTTTAGATATGCAACAAAGAGACTTCGCTGAGGTGTTTACAGCGCTGCAGAGTGGCTTATTAAAGCCACTTGAAGGCATGGGAACAGCCTTTAGTTCGTCCTTACTAGGCTTAGGTGGTTCGTTGGTTTTAGGCTTTCTCGATATTCAAGCGGGCCATGCTCAAAACCGTTTTTACGATGGTTTAGAGGAGTGGTTAACAGGCGTGACCAATCTTGTTGAAAAAGCACGCTTCCATGGCGACCCAAATGACCCCGACGCAATTCCTGATGACAAAGCACACTTAGATGTTCTTCTGGAGATAGACCGATTACGGCAAGAAAATCTCAAGCTTGCGACTGAGCTAGCGCGCAAACAGTCATAATTGACGAAGGAGACTTTACTATGCTGAGTTCGGGACGTCGCAGTCGGAGTAGCATCAATATTTGGCCGGGGTATGTCGATGCACTTTCGGCCTTGCTCATGCTCGTCATTTTCATGCTAATGATCTACATGGTCACGCAACTTTACTTATCTCAAACACTTTCTAACCGAGACACTGAGCTTGCCAGTTTAAACGATCATCTAAGCGAAATTACTCGGCTGCTCGGTGTTGAAGAAGAACGAACACTTCAGCTATCAGCAGAACTTGACGCTCTTCAATCTGAATATGAACGAAGCCTATCACGTGAAGCCACTTTAGAATCAGTTTTAGAAAGCTTAGTGACAGAGCTAAATAATGCTGAAACTCAACTCAACTCAACTCAAGCCGAAATTCTAGAACTACAGGCGTCACTCGAAACAGAAAGGCTACACAGAGCGGCTCTTGAACGTTTGCAGCAAGAAGCCTTGTCCGCATTACAAGAATCCAACGATGCCCTCACTGCAAATCAAGAGCAAATCAGCGCATTAGAAACTCGCTTAATGGACGCACGGCAAGAAGCCGAAGGCTTACAACTACAGCTGGCCACCCAACAAAATCAAATTGTTGAACTCAGAGCCACATTAGAAGAAGAGCAATCCGCCCTTGCACAAGTGCGAGCAGAACTCATCCTAAGCCAAACCGAGCTGCGAAACCAAACCCTCGCCTTAACGAACACCCAGCAACAAGTCCAAACACTGACTCAGCGCCTGACGTCAACGGATGATGACTTAAGAGACGAGCGCCGCTTAACCACGAATCAAGAGGCTTCAATTCGACGTTTAACACATCGAATTGCTTTGTTACAACAACAGCTTCAACAAATCAGCAATGCATTGCGCTTACAGCTGTCACTCAATGAAGAGAAAGACACGGAGATTGCGGGGCTAGGGACACAAATCAATCGGCTTCTGGCAGAACGAGTCAATGAGTTAGAGCGCTATCAGTCTGTATTTTTTGGTCGATTACGAGAAGCACTGGAAAGCCATGCAAATATCCGTATTGTCGGAGATCGCTTCTTGCTGCCATCCGAATTGTTCTTTGAGTCAGGTTCTGCTCAAATTGGCGCGGCAGGACAAGTTGAACTCAATACCTTGGCCACTCTTCTACTAGATGTAGCAAAGGATATTCCATCGGATATTGACTGGATTGTTCGGATCGATGGACATACGGATCGCGTTCCCATCAACACCCCACTTTTCCCGAGCAATTGGGAGCTTTCAACGGCACGTGCCGTTTCAGTCGTGCGATATCTAATCGACCAAGGTATTCCTCCTCATCGCCTAGCGGCAACGGGATTTGGTGAGTTTTATCCAGTCGATAGCGGACAATCTGCACAGGCATTTCAGCGCAATCGACGTATCGAAATAAAACTCACTGATCGTTAATTGCTTAATTCCGCATTCGTTGCTATTTAACCAGTGGCCATTCTTATGGAAACCTCCTAGCGTTGAAAGCCGAGAGGTGTGTCGATGGCGAGTAAGCGTTTTTTGTCAATACACCAATGTGACCTACCGTTTAAGAGGACTGATACTCATAGAAGAGCAAGGCTCATTCTATTAACTACCCGTTTCACACCTCACTTTGCGAAGCACCTGAGGTGATTTGCCCACCGCCCGAGGTGCGACAGCCAACATAGGCGATAGGTTTACCGTCATCCAAGGCATGAGCAGCACCCTGAACGATCACGCAACCACATGAAACTCTATCTCCCATACGTGCCACAGGGCTGCCTACAACAATTGAATTGCCACCACTAACGATAGTCCCTCTTCCGTGCCCTTTTCTAGGACAAATATGTGAATCCCCAACACGCGCAATGGCTGGCATTTTTCATTCCTCTTATTAATCATTGTCTCACACCTGCAATCACTACTCTGTGACGCGCTTACGTCGTCCATGACTCGCTCAACTACCGCCGTCCTGGCGGCAGACGGTCACAGAGCAGCCATTGCAGGGCATCGGGTAAACTCCGCAGTTGCTTCTGGGCCAAGATCAAGGCTATTCAATCCTACGTATCAACAATCCTTGATCACCATTGGCTGACCTCTTCAGACAAATTACAAAATATCGGCTGAAATTCCTCTAGAGCACAATCGCAGCAACCATCAAAACACCCTCTTCATTCATATAAAATACAAAGCGAGAAAACGTCGTTTGCGTTGATCCCGGTCGCTTCCAGCGTATAGGGTCGGGCAACAGACGAACGACACGCCCATCGGCCATAAACTGTAAATGATCTAACTCAAGCGGCGTTTCTAATTGATCAAAATGCAAGGGTTGAAGTGTGCGACCATCTTCTCGTTTTTTAACAAACGCTTGCCGTGAATTGGCACTGCGAATAAAGTCATCTGCTGAATTGCCCATATTCAAGGAAATGGCCGCGTTTTTCCAACCCGGCTCCATGATCCTGCGCATACCACCAAAGTCACCATTCTCTATCAGCTTGTGAATATAACGATAGGCATCGCGAACTTCTCTGCGCAGTTTGGGTGTATCTTCCAATACAACCGCTTCGTCCAACCAATGGAAGCGTGGGAAACGGTCAGATGTCTTGAATTCGGCGATTAGGTGTTGGCTAGGAATCGGTGATTCAAGGCCATGATTCACCCAGACATGATTGCTTTTTAACTTTAACTCACCCGTGGTCTGCATATGCGGTTGACGATAAACAGGATCAGTATCAAATATCGTTTTTTCGTTACTGACAATTTGCCCTGTTTCCATATCATAGCGTGCATCCACTAGTGTAATTCGCTCTCTTTCCCGCGTTTTTAAATGAACGGATTCAATGGAAATGTGAATGAAAAAGTTTGAATTAGGTTCGACAATAACCTTACCAAACTCATCATACTTGAGCTCAGTGGGGCTAAAATTAAACGTCACGCGATTAATATCAGATTGCATTAAGCGATTGATAGGCAAGTTAAAGCTAGTTGAACCAACATCATTTTCTTTTTTAGTTGTAATGCCGTTAATAAATACATCATACGCTGCACCGTGAGCATGTACGATGACATAATAATTTCGATCAATCACATAATCCGATGCACGTGCCATCTGAGTTCCTTTTACATTCCATATCATTAACGTCACTGCAAGCAGCAGCACGCCACCCACAACCCAAGCCATAGGTTTTGTTTTCACTCACTACCTCCTCAAAAAAATTGAAACTCTGTCCAGTCCGGGCTATTCGCGTTCATAAAAGAATAACCACCTTCAATTTTCGGATTTAGAGTGCGCTTGGCTTTTCACTGGATATGTACAATGTCTATTAATGAGCTCTGCCCTGACGATATTCGTTTCTATGGGGGCGACGATGCCAAACCTAATGTGTGTACCACTTATTTGAGTGACTGTCAGGTTGATGTCATCGCCCAGCTTGATGGTTTGACCCATATTTCTTGTAAGTACAAGCACTTAAGCATTCCTTTGATTATGTTACAGTCGTGTTAATAGTGTAAGTTTGGCATAGTCTCACCCCTGTAATCACTACTCTGTGACGCGCTTACGTCGTCCATGACTCGCTCAACTGCCGCCGTCCTGGCGGCAGACGGTCACAGTGCAGCCATTACAGGGCCTCGGGTAAACTCCGCAGTTGCTTCTAGGCCAAGATCAAAGCTATTCAATACTACGTATCAACAATCCTTGATCACCCTTGGCCGACCTCTTCAGACAAATTACAAAATATCGGCTGAAATTCCTCTAGAGCACAATCGCAGCAACCATCAAAACACCCTCTTCATTCATATAAAACACAAAGCGAGAAAACGTCGTGTGCGTTGCTCCCGGGCGTTCCCACTGTATTGGATTGGGCAACAAACGAACGACACGACCATCGGCCATAAACTGCAAGTGGTCTAACTCAAGCGGCGTTTCTAAGTGATCAAAATGCAAGGGTTGAAGTATGCGACCATCTTCTCGTCTTTTAACGTAGCCTTTATATGGCTCCACGCTACGAATAAAGTCATCTGCCGAATTGCCCATGTTCAAGGAAATGGCCGCGTTTTTCCAACCCGGTTCCATGATCCTGCGCATACCACCAAAGTCGCCGCTCTCTATCAGCTTATGAATATAGCGATAGGCGTCGCGAACTTCTCTGCGCAGTTTGGGTGTGTCTTCCAATACAACCGCTTCGTCCAACCAATGGAAGCGTGGGAAACGGTCGGTTGTCCTGAATTCGGCGATTAGGTGTTGGCTGGGGATTGCAGGCCCATGTCCATCGACAAACTCAAATCCAGATTTAAGGCGCAGTTCACCCGTGGTAGACATATGCGCTTGCTGATAAACAGGCTCCATATCAAAAATTGTTTTTTCATTACTCATGATTTGCTCTGTTTCCATATCGTAGCGCGCATCAACTAACGTAATACGTTCACGCGCTCGAGTTTCTAAGTGCACAGATTCAATGGCAATATGTATAAAAAACTCTTTATTAGGGCCAAATAACGTCTGATCCTTATCATCCCGACCTTGAATGGGTACGAAATTATAAGTCACTCGATTGATATCTGACTGCATCAGATGATTGATTGGTAATGAAGTGCTAAATGTATCTGCACGACTGTACATCTGGGTATTAATTCCATTCACCATCACATTAAACCAAGCGGAGTTGGATTGAATAATAATGTAATAATTTCGATCAATCACATAATCCGATGCACGTGCCATCTGAGTTCCTTTTACATTCCATATCATTAACGTCACTGCAAGCAGCAGCACGCCACCCACAATCCAAGCCATAGGTTTTGTTTTCACTCACTACCTCCCCCAAAAAATTGAAATCTTGTCCACTTCGGGCTATTCGCGTTGATCGGATTGACCGTCGGTGCCAGTATTTGATGAACTCCTAAGCTATTCGGATTTTTCAAATCATGGTAATCCTTTGTAATCTCGCGCAAGAGGTTATCTAATGCAACTTGATTATCCACTTCATAAGGATGCAACCTTACACTGTTTTCTAAACGTTCCAGCTCTTCTCGCTGCGCAATTGGTTTGGGCAAGTCGTAGGTCCTTAACACATACTTCGCTTCTTCTACACTCAGTCTAGGGGGCTGCGAGGACTCACTGGCTCTTCGTTCCAGATCCTCGGCTTCTAAACGGGCAGCTGTACGATCCGACTCTGCAATGTTGGCGTCTACCGCATCAAAAATCGTTTGTGTGGTTTTGACGGTATCGACTTGGGTAGTTCTTTGATCAGAACGCCCACCATCCGCCGCTTTCGCGGCGGTGTCTTCATAAAACACCTCCGCATAGACATTCACCTCTGCCACGAGCCCTTCAAAATAACTTCTCGATTCCCATTCGCCAGCATCATCTGGGTTTTGACGCACTTCGGTGCACCAAGCGGTGTGCAGGGAGCCGTTGGCTCCGACTTTCGCACTAACGCCCCACACTTTGCCTTCTACGTGAAAACGCAGTTCGGCTTTGCCCATCACTTTTAACTGGCCCGATAGCGTCGATTTCTGCCAGAGCCCTTTAACACTCGTGTCATCTCCGTTCGCATGAAGCGTGAAGCTTGCGTTAGGGTGTATTTTTAGATTCACGTTACTGTCTGCGGCCAAGATGATGTTGGCCTGCAAATCACCATTGACACGTTCGCCATTGGCGATGGCTGTTCGCGTTTTCCTGATTGTGCTCGCGGCTGCGGGCATAAACATTTGTGCTGCGGTATCCAGAACGTCGATCGTCCCCGTCACACCTGCTTTTAAAGTGGCATTGACCTCGCCAAAGTTCAGTAGCAAATCGGGGGTTCTCGACTTTGCTTGTAACTCTATACCAATGAATCCCAGCCGCACGGAGGTACTAAGCGTCACACGGTT
The DNA here is from genome assembly GCF_003284585.1 of Nitrincola tibetensis. Taxonomy (GTDB): domain Bacteria; phylum Pseudomonadota; class Gammaproteobacteria; order Pseudomonadales; family Balneatricaceae; genus Nitrincola; species Nitrincola tibetensis. The sequence goes on from NZ_QKRX01000004.1 coordinate 243,946, forward strand.
TCCGTGGGTAACGTTTGAGCCTGCAGTGTTTGATGGCGTACCCTTCCTCTGAGTGTCTGACACTTGATCCACTAATTGTTTTAGCAATCCAAACACACCGGGGGCTTTCTGCTCATTAGATGAGTGGCCGCCGGATGAGTCGGCAGATGAATAGACCGACTCCTTCGCCTCACCCTTGTACTCTTGTTTAAGATTGCCGTAGATATAGGTGAGTGCAGATTTTGCACCATACTCAATTTTCAGTGGCGCTGTTGTACTGAGACTGAACAGAAGGCTAACTTCTGCGGAACCCTCAAGCTTGATTTGAGGAAGCGGAATGACTTCAAACGTTTTTGTTGAGGGTGGATGATTGACGCACATACGAGGCGTGATACGAGTGGTATCCGAGCCTGATAACTGGCGGTGAAAGGTCACAATCGTATCCAGAATCATCAGTGCCGTCAGCACATCCTTGGGTATCCAGTTTACAAATGCAAAATAGGCTTTACCTGGCATCACAACTTTGGATTCAAAGCTGTAGTCCGTTTTGGTTTCAGTCCCCTCTTGGTTTTGAACCGAAAGGCTGACTCGCTGAGGATCGGGTTGCTTACAGTCTTGACCACACAGAAACTTTTGATAGCTAACCTTGACGTTGGCAAATAGCGTGCCTATGTCGCTTGCTTCACTGCCTTCCACTTGATCGGCAATCACTAATAGACGCAAGCTAGGGTTTGGATTGACGTCCGTTTCTGCAAAGGGCCATTGGATGTATCGCGACGAATCCTTCGCATCTTGAATTTTACCATTAAACTCGCAGCACTGATTGGCAGACTCACAGGGCACGCACGCTGTATCAAGTGGCATGTCATGAAGGTACAGTCGTGGTCCTCGCACAGGAGCTTGAGGTGTTGTTTTTTGCTCATTCATTGTCTACGTCCTGCTTCTCTTAAATGGGAGCGTCCATCTATTGCAAGGGGGGCGGCTGTTTTTATCGATTGCAACCAAGCGTACAGGTGCTGCAACCCTTGTGACTGGGGATCGTTGATTAACACTGCCGCATCAGGACTATTTTCTGGAAAGTTATGACCTAACCAGAGGAAACAGTCAGCCAGTACGGTCATTTCATTCTGTGTTGTAAAGCGATACTTGGGTGCATTTTGATAGGCGAGTTGAGCGGCATCCACGTAGTTATAAGCCGGAAATTGCTCATCATAGGCTTGGAAAAGTGCAACAGCTAAATTTAAGACACTCCGTTGATTAAGCAAATGAATGAACATTTGGTATTCATTAGGATTTACTTTAAAGCTCTGGTTAGAATTATGCTGAGCCAAGTCAGGTACATTTTCTAGTGCGAGTTTAATAAATCGAGTGGGTGAAGATGCTCTCTTGCCTAACTCTTCAGTCGCTATACTTGACGATGCAGGTAGCTGCATTTGAAACGTGAGGGGGACATAAAAGGACCCAATTCCGCTGTAAAACTGTGAGAGCTTTTGGATATTAAGAGCGCTCACCATATCCAGCAGTACTCTTGGATCGTAAAAACGAAAGTAAACTGGCGCATTCGGATTGACTGGCGTCCAAAGCATAGTGAAGTGGCGAAAATGATCACGCAGTTGACGCATCTCCTGTTCGCTGTGGAAAAAAATGACCGCATGGGTATTGGGATCTCTCTGCAACAACAGGCTCTGTATTTCTGAGTCAGATTCAACACAAATCAACCAAGGCGCACTGCGTTGCGAGTCTGGATCAGCCGTACTGTAAAGACAGATATGATGTGGCGCATAATCTGCCAAGATAGATTGAATTTCAGGCCAATTCGCACCATCAACCAATGCCCATAAACGAGAGGTTTTGATTGACTGGATTACTGGCCAAGTGGTTTCGGATATTGAAATACACGGTTTGTTATTCACATCCTGTTGAAAGGCGTCCATTGTTATTCTGTCCTTAGTAATTGCTTAAGTCGTTTTTGGGCAATGTGATACAAAGGGAGATCCTGCCCCCGCGGCGACTTCCAATATTTCAGGTATCGACGGTATAGCCGCTGTACCTGGGGATGCTGAGCCCACATTAATACTGGGAGCTATGTTGATACCTCCAGATGTGATCACAATCGAAGCACCACCTGACACCAAGGTAATTTTGCTGGCATCAAGTACGATTTCCCCCGATACTTTATACGTCATATCGCCGCCGACTTTAATGTGCTGGCTGCCTCCGAGCGTGACGCCCTGATTTCCGTCTATTTTTTCGGTTAGGTTGCCGATGATGGTGGTATGTTGATTTTGATCAACTTTTTCAATGCGATCCTGTGCAACAGCTAAATAGGAGTTATTTCCAATCGTCGCCGTGTCATCGTATTCAACTCGTTTGTGGTGTGAGTTTTGTACTTGAACTTCCATGTTCTTTTGAGCATGAATATAGATAAACTCATTACCAGCCTCATCCTCAAACGAAAACTCATTAAACCCTTTACCCTTATGGGTTTTACTGCGAATAGTAGAGCGGGGTTTATTGGCAGGTAGGCTGTTTGGCGGCATCTGCTCAGCATTGTAAACCCGACCCGTAATAATCGGACGATCCGGGTTGCCGTCGTAAAAGTCGACGATGACCTCCTGGCCTATGCGCGGGATGTAAATCGAGCCCCAGTTTCGGCCGGCCCACTGGTGGCTAACGCGCACCCAGCAGGAGCTGTTTTCATTGTTCTGGCCGTAGCGATCCCAAGGAAACTGGATTTTGACACGGCCATATTCATCGGTGTAGATCTCTTCGCCCTCAGGGCCGACCACCTTGGCATGCTGCGGGCCAAGCATTTTTGGCCAGCCAGTTTTAAGCGGTGGACGGTAAACACGCGAGGCAGGCATGCAGACAAATTCGTTTTCGTAGCCGCGACTTTCTTCATCACAGCTGGTGTAGCTGTAGTCTTCGGCTCGGTGCTGGACGCTGACCAGTAAGTAGGTGTCGAGTTCTTGGGCGGCGTCATCATGGCGCACCAGTTCAAATTTATGGCCGCTGCGAAAACTGCGACAGTGACTTTTGCCAAAGACTTGATCGTGCAGGGCTTCGTTATGCTCGGTGCGCAGGCGAATGAGTGGCTCACCCAGAAGTTTGCTTTGATAACGTCCGGGATAGGTAAACTGCTCGAAACGCTCAACGCCCGGCACGTCCATCATGGCCTTGTCAAAGGTTTGCAGGCGATCAGCAGGCTTGGTGAAGTCATAGTCACGGTGGACAAGACGCCCTGTGCGAAATTCGTGCTGGTGCGACCAAGCAAAGATGGCATCTTCGCTCAAACCGCTGCTGCGGTAACTGACCTTACCTTCCTCACAGACATTCGTTCCAATGTCGTGATCGGACAGAATCATGGTGTGTTTATTGGCTTCGTGCTTAAAAAAGTAATAGATGCCCTCTTCTTCAAACAAACGCGAGAGAAAGGTAAAGTCACTTTCTTGATACTGAACACAGTACTCTCGTACAGGGTGTTGGCCGAATAAGCGAAACTCGAAATCATTAAAGCCATTGTCAGCAAAGACTTCGCTGGCAATCTGGCGGATGTCTTTGTTTTGGAATATTTTTGAATCGCTGGTTTGCGTTAAAAACCAGAGCCAAGGCACCACATCTGCACGATAACTGCGCAGATTTTGGAGTTGCTGACCCTCTTCCCGAAAGCGTCGAACATGGGCATTGATAAAGGTGTAGGCATCCGTTTTTAGCCCCTCCTCATCGGTCTGCATAATTTTAAGCGTGACATTTTGGCCGACAATGTCGGCGGCCTTCACCGATGCGCGTTCGGAGTAGAGTTCGATTTCGAATGAAAAGAGGCTCGACATCGCCTCTTCGCCTTCTATTCGAGTCAATAAAAAAGCGTCTTCACCGAGAGGTGTGTCGATGGCGAGTAAGCGGGATTTTTGTGAATACATCAATGTAACCCACTGTTTAGCAGGACTGATGCTCATAGAAAAACGAAGCTGACAGCGATTAGGCTCAGCACAGAGGGGGTCGTTCATCCATGAAGCAGCGACTACTTCCTTGTTGTAAAGGGGGCATTTAAACAATTAATAGACAAGTAGGTCAACTGTAAGTGAACGATTGTTTAGAACTTTATAATAGTTCTAGAGCAAATCTGTATGTTAATCTTATCTAGTGGCTGCACCACAAGCGCTATCTTAAATATACAAGCATGGGACTTGAGTTTCGTGCAAAAGGTCTCAATATGTTACTTGATGGAAAAGAAATTTATCGCGGTTATGATGAATACGGCCCTGTTCTTGTTATCGATGATGGTACAAAACGTTATCTATCATTTGGTGAAGGTGACGAGCAGAGCTGTTGGTTAAAATCTGAGCCCCATCTACCTCAACTAGACTACATTCGCGCCATGTGTTTAGTGCTTCTTTTAACAGAACCTAAACGCATTATCAGTCTAGGCTTAGGTGCTGGCACACTCAACTCATGCCTGCACCATCACTTCCCCGAGTCGGTCCAACAAATTGTCGAACTTAGACGCGAAGTGATTGATGTTGCCCATCGCTATTTTCAACTGCCACGCGGCAAGCGCATTCAAACACACCATATGGATGCAAAATCCTATCTAGACTGTGTTGAGTCCAAGCCAGCTGACATTATTTTTAGTGACATTTATGATGAAAACGGGGTGGATGAGCAACAACATGATCCAGCGTATTTACATGAATGCTACGAGCGATTAAAACCTAAAGGTTGGCTTGTCTTAAATTGCTGGAAAGAGCACAAGGGGGAAACCTTACTCACCGAGCTATCGGGTCTTTTTGATGATATTCGCACCTGCACGACGCAAGAAGGCAACTGGATAGTGTTTGCCGGAAAACAAAGTGATACACAAACTCAAAAGCAATTGAAACAGCAGGCAAAGCTGCTTAGCCAAAAGCTCGGATTTGCTCTATGCCCTTATTTAAACCGAATGAACTCACTTAACGAGCCACATTTACTCTGATTGAGGCTCCAAGATTTTTTAAAATACTTAAGCAAAACCTTAAGCTGAGGGCCTTCGTTACTGCTTCTCGTCCGATTGGGCGTGGGTTTACACAGATTCTACTAAACTGGTGGAAAGCTGAGTGCAAGACTCGCTTTCTTTCCAGAGTAAAGAAGGCTTTCAACTCCCCTCTAGATAAACGCCGTCATATTACTATTTTAAAACAGAATATTTTCTAATATTTTGATATGAATTTGGAAAATATCTCTCACAAAACATTGATAAATAGAATTTTAAAACGAACATATCTACGAATACAGGAAATTCAAAAAAGCTCTGCTAGAATGTATTACATCGTCAATTGACGCCTATTTTTTAACGCATATTCCCAATCAATGGGGCAGGCTTTTAGTTAAGGAGAGTTCATATGTCCGGAAATACCATCGTTCTCGGTGCAGGAATGGTTGGAGTCAGCGTTGCTTGGCATCTTGCAAAACGAGGCCGCTCCGTCTTATTGATCGATAGACGCCCTCCCGGACAAGAAACATCCTTTGGCAATGCGGGTATTATTCAACGTGAGGCGATTGCACCTTATGCGTTTCCACATGATCTAAAAACCTTATTGCGCGTTCTGCCCAATCGTAGCATTGATATACGCTACCGTCCTGCCGGAATGATAGCAGCGGTTAGTCCACTCTTTAGTTATTGGCTTAACTCTTTTCCAAGCCGTTATAAAAAGATTGTCCCTCAGTACGCCTCAATTATTTCGTTATCAACGGATGAACATGCTCCGATGATTGAAGCCTCTGATGCCAATCACCTTGTTAAAAAAGAGGGCTGGCTTGAGCTCTACAGAACCCCAAAAGAGCTGGATCGCCGTGAAAATGAAGCCTTAGATGCAGCACGTCTATATGGTGTTGAGTTCAGACGCCTCAATCGTGCAGAGCTTGACCAAGTGCAGCCTGGGTTATCGTCGGATATTGTCGGAGCGATTCACTGGCTAAATTCATGGACTGTAGAATCTCCGGGTGATTTGGTACAAGCCTATGCCAAATCCTTCGAAGCCATGGGTGGACGTTTTGAGCTGGCCGAGCTAAAAGGCGTTCAAAAAACAGCAACAGGTTGGACAGTGAATACAAGTGAAGGCAGCCACGAAGCGGATGACGTTGTCATTGCTCTCGGCCCTTGGTCAAAAGATCTCTTAAAAACCTTAGATTATGACTTACCCTTGTTTGTGAAACGTGGCTACCACGTTCACTATAACCAGCCTCAAGGAAAACCCTTGAAATACTGGCTAATGGATGCTGAAAAAGGCTATCTGCTCGAGCCCATGAAGGCAGGTGTGCGCATGACAACCGGCGCGGAATTAGCGGATTTAGAAGCTCCAGCTAACACAGGGCAACTGGACGCTGCAGAAAAAGTGGCCAAAACCTTATATCCCATTGGCGACCGAGTTGAAGCCCTCCCTTGGAAGGGTGCAAGACCTTGTATCCCAGATATGAAACCTGTGATTGGTCCAGCCCCCAAACATCAAAACCTTTGGTTTGCATTTGGACACGGCCACCAAGGCTTCACGTTAGGCCCTGCAACAGGCCGCTTACTGAGCGACATGATGCACGGCGAGTCAACTCCAATCGACATGGCTCCCTTCAGTCCTAGTCGTTTCTAGACGTCATATCCTGATGAAAGCCGAAACGATGCCTCTACTACCGCATCGTTTCGGCTTTTTTATTTTTGCCTATTAAAGGGAATAGCCCTCTCCCGAGTTTGAGGGTAAGATTAGTGTTTTTTTGAAGAATAGGGCTCCAGTATGGGTCGCGCTTATCAGAACCGTAAAGAATCCATGGCCAAAACGGCCGATCAAAAAACCAAGGTCTATAGCAAGTACGCACGTGAGATCTACGTATCCGCTAAATCAGGCGGAACTGATCCCAGTGGTAATCTCGCATTAAGAGGCCTGATTGAACGAGCTAAAAAAGATCAAGTTCCCGCTCACGTCATTGAAAAAGCGATAGATAAAGCCAAAGGATCAGGCGGTGAAGATTTTTCGGTCGCTCGCTACGAAGGCTTTGGCCCCGGTAACTGCATGGTGATTATTGAATGTCTGACCGACAACCCAAACCGTACCTTTGGTGATGTGCGCCACTGCTTTACCAAGACTAAATGCAAAATTGGTACACAAGGCAGTGTTAGTCACATGTTTGACCACTGTGCGATATTGGCATTCAAAGGCAGCGATGAGGAAGCCATTCTTGAAGCTTTAATGAGTGCCGATGTTGATGTCACTGACATCGAAAATGAAAATGATATGATCACCGTATTTACACCGCATACTGAATATGCCAAAGCCAAACAAGCCTTGGTTGAAAACCTTGGCGAGATTGACTTCGAGGTCGATACTATTCAATTCTTGGCGCAAACCACCACTGTTATCAGTGATGAAGATCAGCCCATGTTTGAGCGCTTTCTAGACCTTCTCAATGATCTAGATGATGTACAGAACGTCTACCATAACGTTGAGTAAACTTTTTCATCGCACCTCTCAAACGTTTTTCATAGCCGAGACGGGCACTGTCCTGCCTCGGCTAATTCTCTTAAGCAATAAATAAACCGCACTCTTCACATTAATATCATGACAACACAGGAGGCTGTTAACCCTCCCATAAAACGATTAAAGACAGTCCAATGTTTTGGCGTTTTTAATAAACGTCCGATCGCAACACCAAAACCCGCCCAGCAAGCAATCGCAGGAAAGTTAACAACCCCCATCGCAGCAATAATCATGATAGATGACAAAATAAAATCATCTCCGGTTAAGGTAAAAAGGCCAATCGCAGAAATAGCCATCATCCAGGCTTTCGGATTTACAAACTGAAAAGCGGCAGCCTGAAAAAAAGAGAATGGACGTTTTCCGTCTGCATTTTCCAATTGAGGCGGAGGTGATATTGCAATCTTCCAACCCAACCATAATAAATACACACTACCTGCAACTTTAATCAACGTCTGGAAAAATGGAAAACGCTCAAAAATAACGCCTAAGCCCAGCATCACCATGGCCATCAACAGCATAACTCCGATGGTAATACCGAACATATGAGGCAAGCTGCGAACAAAGCCAAAATTAGCTCCAGATGCGGTTAACATCACATTGTTAGGTCCAGGTGTTGCCGACATGCTCAATGAAAACAGCATCACAGGTAACAAAAAAACGGCCCAATCCGATAGATACGAAAGCATACCTCCCTCCTAAAATTGCAATCATACAATTATTGAAATTAACGCCATAAGAGCGATACAATTACATTAATCTGAACACACAATGACATCAATGTTTAAGTTGTCATGACTACAATTGAATGTAAGGGCGACAATTCAATGACGCAACTATCCGAAACCAAAGCATTACTTCAAAAAAAAGCACGTCAACGTTGTCATTGGCTCCCCACCCTCGATAAATCCTCAGGCATATTGTATCTTTCGTTGGTGAATCAATTAGCTGCAGATATTGCCAATGGCACGCTGAAAGCAGGTGATACACTTCCTCCTCAGCGTCTTCTTGCAGATGCATTACAAATTACACTTGGCACCGTCACCCGAGCCTATAGAGAAGCTGAGCGCAGAGGCTTAACGGAAGCAAAGGTTGGCAGCGGAACACGTATTCGCGGACAGCAGGTCGACTTGCCTAATTTTCATCACTTATCAAAGGCGTTAGCCGACAGTATCGATTTATCCCTAAGCACTCCGATTCCATCAGCTTTAAGAGGTGAACAGCTTCGACAAATTTTATTGCGCCTATCAAGCAATCACGCCGAAACAGAAAATGCCATTGTCTATCAACCTGAACAAGGGAACCTTGCTCACCGTCAACGCCTTGCCCACTGGATGAACGCTCAAGGGTTACGAGTCGATGCGCAGGAGCTACTCTTAACAGAGGGTGGGCAGCATGCCGATTACTTGGCTCTTCAGACATTTGTTCGCCCCGGAGAAGCCGTTGCCTCGGCCAACATCACCTACCCAGGTATGATTGCCGCCGCAAAACAACTGGGCTTAAAACACATCAATGTCAGTTCTGATGCCCAGGGTATTCGGCCCGAATCGTTAGACCGCATCTGCCAACAACAAAAAATTCGCTTGCTCTACTTGATGGCTGAGTACAACAACCCTAGCTGCGAAATGATGAGTGAAGCACGGCGTATCGATCTCGTCGAGGTTGCAAGACGTCACGACTTGCTCATTCTTGAAGATGGTGTTCAATTTGTTCCACCGAGTCACAGAGGCACACCTTTTTTTGAGTTGGCTCCCGAACGAAGCCTTTATATTTTCAGTGTATCGAAAATCCTAGATGGAGGCCTCAGATTCGGTGCTCTGCGCGCGCCATCACCCCTAATGCCCAAACTCTCGAGTGCATTACGGGCGCAGTGCTGGGGGATAGCCGGGTTAATGGGATCAGTCATTTGTGAATGGATTGACATGGGTGGGGCCGATCAACTGATTGAATGGCAATGGCAAGAAGTGAAACATCGCCAACAGCACCTACGCCAGCTATTTAAAGACTATGACTTACGTTCTCACGAGTTTGGTTTTCATGCTTGGCTTAATCTACCTGAAGACTGGAGAGCCTCGCAGTTTGTTGAAGAGGCCAAGCAACGCGGGGTTACTCTGATTGGACCTGAACCTTTCTGTGTTGGCTCATATCCTGCCCCGCAGTCTGTTCGAATATGTGTCACCCCTCCAAGGGATTTTTCAACCTTTACTGAAGGGGTCGCACGCTTAAAACACTTACTCGAACAAGGCCCATCAATGAGCACAGCCTTGATCTAACTCTTACAAAGAAAGAATATCAATACGCTCCATGAATTGAACACTGGATGGTGAAGTCGTACAGGCATCTTCATCATCCACTATGCCATGCGCGTAACCTCGCTGTAAGTTCTTGAAATCAAACAAGGCAGGATCTGCCAAATGAGATGGGACAACATTACACAAGGACCTGAACATTGTCTCAATCCGGCCTGGGTAGAGTTTATCCCAACTCTGCAGCATTTCCTTAATCACTTGACGTTGCAGGTTCTCTTGCGACCCGCAAAGATTACAGGGAATAATTGGAAACCCTTTGAGTTCGGCATAGACCTCTATGTCCTTTTCACGCGCGTAAGCGAGCGGCCGAATAACCATATTTTTACCATCATCCGATACCAACTTAGGAGGCATGGATTTTAATTTACCACCGTAAAACATATTCAAGAAAAAGGTTTCCAGTATGTCATCACGATGATGACCCAAGGCAATTTTATTGGCGCCAATCTCTTCAGCAAAACCATATAAGGTTCCGCGACGAAGACGAGAGCATAAAGCACAAGTGGTTTTCCCTTCGGGTACAACAGACTTAACAACCGAATAGGTATCGCGCTCGACGATATGAAAGGGAATGCCAAGACCCGATAGGTATTCAGGTAAAACATGCTCAGGAAAGCCTGGCTGTTTTTGATCTAGGTTAACGGCAACTAACTCAAAATGAATCGGCGCACTTTTCTGCAAGTTCATTAGAATATCTAACATTGCGTAAGAGTCTTTACCTCCCGACAAGCAGACCATGACTTTGTCGCCATCCTCAATCATGTTGAAGGCTTCAATCGCCTGCCCCACTTCACGACGCAAACGCTTTTGAAGCTTATTTAAGCGCGTTTTAGTTTTTTTATCTTCTAAGTTTACGGAATGGGTCAAGTCAGTATATGGGCTAGTCATCGAATTACCGGATCATGCATAAACGTGTTCCCTAGACTGGAACACGTCAAAATTCATTGGAGGTCAAAATGACGCATTAGTATACATGGCTGTTTATTGTTTAAACAGCCTCTGTGTAACAGACATAATTCGCACGCCCCTTAGACTTAGCCTCATACATCGCCTGATCGGCCTTGCGAATTAACTCACTCAAACCATGACCATTTTCTGGAGAACGGCTAATACCAATGCTCGCAGATACGGTCACTTGATGCTCGCGGATAATGATCGGTTGACTCAACAACGAAATAAGCTGACTGGCAACCTCGTGGCAATGCTCAGACTCGGATGATTCTTCCAAAAGGATCAGAAACTCATCACCGCCCATGCGTGCGACTATATCTGACTCCCGAACGATCTCTTTCAAGCGTGCAGCAATAATGATTAACAATTCATCACCCACTTCATGTCCGTAGGTGTCGTTAACGGGTTTGAAACCATCCAAATCGATGAATAAAACGCTTAAGCCCGCACCCATTGCGTGAGACTTCTCCAATGCGGCTTCCGCAGAGCGTTCCATACCTGATCGATTCAGTAATCGCGTCAAGGGATCAAAACGCGCTTCTTGTTCAAAAAATGCCGAGGTTTTTTTTTCCTTTTGCAAATCACGCCAAATAATTAATCCCACTAGCAACACACCACCGGCTGAGGCAATCAATACCAGCAACAAGGTCAGTTTAGATTGGCTCGACGCAAGCGCTTCAATTTTATCTACCGATACCTGTATTTCTAAAGCACCCATTAATTGATATTGCTGCCACTGTTTACCTGGATCTACGCCCGCCCCGACTCGTCTATCAATAATATCTTTGCGCTGTTCATAAGTATTATGACAACTCACACAGTTTTCTGAATTAGCCGCATCAGCGACCATGTAACGCAAGGTTTTAACTCCATTAATCCTTTCAAAACGTTTTACAGGCTGCCAATCAATAGGAACGGTCGGACTTGGTTGGTCTTGTGCCTCTAGCTGTGCCCATGCCCAATAGTGAAAATCATCAGATAAACCTTGATTTGAATCTAAATTCCAGAGGCTTAGAGGAGTGTAGCGATACGATGCCAAATTATTTGCACTGACATCACGGGCCACTAATTTTAAAAACTCCGAGGGTATAGGTAGCTCAGAGAAATGGCCCGGAGCTTCCGATAATTGACCCGCATACACGCTGCGTGCACTCAGGGCATGGCTTGTCACCACTTCTGCAACCCTCGTTGCTTCATGCTCAATGATTCGAGCTTGTGACCAAACCAATATACTGTAATTAGCGATACCGACCAATAAAATAATGACAGCCAACAAGACGAGCACAAACGAGGATGCTCCCTTGCAAAATTGCTTTTGTGTAGGATCAGTGATCATGCCGCACTCTTTTTATTAACTAAACTCATCTTCGGCTCATTCTTAAATTCATTACCGCTGATCATTATCAACCTCACCATGAGGTGCTAACCAACCAATTTCGATTGCAGTCGCTGCTCCAATCATAGCGTATTCTAAGCTAGGGGGTAGCATAAGCCAGCCAGGAGCTAATTGCAGACGACCACTCATAATCTCGGCGCGTGTTTGTGGATACAAAGGGTACTGTGTAGGATCTGCATAGCCGTCCGGCCAGACAGGCGCCAGGGTGTCCATATCATATTTATCTGTCGCACCCAGTGTATGCAAAAGCTCGTGTGCCGCCACCAACTGGTTGCGACCTAAATGCTCTTGACCCGCATAGCCGTTAACGACGCCAATCATGCCTTTTTGCAAACCTAACGAGTGTTGCATAGGCCTGGGGTTATCTGGAGAATAAAATCGAATAAAAATGCGTATGGTATCTGATTCACGCTCACTTTCATCGTATCTCCACGCCCAGTAGCGCATGCTTAGCGCCCAAATAACACCATCTAGAATACTGGGCTCATGAGGAATATCAGGCGGAATCGCATGAATTTGACCAACTAATTGTAGTTGAATGGGGCGCTCTAAAGGCAAGCGATAACGACGGGCTTCCCGATTGAAGAAACGCTCCATTTCATGAAAATCATCAAGTGTTAATGCATCAATCCAAGCTTGCGTTAAGTCAGATCCATCTGCATTAATGGGATAAATCCAAGCGGTAACGGGTTGCTGCCATCCCTCCTCCCGAACCTTAGAGAACCAGACATTCAACAGAACAATCAATAACAGCGTTAGTATCAGCAACGACCGAGCATAACGCATCATTGCAAGGCGACTCATGGTATATTTCCTTTGTTTTTAAGCAAACAAACCTGTTTAATGCCTGATTTTATTTTTATCTAAGCATACTCTTTTTACACACTGGAAACGATGCAGACATTCCCTCATTCTTCTAAAGGCTTTTTGGAACACTGGCAAGCACTCGATTTATGGCTGCTTGCACATCGTGAACTCTGGCAACAAGCACCCTTCTACCAACCGCAGCCTGACTGGACGATTCGACACCCTGAATTATCCGCCACGCTACAAGCATTATCGGATCAGCAGTGTGCCCTCTTCGAAACTCACCCTGAGGAGTTAATGCAGCACCTCCAGCACGCCATGCCATCACTGAGCGATGCAATGCAACTGTCGCAAATACCTCTCTTAAATAAGCCATCACTGTCTCTATCTGAAGTAAGGGCTAGTGGAATGCCTGGACGAAAACGACTCCAAGCCGGTGCTTTTACAGGCGCACTCTTCCCACTAAGCCATTCAATTGTTGATTGGTGCTGTGGCTGTGGCCATCTTGCCAGAACACTAGCGCCACATGTGTGTAGCGTTATCGGATTGGAGTGGAATCAACAACTCGTTGAAAAGGGCAACAAGACGGCTAAAAAGTATCAGGATCCCGTTGAGTTGCGTCATCAAGATGTGATGAGCCCTTCACTGCATCTACCCATTGATGCCCATGTCGTTGCCTTGCATGCCTGTGGAGACTTACATCGTCACTTACTCAATCATGCATCCAGTATCAAATCCAAGCGCATTAGCCTATCACCCTGCTGCTATCACTTAAGTCAAAATATACAATGGCAGCCTTTATCGAAGGGCGCACATACGAGCTCACTATTGCCTATTGGGTTTTCCACGCTGCGTCTAGCGGTTCAAGAAACCGTTACAGCCCCCAATCGAGTAACACTTCAACGCCTTCAAATAACCGCTTGGCGACTCGGGTTTGATGAGCTACGACGTAATTTCTGGCCATTGGAGCCTATTTCAACTCTTCCATCTGCCCCTAATCATCTGATTCAAGGCAATTTTGAGGGATTTTGTCGTTGGGCTCTAGACACAATCCAGCATCAGCCCCCTGAGGACTGCCACTGGAAAACATGGGAAGAGAGAGGGAAAGTCAGAGCGAATGTTTTACGGCGCTACGAGCTGCTGCGCCATCTTTTTCGGCGTCCACTCGAAATTTGGCTGGTGCTGGATTATGTCCTGCTACTCGAAGAACAAGGCTATGAAGTTCAATGGGGCACTTTCTGTGAACGGCAACTCACCCCCCGTAATATATTGATAGATGCACAGCTAGGGAGCGGCCAGACTTAGTGCAGACCCATCGCGAGGATAGCCTGTTTTAACCAAGGCAGATCACTTTCTAAACTTAAAGAAACAACCCAGCGATCACACAATAACGCACAGATTTACCAATGGTAATGGTCAACAAACTCCATCGCCAGTTAACGCCAAGCCACCCTGCGACAAAACACAAAGGATCACCAACAATAGGCAGCCAAGCCAGCAACAAAGCTAAGGCACCATAGCGCTCTATCCAATCACGCGCACGTTGTTGATTCGGCTTGTCTAATTGCTTTAAAGGATAACGTGTTTTTAACCATGCTCCCATCGCAAAGGTCACCATGCTGCCCAACACGTTACCCAACGTAGCGCTCAACAATAACAGGATAAGCGATTGCTGCCCTTGAGACACCAACCAAGCCAGCAAAGCTTCTGAGCCGCCCGGCAAGAGCGTCGCCGAAAGAAAGGCACTTACGAATAGCCCAATCAACTCGATATTCATTGCTACAGCCATCTCACACGGGCCGTATCCATTGACTTGATGGTGCCGTACGGTGGTCTTCAATCACATCCAAAAAGGCATCGCCGTAGAGCGCAAACTTACGCTCACCTATTCCGCTTAAGCTTCTCATTTGCTGCTCAGTCTGGGGCCTATAGAGCACCATTTCCATTAAGGTCGCATCGTGAAAAATGACATACGGTGGAACATCTTGCTCTTGCGCTAAACGTTTTCGCAACGCACGCAGGTCTTCCCATAAACGCTCTTCAGCAGGATCCAGACGACGCATCGCCGGATTATTTCGTTCGCGCCTTGCGGCGGTCCGATAGTCCGTCTTCGCTTTGCCTGAAGGTGTTCGAGGATCTTTTCTCAGCTGTAAGGTTTCTTCGCCTTTTAAAACGGCGCGGCATTTATCATTCAAAAGAAGCACACCATGCCCTTCGGCATCCACTTTAAGATAGCCTCCTGCCACTAACTGCCGAAATACTGACCGCCACTGATTACGATCCAGGTCTTTACCAATTCCCCAAGTACTGATTTTATGGTGATTGTTTTGTACTACCTTTTCAGTCTCTTGCCCTAACAGGATATCAACAACATGGTTAACGCCAAAGCGCTGACCACTTCGATACACGGCAGATAAGGCTTTTCGAGCCGCATCGGTTCCATCCCATACAGGGACGGGTTCTAAACAGGTATCGCAATTTCCACAAGGAGGATGATGCGACTCTCCAAAATAGCTCAAAAGCACTTGACGACGACAGGTGGTAATTTCACACAGTCCCAGCATTGCTTCCAACTTTTGTCTTTCAACCTGTTTGTATCGATCTTCTGCTTGAGAGGCTTCCAGCATTTGCCGCAAAAACAAAACATCCTGAAGGCCATACACCATCCAAGCATTGGCTGGCAGACCATCACGACCAGCACGCCCTGTTTCTTGGTAATAGGCTTCTATCGATTTAGGTAGATCCAAATGTGCAACAAAACGAACATTGGGTTTATCAATGCCCATTCCAAAAGCAATGGTTGCTACCATGATAATACTATCTTCGGTAAGAAATCGGTGTTGATGATGCTGGCGCATGTCTGCACTAAGTCCTGCATGATAAGGCAATGCATTAAAGCCCTTTTCACACAACCATGCAGCCGTTTCCTCCACACGCTTTCTGGACATGCAATACACAACACCGACATCCTGCTCATGCTCGGAGCGGATAAAGGTCAGCAGCTGCTCGCGGGCTCGTTCTTTCTGCCCGATGCGATATCGAATATTGGGTCGATCAAAACCTTGAATAAAATGTTTAGCATTGGACAAGGCCAAACGCGTAACAATTTCAGTTTGAGTTCTTGTATCAGCTGTTGCGGTTAATGCAATTCTGGGAACACCTGGAAACAATTGGCCTAACTGCCCTAGCTGCATATACTCGGGCCTAAAATCATGCCCCCATTGCGACACACAGTGGGCCTCATCTATCGCGAATAAAGCGATTTCAGTCCGCTGCAGTAAAGTCAGCGTTCTGGCCTGCAACAAACGTTCGGGTGCCACATACAACAAGTCCAATTCACCTGTTAACAGTTGCTGCTCTGTCTGCTGTAACTGCTCAAAGGGAATGGATGAGTTAAGGCAACCTGCTCGAATGCCCAATTGAGACAGAGCGCTAACTTGATCTTGCATGAGTGCAATAAGCGGCGAAACAACAACCCCGGTTCCTGAGCGCACTAGGGACGGCAATTGGTAACAAAGCGACTTACCTCCGCCTGTGGGCATCACGACTAGCGCATCACGCCCCTCAAGAAGGGTGTTAACGACGTCATCTTGGGGCGGCCTGAATTGACTAAAGCCAAAGACTTCGGCGAGCTGCCTTCGTGCGGAATTGAAAAGTGGGGAATAATCTGTCATGGGGCGATATTATCCGCGAAGCCGTCGAGATTGTCATCCTAAAGGTCAGCAATCCTTGCATCTATCCTTCACCCTTATTTTTTACCCTTTCACTCTAGGAAAATTGATGCATCAACACCCATGTCTCTTGTTTATGGATAGCCATTCATATTACAGTTAAAGCTAACGTTGCTAAGGCTCTAACAAATGAAAGAGCGATGATCAATATAGGGATTTGACGATGTATACCAACAAAAGTGAAGCTACCGCGCCGACGTCGACCAACGCAAGCCAGCCAAGTGCACCAAAGCCTTCTGCTGACAAACCGACTGCCGTTGCTCAACCCCAGACCGCCACACAGCCTAGCCCTCAACCCACCGTGCAATCTGCTGTTTCTCAGCCGGCTGTTTCTCAGCCTGCTGCTCGAATGCCGGTTAGACACGAACCTATTCCACCGACCATTCGTCCTGAAAACAATGCGTCGATTGGATCTACTATTGAAGTCGAAGGGACTGTCAAAGGTCAGGAAGACTTGCTGATCGAAGGTAAAGTCAAAGGCACAGTCGAGATCAAAGATCATTGCGTCACGATTGGTACGCAAGGCAATGTATCGGCCGACGTTTTTGCGCGTATCATTTATATCGACGGTACAGTCACAGGCAATTTGGTCGCATCTGAAAAGATCATTGTCCGTAAAAGTGCGGATATTCAAGGCAGCATTGTGTCTCCACGCATTAGCCTCGAAGATGGCGCACAACTCAACGGCTCAATTGATATGAACCCTCAGTCTGAAGTTCTGCATAAAGCCTTTGGTAAAGCGAACCAATCTTCAGGGTCCTCAACGATCAACACATCGTCGACACTCAAAACGGAATCTTAAGCATCAATACTTTCCCTCTGTGCCCTTACCCCGTGTTGATTAACAACAATATGGGGTAAGGAAGTAAGCTCAGGTTGACGACAATAGCGGCAAAAATGCCCTGAGCCGTCGCTATTCGAAGGTCATGTCAACATTAGTGAAAACAGAACACAGATAATCTATTCATAAGCTGATATACGGATTTTAAACGTATCAGATTAACGCATTACAGGTTAGAATAAGCCGTCATGCTAATGGGGATTACACAGATGAGCTCTGCAACAACCGGTTTAATTACTGAAGCTGAACTTGACCAACTCGAAACTTTTCTTTTTTCTTCCGCTGTATCTGAGGATGCATTGGATCTTATTGGAACACACGGACTTCTGTGTGCCATTAATATCAGTCCAGTTAAGATCCCTGAGCAAGAATGGCTTGATTTACTGTTCGACAGCGAGCCTCAGTGGGAATCCGATGCTCAGAAAGAGGAAATCCTCGGACTGCTTCGTAAACTTCATTACACCATTGGTAATGACCTATACAATGACCAAGAAACGCTTCTGCCCTGTGAGTTAACACTCGACCTAGATGAAGAAGACGAAGATGAGGATTTGGCCGAACTCACAATTTGGGCCCAATCTTTCATGGAAGGCGTTTTTCTTCGTGAAGAAGACTGGTTTGGTGATGACGAAGAAACCGTTGCTGGATTACTTTTGCCAATTATGGTTGCCTCTGACTTATTTGAAGACAAAGAAGTTCTTGAAATCCGCCAAGACCGCGCCCTAAGTGAAGAAATGGCTGAGCAAATCCCTGAGCTCCTAGTCGATTTATATTTGCACTACCACGCTCCAGAGAAGTAGTTGATTGTAGGTGGATGACTGTGATTAAAAAGACAGGCATCCACCTGAAATATCAAAACGACTTAGTAGCTTACACGCATTGTGCTGCCTTGACCTAGTACTCGCACACGCTGACCTGGACTGAACGCTTGATTTTTATCGGCCTCTTGAACCACTGACACTAAACTACCGTTATCTAAACGCACGGTAATTTCATATCCTTGACGACGACTTGTCGCTTCTTCAATTCGCTGCCCAGCAATACCGCCTGCAACAGCACCAATTACTGTAGCAATTGTACTGCCACTGCCGCCACCAACATTACTACCGGCAATACCACCAATAACCGCTCCCGTACCTGCACCAACGACACCATCAGTACGTCCTTCGATGATAACAGGTACAATCGTTTCGATCCGTCCCATCTGTACCGATTGAGCTTGACGCGCTTCGCCGCGACTATAGCTAGTGCCCGTTAAACTTGATTGAGCGCAACCCGTTAACACTGCACCGCTTAACACCAGTGCGATGATCATTGCTGATCGTTTCATTGTATTTCTCCTTACCCAACGTAAATGTTGGCTATTATGCCTAATAAATCTATTATACTAGAATTAAGATGAATGCTAGCTGACCCAACTTCTCTCTAAAACTCAACTTCGTTGATACTTACCATAAAGACGTGAGTAAAGGCCGTTTTGTTCCATTAGCTGGTCATGATTGCCTTCTTCTGAAACTTTTCCATCCTCAAAAACAAACACTCGGTCAGCTTGTTTAACCGCACTCAGTCGATGAGCCACTATTAAGGTTGTGCGCCCTGCCAGAAAGGTTTTCATCGCTTTATGCAGAGCATACTCGGTTTCAGTATCCAATGCAGACGTCGCTTCATCTAAAATTACCACTTTGGGATCGGCCAATACCATTCTTGCAATGGCTAAGCGCTGACGCTGTCCTCCTGACAAGCGAACACCTTGTCGTCCAACAAGCGTATCCAAGCTATCGGGTAGCTCATGTTCAACAAAATAGTCCAATTGTGCCACTTCTAAGGCCTTCCATAGCCTTGTATCATTATAACTGCGCCCCATGCACAAATTGTCTCGGATTGTACCGTTAAACAACGCTGGCTGCTGTAACACCGTCACAACATGCTCACGCACGCATTCAAGGCCTATTTCAGTGACAGGCACCCCATTAAATGCGATGCTCCCTTGTTGCGGTGTATAAAGACCCAATAACACCTGTATCAGGGTAGACTTACCACCCCCACTGGCCCCTACTAACGCAATTTTCTCGCCGGGTTTAATGGTAAGGCTAATCCCTTTCAATACTTCCTGACCAGGTACATAACTAAAGTGAATATTGTCTAATTCCACCCCAACGCTCAAATCTTTCACAAAGGGATTTTGATTTGCAGGATACTGTGGCTCCAAACTCAGATCCAAGAGTTTGTTCACTCGCTGCAGCGCCGCTTTTGCTCCAAACCAGGAATATTGAATACTTAACACTTCTTGAACCGGCCCCATCATAAACCACAGGTAACCAAACACCGCCATCATTTGCCCAACAGACAGGTCTGAAAACACAACCATCAGCATCGTGACCGAACGAAATAAATCAAAGCCAATTAAAAACACCATAAAACTAAAACGACTGGCTGCATCAGACTGCCACTCAAAACGCGAAGAGTGGTCCCTTACGCCTTTTGCTTTGTCGATCAAACGCATTAAATAATGACGCTCACGATTACTTGCACGTATTTGAGTGATGGCATCAAGGGTTTCGGTTAACGCTCCCTGAAACACCTCATAGGCTTGATTTTCCTGTTTTTTAAGATGTTTGACCCGTTTGCCAATCAGCATCGTTAGCCAAATAACAAAAGGGTTCAGAAAAAGAATAAAGAGTGCGAGCTGCCAATGCATCCAAAGTAAAATCACCGCTGTTCCAATAATGGACAGTAGTGCAACCAATAACTTACTAATTGAACCACCCACAAAGCGATCCACTGTTTCCAGATCGGTTATAAAGTGAGAGGCGACACGACCACTGCCCAGTGTCTCGTACTCAGCCATTGAAATACGATTCAACCGATTTAACAAAGATGCACGTATACGAAAAATGAGATCCTTTGAAATAATCGTAAATTGTCGTGCCTGCCAAACATTGAGAAAGATAGACACCACCCTTAAAACAAGCGTGATGACAAACACAGCCATAATATATAAAACAGGCCCTTGCCAAGCGTCAGGAAAGATACGATCCAATTGCGCAACAATAAACCCAGGCTGGTCCAACAATACCTCATCAACCAGCAAGGGCATAAGCAGGGGCAAAGGAACAGAAGCGATAGCGGCCAAAAATGCAATGATATTGGCCTGAATCAATTCTTTTTTGTGCAGTAACGCGATTTTCCAGATGTAATTCCAATCGTAATGGGATTGCCCAAGCTCACTCACTAAAAACTCCTTAGACGACATTTATGGTCCAAACCTTCGCTGTGACTCGCGCTAAAAACGAATTAATGGTAGTTTATGTTAACTTTAATTCTAATAATTTGATGACTGACCCATGGACAGCTTAACACTCAATCCGCTTGCCTTCGTTAACGGTGAAGTACAACTTCCCGGTTCTAAAAGCCTATCTAACCGATTATTACTCCTAGCTGCATTAGCCGAGGGCGAAACTCGTATTACAAATTTGCTCGATAGTGATGATGTCAAACACATGCTGAATGCTCTGTCTTTGCTGGGTGTTCAGTATGAGTTATCGACGGATCGTCGTACTTGCTTGGTTCAAGGTACGGGTGGCCCCTTTAATACAGATCAAGCACTAGAGCTTTTTCTTGGCAATGCTGGAACCGCCATGCGCCCATTATGCGCAGCCCTGTGCTTAGGACATGGGGAGTTCACCCTAACGGGCGAACCACGGATGTATGAACGCCCCATTCGCGATTTAGTCGATGCTCTTATCCCACTCGGCGCTGAGGTCACCTACCTAAAAGAAGAAGGCTTTCCCCCTTTAACACTGCACTCACGTGGTCTCAAAGGAGGACAGGTTAGCATTAGGGGCAATATCTCCAGTCAATTTCTAACAGCTCTTCTTATGTCAGCTCCCATGGCTGAAGAAGACCTCATTATCCAAGTTGACGGAGAATTAGTTTCCAAACCTTACATCGATATCACCCTGCACAGTATGCAACTCTTCGGCGTTATTGTCGAGAATGATAACTATCAGCGTTTTGTAATTAAAGCTGGCCAACGCTACCGATCACCCGGGGAAGTCATGGTTGAGGGGGATGCCTCTTCCGCATCTTATTTCTTAGCGGCTGCGGCTATCGCAGGCGGCACTGTTCGAGTCTATGGCGTGGGTGCAGACAGTGTTCAGGGAGATAAAGCCTTTGCAGAAGTGCTTGCCAAAATGGGCGCCGATGTCACCTATGGACCGACATGGATCGAAGTCAGTAAAACAGGCCCCCTACAGGCCGTGGATTTGGATTTAAACGCCATTCCCGATGCCGCTATGACCATTGCGACCACGGCTTTATTTGCCTCAGGCACCACCTGTATCCGCAATGTTTATAATTGGCGTGTTAAAGAAACGGATCGCTTATATGCTATGGCAACTGAATTGCGCAAAGTCGGCGCCAAGGTTACAGAAGGAGATGATTTTATCGAAATTACTCCACCTGAGCAGATCATGCCTGCCAGCATTGACACTTACGATGATCATCGTATGGCCATGTGCTTTTCTCTAGCAGCATTTGGTACAGCACCAATCACCATTAATGACCCTGGCTGCACACGAAAAACCTTTCCTGAGTATTTCGATCTGTTTAGATCAATCACTGTCAGTCGATAAGATAAAACGGCCTGACTCAAGATCAGGCCGTTTATCTACAAGAAGATTACTTCTTAGAGCCTCCCATACAATTTGGCGATAACGGTACTTGGCCTTCTTGCTCGGCCCACTCGTCCGGAGTATAAAGGTGCATCGCCAACGCATGTATGGGGTTTTGCATCAACTCCGCCACCAGGCTGTAAATCGTTTGATGACGACGCACTTTTGTCAAACCCACAAAGTCCGGGCTCACCACCGCCAGTTTAAAGTGGCTTTCACTTGCAGGCCCAGAGTGCATGTGGCTTTCATTTTCCAACACAAACCCTTCGACTCGGATACCGCCCTTAACCAATGCTTCTATCCGCTTTTCAACACTCATGATTCTTTGCCTTGTTTATCTGCTAAATGTATAAAATGATGATGAATTCGACGAATGCTAAACCATACCGTAAACAAAACAACGGGAATCATCACCCCGATCACTAACGATTTATCAAACTCTACGCCTGAGTTATACAAAGCGTCCACTAGGTACTTCAATAAACCCACAAGGTAATAACTGATGGCCACCACCGAAAAACCTTCAACTGTGTGCTGCATCATCAACTGTACCTGAGAGCGCTTATCCATTGAACTCAGGAGTTCTTGATTCTGATGCTGAATCGACAACTCTACTCGCGTTCGCATCATATCCGATGCTCTATCGACACGGCGTGACAAATCCTCTAATCGATAACCGACCGACTCACAGGTTTTTACGGCAGGGGTTAAACGACGGGTCATGAACTCACGGATGGTTAAGTGCCCAGAAAGCTCATCCTCGCGCAGTTCTTCAAGCCGAGTTAGCACCAATTGATGATAGGCACGCGTCGCCGAAAAACGAAAAGTTGAATGTGCGCGGTAGGCTTCAATTCGTGCCGCCATATGGGTCAACTCAGCCAGAATTTGCTTCTCATCCACTTGCTTATTGTCTGCTAACATCTGCGTTAGCTCCGCAAGCTTATAATCCATTTCTGCAAGCGAAGGTGAAATACTGCGCGCCATCGGCAAAGCTAACAACGACATAAGACGGTAGATTTCAATCTCCATCAGCCTCTGGGTTAGACGTCCTACCTGACTGTCTGACATGTCTCGATTCAAAATGGTAAAACGACCAAAACCGTCACTGTGTAAACGAAAGCTGCTCCAGACTCGAGCGCTCCCCTGCTGAGGGCTACTACCGACAAGACGCATTCCTTCAAACCATGGCCGAATCAACTGTAAATCTTGCTCGGCTGAATCCGTCATAGGCTCTAAAGCAATATGAAAAGCCCCGACTATCTGCCCTTCTAACGCCTCAATCCAGCCACTTGGTAATAACGAAAGACCGGTTTGTGTAAAATCCGGAGCCGTTGTTTCTCGATTCAAATTAATAAACGTGTAGGAAGTAAACTCCATGTGCATTTCACGTCGGACACGCAAATCACCACAAATTAACTCATAGCAACTTTGCTCTTCCTCGGGAACAGAGCATCCTAACTGCTGGTGTAACGCCTGCAAGTGACGAAACTGAGATTGCTTTTGTTCAGCATTGGCCAAGAGCGCTATATGGGTGATCCGCGCAGGACAAGGAATCACCTGAAAAGGACGCGAATGCAGTTCTTCGTAAATCTCATCCCTCAGTGGGTGTAAATCCAACTGATCAAGCTGACAGCTCATCCATTAATACCTATAAGTTTAGCGAAAATAATAACCCACATTCACCATGAGGCCCGCCGTTCCAAATGGGATCACTTCTAAATTCATGCGATGATACTCTACACCAAAGGCGGGCAATATCGCAGGTGCCACACCAAAGCGATTCAGCGGAATCTTATCGCGATAGTCGCCTTTGTAACCGTGGATTAGACCGGCCGTTAGTTTACCGTAGGCTTTCAAGTCACCCGAGTTATGAAAATCATATCGCCCACCCATATAGAGATAGGTCGTGCGTTGATCAAAGGAGTTCGTGAAGTTAGCACCTCCAACCAACCACCGAACTTCATCACGCCAATCTCGGCCTGAAGGACGGGGAAGTGCATCTACATCGGTCTCTGGAAAGTACCATTCAAGATTAATCATTTTCTGATGATTATTGTGATCCGGCTCAGGATCGTAATGAGCTGTCCAGAGCGAGGTTTGAACCAAGAGCTGATCACCTTCCTTAAAGATTCCAGCTAACGCCGCTTGACCGTACATGATCCCTGTACACATAAATAACAATATCAATCGCTTAAACACAACTAAATCCTCTTTACGTTTCCTATCGTGAGGTCATTATAGTGAATTCTGTTGAAAAATAATGCTCTTGAGCACACACTTCAACGGCAAGTCCAGTGGTAAAAACATAGCCTAGATGAAGAGCGATTAAAAAACAGTCCACTCAATTGGCTGTATCCATTATACTTTTGCAGGATATTAGTGCGGAGATTGTATGCTAATCAGGGTATTGCCAAGTTTAGAAACACGCAAAGACTGGCTCAGCTTTTTGCGAAGAGAAGCACCCTATTGCCTAGTCGAAACACCGGAGGTATTGGTTGACTTTCAAAGCACATTTCTTCAGTTAACCCTATTTAAAGAGCCCACACTCGACCCTGTTCGTTACACGCTAGGCTCACGTCAACGTATGGAGCCCGCATGGCAACTCATCAAAGGCTGCCAATGGCGCTTAAGCTTTTTAATTGAGGGTCTTGAGAGTTTGGATTTTAATACCAACGTCCGCGACAAACCCTCTTTTAAAATACCAACGGATCTATCTGTTCGTAAAAGCTTTACTCGTGAACGGCGTTTAATCTCACCATCGCAATCCGGTATCATCACCCCTTTAAATGAAGGGGATGCATACTGGACACTCAAAAATATTCAAGCCTTGCTGGCCTATGACCAACTACAAGAGTGGACATGCTTAACCGACCGATTTGTGAGCCCTAAAGCCGCATTAACATCAATCACCTTAGAGCCCGAGCGCTGGGGTGTCGATACAGATGCACAGGGAGTGAGGCTAAGCTTGGATGGAGAACCTTACATTCAGTTTAGTCATAATATTCGGCCCGCCACCAGACGCCTGATGACGAACCAAAATCCACTGATATAAACCGATTAAATACTCTCGTCCGCTGTCTCCAACGCATCAGCGGCCATTATTTTGTAAGGGTGATCAGACGCTAACAATTCCTTTCCTTTTTCAGTCGGAAATTCAACGTCAATATCAACCACTCGCCCATCACGACACACGTTGATGATCGTATCCATACAAGAACTTAGCAGTGAATACTTCTCATCGGGTGCAGCAATAATGGTTTGCAGCCCTAAATCCGTCATAAAGCCTAAAGATGTAACAGTATTTTCTGAGTCCAGCTTGTTAAACGCCTCATCAAACACCGACAAACTCAATCCCCCGACAGGTTGACCGTCACTGCCCTCTTTCAGACGATAGGTTGCGCCTAATGCTGCCGCCATGGCCACATAGAAAGGCACTTGGTGCTCACCACCCGAACCCGTTTTAATACGCTGGGTTAAGGTGGTTTTCCGATTTCCGTCTAAGTCCTTAACCACTAACTCAAAGTTATAGAAATTCCGGTAATCCTGCAGCAGTTCGCTCTCACCTTCATTCTTCAAAACTTCATGAATTTTTGCTAAGGCATCTCGATGCCCAGTATCTGTTTCATGGTTAATGTCGAATAAAGAGCCTACATTCGCTTGATCCATCCGCGTATAGGCTTCAACCAACTCTAAGATGTCACGCAACTCAGGGTTAGGCATCATCTCAAAGCTATACATTTCTTTATGGAAAGGACGGTTCTTCAAGTGGCTGTTGAGCTCACGAATCAAATCCTTAATTTTATTGATTTGATCATTTAGATGCGCAACAAAATCTGATCTAAAAGCAGTCTCGGCCTCTAACCGTGCACGTTCCGCTTTTTGGGTATACTGCGCCAACTCAGACTCTTGTAAGGTTACAACCGTCTCATTGACATAGCCTTCCAAGTCTTCATGACTTGAATCAGGACTGATGTTATCCAACCCTTGATGACTTAAGCCGCCTGCATGGTAGCGTGCTTTATATTGCGCAACGGCATCACGAACACCGTTTTTCTTTTTCTCATGCAGTTGAAGCTCCGCTTGAGCTTTTTTGGCGGCTTCAAAGATAATACGCTCAATATCTGAATCACAGCTATCGTCTAAGTAGTCACGTTTTTCTTGGGCAGACTGTGCATCAAACTCTGGCTTTTCCTGACAACGCCCACGCGCCATGGCATGTTCCGTTAGCTCTCGCTCAAGCACTTCAAGCGAAGCATTGTCTTTGATCATGCCTGTCCGCGTTTTTTGCAACTTATCCATCAGAGCTTTTTGGCGAACTTCTAACGACTTTTGCTGTTCAGCATATTCGGCAATACGTTGCTGAATACCCGAATCATCATGATTGCGAAGATCCGTAATGCCCTGCTGATAGCCTTCGATTTCAGACGCAAGCTGCTCACGCTGATTCACCAGATCAAAGACGCGCTCATTCACCTGAAGCAAACCTGATGCCATTTGAATTAAGCCATCACGCAGCTTTTCAAGCGACTCATGCTGCTTGCCCAGTGTCGTAAACTCAGCAATCAGATCGTCGACTTGCTTACCTTGCAAGGCCAACTGATCGCCACGGCGACGAATCCCCATAATCGGGCTAAGCTCATTAATCGAGGTGGTCGAGCCTTCGCTCTGCAACATGCAATCATAGGTTAACGCACGCTCATGGCGCAGCAATTCAGTTTCGGTTTCGACAGCCATAACCGCGCCTAAGGCTCGGTTCATATAGGCTTGAGCATGCTCATTGTCACTGTCAACAAACTGCGCCAAGCTACCAGCTTTCGTTCGCGTCAACCACTCACCTGACTTGGTCGTATTGATAATACGACAGCCTTTTAGATGACGTCCTTTGCGACGATAAAGAGTGATCGCTTCTTTAACACGATCCGGTGCCACCACTAAAGCTTCTCTACGAGCACCTAAGAAAGACTCAATGGCAATTCGCCACTTATCATCATTGATATCGACCAGCTCACAAATTGGCGTAGAGTCGATTCCGTACTCTTTCAACAAATCGATAAGTTCACGAGTGGCGTGCCGGACGGGAGCTCGCCCCTGCTGTAATTGCTCAACAGCACTCTTTTGACTTTGAATCTGGGTACGCAGCTCATTAATCCGAATCACAGACTCTTCATAACGTTTAGCAATGGCTTTACGCACGGGATCAATCTGCGCACGCAACTGTGTAAGCGCATTATCAACTTCAACAGGTGCTTCTGGCCATTGCCCAGCCAAGGTGTTTTCACCTGAGCGCCATAATGCAACCGATTGCTCAACCACTGGCTTAAATGTATCGGGTAATACATCTGGATTTGCAGCAAAGCCGACAGTGGTTCTCATCAGGTTATACACCTGTTGAATTTTCTCTTTCACCACCGAGGCTTCATGCTGGCGAGCCGAAATACGAGACTCAAGAGCATTTACTTTATGTGCTGAATCTGTGTTGTTTAATTCTGCCCGCGTATTCGCCAACCGCTGCATGGCTTCATTCAACTGCTCACTGTTTTTTTCTAAATCAGCTTGCAGCAGTTGCTCTTGCTCAGTGAAGGTTTCTAAGCGCTCAGCCGCCGCTTCTTTTTTCAAATCAGTGTGTTCGAAACGCGCCTCATGAACGACCCATTCGTATTCGATGGCATTTTTAAGATTTCTAGAAATCCCTTTACACATCTCCTGAACCTTTTCGAGCTCAGCAATGCGGTTCGCCACTTCACGCGTTTTTTGCTCCATCGCGCGATACTCATCCAGCGACTTTCGAAAAGCGCCCACATGAACGATGTTTTCGTCCAAAACAAATTCTCGAATAAAACGCGTAGGGCTATCGATGGGGACGAACTTCAAGGCATTTTTAAAGTTCTTAATGAATTTTTCATCGTCATTTGGCATTTGAGGATCATGACTAAGGTGCGTGACCATTTCTCGAACAAAGCGGGTCGCTCGCTTTTCAAGAACCATATCAGGGCACTGCTTTAATAAACTGTCACGAACTTCAGCCCAAGGACGAGGCAAGCGTCCTGCACCTTGCTTTATTGAGAAATCATCAAGGGTGACCGAAAAATCAGGGAGAATAAAGCGCCCTAAAATATCTTCTTCTGCATTGGCAGTGGACGCACTGATCGCGATGCCCACGCAACTTTCTTTTGCTGTTTCTGTGTCAAAAAAGCTCAACGCCATATAAGTAAGAGAGTCCTCTCGCGCATTCACTTTCTTGCCGAGATCATCTAAAAAACCTAAACAGTAAGTGCGCAAAGAACGCTCTGACTTTTCGCCAGCAGAGGCGTTGAAACTCAAGTGGCGCTTGTGCCCCCCCATTAAGATGGTTTGGATCGCATCCAGTAAGGATGACTTACCAGATCCATTGGGCCCCACAATCGCAACATTGCCTTTAATGGGGATTTCAATCGCCCCCAAAACATACCAGTTAACCAGGACGATACGATTAAGCTGTTTCATTGGTATTCTCTCCGTCCGGTGCCTGGGTTTTCTCTTGACTTACACCATCCTCATCATCTGCATCATCCGCTGACTGCGCTGAAGAACGACTGGACTCGATATCACACAAGGCTTCTAGCTGACCGATATAATCTTCAACAACCACATGACGAATAGTCGGGTTAATTCGCAGAGGTAGGTTTTTTGGATCGGTTTCGTCGGCCTTTCCTCTTTCAATCACGCCATGACGACTAAACAAAGAAATAATTTCTTTTAGGCGCGTTTCGTTCGGGATTTCTTTGGCCGTTAAATTGCTATATAAACGCAATAAAGCATCAGTGGTGGTGATTGCCTTCCCGTTCTCAACCTCGAAATTCTCCAGCTTTTGCTCATAGGTCTGACGTAAACAGAGTAAAAGCAAAGACTCATCTAACTTCAGCTTGAGGACCCGCTCCTCTCCCTGAGGAAGCACACCCAAATAAGCTTCGTCAGGTTGATACACTAAGGTCCAACCTATGGCCGCAAATAGGTTTCGATAGTAGTCAATGTTGGCCGCAATCAGAAAATAGCTGTCGCGATGAATAGGGCGATCAGCGTACAAAAACTGGCTGACAAGAAGCAAATTGGCAGCATGAATAAAGTCTTCGGCCTGATGATGCTCAGTCCGGGATACGATTTTTTGTAGATCACCTAACATTATGCGTTCCTGTGTATCACAAAACCACGACACTCAACTACATCAGCGACGCGGACATAGGTATCGTCAAATTCAATACGGTATTTTTCAGTGGTTTTACGTGCTTTTTTACCCAACGAAGGCAAATGGCGCACGTAGCTGAAACAAATATAATCCTCAACCGATTCAATCGTGAACTCGGTTGCATTTAAGCGGGTGCGACCGAGAAAATGACGGTCTAAATACTGCTCAATTCGGTCAACACGCACCTCACGCCGCTCTTTGTATTCTTTAAACAAACGACGCAACTCTAAAACTCGAGGATCAATCTCACTTTGAGTAATCACACGTGGCTTCGCTTCCACCCGCTTACGTATCGGTGAGCGAATACTCATTGGTGAAATAAACCCTGTTTCTTCCAAGGTGGTTAGCGTTGGAATCTCGTCATCCTTCTTTTTTGCCAACTCGGCAATCAAACGCGATAAGCGAGCCGCCATACCTGGTGTGGTTTTATCCATGTAGCGAACCGTATCCGCCACACGTTTTTCCAACTGATAACGAAAACCATCAATCGCCGCCAAGCGCTGATCCACAGACTCAAAAATACGAATAACTCGATTAATATGCTGATGCACTAAGGCCTCTGCCGAATCAAAATCCAATTCATATTGAACCTGATAATGTTGCGTCAGCTGCTCTAACTTTAATAAATCGAATTGCAAATCACGGAGCATCGATAAAATCTGGCGACGATATCGAAAGGGGTTATTGCGTGTTTTAAGGGTTTTGTAATCTGAAACCAGAATGTGCTCAACAAAACGATCAAAGAAGCCTCTGACAATATCCTGCGGGTTGTTAATTTCCGATAAGGAAATCTTGATTTCACGTAGGCCCAGCAGCATATCCGTTAAATGTGCACTGAAATCAGCAGCCGTTTGTGATGCCTCGGACAGTGTAATCCCACGGCCCACCGGATCATTTACGGCAGCCTCTAACGAACTAAGTACGTTAAGGACCGCACCGCCATAACTCCGTTTTTCGAGCCGAGCGATAGAGACCAACGACCGGAGCAAATAGGAAACAGAAGGCGACAAAAGAACATAGGTTCGATACACCTTCTGCTCTTCTTCAAGCCAGCCGCACTGAACCAAACGTCGGTAAATCCTATTGGTATAGTCAACACTTGAACGTGGCGGTTCGCCGTCTTCGTCAGCTTCGGTGACCCAACGACGGACCCCTAACCGAACAACGGCATTTTCGATGGTAGAGCGCACCAGATCCTTGGCGATGAAAGGATCGATGAGATCCTCATCAAAGAATAAATCGGCCAACTCAAGAAGAACCGCTTGATAGACTTGGCGGTTCTGCCCTGATAACGGCAGAAAAATATCATCCGGTAGTTTATTGAAGAGCATGCGTTTCCCTGATCTCTCACCCGATATGCATTACACTGCATGAACAATCTTGAGCGCAGATTCTAGCGGAAATAGAGACATCTTCCCAACTTTTATGCGCAGATTAATTGATCTGCTGGTTTTGTTTGACCTGATGCAATCGCTCATAGGCCTTTAACAGCTGCTGATGGCGACTAAACGTACTGAGGCTTTCATCATGAATGCCCATATCATCAAAAACCTGCCCCCCTTCCATCATTAAGCGCACTTGAGACAGCAACTCGGCTCCATAAATCCGTTCAATCACAGGTACAAAATCTTCAACCTTTCGTGACGCGTCAAGCGTTAGCGCCAATAGCTGATGCAGACAGCGGTACTTCATCAGTACTTTTTCCGGCACGCCCCCGAAATTAAGCAACCAATCGGACAACTCCAACGCCAATTCTTGCTCGCCTAGGGCCAACGCCAAGCGTAGCTTAAGCTCACCAACACGCAACCAAGACCAAACCGTATCTGGATTAGGTAGGAGGCCGATGAGCTCTGCAACTGGCTGCTGCTCATCGAAGCCACCCTCATCCAATGCTTCAAGAAGATCCGCATAGGCTTCATTATCAAGGTCAGGCAAAGCCAATATTGCCGCCCTTAGCGGTGCCGCCGCATTATTATTGCGCCAAATCAACTCGTCAACCGGATAGATTTCCGACATACCAGGAACAATAATACGGCAGGTATACACGCCCAAATGTTCATAGTCCGCAATGTAGATATCCATATCGACACGATGGATTTTAAAACAAAGCTCTTCAAATTCGGCTTGTGTATTCCCTTCAATATTCCATCGTGCGAAGGGGTAATCGGTTGTGGAGGACATTAAATCCCACGCGACGACTCCACTTGAATCAATAAAGTGTGTTTCAAGATTATGGGGATCAGCCGCCTCTTCAATGTCCAGCGTTGGCTCAGGAAAATCATGCAATTCATCTAACTCGCGCCCTTGAAGCAACTCAGTCAGAGTACGTTCCAGCGCTACGGCAAATTTAGGATGGGCGCCAAAGGAGGCGAAACAGCCACCATCAACAGGATTGATCAAGACAACATTTACTAAAGGAAACTTCCCTCCTAATGATGCATCTCTCACCTCAACAACAAAACCTTTGTTGCGGAGTGTTCTCAGTGCTGCCTTAACCCTTGGATGCTTAGCAATTTCAGACTCTGGAACGAGGGGCAAACTGATGCCTGAAGATATAATGGTATTTTTGATGTGACGCTCAAATATCTCAGACAAGGCCTGAACACGCGCTTCATACACACTGTTCCCTGCCGCCATGCCATTACTGACGTATAGGTTACCGAGGATATTAACGGGGAACCAAACGGTTTCACCCGTTCTTTGCTTCACAAACGGCAAAGCACAGATCCCGCGGTGAGCATTGCCTGAATTGAGATCGATAAGAGCACCGGGCGATATTTCATTATGGAGGTCATAATGATTACGTGTGGCCTCATCAAGCAACCCTTCCGGCCAAACCGTTGCTTTCACCGGAAACCAGCGTTCTTGGGGATAATGAACAAACTCTCTTTCAGCGAACTTTGAGCCTAAGAAATAATCGGCCCAAAAAAAGTTGCAACTTAAACGCTCAAAAAACTCACCTAGAGCACTGGCCAGAGCAGCCTCACGCGTTGCCCCCTTACCATTCGTAAACAGCATCGGACACACACGATCACGAATATGAACAGACCAAACATGCGGAACGGGATTTAACCAGCGAACTTCTTCAATATCGAAGCCTAGCGCCTTCAAACCAGCACTCATTCGCTCGATGGTTTCTTCCAGAGGCGCATCTTTTCCTAAAATCTGTGTCATGGGTTACTCCTGCCCTATTCGCTGGATGCATCTTTCAGCGGAGGACTCAACATCTCTTTAATTGTTCAAAGATTATACGTGAATACGAGCTTAGCTTACACTCCTTGAAACCGACCTCGCACTGCTAAATGCATATCATTTGCGGCAATAGCAAATTGACAAAACTTACAAACACCTATAACGGCGACGATATCGGTTGCTTTTTAATCAATTATTTTCAATGGCCTACCAAATATCAAAAAAATTCATTATTTTTAAAAAATAGTGTTGACGACCTCAAGCTGGATCATTAATATTTGCGACCTGAGTTGAGCAGTTCCCTGATAGCTCAGTCGGTAGAGCAGTAGACTGTTAATCTATTGGTCGCAGGTTCGAGTCCTGCTCGGGGAGCCAACTCAATGTTTTTCGGAGTGTAGCGCAGTTTGGTAGCGCATCTGGTTTGGGACCAGAGGGTCGGGGGTTCGAATCCCTCCACTCCGACCATTTCTTATAAATTTCCCTTTAAAGACAATGAATTGCATCTTAATACCGAGAGGTATCTTTAGATGTCTTACATATTGTCACACAAAACGTCACACAAGCCCCCTTCTGTACCCTGTAAAAGTCCATCCGTACCTTACACGACTCAACGACGTGGAATTTACCATTTTCGCATGCGTGTACCTAACCAAGATCGTGTAATACAATTTAGTTTACGAACTTACGATCCTGATCTTGCGAGGGAGATAGCTGCAAAGCTTGCTCATGACATGAAGAAAACCAATAAACCTGATAATGGTAACTCAAACAGTACAGGCAATGACGACTACAATAATCCTCCCTATGATGTTAACGATCCTATAGCAATCATGAAAGCGTGGATGAAGAATACATACATCATACGCAAGACTAACGGACCAGAAGAAATTGAAAATCGGCGCTTAGCAAAACTTGCTCGACGACAACAAAACCAAGAGCGCGCTAAAGCTGACAAGATCAATGGAAAAAATATTATTGCTGCTCTTGAAGAGCAAATTAAAGAACAAAATCCTGCACTCGATAAATTAGTGCAAGCCCTTGATATTACCTTAAATCATGACGCTGGAAGCCTTCCTAATTTAAATAGAAAGTATGTCAGACAGCCTCATTTCATGTTCAAAAATCCCGATGATTTTAATTCAAACCTTGAACAAGAAAAGCAAAACATTGCTGACAACGAACCAGATACATCCAATCGTTCAAATACTGGAGAAGCCAACACTCCATCAACAATTACAAAGACTGATCTAACTGAACTTCATGAAGAGTTTTGCAAAAGACAAACGGATAATGATGAAATCTCGATTGACACCATAAACGACTATAGAGAAGCGTTTACTATTTACCTCGAATACGCAGGAACACCCATATTTGAAGAAATCGATCAACATAAGCACAATCGCTTTGTTGATTTTCTACGCCAACTACCCAAGAATAAAACAAAAATGCCTCAGTATCGTGACTATTCTTATCAAGAGCTGAGTAAAATGGATATACCGAAAGAGGATAAAGTAAAACCTCGAACAGTTAATAATAAAATCAGAGCGGTGAATAGGTTTTTTAACTACCTTAAAGAGGATGGAAAACCAAGTTTCACCCCCATTAAAGAACTATCAGCCAAAGTTATCGATAATGAATCAACAAAAAAGCTTCCCTTCAACAAGTCTCATTTCCCGGTCTTAAAAGAAATTCTGACTAAAACAAAGTGTCACCAACAAAAACTCATTATTAAATTATTGATGCTGACGGGAGCAAGAGTACAAGAAATTTCCCAAATTGAACTTCAAGACATCAAGTATGAAGCTGATATTTTAGGTATTCACATCACAAACCTTAATGACAAAGGAGAAGTTGTAAATCTTCAACTATATCAAGGAGAAGCCGATTCATTCAAAGGTGTCAAGAATATAAGCTCTAAACGGTTTATTCCTGTACCTTCTGCCCTAGTAGAGGAACTACTTGCATTTAAAAATAATCGTATAGCACAAAAAAATGGCAATCGACTCTTTGACCAGATAACCGTCCCTAAAGCGACGAAAAAAGTGGGTGAGACAATTTCTCGTGCATTTAATAGAAAGCTAAGAAATAGAAATTTATCCAATGAATATACTCTTCATTGCCTCAGACATACTTTTATTACACTTACCAGTAAAGCTAAGGTCACAGTTGATTCTAATGGGATAACTGTAAAAGTTCCCATATTTAGGGATGCTTACATAAAAGCAATTACTGGACACCATATAACAGATGTCCATGATAGAGTATATTTACATACGGATGCAGAAGATCTTTTGAGTATTGTGGATTACATGTATGATAGCTTTTATAAAGAAGTTTTGTAAAAACCTCTTGACACACTCAATATTAGCCGCTAGGCTTTTAAGAGTGTGTCACTTATAATAAACTACAAGGTAGTTTATTATAAGTAAAGGGATTCAAAAGGGACTCCCCTTTTGCCGCGTCTTATAAAAGTTTCGTAGAAAGTTTTATAAGACATAGTCGGTCTCTCAGACTTACAATAATTGTCAATTTAAAGGATTTTATTATGATAAGGAAATCATTATGTCAGGTTATCAATTCGTTCACTATGAAGCCTATTCGCGTAAAGGCAAAGACAAAAAAAGAAGCTTACTTTCAATTGCTTTAGAAGCAGATCGCTCATCTGGAAACCACCCACACGTTCAAGCCCCCCTCCCCCCAGAATATATTATTGGTACGTCATTTGAAGAAAGTGCCAACAAAATAATCGATGCCGCAGATAAAAGCACAACATTACACAGTGGCAAGAAGCGAAAAGTCCGGTCGGATGCAAATGTTGGTATCGGATTAATTGCAAGTCACCCTATCTCTATTAACCAATTGAATGAGATGACAAAGCTGGAAAGGGAAAAGGTTATCCTTGAAGTAAGAGAATGGGCTTTATCTGTCATAGAATTCACTAAAGATGAGTTTCCAAACAATGTGAGGTCGGCATGCCTACACTGGGACGAATCTCACCCTCATATTCATGTTTTGGTTGGCTCAGATGAGCCAATGGAGGATTTTCATATAATCCATAAAGGTGAAAGTGCTAGAAAACAAGCTCAAGGCAATGATCGGTCAAAACATGGTAAAAAAATTGGTAATGATGCCTACAACGCAGAGATGCGATCATTTCAAGATAGATATTACCAACACGTAGGCATTAACTTTGGTCAGACACGCTTAGGACCTGCTAGAGAAAGACTCACCAGAGCTGAATGGAACGCAAGGAAGAAAGCTGCTGAAGCCACCACCGAAGCTGTCAGACGCTCTAAAGAAATCGAAGCAGAAGCCCTTCAACGTCTTGAAAATGCACGTTTTGATGCTGAGTTATTAAAAGAAACAGCTATAGAAGAAATTAATCGCCAAAAGAAAGTTGCTGAAAATGCCATCAAAGAAGCTGAACGTATCAAATTAGACGCAACTAAACGCTCGGAAGAAGAAAATCAGCATATTCAATTATTATTAGATGAAGCCAAACAAGCCAAAGAAACCGCTGAAGCTCTTCATCAAAAAGCAACTAAGTATGATTCCAAAATAGGAGGGCTTTTGAATATGTTTGGCGTAAAAGACAGAATTATTGAGCAAACTGAAGATACATTTAAAATAGAACTCAAACAATTAAAAGATCAGGTTGAGAGTGATAAACGAGTCATTAGCAGATTGAGATCTGAAAACTCAGAATTGAAAATATATAAAAAAATCTATGCATCGATCATAAAAATTTCTAAAAACATTAGAAATTTAGAAAAGAATCCTAGTATAGCACTTCAAGCTTACTCCTATATATTTTCTCTATTTTTAAAAAACAAGGACAATCCAATAGAGCTTGAGGATAAATTACAAAATCAGAACTCATTATTAAATAAAAGGATAACGAAGGAAAGTAAAGAAAAAACAAAGGACACTGTCATTTCAAACCAGATTAATGACTTTGAATAAACGAGTCGCCATGATACGAATATTATCAAAGCAATCGGAATAACTAGATTTTTTAGCCTAAATACTGTTAACAATTTTTAAAATTCTAAGGTTGAATGGTTATATTCTTACAGGCAAAATTATCATTTATAAATAGTTTTCATTTATTTACTGGTAAGCCACTTTGGCCTACCAGCTTTACGAATTACAGAACTCTCTTTACTTCCTCGTAATTACCCGCTGTTCTTAGAATCAGCGTCACATTTTCTGATGTGCGATTACGGAAGAACCAGCCGTGATTTCCAGTAAATGCCGCAGTCAATTCACCTTCATCATGTTGAACACCTCGACCTTTCTCGTAACTGATGGAACGACCACCGCCATCACCATGAGTGTCATAGTTAAGCGGGCCTTCAACTCCATCCCATGAGAAACGAGCAGTACTTCCTTCAGCCATCACTAATTTAATCTCTGTACCTTGTCCCGGTGTCAGGATAATTTCAACCGTATCACGCCAGACCAATGCTTCTTCTTCCAAGATCACTTCTGACTGAACGTTTTCAGCGGAAGATTTCATTACTGAGGGTGTTACTATAGGTTCAGCAGCTATCTCTTCAACGGCTACCTCTTCAACTACATTTAACTCGGTCTGAGCATCAGCAACGTCAAAACTCATAGTTTTGTCAGTGTTTTCTTGTGCAAGATAACGAGCATCGGCTTCAGCTTCGGCAGCTAGTTGCTGTTTAATTTCCCCCATTTCTGTCAAACCAAGCCAGCGACCTACGCCTGTTGGATCAACCGCATACTCAGAGGGCAATATCACCGTAACTAGAATAACTAATGCGGTAATCAGAGCAATGAAGGTAGAACGGATTAGCTTCTGAGTGGTTGGCAGCTCTGCACGTGATGGAATATCTGTGTTATACATAACTTAATACCTTAAAAATGATCGAGTTTAGGCAACAAAAAAGCCCGTGAGCTGATAGCCAATCAGAACAAAGCCTGCACACATCATGGCAACATTAGCAGTGTAGGCATGACGCAGAAAACTGCCCGTCCGACGCCAAAAGCCCATCATGATCAGAATAGCGCTTAATGCTAGAAGCTGGCCTATCTCAACACCGACATTGAACGCCAGTAGATTCGGTAATAGCCCATCTGGAGAGATATCGTATTCAATGATCTTGCTTGATAAGCCAAAGCCATGACAAAAACCAAAAATCAGTGTTGCCATGAGCGTATTTGGTTGCCAACCAAACCAGCGTTGATAGGCTCCTAAATTATCCAATGCTTTGTAGACTACTGAAAGCCCGATAATCGCATCGATAATGTAGCTATTGATGCCGATGTTGAAGTAAACACCAAGCAGCATGGTTGTCGAATGACCAAACGCAAACACACTGACATAGATGGCAATATGCTGCATGCGATACAGGAAAAATATGACCCCTAGAAGGAACAATATATGGTCATATCCCGTGACCATATGTTTGGCGCCAAGATAGATAAACGATACCAAGTGAACACCGCTTATCTCTTGAATATATCCCTTATCACCTTGCGCGACTGCATGCGCAAAGACCTCTTGGCTTATCCCCATCAATAACAAGCCAATAATAGACACGAACAAAAACAGGCGTCGTTTCACCCTGTTCGACATGCTGGCTGAGCCAGCAGTAGATATGAACATGAAATACTCCAATAAACTCTGGTTAAATTGCATTAAAAATAACTAAACAGAGTTTTTTGGAGGTCGTTCCAGCAGCCAAGGGGTTCGTATCGGTTGAATTTTACCCAAGTCTTTAGTGTTTGGTGACTGAATTTGAGACGGACGCAATGAGACGACATCTTGCCTGTCCGGTGTTTCATGTGAATGACTCGTGGGATCATGTTGAGCATCAGAGTCACTATGATGATGGTCGTGATGGCCTGAGTGATCCTGCAAATCAAGCGTAAAGGAGTGATCTGCAAATCCCATTGAGTTCGCAACTCCCGGAAATGAAATAACTAGCCCCGGCAAGATCAGCACGATGATCAGCAAGTATGATAACGTTCGCCTAGTGCTCTTCATTGTTAATTCAAAAATCCAGTGTTTCTCGTGATTCTGCTAATGTAATAACCTTAGCACTAGTTTAATATTGTTACAATATATCATTCCCGTTGGGGATACATAAAGGTCATTTTGAATATGTGTCGCTATGTTTACTGTTTTAGCTAATCACTCTTATCGACAATTATTTTTAGCCCAAATTGTCGCCTTACTAGGCACGGGCTTGGCAACGGTTGCGCTAAGTTTGCTTGCCTATGACTTGGCTGATGACCATGCTGGAATGGTCATAGGAACAGCATTAACGATAAAAATGCTCGCCTATGTTTTTATTGCTCCCTTGGCTTCAGCCCTGTTTCGTGCGCTATCCAGAAGAAAGCTACTCGTCACACTGGATCTCATTAGAGCAAGTGTGGCCGTATTCCTGCCATTTGTCTCAGAAGTTTGGCATGTTTATATACTCATTTTTATTTTACAGTCAGCGTCCGCCTGCTTCACTCCACTGTTTCAAGCCACCATTCCTGATATTTTAGAAAATGAAGAGCAATATACTCAAGCCCTATCTCTCTCAAGACTTGCGTATGATCTGGAGAACCTGATCAGTCCAGCTTTAGCCGCACTTATGCTAACCTTAATGACGTGGCAGGGGCTTTTTACCGGCACGGTGATAGGATTTATCGCCTCAGCATTGCTAATACTGAGTGTCACCTTTCCCATCATGAAGGCGGCAAATAAAAATCGTTCAGGAATTTATCAAAAAACAACCCGAGGGATACGCTTTTATTTAGCCACGCCACGATTACGAGGCTTGTTAGCCATGAATGTTGCCGTGACCTGTGCTGGTGCCATGGTGATCGTCAACAGCGTGGTGATTGTACAATCAACGTTCGGGCTTTCCGCTCAAGATACCGCACTCGCGTTTACCTTTTTTGGAGGAGGGTCGATGTTTGCAGCATTGACCATGCCTTGTTTGCTAAAGCGTATGCAGGATCGCACTCTGATGCTGGGTGCAACGCTATTGTTAATACTCGGTCTGTTTAGCGCATCACGTATCAGCCATATCATTGAACTCTGGACGATTTGGTTTTTACTTGGTGCAGGCTATGCATGGATACAGACCCCTTCGGGCCGCTTGTTGACACGTTCGTCACATGAAGAGGATCGGCCTGATCTATTTGCAGCACAGTTTTCGTTATCTCATGCCTGCTGGCTGTTTGCTTATCCACTCGCAGGCTGGTTGGGAGTTAAACTGGGCGTTAGTCTTACCTTTTCTGTGTTTGGCATGGTGGCGTTATTGGCCTTTTTATTAGCGCTAAAACTCTGGCCCGCTGAAGATCCAGAGGTTGTTGAGCATTACCACGCTAACTTTCCAGAAAATCACCCTCATATTGCTCATTCCAAGCGTCTACACTCACATCCATTCGTCATTGACGATTTGCATGAAAAGTGGCCTCGAAAAAGTAACTGAAGATGTTATTTTTTTAATTACATGATTTGACCATGCATTTCATCATCGGATTTTTTTGCACCTCACTTTCAGCAATTTATTGTATATCCATTGTAAGGCTTGAAAATGTCACACAAATTGGTTAACGTATAATTTAAAGAAACATAACTTCAATGCAACCATTTGTTTTTTAAAGAAATATATTGTTCGAAGCTGGTATGATTTAACCAAAAAAGATCCCTCCACTCCGACCACTTTCATTTATTCAATAAACCCTTATCTATCTTTGTTCTATTTAATACATAGATTGAAAGATTTTTGTTGTTCTTAAATCATCTACCTCTAACTTCTAGAACCAGACACATAGAAGCGCATAGAATTTAAGAATCTTGCACAGTACCACACTTTCTTTTAAATACCCTATCTTGAGTTAATAGGCTCAACGGCATAATGTCTTTTGATAGCTGGATTCAGCAATGAATACCAAGCCAATCATTTTCCCTATCTAACTATATAAAACCACGCTTGAATTTTTCGTGATTTTCAATATTGCTGCGAACATCCACCTCATCCCAAATTTGCAATTCCCAAGGGAAGTAAAAATTACTCTTGTTTTTGAAATACACATGCAAGCCACGATAACCCTCCTTATCGCGCAAATACCAGTTTTTCAAACCCAACTCATCTTGCAAATCATCCAGCATATCCATCACCCTGCTGATTTCATCAGCGCTGAGAACAATGCGAACACCAAAAATATCATTCAACCAGTTGTTCACTGGATACTGATCTTCGCGAGTTGAAAAGCGCTCGATCTTGTCATCAATACTCTCACGGGTTTTCACGCGATAAAAGTATTTAATGTCAATATCTGCCGCCATCAGGTAGTCATTAATACTCTCATGCAGAGTAAGACGATATCGATAAACATGTTCTACTGGAACTTGCCTAATAGTTCTGGATAGATTGATTTTTGTGATTTTTCCTGTTTCAAAATAATCCTTAGAGAAATCAGAATGAAGGCGATTGATTTCGCTGACGAGTTTCTGAGTCTGGCTGATTTTATCCATGCTTAACCTTATGCTGTCCGGTAATGGCAAAATGAAACGCTTCCTGCAGATGCACATAAAACAAACAGAGCATTTCCGATTTTGGATCCTAGTCGCTGCTGTATTGTGCAATGATGCTGGCGATTTTTTTGCAAATGCACCGCTTTCTGGGACAAGTGGAGCGTACCCCTTCCAACAGGGTTTTAAAATAGTCTCTGCCAAATAAGTGAAACAACAAACCAAATCAACGCACAGCCTCCACGGGCATACCCAAACGTCCCACCCCAGGTAAATTAATCGCGATTGGCCAAAAATCGATTCCCGCACTCAAACCCAACAGATTCACTTCCAGACCTTCTTCAGGTGCTGCAATTAAACCCAGCAAACCCGACATAGAGACTTGAACACCCGTACCACTCGGTGCAGTTGCAACAAAACGCCCTTCTGGTAAGTAATCTTTTCCAATCGCCGTCGAAGGTAAATTTAAGCGCAACTCAGGAACCTCCCGCCCTAAATAGGCAATAAAGGTATTGCTATTCGGTCCCGGCCAAAGGCGATACTCACCCTTATGCGGGTACTCCTCTGCAGCTTGGTAAAGCTGCTCAATCAAATGATCGACCTCACTTCCTCCCCGTATATCTCGCAGCAAAAGGGGGTAGCTACCATACCAATACCCATCAGCGACACCTCTTGCGACACGGACAGCATCCCCTCCACGCCCGCGTACGACATTAAATCCTATGACTTCAAGGCGTGTAAAATAGTCTTGGTTTTGTGGTTTGACCGCAATCCAAGTATGCACACCCAACGCACCCCGCCAACGAAACGCACGTGCCGCATACACCTGAATAATGGCTTCAGACGTCGTCGCAGGATCGGGCGCTATGCCTGCACTGTCTCGACGTGCCGTTTGCCAATCTTTAGGACGCTCATCATTCGTATTATGCGAGACTAGTGCACACCCGACGGGGACAATAAAAATCAACAATACCCATAGAACAGCACTAAGCAATCGTTTCATTTGTGATATCCTTACACAGCTTTAAAATTGAGAAAATTAAGACTGATTGCATCATCAAACCGACTCAACTTAGGATTAGAATAACAAGAGTCAAGCGATTGAGCAGCAACCAACATGGATAGGCAGACCAAGTCAATCGTGATTAAAGACAGATCCACGGGCACCCCGTATACAGTCATTGTAACTTTCATTCTTACGGCAATCGTTTCGTTGCTGATCATCTGGCAGGTTGAGTCTCACAACCAAGACTCCAGACGAAGTGATCTCGCGCTCCACGCACACAATCATGCAAGCCTGCTTGAAACGCTTCTGAACCAATCACTGTCTGCCAACTATGCCCT
Organism: Nitrincola tibetensis; assembly: GCF_003284585.1. GTDB lineage: Bacteria > Pseudomonadota > Gammaproteobacteria > Pseudomonadales > Balneatricaceae > Nitrincola > Nitrincola tibetensis. The sequence continues at coordinate 286,393 of NZ_QKRX01000004.1, forward strand.
TGCTTCTTTAGTGCGTGCTGGAGGCGGAGAGGTTCAACAATTTTCCGAAATTGCCGCAAATCTACACCAACATTACCCAATCGTTTCTCACTTTACACTTTCAGCCAATGGGGTCGTATCAGAGGTCTACCCACTCGAAGGCAATGAAGCCTCACTGGGCTTTAACCAATTAGAAGACTCTATTCAAAATGCAGAAGCTCTACTCGCTAAAGAAAGTGGACTCATGACCTTGGCAGGCCCAGTGGCACTGGTGCAAGGTGGAACCGGTGTCATCGGCCGCTTACCCGTCTTTATCGATCACAATCAAGAGGAAAGTTTCTGGGGCTTTACAAATGTCACACTTCGCCTTGGAGAACTGCTGCGAACGGCTAACCTCGACACTCTGTCAAGTCAAAACATGGCCTACGCGCTATGGAAACTCTCCAGCGATGGAGCCCCATCACAACTGATCAGCAGTAACTCCGAACGCATAAGGTCTGACTCTGTCGATGTTATCATTAATGTCCCAAATGGTGCTTGGCTTTTAAAGGTTGCTCCGACTCACCTAATCTTTGAAAGTGGGGCATTAGCGCTTAAGTTACTTTTAGGCTTATTTATCAGCTCATTAGCCGCTCTTCAAACCTGGTTGATTATAAGTCTACGCCATGATCGCGCTTTTCTCGAAGAACGTGTTACAGAGCGAACACATGAAATTTTTCAAGCCGAATCCCAGCTAAGAGCCACTCTTGATGCTATTCCTGATCTATTATTTGAAGTAGACATCAAGGGCACGATCCATCTTTTCCACTCCCCCAAGAAGGAACTGCTTTTAGCAAAGCCAGAAGACTTTATCGGACACTCCTTCGATGATTTTTTGCCGAATGATGCAAAGGTGATCTGCTATGGCGCATTAAACGAGGCGAATGAAAAGGGCTTTTCCAGCGGTAAATGCTATTCACTTGAAATAGACAATCAATGCCATTGGTTTGAGTTATCCGTCTCTAAGAAAGCGGCCTCACCTGACAATTTACCTAGATTCATTTTAATATCAAGAGACATAACGGAACGAAAAACAAACGCATCCAGTATCGAGCGCTTAGCCTTTTACGACCCTTTAACGGGCTTACCCAATCGACGCTTGCTACTTGATCGACTACAACAAGCTCTTGCGTGGAATGAACGTCATGAGACCAAAGGCGCTTTACTCTTTATTGACCTTGATAACTTTAAAGTTATCAATGACTCACTTGGGCATGCGGTTGGTGATCTTTTATTGGAAAAAGTTGCGATTCGCCTGAACGCGGCTATACGCAAGGTTGACACGGCTGCTCGCATCGGCGGCGATGAGTTTGTGATTTTATTGTCGGATTTACCAGAAGATACCCATCTTACAGCACTTCATGCCGAACGAGTCGCTTCCAAAATAGCACAACTGCTACGCAACCCCTTTACACTGCTCGATAATGAATACGTCGTTACCTCAAGCATTGGCATTACGCTCTTTACGTCAGGCCAAGCCTCATTAGATGAAGTCCTACAACGAGCCGATTTGGCTATGTACCAAGCTAAAAATGCCGGTAAGAATACTGTTTGCTTCTTTGACCCTGCTTTGCAAGAACAAATCGACCACAACTTGGAACTATCAAGAGGACTTAGGCTTGCTTTAGATTACAATCAGTTTTTCTTGGAATTTCAGCCTCAAGTTGACCGCAAGGGTGCCCTCGTAGGTGCTGAAGCACTGATTCGCTGGAGCCACCCTGAGCTGGGTCTTATTCCTCCCAATCGTTTTATCCCTGTCGCTGAAGAAACAGGCTTAATCATTCCTATCGGTGACTGGGTACTACGAAATGCCTGCAAACAATTGCAAATATGGCAAACACTAAGCAAAGCCAAGCACCTAACTCTATCCATTAATGTCAGTTCGCGCCAATTCGCCCAATCGAATTTTGTTGAACAGATCAAAGCGTGCCTGAATCAATATAAAATTGATCCAAAACGCCTTGAACTTGAACTCACAGAGAGCATGCTGGTGAAAGACCAAAACGATGTGATCACTAAGATGCTCGAACTCAGCGAACTCGGCATTCAAATTTCATTGGATGATTTCGGCACAGGCTACTCTTCATTGACCTATCTCAAACGTATGCCGATTAGGCAACTTAAGATTGACCAATCCTTTGTAAAAGACATTAACATGGACTTGGACAGCGCAAATCTATGCGATGCGATTATTTCACTTGGGCACAGCCTATCACTGGAGGTCATCGCCGAAGGCGTTGAAACCCTAGATCAATTTGAGTACCTCGCTCAACGTAACTGCGACCTGTTTCAAGGATATTATTTTGGAAAACCAAGCTCAGCAGACCAACTTCTTAAGCTGATTTCTTAAGCTTTACTAGTCTTTATTGCAAAGACTTTTTACGGACATGTCTTTTAATATCAGCCTCAAACCTATATATTAGATATTGTTAATAAATAATTGAGGCATGAAATGAGTCAAACTAAAACCATCAATGTTGAAGCGAGCTTAGATCAAGGGTTTACAGTACGAGGCGCAATTGGCGAACACCAGTTAGTGATAGATCAGCCCATCTCTGCGAAAGGTGCTGGCTTAGGCGCTACTCCTTTGGAAATGTTTTTATTTTCACTTGCAGGTTGCATCGGCACCATTGGCCGGATTGCCGCTTTTCAAAAAAAGATCAATCTAAAAGGAATGAATATCACAGTAGAAGGTGACTACAACCCAGCTGGGTTACTTGGCAAACCAACGGATGATCGAATGGGCTTTCAGGAGATTCGAATTCGCGCCGTCATAGATGCCGATATGTCAGATGCTGAAAAAGAAGCCTTTCTCGATGAGATATGCCACCGCTGCCCTTTGCATGACAATACTCGACTTGAAACCCAAGTCGTCCACTCAATTGCATAATTAGGTCAAGTGAACTGATGGAAATTATTAACTTTACCCCTATCTCCTCATTAATTGGAGGAGGGCTTATTGGTCTTGCGGCTGCTTTTTTACTCGTCGCTAAAGGGCGTATCGCAGGTATTTCGGGTATCGCAGGCGGTATCATTTACCCTGAAAACAAAGGAGACATGGCGTGGCGTATTGCCTTTGTTGCAGGGCTGATTCTAGGCGGACTCATCTATCAGTGGAGCAACATTGGCGTCGGGGTTGAGCATATCCAAGCCATGGCAAGCACTCCCACGTTAATTGTTGCAGGGCTTCTGGTCGGTATTGGCACACAAATCGGAACTGGCTGCACCAGTGGCCATGGGATTTGTGGTTTAGCACGACGCAGCCCAAGATCACTGGTGGCAACCCTAAGCTTCATGGGCAGCGCTTTAGTGACCGTATTTATTGTTAGGCATCTAGTAGGAGGTTAATTATGGCTGCTTTACCTTGGATTGCGGCATTGCTAGCCGGGACACTTTTTGGCTTAGGGCTGTCAGTCGCACAAATGATTGATCCTGCTAAAGTCATTAACTTTCTGGATCTTTTTGGAACCTGGGACCCGTCTTTGGCGCTTGTTATGTTCGGTGGTCTAGTGGTGAATGCCATCATGACACCCTTGATTCTTAAACGTAAACGCCCGATATTGGCCGAACACTTTCGTCTGCCCACAAAGATTGAAATTGATGCAAGACTCATCATCGGCGGCATTATTTTCGGGATAGGTTGGGGATTGGCGGGCTACTGTCCAGGCCCGATTATCACCTCGATAAGCTTTATCAATATGGATATTTTAACGGTATTACTTGCATTTATTGTGGGTACAGCGGCCACTCGCTGGGTTCTTAGCAAAGTGAGCTAATCCTTTTTTGATCCTGTCACCTGTTACTGGTTACCCCTACAAGTATTTGTAGCTTTTTAGACCTTACTATCCAAGTTAAGCGCGCTACTCTGCCAGAGTAGCGCGTTACTTCAAACGACTCAATTTGCGATACAAGGTCCTCTCACTGATACCCAGCTGATCCGCCAACTGCTTATTATCCCCCTTAAAGGCTTTCACCAAATGAGTTAAGTAACGTTGTTCAAACACATCCAAGGGTAAAATATGCTCAATACTTTCCTGACTGTTAAAAACAGATGCTTGAACATCCTCTTCCATTACCAGACACTCTTTGGGTAAATGCTGAAGATCAATGCACCCATCATCGGCCAACAAAACACCTCGCTCAAGTATATTGCGCAACTCTCGAATATTCCCCGGAAAAGCATAATGCTTAAGGACAGATAAAGCAGATTCCGTCATTCGCACAGAGTCACCGCCCGCAATTCGCTTCAAAAGCACATCAATGAGCAGAGGCAAATCTTCAGGCCGTTCGCGCAATGAAGGTAAATCGATTGGAAACGCGGAAATACGATAATATAGATCTTGGCGAAAACGACCTTCTTCCACTTGCTGTTTGAGATTGCGGTGAGTTGCACAGACTAAACGGAAATCAGCATGCATAGGCTCAATTCCCCCCACTGTTCGATAGGTACCTGTTTCAATTAACCGCAACAGTTTTACTTGCTGAGGGAGTGGTATCTCGCCGATTTCATCTAAAAAAAGCGTCCCACCTCGTGCAGCCTCGATCAGACCTTTTTTACGACCAACGGCTCCGGTAAACGCTCCCCGCTCATGCCCAAACAGCTCACTTTCGAATAGGGACTCTGTTAACCCAGAACACTCCACCGTCACGAAAGGGCCACGGCTGCGCAAACTCGCATCATGCAACGCCCGAGCCGCCAACTCTTTTCCAGTTCCAGACTCACCGAGTAACAAGACAGTAATTGTTGAAGGAGCGGCACGTCTTAGCATTTCCAACATACGGCCAAATGCGGACGAACGCCCAACCATTCCCACTCCCTCCCCGGGCGTCGCTCTCGCCTCCTTCACCAAATGCATGATTTCCAAATAACAAATCACGTCATTTTCGGCATTACGAATAGGAGTCAGCTCGACATCAACATGCTCCTGCCCTTGATCCGTGTTATGCAGATGAAGCACCCGTTGCTTCTGACCGGTTTCCTGGCAGCGTTTTAGCGGACAAGACTCGCCGGCTTGATCGCAGGGCACACTATAGCCATGCGACACCTGATAGCAGGTTTTATCCGCCCCTTGTATCTCGCCATAAATAGCTTGATAGGCTTGGTTATACGCCAAAATACGATAATCCAGTGACAAAAGGGTTGCAGGCTCCTTAATCACATCCAATATCGAACTCATTTCGGCTAAAGACGTTGCCGTTAAATCTAAGCCTTTGACTGCCATTTTTAAAACACCAATCTGCCACTTTTGACAGTCATTGTCGTACAACTGTGACAATTTGTCACTTATTCAGGCGTACCAATCCGATTAAAATGACGAAATACTGCCTAAAATGGCATGTATTTCAAAAAGAAATAAGCTTATTACTGTTTTTGAAGAATATGGCACGCTTTCTGCCTAAGACTCTTTTGAGTCATCAATCTTAGCTTACCTTTGAGGACACTTGCATGATTACTGAAGAGGTCGTTGACCTTTCGCGTCTGCAATTTGCATTAACCGCGATGTACCACTTTTTGTTCGTTCCACTCACCATAGGTCTTGCCTTTATGCTGGCCATTATGGAGTCCGTCTATGTGATGACGGGTAAACAAATCTATAAGGACATGACCAAATTTTGGGGAAAACTATTCGGTATTAATTTTGCGCTCGGCGTAACCACCGGATTAACAATGGAGTTCCAGTTCGGCACCAACTGGTCCTATTATTCCCACTATGTGGGCGATGTCTTTGGCGCCGCTCTTGCTATAGAAGGTCTGATGGCCTTCTTTCTTGAGTCCACGTTTGTGGGTCTCTTTTTCTTTGGCTGGGATAGACTTAGCAAAGTGAAGCATCTAATGGTCACTTGGCTTGTCGCATTGGGATCAAACTTCTCGGCACTTTGGATTTTGGTCGCCAATGGTTGGATGCAGCATCCTGTTGGCGCCGAGTTTAACTACGAAACCATGCGAATGGAAATGACCAGCTTTGTGGATCTCGTCATGAACCCGGTTGCACAAGTTAAATTCGTACACACGGTTTCAGCTGGCTATGTAACCGCCGCTATATTTGTCTTATCCATCAGCGCTTACTTTATGCTCAGAGGACGAGATCTCGCCTTCGCTCGTCGCTCTTTTGCCATTGCCAGCGCATTTGGATTGGCCGCTTCACTGTCGGTTATCTTGCTAGGTGATGAATCAGGTTACGAACTCGGGGATGTACAAAAAACCAAATTAGCGGCCATTGAAGCCGAGTGGGACACACACCCTGCGCCCGCATCGTTTACCTTGCTTGGTATTCCGAACAGTGAAACCATGACCACGGACTATGCCATCAAGATACCCTATGCCTTAGGACTGATTGCAACCCGCTCTACGACTGAGGAAGTTAAGGGAATCAAAGATCTGATCGAAGAACATGAGATCCGTATTCGCAATGGCATGAAAGCCTACGAACTCCTACAAACCTTACGCTCAGGCCAAACAGATGAGTTTACTCGTGCTGAATTTGACCGCTACAAGCAGGATTTAGGCTATGGTTTACTCTTGAAGCGTTATACTGAGAAAGTTATTGATGCAACAGATGCACAGATTCAACAAGCGGCTAGAGACACCATCCCTCCTGTTGGGCCATTGTTCTGGGCATTCCGTATCATGGTTGCTGCAGGCTTTTGGATGCTGCTTCTATTCGCTGTGTGTTTTTACTACACAGCAAAACGCACTGCTTGGCATAAACCCTGGTTACTGAAAGCTGCACTCTTCACACTTCCTGTTCCTTGGATTGCCTCTGAAGCGGGGTGGTTTGTAGCTGAGTTTGGCCGTCAACCTTGGGCCGTCGGTGAAATTCTACCGACCTTTACGGCCGTATCCGTCCTAACCGCAAATCAGATTTTGTCGAGCCTGATCTTATTTCTCGTGTTTTATACCGTCTTGGCCATCATCGAGATTTACTTGATGCAACGGTTCATTCGGATTGGACCTAGCAGCTTGCACACCGGTCGCTATCATTTTGAGCAAGCGGGCTCCACATCATCAAGCACAAGGGTCCGAGCTTAAAACTCGAAGGAGCAATATAAATGATTTTTGATTATGAAACCTTAAAGCTTGCTTGGTGGATACTAATAGGTGTCTTACTCATAGGCTTTGCAATCACAGATGGCTTCGACATGGGGGCTTGTGCCCTACTCCCGTTGGTTGCGAAAACCGATGATGAGCGCCGAGTCGTTATCAACACCATGGCCCCTCATTGGGATGGTAACCAAGTGTGGTTTATCACCGCAGGAGGGGCTCTTTTCGCCGCCTGGCCTTTAGTTTACGCAGCCGCTTTTTCGGGCCTTTATTGGGCAATGATGCTGGTGCTCTTCGCACTCTTTTTGCGACCTGTGGGCTTTGACTATCGCTCAAAGATGGATGACCCACGTTGGCGAAATGCATGGGACTGGGCACTCGTCGTAGGAGGAGCGGTTCCTGCGCTCGTGTTCGGGATTGCATTTGGCAATTTACTCTTAGGCGTCCCTTTCCAATACGACGAGCTATTACGCCCTTCCTATCACGGCAGCTTTTTTTCACTGCTGAATCCATTTGCCCTGCTCTGCGGCATTATCAGCTTAACAATGCTAGCCTTACATGGCGCAACCTGGATACAAATGCGTACTCAGGATAAGGTCGAAGAAAGAGCAAGATATCTAGCAAAACGTCTAGCCGTTTTACTGGTTGCTACTTTTGCAATCGCTGGTATTTGGCTTGCTTGGAGCATTGAGGGCTACATGATCATTAGCCTTCCAGAAACAGGTGGATCTGCCAACCCCTTACTCAAGGAAGCCATAAAAGCCTCAGGTGCATGGTTGCACAACTATGCCGTACAACCTGCCACACTTATTGCACCCATTATGGCGTTTGTGGGTGCTATCGCTGCAGGCATCTTCAGCCATGTCCGCTACACAGGTCTCGGCTTTATCAGCAGTGCAACCGCTGTAACGGGTGTTATTTTAACGGCTGGATTCTCAATGTTTCCTTTCGTCATGCCTTCTAGCCTTGTCCCAAGCCATAGTTTAACGCTTTGGGATGCTGCATCAAGCGCCGGAACACTGATGGTCATGACATGGGCTGCGATTATCTTTGTCCCCATCATACTGGGCTATACGTTTTGGTGTTACCGCGCTATGTGGCAAAAAATTGGGGTGAGATTCATTAAAGAGAACCCTCACTCACTCTATTAAATTGATACATGAGGTTTTAACTATGTGGTATTTCGCCTGGATATTAGGCGTTCTTCTCGCCTGTGCATTTGGTATTATCAATGTGATGTGGCTAGAAGCCGAAGAAATAGATAAGGATTAATACGTCCATCCCAAGGCAGGCATCGTAAGATGCTTGCCTTTTTTATCCTCACTCACATCCTACAGCTTCATTTATTTTAATATTAGACTTCATTAATATCTTTTATTGGCAAAATAGACCTGAAAGTAATAAGCTTATAACAAACATAGAGATCAAGCAGACTCTATCCGTTACCCAATTTGAAGAGGTGCATGATGAGCTCAACAGATACAACACAAAAACCGATTGTCACGACGTTCTTTGATGAACCCACCAATACCTTCAGCTACGTTGTAAAAGACCCAAACTCAAATACCTGTGCCATTATCGACTCCGTTCTAGATTTTGACTATGCATCCGGTCGTACGGATGTACGCTCGGCAGATGCCATTATTGAACACATACGTCATGAAGGCTTAAACGTTGAGTGGATTTTGGAAACACATGTCCATGCCGACCACCTATCAGCGGCCCCTTACCTGCATGAGCATCTAGGTGGCAAAACGGGCATTGGTGGAAAAATCGTCGATGTACAAACGATCTTTGGCAAAGCCTTTAATGCTGGAACCGAATTTGCTCGCGATGGCAGTCAATTCGACCAACTTTTTGAGGAGGGTGACCGCTTTACCATTGGTAAAATAGAAGGCTATGTATTGCATACCCCAGGCCATACGCCTGCCTGCTTAACCTATGTGATTGGTGATAGTGCCTTTGTTGGGGATACACTTTTCATGCCCGATTACGGAACGGCGCGCTGCGATTTTCCGGGTGGAGATGCACGCACTTTGTTTCGTTCGATACAAAAGGTTTTAAGCCTTCCACAAGACACTCGTTTATTTTTGTGTCACGACTACAAGGCACCAGGACGTGATCACTATGAACATGAAACCACTGTAGCTGCTCAACTGGCAGCGAACATTCATGTTCATCAGGGCATCTCAGAAGACGAGTTCGTCACCATGCGGACCACGCGCGATGCTCAACTTGAGATGCCAAGACTGATATTGCCTTCGGTACAGGTCAATATGCGTGGAGGCAAAATGCCACCTGCAGAAGATAACGGGCAAACTTACTTAAAAATACCGATTAATCTTTTCTAATTCACAGGAGTTTTTTTCTATCCCTGATCGTCACACTAGGATGACACCATGAACCTTAAGCGCTTTTTTCCCATTACTGAATGGCTGCCTCAGTATCGGCTAGACACCCTAAATCAAGACATGCTGGCAGCTGTTATTGTGACGATCATGTTAATTCCTCAATCACTGGCCTATGCCATGCTGGCAGGCTTACCCCCAGAGGTCGGCCTATATGCCAGCATTGCCCCTTTAATTTTATACGCTGTATTTGGCAGCAGCCGAACACTTGCCGTCGGCCCTGTTGCTGTGATTTCGCTCATGACCGCCGTCGCGGCCGGGCAATTAGCACAGCAAGGCACACCCGAATACATTGGTGCAGTCTTAATCCTCACACTACTTTCAGGTCTCATGCTAACGCTGATGGGACTTCTTAGGCTTGGATTTTTAGCTAATTTTTTGAGCCATCCCGTCATTTCCGGCTTTATCACAGCCTCAGGCATTATTATTGCCGCCAGTCAGCTAAAGCACTTATTTGGCGTTCAAATTTCAGGCCATCATCTACCCGAACTACTGATGTCACTCATACACGAAATCCAGCACACAAACACCCCCACGCTGTTACTCGGTCTGGCTAGTTTGCTCTTTTTGTATGCAACCCGCGCAGGGCTTCAATCGCTACTCGTTAAGATAGGGCTGAATCATTACCTAGCTGGCATGCTCACTAAAACGGCTCCCATTTTAGCGGTGGTGATCACTACTTGGATAACTTTTCATTACCGTTTGGATCTGCAGGGTGTTGCTGTGGTTGGCCAAATTCCATCTGGACTTCCATCACTGAGTCTGCCCTCAATCGACCCGGGAATGTGGCAGCAGCTTTGGATGGGGGCACTGTTGATCAGCTTGGTTGGATTTGTCGAGTCGGTATCGGTTGGGCAAACATTAGCTGCAAAACGACGTCAACGGATTGATCCAGACCAAGAATTAATTGGATTAGGTGCTTCAAATTTAGGAGCGGCAATCAGCTCAGGAATGCCTGTCACGGGTGGCTTTTCGCGCTCAGTGGTTAACTTCGATGCAGGCGCGCAAACACCTGCAGCGGGAGCATTTACCGCCTTGGGAATTATTTTTGCGACCCTCTGGTTAACGCCGTTGATTGCCTATCTACCCTTGGCGACTTTAGCAGCGACGATTATTGTTGCTGTCTTGTCCTTAGTCGATTTCAAAGCCATTTTGCACACGTATCATTACTCGGGGAGTGATTTTTCCGCTATGCTCGCCACTATCCTTGTCACCTTAGGTGCAGGCGTTGAGGCTGGCATTATTGTCGGTGTCCTACTCTCAATTCTCATTCATTTATACCGCACCAGCCGTCCACACAGTGCGATTATTGGGCGTGTTTCTGGAACAGAACATTTCAGAAACATTGATCGCCATAGTGTCGAAACCAATCCTGGCATTGCGATTCTAAGAGTTGATGAAAGCCTTTATTTTGCCAATGCCCGCTATCTTGAGGATAGGGTTGCGGCACTTGTTAAGCATCAGTCTGAACTCAAGCATCTGGTTTTAGCCTGCCAAGCGATTAATCATATTGATGCTTCTGCTTTAGAAAGCTTAGAGACGATTAACGAGCGACTCAAGGAGGCCGATATTTGCTTACACTTTGCTGAAATAAAGGGCCCTGTTATGGACAGGCTCAACAATGTAAAGTTTTTTGACCATATTAATGGTCGAGTCTTTTTAAGCACCTTCGATGCATGGAAATACCTCACTCATTAAGATCACTCATTAAGACCAGAACCTAAGCAGCGCACCCCTTCACGCAAAAAAAAGCCCACAGGATGATATGTGGGCGCTGCAAAATGGGTGAGATAACAAGAGCTGAAGCAAAAAGAATTAGATCATGTCAGTAACACACTGATTTGAACAATCAGAGGTAAAATCGCGACCAAAAACCCGCCGACGATTAGAGCAATCGAGGGATAGAGTCCAAGGGTTTCATACGCTTCTTGAGTTAAGTGGGCCATATGCTCTCTCCTTTGAGTAATTAGAACTTACTTATATATTGCATAATGGGTGCCAAGTTTTAGCTCACAGAAAAATAAAATAACCTATTGATTAATAAATAATTTTATCAAGTATAACTTCAATTCATAAAAAGGAGAGGAATGTCACAAGCGGCTTAAGTCAAAAATGACATATTCTCTACAAAATTTGTCACTTGATGTCAGTGTGAGTGAGCCTCAATCGTCTGAATTAGACCAGTATCTACATAAAACTCCACCAATATATTCTATAAAGAAATAAAGATTTAACTTTTAATTCTTTTTAAATATAAAAACAATGCCGTATGCTTGCCGTTGTCTGCAATCAAGGAAATTACGGCAATGAACTCTATTAAAAAACACTGGCTGATTCGCCTGCTCAGTATGATCAGCCTGACATTTTTATTCTCAACGACGCTCTTAGCAAAAGATCTTGAAATCCTTAATGTATCTTACGATCCAACTCGAGAGTTCTATCAAGAGTTTAATAATGCATTTAAGGAGTACTGGGAAGCGGAGCACGAACAAACCGTCAATATCCGTATGTCTCACGGTGGTTCAGGGCGTCAGGCATTATCAGTCATGCAAGGCTTGGCGGCTGATATCGTGACCTTAGCACTCGCCTACGACATTGATATGATTGCTGAACGAACGTCTCGTTTAGAGACAGACTGGCAGGCTAAGCTCCCCTTAGCTTCGTCACCCTATACTTCAACGATTGTTTTTCTAGTCAGAAAAGGCAACCCTAAGAATATTCACGATTGGTCTGACCTAGTACGCGACGACATTGCCGTGATTTCTCCTAACCCGAAAACATCGGGTGGCGCACGCTGGAATTATTTGGCTGCTTGGGGATTCGCCTATATTGATGCGCTGCAGGGCTTAGACAAAATATCCAGTGCTGACGCATCCGAACAGGCACAAGCGCACGCAAAAGCACAAAGCTTTGTGCAACAGCTATTCCGGAATGTTACGGTCATGGATACAGGTGCTAGAGCATCCAGCAATAGTTTTATTGAGCGCGGCATGGGGGATGTGTTGATTGCATGGGAAAACGAAGCACTCATGGCACTCAACGCTTTTGAAAGCCATGGCTTTGAGCTAATCGTCCCTTCAGTTTCTATTCAAGCAGAACCGCCCGTTGCCGCAGTTACGGCCAATAATGAACGTAAGGGCAATCATCAAGTCGTTAACGAATACTTAAACTACCTTTACTCACCTGTTGGACAAGCAATTGCTGCCAAGTACTATTTTCGACCTCAGTATCAAGAACATGCCGATGAAAAAGATTTAGCAGCCTTCCAAGCAATAGAGCTCTTTAGACTCGATGATATTTTCGGCAATTGGAAAGAAGTCCAGGACACGCATTTTAGCAATGACGGTATTTTTGACCAAATCACTCGACGCTAATATTAATCTAGGGCGAGTCTGCTACGACTCGCCTTTTAATTCATCATGTAAGATCTGAGTAAGGCAGTGGCGCGTTACATCAGGGTGTTCAAGTGGGAACATATGCCCTCCCGGTACATGATAACAGTCAAATCCCTTCTTCTTTAGCTTAGCGATGCGAGCATCCGTCATTAGATCACTCTCTTCGCCACGTACAATCGCGACGGGTACTTTGATCTTGCGGTGGCTGCGACTCAAATGATCCGCTAAATGGCGAAAGATCTCGATTTCAACATCGGGTTCAAACCTAAGACGTATTCCCCCATTTGGATCAGGCTCCGTCCCGAAGGCAACATAATCCTTTAACGCTTGGGGATGAAATTTCTTAAAAAGACGCTTTTGCCCAAAATATGCCTCCGCAGCAGCCACATCAGGCCAATGACTGCGCCGTCCTCGTGTAATGCCTGCAGGTGTCACCTTATCAATAAACCCTAAGCGTTTAGCGAGTTTTAAGCCAAGACTATCCCACCCCATCATTAAGGGAGGATCGAGCAACACCACACGCTTAAAGCGACCAGGCGCTTTCAGTGCGGCCATATAGGTAACAACGGAACCTAATGAATGGCCAACACCAATCACTGGCTGATCACCAAAGGCCTCGTTAAAATGGAACAACAACTCATCAACGAGATTTTGCCAATTATGATTCACGGGATAATCTGGATGATGGCCTAATTTGTCGAGTACGTGAATATCCCAATCCGAACGCATCGGATCAAGCAACACACGATACGAGCCTCCAGGAAAACCATTTGCATGGGCAAAATGAAGAGGGGGACGCTTCAAAATCGAATTCATATGAGCCTCAACCTTGAGTCGATGAAAAGATCACCTATTTATGAGATTTAAGAATTTTGAGAATATCATCCAACTCATTGATGGTTTGACGAATTAGCTGCTGATAGCGTGCTGAGTCATCGCCAGCGACTTCACCCGTCAACCACTGGCGTGCGCCAGTAATGGTAAACCCCTGTTCGTACAACAAGCTACGTATTTGGCGGATAAGCAATAAATCTTGACGTTGATAATAACGACGATTATTGCGCTTTATGGGCTGTATCTGTTTAAACTCCTGCTCCCAATAACGCAATACATGTGGCTTGAGGTCGCAGAGTTCTGCGGCCTCGCCAATTGTAAAATAGCGTTTACTCGGGATAGGGTCCAGATCAGGACTCTTCTCTCCGTGCTCCTGCATAGGTATCCACACGCTCCTTTAATTTCTGACCTGGACGGAACGTCACTACCCGCCGTGCAGAGATCGGAACCTCCTCCCCTGTTTTAGGATTACGGCCAGGTCGCTGACGCTTATCCCGCAAGTCAAAATTTCCGAAGCCAGAGAGCTTAACCTGCTCATTTGACGCCAGACATTCACGGATTTCATTAAAAAAAGATTCGACCATCTCTTTTGCTTCACGCTTATTGAGACCCAGTTCTTCAAATAACCTTTCGGCCATTTCAGCTTTTGTCAAAGAGCCCATGACGTTCACCCTGTCTTTAATCTCTTAACGAGGCTCCGCATTCTTGACTGAGTGCAGAGACAACGGCATTAACACTGTTGTTTATTTCTTCATCAGTAAGAGTGCGCGAAGGATGCTGCCAGGTCAAGCCCAAAGCAAGACTTTTTCTTCCTGCTTCAATACCTTGGCCCTGATACATATCAAAAAGGCGTATATTTTTGAGAAATTCACCTGCTGTTTTAGCAACAACGGCTTTGACCGCTGAGAAGCTGACTGATTGATCAACAACTAGAGACAAATCACGTCGCATTTCAGGGAACTTCGATAAAGCCGAGTAACGCGATAAACGTCCACTCAATGCAGCCTCTAGGTCTATCTCAAACAAGAATACCGATGAGGATAAATCAAGCTCATGCACCAGTTGAGGATGAAGAGCACCGATAAAACCAATCACTTGACCAGCCAGTTCGATAGCCGCTGTTTGACCTGGGTGCAAAGCGGGATGCTTAGAAGCAACAAATGCAAACTCAGATCCCTGCCCGCCTAACCCCAGCAGAGACTCGACATCGCCTTTTAAATCAAAAAAGTCGACCTTGTCCTTGCCAGCAGTCCACCCTTCAGCATCACGATTGCCGGTAATAACCCCTGCAACCACGTTCTGCTGCTCCAAGCCAGAGTCGGATGAGATAAACCTTTGCCCCGTCTCAAACATGCGTATCCGCGTTTGTTGACGGTTTTGATTATAGAGCACTGCTTTAATCAATCCTGGCCATAAGGTTGTCCGCATCACCGCCATTTCAGCTGAAATGGGATTTGCCAACGCCAAGGGTTCATTCTCAGGATCAAACTGCTTAGCAAGACCTATTTCAATAAAGCTATAGGTTATGGCTTCCTGATAGCCACGACTGATTAAATGTTCACGTAAACGGCTCACAGCCACTTTCGCTTCAGGAATCGGCGGTAAAGGCAATTGCGCAACAGGTGTTCTGACAGGCAAATTATCATAGCCATACACACGGGCTATTTCTTCAATCAAATCCACTTCGAGCGTAATATCAAATCGGTAAGAAGGGACGCTTACACTCCACTCACGCTCAACATCGGATGTTAACGTCATGCCTAAGCGCGCTAGAATATCTTCGATAACATTAGCAGGCATTGCCATCGCTAACATTGCATCCACGCGGTCATGCCGCAGGCGAACCACAGGCTGTAGCGGCAAGTGCTCAACTGACACCGCCTCAATAACAGGACCTGGCTGCCCTCCGACGATATCAAGCAACAATTGCGTTGCACGCTCAATCGCTCTAACCTGCTGCTGCCAGTCTACCCCTCGCTCAAAGCGGTGAGAGGAGTCCGTGTGCAGCCCGTAATTGCGTGCCCGTCCCACGATTGACAAAGGTTGAAAAAATGCACTTTCCAAGAAGATATCAGTGGTTGTTTCTGTAACACTGCTAGACTCACCGCCCATGATACCCGCAATTGCAAGCGCGCCTTTATCATCCGCAATCACTAGGGTATCGTCATTTAAAGTGGCATCAGAACCATCCAGCAATCGAATCGTTTCACCTTGCTCTGCTTTTCTAACCAGAATACGGCCTTCCAGTTTATTCAAGTCAAAGGCATGCATAGGCTGCCCTAACTCTAAAAGCACATAGTTGGTAACATCAACCACTGGATCAATGCAGCGAATGCCTGAACGCGCTAACTTGGACGCCATCCAAGCGGGAGTCGTGGCTTGCGGATTGATCCCGCGCAACACTCGCCCTACGTAACGAGGGCAGTCCTCTGGCGACACCAGCTCAACTGGAAAGACTTCATCTGATTGTGCAGGAATCGCAGGGATGTCTAGCGTCTTAACGGGCAACTGATTTAACACACCGACTTCACGCGCCATACCCACAAGGCTTAAACAGTCACCACGGTTCGGCGTTAGATCCACATCAATGATCTGATCGTCCAGATTTAAGTAATCTCTTAAATTCAGCCCTAAGGGTGCATCCTCCGGTAACTCCATGATGCCTGCGTGATCGTCCGAAAGACCTAGCTCGTCTTCTGCACATAGCATTCCGAAGGATTCAACTTGACGCAATTTAGCCGCTTTGATTTTGAAATCACCCGGCAGGCAGGCACCGACACGTGCCAAGGCTGTTTTAAGACCCGCTCGTGCATTGGCTGCACCACAGACAATCTGCCAAGTGTCTGCACCATCCGACACTTGGCAGACTTGTAACTTGTCAGCATTTGGATGCGGCTGGGCATCAATAATTTGCGCTACAACCACGCCAGAAAAATCACCAGCCACACCAATAACATCGTCGACTTCTAAACCAGCCAAACTAAGTTGATCTGAAAGTGCCTGAGTATCCAAACTTGGATTAACCCACTCACGTAACCACTGTTCACTAAATTTCATGCGGATGTCCTGAATAATTCTGTGTAAATGACTAAGGTGTTAGGGTGATCAGCTAAACTGCTTTAAAAAGCGCAGATCGTTTTCAAAAAACAACCTTAGATCATTGACGCCGTAGCGAAGCATCGCTAAACGCTCAACCCCCATTCCAAATGCAAAGCCTGTGTACTCTTCAGGATCTATACCTGAATACTCAAATACTTTTGGATGCACCATTCCACAGCCTAAGACTTCAAGCCATTTGCCATCGCCACGGTCAATATCGACTTCGATCGAGGGCTCTGTAAACGGGAAGTAGGATGGACGAAATCTGACCTTAACATCCTCTTCAAAGAACTCACGCAAAAACTGCTCAAGCGTTCCTTTCAAATCGGCAAAGCTGATGTTTTTATCAATCAATAAGCCTTCTACCTGATGAAACATGGGCGAATGCGTTTGGTCATAATCGCAACGGTAAACACGTCCAGGGCAGATAATCCGAATTGGCGGCGCTTTGCTTTCCATCGTACGCACCTGCACAGGTGAGGTATGGGTACGCAATAGAGTATGAGCATCAAAATAAAAGGTATCGTGCATTGCACGAGCAGGATGATGCGCTGGAATATTCAAGGCTTCGAAATTGTGATAATCATCTTCAATTTCCGGCCCTTCGGCTACGGTGTATCCAATGCTTCCGAAGAACGCCTCAATACGCTGCATCGTTTTGGTGACAGGATGAAGACCACCGAGTTCGTCACGACGACCCGGAAGGGTTACATCGAGCGTCTCTGATGCCAATTTAGCCGTCAATGCAGCCGCCTCAAGCTCTGACTTTCGGGTATCAAGCGCTAATTGTAAGGCGTCTTTTGCTTCGTTAATCAAGGCACCGGCTGCAGGACGTTCTTCAGCTGACAATTTACCCAAGCCCTTCAGCAACTGGGTAAGCTCACCTTTCTTACCGAGATACTGAACACGAACATCGTCCAGTGCTTTGACATCGACAGCAGTCTCAACCGCCTGTTTGCCTTGTTCCAGGAGGTTTTTCAGATTTTCCATTTAGGAGTGCTCCAATTACATAAAAAAAGGGAAGAGCATGCGCCCTTCCCCTATCTGAATCAGTCAGTTACCACCAATAGGCGGGTCTTGGCTTATGCCAATGCTGCTTTAGCTTTCTCAACAACAGCTGCGAAAGCAACCTGCTGATGAACGGCTAAATCAGCCAGGACTTTACGGTCGATTTCAACATTGGCTTTTTTCAAGCCAGAGATGAAACGGCTGTAAGACAGACCATTGATACGGGCAGCCGCATTGATACGAGCAATCCACAACGCACGGAATTGACGCTTACGTTGACGACGGTCACGGTAAGCATATTGACCTGCTTTGATGACCGCTTGCTTAGCAACACGGAATACACGGCTACGAGCACCGTAGTAACCCTTGGCCAGTTTCAGAATTTTTTTATGACGACGACGCGCCACAACACCACGTTTTACGCGAGGCATAACATTTCCTTCCTAATAAATAGCTATTTCTTAACCAATGAACGCTTAGAGCGTAGGCAACATACGTTTAACTAACTTCACGTCAGAAGCATGGACTTGCATCATCGGACGCAATTGACGCTTACGCTTAGTTGACTTTTTGGTCAAAATATGACTTTTATAGGCCTGCTTATGCTTGATACCATTAGCAGTCTTTTTGAAACGCTTTGCCGCACCGCGGACAGTTTTAATCTTAGGCATTAATCTTCTCCACGCATTCGTTTGTTAGTCAGCCAAAACAACATACAACAAAACCCACTTGCTGAATTTATTCACTACAGCCAGCGGGCTTTATGTTATTTGACTATTTCTTTTTCGGAGCCACGACCATGATCATTTGACGGCCTTCCATCTTAGGACGCTGCTCTACAGTACCTGCATCAGCAAGATCTTGTTCGATCCGCTCAAGCAACTGCATACCTAGCTCCTGATGGGCCATTTCACGACCACGGAATCTAAGAGTAACCTTAGCCTTGTCTCCGCTTTCAAGGAAACGTATCAGGTTGCGTAGTTTTACCTGATAATCCCCTTCTTCCGTACCCGGACGGAATTTTATTTCCTTGACCTGCATCTGAGTCTGTTTTTTCTTAGCCTCATTTGCTTTTTTCTTCAGTTCGTACTGATGCTTACCATAGTCCATTATCTTACAGACAATGGGGTCAGCTTCAGAAATCTGAACTAGGTCAAGTTCAGCTTCTTGAGCCATCTCAAGCGCTTGATTGATAGCGACTACACCAACCTGCGAACCATCAGCTCCGATTAAACGAACCTGGGTTGCACGAATATTCTCATTTATGGGTGGCAGCGGACCGCGGCTACCACGTTTAGTTTCACGCCTGATAATTCTATCTCCTGACGAATTTTTTATTGTTGGTCAGACTTGTTGCTGATGTCTTGAAGCAAATGTTCAGTCAATTCAGCAAGTGTCAATGTACCAAGATCTGAACCGGAGCGCGTACGCACTGCAACGGAACCAGATTCAACCTCTTTGTCACCTACCACAAGAAGGTAAGGGACTTTTTGTAAAGTATGCTCGCGGATTTTAAAGCCGATCTTCTCGTTTCTCAAGTCTAGATTCGATCGAATTCCAGCTTTTTCGAGTGTTTCGTGTACTTTTTTACAAAAATCCGCTTGTTTGTCCGTAATATTCAGCACGACCGCTTGTACAGGCGATAACCAAGTTGGTAAAGCCCCTGCATAATGCTCAATCAAAATACCAATAAAACGCTCAAATGAACCCAAAATCGCTCTATGAAGCATAACGGGAACTTCGCGCTCACCGGCTTCATTCACAAACTGGGCACCAAGACGACCCGGCATTGAAAAATCTACCTGTATAGTACCACACTGCCACACGCGACCGAGACAATCTTTTAACGAAAACTCAATTTTAGGACCATAAAAAGCACCTTCACCAGGCAACTCTTGCCAATCAAGGTTAGCCGTGTTCAAGGCATCAGCCAATGCTTTTTCTGCTTTATCCCAGCTTTCATCAGAACCCACGCGTTTTTCAGGGCGAGTCGAGAGCTTATAAATAATGTCTTTGAAGCCGAAGTCTCGATAAACCTCATGAAGAAAGTCGATAAAGTCTGCCACTTCTTGCTGAATAGACTGTTCAGAGCAAAAGATATGGGCATCGTCCTGAACAAAACCACGAACACGCATAATACCGTGCAACGCGCCAGAGGGCTCATTTCGATGGCACGAACCAAACTCTGCCAAACGCAAAGGCAAGTCGCGGTATGAACGCAAGCCTTGATTGAACACCTGTATATGACACGGGCAGTTCATTGGCTTAATAGCGAAATCTCGGCTCTCTGAATTTGTGGTGAACATTTCTTCGTGGAATTTGTCCCAGTGCCCTGACTTTTCCCAAAGCGTCCGTTCCACCACTTGTGGCGTTTTAATTTCTTGATATCCATGCTCACGCTGCTTTGTGCGCATGTATTGTTCAATTTGTTGATAAATTGTCCAACCATTCGGATGCCAAAACACCATGCCCGGTGCTTCTTCCTGCATATGAAACAGATGCAGGGCTTTTCCAAGCTTACGATGGTCACGTTTTTCGGCTTCTTCTAAGCGGAACAGATAATCTTTTAAGTCTTTTTTATCGCCCCAAGCTGTGCCATAAATGCGCTGCAGCATTTCATTATTGGAATCACCTCTCCAATACGCACCCGCAACCTTCATGAGCTTGAATACTTTTATATGGCCAGTGGAAGGTACATGCGGACCACGGCAAAGATCGATAAACTCACCTTGCTTATAAAAGGATAACGGCTGATCTGTAGGGATATCATTTATAATTTCAACCTTGTAAGACTCACCCATTTCTTCAAACAGAGCGATAGCTTCTTCCCGGTTCATCAATGAGCGAGAAACAGGTAGGTTCTGCTTTGAAAGCTCGTTCATACGCGCTTCAATTTTTTCAAGGTCTTCCGGCGTAAACGAACGCTCATACGCAAAGTCGTAATAAAAACCGTTGTCGATCACGGGCCCAATGGTAACTTGAGCTCCCGGAAATAAATCCTGAACAGCCATCGCCATTAAATGTGCACAAGAGTGGCGAATAATGTCGACGCCTTCATCGTCGCGTGCAGTCACGATGGCCAAGCGCACATCTTCAGTGATGGTATAGCTTGTATCGACGAGCTGACCATTGATTTTACCAGCTAGGGCTGCTTTCGCTAAACCTGTTCCGATATTTGCAGCGACATCAAAAACAGACACGGGATGATCAAAGCTACGCGAGCTTCCATCAGGAAGAGTAATTACAGGCATGACAATATCCTTACCTTAGTGGTGGCCCCTACGACAGGCCACATAAGCAATTAAATGCTGGAAAATAAAAGCCGTACAAACCAAGTACAGCGTGACAAAGTATATCAAACCCCATCATATTTACCAACCAAGCCCTCTATTTAAGGCGGGCTGTAATACATCATCTGATATTGCAGCTCAATTCATTACACCACTTGATGACCGCAAACATCTGTCTCATTTAACTCACGTAAATTACTCAAAGTAATCTCAGCTATTTGCGTTAATGCCTCCTGCGTAAAAAAACCTTGATGTCCTGTAATTAGCACATTCGGAAAGGTCATGAGGCGAGATAAGTCATCGTCTGTTAAAATTTCATCTGAAAGATCACGAAAAAAGAATTCACTTTCTTGCTCATACACATCCAACGCCAAATAGCCTATTTGCCCCGACTTAAGCGCTAGAATAGCCGCTCGCGTATCCACTAACCCTCCTCGACTGGTATTCACTAACATCACCCCACGCTTCATTTCAGCAATTGCAGATCCATTTATTAAGTGATGGTTTTCGGGGGACAAAGGACAGTGCAAACTAATAATATCAGCGCGTGAATAGAGTTCATCCAAACGAACATAGGTGCCACCGATTGCCAAAAATGCGTCACTTGGGTAAGGGTCATAGCCCAAGACCTGACAACCAAAACCTGTCAGGATTCGCGCGGTAGCGAGCCCTATCTGCCCCGTACCTATAATTCCCACGGTTTTTTGATGGAGGTTAAACCCCAGCAAGCCATTTAATTGGAAGTTACTTTCACGAACCCGGTTATACGCTCGATGCGTATGACGATTTAGAGTCAATATCAAGGCCAGTGTGTGTTCAGCAACAGCCTCTGGCGAATAGCCAGGCACTCGAACCACTTTAATCCCTAGCGCCTTGGCGGAGTCAAGGTCAACTTGATTGAACCCAGCGCAGCGCAAAGCGACCCACTTAACTCCGTGACGATGCAGTGCATGTAAGCATGCACTGTCTAATTGGTCGTTAACAAAGGCACACACGGCTTCAGCGCCTGCCGCCAAGCGTGCGGTTTGCACATTCAAAGGGGCCTCAAGATACTCCAGCTCAAAACCAAAGTGTTGATTGGCCTTATCAAAAAATGTCTTATCATAGGCCTGTGCACTAAAAAATTTCACGTTCATCTTAAAGACTCCGTATTCATTATGCAGGTATAAGGTCCGTCTGCTGCGCGTTCCATCTTAGCCAAAATCCCCTTACGCATTCTAGTAAAAAGTACAGGCTAACGTATGACGACTCGCATTAGCGCTGGAATCACTAACAACACCAACAAGGTTGCAACCGCTAAGCCGAACATGATTGAAACAGCCATTGGAATCAAAAACTGCGCCTGTACGGAGGTTTCAAAGAGCAGCGGCACTAACCCCACAATTGTTGTAATTGATGTAATTAAAACGGCCCTTAACCTTTGACAAGAGGCCTCTATAATCGCCATTTCAACATCAAGGCCCTGTTGACGTAAATCTTGGTAAAAGCTGACCAGTATGATTGAGTTGTTCACCACAATACCCGTCAAACCAAAAATTCCAAAGAAAGATAATAGCGTAAGCTCCAATCCTAACATCCAGTGTCCCGCAACAGCGCCTAGAAGACCAAATGGAATAATCGCCATCACCACCAGTGGCAATGAATAGCTTGCGAACATCCAAGCCAGAACAATATAGATCGCCAACAACGCAAACACTAAACCCATTTGCATATCGGCCATGGTCTCACGCTGATCGACCGCTCGCCCTTGAAATGACCAATCAATTCCATAGTCCTCGACCAAACGCGGTAAGACCTCATTGGCCAACCGCTCTCGAATCAACCCCGCATTTCCTTGCGCAGAATCCAGCTCTGCAGACACTTGAATGGCGAGTCGCGCATCGGCATGACGAAGTGTTTCAAACCCCGGTTGATACCGTATATCAACCAGTTGATCCAAGGCTAGCCAATCCAAGTTGGGGATTGGAAGATAAAGTCTCTCAAGAATAAGTGCGCTGTAGCGTTCAGAGTCAGGCAAGCGTACTCTCACCTCAACCTCTTCCAACCCATCTTGGTACAGTTGCACCAATGCACCATCTAAAAATCCTCTCAATTCAGAGGCTATGTCTCTTGGCGTCAAACCTAACGACTCTGCCAAAGGGGTTAAGGTCAACAACAGCTGCTCACGTCCATAAGGCGTATCGTCTTCCACTGCATACAAGCCTTGTATATCCTGCATTTGTGCTGCTAACGCCTCTGCCGCTGCTTTAAGGTGCAGAGGGTCTGCTGATGATAAACGCACATCTATATCTCGACCGGGCGGCCCACCTGTTACCGCCGTTATGGTCAGCGCATCAAGCCCTGCCACAGGTGTTAATTCGGCTTGCCAGCGTTGAATGAGCTCGCGATTGCTAACTGAACGACTGTCAGGTGAGGTAAGCTCCACTAGCATCGAGGCAAATTGATCCCCTCTTGGAGCCGAACCATCTGAGCTAATCCCCTGCCCTAGACGCGTCACTTTCACCCGAACCACCGCTTGCTCAAGTGACTCAGTCACTCGGTCCAAAGCCGCTTCAACTTCACTCATGTAGGCCTCAACTTTTTGAGGAGGTGTTCCTGATACAAAGGCTACATTGGCTCGTAAAGTCGTACCGTCAGGACTGGGAAAGAAAGTAAAACCAACACGTCCTCCTGCGAGCAAGCCAATCGCTAAAATCAATAACGCGACCGCACTTGTTAAGGTCACGCCACGAACCCGAATTGCAGCGGTAACGCTGCGTCGAAAAGGGCCGTCGCGAAAACGATTTAAACCACGCTCAAAGAGACCTCGAAATCCCTGCTCTTCCTGTTTTAATTGCGCTCTAGAAACCGACAACCCTTTCGAAAGCTGATGTGGCAAAATCAAAAAACTAATGACCAAGGTTGCTAAAATCACACAAATAACAACCAAAGGAATCTCAAAGAGAATTTTTCCCATAATGCCACCAATCAGCATTAAGGGAAAAAAGGCCGCCACGGTTGTTAAAGATGATGCAATCACAGGCCCCAACATTCTCTGCGCACCAAGCAGTGCAGATTCCTCTGCAGATTTTCCTTGAGTGCGGAGTGTATAGGCGTGCTCACTGACAACGATCGCATTATCGACAATAATCCCCAAGGACATAATAAAACCAAAAAGTGATAGCATATTGATGCTACCGCCCGCTAGATACAGCGCGATAAACGCGGTGGTAAATGCAATAGGAATCCCCAATGCAACACGCAAGGCCAAGCGTCCACTTAAAAACAAAAACAAGATGGCCAAGACTAATACCAGCCCACCAACACCATTTTTAAGTAATAGATGAATGCGTTCGCTAATGAGTTGCCACAGCTGATCATAGACTTTCAGCTCTATTCCGGCGGGCAGTTGTGGCTCAGTCAACGCCAACCATTGATTAAACAGACGAGCGGCCTTTAACGCATCCGTACTTTCTGTTCTCTGCAACAATAGCTCCAGGGCAGGCTTGCCCTGATAACGAACTCGCGTTTCACTGTCACGTGAGCGCCGCTCAATATGAGCAATGTCCCCTAATTGAATCCGCCCTTGCTCCGTTGAATGCGTGATAGGTAAACGTGCAAAACTCGCCTCATCTCTCGCCTGCTCTAAAAACCTTAATTGACGTCCTCCTTGATCGCGCCCAAACTGACCTGCTGGCTGATCTGAGGTGTAACGAGCAATCGTTTCTGCAATTTGACGAGGTGATTTATTTAACGTCAACAATGCTGAGCTGGGGATTTCAATTGAAACAACCTCTTCGGGCAATCCTGTAAAGTCAATTTTTTCAATGCCTATATCCAGCAACTCTCGTTCAAACTGGCGCGCCAACCCACGAAGCTCTGGCATGGAGCTCGGGCCTGACAAAAGCATTCGAACAATGGGCTCATAGCGAAGGATACGACTGACAATTGGGGTCTCTGCATTGGCTGGCAAATTCCTTTGTTGACCAACACGATCCTCAACCTGTGCTAAGGCTTGCGTCATATCAGTTCCATCACGAAACTCTAACGTAATCGCTGATATTCCAAGGCTTGAGGTTGAGGTCATGGACTTTAAACCATCAACACTACGTAAGGACTGCTCCAAAGGGACTGTTAACCCGGCCTCAACATCCTCGGCACTGGCGCCTGTCCAAACGACTCTGACACTGACAATATCTAGATTGAAGGTCGGAAAAAACTGTGTATTTAACTTTGACAATGCCCAGATACCCGACATCAGCATGAGCACAATAAGCAAAGGGCTTGCTAAGGGGTGTCGAATAAATAGACTGATAAATCCATGCTTAGGTAACATGCTTACTCCCCTGAAAGCTCAAGCCGTTCAACTATATCAACGGCCAACCCTTGCATCGCTTGTGGAAGACGATTTGCAAGCACTTGATCCCCTACATTGAGTGCATCTGCAACCACTAGAAACCCCGCTCGATCTGCTCGAACCAACTCACCCAGAATTTGAACGTCAACGCCTTCTAGACGCTGTTCAACCACACGGTAAACTCGATCACGCCCATATAAAGATGCTGCAGGTATCCACATGCGAGGTTCACTAGCGGGAATCGTCAGCCAAGCTTCGACAAATCGCCCAATAGGTAGGCGCTCAACTTCACCTGCCTCTATTTTAAAATAGGTTTGCAAGGTTCCAGAGGCATGGGTTTGGGAATCAAATCGATCAAGTTTAAATTGGTACTCTTGGCCATCAATCAAAGCCTTCGCAATTAAGTCAACGCCTTCACGATAAACGGCTTGGATCTGACTTAAAGCACTCAAGGGTAAGGACGCTACAAGCTCAATTCGCTCAGGTACAACAAGTGTGAGTAGCCCCGCGCTCTGATTAACATACTGACCGGGGGCGACCTGCAACTCGATAATCCTTGAGCTTTCGGGTGCCAACACTCGAGCGGCTTGAAAATTACGTTGCGCTAACTGCAATTGCCCTTCTGCCTGCTGTAATGACGCATCGAGTTGTTGTAAGCGCGAAGGGTGTTGCTCCACTGCCAACTCTCGAGTCAACAAAGCAAGTCGCTGTTGGCGTAAGGCTTGCTCGGCCAACTCGGCCTCACGCTCGGCCACACGATTTCCATCGGCTAGACGCCTAATACGACTCAATTGCCGCTCGGCTAACGTCACTAATTCCCGCTCTTGAACCAACGCTCGTTGATCGGCTTCATATTGTGCCAAACGTTGTACACGTTGCGACTTCAAATCGTCTAATTCTGCTTGACGCTGACCCAGTGCGATCTGTGCATCCAGCGGATTTAACTCCAACAATAATTGCCCAGTGTCAACATGCTCGCCGACCTGTACATACACAGCACTCACCTCCCCCCCTGTTCGAGCCGTCAGGTGTGTCAAAGCAGGAGTCTGCAGACGACCAAACAACCTCAGCTGAGGCGAATCCTGTGACAATTCAAGTTGAATCGTGCTGACAGGCCAGCGCCGTTCTTCGTTAACAACGGGGGGAGCTTGCGGGCGCGTTGACTTTAAATACATAAAGCTAATGACGGCTAACACAATCAGCAGAAGGGGTAACCCGTAACGGAAAATTCGGTTCATATACCGCCCAGTTCATTAATCTACTCGACAGGAGCATGATCTAAAGGATAATCTTAGTTAATCTGAAAATTGACCGTTTTTAATCCGTCAACTTCGCCCACCGAACATTATGAAAGTCTAAATCAGGAAATACCAATGAAACTATACGGTTCCTCGACTTCACCCTATGTTAGACGCTTAAGAGCCTACTTAGAGGATTTTGATCACGAGTTCATCAATATCAATATTTATGCTGAAGAAGGCCGTTCAATCCTTAAAGCCATTAACCCAGCCTTAAAAATCCCTATGCTGGTTGATGGTGATCAAGTGATTTTTGATTCGCGCATTATCTTTCAATACCTGAATCAAGCTTATGTTAAGGAACCTTGGACGATCAATGATGACAATAACCTCACTCTAATTAATGCGGCTAACGATTCATACGTTGAACTTTTTTTA
This sequence comes from Nitrincola tibetensis, assembly GCF_003284585.1. GTDB lineage: Bacteria > Pseudomonadota > Gammaproteobacteria > Pseudomonadales > Balneatricaceae > Nitrincola > Nitrincola tibetensis. The sequence continues at coordinate 313,499 of NZ_QKRX01000004.1, forward strand.
CTTGAAAAATCAGGGATAGACACTTCTCAAGACGCTCTATTTTTTAACCTACAACACGAACGCATCAAATCAACTCTCGATGTGCTAAACAAGATTGCTGGCAAAGGAGGCTTTGACTCGTGGAACTTTGCCTCTATTTCTTTATTTTGTTTGATCGACTGGGCACTTTTCAGAGCATTAAACTCTTTTGAAGACTATCCACATTTACATACGTTTTATCAGAGCAACCTAGATCGCCCCATTGTGAAATCAACCGATCCTCGTGACTAGACTCAAAAAACAAGCATACCCAACAGCGAGCCCTTTAGCGTTTTAGATAGTGCAAGGGCACCGCTGTCGTATCCACCACCTTGCGCATAATAAAAGACGACTTCACCCCTGAAACACCGGTGATCCGAGTAATTTTCCCAAGCAAAATATCGTGATAGCTATCCATATCGGCAACCGCAACTTTAAGTTGATAATCCGCATCGTGACCTGTAATCAGATAGCACTCCATGACCTCCGGAATGGCGGCAATCGCAGTTTCAAAGGCCTCAAAGCGCTCGGGGATATGCTTATCCATACTAATATGTAACAGCGCAATTAAGTTTAGGCCAACTTTGCGCTCATTCACTCGAATAACTTGGCGCTCAATAAAGCCATTTTCTTCGAGCTGCTTAACACGTCGAGAGCAAGGAGCGGCCGTTAGTCCAATCCGCTCGGCCAACTCCTGATTTGAAATGGAGGCATCTTTTTGGAGCTCATGCAAAATTTTGATATCAAAACGATCTATGTCAACACTCATCATCAACCCCTCGCAATTTAGAGCAATAATACTAAAGCAAAAACGCAAAAAACCTAAATTTAATTGCGCACAATCTGCAAAAAGACCCAATTTAGCAAGCTTATTGCGCTGACTTAAGCGTAAACTAATATTCAAATCAACACTCGACCTTATATGGGACTTCAACATGTTTGATCATCGTAAGTATCACGCTTTCACCCCCATTCGTTTGACAGACCGTTCTTGGCCTGACCAGCAGATTAAGAAGGCTCCTCTATGGTGTAGTGTAGATCTTCGTGATGGCAATCAAGCATTGATTAACCCAATGAACGTCGAACAAAAAACACGCATGTTCCAATTGCTGGTCAAACTAGGTTTTAAAGAGATCGAAGTGGGCTTTCCCTCAGCCTCCCAGCCTGACTTTGATTTTGTTCGTAAGTTAATTGTTGAGAATCTCATTCCTGACGATGTGACGATTCAGGTCTTGACTCAAGCCAGAGAAGAATTGATCGCACGCTCTTATGAGTCCTTAGCGGGCGCGAAAAAGGCAATTGTGCACGTGTACAATTCAACCTCTACCGTTCAACGGGAACAAGTGTTTAGTATGGATCGCGAAGGCATTAAAGCAATTGCTGTTCAGGGCGCCAAATGGGTCAAAGAGTATTCAGACCAATACCCTGATACCGAATGGGCCTTCCAATACTCCCCAGAAAGCTTCACGGGGACTGAAATGGATTATGCAATCGAGGTCTGTGATGCGGTCATTTCCCAGTGGCAACCTGAAACTGGGCGTAAGGTCATTATTAACTTACCCGCAACGGTTGAAATGTCGACGCCAAATGTCTTTGCCGATCAAATTGAGTACTTCTGCCGCCATTTGCCACAACGCCAATCAGTGATCATCAGTTTACACACTCACAATGACCGTGGCTGTGGAGTTGCAGCTGCGGAATTAGGCATTATGGCTGGCGCAGATCGAGTAGAGGGAACATTGCTGGGCAATGGTGAGCGTACAGGAAATATGGACATCGTCACTCTGGGCATGAATCTGTATTCTCAGGGTATTGATCCAATGCTCGACTTCTCAAACATTAAGGAAATCATTGAAGTGGTCGAGTACTGCACAGAACTGCCTGTCGCGGCCCGCCACCCTTGGGCGGGCGAATTGGTTTACACAGCCTTTTCTGGAAGCCACCAAGATGCGATTCGTAAATCGATTCAGTACCACGAGAAGCACCAATTGCCCCACTGGGAAGTCGCCTACCTTCCGATAGATCCCCGCGATATTGGCCGTGAATACGAGGCGGTTGTCCGTATCAACAGTCAAAGCGGTAAGGGTGGAGTTGCATTGGTTCTTGAGCGTGACTACGGCATCACCTTGCCTAAGTGGATGCACAGTGAGGTCAGCCGTGTTGTCCAAAAAGCGTCTGAGAATACAGGTGCAGAAATCACCTCTTTACAGATCAAGACACTGTTTGAGCAACACTTTAATCGTATACCCTACGGTTGGTCACTCAATGGATATGATCTGCACACGAATCAACAGATCGTGGAGGGACGCTTCAACGTTGCCGCTCAATTGCCCGCGTTTGAGGGAAAAGGCACAGGTGCGGTGGAGGCACTGGTTCACGCACTTGAACAGCGCTTTAGTGTTGAGATTAAAGTTACACACTTTAATGAAAGCGCCTTAACCGAGGGGACTGACGCAAAAGCACAAGCCTGCGTTGCCTTGCAGATTGATGGGATTACATATTCAGCCGTGACCTCTGCTGACGACACTTCTGCAGCTGCGTTACAGGCCGTATTGAGTGCATTTGCTCGCTCTCCTTTCAGCCAAACAGCGCTGGAACAAAAAATAGCCTAAGCGGTTAACGATCATCTGGAGTGATCTTGTCACTCGGGTGATCGTTCAGGCGTTACTGACCTTTTTCAAGTAAACGGCGAGTAAACAAAATATGTTCACTTGCCGCGCTCCGAGCTTGCTCAGGAAGGCGTGCTTGGATTGATCGATGTATTTTTTCATGCTGTTGTGCAATGCCATCGGGGTAACGACCGTAACGCCGCAAGGTAGACGATAGTGTCTCGTGTATCACATTAAAGTAACGTGCATAAAACAACTGGCTGAACGAAATCACAATTAAGTGATGGCTCGCGTTAGCAATCATCATGTGAAAGGTTAAGTCGGCCTTTGCCTTAGACAGTGTAGACTCTCCCATGCTTCGCAATCGCATCGCTTCGTATTCCTCCGAAAGTTTACTGAGTTCAGCATCCGAGGCTCTCAAGGCTGCGTAGTAGGCAGCTTCTCCTTCAAGAACAGCTCTAGCCTCTAAGACTTGCAACTGTAATTCAACCCCCTGCAGACCTGTTTCCCCAACCAACGTAAAATAAGGCGTCATCACATTATTGACCTGACTCCTCCCACCCGGGTGCGTTGAAACAATCCCTTCAGATTCCAGCAAGACAATTGCCTCCCTTACAGATCCTCTTGCCACTTGCAAATCCTGAGCGAGTTTCCGCTGTGAGGGCAGAGATTGACCTGGAAGAATGTTTCCCTGAATAAGCTCCCGGCGCAAGACTGACAAAACCTTGGTCACTCGTGAGGGGGGCGACTCTTTTGCGGGGGGAGCAGATCGACTCATTTGGTAAGACCAGTTTAAGACTTTTATTTATTTTAGTCTGATCTTTGCCTATCTTGTAGTATATGCAGCTGTATTTCAGCTTTTCTTTCCGTTTAGTATCAGGGTTCTGCTGTGTTAGATAATAATAAACAACCTGTCATCGGTCTATTTGTGACTTGCTTGGCTGATTTATATCGGCCAGAAGTCGTCTTCGCATCCATTAAACTACTTGAAGCCGCTGGCTGTCGAGTCGAGGTTCCCCAAAGTCAAACCTGTTGCGGCCAACCTGCCTTTAATACAGGGGATTTTTCCAACACGGCGGATATAGCCCGCCTCACCATTACGGCTTTGGAAGGCTATGAATACGTAGTTGGACCGTCTGGGTCCTGCATCGGGATGCTCCATCATTATCCCGAACTCTTTCAACCGGAAGATCCGTGGCATGCCCGAGCGCTAGCCCTTAAGGCGCGAGCTTTTGAAATTACTTCTTTTTTGGTTGATGTTTTGCAGTTTTCAAACATTCAAAGTCAATTTAAAGGCAAGGTTACCTATCATGATTCCTGCTCAGGACTGCGAGAACTTGGCATCAAACAGCAACCGCGGGCGCTCTTATCGCAAATTGAGGGTGTTGAGTTAACCGAGATGGAAGAGTCTGAAACCTGTTGCGGCTTTGGCGGGACGTTTTGCGTCAAATACGCTGATATTTCAAATCGTATGGTCGGTAACAAAACCGATAACGTTGCGAAGACTGGCGCACAAACATTATTAGGTGGCGACCTGGGTTGCTTACTCAATATGGCAGGAAAACTGCAACGCGAAGGTAAAGACGTTCAGGTACGCCATGTCGTAGAAGTCTTAGCGGATCAACTCAGCCACCCTGCCCTTGGCGAGTCAGCCTATCACCTTGGCAAATCGCTTTAGGAGCCCAAGATGCAAATCACTAGTCCACAGTTTAAAGAAAATGCACGTATCGCGCTCACAGATGTTGGCTTACAAAAAGCCTTGGGCAATGTAAAGACAGGTTTTCCACAAAAGCGTGCCAATGCCGTCGCAAGACTTCCAGAGTTCGATCAACTTCGCGACCAAGGTCGTGACTTAAAGAATCACATTATTGCCAACCTTGATATTTATCTTGAAGAGTTTGAAGCCAATGTGATCAAGAATGGTGGTCATGTTCATTGGTGCCGAACCTCTGAAGATGCGCGTCAAACCATCTTAAAAATTTGCCAAGACAAAGGGGCTAAAACCGTTACTAAAGGCAAATCAATGGTTACTGAGGAAATCAACCTCAATGAACATTTAGAAGCCAACGGCATTACGCCCATCGAAACAGACTTAGGTGAATACATTTTACAATTACGTGGGGAACACCCGAGCCACATCATTGCACCTGCTATCCACTTAAACTTAGAAGATGTGTCTGAGACCTTTCACGCTCATCACAATAAGCCTAAGTCCATGGATCCAGCAGTCTTAATGCAAGAGGCCCGTGAAGAGCTTCGAGCCCGCTTTGTCGCTGCTGATGTCGGCATTACAGGTGCTAATTTTTTAGTGGCTGAAACAGGCTCTAGCATTATCGTGACAAATGAGGGCAATGGCGATTTGACACAAACACTTCCTAAAACGCACATTGTTGTGACGTCAATTGAGAAAGTGGTGCCCACCCTTGAAGACATGACCCTGTTCTTACGCTTGCTGGCGCGCTCAGCGACAGGACAAGAATTTACGGTTTACAATACGCTTTCAACAGGCCCCAAACGCCCAGAAGATCAAGATGGCCCTGAAGATTATCATGTTGTTCTTGTCGATAATGGTCGTAGCGACATGGTCGGAGGCGAGCTACAAGACATGCTGCGCTGCATTCGCTGTGCAGCCTGTATGAACCATTGCCCTGTCTATGGTGCCATTGGTGGACACAGTTATGGCTGGGTGTACCCAGGCCCTATGGGATCTGTGCTCACCCCCCAGATGATTGGTATTGAAAAAGCAGCGCTGCTCCCCAATGCCTCTACTTTTTGCGGTAAATGTGAAAGCGTTTGCCCTGTTCACATTCCTTTGCCAAAACTCATGCGACACTGGCGCAAAAATGAATTCGAACGGCACTTAACCCCTAAAGCCGCGCGCTGGGGCATTAAAACCTGGGCATTTTTTGCCAAACGTCCCTCTCTTTATCGACTGCTGAGTCAGACCTCAAACCGTATGCTGCGTTTACTCGGTGGTAAAAAAGGGCGAATTCATAAGCTACCCATGGTAAGTGGCTGGACCGATCATAGAGATATGCCCGTCCCCAGCAGCAAAACGTTTATGCAACAGTGGAACGAAAAACAAAAGGCAGGCCACTAAATGAGCAAATCAGACATTCTTAACACTATTCGTCGTGGCCTTGGGCGTGGCGTTCCTTCTGATGCTGAGCGCCAGCAAGTCTTGGCACGAATAGAGCGGCATGAACGTAACTTAATTCCTATGCGTGCCCAAGGGTCTGAAGCTGAGATTCAAACCCTGTTTATAGAAATGGCCAAAGAAGCCGCCGCCGAGGTAATTGAATTACCAACACTGCAAGCACTGCCTGTCGCCGTTAGCCAATGGTTACAAGCCGCAAACATTCCTGACCTTGTCATGGCCAGCGATGCTGAGCTTAAGTCCTTAGATTGGAGCGTTCTTCACCCAATTGTGCAACATGAAAGGGTCGCATTGGCGGGTGATCTGGCCAGCTTAACGCTCGCATTCATGGGGATTGCAGAAACCGGAACGCTGATGTTGTATTCACGTAAAGAAAGTCCAACCACGTTGAATTTTTTGCCTGACAATCATCTAGTTGTACTCAAACGCCAAGATATTGTGGGGGTCTATGAAGAGGCTTGGGCAAGAGTTCGCAATCTATCTCCGGGGCAATTACCGAGAACCGTCAATATGATTACCGGGCCATCTCGCTCGGCAGACATAGAGCAGCGATTGCAAATGGGGGCTCATGGCCCGAGAGCTTTGACTATCTTTTTAATTGGGTGACGGCTCCCGTTGCCAATATTTTATCGCGCCTTGGCTTTTGCGACACCCTCGATTGGGCGAGGGTTTACGCGAAGTGCGCTAAATAAACCAGATCGACCTAAGCAGGTCGATCATTTTATAAGCTATCCGCAAAAGGATGGTCTTCCGCTTCTAAAGATTCATTAAACGCATCAAGACGATCTTCAACTAGATCCGTTCGATAGAATTGAGCAATATTAAACAGAGCTTCACCCTCATTGACCAATGGCAACTTGAGCTGGCCGATCACTAGGCCACTCACAGGCGACCAAATCTCTTCTTCAGACTCACCAAAAGGGTCTGATATAATTGCCAGTAGGGTTTTATCTTTCACAACCCTAGCGCCTTCACTGACTTGCGCTCTAAAAATCCCACTTTGCGGTGCTCTGATCCAAGTGCTTGAACGAGCGACAACAGGCTCTTTAATCTGGCTTTTTTTGCGCGGTTCAGGGAGCATTTCAAGCACTCTCATCACATTCAAGATGCCTTGAACACCACCACGAATAGACACCTCATCAAATCTAAGCGCTTCACCGGCTTCATATAAAAGAATGGGGACATTTTTTTTAGCTGCTGCTTCGCGTAACGAGCCATCTCTAAGCGCTGAGTTTAGAATAACTGGCGTACCAAATGCTTTCGCAAGACGAAGCGTTTCAGGATCGTCTAAATTTGCACGAATTTGGGGCAAATTATAACGATTGATCGCTCCCGTATGCAGATCGATGCCATGTGTCGACTGATTCACCACTTCCTGCATAAACTGTCTAGCGGTTCGACTGGCCAATGACCCCGACTGGGAACCCGGAAAGCTGCGATTTAAATCTCGTCGATCAGGGAGATATCGACTCTGACTAATGAACCCCAGTAGATTCACAATAGGGACGGCAATGAGCGTTCCTTTAATACGGTTTAATCTAGGCAAACGCAATAAGCGTCTGATAATTTCAACGCCATTAATTTCATCACCATGAATCGCGGCGCTGACAAACAACACAGGGCCTGCTTGACGCCCACAAATCACATGGACTGGCATCATTGCAGCCGTATGGGTGTAGAGTTTTCCCATTTCCAGATCAACCGTGCGACGCTCACCAGGCGCGATGGTCACATTCCCTATGGTAATCGCTGTGTTCAGTGTACGCTTTGCAGTTGAGGCGGATTGCATTAACCTTGTCCCTTGGTTTGAGTGCGATTAGGCTTCGCGTTTTTCTCAATAAAATCGATAATTTGATCGGCAATATCTTTTCCTGAAGCACGCTCAATACCTTCGAGACCCGGTGAAGAGTTAACTTCCATCACCAGTGGCCCATGTGCCGAGCGGAGCAAATCAACACCGCACACATTCAATCCCATCACTTTTGCGGCACGAATGGCTGTTGCACGTTCTTCAGGCGTGATTCGACACAACTCTGCCGTCCCACCGCGATGTAAATTAGAACGGAACTCGCCCTCTTTCGCTTGACGCTTCATAGCGGCGACAACCTTGCCCCCCACCACAAAGGCTCGAATATCAGATCCCTTTGCTTCCTTGATAAATTCTTGTACGAGAATGTGCTGCTTTAACCCCATAAAGGCCTGAATAACACTCTCAGCCGCTTGATTGGTTTCAGCCAGCACCACGCCCACCCCTTGCGTACCCTCTAACAGCTTAATGACAGCAGGGGCTCCGCCAACGATGCTCAGTAGATCGTCGATATCATCTGGCGAATGAGCAAAACTGGTTACAGGCAATCCTATGCCTTTTCGTGACAAAAGTTGCAAGCTTCGAAGCTTATCGCGCGATCTCGAAATCGCAACAGATTCATTTAAAGGGTAAACATCCATCATTTCAAACTGACGCAATACGGCGGTGCCATAAAACGTCACTGATGCACCGATCCTGGGAATAACAGCATCGAAGTCTCTCAACACTTCCCCACGATAGTGAATTTCAGGATTATGCGAAGTAATGTTCATGTAACAACGCAATACGTCTACGACCCGAACCTCGTGGCCTCGGCTTTTCGCAGCTTCTACCAAGCGACGCGTAGAATAGAGCTTAGCATTACGAGAAAGTATCGCAATTTTCATTCAATTACTCCGGTTCTGACTTAATACAACAGATGCAGATACAGAATTTAACAATCTGCATCATAAGTCAGTAAATTCTATATATAAACGTGTTACAGATGCGTAACAAGATCAGTCGGGAAAGGATACAACTGCGGTTGGCAGTGCTTGCATTATAGACTAAATCATTAGACTTTCCAGAGGGTAAGTCACTATATTCTACTGTCAAAATAAGGCAATTTGCGGCTGGATGACTTCATCAAATGACTCCCCCACAAAAGGAAGAATACTATCGGCTACAGGACGAAGTTGCTTTTCGATGTAATGTTGATAGTCCAGCCGACCTTCAAAAATTTCTGCGGCTTCTGGTCCAATGAGGGTCACAACATAGGCCACAGTATCGCCTTGTCGAAGCGGCTCTGGCCAGCCTTTTTCTCGATAATACTGATTCAATTGCCGGGCCGCCTTAACATGCGGGGGAATATTTCGCTGGTAATGAGATAAAGGACGACGCAAGCGACGGCGATACACCAATGCATCGTCTAACTCGCCGTTTAAAAGCGCTACTACCCGCTCCCTGACAAATGCCTGACAAGGCTGCCCCTCAAATACTCGCTGAAAAAGCTCATGCTGAAAGACTCGAGCTAAGGATGTCCAATCACTTCTGACTTGTTCCAGCCCTTTAAACACCAGTTCTGCTGTACCGTCACCTTGGCGCTTCAAACCTGCGTAGCGCTTTTTACTTCCTTCTTCCGAATGACGCATGCGCGGCATCAGGAAACGCTCAAAGTGTGTTTCATATTGCAACTCTAAGGTGGATGTTAAACCAAACTCTTGCTGCACTCGCTGCTGCCACCAAGTGTTTAAGCACTTGGCAAGCTCCGCGCCCTTTTCATCACACTCCTGAGTCATCACGTCATCACCCAGCCAGACGAACACCGAATCCGTATCGCCATAGATAACCTCATAACCAAAGGTCTTCTCTATATAGCTCGCGGTTTGGGTGAGAATTTGGTGTCCTCTAAACGTGATTGATCCAGAGAGACGCTGATCATAGAAACGACAGACATCCGATCCCAACACCCCATAACACGCATTCATTTGAATTTTAATGGCCTGCGACATCGCTGCATTGCCCTGCTGCTTTGCCGCATCCCGTGCTTGCCATAAGCGCTCAATAATTCCCGGCAAAATAGAGTGTTCCTTTGAAAAGACGGCTCCCAAAAAACCGGGCACCGTATCGTCAGTATCTTGCTCGTTGCTATCCGCCACGCCCATTGTAAGTCCCAAAGGGTCAATCTTAAATGTTCGAATAATACTCGGGTACAGGCTTTTAAAATCCAGCACCAGCACATGACGGTACAACCCTGGCTTTGAGTCCATGACAAAGCCACCTGGGACTTTTGCACCTCTTTGACCCGACGCATATTCGGGCGCAACAAAACCGGCTCGATGTAAAGAAGGCAAATATAGATTGTCGAAGGCCTGTGCCGATCCTCCCACTTTATCAAGGCTCAAACCCGTTAAGCGCGTCCGCTCGGTTAAGTACTCAATCAGCCCCGTTTTTTGAAATATTTCAGTCACTAAGCGACAGTCTTCTAAGTTGTAACGTGCCAGTGCTTCTTGATCTTCAGCATAGAGCCTTTGAATCTCTTGCCCGCGATCATTCACGGACTCAATATCTTTTCCTCTCCCTAACAAGGCCTGCGCCACATACTCCAGCGAATAGCGTTCGAAGTGCCAAGTAGCGCCCTTGAGCGTATCAATACCATCTAACACCACTCGACCGTTCAAGCGAACATAGTGACGATTTCCCTGCTGTCGACGCTCTATGCGCAGTGCTTGCTGATCCCGACCAATCTGCAACGACACACCCAATGCTCGAGCCCGAGCATCGAGGACGCTTAAGTCAAAGCCAATAACATTCCAACCGATGATAATGTCAGGATCAAATAGGTGGATATGCTGCATTAACGAAAGCAGAAGCTGCTTTTCATCACGACAATAGATGATTGAGGAAGGCGTGTGCGCTTGCCCTACCATCAACACTTTTTCAAATCCTGAGCCTTGAAGAGCAACGGATAAAATACGATTGGCGGTTAACGTCGTTTCAATATCTAGGGATAAGATACGAAACTGAGGTTGATAGTCACAAGCCTTCAAATGCACCCCTTTCGGGGTGTTACACACCTGAGCACCTGAAAAAATAAAACGTTCCATCAAATAGCGATCAACCGGACGAATATCCTCTTCCATTAAGGTGATACGCTGAGCTTGTAAACGCTCCAAGGCCTCTCGGTAGGTTTTTAAATGGGAAAAATACAAGGCTGAAACAGGCCGTTGCAATAGATCCTTTAAAGGCAAATGACGCGCATACCAGCCTGTCAGTGGCTCTAAAATCTGCTGCACTTGCGCTTGCTGACTTTGCAAGACAAAACACACCGCATGTTCGCCAGTCACGCGCACGACTTGAGCACCCTCATGGCTCTGCAGCCAATACTCAAGCAGCATTCCTTGCTCAGTATCACGTTGCTGGCGAGTCAGCGGAAATCCCTGAAACACGTTTAGATCAAACCGAAGGGATGAATCACTTCAATGTCTGGAAAATGAGCGAGCACATCATCGGCTGACGCCCTCTCGAACAATAATTTGAGATTAGGCCCTGCATCCATGGTGAAATACACAGGCAAACCTTGCGCTCGCAGCTTCCAAACAGTCTGCATGGCCATCAAAGATTCAGGCTGCCAATAGACTAAGGGTGGCCATGATGCCATCATTGTCGCATGCATGGACATGGCATTATGCTCCGCTTTAGCACCGAGACCTTCAAAGTCATGCGCGCTTATGGCGTCTTTAATCGCCTGAATATCCATTGCTGCCTGTATCGGCCAACTCTGATACAAATGCGCTGTCTCTAACGTGCGTTGCATGCCACTTCGTGAGTCTGTTGCTTTCTCTCGTGCATCAACCTTAACTAGACCAATACACAAGCCTGACCAAGTTTCAGACAAGGGAGTGGCGTAACTATCTAAACCATCAGCTCGCTCACCCATCTGCCACTCAACAAATCCATCAAACAAAGAACGACACGCACTGCCGCTCCCTAAACGCGCCAACACAGATAACTGCTGAGCATCAAGATGTAGCTGAAAACTGTCATTCACCGCCAGGGCTAAAGCAGCAAAGCCTGAAGCGGAAGACGCTAACCCTGCTGCCGTTGGGATTGAGTTACGTGTTTCAACTTTGAAGTGAGTTGGCTTAGACTGTCTAAACAGATCCAAAAAAAGTGATACCCGCTTACTAAATGCCGAATCCTCGGATAAACACAAACCATTTAGCCACACCTCATCTTCGTCATGGTCGATAGGTGTTAAGCACGTATGGGTTCCCAAATGAGCCAGAGATACCGATAAGGAAGGATTGATAGGAAGGTTGAGCAGCTTATCCCGCTTACCCCAATACTTGCAGAGAGCTATATTACTGGGAGCAAACTTCTCTTCAGACTTAACTGGACTCACGCCTGCGTTTAACCAAGGTTTTACTATTTCATGTGGCGTCATCATTGCTACGTTTTAGCCTCCAATAACCTCTGTGCCTTGATTCGATATTTTCAGTGCAAAGGCTTGCTCACCCACGCTTTGCTGAGCCTGACCTAAAGCAATCACACAGTCGCCTAAACCTGAACCTGAAATTTTACACCCCAATACACCCGGCTGCATACGTAATTGATAGATCATCATCGACAGAGTCTGATCATTGACACCAAGCGCATCCATGAGTCCCTGATAGACGTTCATCAAGCTGCCTAGCCTCGGCCAATCCTGTTCAAGGATCGCTAAACGTGCCTGTTCTGTTGTCTGATTCATCAACTGATAGAGTGAATTAAGTAAAGCAGGCTGGCTCTGCCACTTTTTCTCAATCAAGCGGATGACGTCCGGGGTTTTCATTTTATAGCCAGAGTAAAATAAAGCGATATCTGGCTGACCACTTATCCCTTCCAAGGAGTAAGGCATATAACGATACGCCACGATACCGCCTTTTAAACTCGCCGCTAAATCAGTGCCTGAGCCGCGCCCACCTTGAACTGCATGAATAACGTCTAACCCTCGCTTAAACAGGGTGTCCACCCCTAACCGGGAGCCCGTAATTTCATTCAGAGCCACCATCATCGCCGCCGTGACCGCCGCAGACGAACCCAGCCCAACTTGATGAGAAAATTCTGCCCGTATTTTAATATCCAGGCCTTGGTAAAGTTCTGCATCCCATGCCTTGATCGAGGCTAACACAAAACTTAATCGAGCATCTTCCGCTAAACTATCGCGCGTTGATTGATATTGACCTAATGAAGAATCTATAGTCACCTGCTCATCATCACGCAGACGAACACCGATATAGACAAAGACATCCACAGCACAAGCCAAGGCAAGATGGCCATAAAGAACCGCATGCTCACCCATCAGCATTAAACTACCGGGTGCCGACACACAAACAGGAAAATCCTGAAACTCAGAACGGATAGGCGCCTTGATACTCAATCTCTAATTCTCCCCAAATATAGTGAGCGGGTAAGTCTAATTGATTGGGTGTGCCTTCAGGCAACCAAACCAGCAACAGTCCCGCATGAGGTCCACGAATACAACCAGCACCTGCAATTTTGGCAGCACCACCCGCTTGTTCTATCCGCCGAACCCATGACTGAATAACGCTGGGCACAACACCGATACGCTCTAATAACCGCTGATTTTGTTGTATGAGTGCAGGGATCTTGTCAGGTTGCGCTTCAATAAATGAATGAGTGACACCTGCAAACTCCTGCCAAATACTCGATTGGGCAAATGACTTACGGACCTGCTCAACGCACTCCCCCGTACTGCTCGAAGGTGCGCCAGTGTAAATCCAAAAACACCCTGACGGTAACCGCAAATGATCACAGCGGAGCACCTCTTGCTGTTGCAAGCGAATAATCCCGCCGTAAGAAACACTAGCTGCATCAATTAAACTGCCGCGGCCATGCTGAAGTCGCTCACAAAATCGAACCTGCTCAACAAACTCTGTCAAAGTTAACGACTGAGAGCCGAACAAACTCAATAAGCACGCAATAACAGAAGCTGATGAGCCCATACCAGACCCTAGCAATAAATCAGATGTTACATGCAAAGTCCCAGAAGCTCTTTCAATATCAGAACCAATTGATACGGCAAGTGTATAAAGCAATAATTGCGAGGGATGATCGAGGAGTTGCTGAACCGACAAATCCCCCTTTATAAACGCCTGATAACGTGCATCAAGCCTATGCTTCAATTGAATTAAATCGGCGATTGGAAAAGGGGGAAATGCGGCAGAGGCATGGGATATGTGCCCCTCCAGAAAACCTGAGGCATTTGGCTCAAATTCGGCACGGGTATGGCGACGAAGCGCCAGACTAACGGCAGGCGCCCCATAGACAACAGAGTGCTCACCACTCAGAATTAACTTACCGGGTGCCAATGCTGACATCATGAACTAACGTATTTAAATATGCCGCCTAACAGACGACATATTCTCGCTTATGTTGATGAATCGCGGCTAAGCGAAAGCGACCTAACGTGGCTTTCGGTATCTCAACAGACTCGCCTTGGCGAGGGTCAGGATAACGATACAAGGCTAGATACTCATCATAGTTAAGCTCTTGGCGTTGAGCCAACATATTCATATGGCGCTCAGTATGCAAGCAGGCCTGATACCCTTCTTGGATAGAGCCACTAAAAAACTCAGCGACGCACCCGGAACCATAACTAAAAAATCCAACTTTTTTACCCGCCAGATTTTCTTTCACGTTATCCAGAAGCGAACACAAACCAATGTAAATCGACGCTGTATAACTATTACCAATAATTTGATTATAGCGAAGCGTGGGTTGTATTTGTGCCTCAATCCCTTCAGCCGACAACTCAGATTGATTTGATTTCGCTAAGTGCTGATGCGCTTTTTGTGCCATCCGACTAAACGGCAAGTGGTAACAAAAATAACTAAAATCATTGAAGCCAATTCGACTGACCTCAGAAAAACTATCCCAGGTTTTTTTCAATGCTTTTAAATATATTTTTGTAGAGTACTTACCATCAACCAAGGCTGTGGAACGATAATTAGGCCGCCAAAAATCCATAACGTCATCGGTGTAATTACCGACTTCCGCATCAATCGCCATAATGCGTGGATTATGGCTAACCAACATGGCAACTGCACCACAGCCTTGCGTCGCCTCGCCTGGCGTATCAAGATCATAACGTGCGATATCCGACGCGATCACCAACACCTTAGTGGATGGCTGACGCGCAACCAAGGCACAAGCCATCTGCAATGCAGCCGTTGCACTGTAACAGGCCTGCTTCAATTCAACCACTCGACAATTTGCATTCAACCCTAATAAGCGGTGCACATAAATACCGGCAGCCTTGGATTGGTCAATACCTGTTTCTGTGGCCAACAATAGAGTTGAAATAGCGTTTGTCCCTATACGCTCGATCAAAGGTAAAGCGGCGTTTGCGGCCATCGTCACGATGTCTTCATCGTGCGTTGCCATTGCCATCTTCTCTTGACCGATACCGGTATAGTACTTCTCTGGGTCAGTTTGCTGCTTGGCAGCCAACGTCCTTAAATCAAGATAAAAATTGGACGTATAAAAACTGATTTCGTCTATACCCACTGACATATCTGCTAAAGTTCCTCAACGCTCTTCAACAATAAGCGCTTTGTTCCTGTACAGTGCTGAAAAATCTGACGTACCGAGCAGAAACATCGCCGTAACAAATTCACGCCGCAGTTTTTCGATTGCAGCTATGACCGCATCCGCTGATTCCATGGCAGGTTGTAATAATGGAGCTGCCACCCCGCAAAGCGAGGCGCCGAGTATAACAGATTTCGCCATATCAATCCCATCTCTTATACCGCCGCTAGCAATCAATGTGGCCTGATCCAAAAATGGCTCGGCCAATTTCAACGCTAAAGGCGTTGGCACCCCCCAATCCTGGAACTTCAAACCTAAATCAGATACGTCGGACTGACGACGATGGTGCTCAATGCGACTCCAAGATGTCCCCCCACTACCAGCAACATCAAAGTAACGAACTCCCGCCGCTAACCCTAAACGAATATCGGCTGGCGATAATCCTGAGCCCACTTCTTTTAAAATAATAGGCAGTGCTAAACTTTGCTGTAGTGATTGAATAGCAACAGAAAGGCCAGAAAAATTCGTATCCCCTTCAGGCTGAATAGCCTCTTGCAGGGGGTTCAAATGCAAATAAAGCGCATCGGCTTGCAAAACATCTAAAGCGCGCAGGACTTCTTCATAACCCACGCCGTAATTCAACTGCACCGCACCTATATTCGCAAACAAAGGAACGGAAGGTGCAAACTGGCGAAGTGAGAAGCTCTCTTTTGCGGCCTCAGATGAAAACATCACCCGCTGCGATCCAACGCCCATTGCAACCTGACAAGACTCTGCTGCAAGAGCGAGGTTTTTATTAATGTGTCTAACAAGCTCGTGATCCCCCCCCGTCATTGACGAGATCAACAAAGGGAAGCTAAGTCGTTTGCCTAAAAATTCCACACTGGGATCAATTTCAGCAAGAGACACTTCTGGCAACGCACGGTGTGTCAAACGAATTCGGTCGAAATAAGCGCCTTGACGATCCGTCTCCGGATCTTGCTCAATCACTCGAATATGTTCGATTTTCCGCTCGTTGGTTTGATCGCTCATGAGCGCTCCAATTTAATATGCGCTTCCATCAACTCACCAGGATTGGTTTGAGCTGATAACAATGACAACTCACCACACAAGACAACAGCACCACAGATTGCGGCTAAGCGTCGAGCATTTTCTCCAGGCTGTCGATCCGCCTTACAGCCAAGCCGAGTTAAGTTTTCTTCAACAAAATCGATCCCTTTACCATTGCCAACACTGCCAACGATGACATTGGGCAAGGTACATGAGAAGTATAAATCGCCCTGCCTGACCTCAGCATGAACAATGCCTTGCGATCCTTCAATGATATTGGCAGCGTCTTGCCCAGTTGCCAGATAAAACGCCAGCAACATATTGGCATAATGTGCATTAGCACTACGAATACCACCAGCAATTAGAGTACCAATTAGATTCTTTTTAATGTTTAAATCAACAACCTTCTCAGGTGTTGTATTTAAACGACGCTCACAGATATCCCGTGGAATGAGTATTTCACTCACGACATACTTCCCACGTCCAAGAATACCGTTTACGGCTGTCGCTTTTTTGTCGGAGCAATAATTGGCTGAAATAGATGAGTAACGCAGCTGAGGGTACTCGGTTAGAATCCAAGGTATCAGCTTATCTGCCGCATTCGTCACCATATTGTGACCGGAGGCATCGCCCGTGGTGAACTCTAGACGTAAATACATCAAGTTACCGACCACTTGGCTATGCATATCGATAAGCTTAGCAAAACGACTGCTTTTGGCCACCACTGCATTCAACTCTGGCTGGCGCTGCTTAATTGACACCAAGGCTTGAT
Source organism: Nitrincola tibetensis (assembly GCF_003284585.1). Taxonomy (GTDB): domain Bacteria; phylum Pseudomonadota; class Gammaproteobacteria; order Pseudomonadales; family Balneatricaceae; genus Nitrincola; species Nitrincola tibetensis. The sequence continues at coordinate 330,484 of NZ_QKRX01000004.1, forward strand.
GAGCCGCCCATGCATCCTCTGCTTCGAGCAAAACTGAGCGTGTCATTCGCTCATCGATGACATTGGTCCGAATACCCTCAGTGAGCATAGAAACCCTTGCACCACGCCCCACCGAATGCCATAAGGGAACTTCGTAGGTTGCGAGCGGCACACTCACCTTTTCATTTAAGGTTTCACCCGTGATTTTAAGCGGGCCAACCCAGCGCATAGGAATAGGGGCTTGAAGTAGCTTGTGAGATTTCATAGGTTACTGAGTCAAAGAAACGACGAATTTTAGCGACCCCTTCGGGCTTATGCAATCATCGACTTAGGGTTAAAGATGCATTCATTGTAACAAAAAGGACCCGTCATGGGCCCTTTTTCAGTGTATTTGAGTACTGACGTTACTAATCTAGCAGGTTTCTACCTTTGCTCGCCGCAATACGCATACGCAGCGCGTTCAACTTGATAAACCCTTCAGCATCTTTTTGATTGTAAGATCCCGCATCGTCCTCGAACGTAGCAATGCTTTCATCAAAAAGACTATCAACTGAGCGACGTCCAACCACTGACACAGCCCCTTTGTACAACTTGATGCGAACATCACCGTTCACATGACGCTGACTGTAATCGATCATCTGCTGCATCATTTTGCGCTCTTCTGACCACCAGAAACCATTGTAGATCATCTCAGCATAACGCGGCATGAGCGCGTCTTTGAGGTGAGCCACTTCGCGATCCAAGGTAATCGACTCTATCGCACGATGCGCTTTCAGCATGATTGTTCCACCCGGTGTTTCATAACATCCGCGTGATTTCATACCCACAAAGCGGTTTTCAACGATATCTAAACGTCCAACACCGTTCGCACCACCGACCTTATTCAAGGTTTCAAGTACTGTTGCAGGGCTCATGGCTTCGCCATTAATCGCAACGATATCACCTTTAGCGTAAGTAAGCTCAAGATAGGTCGCTTGATCTGGCGCTTCTTCAGGACTAACACTCCAGCGCCACATATCATCTTCCGCCTCAGCCCAAGGCTCCTCTAACACACCACCTTCATAGGAAATGTGCAGAAGGTTCGCATCCATTGAGTAAGGTGATTTCTTTTTCTTGTTGCTGAAATCAACTGGGATGTTTCGCTCTTCGCAGTACTGCATGAGTTTTTCACGCGAGGTTAGATCCCACTCACGCCATGGTGCAATCACTTTAACACCTGGTTTTAGAGCATATGCTCCCAACTCAAAGCGTACTTGATCGTTACCCTTACCCGTTGCACCATGAGAAATCGCATCAGCGCCCGTCTCGTTCGCAATTTCAATCAGACGCTTTGCAATCAATGGGCGTGCGATTGAGGTTCCAAGCAAATACTCACCTTCATAGATGGTATTGGCACGGAACATTGGAAATACGTAGTCACGGACAAACTCTTCACGCAGGTCTTCGATGTAAATTTCGTTTACACCCAAGGCTTCAGCTTTTGCACGTGCTGGCTCAACTTCTTCGCCCTGCCCTATATCAGCCGTAAAGGTCACCACCTCACAGCCATAGGTATCTTGTAGCCAACGAACAATTACAGATGTATCCAGGCCGCCAGAATAGGCTAAAACGACCTTTTTAATATCGGACATATTTAATGTGCTCCAGATCACTGAAACCAGCCACTCACCGTGAGCAGCTGTAAGAAAGACGTAAAACATATTTACCAGAGTGTAACAGAAAGACTCCGTTTCTGCCTCTATTCACGCTCAAGTCGGATTGTCACACGGCGATTTCGCGTGCGGTTTGCTTCGGTATCATTATCGACAACAGGATAGCGGTCACCATGATAACGCATAATAATGATGTCTTCTGGCACTCCACGGCCAACCAGATATTCCGTCACCGCCTCGGCTCTGCGTCGAGACGTATCACGATTTAACAAGCGGCGCCCAACATTATCGGAATGGCCGTCAATAAAAATTTGCTGGACAGACGAGTCTGTTAAGACATATTGAATAATCTGATCCAATCGTTCAGTGGTCGCATCGGACAATCGAAACTGATCAGGTGGGAATAAAACAGCGGTTCTGGCAATCTGCCGATAATTAACGGGCAACAACTGAGTTAAGCAATCAAGATAGTCATCATAGGCGGGTGCAAAATTGACTGACGATATGCCCACTGTCACAGGTTCAGATGTCTGAAACCATTGCTGTGCACTGAACGTTGGAAACAAGCCGTTATGCAGCGCTGCCAGCATTCGGATAGCAGAATCACCTTGAACCACAACCTGCCCTTGGCTGACATTCAACTCAGTGATGGTTTGCGGCTGACGCCCGGGTTGCCAACTGGGCATTTCGGCCACTAGACGCACAGAGCCAGTTAACTGCTGGCGCTGGCTTGGGTTCAATCTGAACACCAGATTTTCGCCGGCTTCCTGCTCAAACACACCCTCACCAAAAGACGGAATACGCTGAGTCATCCGACACATAAATGGAGACATATCAATTTCCCAGGCAGCTGTTTCAATTGTTGGCCGAAATGCGACCGCTTGCACGATAACAGGCAAGATCAACAAAACAAGCAAGAAAAATCTGTACCAACACTTCATGAATCCAATACTGCCTTTCCACTATATGATTGAGTCTTTATCGGCAAAGACAATAGATTATTTAGATGACGTTTCGCTCAATAACACAGACTGATAGAATACACTCAATACACAAGCATAGATTAAGGATTTTTTTTGGCACAGTCATCTGTTAAAACCAATATGGCGGACCGCTTTCGCGGATACCTACCCGTCGTTATCGATGTTGAAACCGCTGGATTCAACGCGCAAACCGATGCGCTACTGGAAATAGCGGCTGTTACTCTGATCATGGACGAGCAGGGGTACTTGCACATAGACAGTACTTATAGCGCAAATGTAGTGCCTTTTGAAGGTGCAAATATCGAACAAGCAGCTCTAGCCTTTACAGGCATTGATCCTTGGTCACCTTTTCGTAACGCTATTGATGAAGCCGACGCTCTCGAAACACTCTTCAAGCCTATCCGAAAAGCGGTGAAATCGAATGGCTGCAAGCGAGCCATATTGGTTGGACACAATGCAACCTTTGATCACAACTTTTTATTCAAGGCCGCTGAGCGCTGCCAGCTTAAACGCAATCCTTTTCACCCCTTCTCCACATTCGACACTGCAACTCTAGCAGGGCTTGCTTGCGGTCAAACCGTACTCGCTAAAGCCTGTGAAGTGGCTGGAATCGATTTCGACAACAAAAAAGCCCATTCTGCTGTCTACGATACTGAAAAAACAGCCGAGCTGTTTTGCATGATTGTGAATCGCTGGAAGGATATGGGCGGCTGGGATCTTGTGCTAGACACTCGATAATCTGATGATAACCGTATGGCTGACCTTTAACTCACAGGTCAGCCACACTCATTCAGCTTAGGACTCAGCGCTTTCGGAAGCACCTGATGCGGCTGCAGCGGCCTTAACCATTTCGGCTAACTCACCCGTAGCGGCCAGTTCCGTAATAATGTCGCAACCACCAACTAACTCACCGTTGATCCATAACTGAGGAAAAGTCGGCCAGTTTGCATATTTTGGTAACTCACTACGAATATCAGGATGCTCAAGAATATTTACAAACGCGAATTTTTCTCCGCAAGCCATTAAGGCTTCAGTTGCACGGGATGAAAACCCACACTGAGGAAAACGAGGCGTTCCTTTCATGTATAAAAGGATAGAATTTGACTCGATCTGCTCTTTGATAACATCAACTACGCTCATTAAAGCACCTATAACACTATGGGGTTGTGAGTAACCATGGTCGATCCAAAGAGACCATGCTCGAAAGCAAACTTGAACCAAGCTCACTTAATTCTTGAGTAATTCTATCAGATACTCTTGCTTCCTTCTTTAACTATGATGTCAAAATTACAAGATTCAAGCATCAAAATATGATTTTTTCTCAGGCAATTGCCAAATGATCGTCCACACCCTAGAATACATGTCTTTTGGCAGCTAGGGCTGCCTTTTTGCGTTGTAGGGAGAAAAAACGAGATGACCATGCAACCCCTTATGAATACGTACAATCGCATGTCAGTAGCCTTTGATTATGGTCAGGGAGCATGGATTTATGACACTGATGGCCACAAATACCTTGACGCACTATGCGGAATAGCCGTCACAGGGCTTGGTCACGCGCATCCTGCAGTTACGAAAGCTATATCTGAGCAAGCAGGAAAGTTAATTCACTGCTCGAACCTTTATTCAATCCCTTTGCAGCAGGAACTGGCTGCAAAGCTCAGTTCTGTATCCGGCATGGATAATGTTTTTTTTGGAAACTCGGGTGCCGAAGCCAACGAAGCAGCAATTAAAATTGCCCGCCGTTACGGACACAACCGCGGTGTCGATAAGCCCGCGATCATCGTTATGGAAAATTCGTTTCATGGACGCACACTGGCCACTCTGAGCGCAACGGGTAACCGCGCCATTCAAGCTGGGTTTGAGCCTTTAGTGAGTGGGTTTGTGCGCGCCCCCTTTAACAACCTCGACGCGATTCGCCAAATTGCTTCAAACAATAACGATGTTGTCGCTATTTTGGTTGAGCCGATTCAAGGTGAAGGGGGCATTCACGTTCCTTCAAACGAGTATTTAGAGCAACTTCGTACCATATGCGACGAAAATGATTGGCTTCTGATGCTAGATGAAGTACAAACAGGCAATGGGCGTACGGGTAAGTATTTTGCTTACCAACATACGTCAATCATGCCAGATGTCGTCACGACGGCTAAAGGATTGGGCAATGGCTTCCCTATCGGGGCCTGCCTAGCACGCGGTGCAGCGGCTGAAGTGTTTGGTCCTGGTAATCATGGAACCACCTATGGCGGTAGCCCACTTGCATGTGCAACCGCTCTTGCTGTCGTGAATACCATTGTAGAAGATAAACTCTGTGAGCATGCAGCGTCACTCGGGCAGTACATACTCGATGGCTTTCATATCCAACTTGCAGATGCACCTTATGTAAAAGAAATACGCGGCAAAGGCCTAATGATAGGCATTGAGCTAACGGACGCAGGTACTGAGTTAGCCGTACTTGCCAAAGTGAAAGGAATCCTGCTAAACATAACAGGTGGCGGACGAGTTGTTCGTTTACTGCCGCCTTTGATCATGAGCCAGAACGAGGCCGACCTCATGATCCATACGGTTTCTAAACTCATTCGCATTTATGCGGGTGATGAGGCTGACGCCTAATTTTCAGAAACCCTCTGATAAAAACTGACCTCTGGAACCGGCAGCTACGCTGCCGGCTTAATTTATGAGTAAAAGACATTTTCTCACCTTACTTGATTTAACGCCTGCCGAGCTTAATCAGCTGATTCTTCGGGCGATTGAATTAAAACAAATGCGTAACGAAGGCGTGATTTATGAGCCTTTCAAAAACCGTGTTATGGCAATGATTTTTGAAAAGGCATCTACACGCACCCGTGTATCCTTTGAAACTGGCATGGCTCACTTTGGTGGTCATGCGATGTTCTTATCGCCTCGTGACACCCAATTAGGACGAGGCGAACCTGTAGAAGACAGCGCGCGTGTGATTTCATCCATGGTTGACATAGTGATGATTCGAACCTTCAGCCATGCGCTGGTGCAAACGTTCGCTGAATACTCGTCGGTACCCGTAATAAACGCCTTAACAGATGACTTCCATCCGTGCCAATTGCTTGCAGACATGCAAACGTTCCATGAGCACCGTGGCAGCATACAAGGCAAAACAGTTGCTTGGGTCGGTGATGGTAACAATATGTGCAACTCATATATCAACGCATCACGCCAATTTGACTTTAAACTCAACATTGCCTGCCCCGAGGGCTTTGAACCGAATGCTGATTTAGTTGCACAAAATGCTGATCGCATTACTCTGCTGGAAGCCCCTGAAGAGGCGGTTGACAGAGCAGACTTAGTTGTAACCGATGTTTGGGCTTCAATGGGTCAAGAAAGCGAGCAGCGTGAACGTATCCGTGAATTCAGAGGCTATCAGGTTACACCTCAGCTGATGGATCTTGCGAATAAAGAGGCTCTTTTTATGCATTGTCTGCCAGCTCACCGCGGTGAAGAAGTGAGCGCCGACATGATGGATGATAAGCGTTGCGTCGCGTTTCCTGAAGCAGAGAATAGACTGCATGCTCAGAAAGCTCTTATTGAGTTTTTGTTAAAGGACCTCATCTGATTGATTTAGATGCTAGAGCTTGAAGGGATCTATCGCTATACTTTGTCCGAATAGAGCAAGCTAATACCTTCTCTATTCGGTGTACAGCTTTCATTCATTCGCCGGAGTCTGGCATGGTAGAATTTCGTCATCTGAAAACACTGGCCGCACTTCGTGATGCGGGTAGCCTAGTCGAAGCGGCTGATCGTATACACCTAACTCAATCAGCACTTTCTCACCAAATCAAAGACCTCGAAGACCGCCTTAACTGTTCCTTATTTATCCGAAAAACCAAACCGATTTGCTTTACCAGTGCAGGAAAACGTCTACTTGCATTAGCTGACGAGCTACTGCCTATGATTCGAAATGCCGAGAGAGATATTGCTCGACTTGCAGGCGGAGAAACAGGAAGGCTGAATATTTGCATTGAATGCCACAGCTGCTTTGACTGGTTAATGCCAACGATTGACCACTTTCGTCACAATTGGCCTGAAGTCGAAATGGATTTATCAACAGGATTTAGCTTTTTACCCTTACCCGCTCTTGCACGTGGAGATCTGGACTTAGTTATCACCTCCGATCCAGAACCCAAAACAGGCATTGAGTACGTCCCCCTCTTTAGTTACGAGTCTGTCCTCGTAATGAATACTAAACACCCTCTTACTCATCACAGGTTTATTCAACCTAGCGATATTAAGCCTGAAACACTCATCACCTATCCTGTTGATCAAGCGCGACTGGATGTATTCACTCGTTTCCTTGATCCGGCTGGCATTGAACCGAATCATACACGGACATCCGAATTAACCGTCATGATCATGCAACTCGTGGCCAGCGGCCGCGGCGTTTCAGCCCTTCCAAATTGGGCCGTTGAAGAATACCTGCAGCGCAATTTAGTCACGGCTAAGCCCTTAGGTGAAAAAGGCCTATGGTGCACACTCTATGCCGCCATTCGTGAAGAGCAAGTGCAAGCTGAGTTTATGCAGGATTTCCTGAATACCGCCAGAGACATTACCTTCCGGAATTTACCTGGGATAAAAACAGCTTAAACCTTGTTTATTAGCGCTAAAACCGTAAACTCTAGGCTTTTACAAGCCATCTGATAAGAGTATTTATGGAACATTGGAGCCCAAAAAGCTGGCGAACTAAGCCTATCGCACAACAGCCTGTCTACACAAATCAGTCAAGCCTTGAGTTAACTGAAACCCAGCTGGGCCAACTGCCGCCCTTGGTGTTTGCTGGAGAAATTCGCTCACTGACACAATCCCTTGGCGAGGTTGCGCAAGGCAAAGCCTTTCTATTGCAAGGTGGAGATTGCGCTGAAAGCTTTTTGGAGTTTAATGCCAATAAAATTCGAAATACCTTTCAAGTCTTATTGCAAATGGCGGTGGTACTGACCTTTGCAGGCAGCTGTCCTGTTGTCAAAATTGGCCGTATTGCAGGTCAATTTGCAAAACCTAGATCGGCAGGCACTGAAATCATTAATGGCATCGAACTACCCAGCTATCGTGGCGATATCATCAACGATATCGAATTCACGGCAGCCGCTCGCGAACCTGATCCCCAACGCATGATTGCTGCCTACCATCAATCGGCATCGACGCTCAATTTATTGCGTGCGTTCGCCACAGGTGGTTACGCCGATCTCCATCAGGTGCATCGTTGGAACCAAGGCTTTGTTGAGAAAAGCCCTCAAGGGGAAAAGTATCAACACCTTGCCGATCAAATCACACAAACGCTGGCCTTCATGGAAGCCTGCGGCATCAATGCACAAAACACACCTCAGCTGCATGAGACCTCTCTATACACCTCACATGAAGCCTTACTGCTAAACTATGAAGAAGCACTGACCCGCCAAGACAGCCTCACGGGGCAATGGTATGACTGCTCTGCCCACATGCTCTGGATAGGTGATCGTACCCGTCAAACCGATCATGCCCATGTTGAGTTTTTAAAAGGTGTTCACAACCCTGTTGGCATCAAAATTGGTCCAAGCACCCAAATCGACAGCTTACTAACCTTGCTCGACACGTTAAATCCTAAGCGAATACCGGGTCGCATTACGCTGATTGCTCGCATGGGGGCTAATGCCATCAAAGAACTTTTACCTCCTTTGGTTCGGGCCGTTAAGTCCTCAGGTCATCCAGTGGTCTGGAGCTCCGACCCAATGCACGGCAACATAATCAAAGCCTCCAATGGCTACAAAACACGCAGTGTCGATGCCATTTTGACCGAAATGAAAGGCTTCTTTGAAGTGCACCAAGCTGAAGGGACTTACGCAGGCGGGGTTCACTTTGAAATGACAGGTGACAATGTCACTGAGTGCATCGGTGGTGCTTTTCAAATTACAGAAGAAGGCCTTGCTGACCGTTATCATACGCACTGCGACCCAAGACTAAATGCGGATCAGTCGCTAGAACTCGCGTTTCTGATTGCCGATACCTTGAAGCACGCGCGAGGTTGATATGGAAAAGCTGCTTAGCTCTCTTCTCAGCCATGAAGACAATCGTTTACGTCTTTTTGATATGGGCCGCCGTGTCAGTAAGCTATCAATAGATTTGTTTACTAAGGTTGAGCAAAATTTAGTGCCCTACCCCATGCCATTTCTCCATCACGCGTGGATAGGCATGCTGATGTGGAATCCCAAAAAGAAAGATGAAAATCTCATCTGGTTTTTAAAGTTTCCATTAGATGAACAAGGTTTTTTAGTGCAGGCCGCCCGCGATGATATCGTGAACCGCCTCCTGCAGAATGCGCTCATGCCCGATATCAATAAAGAGGATGCACTGAAGGACAATCCCTTCTCCTTTACACCTGATGCAGAGAAAATGGCGATTTTCCATGCACAGGCAGCCTTGATTTTAGGACAACCCGCTTCCCAGTACTATGAAGATGTCCAGCAGTACCTATCAGTTCAACGCCCGCATGAGTACTGGGAAAATTTAGGGTTACAAGGGATTGCTGATTTCATTGTGCGATTAGATCAGGGCACCAATGAGCTGTGCCTCTGTACGAATTTCGACAAGCTGCCGCCGCCCCTAATGCAATCCATCTCACGCTTGCTGGAGCATAGTCAACCTAGCTATACACTCCTCGGCGCTTTGAGTCGACACTTAAGTGGATTACTCGAACAAGAGAGCAGCTCAGTCGACTTGATTGCAGCATTGGTCAGAGCTATTTCAAACACAACACTCACACAACCTCGTGATGAGCTGATTGTAAAGGTACTATCCAGCCCATACGCAATCAAAACTGAAGTTTTGCTTGCCATCGCGACTCGAAATCTGACCAGCCTGTATCAGCCAGAGATTTTACAGGTTTTTTTGGAAAAACTTGCCATTTGCGAAGCCGGACAGCAAGCGTTTACTCGCATACTGTCTGACTTAATGTTTTTACCGGAAATGCGTGCATTAATCCTAAAAGCCTTTAGACATAATGAACAATCCGACGCTCTGAGACAAGCGATAGGTGCAATGCTTGGGCAGCAACGCTCAGCCTCTCACTAGCAGGCGGCCGGACTTGACACTGGTTCAGTGCAGAAAAATCCGAATGGCTCTTAGGCTACTGGAATGCCGTTAGCGCCCTATCGAGCGCTGTATCAGACAGGTAAATCAAGGTTCAATCCTAAGGATTGAACCTTAGCAATTGACTGCTCTCGAAAACGCTCACGCACACGTGAGCCTTTCGGCTTTGTTAGATAAAATAACAGTGTTGCCGCTAACTCCGGTGATACATCTTGCTCCTGCGCAAACTCAGCGATAAGAAGAGCCGTTGTTGTATCCCGCTTGTCTTCGATCCCCTTGTGTACAGGTTTGTGAAGCGATTCACCCTGACGAACACGTCGACACAGTTGCTCATAGGCAAGCTGGAATGCAGGATACACCTGTCCTTCTTCTTCTGTTCTTAAACGAAACCAGCCCACTTCTTGGCCTGCAAAGTACACCGCAGGGTGACTCCAATCATAAACACTTGGCTCGTGAGCATGAAAGCAAGCTTCAGTATAGGCTTTATAGGTTGAAGGCAAACCAAAATCGCCCTGCAAACTTCGCAGTATATTCAGGAACTCAGAAATAGATGGCATCCAAGCAAGCGTTTCTTTACAGCGATTGACAGCCGCTACTAGCTCAGACTCGCTATAGCTCCCTAGACTTAACGCCCACTCTCTCTTAGCTAAACGTATCTCGTGCTCTGTCTCAAAGCAACTTTTGAATTTATGACCATAAATTGCCATAAAACGAGCAAAAATCATATTCACATGCGACTTAGTTTTAACCGAAATTAACTCAGACTCTTTCGTTTCAGAGACTGTATCTTGACTACCAGTCGGTGTCCTTGATGTCCATGATGGCCGCGGTAACCCGTTTTCGGCTTTCGCGAGTATCTCGTCGGGGGTTTTCATTCACACTACCTGTCAATAATTGATCTGAACGCTTGTCACGAGCCTCTTGAGACTGCTGCTTAACCCATTCGCGCTTAACCCATGCTAAGAATTTTTGATCCCAGTTGGTTTCACGTTTATTATCCTTGGCCAACCAATACAACACAAACTCATCCAAACACGTCTGTGCAAATTCACTAGGAATCGAATGGCGAGCTAAAAACTCGTGAAATGCCGCCGAAGGCTTCCAATGCATTGACATGGGCACCATCCGTTGATTGCGCTCTTCGTGCTGTTCAAAAATGGCCTCTAACTCATCTTTTTGTCGGCGCCAGCCATTGGTCCCGCCAAACGTCGGCGCAGGTCCGCGTGAAACCTTAGGCGCTTCGGGCCTGGCTCTAGGCGGCAAGTGATCGTATACAGGTAAGGTATTGTCTGTATTAGCCGAGGCAACAGGAGGAGCGGCATGAACACTCACCTGCTGCGGCTGAACGGTTGAACTAGACCCCATCTTAGCCTTTACTCTAATCGTACCTGCTGCACCGAAAGATAACACCAGTACACCTTGCCGACTCAAGCTTTCTGCAATTTGCGTGAGGTAATCCGCTTCCCAAAAGCTCGCCAAGTCATGCCACTGGCGATTCGAAAACATGACTTCCGTGTAGCCTTTGCCGTCTGGCAAACCATTCACCAGTAACGAGTCCCTCAACAATGAAAGCAAAATGGCCTCATCAGCACCAAAGCGTTTCGCTAACGAGGGATAAAACAAAATCGGTTTTTCTGGAAAAAAGTCACTCATACTGGACTCAACTATTGTACAGGGGTAATTAGCCATCCTTTGCAAAGTCTTCAACCGCTCTTAAAACATCACTGCGCGAAATCATCCCGACCAGTTTTCCACTTTTGACAACAGGCAAACAACGACGTCCTTTTGCAATAAAAATATCTGAGACGGCAATAATATCCGCATCATGCGGAACCGTATCAACCTGCATAGACATATAGTCAGAAATATGTCCGCCACTACCCATCTCCTCCTCATGATAGGTTTGACTTAAAATCGCACGTAAACAATCCACTTCAGACAAAATACCTACGAGTCCTCCATCCGCATCAATCACTGGAAATGCAGAAAGCTTGTATTCCCGGAGTGCACTGATGGCATCGAACAAATCAGTTTCGGGGCGGAAGGTCACGAGCTTAGTGGCCATATAATCTTGAGCTTTGACAGATCTTAACATGTCTGATTCCTCCAAACGCTAAACTTAATAGAGATTGTCACTCATCTCCATCTCACATTAAGTGTAGCGTATTTTTTATGAATGAGAGGTTCAGACACAATAAATTCGTACAACGAATTAGGTTAAGTCCTTGAAGACTTAAGCAAATACAACCGTTTTATTGCCATGAACCAACACTCGATCCTCAAGATGCCACCGCAAGCCTCTTGCCAATACTGACTTCTCTACATCACGGCCCAGTCTAACCATGTCTTCAGGATGATCCCTATGGGAAATACGCGTCACATCTTGGTCAATAATCGGCCCGGCATCCAGATCCTCTGTCACGTAATGGCAGGTTGCACCAATTAATTTAACACCTCGCTCATGTGCTTGGTGATATGGCTTAGCTCCCGCAAAGGAAGGCAAGAAGCTGTGATGAATATTGATAATGCGATGCGGAAAGTGCTCACAAAGTGCCGGGGGCAGTATTTGCATGTAACGTGCTAACACCACAACATCCGCTTGGTATTCAGCGATGAGCTGTTCAATTTTATCAAAATGCGGCTGCTTATCAGCTGGGTCCACGGGCACATGATGGTAGGGAATTCCATGCCACTCTACCATGCTGCGCAGCTTATCATGATTTGAAATGACACAAGGAATTTCACAAAACAGTTCTTCACTGTGAAAACGGTACAACAAATCAGCCAAACAATGGGACTCTCTGCTGGCCATTAGCACCACTCGTTTTGGCTTAGCGGAATCCGTAATATCCCACTCCATGTTAAACGACTGAGCAATCGGTCTAAAGGCTTCTTTCAATGCGTCTAAAGAGAAAGGCAAGGTCGCTGCAGAGATTTCAACACGCATAAAAAAGTAATTGCAGCCGGGATCCGTATGCTGGTTAGCATCGGCAATTGAGCCGCCATGGCTGGATATAAAATTACTGACCATTGATACAATGCCCACACGATCGGGACATGACAATACAAGGCGATAACGGCGATCCATGATATACCCTATCTGCTAAACAAAACGCTGATTTTAACAGGAACTCCCCCAGTCTACTAACACTTGATTCCCCTACCTGAGAAGTGTTTTCCTTTTCAATGAATGAAATAGGATTGAACATCAATCAAATATTCGCTTTACTTAGAATCAAAATCGTCTGATTTAATATGACGAAATAAAAATAGTTGGTCATGCAATCACATGATGCATACCTATAAAGGATTCTGTTTATGACGCATGCCCCCGAACGCATGGCTCCCTTAGCCGCTCGCCGGTTAGGTATTGATACTCATCACGAGCCAACAATTTATCTTCGAAAAGACAGCCCCGTGTGTCGCTCTGAAGGATTTGATAGTCTACCAAGAGTTCTAGTGACCAGCTCGGGTAGCCAATCAATTGTTGCGTCTCTCAATATGATTACCTCAAATCTACTCAATGAGAATGAGGTCGGTTTTTCAGAATCCGCGTGGAAACACCTGCAAATAGAGAGCGGAGGCCCTATCTGGTTATCACACCCAAAACCGATTCAATCCATATCACATGTGAGAGCTAAGGTCTATGGCCATAAGCTCGACCTTCAACAGTTTGAAAGCATCATCAACGATATTGCTGAAGGCTATTACAGCGATGTTCACCTAGCCGCGTTCATTACGGCCTGCGGCGATGATCACTTAGACGATGACGAGATCACTTATTTAACACAAGCTATGGTGAACTCAGGAAGCCGACTTGATTGGCAGTTACCTATCGTTTTAGACAAACACTGTGTCGGAGGGCTACCCGGAAACCGCACCACTCCGATTGTTATCTCCATCCTCACCGCTTGTGGAGTAACCATCCCTAAAACATCGTCACGCGCGATCACCTCGCCTGCGGGGACGGCAGATACAATGGAAACCCTAACCGAGGTCAGCCTTTCGATTGAAGAGATGCGGGAGGTTGTTAAGCGAGTGGGCGGCTGCCTTGCTTGGGGAGGCTCTGTCAAACTGAGTCCCGCTGATGATGTCCTCATTCAGGTAGAACGTGCTTTGGATATTGACAGTGAAGGACAGCTCATTGCTTCGGTTTTATCTAAAAAAATTGCTGCAGGTGCAACCCATGTGTTGATTGATATCCCGGTGGGCCCGACAGCAAAAGTCCGCAGTCAAGTGGCTGCGGATAAACTGGCCAATAGCTTTAAAGCCGTTGCTGAAAAACTCAATTTAACACTCAAAATCCTATTTACAGATGGCAGCCAACCCGTGGGTAGAGGCATTGGCCCGGCGCTAGAGGCGTACGACATACTTGCCGTTTTACAAAACCAGCCCAGCGCCCCTGAAGACCTCAAACAACGTGCCGCAGATATTGCAGGTGCCATGCTGGAAATGATTCAACCCTTATCTCAAGGTGAAGGAAAGATAAAGGCCCTAGAAACCATAGAAACAGGGGCTGCATGGAATAAATTCATGGCCATTTGCAATGCACAAGGGGGAATGAAAATACCACCAGTGGCTTGTTATCGTTATGCACTGATCGCTCACGAGACTGGCGTCGTATCCGCTATTGATAATCGCCAATTGTCTAAAATTGCAAAACTAGCTGGGGCACCTGCCGATGCAGCGGCAGGAGTAGAACTCCACGCTAAACTGGGCCAGACTGTGCAACCGAACGATCTGTTATTAACTTTACATGCAGATAGCATTGGCGAACTCAATTATGCTGTCGATTATCTGCTAAACCATCCAGATATTATCCAATTATCGCCCCAATCAGACACCCAAAAAGAAGAAATACAATGAAGACACTTGTTTTTAACCTAGAATCGGATGCTGCGCTAGCCGCTCAGATTACCCATGCTTTACAGGCAGAAGCAGGCTCCCTCGAAATGCGGCACTTTCCTGATGGAGAAAGCTATTTAAGAGTGCATGATCGCTGTATTGATCATTCCTGTATCATTTTTTGCAATCTTTTTCACCCCGACGAAAAAACTCTTAAACTCTTATTTTTAGCCGATACTCTAAAGGAGCTCGGTGCACGCCAGCTCATTCTAGTCACTCCTTATTTAGCCTATATGCGTCAAGATAAGCGCTTTCACGAAGGTGAATGTGTTAGCTCAAAACCCTTTGCCAAGCTTCTATCTCAGGCGTTTGATGGCTTAATTACAATTGATCCGCACCTGCATCGTTATCATTCACTATCTGATATATACTCAATCAACACTCAGGTTGTCCCAGCCGCGCCTCTTATTGCTCGCTGGATCAACAAGCACATCAGTCAACCTGTCATCATTGGTCCAGATTCAGAAAGTGAGCAGTGGGTGTCTCAGGTCGCAGAAATGGCCCAAGCTCCCTTCCAAATTTTAGAAAAGGAACGTTTAGGGGATTACCAAGTCAATATTTCAACACCTGAGTTAAGTGCCTACCTTGAGCACACCCCAGTTCTTGTGGATGATATTATTTCCAGTGGGCGCACAATACTGCGTACTCTAGAGCATCTTGAGTCGGCGAACATGAAAAGAGCAACCGCAATTGGTGTTCATGGCATCTTTGCAGGAAATGCCTATGAACTGCTTTCTAGTAAAGCGGATGTTATCACCACTGATTGCATTCCCCATATCAGCAATCGTATTGAAACGGCAAGCGCTTTATCAAAGGCGATACGCATAATGCAACAATCACTTTAAAACAGGTTTTTGAATGAACGACGTTATCAATTTACTTAACCAGCACCGCTCAATCCGAAAATTTACCGAACAAAGCGTTCCAAACGAATGGATTGGAGAAATCGTTAAGGCAGGACAAGCTGCCGCAACCTCAAGTTTCATCCAAGCCTGTACAGTTATTCAAGTCAGCCAAGGGGATACGCGCGATCAACTCGCGCAATGCTCAGGCAATCAGATATATGTCGCACAGGCACCCGTATTTTTAGTTTTCTGTGCCGATATGCACAGGCATAAAGATGCTTGTGAACTGCACCAACAACCCATGCTCAGTGGCTACACTGAACAATTTTTGACAGCCTCGCTCGACTGTGGACTCTTTGCTCAGAACTGTGCCGTCGCGGCTGAATCTCTGGGTTTAGGCGTGGTGTATATTGGCGGGCTGCGCAATCAAATTGCACGCGTTTCAGAACTATTGGAGCTCCCTGAATTAGTCTACCCTGTCTTTGGGATGTGCTTGGGCTTTCCAGATCAAAATCCTGAGGTTAAACCACGACTTCCATTGGAAATTGTCTTAAAACAGGAAAAGTATTCTGTTGATGCTGACGTTAAGCTCATGCCAGAATACGATGCCCAAGTACAGGAATACTATAGAACCCGCACGGGTGGCGGTAAAGAAATGACTTGGACGGAGCAAATATCAGGCATGCTCGTCAAAGAATCTCGCCCACACATGTTGCCTTTTCTAAACGAAAAAGGGTTTTTACTTAAGTAGTCAAGCGCTAGGACGACAGGCTTCTTCCTTGCCGTCCTACTCTCTGAGACAACTCACAACTTAAGACAAATGGATGATCCACTCTTTGATCCAGTCGAGGGCTACACCTTCAGGATCTGCTGTCTCACAGGCATCAATCAATAGAACTTCCCCTAAACGCTTTGCCTGCAATTCTTGCAGCATCTCATCAAGCATTCGACCCGCGTCGGCAAAGCTATCATATGAGCTGTCCCCTAATGCAATCACTCCGTATTTTCGATCCGGCATTAGAGGAAACTCATCTTTTAACGATTGATAAAGCGGATAAATATTATCGGGCAGCTCTCCTTGCCCAGTCGTCGAAGTACAAATAAGCCAAACGGCTTCAGGGTCTTGCTGCAGCTCGGCCAAACTAAAGCTCGAAAAAACCTCGCTTTCGTGCCCCTGCCCTCTCAAAAATTCAGCGCACTCTTCAGCCATTGATGTACTATTGCCGTATACCGATCCTACTAAAAACACAACCTTCGCCATATACTCTGTCCTCTCAACTATTCTGATAGCATCATAATAGATTCGCACACGCCATAACACATTAAAAATGCAAGGGTATTTAATTCAAAGTAATCATGAACGTAAAGACCGTCTTCTAGCTGTGTACTTCGGCCAATCTTGCAAATCACCTATCAATGCCTCAGAATTGTTACTTTATAACACTTAAATAGCCTAGGGTAATTATGCAAAGAATTACAAAAGTGCCCACTAATATCATCACTGGATTTCTCGGCAGCGGAAAAACAACAGCGATTAATCAACTCATTAAACAAAAACCTGAGGATGAAGTTTGGGCTATTTTAGTCAACGAATTTGGACAAATCGGAATTGATTCAGCATTGATGGCCAATCAAGATAATCTTCACATTAAAGAGCTTGCCGGTGGCTGTGTCTGTTGTACGTTAGGGCCTAGTTTAACGATTACACTTGCAATGCTTTTAAGAAGAGTAAAACCCCATCGACTCATTATCGAACCAACAGGACTCGGTCATCCGGCTGGGATCGTCGATGTGTTAACCGGTATATCATTCGAAGAAGCAATCGATCTTCGCTCCATCATTTGCGTACTCGACCCTGCCGTCCTTGAGCACCCTGGAATATTGGCCAATCCCATTTTTACCGATCAACTTAACCTTGCCGATATCGTCTTAATTAACCGATGCGATCTAAGTCCGGCCAGCCTTTGCCAAGAAGCACAACAGGCCTGCGAAAACTTATTCCCACCAAAAGAGTCTGTACTTAGGACACTTTTTGGCGTCTTTCCTTTAAGCTTACTCGACAATCCGCGCCAGTCCTTTGAAAGCATGGAACCTTATACACGCCATGCAGGTGCAAAGAAAGAGCTGCCTCAAGTCGCGTCTAACACGCAACAGACCTCTTTGGCCTTTACACCTATGTACTCCGAACCCAAACCAATGCCCGGAAAACCGGTTCGTAAATCTCATGCGCAAGAAGGAATATTTACGCATGGCTGGGTTTTTGATGCAAAAGACGCTTTCGAGTTTGATTCACTCAAAGCCGAATTAGACAGAATGACGCATCTCATGAGATTAAAAGCCGCGATTAAGATTGGACACACTTGGGTCAGTTATAATCGCGTCTTTCAAGATGCATCTGTACTACCCCTCGCGTGGAGAAAGGACTCACGCTTTGAAATAATCAGCGACACTGCTCTCGACCCTGATGAGATCGAGCAACGTTTAGTCAAACATTTAGTCTCAAGCCAATAAACCTCGGAGCCAACTAGCTGATCATGGCAGGCATTTGTCGGCGAACACAATTCCTGCCCGCTGCTTTCGCCGCATAAGCAGCCACATCCGCGCGCTTATAGATGCTCGAAACCGTCTCCGATGGTTCACACTGAACAACACCAAAGCTCGCGGTTACCGGTATATACACGCCTGATATTTCAAGAGGATACTCGGATACGTGCTCACGTAAACGTTCTGCCAAATAATGAGCTTCTTCTAACGCTGTGTCAGGTAGGAGTATTCCAAACTCCTCTCCGCCTAAGCGTCCAATCGTATCCATTTCGCGTATTTCATCTTCTAAAAGCTTAACAACTTGACGTAAGACCTCATCACCAATGGAATGCCCATATCTATCATTGATCTTCTTAAAATGATCAATATCCAAAACAATTAAACTCAGGGGTGTTCCATGGCGGCGAAAACGAGCCGTTTCATACTGTAGTTTTTCGAAGAAGATTCGTCTATTTTTAACACCCGTCAGAAAATCCATGCTCGCTAAATTCTTCAGTTCAATATACTGTCGATGACGATCTGTGATGTCTCGCGTTGAGCCATAAATCGTTGCGATAATTCCAGGAGCCGAAAAGAAAAATTTAATGGTTGACTCTACCCAAACCTGACGACCAAATTTGCACTGAATTTCAAACTCGAAGAGCTCATCGCACTCCGAACCGGTGCGACCAGCTTCGTTAATTTGTGTAATTTCCTGAATACGCTGCGCTAATTGACGGCGAGTATCTGCATTGATCAAATCAGAAATGGGCTTATTCAACACTTCATCCACTTCAAAGCCAGTTAAACGCTCAACAGATGGACTAACATAGGTCATTTTGAAATTTTCATCCATCACCCAAATGACGTCATGCATGCTATCGGTAATTAAGCGTAAGCGTGATTCTGTGTTTTTGCGTACACGAATTTCTTTTTTAAGATTCTGGTTCAAGCGATGTTGACGGTAAATCATCACCATGAATAAACACAAAACCAATAGAGTGAGTGTAGAGACAAACTTTAACCAATCAGGAATACGTACAGTTTCCATTTTAGGCGGTATAAAAGCTTCTAAATTAAAGGACCCTGGTAAGAGATTTAGCGAATCATATGCGTCTGCAATCATCTGCCATCTGACTGGGTTTGAGTGACCAATCCCTATCAATCCAGGTGATACTAATTCTCGGATTTGTTTTGCTTCATATAGCAAATGCTCACGGCTGCGATTAACACCGTAGGTGTTTAAAAGAAGATCTATAATCTCGTCAGGATGCTCTAATGCATACTGCCAACCTTGAATACTGGCCTCTACAAATGCCTGAACCATTTGAGGCTGCTGTAAATAGAGCGCACGACTCGTAAAAAGGGTATCGCCATAAAAATCAATACCTGAATCAATGGGCCGCAAGAATCGAACAGGGTTACCACTTTGCTGAATAATAAAGGGCTCATCGGTGATACGCACGGCCATAGCGGCCACGTCCCCCGTAATCAGGGGCGTAATACTAGGAACATGTCTAACCAATTGAAAATCGTCTAATCCACGCCCTTGTTGACGTAAAAAAACATCGATAGAGGAAGTTTCAGCCCCCAACATAATTCGCTGATTGGTCAGCGCCTCTAATGAGGTGAAGTTTGTGTCCCGCAATGTGATGAGCGCTAAAGCAGAATGTTGAAAGATGGGGGCCAACGCAACAATTTCATACCCAGAGGCACTATCAATGACAAGTTCAGAACCTGCAATTGCAAAGTCAACACGACGCTCAACGACGGACTCAACCGTACGCTGCTCTCCACCAGCTTCTAAGATATCAACTGTTAGGCCTGCAGCTTGATAAAAGCCTTTATGCACAGCTGCATAATACCCAGCAAACTGAAACTGATGGCTCGACTTTAGTTTTAAGCGAACACGCTCATTTGCACTTAAAGTAGCCGGAGAGATGAAAAGCACAAAGAAAACTGTAAGCCATACAAAAGGCTTTAGATATATAGAATTAAAGCGGGAAGATAAATTGGGTTCATCCATTGAAATCAACAAGCTGGCCTCCATGCTTATTTAACAATTGGATAATCCTATAACCCAACGTATCGCAAGTCCAGATATTTGATTGATATAGACCTGAAAACTTCTCAGGACAATCTAGGTTAAATATATAAAAAATCATAAAAAAGTGGGCGCCTAGGCGCCCACTGTCTTCAAACTGCGCAGTGTTATTTAGATAACAGTTACGTTCTCAGCCTGTGGGCCTTTCTGACCCTGAGTTACTTCGAAAGTAACCTGTTGGTTTTCTTGTAATGAACGACGACCTGTGCCGTTGATTGCACGGAAGTGTACAAATACATCCGGACCGTTTTCCTGCTGGATAAAACCGAATCCTTTCTCATCGTTGAACCATTTTACGGTGCCGGTAACTAGCTGTGACATGTGTAGCCTCTTTCTTTTACGTAATTGCCAAATATTGGCATTTTTCCAAAAGACCAGTAAATTCTGGTCCGGTTTCTGTTCTAGTAACTGCTTTGCAGTAACTCTGAACGCTTTTTAATTCTACAACCTAAATGTTACAGAATTGAATTCTTTGTTTAAGCATAGACGAAAATAATTGCTTTTCCAGTAATGAATCGAAAATAATTTTTAAAAAAGATTTTTGTTTCAGAAAATATTCAGGGAAGGCAGATATATTTAACGACTTGCTGGATGCACGCTGGGAGTTTGACAAAAAATTAGCTAGGACACGAAAACCTAGGCCATTGGCCTGAGAGTGTTCAAATTTAGCTTTAATAGTATTTACGTGCATCAAATCTTCTATAACTTAATTCCAGCAACATTGCTGGTTGCCCCGGTGAACCATTTCACGGAAGCTCCGTGATTCGTACACAGACACCCTCCGGGAAGCATCTGATAAACTCACTATACACCGCTTTAGATTAATTACAATCTAAATATGATGAAAAATATAAAATCATCTCGGACGCCGTATCGACGACTTCCGCGCTTTAGGAGTAGACGCTCCCCCTCCTGCTCTAGGTGGTAAACCTGTGTGCTGAGTTAGGATTCGTCCTTTCGATGTCCTTGCTGCACCCGGACTATTTTTCCGGCGATGACTTCTGTATTCCGATGTCGGGTTATCTTCCGAAGGAATTAGCTGATAATCTGCAGAGCCTATTAAATCAGAACGTCCCATCTGCATTAATGCTTCGCGTAAAAGCGGCCAGTTCTCCGGATCATGCCAGCGCAAAAATGCCTTGTGCAAGCGACGCTGCTTTTCACCTTTAGCTGTCTCTACGCGCTCAGCCGTCTTTTTGTAGCTCAAGCGACGCAACGGATTTCGTCCCGTGTGATACATAGCTGTCGCAGTGGCCATGGGAGATGGATAGAAGGCTTGAACCTGATCTGCTTTAAACCCATTTTTCTTTAACCAGAGCGCCAGATTCACCATATCTTCATCGGT
This sequence comes from Nitrincola tibetensis, assembly GCF_003284585.1. GTDB lineage: Bacteria > Pseudomonadota > Gammaproteobacteria > Pseudomonadales > Balneatricaceae > Nitrincola > Nitrincola tibetensis. The sequence continues at coordinate 351,906 of NZ_QKRX01000004.1, forward strand.
TGTACCAGGGTGTGCTGCAATAAAGTAGGGAATCAAGTATTGATCTTTACCTGCTTCTTTAGAAAAACGTTCGAACATTTTTTTAAACGCATCGAAAGAACCGATGCCTGGCTTCATCATTTTATCAAGCGGGCCTTGCTCCGTATGTTCAGGTGCAATTTTCAAATACCCACCAACATGATGCGTCACCAACTCACGGACATACTCGGGATCTTCAACAGCTAAGTCGTACCTTAAACCCGATGCAATCAGAATTTTTTTAACGCCTTTGATCTTTCGAGCATCTCGGTACAACTGAGTTAATGCAGAGTGATCTGTATTCAGGTTAGAGCAAATCCCCGGATAAACACAGGATGGCTTACGACAAGCCGCTTCTATTTCTGGGCTTTTACAGGCAATCCGATACATGTTAGCAGTGGGCCCACCTAAATCGGAAATAACTCCTGTGAAACCTGGGACCTTATCACGAATATCTTTAATTTCTTGAATAATAGAGTCTTGAGATCGGTTCTGGATAATGCGGCCCTCATGCTCAGTAATCGAACAGAAGGTACAGCCACCAAAACATCCACGCATAATATTGACGGAAAACCGAATCATCTTATAGGCGGGTATTTCAGCCTTTCCATATATCGGATGCGGAACTCTGGCGTAGGTCAAGCCAAACACAAAGTCCATTTCTTCCATGCTAAGCGGTATCGGTGGTGGATTTAGCCATACCTCTTGATCACCATGCAATTGAACCAAGGCCCGCGCATTCCCGGGATTGGTTTCCAGATGAAGCACTCGGCTTGCGTGAGCATATAAAACCGGATCTTGAGTGACCTTCTCAAACGAAGGCAGACGGATAACCGTTTTTGATCGATCGAGTTTTGGCTTGGGCAATATATGCAATACCTGCACTGAGTCATCTGCCTCAGGATTCGCGCTCGACTTTTCCAAATCACACTGAGGAAGGTCTCGAGTATTAACATAAGGATTAATAATTTTATCGATCTTTCCTGGGCGATCAATGCGAGTGGAGTCTATCTCCATCCACCCTTCCGGCGTATCTTTACGAACATAGGCAGTCCCTCTGATATCAAGCAATTGCTCAACCTGTTCACCGGCCTCTAAGCGCTGCGCCACTTCAATGATGGCACGTTCCGCATTGCCATAGAGCAACAAATCGGCACGGGAGTCTAATAATATTGATCGACGGACTTTGTCCTGCCAATAATCATAGTGTGCAATGCGACGCAGGGATGCTTCAATGCCACCCAGTATCAGCGGCACATCCTTGTAGGCCTCACGACAACGCTGGCTGTAAACAATACTCGCTCGATCGGGGCGTTTACCGGCAACATTTCCTGGTGTGTAGGCATCATCTGAACGAATTTTTCTATCCGCCGTGTAACGGTTGATCATTGAATCCATGTTTCCCGCAGCAATGCCGAAGAACAGACGCGGGCGCCCCAAGGCTTTGAAGGCGTCAGCACTGTGCCAATCTGGCTGTGCAATGATGCCCACTCTAAACCCTTGTGATTCAAGCAAGCGCCCAATGATCGCCATGCCAAATGAAGGATGATCGACATAAGCGTCTCCTGTCACAATAATCACATCACATTCAGACCAGCCCAGAGTATCCATTTCTTTTCGTGTCATAGGTAAGAAAGGAGCAGGTGCGTTTTTATCTGAGTTGCGGTCTGGAGAATTAAGTGTGTTGTGATGGATAGGAGGAACTGCGTGCATCATGTTAAGGGAACTGCCTGAAAGGTTCATCGTGACGCTATTATAGCGGTTCGTTACCCATTCGTCTTGGAAATATCGAGCCAGACTATAAAAGAACCCTCTCACAGGTAAATTCTAAATAGCTATCGATGACATATAGTTAATTAATTTTAACTAATAATCATCCTGTACGATAATCTATTCATAGAAAGCCCAAAAGGGCGAATAGCCAGTCACTTCCACTAGATTCGAGGCATTATCATGAAAAAGACGTTTTCCTTTGCCATTTTACACTTCACCGTTGCCTTCGGTGTTGCCTACGCATTAACAGGTGACTTGGTGATTGGTGGGGCCGTTGCTTTAATTGAACCTGCACTTAACACGGTTGCCTTCCATTTCCATGAAAAGGTTTGGCGTCGGGTCGAGCAAAAACAGGCTAAAATCGATGATCCGTCATCAAAGGGGGATAAATGCATAGCTTAAATGCATGTTCATTAACGGCTGAAGCCTTGTCATTAAATGAAGGAATATCAAGCAACACAGCCCTCTCCACTATATTAACCCTATGCAAATCTTGCTATTCTGACCTGATGATGATCTGGTCGGAATAGCCATTAATGGACTTAAAAGAAACACAACACTCACCTAGACGTCGAAACTTTGTATCGATCATTGCTGCAGGCCTTGCTTCTCTTGTTCTGATTGTTTGGATTATATCTGGCAAAACCTATCAATCAGTTGATTCCGACCATTCGCCTGCCATTAAGGCGATGCCGACCTCAACAATACCAAGCCTACCTAGAGTTCAGACCTATGAACTCTCTGCAAAGACCTTTACTCCAAAACTTATCTTACAAGGGACGCTTTCTCCGTCTCATCAAGTTCAGGTTTATGCACGCACCTCCAGTCAGATCCAGGAACGCCCAGCTAAATTAGGGCAATGGATTGAACAAGGAGAGATGCTTGTTCAGCTAGATACGGAAACAAGGCGCGCACTAGTCGAAAAAGCAGAAGCTGATGTATATTTACACCGATCTGAACTAGAAGCTGGCGAACGCTTATTTAAGAACAGGTTATTATCTGAACACGAAAAACTACGTTTAAGAGCCAGCGCTGCTGCTAGTGAAGCCGCCTTGGCAGATGCAAAACTCGCCCTAGCACATACAAGAATAAAGGCCCCGATTGCAGGGTTTGTGAATTCATTACCGCTCGATATTGGCGAGTTGGTTCAACCGGGTGATGTGATTGCAACAATTACAGACACGCGCAACCTCAAAGTAAAGGCTTACGTTACACAGCAAGATGTCGGGCGCATGAGTTTAGGGAATCCCTTAAAGGTGACACTCTTGGATGGACGGACTTTCTTTGGTGAAGTTACGTTTATCGCGAACCTAGCGGATGTAGCTACCCGCAGTTACGCAATCGAAGCCAACATTAACAATCCCGATGGTCTTCGGATTGCAGGTGCGAGTGCTACCTTAGAAATTGTTTTACCTGAGGTTTTATCCCATCGTATTCCCCCTTCCCTACTAAGCCTAGATCCTTCAGGCCAGATTGGCATTTTAGCGGTTAATAACGAGCAGGTGGTTGTTTTTCACCCTCTCACGCTAATCAGTTTTGATACAGACTATGCTCAAGTTATCGGCCTACCGGATACTTTAGAAATCATTACACTGGGGGCTGGCTTCACGCAACCCGGTGACAAGGTTGAACCTCACTTACAAGAGAGTCCCCTCTGATGGAGCAGATCATTCGTGCCGCTATTCAGCGCTCAAGGGCCACTCTTTTACTCTTTATATTTATAGTATTAGGCGGAGTAGCGGCCTACCAAGCAATTCCCAAAGAAGCCAACCCTGATGTTGTCATTCCTATGATGTATGTTTCCATGGCACTTGAAGGGATTAGCCCTGAGGACAGCGAGCGCCTTCTCGTTCGTCCAATGGAACAGGAGCTTCGGGCATTGCAGGGTGTACGGAAAATGACCTCAATTGCCAGTGAAGGCCATGCATCGGTTATGCTTGAGTTTGACGCAGGCTTTGACCCTCAAAAAGCACTGCAAGAGGTTCGGCAAAAGGTTGATACGGCTCGCACAAAGCTGCCATCTGAAGCGGATGAACCTAGAGTGCATGAGATCAATGTTGCACTGTTTCCTGTCATTTCAATCGCCCTGTCGGGCCCTCTTCCAGAAGCTCAATTGATCTATTTAGCGAGACAGCTAAAGATTGCGATTGAAGGAATCCCCGAAGTTCTTGAAGTCGATATTGCCGGTGATCGAGAAGATTTATTGGAAATAATCGTTAATCCACAAGTACTTGATCAATATCAAATTGATTACTTTCAATTATTTAATTTAGTGTCCAATAATAACCGATTGGTTGCGGCTGGCAGTTTAGACACAGGATCAGGCCGAATGGCCCTTAAAGTACCCGGCATGATTGAGTCGTTACAGGATATTTTAAGCATGCCCGTCAAGGTAGAAGAAGACCGAGTTGTCACATTTGCTGACATTGCAACATTAAGGCGTACATTCAAAGACCCGACTGGCTTCGCACGCATTAACGGTCAGCCAGGCTTAGTATTAGAAATCAGTAAACGCTCAGGCGCCAACATCATTGATACCACCGCTCATATTCAATCCGTTATCGAAGAAGCCCGCACGTTACTTCCCGAAGGTGTTGATCTGAGAATACTGATGGATCAATCGGTTGAGGTACGCGATATGCTGAATGACTTACTGAATAATGTCATGACAGCTGTCGTACTGGTGCTTATTTTAATCATTGCCTCTATGGGATTTCGCTCTGCATTAATGGTCGGCTTAACCATTCCAGGTGCTTTTTTAGCTGGGATACTCCTAATTTGGGCTATAGGTTATACCCTTAACATCATCGTGCTCTTTTCATTAATTTTGGTTGCGGGCATGTTGGTCGATGGAGCAATTGTCGTCAGTGAGCAAGCTGATCGTTATCTTAAAGAGGGGCAAACACCTGCAAATGCTTGGCTTAACTCGGCTCACCGCATGAGTTGGCCCATCATCGCATCCACGGCCACAACCTTATCTGTGTTTGTTCCGTTGCTGTTTTGGCCCGGCGTTGTCGGAGAGTTCATGAAATACCTTCCTGCAACAGTCATTTTATGCTTACTCGCTTCATTAGTCATGGCTCTGATCTTTTTACCTACCATGGGAGCCGTTATAACACGCCCCATAGAAGCATCAAGCGCTGAATATCTGCGCAACCCCATGAGTCACCTGTATCGTCGCTTACTCGCTCTTTTATTAAGAGCACCCTTTTTAACACTATTAGGCATGATGTTGGTCATCACCCTTATTTTTATCACCTACAACCGCTTCAATCATGGAGTGGAGTTTTTTCCGGATATTGAGCCAGACTCTCTACAATTACAAATCAGGGCGCGGGGAGATTTATCGGTTTACGAGAAGGACGCACTTGTAAAGCAGATCGAAGATCGACTGCTCAACCTACCTGAAATTGACTCTATTTATGCTCGAACCTTTGCAGCCCCATCTTCTCAGCAAGGCGAGGATATCATCGGTGTCCTCCAATTCAAATTGATTGAATGGCATCAACGCCGCACCTCTTCACATATTATTCAATCAATGCGCGACTTAACATCGGACATAGTCGGTATTCAACTTGATTTTCGAAAACAAGACACTGGACCTGGCCAAGGAAAACCCTTCCAACTTGAAGTGAGTGCAAATGATATCTCTTTAATAGAAAGTGCACTTGAAATCATCCGCGCTCGCATGGAAAAAATAGGAGGGTTTATCGACATAGAAGACAATCGTTCACTACCTGGTATTGAGTGGCGTGTCGAAGTGGATCGAGAAGCTGCTGCCCGCCTAGGAGCAGATGTACTCTCAGTTGGTAACGCAGTACAGCTGGTCAGCCATGGGCTAATGCTAGCAACCTATCGTCCTGAAGATGCAAATGATGATGTTGATATTCGGGTCAGGCTACCTTTTCATTGGCGATCGATTGACCAATTGACCCGTCTGACACTGAATACTCTTCGCGGACAGGTGCCTATTTCTCACTTCGTTCAAGTGATTCCTATGCCTAAGACGGGCTCATTACACCGAGTGAATGGACAACGAACCTTAACACTCCAGAGTGATTTAGCTGAAGGCTCGCGCTTAGATGAACGTTTAAATGAACTCAGCCCCTATTTTAAAGAGCTTCCCGATGGGGTCTCAATAAACTTGGCGGGTGAAGATGCAGATCAGCAAGAAGCCGCTATATTTTTAATCAGTGCATTTATCATCGCCATTTTTTTGATGGCGTTTATTCTTGTCATCCAATTCAATAGTCTATTCCAAACATTTCTTGTACTCAGCGCAATTCTGCTATCCACAGCAGGTGTGTTATTAGGACTAATGATTAACGGCCAGTCCTTTGGAATAGTGATGGTAGGCATGGGGATTATTGCGCTTGCTGGCATCGTGGTGAACAACAATATTATTCTGATCGATACCTTTAACCGTTTAAGACGTGAAGGGGCTGATCCATATGAAGCAGCGTTGGAAACCGGTTGTTTGCGATTACGACCTGTCCTCCTAACGTCAGTCACGACCGTGCTTGGATTAATGCCAATGGTTTTAGGCGTCAACGTTAATTTATTGGAACCTAGCCTTGGTGTGGGCGCACCTTCGACGCAATGGTGGATGCAGCTATCCAGTGCTATTGCGGGCGGATTAACCTTTGCAACACTGTTAACATTACTGTTAACACCCTGTTTACTTCTACTGGGTTGCCGAGTATTTAAAACTTAACCGTCGACTTTAAGATGTTGTGCCCATCACACTAATCGCGCAATAAGCTAACCTACTATTCATTTAGGAAAGCATAATATAAAACGCTATAGTCATCACGCCCCGGAGAAATGACAGGTTTTTATTGATCAGTGGCAAAACAGCAGCTTCTTCGCTGCACGTTTTTGTGAACAACCTGCTTAGGCTGAACTGGTCTAATGCCCTTGGAATTGATCCAGAAAGTCTATTCCACTCTGTTGTGAACACAGTTAGCAATCTCAAAAAGAGTGAACAGGTATCAGTTCAAGCCCAAATGCGAGGTAATGCGACCAAAGCGAAATATGAAGATGGTGGTAATGTTAACACCTTTATTGCTGGCGCAGCTTTAGGTGCGTTGATAGTTGGACTCGCTGGTAAGTCTAAATAAACACAACGATAATCAATGTAACTGGCTGTATATTAGGATATATTATCAGAATTGAAAGTCAAAATGGTTAGTATTGGCTGGCTAAGACCTATCTGGCTAAACTCGGATTGCTGGACTCAACAAGGTGTGGACATCTTGTCTCGAATTCGTAACCTGCTTATCAATGACAAAGAGTTGGCGAAACTAATGCTCCGTTACAAAATCGGCAGCAGAGGCTAAAAGGTACTGCACCAGAAAAAATGACGAAGAATGTTCTGACAAGTTTTAGTTTGAGATAAATTATGGATATAGATGGCTTAAAACCAGAAGTGCAGGCACGCTTATTAATTGATGAACAGCTTAAGCTTGCGGGTTGGAAGGTACAGACCTGGCCAGCGGCTAATTTGGGTGAAGCGTTAGGTATGGCAATCCGCGAATACCCGACGGACTCTGGCCCTGCAGACTACATATTGTTTGTGAATCGCAAAGCGGTTGGTGTGATCGAAGCGAAAAAAGATGACACTATTCTATCAAATGTTGAAGACCAAACGCTGCGTTACGCCACTAGCAAGTTAAAGTTTAGCCAACATTCTGAACCTTTATCTTTTCTGTTTGAAGCGACTAGCCAAGTTATTCATTTTACCGACCTTCGAGATCCTGATCCTCGCGCACGGGAAGTTTTTCATTTTTATAAGCCTGAAACCTTACAAGAGTGGATGAAGCAAGAAAGCTCACTGCGCACACGCTTAAAACAGCAGATGCCAGAATTGCCTAAAGCCAATCTGCGCGAATGCCAAATTAGTGCCATAACGGGTCTTGAAAAATCATTAGCGGCAAACCGTCCGCGCTCACTTATTCACATGGCAACAGGCGCAGGTAAAACATTTACTGCGATTAATGCCGTCTATCGATTGCTTAATCATGGTGGTGCAAAACGAATACTATTTTTAGTTGATACACGCAACTTAGGTAAACAAGCACAGCAAGAGTTTCATGCCTTTAAACCACAAGGCAAGCAAACCTTTTTTCATGAAAACCACATAGTGCAACGCTTAACCAACAGCACTATCGACAGTGCTGCTGAGGTATGCATTTGTACCATTCAGCGCATGTATTCAATTTTAAGCGGCAAGCCTATTGATGATAGTGCTGAAGACATCTCTCTGCATGAAATTAAGCAAAATCAACAGCAAGCGAAATGGGTCAAATACAATCCAGCCGTGCCGATTGAAACCTTTGACTTTATTATCGTAGATGAATGCCACCGCTCTATTTACAACTTGTGGAAGCAGGTGCTCGACTATTTTGATGCATTCATCATAGGCTTAACTGCCACACCTGATAAACGCACCTTTGGTTTTTTTAATGAAAATATCGTTGCTGAATACAGCTACGAAGACTCAGTGCTGGATGGCGTTAATGTTGGTTACGACGTTTATGAAATTGAAACTGAAATTGGTAACAAAGGTGCAGAGCTAAAAGCCAAAGAGTGGCTTGATCACCGCGACAAGCTCACCCGCAAAAAGCGCTGGGCGCAAGCAGAGGAAGACAGCAGTTACACAAGTAAAGAACTCGACCGTTCTGTGGTCAACGTGAGCCAAATTCGCCAAGTGATTAAGGCCATGAAAAAAGCAGTTGAAACTGAGATTTACCCAGATCGTAAAGAAGTGCCTAAAACGTTAATTTTTGCCAAAACCGACAGCCACGCCGACGACATCATTCAAATTGTGCGTGAAGAGTACGAACAAGGAAATGCGTTTTGTAAAAAAGTTACCTACAACGCCAAAGATCCCGATGGTATTTTGAATGATTTTCGTAACGACTATAACCCACGTATTACCGTAACGGTCGATATGATAGCCACAGGCACTGACGTAAAACCACTCGAGATACTGCTCTTTATGCGCGATGTGCGCAGTAAAGGCTATTACGAACAAATGAAAGGTCGGGGAGTACGAAGCTTAAGCTATGAAGACCTGCATAGTGTCAGTAAAAGCGCTACCACAGATAAAGATCGCTTTGTTCTGATTGATGCTGTCGGCGTAGAAAAGTCACTGAAGACTGAAAGCCGCCCACTTGAACGCAGCCCTAACCTGTCAATGAAAGACTTATTGCAAGGTGTAGCGATGGGGCATCGCGATGACGACACCATTCAAAGTCTTGCCAACCGTTTAACCCGTTTAAGTAAACAGCTCGATAAACGCGGGCTGGATGAAGTTGAAAAGCTCGCAGGTAAACCACTGCCGCAATTAGCCAGAGACTTACTCACTGCCCTTGACCCGGATGTGATTAACCAGCGAGCCCTTGCCAATGCAAAAGCGGCAGGCATTACCCGCAGTGCTGAGTCTTTAACCGATAGCGAGCGACAAATTGCTAAATCTCAGTTAATAGACCAAGCCTGCCAAACCTTTGATAACCCAGATACCCGCGAAGGGATTGAATCAGCCCGAAGGCAGCGCGAACAGCTTATTGATCACATCAACTTAGATACAGTGACCTATTCTGGCTACAGCAGCCAAGCCACCGACAATGCAGCAAAAGTTATTCAAAGCTTTAAGGACTTTATCGAGCAACATAAAAACGATATTCAAGCGCTTAGCTTTTTTTACCAGCAACCGTACCAGCGCAGGGGCTTAACTTTTGCCATGTTAGAAGAACTGCACCAAGCTTTAAGCAAGCCGCCCTTGTTGCTTACCACCGAAAAAATATGGAGCGCCTATGAGCGCCTAATTCAGAGCAGCCAGCAAGCAGCGTGTAAAAACAGCAACAAAAAAGTGAACAGCCAAAGGCAACTGACGGATATTATCTCGCTGATCAGGTTTGCCAGTGGTTTAGACAGCGAGCTAAAACCCTTTGCCGAACAAGTTGATGCCAAATTTAAGAAATGGATTTTTCGCCATAACGCCCAGCGATCAACAGCATTTACGGAGCAGCAAACCCAGTGGTTACGTTTGATGAAAGATCATATTGCTGCAAGTTGCTCCATCGAACGGGATGACTTTGACTACAGCCCCTTTTCCGATCATGGTGGTTTACAAAAAGCTTGGAGCTTATTTGCTGTTAGCAACCCAAACAGCAGTGGTCAAGATAATGAATTAGATAGCTTATTGGCTGAAATGAATCAGGAATTAATTGCGTGAGTGAAGTTAAGAGGCTACCCGTTGGGTGGGCCGATGCAACATTGACCGAAATTGCTCAAATATTTATGGGGCAGTCACCTGCATCATCCCTAATTAACAACGATAAGAAAGGATTGCCTTTTTTTCAAGGAAAAACTGAATTTACAAATGTTTATCCTTTAGTGAATAAGTATTGCGAAGAGCCAAGTAGAATTGCTGAAAAAGATGATATTTTACTCTCAGTACGCGCCCCGGTTGGCCCTGTTAATATTGCGAAGGTGAGAAGCGGATTCGGTAGAGGATTAAGTGCAATCCGTGGCTACACTGGGATTGATCACAAATTTTTGTTTTATCAACTTCGTAGTATTGAAAAACATATTGAATCTTTAGGAACTGGATCTACTTTTTCCGGTATTAATAGAGATAAAGTAGAAAGTTTGCCTATTAATATAGCTCCTCAAAAAGAGCAAATACGGATTATTTATAAACTCGAAGAACTTTTCTCCGAACTCGATGCAGGTGTGAAAGAGCTCAAAGCCGCACAAACCAAACTTAGCCAATATCGTCAATCGCTACTAAAAAGTGCGGTTGACGGTTCCCTAACCGAGCAATGGCGTGCCGAAAATATCGCCCAAGTGCAAGAAACTGGCGAGCAACTATTAGCGCGCATTTTAAAGCAGCGCCGTGAGCAGTGGCAGCAACAAAAACTTGCCGAGTTTGCCGAAAAAGCCCCCCCCCCCCCTAAAAACTGGCAAGACGCATACCCCGAACCGGTTCAGCCAGATACTGCAACTTTACCTAAGCTGCCAGACGGTTGGGTGTGGGCGAGTTTATCACAACTGGTTGACTTAATTCAGATTGGACCATTCGGCTCTTTGTTACATAAAAGTGATTATATTTATGGTGGTATTCCGTTAATTAACCCTACTCATATTAAAAACCTAAAAATAGAGCCTGATTATAACCTCACCATTACTGAAAGCAAATTGAGTGACTTGCAGAAATACGTCATGTCTGAAGGTGATATTGTTATCGGTCGAAGAGGTGAAATGGGTAGGTGCGCGCTGGTTACTGATAAAGAAGATGGTTGGCTTTGTGGGACTGGTAGTTTATTTATTCGTGTCCTTAAAAGTTTAAACCCTGAGTTCTACACATGGGTTCTTAGCTCAAAAAGAACCAAGGATTTTTTAGCCGAATTTAGTGTTGGAACTACCATGCAAAACTTGAATCAAAAGATTCTGCATAATATTCCAGTTCCACTTTTACCAGAAAACGAGCAAGCAGCCGCTTCTGATATTCTTCATTCAGAATATGATCGAATAGATAAGCAAATCGAAGATATCAAGGTTGCTTTAAAACTATCCGAAGCCCAGCGTAGAAATATCTTAAAATCAGCGTTTACTGGTCAACTGGTACCGCAAGACCCTAATGACGAACCCGCTTCAGTATTGCTTGAAAAAATCAAACGTGAACGTGACACCTTGGCAAAGATGCCTAAACCTCGTAAGCCGAGTAAACTTAAAAAAAAAGGTGATCTGATGAATACCTTACTCGAAGTGTTAACCGCTGAAGACGACTGGATTGATGCCCAGGACGCCTTTCAAAAATGTGGCATTGTTGATGGTACTTCAACCGATCGTATTGAAGAAATTTACGCCGAACTGCGCAATTTAGAAAAATCAGGCAAAATCCAAATTCAGCGCCAAGGTGACTTCGACCAATTAAAATTGATTACACAAGACGTTAAGGAAGACTAATGCGCTTAGCCTCATTTACAATCGGATCAGATCGCGAAGGTGAGCGCCAGCGATTTAAAAACCTTAAAAATGTCACCATCGACCTTGAAGAACAAGAGTGGATCACCTTAGTCATTGGCTGGAATGGCACAGGTAAGTCAAACGTACTTGAGGCCTTGGCAGTACTGTTCCGTGATTTAATCATGGGCAAAAATGATAAAGGGGAAAAGGATAAACCCTCCTTTGCGTATACTCTGAGGTATTTTTGCCATCACAAAGAAATAGAAATCAGTGCTGACCCTGAACGCGCTAAAGATGCCTATTTGGTGTCTTATAGGGTCTTAGGCGAAAAGAAAGACGAACTTGCGGAACTTAAATTTCATGCGTTCAAAAAACGCCAAGATGAGTTTTTACCCAAGTATGTCTTTGGCTATTACTCAGGCCATAGTGACCGCCTGCAGTCGGTCTTTCGCCCCTATCTTCAGCAATATGATAAAAAACTACGCAATTCAAAATCGGAAGACCCTGGGCTAAGACGCTTGTTTTATGCCCTGCCGGTGCACAGCCAATTCGTGTTGTTAGCCTTTGTACTTAACCAAGATGATTTGGTCAGGCACTTTTTAGATACCCAGCTTGGGCTAGAAACTGACAAAAATGCTGAAAGCATCGACTCAGTGCTTCTGGAGCTCAATGAGCCTTCATGGAATCTAAATAAGAGTAAAGAGCCAAAAGGTACTTATGGTGCATGCAAGGAAAAACCCGATATTTTTTGGGGAGCTGAAGGTGTGGTGCGCGACTTTCTAAACCGGCTTCATAAAGTTGCTACTGCGCCAATTAAAATTAGCCGTAAAGATGACGCAACCTTTTGGAATAAAAAAGGCCGTGAATACTTGTACATGTTTATCAAGGACATTAATAAACTCACTGAGTTAGTTGGTGACCAAGAGCCTAGACAGTTTTTTCGCGATCTTGAGAGTACCTACGTTTCAGAGCTTATCAGCGAAGTGCGCATTCGAGTTAAGCTTAAAAAGAACGATGGTAGCGTAACCTTTCGCGAACTGAGCGAAGGTGAACAACAGCTATTAACTGTGTTAGGCCTACTGAGATTTACCGCCGAAGAAGAAAGTTTGTTTTTACTTGACGAACCCGATACCCACTTAAACCCCAAGTGGAGCGTAGATTATATCGATTATCTCAATAAGTTTGTTACCTCTGGCTCTAAAGGCGAAAACAACAGCCATATCGTATTAACCACCCATAACCCGATTGCCATCGCCGAATTAACCCGCGATCAAGTGCAAATCTTAAGCCGCGATGATGAGACCCGTACTATTGAATCGCATAAGCCACAGTATGACCCTCAAGGTATGGGATACGCAGGTATCATCACCAGTGATATGTTTGGTTTAGGCTCAAGCCTTGATAAGCGAACTCAAAAACGGCTTGAAACATATCGAGCGCTTGCAAGCATCGAAAACAAAACCAAGTTTGAAGCGCTTCGTTTTCAAATCATTTCTGAATGGTTAGATAATGATCGATTTAGTATGTCTCAACGCGATGATGACTATGAGCGCTATATCAAAATCAGGAATTCGCTTTTGAAAGAACAATCTGGAACTGATGATTACCAGCAACTAGTAAACTTTGCACTAAGTTTATCGCAAGAAAAACGAGATGAAGTTGCTAAGCAGGCTATCGCTAAGTTGATGAAAGAGGAGCAACAATGAGATTTGTTGATAATACTTTTATCAACTTACCTGTCAACTGGGAAGATAAAGCCGAGGCTGCTACAAATGAGTTATTAGCAGGTAACATTGTTGCTGATGATCGTAGTGCCATTTGGAAGGAGTTAAAAGAAAGCCTAGAAACCCTATCAAATGGGAGATGCTGGTATTGCGAAACGAATATCCCGAGAGCCGATAATGCTGTCGACCATTATCGACCTAAAGGCAAGGTTCAAGGTGTTGCGTTAACTGCTGACGGTAAATCCTTAACCCGATTTGACATTGTACCTGAACATTCTGGTTATAAATGGGCAGCATTTAATCCTGAAAACTTTCGTTTTTCCTGCCAACACTGCAATGAGTACAGAAAAGACCTCCAGGGAACAGCAGGTGGTAAATGGAATTACTTTCCCTTGGTAAATGAGGCACAACGTGCCTATGAAGTGTTAGATGAAGACAATGAAGTGCCTGTCTTACTCGATCCATGTAAAAGATTGGATTGGCGGTTACTTTCCTATGACATATCAGGTGTGCCATTTTCTCGATTTGAAGAGGGGTCGCCAGAAGATATTAAAGTTAAACTCTCGATTCGACTGTATCACCTTGATCAAAATAGATTAAATGAAGGCCGGATCGCTCAATGGAAACTTTTTAAACCACTGATTGATGAAGCAAAAAAATGGTACTTAAAAAAGCTTCGTCAAGACCAAGGTGCAGATGCTTGTTTTGAAAAAGAGCTTCGAAAAATAGGCCAATGGTTTCATCCTAAAAGTAAAAATACTTATTTAGGTTTTCTTGTTTATCAATTAGAGCAAGACAAAAATAAGGATCTGTTGCATCCATGGATAGGTGAACTTATTAGGACGGTAGGATGAGTAAAGAAATTGTCACTAGCACTGAATTATTTGGTGAAATCCAAACATTAATCACCCAAGCCAAGCAACAAACAGCAGTGGCAGTCAATGCCTCACTAACCATGATGTATTGGCAAATTGGTCAGCGTATCAACCAAGAGCTGTTAAAGGGTGAACGTGCCGAATATGGCAAACAAATAGTTGCCAATTTATCCCAGCAGCTTACGCAAACCTTTGGTAAAGGTTGGAGTGCACGCAACATCGCTTACATGATGCAGCTTAATGAACAATTTCCAGAGCAACAAATTTTGCACTCACTGTGTGCAAAATTGAGTTGGAGCCATTTTAGGCAGTTGATCAGCTTAAAAGACTCGCTGGCTCGCGAGTTTTACACGCAAATGTGCGTAACTGAAACCTGGAGTGTGCGCACACTGAGTGAGCGTATCGACAGTATGTTGTTTGAGCGCACGGCGCTGTCAAAAAAACCTGCTGAAACCATCAAACTTGAGTTACAACAATTAGCTGAGCACAAGCAAGTATCACCCAACATGCTGTTTAAAGATCCTTACGTGTTAGATTTTTTAGGGCTGAATGACCATTACCTTGAAAAAGACTTAGAAGATGCCATTTTACGTGAGCTTGAGCAGTTTTTGCTTGAGCTTGGCTCTGGCTTTTCGTTTATTGCTCGGCAAAAACGCATTCAGCTTGATGGTGATGATTTTTATATCGATTTATTGTTTTATAACCGCCAACTCAGGCGCTTAGTAGCCATTGATTTAAAGCTAGGCAAGTTCAAGCCCCACTACAAAGGCCAAATGGAGCTGTACCTTCGTTGGCTAGATAAACATGAACGCCAAGCGGGCGAGCAAGCACCGCTGGGTATTATTTTGTGCGCACAAAAAAACCAAGAACAAATCGAATTGCTGGAAATGGATGAAGTGGGCATTCACGTAGCTGAATACTTGGCAGTATTACCGAAACGAGAAATATTGCATCAACGCTTACAAGATGCGATTAATACAGCAAAAAATCGGTATAATTCCCTCCCTCTAGACAGCCGTAGTTCTGAGTGCAGTCAATCAGATTTGGATAGTAAAAAATGAATGCACCCGCATTGGTTCAAAAAGTTTGGAATTATTGTCATACCTTGCGTGATGATGGTGTTGGTTATGGTGACTACTTAGAACAGTTAACCTACCTGCTGTTTTTAAAAATGGCTCACGAATACTCGCAGCCCCCTTACTCACGAGATACCAAAGTACCGCGCGACTACAACTGGGATTCATTAACAGGTCTAACCGGTGAAACACTAGAAAACCAATACCGTAGGGTATTAAAAAAACTCGCGGATGCCCCGGGTATGCTGGGCGCTATCTTTTATAAGTCTGAGAACAAAATCCCCGACCCAGCTAAGTTGTCGCGCATTGTAAAAATGATTGATGAAGAGAGCTGGATCAGCCTTGATGCCGATGCCAAAGGCGATTTATACGAAGGCTTACTGCAAAAGAACGCCGAAGATACTAAAAGTGGTGCTGGTCAGTACTTTACCCCACGCCCGTTAATTGATGCCATGCTAGCTTGTGTGCGCCCTGAGCCTAAGAAAACAATTTTAGATCCTGCTTGCGGTACAGGCGGCTTCTTTTTAAGCGCCAGTGATTGGATTACTTATGGCGATAAGCAGTGGATTGAAAAAGGCATGAACCACTGGAACCCCGCTAAAGATAACACCAGCACGATTGCTAAATCAAAGCTTAACAAAGACCAAGTGCAGTTCTTACGTGATAAGACCTTCGTTGGTAATGAGATTGTGCCTTCAACTCGCCGCATGTGTTTAATGAATTTGTTTTTACACAATATTGGCAGTATTGATAGCGAGCCTAAAGTTGCCCGTGCCGATGCTTTGTTAACCGCTATCAAAGGTGAAGACAAGGTTGATTACGTATTAGCTAACCCCCCATTTGGTAAAAAAAGTAGCATGACGATTACCAATGCCGAAGGGGGCGAAGACAAAGAAGCCTTAACCTATGAGCGCCAAGACTTTTGGGCTACCACCACCAACAAACAGCTTAATTTTTTACAGCATATTGTTGCGAGCTTAAAGGATACAGGCAAAGCAGCGGTCGTATTACCTGATAACGTATTATTTGAAGGCGGTTCAGGAGAGCGCATTCGCCGTAAGTGGTTAAATAACTGTGACGTACACACTGTTTTACGCTTACCAACAGGGATTTTTTATGCCAATGGCGTAAAAGCAAACGTGGTGTTTTTTGATAACGCACCTCGTAATGAAAAGGTGCACACCAAAGGTATTTGGTTTTATGACTTAAGAACCAATAAGCACTTTACGCTAAAACAACGCCCTATGATGTTGAGTGATCTCAAAGATTTTATTCAGTGCTACAACCCTGAAAATCGCCATGTTCGCAAAGAAACCGAGCGTTTCAAGTATTACAGCTACGATGAACTTATTAACCGCGACAAAGCCAGCCTTGATGTGTTTTGGCTTAAAGATGACAGTTTGGATAATCTCGACAATCTTCCTCCACCAGAGATACTTCAACAAGAAATCATCGATCATCTTGAAGCTGCTCTGGCAGCGTTTAGAGATGTTGCCGTTGGATTAGGGACAAGTAAGTAGTCATTAATAGGGTAAGCGCCCATGAAACAGCACCTATAATTTAAGATTTAACCGCGACACACTACCTCCATCACTTTTAATCGATGGAGGTCGGTATGAGCAACCAAACCAAGCAACACACCTGGCAACAG
>NZ_QKRX01000040.1 GCF_003284585.1 Nitrincola tibetensis
TCTGTTGCCAGGTGTGTTGCTTGGTTTGGTTGCTCATACCGACCTCCATCGATTAAAAGTGATGGAGGTAGTGTGTCGCGGTTAAATCTTAAATTATAGGTGCTGTTTCATGGGCGCTTACGTAGAAAGTTAAACCGCTTGCAATAGTTGTTTAGGAGGTACGCCTCCGATAGCCGTATGAGGCCGTTCATTGTTATAAAGCCAAAGCCATTCTGTCGCAAGTTGTTGTGCTTGTTCAACGCTATCAAACAGATGTAAATCGAGCCATTCGTGGCGTGCTGTGCGATTAAATCGTTCAATATACGCGTTCTGTGTTGGCTTACCTGGTTGAATGTAAAGTAGCGTGATTCGACGCTTCTCTGCCCAGTTTATCAACTCACCAGAGATATACTCAGGACCGTTGTCACAGCGAATGGCAGCAGGTTGTCCACGCCACTCAATCATTTGCTCTAGTGTCCGTATAACACGCAGGCTCGGCAGTGACAGATCAACCTCAATACCCAAACCTTCACGGTTGTAATCGTCAATGACATTGAAGGTGCGCAGTGACCGGCCATCGGACAGATTGTCCGACATAAAATCCATTGACCATACCTGGTTGATAGCTGTGGGTACGCTCAACGCATCCGGCTTATCACGTTTAATGCGCCTCCTTGGTTTGATTCTCAGGTTCAACTCAAGCGCTTTGTAGATGCGATAAACCCGCTTGTGGTTCCAGGTGAAGTGCTTCACATTACGCAAATACAAAAAGCATAAACCAAACCCCCAGCGTCGGTGAGTTTCAGTCAGGCGTAACAACCAGTCAGCAACCAACGCATTCTCGCCGCTGAGTTTGCACTGGTAGTGAAAGCAACTCCCCCTCTGGCAGGATAGTTGTCACTACTTAAAATTTAACCAGTTGGGGCGCTAAGGCTTTTTCGTGCCAAGTTATAGTGAAGAACGTAAACAAGCGATCTTGAGTAAGTTATTGCCGCCA
>NZ_QKRX01000041.1 GCF_003284585.1 Nitrincola tibetensis
TCATGGAATCAGGGGCTTCTCTAAATAAATGCCTGGCGATGACCTACTCTCACATGGGGAAACCCCACACTACCATCGGCGATGACGCGTTTCACTTCTGAGTTCGGAATGGAGTCAGGTGGTTCCACGTCTCTATGGTCGCCAGACAAAACTGGTAACAATCTAAACTAATCGAAATAGAATTCTTTGTCTTGATGAATACAAGCT
The DNA here is from genome assembly GCF_003284585.1 of Nitrincola tibetensis. Taxonomy (GTDB): domain Bacteria; phylum Pseudomonadota; class Gammaproteobacteria; order Pseudomonadales; family Balneatricaceae; genus Nitrincola; species Nitrincola tibetensis. The sequence goes on from NZ_QKRX01000041.1 coordinate 208, forward strand.
TCAACCGTCGTATCAATCGTCATAACTCATCAACCAAACGCCTTCGGCGTTATATGGTCAAGCCTCACGAGCCATTAGTACAGGTTAGCTCAACGCCTTACAACGCTTACACACCCTGCCTATCAACGTCCTGGTCTCGGACGGCTCTTTAGGGGCCTCTAGGGCCCAGTGAGATCTCATCTTGAAGGGGGCTTCCCGCTTAGATGCTTTCAGCGGTTATCCCGTCCGAACGTAGCTACCCGGCAATGCCACTGGCGTGACAACCGGAACACCAGAGGTTCGTTCACTCCGGTCCTCTCGTACTAGGAGCAACTCTTCTCAAATCTCAAACGCCCACGGCAGATAGGGACCGAACTGTCTCACGACGTTCTAAACCCAGCTCGCGTACCACTTTAAATGGCGAACAGCCATACCCTTGGGACCGGCTTCAGCCCCAGGATGTGATGAGCCGACATCGAGGTGCCAAACACCGCCGTCGATGTGAACTCTTGGGCGGTATCAGCCTGTTATCCCCGGAGTACCTTTTATCCGTTGAGCGATGGCCCTTCCATACAGAACCACCGGATCACTAGAACCTGCTTTCGCACCTGCTCGACGTGTCTGTCTCGCAGTCAAGCACCCTTCTACTCTTGCGCTCATTGGCTGATTTCCGACCAGCCTGAGGGTACCTTCGTGCTCCTCCGTTACTCTTTGGGAGGAGACCGCCCCAGTCAAACTACCCACCACACAATGTCCTCGATCCCGATAA
>NZ_QKRX01000042.1 GCF_003284585.1 Nitrincola tibetensis
GCACACAAGCAGTTATTGCAGCGCAGCGTTTAGGGGTCGAACCTGTCAAAACAGATGGTCTTTAAATCATACTGATGTTTAAAAAGACCCCGTAAAGGGGTCTTTTTATTTATGCAGAGCAGGGCCGCCGAGGTTAAACGTGGCAATGCCTCGCTTTATGTATGCAGACGAGCCCAAGTATTAGAGCTTAGGTATACAGACGCTTAAGTAAAGAGGAACCTAAGTCAATAGTGATTAGTCCTCCCGATTCTGAGCAATCAATTTATTGATCATGGCACGCAGTGCCGCGGGCTTAATAGGCTTGGTCAATAATTGCGCACCTATTTGTTCAATTTCCTCTTTGACCGCTTCAGTGCGATCCGCAGTGATAACAATTGAAGGCACTGGCTGACGCCAAAGCTCTCCGAGTTGTTCAAGCGCCATCACACCTGTATGAACATCGCTTAAATGATAGTCCGCGAGAATAATATCCGGTGTAAAGTTACGCTCACGTATCTCTTGTTCGGCTAAATCAGCATTAAGGGCCGTTAAAACGTTGCATGACCAGCCTTCGAGTAGTGCCCTCATGCCTTCAAGAATTTTGGGTTCGTTATCAATGACGAGCACATGAATACCATTAAGACCTTTGCTGCGGATCCAACCTCGCTTTTCAGGCTTGCTTTTGATTTCAAGCGCCGGATCACCTAAGGGCACGCGAACACTGAACACAGAGCCTTTTCCGGGCCATGAGCGAACGTTAATTTCATGGCCGAGCATGCGTGCGATACGCTCTGTAATGGCTAAGCCTAGCCCAAGTCCCTTTACTTCGCTGTGACGTGGATTGTCGATGCGCTTAAACTCCTCAAAAACCTCTTTGATCTTGTTTTCCGCAATCCCTACGCCTGTGTCCCAAACCTCAAGTCGTAAAAATTGTCCC
>NZ_QKRX01000043.1 GCF_003284585.1 Nitrincola tibetensis
TTGTTGAAGAAGATGGTAGCTACACTGTTGATCTAGATATTACTGATTTAACCGATGGTGATTTGGATATTGTCGTTACAGGTACAGACAACAACGGTAACCCAGTGACCGGAACGGGTACCGATGAGCTGGATGCCGTGCCTTCAGAGATCACAGTTGAGACTGACGTCGACAACACGGGTCCAAACATTACGGTTACAGGTGATACCACTGATATCCCACCCGGCTCAGAGCTGGAAGTCACCATTACCGACCAAAATGGCAATACCGTCACGACAACCGCGATTGTTGAAGAAGATGGTAGCTACACAGTGACCGATCTGGATATCACCGATCTAACGGACGGTGACCTAGACATTACAGTTACAGGTACCGACAACAACGGCAACCCAGTAACTGGCACAGGTACCGATGAGCTGGATGCGGTTCCTTCAGAGATTACAGTTGAGACTGAGGTCGATAACACAGGTCCAAGCATTACGGTTACAGGTGATACTACTGATATCCCACCCGGCTCAGAGCTGGAAGTCACCATTACCGACCAAAATGGCAATACCGTGACGACAACCGCGATTGTTGAAGAAGACGGCAGCTACACAGTGACCGATCTGGATATCACCGATCTAACCGACGGTGACCTAGACATTACAGTTACAGGTACCGACAACAACGGCAACCCAGTGACTGGAAGGGGTACAGATGAACTGGATGCCGTGCCTTCAGAGATCACAGTTGAAACCGAGGTTGATAACGCTGGCCCAACAATTGATGTGACAGGTGATACTACTGATATCCCAGTGGGCTCTGAGCTAGTGGTTACGATCACTGACCAAGAAGGCAACACTGTCACGACAACCGCGATTGTTGAAGAAGACGGCAGCTACA
>NZ_QKRX01000044.1 GCF_003284585.1 Nitrincola tibetensis
CCCCCTCTGGCAGGATAGTTGTCACTACTTAAAATTTAACCAGTTGGGGCGCTAAGGCTTTTTCGTGCCAAGTTATAGTGAAGAACGTAAACAAGCGATCTTGAGTAAGTTATTGCCGCCATTGAATATGACGGTTGCTGAAGTAGCACGAAGTGAAGGTATTGGACTGCAAACCTTGTATAATTGGCGGTATAAAGCCAAACAACAAGGTCGTCCTGTGCCCGGAAATAAGCCAACCCCAGATCATTGGTCAGCAGAAGCAAAACTTGCCACAGTGATCGAAACTGCGAGTTTAAATGAAGCTGAACTGAGCGAATATTGTCGTGCAAAAGGCTTATATGTCGAACAAGTAAAAGAGTGGAAAGCCGATTCGCTCAGAGGATTTATGAGCTCTCGCGAGCAAGAGCTTGAAGCGAAACGACAAAGGCAGGCTGATCATAGAGAAATTAAACAGTTAAAACGTGAACTACGGCAAAAAGAAAAGGCACTGGCTGAAACGGCCGCAATCTTGGTGCTACGAAAAAAGTTAAATGCGCTTTGGGAGAACGACCACGAGGACGATTAACCTCGGTCCCGCAGCGCACAGAATACGTGTCGTTGATACAGGAAGCGAATCAGTCAGGAGCCAGACTGCATATAGCCTGTAATGAAGTTGGTATCACTTTGCGCACTTATCGACGCTGGTATCGCGATGGTCAGATCACAGCTGATAAACGGCCAGATGCGGTTCGTCCAAGGCCTTCAAATAAA
>NZ_QKRX01000045.1 GCF_003284585.1 Nitrincola tibetensis
AATCATGGTAGAACGACCCATTACTGAGCCGCCCCCACACAGATCCGGACGTGCGGAACTACCGCATCCGGCTCTTCAGTTATATATTCACGCGTGTAAATCACGCACTTAATACCAATCAACGTGAATAATACGCTTACTCACCCTTGGTCGCTCAATACCATAATACACTAACATCTGCTTAAACTGACTCCAGTTATAACTTCGCCTTCCACTTCGTCTATTGAGCCATTTGTATAAACTATGCAGCACATGACTGTACAGCTTATCCAAACAACGACTATTATCAGGCAAACCAAAGTAATTGCGGTACCCCATCAATTTACGTCTCAACTGAGGAAGCCAACGATTTAATTTCGTCGACCGCTTCGCTTTGATGAACTGGTAAAACTCACTCATGCTCGCACGATGCTTTTCAGCTCCGGTACGTCGCCTAAGTCTTGGTTTACCCTGTGCATCTATTGCCCAGTAGAAGGCAAAGCCAAGAAACACAAATTGACGTTTGCGGCTTGGATGAAACCGACTAAATCGCAGCAATGAGGTTTTATCCTCTGCTACCTCTAAGTTGAATTTCTTCAGCCGCTTTGGCAGCACCTTATAGAAGCGCTCTGCATCATTCGCATATTGAAAGGCACAAGCAAAATCATCAGCATAGCGAATTAACATCGCCCTGCCACGCATCTTGGGTTTTACTTTCTTTTCAAACCATAGATCTAATGCGTA
>NZ_QKRX01000046.1 GCF_003284585.1 Nitrincola tibetensis
GCTGACGGCCCAATGCCGCAGACGCGTGAGCACATCCTGTTGTCACGTCAGGTAGGTGTACCTTACATCGTTGTGTTCCTGAACAAAGCGGACATGGTTGACGATGCTGAGTTGTTGGAATTGGTTGAAATGGAAGTTCGTGAGCTTCTTGATCAGTACGACTTCCCAGGTGACGACACTCCAATCGTTATTGGTTCTGCGTTGATGGCGTTGAATGGTCAAGACGATAACGAAATGGGAACGACAGCGGTTCGTAAATTGGTTGAGACTCTGGATGAATACATCCCTGAGCCTGAGCGTGCAGTTGATCGTCCATTCTTGATGCCAATCGAGGACGTTTTCTCTATTTCTGGTCGTGGTACGGTTGTAACAGGTCGTATTGAGCGCGGGATTTTGAAAGTTGGCGACGAGATTGAAATCGTTGGTGTTCGTGACACGACTAAGACTACCTGTACAGGTGTAGAAATGTTCCGTAAGCTGCTTGACGAAGGTCGTGCAGGTGAGAACGTTGGTGCGCTGTTGCGTGGTACTAAGCGTGACGACGTAGAGCGTGGTCAAGTATTGTGTAAGCCAGGTTCAATCAAGCCGCACACTCAGTTTGAAGGCGAAGTGTACGTATTGAGCAAAGAAGAGGGTGGTCGTCACACTCCATTCTTTAAAGGTTACCGTCCACAGTTCTACTTCCGTAC
>NZ_QKRX01000047.1 GCF_003284585.1 Nitrincola tibetensis
TGTAAAGCCAACAACTTCAATTACGTTGCCTTCAGGTGTTGTGATGCTGAAAGGCGCTGCATTGCTAGCCTCTAGTGCTTCAAGCGTAACAACTATTCCTGCAATGGTGACAGACTGTATGCCTTGGGAAGAGGTAATACGAATACTACCACTGTCTTTAGGCTCACCGTCGTTTGCTGCTGAACCGTTAGATAAGAACTTTTCAAAGACTTCAAGTGAACCTGATGTCTCAATCGCCAGTTCTACAACTAATAACAATTCATCACTAGTCTGACCAAACACATCCTGGCCATTATTATCAATGGCTTTGGCAATGATCGTTAAGTCACCATCGACTAACTCACGAATATCAACATTATCAACAGAATAGCTTCCATCTTCATTGACACTCGCTTGGGTTGTAACAGTATTCCCTAAGCTGTCGGTGATGGTTATTTCGACGGTGCTATTTTCAGGCACATCTATTGTTGTACCTTCGATATCCATCAGCCCCGTTTCATTCTCGACTGAGGTTTCAACCGTGATGTCTGCCGCAATCGCATCCAGCTCAGCGTTGTCTGTGCCTGTGATTGGGTTACCATTGTTGTCCGTTGCGCTTGCAACCAC
>NZ_QKRX01000048.1 GCF_003284585.1 Nitrincola tibetensis
TGCATGACAATACCACTGTGTGAGAACTAGCTACTGTTCGGCAGCACCAGAGGCACTTCGTTGTGTAATGTCATCAATTCACTCGAACACTCACCTAAACAGGTCACTGGCTCATGGCCACATGATGGACAGTGAGCAGGGTTTGAACTGACAACTTGAGCCTCCTGATCACTCTCAACCTTCAGCCCCTGTCCCAGCTGCCGCCGAATCAGCAACAAACATCGTCGCTTAATTGCATTCGATAAGAATCCATAGTGTCGAATACGCATGAACCCTTTCGGTAAAACATGCAGTAAAAAGCGCCGAACCAACTCCTCTGGCGCTAGGTGTAACTTGCCGTTTCTATCAGCACGATAATCATGATACGCAAGCGTCACCTGATTCGGTGTGTTCTCCAGTAATCGATGATTACTCAAGCCTATGCGATGGCTATAACGTGCAAGATAATTCACCAATGTTTCTCGATACTGAATCGCAGCCTTGCTATAAACGCACCAAGGCTTACTCATTACCTGCGTTAAGGTGCGATCGAATTCATCAGTGCAAATCGATGAGAAACCGCCATTCACTTTCGTCTCTCGAAGTGC
>NZ_QKRX01000049.1 GCF_003284585.1 Nitrincola tibetensis
TACAGCAGTGCAATATAATCCAGCGCCTGACGTACAGCCGCAGGCTCTTCTTGTTCGGCTTCAATAAACTGTCGCCGACTGTGTACCCAACACTGAGCCTGGATGACTCCCTCATTCTTTGCTGCATATGAAGCATAAGCAGAATAGCCATCACTAATGAGCGTGCCATTGAACTGATGTTTCAGTATGTTTTCGATATGCTGTCGTCCTCGACTGGACGAGAAGGTAAACACGACCTCATCCTGATCACCATAGAGTGGCCAGAACCAGCTTTGCTTGAGTTTACCTTTTGTCGCCTTGCCTGCCTTGATCGGCGTTTCGTCCATGGCTAACACTTTGCTGCGCAGTATATTTGCCAACTGAGCCTCAACGATGGGGCGTAATAGTTCGATAGGACGCTGAGCTAGCGTGGTCAAGGTGGTGCGGCTCATCGTGATGCCGGAGTGGCCCATGCGTTGATGTTGGCGATACAACGGTAAGTGGTACAGGAATTTATCGACCAGCAGACCGACTAGCAAACTGACATCGGCAAAACTCCGATCCAATACATTGA
>NZ_QKRX01000005.1 GCF_003284585.1 Nitrincola tibetensis
TCATCGCCGATGGTAGTGTGGGGTTTCCCCATGTGAGAGTAGGTCATCGCCAGGCATTTATTTAGAGAAGCCCCTGATTCCATGAGTCAGGGGCTTTTTGCTTTTATAAAACCTTAAAACATAGGGTTTTAAACCATCTTTGTTTATACTTGCATCTTCTAATCTTGTAACACTAAGACACTTTTATTACCTTATGAATACGATACTTTTAATTTTCATGTTTTTATTGGTCATTCTTGGCCTTCTATTCTTTATCATAAAACAGCTTCGCAGTGAGAAAGAAAGGAAGGAGAGGATTCAAGATGAGCTTGTTAAGGCTGAAGAGGCTGCTAGAAAGCATAAAGCTTACTTAACCGAGAGCATCCAAATCATTTCCAAGGGTGTTCTAGAAGAACAATGTGGTATCACAGAAGGGTGCATACGGCTCAAGGTGCTTATCGAGAACATTGCACCACACTTATTGCAACATGCTGAGTTGAAAGTCATACAATTGATGTTTGATAAAACATCTCATATCCCTTTGCTTGATGACTGGAAGGCGCTTTCTAGTCTAGAAAAAGACAAGTTTTTAGCTGAGATGTCTGAAGTTGAAAAGATTTATAAGTCAGATGTACAGTCTGCCGCTCATTTTCTTTTGCAGTATCCATTCAATCAGACTCAGCAATGACCGAATTTTTTATTATTTTTGTGATTAGTGCAATTTTCATAGGGCTAGTAGGTATCTCGCTAGCCTTTGGTCGTTCACCTAGCTACCGCCCAGAGCGGGCTTATGTCTTGAAGTTGCTGCAAGGCATTCAGGATGGCACGACTGAGCCCCATGTTTGGGATATGTTTATTGGTTACCCCATAGGGCATGATCCTGAGTTGGAGCTTGTGCGGAGAGAAATCGTTGCTATACACGAAGGCGACGAAAACCATCCACCTGCACTTTCGGGTATTAATGATTTTATCTATGACCGTGAGACACGAAAGCGGTTGTCAGTGATTGAACAAAAACTAGAGACTCTCATAAAGAATCAGCCTATCGTTAAAGACTTCTAGAAGATTGTTATGCCTCCTCAAGATCCACAACACGTTTTAGACGATAATAAGCCTTCCAAATGGTTTTGATATCATCGCTCTTAATCGCATCAGACAGTGACGCTGCTGAATGTTCAATTTCTGGTTTCTCAAAGATGCCTGAAAAGCCTTTAAGTTGATGTAAGTTTTTGTCTATTTGCTTAAAACTTCTCGTTTTCATACAGGCTTCTATTTCATTGATTTGATCAATTAATTCGTTTTTCAGTTCACTAATTGTTGTCAGTTGTCGAGTTTCAGTAAAGCGTATTTCAATTTTGGGTAAGCGACTGTCTTTTTTAGCGAGTGCTGAGTTTAATAGATCTGACAACTTATCAATGTTAATGGGTTTTAATAAAACTTTAAAAATTCCTGTTGCATTTAATGCCTCTCTTTCTCTAGGCGAAATATTTGCCGTTAATGCGATTATTTCAAGTCCTGGGTGTGTTTTCTTAAGTAGTTTTGATGCTTGTATGCCATCCATATCTGGCATGTTAATGTCCATCATAATCAAATCAGGTGTGCAGTCTTTAACCTTTTCTATGACCTCCAGACCTGTTTCAGCATTCCGTACAGTGGCACCTGCTTCTGTTAGCATTCGATTTATGAGTAGGCGGTTGTATTTATTATCTTCCGCCACCAGTATGTCCAGGGGTGTATGGAGTCTTGGAATAATTTGGTTTTCTTCTGTGTATTGAATATTACGAAAGCCAAGCGCACTGTACAATTTACTCGGTGATACTGGTTTACTTAAGAGTTGTGTATTTTTGTCTCTAACTGAAAATTTACGATCAGACGGTACCATGAAAATTAATTTGATCGATTTGTATTTATGTCGAATTTGACGAAGGCTCATCTGCAATAGACGATCATTAGTAAGCTTTGGGGGAAAGCCCAATACAATACAATTGAAACTTTTTTTGCTTTTTAATAGATCTTTAATCGAAGTAAATTCTTTTGAGTAATCGGTAACGTTTTGCAATTGACTGTGTAGTGCTGATGACACTTTAGGGTGAGGGTCATATATAGCAACACTAATCGGAAGCATCTCAAGCAGTTCATCTCTATAGACATGTGTTTGGATCGGTAAATTAACAATAAACTCTGATCCAATCCCTTCATTGCTTTCGACGCAAATGCTGCCTTGCATTAGGTTAACCAATCGATTCACGATTGCTAATCCAAGACCTGAACCACCAAAGCGTCGACTAATGCTACTATCGGCCTGAGTAAATGAGGAAAAAAGTGATTGCTTATATTCCTCAGAAATACCAATCCCCGTATCTCTAATTGATATTTTTAAAGCCCCTCCATTTTTATGATCGTAGTAGGGCGATATGATAACCTCTCCTTGTTCTGTAAACTTAATCGCATTGCTAACTAGGTTCGTAATGATTTGTCGAATGCGAGTAGGGTCACCTTTCAAATAAGGGGGAAGTGCATTTATTGGGTTGTAAATGAGCTCAAGGCCTTTTCCATGTGCAGTCGGTGCTTGCATTTCGAGGGCTTTATAGAATAACTCTGAAGGGCTAAAGCTTATCTTTTCAAGCCTCATAACATCCGACTCTAACCGAGTGAAGTCCAAAATATCATCAATAATGGTTAGAAGTGTTTGTGAGGTTTGGTCAATAATCCGTAGATAATTTTGAGTTTCTTCAGGGCGGTTGTTCAGTTTAAGCATTTGTGTAAAGCCAATCACCGATGTTAAGGGTGTTCTAAGCTCATGACTCATCCGTGCTAAAAATGCATCCTTAGCATGGTTGGCATCATCTGCCTTTTCCCGTGCTTTAATTAATTCTAAATTGGTTGTTTCAATATCATGTAAACTGCGCGAGAGGGCTTTTGTTGCCTTTTCAATTCTGAGCTCAGCCTCTCTTCGACTTAGCTGAACATTAGCTGCAAGCTGATTAATACCGCTCGATAGCATATTGAGTTCGAGTGTGGCTGAGTTACGAGCACGCGCATTCAGTTCACCGCGTTGAAGTCGTTTAATGACTTCGGTCAATCCAATAATAGGCTCAGTAATGCGTCGACCAAAAAATTTGGCTAGCATCAATGTGATAACGAAGCCAATCATGATAATTTGCAAACTGCCTAAAATTATATGGTTTTGGCGTTTAATCATCGGTTTGGCGGATACTAGCAGAATGACCCACCCGATGATTTCACGCTGTGTATCGGCTATAGCGTATTCAGGATTATCACTGAATTGAATCGGCCCTACACGAACTGGCTGTAGGAAATACCAATAGTCATCAATGATTGTAAACTCTTCGGTTAATAAGTCGATTGGAAGTTCTTGATCCTCCGTTCTAAAAACAACATTTTTGTCTACATCTAGGAAGATCACGTCTGAGATCATAGGGTCCTTAAGCAATTGGGTACTTAAGGGATTGAGTTCATTAACATTTCCACTAAAGATTCCAAAAACAGAAGCGGCTGAGAGTAAACGAGTCAACTCTGTTCCTTTATCGATGAGGGCATTGCGTGAATCGTCGAGTTTCGTCGAAGTAAAGTAAAATCCTAGAATCAGAGTTAACACAAGCATTGGTGCGAGAGAGAGGAACAAGACACGGCTGCTTAAAGAGGACTGCGTGATTGTCATTACTACTTACTCGTTTTGAGTGCATCCAGCATCTCATCTATTTCAGGTAGGTTGATTTGAAGAGTCCTAGCTGCACTACGATTGACACTTAACGAGAAATAATTAGGGAAACTTGGTGGTGGTAAGTGTTTGTGTTTCATAAAGTAATCGAGTACTTCTCCCGTTTGGCGGCCAATTTGTGTTGGTGTTGAATAGAGCCCAATGACCGCACCTGCATCGACGTAACTTGCTGAAAAGCCTATTAGTGGAACTTTATTTCTAAGTGCTATATACAAGGACCAACGTGTTGCGCTTCTGTTGAAAAGTGCATTATCCGGCAAAGAGAGAAAAACATCACTTTGTTCAATAATGGGTGTTAATTCTTGTACAGGGTTGTCTGATTCGGATAAACGAGCCGATATTGGGGTAAAGTGATGCTTTCGACTATAGGCATCAAAATGCGGTTTAAGGTGGTGTGAGTTGGGACCCAACAGGGTTCCTAAAAACTCAGCATCTGGTTGAATCAAACGTGCTAGATGAATCTGTCGCTCCAAAGGTTGGTCTAAGAAAAGAGCCGAGAGGTGCTCTTGACTGAGCCTAAGCGATGCTTGAGTGGTTTGTAGAATGAGTTCATAGGCTTGCGACGGTAAGAAAGTACAGAATAGAGATTGATGGCTTTGAATGGCCGCTAAAACACTTTGGCAGGCACGCGCACCGATGGCGATGAATAGTTGAGATGAAGCAAGGCTCTGTGTTTGATCAGATATAGCATACACCTGTACAGGATGATCACTGTTTTGTTCCATTGCTGAGACAACATTCAGGTAAGTTTGTGTGTGCTCGCTTAGTACAACACTAACGGCTGCATAGGATTTAATGATCGATAAACAAAGCACTAAAAGAATACAAAGAGTCATGAAAAAACTTTTCAGTGATACTTTTAATCTTACGTATCCATTCATCACATGTTCCATTTGTGTATTCAATCAAGGCTGTATTTCATTTGAAGAAATACTCGCCGTCCAAAATGATGATCCTGGTAAAATTCCTGATAGGTTTTCCCTAACAAGTTTTGCAGCGTAAGCGATATCTCAACTTGAGACTGTTTAAGGCCTGACCAGCGTCTACTGAGGCGAAGGTCATTCCTTGTATAACTAGGTTGCTCTTCTAATGTGCCATAGGTTTTTCGCCATTTTGCCGAACTTACTTGATAGTGGCCAAAACTGACATTCCAATTATGCTGTGGTTTCCAGTTTATCAGTATTGACGTGCTATGCTTTGGAGTCAATCGTTGGCTGGGAAAATTTTCGTAGATCCCTTGGCTCCATTCGGATGTTTTATTTTCTAAGTAAGTATAATTCATCAAAAAGTCGAGACGGTCGTTAATTTCCCATTTGAATTGCGTTTCGATCCCCACATTTGACCAAGCCGCATTATTTTCCTTTTTTCCAGGCTGATGGGCTTCATTGGTTTTGCTTGTGACAATTCCACGTGTCACTTGCTCATAAAAAAGACGATTATCTACATACGCATTGAATGATGTGAATGCATGCAGTGCGGCAATTTCCCAGCTATTGATGCGCTCTGAGTTTAAACTGGTGTTATTGATTTCAAAAGGAATGTAGCCAAACTCCGTGTTGATGCCGAAGTTGACTTCTTGTTCCAACATTGAAGGTAAGCGCTCACTTCTGCTGAATCCTAGACGAACCAATGTGTTATCTTTAATTGCGTAGTTTGCACCGAGTCGAACAGATTCGGCCTCGTTATCTGTTTTACGTTGTTCGTAAGATAAGCCGAGATTGAGATTCAGCTGTGGTGTCAGTTGCAATGAACTGTTGTTGAAGAGCCGCATGCTGTTGGCATCAATGCGTCTCTGCTGCAGAAGAGCAGGACTGATTGTTTTTTCGTAGCGATGCTGAAGCCCTGTGTAGGTTCTGAAATTAGTCGCAGGCGTATACTCAAACCCTAAAAGGGTGCTTAGTGTTTGCGTCAATCCATCTTCTCGGTACCCTTTGTAATCTGGGTTAAGACTTAAAAAAGCTTGAGCATCCTTAAGGGTATTAATATTGCTAAATTTCATTAACGTATAAGGTTCAGGTGTTCGTTCTTCAAGCTTAAGATTTTGGTAAGCATGGTCAAAATGCATGGTTAATGCTGGGCTGATAATTGATGACCAACGCAGCTGTTGATAAAAAGTTCGGTAGTCTTGTTGAGCAATATAACGGTCAGTTTCAGGAAATGCATGATAGGGATAGAGGTAGCCAATATCATTAAAGCCGGTATCTATTCCAATGCGATAGGTTATTTGGTTATGTAAACTAGGGGAGAATTCAACGGTGGCATTAAGAGCACTTCGTCGACTGCTATCATTAAAGCGATTATTGCCATTATTTTCAGTATAAAAGCCTGATAATGAATAAAAAACCCCTCGATTTTGTTCAGAAAACTTGGCATGTACTTGGCGTGTGTTAAGTGAACCAAAGGTAGTGGATATTTCAGTTTTGCCAATCATTGCCGGATGTCGGGTTATAAAGTTGATTGAGCCTAAAAAGGCATTAGAGCCAAGTGTTGCAGTATTGGATCCACGAATAACCTCAACTCGTTCAATATCTTGCGGCAGTAAACCAATGCTGTTCCACAGAACAGTAGACAATAGAGGTGTATAGACAGAACGGCCATCAATCATTATTTCAAGATGGTTTGGAAATTGGTCATTTACGGAGTGGTAACTCGTACCGAATTTGTTGCTACTGACGTGGAAGGCTTGAAAACCCGGAACAAGACGTAATATATCCACAAGATGCTGCGCACCAGAGGCCTCAATCGTTTCTCTGTCAATGATGGTGACTGAAGACGGTGCTTCTAATAGTGTTTGGGCCATGAGTGTCGCCGATGTCACGACCGGTATGTGCGTAAGTAAGGCTGTTTCAGAAAGGTCTTCGGCTAAGGCTTTTAGGCTTATAAGGGCTAAGCTAAGCAGTATGCCTTTTTTAAGCGTATGCGATATAGAATCCAAAAAAAACAAAACGATTACATCCTTGTGGATCATGCCATTGAAGTTTTATTAATAGGTTAAGCGCAATTGTAGATAGGTCCTGCGTTCAAAATCATGGTGATCATAAAACTCTTGGTAGGTTTTATTGAAGGCATTTTGTACAATTACTGAGGTTTCTAAGTCTTGTTTTGCTCCTATGCGCCATTGCTTCGATACGCGCAGATCGGTTCTATTATAGGCATTTTTGTCGTCACCTTCTAGCCAATGCACCTTCCCCATAAAGTAATGAGAGGCACTTAGCTGCCAATCAGGTGCGGGTGACCAATTGATGAGGAGAGATGCAGTATGCTTTGGTGACAGCATAGAGCGATTAAAAAAACCACCGCCAATACCGTCATTTGACCATCGAGCTGCATCAGTGTCGATGTAGGCGTAATTGGCTAAAAACCAGATGTCATCGTTAAGTTGGAGTTTCAGTTGTGTTTCCACCCCTTGGTTACGCCACTCGCCAATATTGCGATTTTGCCGAGCTCGCTTATCTCTATGCTCTTCTGTTACGGCTAGATTATAGCTGGCAATACCCTGAGTGATTTTTTCATGGAATAGTCTTAGATCAATATAACCAGGTAACTCAGAAAACTTGTGAATAAAGCCGATTTCACTGCTATTGATCTGCTCGGGTTTTAGGCCTGAGCTGGCGATAACAGTGGTGTCATAAGTACTCCCATCAGGGTTGTATAGTGTAAAGTTATGGTGTCGCTCTACAAGCGAAGGTAAGCGCTCACTTTCGCTATATCCTATTCGTAACGTGCTGTTTTCGGTTAAACGATAATTGCTGCCGATGCGGTACGATAGGGCAGCCGAACTGCCTTCTTGCTTTTCAAATAAGGCGCCTACATTCAGTATCAGGTTTGGCTTGATACTGTATTGCAGGTGGTCAAAGATGCGGACTCGTGTGCTGCTTACGTCTCCAGTTTGAAATAGAATACCGCTCTTTCCTTGGTCATACCGCATGCCAACACCTGCTGTGTTCTGCAGATTGCCTTCTTGGTGATTGATTGCAAGTTGTAAGTCTTGTTGCGTGGTTGAGCCATCTTCGCCTAAGCGTCTGAAACCTGGGTTTGTTTCAAGTAGTGACTGTATGTTGCGATAAACTGCACTTTGTCGAACTAAATCGGGATAAAGCTGCCACAGAGCATATTCATTTGGAGAAAGAAGGCTATGCAATAAGTCATCAAGGGATTTATTCTCTTCTTCTAAGCGAACATGACTTCGGTAAGCCGTTAAATTGAGTTGGGTTTTGTCAGACAGATCTCTCCGCCAGCGAAGGTGTTGGTAGTCTGCATCATAGTCTCGACGAGCCGTATAGATACTGTAAAGACGGTACTGTGGGGCCTTAAGGGAACCAATGGTAATATGGCCAGTATCATACCCAAGCCAGATGTCTACTTGATCCTGTAAAGTGGGAGAGAAGCTACCCGCAAATGATATATAACTGCGTTGACCACCATCTTGGAAACGTTTACTGCCCGCGTTGGTTTCATGGCTTAGACTTAAACGATAGTGACCAGATGCATTGGCTTCGGTAAAGCGCACGTGACCCATTTGTGTATCTAAAGAGCCCAATGTTGAGTTAAGTTGCATGCGTGGCTCAGTGGCTGGATGGCGCGTAATGATATTAATGGCACCCATAAACGCATTTGAGCCATGAGTGGCGGTATTTGAACCACGAATTACTTCAATTCGCTCTATATCTGAAATATGCAGACCAAGAGAGTTCCAGTCCGGTGCTGAGATAAGCGGCATGTAAACCGAGCGTCCATCGACCATGACTTCTAAGCGGTTTGGGAAGTCATTTGAGAAGCCATGGTAAGTGACACCATACTTATTGGTATTGACATGAAAGGTTTGAAAGCCGGGCACTAATCTAAATAGGTCGGGAACAGTAATTGCACCAGATGCGGCAATTGTCGCTTTATCAATGACCGTGATGGATGCAGGCGCTTCGGTTAGGTTCTGTGATAAACGAGTGGCTGAGGTGACGACAGGAATGTCCGTGAAGAAATCGTTTTCGGTCGGAAAAACTAATTCATTGTGTGCATGGCTTACGGATACAAAAGAACATGCAGCGAGTACAAACAGGATAAAAAATCGAATTGGAAAAGGGCGATTTGACATTAATACTCTTCCGCACTGGGTCTAACTCACGATAATAGACGAACTATACCGGATGCCTAAGAAAAATAATATGCCATCACACTAATACAGAATTACCCTAAAGAGGGCAATTCTGTAAGCATCTAAAGATAATCGCTTATTTGCGAATACCTTCTATTATTAAGTCAAGATGGACTATTTCTGCAGCTGGGCCAAGATTAAAGTCAGCACCAAAATCAGGCAGGTTTAATTCCGCTGTTCCAATAAAGCCTGTTCTGTATCCGCCCCAAGGATCTTGACCTTCACCCACTTTTTCGACTTGGATATCAACAGGCTGTGTTTGACCTAAGAAAGTAAGCTGGCCAGACATTACGCCTTTGCCATCGCCTAGATCTTCATATGAGGTGCTAACAAAGCGAGCTTCAGAAAATTGTCCAACATTAAAGAAATCAGAGCTACGAATATGACGATCTCGTTCAGCATGGTTACTATCGACAGACGCTGTGTTAATAACGACTTCTAAAGTTGTGTCTTCTGGACGGTCTGCATCATAGGAGTAAGTGCCTGAAAACTCGTTAAAGCGTCCTGCGACATAGCTGACACCTAGGTGATTAATTTTGAAATTAATGGACGCATGTGCGCCTTGAGTGTCGATAACATAATCAGCTGCAAAAATAGGGCTTGCAACTAAAGCACCTATCAGAGCAAAAGGCTTAAGTTTTTGAAAAATCATTGAGTGTCTCCTTTGATGCCCAGCATTCGGCTGAGCGTATTGTCTTTCGATATGTAATGATGTTTGAGAGCCGCTAACGCATGCAAACCTACTAAAATCATCATGAGTGTTGAAGCGTAGAAATGTATGTCACCAGCTAAATCTTCTTGCCTAGTGGCTAGAAAAGGCAAAGCAGGCACACTAAACCAATCAAACACCTGAATACTGCGTCCATCTGCCGTCGAGATCATGTAACCAGAGCTCACGACGATCATTAAAAGTAGATACAATGAGATATGACCTGCTTTAGCCGCTATAGTTTCCAGTGAACTCGATGAATGTATCAGAGGTTTTGGCATCATCGCTGACCAGATCAGTCGTATTATCAGTAGACAGGCAACTAAAATACCGATGCTGCGATGAATGTTTGGGTAGATACGATAGCCTGGGTCATAATAGCCTAGGGATACGATATACAATCCTAGAGGGTACATCCCCAAAATCGTTAGAGCCATTAGCCAATGAATACTGATACTGATCCAGCCATATGTCTCAGTTGTATTAACCCATGAACGCGTAAATTTCATAATGTACCTTTGTTTAAGTTTCTATGCTTAGAGTAAAGCGTTCATGCTTATTCGTCTAATGCATTATTTGGATAGCCACTATGCATAAAGTGAATTTTGCAAATTTGGATTTGAATTTATTACGTGTTTTACATTGTTTGTTAGATGAAAAGCATGTGTCGAAGGCTGCTGACCGTTTGCATTTGAGTCAACCTGCCGTCAGTCGTGCTTTAGCTCGCCTAAGGGATAGCTTCAATGATCCACTGTTGGTGAGGACCGCTCAAGGTTATGCACTCAGTGCGCGAGCGGAGTCTATGCAATTGGAGTTGGCTGAGGTGCTGCGCTCCATTGATCGAATGATCGCTAAACCCATCTTTGATCCAGCGACAGATCGTGGCGTGATCAAAATGACGGGTTTAGATTTAGAGTTGGCGCTTTATGTCCCTCAATTGGTTCAGCGCATGCGAAAACTCGCCCCTTTTATGCATCTGGAAACCGTGCGGCAAGAGTTGGATAGCTTTTCGATGCTGGATAAGGACGATGTGCAGCTGAGTCTGAGTGGTCTAGAACCCATGACATCGGGCGGTAATTTTCATCGAGTGAAACTGGATACAATGCCAGTGGTCTGTTTGATGGATGAAGGTCATCCTCTTACCGGATCTGAGATGACGGCTGAAGATTATGCAAGTGCTCCACATGGCTTGGTTTCGATTACTGGGCGCGGGCCCGGCAGTATGGATCAAGTGCTTGAGGAAGTTGGGTTACAGCGAGAGGTTGTAGTGCGCTTAAGTGGTTTTATGTCTGTCGCCGATTATTGTGAAGGTACAGATTTAGTCTTCACGTTACCTTTACGCTTGGCGCAGCGTATTTCGGCGGGTCGAAAATTGAAAATGTTACCTTTACCGACTGCACTTCAGCGAAACCCAGTGGCTTTTTATATTTATTGGCATGCGCGACACCATCATGACCCCCGACTGACGTGGGTACGTTCGCAGCTCTTGGAAATTACCCAAGAGCTGCCTCGCCTTTGACGTCTACCTAGCAACTGCCATCTCGTCTAGGCTGTTGATAAGCCCAGTCGACAATAAGTTGTTGCATGCGAGTGCCATGGCCTTGATGAGCTTCTGGATGATTAATCATTAAGACCACCATGATATCTTCATCACAACGGCTGCGAACGTAACCACTAATTGCGGAGACTTGATTTAACAGTCCCGTTTTCAAATGCATGCGTCCGGCCTTCGGATCGTTACGGTATTGGCGGCGTGTGGTGCCGTCCACTCCCGAAATTGACATGGATGACATAAATTCAGGGCGATAAGGACTTTTCCAGCCAGCCTCTAAAACCTGCCCTAATTGATTGGGCGTAATGCGAGCGGTTCGGCTGAGACCCGACCCATTCTCAATATAGAGCCCCGATGTATTGACGCCTGCATTTGCAAGCGCATTGCTTAGGGCTACTCGTGCTTTTTCGAGGGTGGCCGGTGCACCTAAGCGTTCTGCACCTAGGGTGAGCGCCATATGGCGTGTCATCACGTTATGACTCCATTTATTGGCGACCTTGATGAGATCCCCTAAGGGACGGGATGAGTGCACCATCACACGCTCGCCAGTCAACGGCGTACCTGAGTGAGAACGAATTTGGCCAGTGAGCTCTCCCCCCCATTGCGCCCAATGCAAACGGAAGAGCTCGGCGGCATTATAAGCAGGGTCGACAGCGCTTCTCAGAAGTTCATAAGGGCCGCATTGCACAGGATAACTTCCACTTAGCGTGACTTGGTTTCCTGTAACATCGTAACGTATACCCCGCTGCCAAGCATCGCAGCTACCTGACCCTCTAGTGAGTTGATTGTTGATGCGCAGGCCAGGTAAGGGAGGCTCAACTTCAACTCGAATCTGATTAGTGCTGTTCTCTGGAATAATATGGAACTTTAACGCATTTGAGTTGACATGCAGAGCGTAAGGCAGTTGATTATAAGCTCTAAATGGTTGACCATCGAAGGCGCCAGGATCTCCCGCAGGAAGGTTAAAGTAGCTGTCATCTAAAATAACATTTCCTTCGATGCGTTTAAGTCCTGTTGTTCTTTGTAAGTCACGTAGCATGCGCCAGTGCTCTTCACTCACAAGTCCCGGGTCTCCAGTACCACGGATAATCAAATCGCCACGTAAAACGCCATTCACAATCGGTGCCGTTGTTCGTATTTCAGTGCGCCAAGTATAGTCTGGGCCTAGCTCCAAAAGAGCAGCAAGTGTCGTTGCCAATTTGATAGTTGATGCAGGGTTAAATAGCTTATCACTGTTATGACTCGCTAAAACCTGCGTGTCATTTGCGCGTTTAATCCATATACCCATTGAATCTAAGGGTAAAGATTGCGAGCGTATTGTTTGCTGTAAGCTTGATGGAAGGCTATCCGCATAGGTGATAGAGGATAAGCTGGTGTAACCCACGAACAGGGAAGCAATTAGCAAAAAATGGCGAGTTTTTCTTAACATGTTGAGTGCTCTTATCAATCCATTTGAGTAATAATCATCTCTGTATCATACAGATATTGCGTGATCTCTGTCAGCGCCAAATACACATATAGGCAAACACTGTGGTACTCTTTCATAAGAATACTTAAATATGACAAATGGTTAGGGGAAAGAGGCCTATGCGAGTAAGCCAACGCATGCGTTTAGGGATTGAATATGTGAATGTCATTCTTCCTTTTATTCTTCTTGGTGCCGTGCTCTTCGCAATTGCTTGGCCGTTTGTAGAGCCTGCTCCGCCAGAACGTTTTACCCTGTCCACGGGGGCGAGTGGCGGGGCGTATGAGCAAACAGGGCGCCGATATGCCGATGCGTTTGAACAGGCAGGTTTTGAATTACACATTGTTCCCAGTGCTGGATCGGTTGAAAACTGGCAACGTCTCTTACGCAAGGAAGTCGATGCTGCATTGGTTCAGAGCGGCACCCTGCCTGAGGGTCAGGCTCTCCAAGACGTTCAAGCCGTCGTGAGCATTGCCTTAGAGCCATTGTGGGTTTTTTATCGATTAGATACCCGATCAGCTACTGCAGACCCTCTTGCACGGTTAAGTGATCTGAGTGGAAAACGAATTGCTATAGGTGCAGAAGGCAGCGGTACTCAACGATTGGTGAGTTCACTGTTAAATGAAGTGGGTATGTATGGAACCCTAACGCAAGGCACCGAGTTGGTTAGTCTAGGCGGGCGAGAAGCGGTTGAGGCCTTGCGCAGCGGGCAGGTCGATGCCGCCGCCTTTGTGATGTCACCTGATGCCCCTTTAATGACTGATTTGTTGTTAGACCCGAATCTACACGTGCTGGATTTTAAGCGTGCTGAAGCGATTGCTCGTCGTTTGCCTTATCTAACGGCGGTTGTATTGCATCAAGGTGTCGTTGACTTAAAAAAGAATTTACCACAAAGGGATATTCACTTATTAGCCGCTTCTACGTATTTGGCCATTCATCGTGAGACACATCGTTCGATCGTCCAGTTATTGATTGAGGCAGCCAAACGTGATCAAACACGCTTAAGCTTGTTGGCGGAACCTGGGTATTTTCCCTCCTTGAGTCATATTGATTTACCCATTGCATCTGAAGCCGACTATTTTTTTCAGCGTGGCCCTAATATTCTACATCGACACTTACCCTTCTGGTTGGCATCATTGGTGGATCGCTTAGCCATATTGATCATTCCACTGCTGGCGATCATGATTCCACTTTTCCGAGTGGCCCCGCCGGCACTTCGCTGGCGTGTACGCCGACGTATTTATCGTTGGTATAAAAAGTTGCGTGTGATTGATGCTGATTTAATGCGCTCCGATACACCAATGGAGCTGATTCAACAGGATTTGAAACTGGTCAGTCACTTCGAGGATGATGTGGCAAATACGGATGTTCCTTTATCCTATATGGAAGAATTTTATAATTTACGTTTACATGTTGCCTACATAAGAGAAAGGTTAGAGCGTCGTTTAGCTCAGTTGGAGGATACACATGGCACTTAGCCATAAAACCGAACTACCGACCTTGGTCCTGAGGGATCAAGGCTATTGTTTGACTGGGCACTGGACCACACATCATATTCAAGCTCTTCAGCGTGTAGGTCTCCCTCGCTTAAAAGGTGGTACGATTGATTGGTATTCAGAGATTCAGTCTTTGGATACGAATGGTGCTGTTTTTTTACTAAAGCTGATTAAAAACAATGGATCTGTCTGGCCAAAAGGATTATCAACGGCACATGAGCGATTGTTAAACTATGTGGATCAGTATGCGATAGAGGTGCCGGCAAAAGCACCTGAGTTAAATATGCTGGCAGATATCGGTTATCGTGCGACACAAACGCTGGGACACGGGCGCGAATTGCTGGAATTTTTTGGTCGACTGTCGGCATTGCTGTTCAGCTTGTTGCTTAACCCACGTCAATTAAAAATTAAGATGCTGTTGGATGTTGTGCAGCGCGACGGTTTGCATGCCGTGCCTATTATTGCTCTTCTAGCATTTCTGTTGGGGGCGGTGATTGCCTATCAAGGTGGATTGCAGTTGGCGACCTATGGCGCCAATATTTTTATTGTTGAGCTGGTTTCATTAACCATGCTAAGAGAGCTTGCCCCTCTGATCTGTGCAATTATTGTGGCTGGGCGTTCGGGCTCCTCTTACGCCGCGCAATTGGCGACGATGCAAATGAACCAGGAGGTTTTGGCTTTACGCAGTTTGGGGCAGGACCCTTTTGCCTGGCTTATTTTACCAAAGCTGCTGGGGTTAATGCTGGTCATGCCGTTATTGACCCTATTGTCTATGTTTGCCGGTATAGCAGGTGGGATGGTCGTCGCATCCTTGCAATTAGGCTTGAGCCCTCTTGAGTTCCTGCAAAGGTTTGGAACGGAAGTGGGCGTAATCCATGTATGGGTAGGTTTGATTAAGGCCCCTGTGTTTGCTTTGCTGATTGTTAATGTAGGTTGTATGCAAGGCTTATTGGCAAAAGGTGGCGCTGAAGCGGTTGGGCATAGTACGACACGAAGTGTGGTACAGGGGATTTTTTTGGTCATTATTGCCGATGCATTGTTTTCGGTATTGTTTGCACAACTAGGTTGGTAGCCTCCAGAGGAAATGAATGACTGTCGTCAATCTTAAGGACATATGTACACGATTTGGGACGCATGAAGTCCATCGGGATTTATCTTTGACAGTAGAAAAAGGTGAACGCCTTGCATTGGTTGGAGGGAGTGGATGCGGTAAGTCGGTTTTGCTGAGTGAAATTGCGTTGCTTCGTCAACCTGATGCAGGCGATATTGAGCTATTTGGGCTTAGCCTGCAGTCATTGAATCAATCAGGCATGGCGCACTTACGTAAACAAATAGGCATGATGTTTCAGCAGGGAGCTCTGTTTAGCAGTTTGACCGTTCTTGAAAACATTATTTTGCCTCTTAGAGAGCATCAGCGTTTATCTGAGTCACATTTGCAAGAGTTGGCGATGTTAAAACTAAAACTGACGGGCCTTCCAGATATAGCTGCTTGGAAATACCCTCAAGAACTCAGTGGTGGCATGCTAAAGCGTGCTGCAGTGGCGCGCGCCTTGGCACTAGATCCAGCCTTATTATTGCTGGATGAACCAACTGCTGGACTTGATCCAGCAGGGGCGAGTGATTTTGACGAAATGCTGTTAGAGTTGCATGCAACCTTAGATTTGACCTTAATTCTAGTCACGCATGATTTGGATTCCTTGTGGCGAGTGACCAGCCATGTTGCTTTTCTAGGTGAAAAAAGAGTGTTAGCGAAGCAACCCATGTCTGTATTGTCAGAAAATTCACACCCAGATATTCAGCATTATTTTAGTAATACCCGCGCTCGCCGTGCGGCGATAGAACTGGAGAATTAAGTCTAATGAACCCTCGTATTAACTATACACTCGTGGGTGTGTTTGTCGTGTTCTTAACCCTAGCAGGTTTAGGCTTGCTGGCTTGGTTATCCCAAGATACACGACAGCTTCAGCGTCAGCCGTATGTGACGTATTTTAGCGAGTCCGTCGCAGGTTTGAATGAGCGTGCGACGGTACGTTACTTAGGCGTTCCTGTGGGAATAGTGGAGCGAATCTCTCTTGACTTAGAGGTAGAGGGGCGAGTGCGTTTAGATCTTCGTATCGATCCAGACACACCTATCCGAGAAAGCTCGGTTGCAACGCTTCAAAATCAAGGTATTACAGGTTTGTTGTTTGTCGAAATTAGCAGTGGGAATGCAGACAGCCCACGTCTTAAAACGTCGGCAGACCAGCCGGCTGTGATCACAAGTCAAGCGTCTCGTTTGTTGCAGATTGCAGATGCTTTAGGTGAGTCCTTGGGGCAAGTAAATGAGCTGATTCAAAATCTGAACAATCTAACATTTCAAATCAGTCTATTAACGGATGCAGAAATGCGAGATAAAATTGGCTCACTATTAGACAGTGTGGTTCGATTAACAACGAGTTTGGATGTGCAGTTGGACTCCTTGGATTTGCAGGTCTATGCAGATTTGGCGCATTCACTGATTCAGTTGAGTGATGAAATGCAACAGCAGTTGGTTCGTATACCCGATAGTGTTGATGGGATGGGCCGCCAAGTGCAAGAAAGTCTAGAGCAAGCAGGTCGACAGCTCGCGTTAATCTCAAGAGACAGTCAAGCAACGGCACGACAGGTCTCACCTGTGCTATCTGAATTGGAAACTCTGTTGGAATTATTAAATCGAGATACAAATGTTTGGCTGAAGGGGGCTGGTAAAAGGCCTCCTGGGCCTGGAGAAACCCCATGAAATACCTTCGCCATATTGTCAGTGTCTTTTTGCTCAGCGCAATAGTGAGTGGCTGTGCCTTGCTACCTGAGTCAGGCAATGCGCCAGTTCAATTGCAGTTAATGCCCTTGCTGCAAGAGAGTCGCAGGAATGTCGTCGAGGGAATCGATACGCCCGTGTTAGTGATAGAGCGACCCCAGTCCACGGCTGCATTAAATGGCCGTGCCATTTGGTTTCAGTCGGGACTTAATCAGCTCAGCCCTTTCCGTGACCATATTTGGAGTGAGTCTTTACCACAACAGATAGAGCATTTAAGTATCGATTATTTGTCTGGGCGTTTGTCTCAGGTCAGTGTCCATATGGACAGGCCGGGTATAGACTCAGACTATCGGTTACGAATTCATTTGCATCAATGGCATTTAGATCAAACCTCTCAACGTTTGTTGGTGGTGATCCATGCCGATTTATTGCGTGCGGATGGTCAGCGAGTTGTCAGTTGGCAATGGCAGCACTCAGAAGCTTTGATGGAGGTCAGTGCTCCAGGGTTGGCCGCCGCCGGACAGGTGTGGCTGCAAAAATGGTTAGATCAGGTTGCCGATGGACTACAAGAGTATTTATAACCAAGGTGCATTAAAGTGTGACTTGTGCACAGGAGAATAGAATGAGTACGACTTTACCCCCAATGCGTCAATTGAGTGAACATCTGCGCACGGCTGCGCAACTTTCGTCAGATGAGGTTAAGGCCTTAGCTGCGCAGGGTGTTAAAACCCTGATTTGCAACCGTCCAGATGGAGAAGAGGAAGGTCAGCCCAGTGCGGAGTCAATGCGCACTTTGGTGGAGTCTTTGGGAATGAATTGGTACTTTTTACCCGTTGTTTCAGGGCAAGTGATGGACGAACAAGGTGATGCGTTTGGCGAAATACTCGCTAAAGCTGAAGCACCGGTAGTGGCCTATTGTCGAACAGGCGCACGTTGCGGTTGTCTATGGGCGTTGAGTCTACGACATGAGCGCAGTGGTGAACGTTTGGTTGAGGCGTTGAAGTTGGCTGGATACGATATGCCAGATTTCTTTAAGCGCCTCCAAGGATAAAGATTTGAATGAATCCTCCTGCACCTGATAAGGCGGTCTGGATGTCACTGGATGCTTAAACAAAAGACGTCTCACCCTAAAGGGAATGCTTTGTACTCAGGTGTTTGGGGGCTTATTCGAGCGGGTGGCTATCAGCGGGCACTATTCGTTCAAGATCTGTCAGCGGCGTTGGTCGTCACCCTGATGCTGATTCCGCAGAGTTTAGCCTATGCACTCTTAGCTGGCTTGCCTTTGCAAGTAGGGCTGTATGCCAGTGTCTTGCCTTTATTGGCTTACGCGCTCTTTGGGACGAGTTCGAGTTTGTCCGTTGGTCCCATGGCCATTATCGCACTTTTGATCGCCATAACGCTTGAGCCCTTAGCCGTTAGGGGGAGTGATGAGTACGTTGCGCTTGCCATGTTATTGGCTCTTTTATCCGGCGTCTGTCTTGTACTCATGGGCGTATTGCGGATGGGGTTTCTTGCTAATTTTCTCAGTCATCCAGTGATGGCTGCATTTATAACGGCGTCCGCTATTCTAATTAGCTTAGGCCAGTTAAAAGGCATTACCGGTATTGCAGTGGAAGGCAGTACGGCTTGGCAACAAGTGAATAGTATTTTTCAATCCGTACATTCTCTTCACTTGCCAACTTTGGCATTAGGGGTTGGGTCTTTAGTCTTTTTACTGTTAATGAGGCGTTTCCTTTTGCCCTTATTAGCACCACTAGGGCTGTCTGCCAGGGGCGTGTTGCTCCTTTCTCGTATGACCCCCCTGATGGCTATTTTGGTCACGACTGGCATTGTATTTGCTCTAGGACTACATGAGCAGGGCGTCAGTATAGTGGGTGCTCTGCCTCAAGGTCTTCCTCAACTTCAACTGCCCCAGATCAGTTTAGCGCATATACAAATGCTGATCCCTGGGGCTATTTTAATTAGTTTGATTGGCTTTGCAGAATCGATTGCAATCGCAAGAAGTTTAGGAGCGATGAGGCGACAGCGCGTTAACAGTAATCGTGAGCTGTTGGGTTTAGGCGCGGCGAATGTGGTGGCGGGGTTTAGTGGTGGGATGCCAGTGACCGGAGGGCTTTCACGCTCGGTTGTTAATTTTGATGCAGGTTCAGTTACTCCTTTATCTGGCGTGATGACGGCGGCTTGTATTGCACTCATTCTATTGTACTTCACCGGTGTTCTTTACTATCTACCCCATGCCGTGCTGTCGGCGATTATCATTGTAGCGGTGCTTGGGTTGGCAAATTGGCAGGAGTGCCGACATCTATGGAATTATAGCCGTGGCGATGGCTTATCGTGGATAGTCACCTTTATTGGTGTGCTGTTATTCGGGGTGGAAGTAGGGTTGATGGCTGGCGTTATAGCTTCATTGGCGAGTTGGCTTGGGCGAAGCAGCAACCCTCATATGGTAGAAGTGGGGCGGGTGCCAGGCACAGAGCATTTTCGTAATACTCAGCGCTATGACGTAGAACGCTCAGAGCGCATATTAACCCTGCGCATAGATGAGAGTTTAATGTTTGCTAATGCGCAAGAGGTTGAGAACTATTTGTTAAATATGCTGGCGCAACGTACAGATGTTGAGCATTTGGTATTAATGGGATCGGGGATTAATCATATCGATGCCAGTGCGTTGGATATGCTAGAGCGTGTTAATGAGCTTTTGTTGGAGCAGGGGGTACAATTACATCTATCGGAAATAAAAGGCCCTGTATTGGATAGATTGCAGCAAACCCAGTTCTTGCAGCATTTGAGCGGTCAAATCTTTCTGACACAGCATCAAGCCATCCAGACACTGGATCAACTCGATAAAAGGGTAGACTAAATGTCAGAGAGCTTGAGATTAAGGCCTGTATTGAATGTCTTGGTCGCCGGTCATAGACAAGAAAGGCTTCAACGAAACTGGAACATTCAAAGTGATAGCAAGCGCTCCGAATACCTGAATGACGCGTTGCAAGTAGTCTTAGCTCAAGTTAAACAGGTTGGGGCCCAAGTTTTCCAAGATGCACATGTTTTGTATGAAGGCTCGCCTGAATATAGGCTGTTGACGGGCGTAGCGACTGGGGTCGATGAAATGGCTCGGGGCTTAGCCTCTGCAAATGGCTATTCCTTGCGGATGATGACAGCATCTACACCGAAAGAGCGGCTTGACTATGACCATCAACTGGTGAGTTTAGATAACAGCCGTACGCAAAGTGACATGGATGAGAGTGACTATCGGTTAAGAGATGATATCCTTTTAACCTTTTCGGATATCACGATCGCTGTTTGGGATGAGCAAGAACCGATCAAAATACGCAGTGGTACAGCTCATTTGATCCGTAATGCCTTGATTAAGAGGACTCCGGTCATTCTGCTGTCACTGCCAAAAGGCAGCGATACACCGGTCATAAAAATGACGGAGTTAACACGTTTAACAGAAGCTCGTCTGCTTGAAATGCAGACAATGGAGTGTTCACCTTATCAGTTACTGGCCTGTTTTTCTGAAGCGGATGATTTGCATTGTCTGTCTAGACGTCTTGATGAGTATTTGCGCTTAATTTTGGCACCGTTTCAAATGTCTGAGGCGGTGCAGGAAGAACTAAAGCAGCATCAGCTGATTATCGAACAGCCTTCATTTTTGCAATACTGTCTTCAAACATTTTGGTTTGTGCTCAGTTTTGGAGTCCTACCGAAACCTATGAATTCCAAGCAGTGGCTTAAGCGTCAAACAACTTGGTTAAAGGCCATGTTTCATCCACCGCAAATGAGCCAAGCGTTTAGGGTCTATCGCATTTTACATGCGAGTGCAGAGCGGGAAACCTTCCAAGACAGAACCATTCGGCATATTCATGTTTTTTGTATAGCCTTGTCACGTTTAGAGTTACGCCGTTTGTTGTCTGCCTTTATGCCAGGTGCGGGTGCGCCTCAAATATCAATGAGTGCAGAGCAAATGCCCAAAAGCGCATGTATCTCTTCAATTGGTTGGTCGTTTGCTTGGGCCGATCAACAGGCACATATCTACTCGTCTCGTCACAAACATGATATTTGGGTTATCTATTTTGCAGCTGCATTCGCCGTCCTTTGTGCGGTGGCTGGAACATTAAAAATATGGCCAGCCTCACAAGAGGGGCTAACGTTAACTTGGGTCTTTTTTGAGTATTTCTTATTGCACTTCATTTTAAGACGTGTGTTACGCTCACGTTTTAATGATTGGCATGGACATTGGTTGAGTTATCGTTTTATTGCGGAACAGCTGCGCTATGCGAATATTGGTTATCCGCAACTCGTTTTTCCATCGTCATTTCATCATTCGTATTGGACGGTACAGCAGAACACTCTATCGTTCAGAAGTGCAGAGCTTTGGGTTTTACAGCGGGTGTTGAAAACACAAGGGTTACCTCAGCCAGAATCAGGATACTGTTTATCAGAACAAAACCAAGAGCTGCTAAAAGGGATGCAGAAGGTGATAGATGAGCACCGTACTTACTTTTTAAACAGCTATCAGACGTTGCATCATGAACATAGCTATTTGCACAAATTGGCGTTTGGACTCTTTTCGGTTACGTTTTTAGCCGTGACGGTGCATTTTTTTGTGAATTTATCTTGGATCTTGATTTTTACCGCTTTCTTCCCCGCTTGGGGGGCGGCGATCCATGGTATTTTATCTCACAATGAAGTGGCTCGAATGTCAGCGATGTCGGGTCGGGTGTGGAGTCAGCTAGACACCTTTAACGATGCATTTGAGTTGTATCAAATTCGTTTACTTGAGCCTGATAAAACCGTCATGGGCACTTGGGACAAGGCGAAGGAGTTGCGTGAAATGACTCGGGCTCTACTGAACATTCTATCAGAGCAAAATCAAGAGTGGCGCTCGTTGCTGCAGCATAACCACCCTGATTTACCCGGTTAGAGCTTAAGCGCCTGACTCAAGTCTCAGGCTGCATTCGCGTCTGCAGTTGGCAGTGGAATGACATCCACGGCGACAGATAAAAAGTCATTGCCTCCTCCCGTCATTACCCCCTTGAGTGGCGTAACATCGGCAAAATCCCTACCCCAACCTAAAATGATGTAGCGCTCGTCGGGTAAGCAGCCATTGGTCGGATCAATTTCGAGCCAGCCCCATTGCGGAATATACACAGCGAGCCATGCATGAGTCGCATCTGCACCTTGAAGCTTTTCTTGCCCAGGTGGCGGTAGTGTTTCCATGTAGCCACTCATATAGCGCGCAGCTAACCCCAATGAGCGCAAGCAACCGATGGCTAAATGCGCAAAATCTTGGCAGACGCCACGACGAGAGGCAAGCACATCGAGAATAGGTGTTGCGATAGTTGTATGCTCGGGGTCGTAAATGAAATCTGCAAAAATTTGCTGATTGAACGCAATAATAGCATCAATTAATGAGCGATCGGAGGTAAAGCTCGTACGTGCGTACTCAGCCAATAACGCGTCATGACGAATAAAGTCTGAGTCCAACATAAACAGTCTTGCTTCTAAAAGATCTTGATCAATACAGGCTTCTAATGCCCTCTGCCCCGTTTTAAGTTGATCTACAGCGCTTTGCCAGTTGAGATCAATCTCTGCGGGTGGAAAGGGACGGGCCGAGGTGGTAATAACACTGCTTGCTGTCACTTCAAGCGTATTGTGAAGATCTTGCATCGAGAAGTAGTTGACGCGATTACCAAAAAAATCGGGCCGCTCGCGCAATCTGACAGGGGCGGGTGAAATAGATAGCTCAGCGGACTCAACCTCTTGCCAGGGCATGATTCTGGGCAAGAGGCGTGCTTCATTGTGGCTTAAGGTCACATCACTTGAGTAGTCATATCGAGTGGTGTGACGCAATTCGTATTTCATCAGTGTGTCAGGTGCTCTAGCTTAAAAGTGCTCTATTGTATCTAGACTTGGCATGCTTATACAGTGCTTTGCATGGTCACCAATTGGCGAGGTGCTTCCACATGGCTGAAATGGCTATGTGAAATGGCATTGGAAAGCTCCGACATGGGTTGGATGAGTTGATCAAGCAATGTGGCCAACGCAGCTTGTGCCTCTTCCGAATGATCTATGTTCACTAAGTTATCTAAGTCGGCAAGATGCAATGCACTTGTCGCTTGTATCACTAAGCGGGTCTCTTGGTTGCGGTAGGGCGAAATATTCGGATGTGGTAATCGCTCGATTTGTCGGCTAAGTCGTTTCAACATGTATCCGACGGAACGCGGGTTGGTTTCGTCAAACAACAGTAGATCTAGGATTGCGGATGGATGCAGTTGTGAACGATAACGACGACGATACACGGTGAAATTATCGGTGGTTGCTAACACAACTTCCCATAAGGGGATGCCGGGATGCCTAGCGGTGAGCAAGGCTAAACGCAGCAGTTCTAGCGATAGCAATATCCGTTCAATAAAGCGACCAATATCCAAAAAACGCCAGCCATAATGATGTGGCATTGTTTCGTTGCATAAACCAAAAAAGGCAGCAAGGTTGGTGACGACGCCCTCTAAATGCCGTTGTGCCATAATCGCGCTCTGTGCGCTTGGCATATCATTGAAGCGTTGGCGAAGATTGTTCACTGTGCGCCAAGCATCATCCCCTAGATGGTCACGAACCGCGCGGCAATTGCGTAGAAAGTGACTAAATAGCCAAGGCATGCCGTCGTTTTGGTGTTCTGCAAACAGTTCTAATAAACAATTTCGTAAATTCAAATACTCCGCACGTGTTAATCGAGTATTTTCAGTCGATGCTGATTTGAGAGCTTTAATTTCGCTCGGTACGTTTGGATAGTCGAGTTCTAGTGCCGCGAACAGGTCGGGAATTAAGCGGGTGCCTGTGTCTTCTTGGTCTTCCTGTTGTAAGCGAGAAAAGGTTTCACGTAGTAGACGTGATCTGATATCTAAACGTTCACCATAGCGTCCCATCCAAAAAAGGCTATCGGCCACTCGACAAGGCAGATCGGTGCCGTCGCGAGTGACAACAATGGGACCATTGGCTTGACGCAACAAACTGATATGCGGTTGCGGAACGGGTGCCATCACCCATATATCTTTGACGGTTTGGCTTTCCATTAACGGCGTGCCTGCATTGCCAATCCAAGCGAGTCCGCCCGGCATAATACGGTACTGGCGTTCTGCAAGTGGTTTGAAAAGGTCATCAGGCTCAACCAGACTGAACAAGCGTAAGTTCACGGGTTGAGGTTCGAACTGACGGCTTTTGATATTAAAAACAGGTGTTGTTGCCGCTTTAGGCTTATCCAATGCAACGAACAAAAAAGGCTGGCGTTGGATGGATTTATACAGCGTTTCCCGTTCGTTGACAGATAGGTTTTCAGGTTTGATCAAACGGGTCGGCGTGCGTACATCTTTAATTAGCCATTGCCCCGTTTCATTGAGAACACGCTCTAATTGTTGATCTTGGCCACACCATAGAGCAGCTCTATTCTTTAACAGCAGCTTTTCACCTAAGAGGTGTTGGCAGAGTTCTGGCATGAAAATGGATAAAGCGGGGTGCTCCAATACGCCAGTTCCTAAGGCGTTGGCGATTTCAACCTCACCATTGCGTGCAGCCTGCATTAAACCAGGAACACCAAGTAATGAATCGCCTCGTAGTTCTAGTGGATCACACCAAGGGTCGTTGATTTGTCGAAGAATAATATCGACGCGTTTGAGCCCCCCAAGTGTTCTCATGGACACTTGCCCATCACGAACGACGAGATCGGCGCCTTCAGCAAGCGTGAAGTTCATATAGTTGGCAAGCCAAGCATGCTCGAAATAGCCTGGACTACCGGGTCCTGGTGATAACAACACAATGTTGGGATGCTCTTTCTGACCGCGGTTTAAACTGGCTAGACAGCGCAGTTGGGCCTGTAAAAAACCGGCTAAGCGTTTAATCGGCGCTTCTCGGTACAAATTGGGTAAGGCACGGGCAAGGGTAATACGATTTTCGAGCGCATAGCCTGTACCAGAAGGCGATTGAGTCCAATCACCCAATACTTGCCATTCGCCTGAGGCATTTCGTATAAGATCTGTGCTGTGAAAAATGATATAGGGGCGATCCGGTGTTTGCTCTTCATTCAGTGCCGGAAACAGATAGCTTGGGTGAGTGTAAATGAGTTCAGGCGGTAAAATACCTTCTTTGATGACATTTCTTGGCCCATAGAGATCATTGACTAAGGCTTCAAGTAAACGAACTCGTTGTGTTAATCCTTGCTCTAATGTCTCCCACTCAACTGTACTGATCACATACGGAAGACAATCCAGCTCCCAAGAGCGCATGCGGCCAGGATCATCTTCATAGGAGTTAAAAGTAACCCCATTCTCATGCAGTAAGTTTTGCGCTTCTTCACTTCGCGCAAGCAGGGTTTCTGTACCTAGCTGGCTGAACTCCTCAAGCAGAGAATGCCATTGAGTACGAATGCGATCATCCGAACTAAAAAGCTCATCATGGGCGTGTACCCCATGCTGGTTCAGTTGTTTAAGATAAGCAGACAGCATTGCCTGAAATTCTGCATTAAGTGAATTGGGGTCGAACATCATGAGTTCCGTATTGGGCCAAGAGGCGGCTTTAGCCTCTTGGCGCTAAGTGAGAAGAGACAATTATAAATCAGAATCTCCTTTAGATCTGTGATCACGGCGAAGATCTAAAGTATGAGGATACTCAGGTTGGATTGTTTCAACACCTAAGTCCATTTTTCCTTGTGTATGACCTTGCGCCCAGAAACGAGACAAGCGTCTAGATTCTGCTGCGTTCGCATTCACTGGGAAGTCTTCGTAATTGCGCCCAGCAGGGTGTGAAACATGATAAATACAGCCCCCTAATGAGCGCTGGTTCCACGTATCCACCAAGTCAAACACTAATGGAGCATGGACTGGAATCATAGGATGAAGCGCGGAAGGTGGTTGCCAGGCTCGGTAACGAACACCTGCGACGGCTTCAGAGTTCACTCCTGTCGGTTGCAGAGGCACTCTGCGTCCATTGCAGGTGAGTATATGGCGAGCGGGGTTATAGCCAAACAGCTTGACCTGTAAGCGCTCTACGGATGAATCAACATAACGTGCTGTGCCACCGCCACTGACTTCCTCACCTAACACATGCCAAGGTTCGATGGCTTGTCGCAGCTCAATTTGTACCTGGTCGTAGATAACCTGCCCATGTTGTGGGAAACGGAACTCTAAGAAGCTTTCGAACCAGCTAGGATCAAAATCAAAGCCATGTTCACGAAGATCATCGAGTACATCTTTAAGGTCTTCCCATAAATAATGGGGGAGCAGCCATCGGTCATGCAGAGCGGTTCCCCAGCGAACCAGCGGTTTACGATAGGGCGTTTCACTAAAGCGCGCCACCAGTGCGCGTATGAGAAGCTGCTGCATCAAGCTCATTTGAGCATGAGGCGGCATTTCAAAGCCACGCAATTCGACTAAGCCTAAGCGCCCAGTTGGGCTGTCAGGGGAGTACAGCTTGTCTATACAAAACTCGGCGCGATGCGTGTTACCGGTAATGTCGGTTAACAGGTTGCGCAGCAGGCGATCCACCATCCACGGCTGTGGAATCTCGCCAACGGGCATTTGTTGAAAAGCAATTTCCAGCTCGTATAACGCTTCATGGCGGGCCTCGTCAATTCGAGGTGCTTGGCTGGTTGGGCCTAAGAACATCCCTGCAAATAAGTAGGATAAGCTTGGGTGGTGTTGCCAGAAGGTGATCATGCTGGCCAGTAAGTCTGGACGTCTTAAAAAGGGTGAATCAGACGGCGTTTCACCGCCGAGCGTGACGTGATTTCCGCCACCTGTGCCAGTGTGGCGTCCATCAAGCATGAATTTCTCGGTACCCAAACGTGCCAAGCGCGCTTCTTCATATAAGCACTGAGTTCTACTCACAAGCTCACGCCAGGTTTTTGATGGCATGATATTGACTTCGATCACCCCTGGATCTGGCGTAATCAAGAACTTCTCCATACGATTATCGGACGGAGGTGGATAGCCTTCGATACAGATCGGGAGCGCCATATCAGTGGCTGTTTTCTCAATGTGAGCCAACAATTCTAAGTAGTCTTCCAGTCGCGGTAATGGCGGCATAAAGACAAATAACTTACCTTCGCGTGGCTCAATACACAACGCCGTGTGAATGATAGGTCCATCAGCCGAATCCGGGGTCTGCTCCTGGATGTCTTGCTTTAGTGGCGTTGGAGCGTGAGGCCCTGGTGTTTGTTTTGCTTGCACGTCACTGTAGCGACTTGCAACTTCTCCATGCATATCGGCCAGTGGTGCTTGATGTTCAAACAAACTGGTAGGATGTTGGGTGTCGTCGCGACCTGCAAAGGGTAGGGCTGACAATGGAAGTCTGAGCCCCATAGGTGAGTCCCCAGGAATGAGGTACAGCGACTCACGTCGAACGGGCCAAGGCCCCGACTGCCACTTAAGGCTACTTGGATTGCGGTTCAGAGGGAGCGTGAAGCCAGTGATTTCATCCAAGCCTCGCTCCAATAGACGTGCCAGTCGTGCACGATTTTCATCGTCTTTCAGGTCTTCTTTGCGAAGATCGATATCAACGGGTTGCTGGCGCTCTAACCACAAGTAGTAGTAGGCATCTTCGAAACAGGGAATGATCCACTTTTCGGCCACCCCGATACGCTTAGCTAAGCGGGTTGCAAAGCGATTCGCCACTTCAGGTGTTGCTGAATAGTCTTTGTACATGTCGGCCAGTAGGCCGTCATTTTTCCAGACAGGAAGACCGTCTTTACGCCAGTAGCATGCTAAGGCCCATCTAGGTAAAGGCTCACCGGGATACCATTTCCCTTGCTGGTAATGGATAAGGCTGCCAGGGGCAAAATGTGGTCTTAGACGCTTTAATAGGCTTTCGGCGAGGCGACGCTTGTTAGGGCCTTGAGCTTCGGTGTTCCATTCAGGCGCATCCATGTCATCAATCGACACAAATGTTGGCTCACCACCCATCGTTAGACGGAGGTCGTTGGCCTCAATCCGTTCGTCTACATAGTCGCCAAGCGCATCGATTTTAGACCACTGCTCTTCTGTGTAGGGCTTTGTGACACGAGGATCCTCGTGAACCCGAGTGACACTCATCTCAAAATCAAATTCAACTTCACACTTATCCGAGAGTCCGGTAATGGGCGCGGCACTGGAAGGTTCGGGAGTGGCGGCCAAGGGAATATGGCCCTCGCCAGCAAAAAGTCCCGACGTTGGGTCTAGACCGACCCAGCCTGCACCTGGGATGAACACTTCTGTCCAAGCATGCAGATCGGTAAAGTCGACCTCAGTGCCTGAAGGGCCATCGAGCGCTTTGACGTCGGCCGTCAGTTGGATGAGATAGCCGGAAACAAAACGGGCCGCTAAACCGAGGTGTCGTAATATTTGTACCATGAGCCATGCAGAATCTCGGCAAGAACCCTGAGCTTTCTGCAAGGTTTCTTCCGCTGTTTGTACACCGGGCTCCATGCGAATCAAATAGTCGATGTCTTGCTCTAAACGCTGATTAATAGCGACAAGAAAATCAACCATAGGAGTTGGTTTATCGGTAACTTCTGTTAACCACTGTGTGAGTAAAGGGCCGGATTCAGTGATTTCTAAATAGGGGATTAGCTCTTTTTTTAATCCATCGGGGTACTTGAATGGAAAGTCTTGCGCATAGTCTTCAATAAAAAAATCAAATGGATTGATAACCGTCATAGGGGCTATCAGCTCAACATCAACATGCAGGTGTGTCACCTTCTCCGGGAACACCAATCGAGCCAGATGGTTTCCAAAGGGATCTTGCTGCCAATTTATGAAGTACTCACCACCGGACACTTTGAGTGAGTAGGCATCAATAGGTGTACGACTATGGGGTGCAGGTCTAAGGCGCACTAAGTGAGGAGAGAGGTTGACGGGTCTGTCGAAGTCGTAACGGGTAGAGTGCTTCAGTGCAACACGTATGGTCATCGTCTTAATCCGGTCAATGATCGTTAAGTTAGTATAGTGAATGAACAGCAATTGATATGCCACTTATACCGTCTATTTATGTAATTAATAGTGAATTCATAATAAAGGTAGAAAAAATGGGCTAACAAGAACTATAGTCTAAAAACAACGATTCATAACTAGAGGCAAATTGCTGCACTATTTTGGTGCTGATGTTGGTTTTGTTGATGAGCATTATGGTGCATAAATGGGGACGATAACGAAAAAACGCACATCCTTATCAACAAAATAACGGTTGGTATGGCAATTGCTAATATTCTTGTAACATCTACAAATAGAACGGAATGCATGCCATGAGTAAAGTTAACTGGCAAAATTATGCGTGTAATGGCTTTTACGATGAGCTACTCGCAGGGCCCGGACAACCGCGAGATGTTTCTCGGATGTTGTGTGAGTATTTAGCGCAGTTGGATGCACGAGAACTCGCTGATCATAAAACAGCGGTTGACGTTGCAATTCAAATGATGGGGATCACCTTTACGGTGTACACCGAAGGCAGCATGATCGATCGTGCTTGGCCTTTTGATATCGTTCCAAGAATTATTCCTTTAGACGAGTGGCAAAGAACCTCTGCAGGGTTAAAGCAGCGTGTTCAAGCACTCAATATGTTCATCGATGATCTGTATCATGATCAAAAAATTGTTAAGGATGGTGTTTTTCCAGCGGAAGTTTTAGCACAGTCTGTGAACTTCAGGCCTCAATGTGTTGGCATTACACCACCGCACCGTGTTTGGGCACACATTTGTGGCTCTGACTTAGTCAGAGATAAGGATGGTACGCTCTACGTATTAGAAGACAATTTGCGCGTGCCGTCGGGCGTCTCTTACATGTTGGAAAATCGCAATGTCACGAAGCGCGTACTGCCCGAGCTATTTGCAACAGGGCGGATACAACCGGTTGATGATTACACCGATCAGCTATATGACATGCTAGCATCTATGTCACCAAGACCTGGAGACGACCCACAAATCGTTGTTCTAACCCCCGGAATTTATAACTCCGCTTATTTTGAGCACTCCTACTTAGCTCAGCAAATGGGCGTTGAGCTGGTGGAAGGCAGTGATTTAGTGGTTGGCGAAGATGACTGTGTCTATATGCGTACAGTCGATGGTTTGCAACGAGTGGATGTCATTTACCGTCGTATTGATGATATGTTCTTAGATCCCGAGGCCTTTAACCCTGATTCAATGTTAGGTGTTCCGGGTCTGATGCGCGCTTGGCGCAGTGGTAAGGTTGCGTTAGCCAATGCGCCGGGAGCGGGGGTTGCCGATGATAAAGTCGTGTATGCCTTTGTTCCTGAAATTATACGCTATTATCTTGATCAAGAGCCTTTATTGCCGAATGTGCCAAGCTATTTGTGTATGTTCGAGGATGATCGCAAGTATGTGCTGGATAATCTCGATAAGTTAGTTGTAAAACCTGCGAATGAGTCGGGTGGCTATGGTATGTTGATTGGTCCTCACTCCACTAAAAAAGAGCGAAAGATTTTCGCTGATTTGATTAACGCCAATCCCCGTAATTATATGGCGCAACCTACGTTATCCTTATCAACCGCTCCGACTTTGTGTGATGAAGGAATGGAGCCGCGTCATGTCGACTTGCGCCCCTTTATTCTGTCGGGTGGTCAGTCCACTTATGTGACGATGGGAGGGCTCACTCGTGTGGCGATGACCAAAGGGTCCTTAGTGGTCAATTCCTCACAGGGTGGGGGTAGCAAAGATACTTGGATTGTCGATACTAAGAGGGGTTGAGTTATGTTATCAAGAGTTGCCGAAAGTGTGTATTGGATGGCTCGCTACCTCGAACGTGCGGAAGATACAGCACGGCTGATAAGTGTTAACAGCCATTTATTGTTGGATTTCCCCAAAGCTACCCGGTTGGGTTGGTCTTCTTTAGTGACTATTACAAGCAGTGATGAGGTATTTGACAAGTACTATACAGAAAGAGATGAGGAGAGTGTGCTCAGTTTCTTCTGTGGAGATCGTCGTTACAGTGGTTCGATTGTTTCGTCGCTTGCTGCCGCAAGAGAAAACTTGAGAACAACGCGTGATGTGATGCCTCAGCGTATTTGGGAGGAGGTTAACCAGCTGTTTTTGGCAATCAGCCATCAAGTTGAGGCTGGAATAACACCTAGAAATCGCGATGCGTTTTTGAATCGAGTCATTCGCAGTTGTGAGACGGTAAACGGGATGATTGAGGGAACGTTGAGCTATACGCAGGTTAGAACGTTTCTACAGTTAGGACGCTCCATCGAACGTGCTGACATGACAACGCGCATCATTGATGTCCGTTCAGAGAATCTATTGCCGCGTACTCCCGAAGAAATGACGCCTTTTGAAACCTTGCAATGGGTTAGCGTTTTAAAGTCTTTAACTGGGTTTCAGATGTACCGTCAGCATGTTCGTTTGCGCGTGCGAGGTCCTGATGTGCTTCGTTTCCTGTTGCAGGATGTGCGTTTCCCGCGCGCCGTTGCATGTACCTTAACCCAAGTCTGTGCCGAACTCAGCCAGCTTCCTGGCCATGTACGTGCATTGGCAGCGGCACAAAACTGTTTAGCACATATCACCAGTGCGGATATTCCGCTCTTGTCTTCAGAGCCGGATCAACTGCATCAATACATAGATCAATTGCAAATTGATTTTTTGGATCTACATGATGCCGTCGTCGACACTTGGTTTACCCTGTTGCATGAAAAGGAAATCGTTGCCCAGTTAGCGCAAACCCAAACGCAAAACTGAAGAATCCCATCACCTAGATCTGGCACTGATTTTCAGTGTCAGATCTAACAATATATCGACAAAAAAACAAACCCCCTTCAAAATACACCTTTATTATTTCAGGACAATGACAGAGGGTAGGGAATGTCGCACGCTTTAAACAGCATCAAGTATTCTATTCTGAGTTTTTTGGGTTTAGTCGTAGGGCTGTTATGGTCACCCTTAGCGGTGTACTTAGATATCGTGGTGATTGGCCATGGTATGCCCGAACAAGGCGTGACTGAAATCAGTCAATCCATTTTCATTGGTTTATCCGCAATTCTTTTTTTTAAACTGATGTGGACTGAACGGGAGCAACGCGGTTTTTTAGTGCTAGTGGCCAGTTTTTTCCTGTGTATGTTTGTTCGTGAACAAGATGCGCTACTGGATATGATAAAACCAGGCTTATGGCAATATTTAGTCGCAGGGATCGCAGGGCTTTCGGTTTTGATGGCATTGTTTTGGCGTAAGAATTTATTGGTATCGATGGCAGAGGCGGCAAAGTCTTACCCGTTTGCATATATATTGGCGGGGATTGCATTGCTGTTATTTTTTAGCCGTGTATTTGGTACTGGCGCGCTATGGGAGGCCATTTTTACGCATGATTTGGATCGTTC
The DNA here is from genome assembly GCF_003284585.1 of Nitrincola tibetensis. Classification (GTDB taxonomy): domain Bacteria; phylum Pseudomonadota; class Gammaproteobacteria; order Pseudomonadales; family Balneatricaceae; genus Nitrincola; species Nitrincola tibetensis. Next base: position 32,223 of record NZ_QKRX01000005.1, read on the forward strand.
GGCACCTAGGCTTCTTAAGAATACGATCCAGGAAGGGATTGAGTTAGCGGCTTATGCACTCATTTTATATGGGAGCTTGCTGTATACGTGGGAGCAAAAGCGCAGAGGCATGCCATTGCCTGATCGAAATGAAGTGACTTAAACACAGATATTAATTTCAGGATCATGGATGAACAGTAGGCTAAGATTGAAAAGACTGTGGATGTTTCAATAAAAAGCCGTGTCCATCGCTTAAGATGAAGACACGGCTTTTACGCATAAATCAAACGTTAATTGGCTTTGTTATTGGCCATAAAGGTGCGACCAGCTGTAAATGCACCAATGATCAAAACTGAACCAATTGTAGGGATCAGGTAACCTTCAACTTGTGGAATTGTCCGTAAAAACACGAACGCAACCGCTGTTGGTGCAATAAATCTGACCAGAAACTGCCAAATTTTGAACCACTGATCATTGGTGGCCATTTCCCGAATGACTTCATCACGACTCAATGCCCATCCTGCAAACAAGGCAATGAGTAAACCGCCCAACGGCATTAGAATGTTTGTTACAAACTCTAACACATCAAAAGGTGAGCGATTAAACAGTGTGTGGGTAATGGTGCCTTCTGACCAGATATTGAAGCTAAATACGGTGACTAAGCCAAGCAACCAACAGCCGAAAATCATAATGCCAACGGCTGTAGGACGGCTTAAACCGTATTTCTCAACCAGAAATGCAGCCACTGGCTCAACAAGAGAAATGGCGGAGGTCAGCGCTGCACCGATCACTAAAATAAAGAAAATACCACCCAGTAAAATACCGCCGGGTAGGTCAGCAAAGGCGATAGGAAGTGTTACGAACATCAATCCCGGTCCTTGCCCCGCTTCCATGCCGCTGCCAAAGACCAAGGCGAAAATTGCAATACCTGCCAGTAAGGCAATGACGGTATCGACTAGAGCAATCCAAATAGCGGTCCGTGTGAGGGATGCTTCGCTGGACATGTAGGCACCATAAGCCATGATGGCACCCATGCCTAAGCTTAAGGTGAAGAAGGACTGCCCCATTGCTTGCAGCCAGCCTTCAAGGCTTAGATCTGATAGATTGAACGTGAACAGAAACTTCATGGCGGCCACTGCATCGCCTGCGATAATGCCATAGGCAAGAACAATCAACAGGATAAAGAACAGAGCGGGCATCATAAAGCGTAATCCGCTTTCAATCCCTTTATGGATGCCCATACCCACAATCGCACCTGACGCGATAATGAATAGGGTGTGGTATGTCAGTAGAAGCCCAGGTGATGCGAGAAGGTCACCAAATGCAGCGCCTATTGTTTCGGCACTGGCTCCGCTCAAGGATCCTGAAAACATAAGTCCAGTGTAGTGAATAGCCCAACCGGCAATGACCGAATAGAAGCTTAGGATAATGAAGGCCGCTACAGCACCCATCCAGCCAATAATCTGCCAGTTGGAGCTGGTGCCATGAGATTTGGTGAGGTACTTCATACCCATAATAGGGCTTTTCCGGCTTGCACGGCCGAGTAAGCTCTCAGCAATCAGGATGGGGATACCCACTACCGCAATGGTGAGTGCATAAATGAGTATGAAGGCTCCGCCACCATTCTCGCCTGTTAAGTATGGGAAACGCCAGAGATTCCCGAGGCCGACAGCCGAGCCAACGGCGGCAAGCAGAAAGGTCCCCTTATGGGTCCAAATTTTAGGTGAGCTCATAATTTTGGCTGATCCGTTATAGTTAGAGTTATATATACTGAGTATAAACCGCCGATTTTACCTTATATCAATAGGCGGTTTTTTTTGAAATTTCCAACTATAAGATAGAAAGGTTTGCCTAAGGCTTAAAAAATAAGAAAATCTCCTAATTCTTTAGGTTTCGAGCAAAAAAGTGACAGGGCCGTCGTTGACTAACGAAACTTGCATATCCGCCCCGAATTGCCCAGTCCCTATGTGTTGATAGGTGGCTTGGGCGCGCTGAACAAAGTAGGAGTAAAGGGTTTTTCCTTGTTCGGGTGTCGCCCCCATTGAAAAGCCGGGGCGCAAGCCTTTCTTCGTGTCAGCGACGAGCGTGAACTGCGAGACAATCAATAAACCACCGTTCACTTGCTGTAAGTTAAGGTTCATACGGCCAGCATCATCAGAAAACACCCGATAGTTAAGCACCTTATGGAGCATCTTATCGGCGGCTTCTTCTGTGTCCTGCCTCTCAACACCCAGCAGCAGAAGTAGGCCCTGGTTAATGTGTCCGATGCATTCATTATCAACATGAACCGACGCATGCTGTACACGTTGAATGAGACCTTTCATTATGTCGTCGTCCCAAATTTAGGCTTTGAGTTGAGCAAACTGATCGGTTGCTTTGATCAAGTTATCCGTTATCCCTGGCTCAAATGCCGAATGACCTGCATCACGAATAATATTCAGTTGCGCGTTGGGTAGCGCTTTGTGCAGAGCAAAGGCTTGCTCAATCGGGCAGACAACGTCATAACGACCGTGGATAAGAATTGTGGGAATATCGTTTAGAACGTCGGCATTTTTGATGAGTTGATTATCCGTCATAAAACTATTGTTAATAAAATAGTGTGCTTCAATTCTTGCCATTGCTAATGCAATGTGTGGATCACCAAAGTGCTCCGCAATATCGGTGTTTGGATGAAGGGTTGAGCAGCGGCCTTCCCAAATAGACCACGCCTTTGCAGCAGCCATGCGTGCTAGCTCATTGTCAGAAGTTAAACGCCGATAATAGGCGGCTAGCATATTGTCGCGTTCAGCTTCGGGTATCACGCTCACATAGTCTTGCCAATAATCCGGAAAAATTGCGCTGGCTCCTTGTTGATAAAACCAGCGGATATCCTGAGGGCGGCATAGAAAAATACCTCGCAAAATCATACCCAATACACGTTCGGGATGGGATTGGGCATACGCCAACGCCAAGGTTGATCCCCATGAACCTCCAAACAGTAGCCATTGCTCAATGTTGAGATGCTGGCGTATGGTTTCCATGTCGCTGATTAAGTGAGGTGTGGTGTTGTTATCTAAGCAAGCATGTGGCGTCGATTGTCCGCAGCCTCGTTGATCAAACAGAACGATTCGATACGCTTCTGGATTAAAAAAGCATCGATGTGCGGGTGATATCGAGCCTCCCGGGCCTCCATGTATGAAAACAACAGGGATGCCTTGAGGGTTGCCACACTCTTCTACGTATAGAGTATGCTGTTCGTCGACAGCAAGGCGATATTGAGCATAAGGACTGATTTCAGGATATAAAACCCGCATGGTTGGCTCCACCGAAGAAACTGATCATAGATACATCCCATGATAACGCAAAAAGGCAGCCTAGGCTGCCTTTTGAACGTTTATCCAGCGCGCGAGGCGCAGGCTAAACCAATTACTTTTTATTGCGCTTGCGCTCGTTTTCTTTCAAAAACTTCTTACGAACACGAATGGCAACAGGTGTAACTTCGACCAATTCATCGTCTTCGATGAAATCAAGCGCTTGCTCAAGAGAGAAACGAATTGGCGGTGTCAGTACGATGTTTTCATCAGTACCGGATGCGCGCATGTTGGTTAGCTGCTTACCTTTGGTTGGGTTAACAACTAAGTCATTTGAGCGTGCGTGGATACCAATGACCATGCCTTCGTACACTTCAATGCCTGGGCTTACGAATAAGCGACCACGTTCTTGAAGTGTGAAAAGTGCAAAGCCAAGCACTTTACCGTTCACCATAGACACTAACACACCATTATTACGCGCCGCGACGTCGCCGTCTTTTACGCGACCATAATGATCAAAGACAGAAGTCATAATGCCAGTGCCTGAGGTCATGGTCATAAATTGGCTACGGAAACCAATTAGGCCACGAGAAGGGATCATAAAGGTCACGCGAATGCGTCCTTTACCGTCCACTTCCATGTTGGTCATGTCGCCTTTACGCTTACCGAGCTCTTCAATCACCGAGCCTTGGTGCTGCTCTTCAACATCCAGCATCACCAGTTCGTATGGCTCGCGAATTTCACCGTCGATTTCTTTTTGAATAACTTCGGGACGAGACACCCCTAATTCAAACCCTTCACGACGCATGGATTCGATCAAAACCGATAGATGAAGTTCTCCACGACCTGATACTTTGAATTTCTCAGGAGAGTCGCCTGGCTCAACACGCAGCGCCACGTTGTGAATTAATTCACGCTCTAAACGCTCTTTAATGTTGCGGCTGGTAACAAACTTGCCTTCTTTACCTGCGAAGGGTGAGTCGTTCACTTGGAAGGTCATAGAAACTGTTGGTTCATCAACCGACAGTGCTGGCAGCGCTTCAACGACGTTAGGGTCGCAGATGGTGTCAGAAATGTTCAGTTGGTCAAGGCCTGTGATACAAACAATATCGCCAGCCTCAGCTTCAGGAACTTCTACACGCTCAAGTCCATGGTAACCCATGACCTGTAATATTCTACCGCTGCGCAATTGAGCATGGCTGTCTATTACTTTAACTTGGGTGTTGGTTTTCAGACGACCACGTGTAATACGGCCAATTCCGATAACACCAACGTAGCTGTTGTAGTCCAGTGCCGAGATTTGCATTTGCAACGGACCTTCTGGATCAACGCGTGGTGGATGAACGTGTTTAATGATCGCTTCAAACAATGGCGTCATGTCTTCAGCCATGTCATCGGCATCTAAGCCCGCGATACCGTTCAACGCTGAGGCGTAGACGACAGGGAAGTCTAGCTGCTCGTCGGTTGCGCCAAGGTTATCAAACAGATCAAATACCTGATCCATAACCCAGTCTGGACGTGCGCCTGGACGGTCAATTTTGTTGATAACGACGATTGGATGCAAGCCTTGAGCAAAGGCTTTCTGAGTTACGAAACGTGTTTGAGGCATTGGGCCGTCAACCGCATCAACCAACAGAAGAACAGAGTCTACCATCGAAAGAACACGCTCTACTTCGCCACCGAAGTCCGCGTGCCCCGGTGTATCAACGATGTTGATACGATAGTCGTTCCATTTAATGGCTGTGTTCTTGGCTAGAATCGTGATGCCGCGTTCACGTTCTTGGTCATTCGAGTCCATGATTCGCTCAGAGGACTCGTCACGGCGAGTTAAGGTGCCGGACTGCTGTAGCAGTTTATCGACGAGGGTTGTTTTGCCATGGTCGACGTGGGCGATGATAGCAATGTTTCTTAAGTCTTCGATCACAAGTTTGTACCGGTTCTTTGTCTAAAGCGCATTATTATACGCAACTAACCCCGAACAAGCGACGAAAGTTTGATGACATTTTGAACAAGTCAATTAAATTTATATTTGCACCGGGATGGCGCAAATTTATGGTTGTTCCAGTATGATTCTAGAGTGCGTTGCACAAAATACGATCGTCGCCAACGTCTTTCGTGAGCACTAATGGTGCATTTTTAGTAAATGTGTACTTTAATGGTGCAAAAAGTGAATGGTCACCGATTTGTCGACTCATAAGAGTCCTGATTTAGCGGGGTTTTTTACACTGGCACGTTCATTGCTTGTACTGATGTAAGCGGTTACGCCGGATATTTTCTGCATCCGGCCTCCGGCAAATTCATATAGCTAACATGTGGAGAGAGTCGTATGTCAGAGAATACTCTGAATCTAATCAAAGAGAGCGGTGCTAAGTGGATCGACATGCGTTTTACCGACTTTAAAGGTAAAGAGCAGCACGTTACCATTCCAGTATCTGATATGGGTGATTCCTTCTTTGAAGAAGGGAAAATGTTTGATGGTTCCTCTATCGCAGGTTGGAAAGGAATTCAAGAATCTGACATGATCCTGATGCCTGATGACAGTGCATCGGTTCTGGATCCTTTCACTGAAGCGCCTACTGTTATTGTTCGTTGCAACATCGTTGAGCCAGCCACTGGCCAAGGCTATGACCGTGATCCACGTTCAGTTGCTTTGCGTGCTGAGCAATTTTTAGCGTCTACAGGTATTGCAGACTCTGCAATGTTAGGCCCAGAGCCAGAATTCTTCGTATTTGACGAAGTAAACTGGCATGCTGATATCAGTGGCTGTGGTTATACCATCTCCTCTGAAGAAGCGGCTTGGTCTTCTAACATGAAGCTTGAAGGCGGCTCACGTAACACTGGACACCGTCCACGCGTAAAAGGTGGTTATTTCCCTGTTCCGCCAATCGACTCTTTGCATGATATTCGTGCTGCTATGTGCGACGCGATGGAAGCAATGGGCTTAACGATTGAAGTGCATCACCACGAAGTAGCAACCGCTGGTCAGTGTGAGATCGGTGTACGTGGTAATACTCTGGTTAAGAAAGCAGACGAAGTTCAAATCCTGAAATACTGTGTGCATAACGTTGCACATGCGTATGGCAAAACTGCAACCTTTATGCCTAAGCCATTGGTTGGCGATAACGGTTCAGGTATGCACGTTCACTTGTCTATGTCCAAAGATGGTAAAAACATCTTCGCAGGCGACGGCTATGCGGGTCTAAGCGATTATGCGCTTTACTACATCGGCGGTATTATCAAGCATGCTAAAGCGTTGAACGCAATTTGTAACCCATCAACTAACTCTTACAAGCGTTTAGTTCCTGGTTTCGAAGCGCCTGTTATGTTGGCTTACTCAGCACGTAACCGTTCTGCATCCTTGCGTATTCCTTACACCACAACACCAAAAGCACGTCGTGTAGAGGCTCGTTTCCCTGATCCAGCGGCGAACCCATACCTTTGCTTTGCAGCTCTGTTGATGGCAGGTATCGATGGTATTCAGAACAAGATCCACCCTGGTGACCCAGCGGATAAAGATTTGTATGATCTTCCAGCTGAAGAAGCGAAGTTGATCCCAACCGTAGTGGGCAGCTTGACTGAAGCCTTGGATGCGTTGGAAGCAGATCATGAGTTCTTGACCAAAGGCGGCGTATTCTCTAAAGATATGCTAGATGCTTACATTGGTCTGAAGCGTGCTGAAGTTGAGCGCATTAACATGACGACTCACCCAGTTGAGTTCGATCTGTATTACTCTGTTTAATGTCATTAAATGATAAAAAACCTCCCTCGGGAGGTTTTTTTTTGAGTAAAGTTTCAGTGCGTGTTTAAATGTTTCGTGCACTAAATTGGTGCTTATTGGGTGCTCTTGAACCTGTAGCCTGTCCATAATGTTTCATGCAGTGCCCGTAAATGGGCGTTGGGAAGTGAAGGCAAAAGTGGCCTCTTTTTTGCAAATAGAAGTTACAGAGTTGGAGGCCGCATGTTTAGTTTAGATACATCGAAACAAACGTTAGAAAACTTAACAACATCTGTTGTGATGCTGGATAAAGAGTTGCGGGTAAAATACATGAACCCCGCAGCAGAGATGTTGCTGCAGATTTCTTATCGTCGTTTAAAAGGCAAGCCCCTCACTGAGTGCGTGGTCTTTGCTGAAGACGACGTGCGCTTGTTAAAAGATGCGTTAAAAACATCGCACCCTTTCAGTAAGCGGGAAGCCAGAATTGTTACCATTCTATCCAATGAGTTGTTGATCGATTACAGCGTCAATCCACTGTCAAACTCGGGATTGCTATTAGAAATTCAAGCTCGTGATCGTTTAATGCGCATTGAGCGTGAAGAAGAGTTGCTAAATCGCCATGCAACAGCACGATCATTGGTGCGTGGCTTGGCACATGAAATTAAAAATCCACTCGGTGGGATACGAGGGGCTGCGCAGTTGTTAGAGCGGGAGCTTGATAACCCCGAGCTGCATGATTACACACGGGTCATTATCGAAGAGGCGGATCGCCTAAGAAATTTAGTTGATCGTTTACTGGGCCCTCATAATTTACCTCGGATTGAGGAGATAAATGTCCATGCGCTACTTGAGCGTGTTTGCAGTCTTGTCGATGTCGAATCCAATCACTTAATTCGTTTTGTTCGCGATTATGACCCAAGTATTCCTGAATTTTTAGGTGATAAAGAACAGTTAATCCAAGCGATTTTGAATATTTTACGCAATGCGATGCAAGCGCTGCAGGAGGCTTCGACGCCTGAGCCGAGTATCCTTCTGAGAACACGCGCTCATCGTCAAGTGACTTTAGGGAGCGAACGACACCGGCTCGTGTGTTCAATAGAGATCATTGATAACGGGCCGGGTATTCCTGAAGATTTGGTCAGTTCCATTTTTTATCCTATGGTCACTGGTCGCGCAGAAGGGTCGGGTTTAGGGTTGTCGATAGCGCAGGCCATTATAAATCGGCACAAAGGCTTGATTGAGTGCAGCAGTGAGCCAGGACAAACACGTTTTCAATTACTAATTCCTCTGGAGCAAAACAATGAAATCACCGGGTAATGTCTGGGTTGTCGATGATGACCGGTCTATTCGCTGGGTTTTAGAGAAAGCCTTAAGCTCGGCGGGAATGAAGACCGCTATGTTTGAGTCTGCTGACGATCTCATTAAGCGACTGGATAAAGAGCAACCTGACGCTATTGTCAGTGATATCCGCATGCCGGGTATGGATGGATTGGCGTTACTGAATCATATCCAAGCCATTAATCCGGATATGCCGATCATTATTATGACGGCTCATTCCGATTTAGACAGTGCTGTGGCGTCGTATCGTGGCGGGGCATTTGAATACTTGCCAAAACCCTTTGATGTTGACGATGCTGTCGCGCTGGTTCGTCGGGCTGTTGAACATGCCTATGAGCGACGTATTCAATCGCCTGAAGTGGTTGATGACACAACGGCTGAAATTATTGGTGAAGCACCTGCCATGCAGGAAGTTTTTCGCGCGATTGGTCGTCTTTCTCAATCCAATATTACCGTTTTGATAAATGGTGACTCTGGAACGGGCAAGGAGCTTGTTGCGCATGCACTGCATAAGCATAGCCCGCGTGCGGAACATCCTTTTATTCCGTTGAATATGGCGGCTATTCCTAAGGACTTGATCGAATCTGAGTTGTTTGGTCATGAAAAAGGTGCCTTTACAGGGGCAGCTGCAGCGCGTCGTGGGCGTTTTGAGCAGGCAGATGGGGGTACCTTATTCTTAGATGAAATTGGCGATATGCCTGCCGATACACAAACTCGTTTGCTACGAGTACTGGCAGACGGTGAGTTTTATCGAGTGGGAGGGCACACGCCTGTCAAAGTGGATGTGCGTATTATTGCCGCGACCCATCAAAACCTAGAGAGCTTAGTGAAAGAGGGGCGTTTCAGGGAGGATTTATTTCATCGTTTGAATGTCATTCGTATTCATATTCCGCGGCTTTCACAGCGTCGCGAGGATATTCCTCGGTTAGCACGCCATTTTTTGGCGCGATCAGCAGAAGAGTTGAGTGTTGAGCCAAAACAGCTCAAGGCCGAAACTGAGCAGTTCATTTGTGATTTGCCCTGGCCTGGTAACGTTCGGCAGTTAGAAAACACCTGTCGTTGGTTAACAGTGATGGCATCGGGGCGTGAGGTGTTGGTATCTGATTTACCGCCAGAGCTATTGGATCAACAAGATCAAGGTTTAGCATTAAATGGTAACTGGGAGCAGTTGCTTCGTAATTGGGCGGATCAGCAGTTAACCAATGGTCGTAAAACCATTCTTAATGAAGCCGTTCCACAATTTGAGCGTGCCATGATTGAGGTTGCATTAAAACATACGGCCGGACGTAAGCGCGATGCCTCTGAGTTGTTGGGCTGGGGGCGTAATACACTCACACGCAAAATCAAAGAACTGGGCATGGAAGACAGTTCGGGCGACGAGGATGAGGACGACTAAGTTAGTCGCTTGCAGGCTCTAGGGGCGCAACGCGCTCCATGCCTTGCAAGGCTTTCATGCGTTGCTCATGACGTAAGGCCACAGCATACTCGGCGACAGCTCTGGCTTGGTGCTCTGTTAAATCAGGAAAATGTCCCATGGGGTGTCCAAACTGGTAGCCGTGCTTGATGATTAAGATGACATCGTGCTCTTGCAGTTGATTGACGCCAGGTGGAAGGTTCTGAAGCTCAGGACCTAAGCCTCTGTAGGTGTGGCACTCTTTGCAATAGTAGGCATAAAGATCTACACCTTGCGTCATCTTTGCAGGGTTGTCTGAATCGCTACAGCCAGTGAGAATCCCAATGCTCATGGCTAGTAGGGATAGGTGTCGAATACGTGCGTTCATCTAAGCCTCCAATGCCGCTAACGGAAGTGCTGCGCCAGCCAATGCTAATACCAATTGCGCCATAATCAGCCAAGGGTCATGCTGTCCTTGCCCTTTTATGGCATGGTCTGCCAGTGCGGCTTGTGAAAGCATTTTTTCTAAATCATCCAGATGCAATCGTTGGCAGGCTTTTAAAACAGGGCCTTTGCGTTTGCCCCAGACCTTTTCTTTTTGGCAGAGCGTGTCTGCCGCCATACCGCGTGACAGACCTTGCATTAAGGCATAGAGCGTTCTTATTTCACGCGTGATAGCCCAGAGGACCACAGGTGCTTCAACCCCTTCTTGCCGGATGACCTGCAAAATCTTCTGACACCGAACAGGTTGTCGCATGAGGGCTGCATCCATCAACGCAAATACATCATAGCGCGAGTTGTCCGAAACGGCCTCTAGAATTTGCTCGGCCGATATTTGGCCATCAGCACAGAGTAACCGTAATTTATCCAGTTCTTGGCGTGCAGCAAGTAAATTGCCCTCAACACGATCCGATAAAAGCTGTGCCGCTTCCGTATCAAGGTGTAAGCCTAACGCAATGCCACGTTGAATAAGCCATCCCGGTAGTTGCTGAGGCTCAAGTGGCCAAATTTCGACCATCAGGCCACGCTTGTCAATCGTGCTGTACCACGCGCTTTTTTTACTGCCTGCATCCAGCTTATCTGCCACTAATAACAATGTAGTATCCGGTGCTGGATTGTCTAGGTAGGCTTGTAGGTGCTGGCTATCTGCTTTATTGATTTTGGATTCGCCTAAGCGTATCTCAAGAATTTTCTGCTCAGAAAACAGTGACAGAGCATTGGTGCTTTGTAGGGTACCTTCCCAGCTAAAATGCCCATCGACTTGAAAGACCTCTCGTTCAGAGAAGCCTTTTTGGGACAAAAAACGACGAATGTAATCGCAACTCTCTAGAGAAAGCAGCGGCTCATCCCCGTAAACAAGGTATACGGGGTAAACCGGATTTGAGCTCAATTTGGCCGGAAGGTCCGTTGGGCGCAGTTTCATGCTTGCGAGTCGCTCTAGGAGTCAGTTATTGATTATCAGCTCACGAGCTTTTCAAGCGAATGTATTGACGCATAATTTGTTGCGCAAGTTCGCGTCTGATTTGCTCTTTAAGAATGATTTCCTGTGTTTCTGTGGCGGTGATGTTGTCTGGATCGATACTGTAAACACGTTCCGCGTAGAGAGTGCGCTCAGGTAATAATTCATTGCCTTCACTGTCGACTACGTGTAAATGGATCATTGTTCTAAGCTCGTACTCAGATGAGCGTGCTAAGCGTGTTAGAGAGACCGTCCGCCGTATATCAGATTGATTTTTTAGCAGTAGTTGGATGTCTGCCCCCGGGAGAACCTCTACCCCATTTAACGTCATCGCTTCAGTGACCGCTTGAACCATCGCTTGGCTTACGGACTCAGAGACAATACTGACGTGTGACAGTTCATCAGAAACACTATACGAACCACGTAAATGAAAACCACATCCGCTGACCATCAAGGTCAGCAGACACAGTAAACACCAGTGGCGCATGCGCAAGGACATCGCCATTATTAAAACTCCTAGCCGACCACTATGTTAAGCAGTTTATTCGGCACTGCAATTTTCTTACGGATCATTTTGCCTTCCATGTGTTTTTTCACATTTTCTTGTGCCAATGCCAAGTGCAAAAGTGTGTCTTCATCGGCATCGGCCGCCACTTCGATGCGCGCACGCACCTTGCCATTGACTTGAACAACGATTTCAACTTTTGAGCGAGTCATCGCTGCTTCATCTGCGACGGGCCAGGCGGCAGACACCAACGCATTTTGATGACCTAGCAGAGTCCATAGCTCATGCGTGATGTGGGGCACAATGGGTGACAAAAGTCTGACCCCAGCCTCAAGTGCTTCTTGCATCACCGCACGACCTTGATCAGAGGTGTCATCGAAACGTGATATGGCATTCGACAACTCCATGATGGCTGCAATAGCGGTATTGAAGGTCTGACGACGCTCAATATCATCGGTCACTTTACGAATGGTTTCATGCACTTTGCGACGAAGTTCGCGCTGGTTATCGGTGAGGTCTTCGCTGTTAAGCTCAACGGCGGGAATACCAAGGCTGACATGGTCGAATACCTGTTTCCAAAGACGACGCAAGAAGCGGTGAGCGCCCTCAACAGCTGAATCTGACCATTCCAATGACTGCTCTGGCGGTGCCGCGAACATCATGAAAAGACGAACCGTATCGGCACCATAGCGGTCAATCATCACTTGTGGGTCTATGCCGTTGTTCTTGGACTTAGACATCTTGGACATGCCTGAGACCAATACTGGCTCACCATCATCTTTATGACTGGCACTAATAATCCGGCCTTTATCATCTGTTTCAGTGATGACGTCTGTGGGTGAAATCCAGACCTGACCACCACGCTCGTCTTCACGGTAATAGGTTTCGGCTAACACCATACCCTGGCAGAGTAGACGAGTGAAGGGTTCATCAGAATCGACAAGGCCTTCATCACGCATCAGCTTATGGAAGAAGCGTGAATAGAGTAAATGCAAAATGGCGTGCTCAATCCCACCAATATATTGGTCAACAGGCAACCAATAGCGAGATTGCTCGGGGTCTAACATCCCATCGGTTTTATTTCCGCTGGCGAAGCGAGCAAAGTACCAGCTTGACTCCATAAAGGTATCAAAGGTATCTGTTTCGCGCTCAGCAGGGCCACCGCAACAAGGACAGGTGGTTTCAATGAAACTAGCAAGCTTTTTGATCGGGGAGCCAACGCCATCGAACTCAACGTCTTCAGGCAGAACAACTGGTAGCTGATCTTCTGGAACAGGAATTGGGCCACAGCTTGCACAGTTAACGACCGGAATAGGCGCGCCCCAGTAACGTTGACGAGACACACCCCAATCGCGTAAGCGATAGTTAATGGTGATTTGTCCGCGGCCACGTTTGCTCAGTTCATTGGTGATGGCTTTGAAGGCTAGGTCGAAGTCCAAATCATCAAAGTCGCCGGAGTTGATTAAGCTCCCTTTCTCGGTGAAGGCTTCTTCATCAAGATCGACCTTGAGGTTGTTGTCGATAGATGCGATGACTTGCTTGATTGGCAGACCATACTTTTTAGCAAACTCCCAGTCACGCTGATCATGGGCAGGTACTGACATGACGGCACCAGAGCCATACTCCATCAATACAAAGTTGGCCGTCCAAACAGGGATTTTTTTACCCGTGAGTGGGTGAGTTGCTTCAATGCCTAAATCAATGCCTTTCTTTTCCATGACCGCCATATCGGCCTCAGCCACTTTGACATTTTTGCACTCATCAATGAAGGCAGCAATATCGGCAGACGTCTCCGCGGCTTTTAACGCGAGCGGATGTTGTGCGGCCACCGCGAGGTACGTCACGCCCATGAGGGTATCGGGGCGTGTTGTGAACACCTGAAGATCGCCGTAGTTTTCAACTTTGAACGAGACATCCGCGCCTTTAGAGCGTCCGATCCAGTTACGCTGCATGGTTTTGACTTGCTCTGGCCAATGCTCAAGCTTGTCCAAATCATCCAACAACTGATCAGCATAGTCAGTGATTTTTAAGAACCACTGTGGAATTTTTTTACGCTCGACCAAGGCACCTGAGCGCCATCCACGGCCATCAATAACTTGCTCATTTGCCAAAACGGTTTGGTCAACAGGATCCCAGTTGACCTCGGCTTCGCGCTTGTAAACCAGTCCTTTCTTCATCAAGCGTGTGAAGAACCACTGCTCCCAGCGGTAATATTCTGGATGGCAGGTCGCGAGTTCACGAGACCAGTCGTAACCAAAGCCCATTTGCTTGAGCTGATTACGCATATAGTCGATGTTTTCATAGGTCCATTTTGCGGGGGCAACTTTATTATTGATCGCCGCATTCTCAGCCGGTAAGCCAAAGGCATCCCAGCCCATCGGCTGCAGTACGTTTTTACCCTGCATTCGCTGGTAACGAGAGACTACATCACCTATGGTGTAGTTACGGACATGTCCCATATGCAGTCGACCGCTTGGGTAGGGGAACATGGACAAGCAATAAAATTTCTCGCGTGATGTGTCATCAACGGCTTTGAAACTTTCGTTATCTTCCCAGTACTGCTGGGCATTTGGTTCAATGGCCTGTGGCTGATAGTGCTCGTTCATTGTGTCTGATCAGATCTCTTGTTTGACGTCGGTACAGGCTGTTTTGAATAAAAGCCCGTTGGTCGATGTCAGATTAATTGGAAAGATGAGTCAATGCGGCATAGCATACAATATATGCAGAGATGCAAACAGGGCTTAATCACATCACCTTGCAGGTGAAGGAGACTTTATGAGCGACCCACTAAAAAAAACAAGCGATAGTGCTTCAAAAATGTCGCGTATCTACGATCGTGTCTTGGATCGAATACGTCATCAATTGGATGAAGCGGGCTATCAAACATGGGAATCGGTTCAGGCCACTATCCGTGACGCAATAGAGTTGGAAATGGCGGCAGAGGAAATGACGCGCGATGAGATAGATCTACTCAGCGCCTACATTGAACGAGACCTCAAACAAATCGGCTATTATGCGCATGAAACGGGTGAGGGCATTGCGGCGTGGTTGAACTTTGATTTAAATGCGCTTGAGCAAACAATGGTCAAGCGTTTATGGGAGTTAGCAGACCAGACTCGGGTGCAGCATGAATTGTTGCGTGAACAGCTAGCGCATGCTGATACAGAGTATTTAGCAGGCGAAGTCACTGTGCCTGGCAAGTTGCGTTGTTTAAACTGCAATGAAGAGCAAGTGCTTATTCGAAGCGGTAGTATTGAACCTTGCTCAGCCTGCGGTGCGGTGATATTTATCCGAGATTCGCTGCCATGGCCGCCAACCCAGCGTCATGAGCAACAGGGCGATTAGCAGAGTCGGCCAAACACCCAAGTGTTGATAGGGTGTTTTGCCTTGCATGGCTGGGACTTCGGCTGTTAATACCTTGGCGACCTTGCGGGGTATTTGTGCTTCTATACTGCCGTCCGATCGAATGACGGCTGTAATGCCATCATTTGTCCCGCGTAAAAGCCAGCGCCCGTTTTCGATGGCACGCATACGGGCAATTTGTAAGTGTTGATACGCGGCGAGTGAGTCGCCAAACCAAGCATCATTTGAAACAGTCAGGAGTAAGTGGCTGTTGAGGGCGGAGATGCGTGTTAATTCGGGATAAGCGATTTCATAGCAAATTAATGGCGCAATGGCCCAATCCTTAAGGGGTAAGGTGAGCTGGGTTTCTTGAGGTAAGCTAAATTCTGACATAGGTAAGTCAAAAAAGGTAATGAGCCCTCTAAGTTGGTTTTCAAAGGGAACATACTCACCAAAAGGCACTAAGCGTTGTTTATGATACACGCCCGAGCTGCCACTAAAAATACCCAAACTGTTGTGGAACATCATCAAGCTTTCATCATGTGGGTTGCCTGTCATGAATGGGAACCCACTCATTAAGGTGGTGTCGTAACTGTCCAGATAGTCAAAAAAGGGTTGGACGTATGGAGCGGCCTGGAAATATAACGAAGGAATGGCTGTTTCTGGCCAAATAATTAAATCGACATCCTTGTGCGGCATACTTAATTCAATTTGCTGATTGAGAATGCGCGGCAGGTTGTCGCTATCCCACTTGTCATGTTGAGAAATATTGGGCTGAACCAAGGCAACGCGAAGCGGTGGTTTAGCATCAGGGGTTGTCCATTCGTTGGGTAGGAGTAGGGTCAGCAACGGCAAGGCGAGGGCGATGAGGCCAGGCCCAGGTCGTTGGCTGCGGATGGCCTCTGTGATTCCCACCGCGAAGAGCAAAGAGAGTAACGACAGTCCCCAAACCCCAAGTATTGCCGCTAGTGAGCTTAGGGGAGTATCGATCCAAGCATAGCCTAAATATAGCCAAGGAAAGCCTGTAAAAAGCCAACTTCGCAGCCATTCAAAGAATATCCATATACCAATAAACCCTAGCCATGCATAGCGAGGTATTCGATAGAAGCGTGCAAAGCACCATCCTTGTAAAGCAAATAGCGTGGCTAAAGCCATCACGAATAGGCTTGTGAGTAAAACAGCAAGAGGAACGGGAGCGTAGCCATAGGTATGAATGCTGACGTATACCCAAGAAACGCCCGCACCAAAGAAACCAACGCCGTAACACCAGCCAATCCATATGGCCCGTTTAGCGGTTATGCCAGCAATGCATAGGTAAAACAAAGCAGGGCTTAACAGCGCAAATAAGGGCATATTGAAGGGCGCGAACGCTAAGGTTGCGGTCAAGCCTGCACTAAGACTGACCGCCGGGCGAAGTAGACGACGTAGATTCAAACGGATGCCTATGATTGCTCGACCTGTAACAAGCGTATGCGACGGTTGTCTGCCGATAAAACTGTGAAGTTAAACTGATCAAAACTCACTTGTTCACCTTTTAGTGGCAAACGACCAAAGCGCTGAGTGACTAAGCCGCCGATGGTGTCGAATTCGTCATCCGAGAAACTGCTGTTAAAATGATCGTTGAAGTCCTCAATGGTGGTTAAGGCTTTAACAAGGTAGCTCTGTTCGTCCAGTGCTTTGATATTGCCTTCGTCATCATCGTCATCATGCTCGTCTTCTATTTCACCAACAATTTGCTCTAAGACATCTTCGATCGTGATTAACCCAGAGACGCCACCATACTCATCAACAACAACCGCCATATGGTTTCGTGCCCCACGGAACTCACGCAATAGAACATTCAGACGTTTACCTTCAGGAACAAAGACGGCAGGGCGGATGCAGTCTTGTAGGCTGAAATTGTCGAGATTGCCATCAAGCATGAAGTTAAGCAGGTCTTTTGCTAATAGAATGCCGATGACTTCATCTGGATTTTCGCCACAGACGGGAAAGCGCGAATGTGCGGTCTCAATAATGGTAGGTAAAAAATCACGCGGTGCTTGGTTGATTTGCACCATTGTGACTTGAGAGCGAGGTACCATTGCGTCCCGGACTTTCATATCCGATACCTGCATGGCCCCTTCAATAATGCTCAGCGCATCATTGTCTAATACGCCAGCTTCAGCTGCTTCATATAACCCTTGAATCAGTTCTTCCCGGGTAGGGGGTTCATCAGAAAAAGCCTGCGCTAGCTTTCCGAGCCAGCCTTTAGTGGCAGATCCCGATCGTTCTTCGCTCATAATGTCCTCTTAAGCGGATAAGTATGGATTTGAAATACCGAGCTGAGCAAGAAGATTGATTTCCAGTGCTTCCATCTCTTCGGCGTCAATGTCATTTATATGATCGAATCCGATAAGATGCAATAGGCCATGAATCACCATGTGTGCCCAATGATGCAATAAAGGTTTGTTTTGCTCTTGCGCTTCGCGGGCAACGACATCCGCGCATATGGCTAAATCACCAATTAAATCAGTGGGTACGCCCGGCGGAGCTTCAAAAGGAAAAGACAAAACATTGGTCGAAGAGTCTTTTCCACGCCATGTGTGGTTAAGCTCTCGACTTTCGTCTTCTGTGACAATACGGATACAGACTTCTGCTCGTAAACGCCGTCCTCCCATCGCGAGCTTTAGCCAGCGCTCGAAGTCGGCTTCCGTGGGAAGGTCTTTATGGTTTGTTTCATATAAAACGTCTGCAAAGTAACTCATGAGTGGTTCTCGTGTTTGCGTGAGCTTCTTTCAGCCTCAAGTTTTTCATAACGATCATAGGCCACAACGATATGTTGGACTAACGGATGGCGAACTACGTCGCGCGCGGTGAAGTGTGAAAAACCGATACCCTCAACGCCTTTGAGTACTTCTATCGCATGCACCAATCCTGAGCGAGTGCCTTTGGGTAAGTCAATTTGAGTGACGTCACCCGTAATAACGGCCGTCGAGCCAAAACCTATGCGCGTAAGGAACATTTTCATTTGTTCACGCGTGGTGTTTTGGCTTTCATCTAAAATCACAAAAGAGCCATTGAGTGTACGTCCACGCATATAAGCTAACGGCGCTATCTCAATCACGTTCTTTTCAATGAGCTTGGCTACTTTTTCAATTCCGATCATTTCGTAGAGAGCGTCGTAGAGGGGGCGTAAATAAGGGTCAACCTTTTGCGATAGATCGCCAGGCAGAAAGCCCAGTTTTTCCCCAGCCTCAACCGCAGGGCGAACCAATAAAATGCGACTGACTTCTTCGCGCTCTAAGGCTTCAACCGCACAGGCAACGGCGAGATAGGTCTTGCCTGTTCCCGCAGGTCCAATGCCGAAGTTGATATCTAGGGTTTGGATTGAACGCACGTACTTTTGTTGGTTTTCACTGCGCGGACGAATCTGCATCTTGCGTGTACGGATGGTGTAGTCCCGGTCCGCAACACCCGAGGAAGGGAGTTGTTGTTCGAGGCCTGTTTGTTGTAACCCTAAGTGAATGTCATCGGGGCTTAACGCTTTGCCTTTACACGCCTGCTGGTAAAGGTCCTGAATCAGCGGTCTGACTTGGCGGCTGATTAGGCTATTGCCAATTAATTGGAACTTATTGCCGCGATTGAGCACCTCAATGCCCAGACGTTCTTCAATCAGTTTAAGATGCTCATTCATTTGACCACAAAGACTGGCAAGAGCGGCTGGGTTGTCAGGTTCAAGCGCAAAGTTTACAGGTTGTTGGTTTGACAAGTTATCATCCTAAAATGGCTGGCGAAATATTAATGCGTTTGATCTAATTCTGACGATACGAGTTCGCCAACTAAAGAGTTTGCATACGCCTGCACAATACGAACATCTGCAAAATGGCCAATTAAGTTGGGATCGTCGCAACGGAAGTTAACCACTCGATTGTTCTCCGTACGCCCTGAAAGCTGGCCGGGATCTTTTTTAGAGTAGCCATTGACGAGAATACGCTCGACATTATCGACCATACGACGACTAATCTGCATGGCTTGCTGTGTAATACGGTCTTGAAGAATGTTCAGTCTTAGTTTTTTTGTTTCATCTGTGACATTGTCCGGCAGATCGGCGGCTGGAGTGCCCGGACGACGGCTGTAGATAAAACTGAATGAGCTATCAAAGCCTATCTCTTGAATTAAATTCATTGTGGCTTCGAAATCTGCATCAGACTCACCGGGAAAACCGATAATGAAGTCGGATGAAAAGCTGATGTTCGGTCGCAGCTTACGAATACGGCGCAGTTTTGACTTATACTCCAAAACGGTATGGCCACGCTTCATGGCCATTAAAATTCGGTCAGAGCCACTTTGTACAGGCAAGTGCAGATGACTGACTAACTCAGGAATATCGGCATAAGCCTGAATCAAGCTTTCACTGAACTCAACAGGGTGAGAGGTTGTGAAGCGAATGCGATCGATGCCATCGATTGTAGCGACACGACGTATCAACTCGGCCAAATCGGCGTCAGCGCCATCGGAAGTTGCGCCACGGTAGGCATTCACGTTTTGACCGAGCAGGTTGACTTCACGCACGCCTTGTTCTGCCAGCTCTTCACACTCTCTGAGTACATCGACCAGCGGTCGGCTAACTTCTTCACCGCGCGTATAGGGAACCACGCAGAACGTACAATATTTACTGCAGCCTTCCATAACAGACACAAAGGCTTCGGCACCCTCTACTTTTGGAGCAGGCAGATGGTCAAATTTTTCAATCTCGGGAAAGCTAACATCAACGATCCCGACGATGCCTTTTTTGGACTCATTAATCATCTCGGGCAAGCGGTGCAGCGTTTGCGGGCCAAAAATCATATCTACATAGGGCGCACGATCACGAATAGCCGAGCCTTCTTGGCTTGCCACGCAGCCACCCACACCAATAATAAGATCCGGGCGCTTCTCTTTAAGCTTGCGCCAACGACCCAATTGGTGGAATACTTTTTCCTGTGCCTTTTCGCGGATGGAGCAGGTGTTGAGTAATAATACATCGGCATCATCAGGTGAGTCAGTCAGTTCTAGTTCATGACTTTCGCCGAGAAGGTCTGCCATACGTGATGAGTCGTACTCGTTCATCTGACAACCGTGTGTCTTGATAAACAGCTTTTTAGCCATGTGTCACCTGTGTTGCAAAAGAGGTTAAAATCAGGATCGCGAATTATAGCTGAGCCGAGGCTTGTAGGCTACCGCTGGTTAAATTATAGACAAATTGGGTGGGAATGATGGGATTGTCTTTAAAGTGGACGGATATCGTCGGAATGCTATGCGCTCTATCACTGCTGACAACCAGTGTTCAGGGTTCAGAACACTCTGCCCCTGTTTCTGAGGAAGATCAAGTGATCTCTCAGCAACTCATGAGTCAACTGCAAGATTGGTATCGCGCAGCCGATGAAAATGATCCAGACGCCTATTTCAATCTTGGTCAATACCATCGAACAGGAATAGGAATCGAGCCTGATTTAGAATTGGCCGAGTTCTTTTATGGAAAAGCGGCTGAATTAGGGCACCTATCGGCTCAAAAAAACCTAGCAACGCTCTATTATTTTGCCTTCCCAGATTCACCGCGCACCCAGCAGGCTCATGATTGGTGGTTACGGGCTGCCTATTCTGGAGACAATGAAGCTCAAATGCGTTTAGCAGCCTTGTATTTTAAAGGTCCCGTGTTGATGGATCCGATTGAGGGTGCCGCTTGGGTGTTTGTCGCTGCCAACTCAGGTGACATGAAAGCAAAAGTAGCCCAAGATCAGCTTGAAAACAACTTATCAGCCGATGCGCTTGTGCAGGTTAAAGAGCGGCAAGCCATTCTACAAACCCAGATGAAGCGTATGCCGCCATCATCATTTGAAGCAAACTTACAAAGCTCAGACGCCGAAAGCTCGCCCATGCATTTGAGTATCCCGATTGAAGGGCCTCGGCACTATGTTCAAGTGGCAGCGCTTACCAATCGAGAAGATGCCGATCAAATGGCTAAGAAAATTCAAACAGAGCACAAGGATATTCTCGAACAGGCAAGAGCCTATGTGATGGAGTTCATGCCCGCGACAGGACGCGTGATCTATCGTGTCCAAATTGGGTCGATGGATGAGGCGAGTCATGCGGCGGCCTTATGCCGTCAATTTAAACAACGTCGTATTGATTGTTTTGTCGGGCGCGATTAAGTTGCTTTTAAATTAAGCGATGCATCTTCAGTGTTTAATGTTGATGCACTTTGACATTTGTTGCGTCCCGTTCTTTTTGCTGTATAGAGTGCGAGGTCAGCCTGCTTTAGTAACTGGTTTAACGTATCATCGATTGTAAGTAAGTGGCTGATACCGATGCTGGTGGTAATGTTTGTATCGGTTTTCGGTACCAAAATGGATGAAATGGATAGACGTAACCGTTCGGCGACTGCAATTGCTTGATTTGGTCCAGCATCATCCAGTATGAGTGCGAACTCTTCACCTCCAAGTCGGCCTTGAATATCGGTACTGCGACAGATCTGACGGCAGCATTCTGCGACTTGCATTAACACTTGGTCTCCTGCTTCATGCCCCCAGTTATCATTTACAACCTTAAAATGATCGATATCAATCATCAGAACAGCCATGTTTCTCTTTTGTCGTTTGCAGCGTTCAAGTAGTGCAGTGCTTTCCTGGAAAAACGCCTTGCGATTGAGCATTTGCGTTAGCGAATCGTGTGTAGCGTCAAACAATGCGGTTTTACGTTCCTCTAACGAAGCTCCTAGCAACATCGCCATGACTAAATTAACACTAAAAAGAGTTTGTAATTCAATTGCTGGGTAGTTACTTAAACCCAAATAAATATAATGCCAGATGGCAGTGGTATTGACACAAATGGCTGAAAATAAAGCAAATCGTATCCCATAGAAGCTAGAGGCCCAAGCCACTGGTAATAAAATTAGGTATCCAAAATTTCCTAATTCTGTTGTTAAGCCTGTCGCAACAAATAATAATGTTGTGGCTGACGATATGATGACAAGCAAAAGAATTGGATAAACGAGACCTTTTTGGAAAACATCATTGTAATCATAATTTTTAAAATAAAAATCTAAAAATAGGCTTAGCGCTGCTAGAAACAATAAAATACCACCTAGGTCTCCAATCCAAAAGGACATAATAATATTAAGCTCTTGATCAGTATCAATTCCGACAAAAGTTGAGATGAGAAAGGTTGCAGTCAATGCTGATAGAAACGATGTGACCGATAGGCTTCCTATCAAAATTGTGACTGAGCTTAACCTATTGAGTGGTAAGCTGAATTTAGAGGTTTTCTTTAAGACTAGTCCTAATATAGAGTAAAAAAATAGCTGTCTGATCGCCATGGATATTTGAATGGCACCCCATTGCCAAAAGGGATCAACAAACGATGCACCAACCATCACTGCAATGGCACTGGGTAGGATATAGATGGGTCCAAATCGGTATACGAAAAAAACGATGACACCTGCAGCCGGATAAAAAGCACTGACCAGATTGCCAATCTCAAAGAGGCCTGCAAAGTTCCATAGAAACGTATAAAGAAAAATAAGTAGCAGTGACCTAAGCAAAAAAATCATTTTAGTACTTAGCATCATTAATCGTCCCTGTGTAATTGCCATTAATATCTAGGTTAGTATAAATCAGAGTTAACGCAAAGCAATATTATGTCGTTTAATCGATGCGCTCAACAGAGCACTGGCCTATTTCAAATCAAAACTCCTTTTTCATGAGTCAGTTTCACTCATGAAAAAGGTTTTTTAATGTTTTCGGATTGTGTAAGTTCACAATAAAATTCAAGAGGATATTGAAATTCTATTCTCTGCAGAGGCCCAACAGGAGACAAAACTGCCATTAATCTCATGAATTTTTGGTCTTTCTTGCGTGCACTTAGTGTTCGCAAACTCGCATCGTGGATGAAAAGTACAACCCGATGGTGGATCAATTGGGCTTGGGATCTCACCCGTCACTTGTTTGCGCCGACGTCCAGACATTTCATGATCTGGGATCGCATCCAATAACATCCGTGTGTAGGGATGAGCTGGTTGTTTAAATAGTTGGTCACTCTCAGAGTTTTCGACCATTGAGCCTAGGTAAAGCACACCAATACGATTGGCCATATGCTTTACGACCGATAAGTCATGACTAATGAATAGATAGGTAAGCCCAAACTCATCTTGCAAGTCTTGCATTAAGTTCAGTATTTGAGCTTGAACAGAAACGTCCAAGGCTGATGTCGGTTCATCGCACACCAAAAAATCGGGTTGTGCAGAAAGTGCCCTAGCGATCGCGATACGTTGCCGTTGACCGCCCGAAAACTCGTGAGGATACTTGTGTTGATCTCGGCCGGATAAGCCTACCTTGTCCAGTAATGTTTCAACACGCTTAGAGACCTCGCCTTGTCCTTTGGCTAAGCCAAATGCATCAATTGGCTCAGCGATGATATCTCCGACTCTCCAGCGAGGGTTTAAGCTTGCGAAGGGATCTTGAAAGATCATTTGTATACGCCGTCTGAGCGTTTTAAAGGTCTCTCCTTGAGTTTCACGAAGCGAAAGACCATCAAACAGGATTTGGCCAGAAGAGGGATGAATTAAATCGACGATGAGTTTAGCAATGGTCGATTTGCCAGAGCCAGACTCCCCCACAAGCGCAAAGGTTTCACCACGATTAATATTGAATGAGACATTGTCAACCGCGGTTAAAAATCGCTGAGGTTCACGTTCAATGAGGCGGTTCAGCCAAGGTTTAGACACGTCGAAATGACATGATAAGTTCTTAACTTCCAGTAGAAGATCTGAGCTCATGAACTCTCTCCGTCGTAAAGCCAACAGGCAACTTGTCCTTTTTTGGTTTTTATTAAATCAGGGCGTTGTTGCTTGCAGCGATCAAACTGCTGCGTGCAACGAGGATTGAAGGCGCAGCCTGCTGGTATGGCATCTAATCGTGGCATACTGCCAGGGATTTGCACCAGTCGATCAACTCGCTCGGTTAATGAGGGTATTGATCCCATTAAACCTTGCGTATAAGGATGTTGAGGGTCTTTGACAATTTGACGTACATCGCCAATTTCTGCAATTCGTCCGGCATACATCACTGCCACACGATCACACGCCTCTGCAATGACCCCCATGTCATGTGTTACCAGCATCACCGCTGTTCCGTAATCATGGCACATGCGTTTGAGTACATCGATAATCTGCGCCTGTACCGACACATCTAGAGCAGTGGTGGGCTCATCTGCAATAATCAACTCTGGCTCTCCGGCCAAGGCTAAGGCAATTACAACTCGTTGCCGCATCCCCCCTGAGAACTGATGAGGGTAGTCATCAATCCGCTTGCTCGCTGCTGGAATTCCCACTTCATCAAGCAATTGAATCGCACGTGCCCGAGCGTCTTTATCACTTAACGGAAGATGGGTTTGAAGGGTTTCAATTAACTGATCAGCAATGGTTAAAATAGGATTTAGCGACGTCAGTGGATCTTGGAAGATCATCGCAATTCGTTTACCACGTAAGCGACGCATTTGTTCATATGGCAGTTTGTCGATACGCTGCTCTTTTAACCATATTTCGCCAGCGGCAATATGTCCAGGTGGCTCAAGCAGACCGATAATGGCCGCACCTGTTAGAGATTTGCCCGCACCAGACTCCCCGACCATACCCAAAATTTCACCTGGGTAAATATCAAATGTGACGTGATCAAGCGCTGTAAGCCGCGTCTTACGTTTTGGGAACTCGACAACAAGATCCCTTACAGAAAGTAATGGTTCAGTCATGCTAACGTAACCTTGGATTAAGGGCATCACGAAGCCAATCGCCAAGCAGGTTCACTGACAAGGCAAGCAGTAACAGAGTGATGCCTGGAAACAGTGTGATCCACCATTCGCCAGAAAAAAGGAACTCATTACCCACCCGAATCAAAGTTCCAAGGCTGGGTTGGGTTGCAGGTACTCCAACACCCAAAAAGGACAAGGTGGATTCTAGAATAATTGCCAGTGCTAAACCGATAGTGCCGATTACCAATACCGGACCCATGACATTCGGTAAAATATGACGTCCTAGAATGCGAAAGGAGGAAACACCAAACAGTCGTGCGGCTTGAACATATTCTTTGTTTTTCTCTGCTAGAGTCGAGCTGCGAACCGTTCGTGCATATTGCACCCAATCGCTTAAGCCGATTGAAAGAATTAACACATAAATGGCGGCTTGCTCCTGCATTTCACTGGGTATAAGGCTCTTCGTAATCCCAAAAATGAGCAGTGCGACTAGAATCGCAGGAAAGCTTAGTTGTACATCCGCAATACGCATAATTAAGGTGTCAACCCAGCCACCTTTATAACCTGCTATCAAACCCAACGTAATGCCTAAGATTGCCGCAAATGCTACAGCTGCAAAGCCAACTAACAGTGAGATACGCGCACCGTACAGAATGGCTGAAAAAATATCTCGACCTTGGCTGTCTGTTCCCATTAAGTAAACATTGCCCGTGAACGCATTGGGTGCCATAGGAGGAGTAAAACCATCCATCAGATTGAGTGAAGATGGATCAAAAGGTGTATGAGGTGCAATCCAAGGCGCGAATGCGGCGGCCAAAATAATTGCTAGGGTTAAAATAGCGGACAGAATAATAATAGGACGACGACTGAAGTCGTAAAAAAGATCACTGTCGAGAATCCGACCGAGTAGCCGACGCTTCACTGTCGCCGTTGAGTTGGGCGTATTTTCAGTCATATGCATTTCTCATAGAAGTTTACTCTTTTCATCGGCTAGCACTGCGTTTTGTCACCCGTAAGCGGGGATCAACGGCGAAGTACAATAGATCTACGATTAAGTTAATAATGACAAACACCAGTGCAATTAGAAGCAAGTAGGCCGACATAAAGGGAATATCGACAAAACGAATAGCATTAATAAATAGCAGACCAACCCCAGGCCATTGGAAGACTGTTTCGGTAATAATTGCAAAAGCGATGATTGAGCCGAGTTGTAATCCTGCAATGGTGATGACAGGCAGTAGTGTGTTTTTTAAAGCATGGCGAAAATGTATTGAACGCTGCTTTATGCCACGGGCACGTGCGAATTTGATGTAATCGGTACGCAATACTTCCAACATTTCAGCGCGAACTAACCTCATCAATAGCGTCAACTGAAAGAGACCTAATGTGATAGAAGGTAAAATTAACGATTTCCAGCCCGAAAGAGTTAGTAGACCCGTGCTCCAGTTTTCAGTCACTTGAACGGTTTCACCCCGACCAAACGAAGGTAACCACTGCAACTCAACTGAGAAAACATAAATCAGTAAAATACCAATCAAAAAGGTCGGAAGAGAAACGCCAATTAACGACGACGACATAATAAAATGGCTGAGCCATCCATCGCGCCTTAGCGCGGTGTAAACGCCTAGACCGATTCCTAAACTAATGGCTAAAACGCCAGATACAAGCGCTAGCTCAAGAGTGGCCGGAAGACGTTCTGCAATGACATCGGAAACAGGTCGAGCCATACGGTATGAAATGCCAAACTCACCTTGTACCGCATTGCCTACAAATCGAAAGAACTGAATTGGAATGGGGTCATTTAATCCTAAGCGGTCACGTAGCTCGGCGCGGTCTTGCTGACTTGCTTCTTGGCCGACCATATTATTAATCGGGTCACCAACAAACTGGAATAAGCTAAACGAGATGAAGGCAACCACCAACATCACCATAGCCGCTTGAATGATGCGGCGAATCAACATTGCAATCATAATGCTATGCTCATATGAAACAAGGAACCTCCGCCTTTAAAAAGACGGAGGGGGATGGATTACTTAAAAGATAAGTATTTCAACATCGGTTGGTTTTGAGACTGCACCGCAAAGTCGATATCTGAACGAACGGCCCAATTCAAAACTTGATGGTGAATGGGTAAGTAAACCGTATCGCTTTGAACAATTTCCCATGCTCGCGCGATCTTCGCATTACGCTCGTTTAGATCCGTTTCGGTCGGTAATGAGCGAGACAAACTGTCAAACTCTTCATTTGACCAGCCCGTGAAATTCCAAGCGCCCGTATTTGGGGTTTTGGTTTCCAAAAGGAAGTCAAATACGTAATGTGAGTCAAGTGGTGGAACGGCCCAGCCGAGGATATAAAAATCCAGTTCGCCTTGTTGCAGCTCAGCGAAGTGAATGCTATTGGCGCGTGCATCTAAACGTACATTGATGCCTGCTTGCCCTAGCATGCCAGTGACTGCCTGGCAGATAGCCTCGTCATTAACATAACGATCATTTGTACAGGTCAGAGTGACATTAAAACCGTCAGCATAGCCAGCTTCCGCTAAGAGTTCTTTTGCACGGTTAATGTTGGTCTCGGGAACACTGTCGAGTTCAGACGTCCAACCGTTCACAAAGGAAGGTGCAATCATACCTGCGGGTACGGATTGATTTCGCATCACCACTTGTTGAATGGCATTACGGTTGATGGCAATGTTCATTGCTTCACGAACACGCTGATCAGCAAAGGGGTTTTTTCCTTTAATGTTTGATGTTCGTAGCTCTTCACGTCCCTGATCCATCCCAAAGAAAATGGTACGGTTTTCAGGAGCCGATAGCATTTTAATGTTGCTGGAGTTGCTTAAACGATTAATGTCTTGAACGGGTACGTCTTGTAAAAAGTCAACTTCTCCAGACAGCATAGCAGCTGCCCGAGTTGCGGCTGACTGAATAGGCGTTAGTACAATACGACTAATTTCCATCGGAAATTGGCCCACTCCCCAGTACTCATCATTTCGCACCATTTCTGTGCGTACGTCAGGGTCACGACTGATTAAACGGAAAGGACCTGTTCCGTTTGCATTTCGCACAGCAAAGTTTTCCTCACCTGACGAGTAGTCTTGAGGTGTAACGACATTGTTAGCCTCAGACCAAGCTTTGCTCATGATGAATAAGTTGGTTAGATTATTGGGCAGCAAGGGAGTGGGGCCGTTCGTTTCTATATGAACCGTTAAAGGATCAACGGCACGAACGTCAACCACAGAGCTGATTAGCGTTCTCATGTCCGAGTTTGGATGCTGAGCGCGTTGGAATGAGAAAACGACATCCTCCGAAGTAAACGGGGTTCCATCATGGAAATGAACACCTTCGCGCAGTTTAAACTCCCAAACATTTGGATTCTCGGTAACAGACCATGAAACAGCCAAACCGGGTTGCATTTCTGAGTCTAAATCTAGGTAAATAAGAGGATTGTAAATCTGATGTGCGACTGCGTGGGTTTGTCCGTGGTTTTGCGAATGTGGATCGAAGGTCAGTGAATCGCCTGCACTGGCCCAACGCAGCGTTTGAGAATGGGCGCTAGTCATTAAAACCATTGAAATTGCAGCGCCAAGCGTCATGGCACGAAGTGTCTTCTTCATGTGGGTTCCTCATGAAATTATTATATCCTCGCAGTAAGGAATGACTGCAAAGGCTAGTTTAGATTTAAACAACCTAAAGACTAGCTTCAGGACTCGTTATTATCTAGTGGATCTTGTGGATGATTTCAGCGAAGTTACACCTTGCTGAAATTTTATATAATGACAAAATACGTCATCTAACAAGTGACATAAATGTTCATTTACTTGTTTATAAACATCTTTTGCTGTTTGCCTCTGTCTTGGAGCTAAAGCAGGGATAGAATTTAAACAAGGTCGCATAGATTCTTTTGTCGAGCGCGATTAAATTGTTTAGAATCCTACCCAATTGTAAGGCCGCAACAGGATGGCGTTAGTATGGATTATGAGTACCCTCAGTCACGTTTAGAACGCCTTACCGCTGCTGCAATTTTACTATTATTGGTTTGGATGCCCTTGCCATTGGGAAGTAATCGGTCTTGGTCAATGGCATTGTTCATCTTGCTTGTGGGTGTGTTGGCCCTGATTTGGGGGGTTGCACTCCTTCGAAGCCGCCCCGTACCGAATCGATCTTTACAAGCGGCTTGGTTGATGTTTGCCCTTCTTGTATCGACTCAGGTTTGGGTTGCGCTCCAGTGGTTATTGGGCTTGACGGCAGATGTGGGTCGTACCTTTCAAAGTTTGATGCTGGGTATTACCTATAGCCTTCTTTTCTTGATGGTCATCAATCTGTTTAATACACGTAAACGTTTGACGGTGCTGTTAGCCGTGATTGTCATTAGTGGCACCTTTCAAGCCTTTTATGGGGCCATCATGGTGTTATCGGGTGTTGAGTGGCTACTCGGTGTTCCTAAAGAGTTTTACAAAGGCAACGCAACGGGAACCTTTGTAAACCGCAATCATCTTGCAGGCTATCTCGAAATGACGTTGGCCTGTGGTATCGGTTTAATGCTGGCGCTCAGAGATGGGCAGCCCTTTCGCTGGGTCAATGTACTTGAACTCTTATTAGGCCCTAAAGCCCGATTGCGTCTTGCCTTGGTCATCATGGTCATAGGTTTGGTGATGAGTCAGTCACGCATGGGCAATGCAGGGTTTTTTTCGAGCTTATTAATAGTTGGCAGTATTTTTGTTCTGATTAATCGTCAAAATCGGCTCAGAAATAGCATGATACTCATCAGTATTATTCTGATCGATATGTTGGTGATCAGTCAGTATTTTGGATTAGAGCGCTTAAAAAATCGTCTGATGAATACAGAGGTGGCGATTACTCAAGAAGAAGGGCAGTTGGTGTTCGATATCAACGACCTCAGAGGACTTGCGTTTACACAGTCTATTCCTTTAGCACAAGAAAAAACCTGGATTGGCCATGGTGCCGGAGCGTATGAGACGGTATTTATTGGGCATACAGGCCCCAATTTTGGTGGCCATTTTGATCATGCCCACAATGACTATTTGCAGTTTTGGGTTGAGTTTGGGCTGATTGGTTCCTTGCCATTGTTATTGTTTACACTCTTGGCATTGTTTCACTCATTCAGGGCGCTTTGGAATAGAGAATCCCTCTTTAGAAGCGGGGTTGGCTTTGGAACGGCCATGGCTATTATTGCCATCGTAATACATTCGGCGTCTGATTTTAACTTGCAGATTCCTGCCAACGCCGTGACCTATGTGGTGATTTGTGCAATAGCCGTGCTAGCCAATGGCCATTCGCGTAAAAAATACCGTAAGCGCTATCATACGAGTCATGAGTCTTAGGAGATTAATTCGTTTGGGTGACGGAATACGCCTTATGTTGCACCAATAGGTGACGATAAGCGTATTGATTCTAATAAGTTGTAAATAGGGTGGAATGTTGAAAAAGTTAAGCACGGGTTGTCATTGGCAAAAGATCATTGCATATATAGCCCTGCTGACTTGGTTACTGCTGATGATGTTCAGTTTTTGGTGGTTCCACTTTCGTTATTTGCACGCGGCTAGCTCAATCGAAGGTTGGGTAATGTTTCAACAAGATCATATTCAGTTGACACTGGATCATCCTACCCATCAACCCACACTAGTGCATTTTTTCGATGTTGATTGTCCATGCAGCCGTTTTGTGACTGCAGATATCAAACAGCTGATTGATTTTTCAGCCGAGCAGGCGCAGGTCAAAATACTGGTGCCTAGGTTGGACGATATCCCCAAAGTGCACGGCATTTTTGGCCAGCAGGTTACTGTGTTGCTTGCCGAGGTAAAACCGGTTGCAGCACCGGCGGCTTGGCTGGTCAATACAGAAGGGGAGACGGTATATTTAGGACCTTACTCGGATAGTGGTATCTGTCGTAGCGACAGTAATCATCTGGTAGGCGAAATGCTTGCTGATTTACTCCTGGGTAAAGAGATCGAGCGCTATAATCATCTGACTACAGGCTGTTTCTGTAGTTGGCCGACATAAACCATTCAGGTAGATTGAGAGCATAATAATGATGCCAAACTCCACAGAACTAGCCCCCTTTTCACTTTATGATCTGCGTTGTAAAGGCGATCGGATCATGAGCGGGGTGCAGGTGTTATTGTTATTAATTAGCTTTTCGTTGGCCAGTCTCTATTCAACTTGGTTGGAAGCTATGATGATTGGCGTGCCCTCTGCCGTCTTACCCGTGTTGCTGACCTTTTGGATGCCTGGTAGCCGTGTGACACGTATCTCTCAAGCCTTGTCATTTATGGTGTTTTCAGCACTACTGATTCATCAAGCAAATGGCATGGTGGAGATGCATTTCAGTATCTTTGTGTTGTTGGCATTTTTACTTTTTTACAGAGACTGGTTACCCATTGTTCTAGCGGCAGGTTTGATTGCGGTACATCACCTCAGCTTTAATTTCATGCAGGAAGCTGGACTCGGTGTTTATCTATTTGAGTTTAGAACAGGAATTGATATCGTTTTAATACATGCGGCGTTTGTGGTATTCGAAACCGCCATCCTTGTTTACATGGCAGTGTTCATGCAAAAAGAGAGTCTCCAGGTAGAAGAAATCTCTAATACCGCACAGCGATTGACCATGAGTCAGGGGGTGGTTGATCTCAATACCCCGATTAGTCAGCCAACATCGCCGCTAGCAAAAGCGATCGATGAGTATATTCAGGTCATCCAAGCCGCACTAAAGCAGACCGTTGCCATTGGGCAGAGTTTACACATATCGCTACCTGATACCTTGTCAAAACTGCGAACAACGCAGTCATTTATCAAGCAGCAGTTTGATCAGTTGACGCAAGTTGCATCGGCTGTTAATGAAATGACAGCCTCTTTCAGAGAAGTGGCCTTGAGTGCGCAGTCCGCACAGAGCGCGGTTGAACTGACCAATAATCAATCTTTAGAAGCCAGTCAGAAAATAGAGTTAGCACATGACAATATGCAAACGCTATCCGTTACCATGAGTAACTCCCACCAGTTAATTTCTAAGCTAGAGTTGGAGTGTGATGCCATAGGATCAGTGGTCAACGTAATTAGAAGTATTGCAGATCAAACCAATTTACTGGCACTAAATGCGGCTATCGAAGCAGCTCGTGCCGGTGATAAGGGTAGAGGGTTTGCTGTGGTTGCCGATGAAGTCAGGCATCTGGCCAGCAGTACTCAAGAGTCAACTGAACAGATTCATAAAATAGTCGAAGGTTTACAGCGGGTCAGTCGAGAGGCTGTGCAGTCTATGCACTTGAGTCTTGATAAAACCAATCAGTCCGTTGTTCAAGTCTATGATGCCCAAGTAGCTTTCAAAATCATACTTGAGCAGATTTCGGCCATCCAAGCGTTGAATATACAAATAGCACAAGCGACAGAAGAACAGTTTGCCGTTGCAGAAGAGGTTAATACCAGTATTAATCAGGTCATGGAATTGGGTAGTGCGATTCGTTCTGAAATGACAAGCAGCATTCAAAACAGTGAAGACTTGAAGCTAGAGGCCGATCAGCTATCAAAACAATCCGCTCGCTTCAAACTTTAATTGATCTCGCGGCACAAGACGAAACATTAAATCTGCAAAGTCTTAGCAAAATAGCGCGTAAACCATCCGGGCGAAAGCGCGATTACGGGTCGCCAAGGCGCATGAGCGCCTGGCCAACGCCTGTGCTGATTATCAGCATAAATTATCTCGACAACTCATTGACGATAACCAAGCGGTGATTGTTGAGACGTTAAAGATCAAAAACCTGCTTGAAAATCGGACGCTTGCCAAGCACATTGCCGATGTAAGCTGGGATAGTTTGATCAAGAAGTTAACGTATAAAGCGATGCATGCAGGTAAGCACCTAGTGAAGATTAATCCGTGGTTTGCCGGCAGCAAAACCTGTTCTTGCTGTGGTCATAAAATCCCATCGTTACCGCTGGCAGTTCGCATGTGGGATTGCCCTGCCTGCGGCACTACCGACATAGACCGTGACATCAATGCCGCGATCAATATCCGCCAGCAAGGTTTGATTCATTTACGAGCGGAAGGACTGTCCGTTCCTGCCAACTGAGGCTGTGTAAATCCGATCACGTATCGGTTACGGCCTGTGACGTTGGAAGCATCGCCCGATAGGGCGGTGAGCAGTCAGTGCGCCGGGCATGGCGCACGTCTATAGGGTGAAAGTCCCGAACAGTGAAGTCAGGAGTAACTGTTAACTGTTAGCCAGAGGGCAAGGGTGTCCATCGTAAGGTGGAATCTGAAGGAAGCCTGCGGCAAACAACCGGCCTGAGGAACACGAATCTCATAGGAGGCGGGATGCATGGAGTGAGTGGGCTGACGGCCACAAAGCTCATCCTGACACAGAGCATGCATAACGTATATGAGGCAGGTAGATGGTTGGAAAGACGTGTGTCTTACCCCGGGAGATCCACATAGACCGCTAGAGCTAGATCAACTCAGAAGAGAAGTGACGGTGAGGGATTTGTGGAAGTCAGCAGATGCCATAGTAGGAGGCGACGTTCCCTCTGAAGGGCTGAAGGTAGAGTGATAGGGTTGATCTAATGATCTCTGAACAAAGCGATGACCACTGGGCGAAGTGTAGCCTAGATCAGGTGACAGTAGGCGCTCAACCCAGCGAACCCTGCTACCCAATAACCTTGCAGGACGTCCTTGAGCGGTCGAACATGGCCCAAGCATGGAAACGGGTACGCAGCAACAAAGGAGCGGCCGGCACCGACGGTCGCTCAATCGAAGAAACAGCCGAATATCTACAGACGCAATGGCCAGTCATTCGGGACGCACTTTTGTCGGGTAGGTATACACCTGCTCCAACACGAGTGGTTTATATCCCGAAACTGGGTGGCGGAGAACGAATGCTGGGAATCCCCTGTGTCGTTGACCGTCTGATCCAGTAAGCGATCATGCAGCATTCTATGGGTCTGCTGACCCCCTCCTACTCGATCGTAACGAAGTCTTGCTGTTGAACGAGATAACCACGTTATCAGATCTGGATCCTGTTTCTACCCGCTTGTTTGGCTCGATACATTTTCTGATCTATTTCGACTAGAAGAGTTTCTGGGGAGTGAGTTGCGGTGAATTCAGACAAGCCCAGACTGATGGTAATCTGCAATTTTTTTGGAAAAGAATGTTGGTGAATTGCTGTGAAAATTTTCTCGGCAATCTGCTCAGCGTTTTTCAGCCGAGTACCGGGGCAGATCAGCAAAAACTCTTCGCCTCCCCATCGACCCAGCGTATCGCTCTCACGAATCGAGTTTTTCACGACCTGCGCCAGCTGAATTAACACTTGATCCCCCGCTTCATGCCCGAAGGTGTCATTAATCCGTTTGAAATAATCAATATCAAACATCAGCACAGAGAATGGCTGCTGGTCGCGATAATAACGGCTGATTTCTTTATTCAGTATCTCAAGCATTCTGCGGCGATTGGCGATGGATGTGAGTTGATCGGTATGGGAGAGTGTGTTTAATAATTGGTTTTTTTCGTTCAGCTCAATATTCTTCTGCACCAATGCTTTCTCGGTCAGTTTTTCGATCGCGGTTGAGATCATTCCTATCTCATTATTCGGAAAACGATAGTGAGTGTCATCCTTTCCTTCAGTGATCTCCTGAACGCGCTTATGTAGCTTGATTAAAGGCGTGATCAAATAACGGCTTAATCCTAAGCTCAATAACCATGTCGTCATTAAAGAAGCCAAAATAACGAAGACGAGACTCGATGCAATGGTTCTAATGATGGGGTCACGGATATCGGCTATATCGACTTCAGTCACCACAATCCAGCCTAGCTCGTCAATGCGATGATAGTGAGCTAACCGTTGTTTGTCTCCGTCACGATAGTTGAGTTTGTCTGTGCTCAATTCAGAGGAAGACAATTGTGTAGCGATGGATTGATGAACACTCTCGGGTAGCGCTGTATCTGCATGAATCAGTATCATTCCTTGTTGATCCAATACGAAATTGTAAATGGTTGGATATCGCGTATCTTGGGTTGCTAATGCTTTCATGATTGCGTCCATGCTGGCATCAATCGAGATCACGCCAAGCACCTCTTGTTGGTCATCTGTGAATGCCTTACTAAAGGAAACCATCCATTCTTTAGATTTGATTTCTTGGTAAGGTAAACCATCCGAGATACGAGGATAGGTTTTTAGTGCGGCTTGATACCAAGGTCTGATTGTTGAATCAAAATCATTGGGTGGTGTGTAATTATTGATCAGTAGAGAGCCATCCGCATATCCAGCAAAAATAAAATTGATATTGGGGATAGTATTTTGCAGTACCTGAAAAAGCTGCAGAATCTGCTCCTGAGTTTCAGGCTCACCATGGTGAAGATGATTCAATCCTGAACGAGTGCTGCTTGAATACTCCAGTGCTTGACGAAGTGGCGCTACATACCCCTGAATTTGGGTCGCAATAAAGCGGTTTTTGTTACGTAACACCGATTCTGCGTTTTCAATGCCTTGCTTGTAAAAAATCGCCGCTACACTAATACTAATCAGTACAATAGCGATCAGCGCTACACTGGTGGTGATGACGAATATTTGTCTCTCTAATGTTGAGAGGGGCTTAATATGAAGTTTCACGCTGAACCTTGAATACTCGGCGGCTCCATCGTATGAGATCGCCAATCTAAGAAAATGCTGTGTGTAGCCTCAAATCCATGATTGAGGCTATACCTTAAATTTACTCATCTGTTGAGCTTGTGTTTCACTCATGTGGAGCATGTCAGCGCAAAGGTGCTCCTGTTGTCCGGCCTCATTGGCCACCATCTGACTCAGATCACGAATATTTGTGGTGTTACGGTTAATTTCTTCGGATGTTGAGCTTTGCTCTTCGGCTGCGGTGGCTATCTGCACAGTCATTTGGTTAATTTCATTAATGCTTTCACGGATTTTATTCAGTGCTTCACTGGCTTTAAGCGCTTTACTCTGAGTGTTTTGCGCGTGAGTGGTGTTTGCACGAATAGAGGCTTCAGCCGATGAAACGCCACCTTGTAACTGATCAATCATCAAGCGAATTTCAGTCGTGGATTGCTGTGTTCTGGAGGCTAAGGCTCTCACCTCATCCGCCACCACCGCGAAACCGCGTCCTAGGTCTCCGGCACGAGCGGCTTCAATGGCCGCATTAAGCGCCAAGAGGTTGGTTTGTTCAGAGATGTTGATAATGGTGGTTAGAATAGACTCAATGTTAGTACTAAAATCGGTTAACTGGGCAATGTCACTCATCGCTTGATTCATCCCTGACACTACGCTGTCTATGGCAGCACAGGTTTCTTCCACAATGGTGGCACCCTGAGCGGCATTGCCATCTGCATTTTGAGCAGCGTGAGCGGTGATTTGGGCATTTCTGGCGACTTCATGCGCAGTAGCGGACATTTGATGCATTGCGGTTGCAAGATGCTCAATTTCCTCAAGTTGTTGACGAATGTTGTCGGTTGAGCTTCGAGCGGATAGGGCTGTTTCTTTTGAGTTTTTCTGAATTAACTGAGAGTCCTGTTTGATTTCAGTAATCAGTGAATGCATATACGATACAAATTGATCAAAAGAACGAGAAACATCACCAAACTCATCATTGCTTTGGAAGTTTAAACGACGCGTTAAGTCGCCACCACCTTGACTGATCTCCTTTAGCGCAACGCCTAGTTTATCGAGTGGGCGTAAAATCACCTGCATTAAGCTATACAAAATTGCACAGGAAACAATAACACTAATGATGGCCCCGATTATAGCTAACATCCCAAAGGTTCGAGTTGCAGCCATTACTTTGGATTCATCTAGCACCACACCAATAAACCAGTCAGTACCTGGCACGTTAGCAACAGGTTGAAAAGAGACAAAAGATGGCGTGTTTTGGACAAGAGCTTGAGCCATTTGTTGCTCATTCAGCGGACGACTCATGCTTGGAATTAACGTGGAAAGTGCTTCACTGTTCAGGGATGAATCAGGGTGAGACACAATGATCCCACTGGCGTTCACAAGGAAGGTATAACCTGTTTGGTTAAAATTAATCTGATTTAGCGTATCAGAAACGGTAGTTAGCCGTAAGTCACCGCCGAAGGCACCGACACTTCGGCCTTGATTCGTTAGTTGGGTTACGGCTGAGATGATAATTTCACCCGTACCCGCATCGACATAAGGATCCGTAAAAACGGCCGTTCGATTTGCCATTGCCAGGCTATACCAAGGACGGGTTCGCGGATCCCACCCCGTGGGTGGCGTCCAGCTGGCGGTAGCGATAGGCGATCCATCGTCGAGTCCGCCAAAGGTGAGTAAAAAGCTGCTTTCAAGCGCTTTTGCACCCAAGACCGTGACAATTTCATCAAAACTATAACGACGATCGACTTGCTCACGAGTTAGATTGATTAAACTTAATTTGCCATTTAACCAGGAGCTAACATCCTGACTGAGGAGCTTGGACGTTTCGAGGATGTTTTGTTGTGTTTGTTCGTAAATCGCGCGTTTGAAGGAAAAGTATTGAACTGTGGATAAAAGCGTTATGGTCAACGCGATTAGGAGAGAGGTCACAAGCGAAACTTTGTATTTGACTCTCATAATTCAGCCTCAGTAAGCATGTTTTTAAAAAGAGTATAAACGAAATTGACTCAAAGAAAAGCGTAGCCGAATGCCCAGGAAGCAATAGCGGATCCTCAAAATCCGAGATACGTTAGCGCGACCAGTCGGCTAGCGTTTTGTACAAAGATCCGTTTGATCCTCTGGTATTGATGGCAACGATCTGCGAGATAGAGAAAACATTGCCATCATGGTGATGAGACGACTCTACTCTCACAAATGATGCCATCAATATTTTGATATTAATCCTTTAATTTCAAGATGATATCTTGCTTTTATCTTACAAAAAACGGCATGAATTCTCCCTGAAGCCTATCTTCTTTGCCTTAATCACTGCCAAACAAATCCCGCGTGTACACCTTGTCAGTCACATCGCTTAACTCATCTGAAGGGCGGTTCGCGATAATAACATCGCTCAGGGCTTTAAACTCTTGCAAATCCTTAATGACGCGCGAGTTGTAAAAATCCTCTTGCTCCATCACGGGCTCATACACCACCACCTCAATCCCTTTCGCTTTGATGCGTTTCATAATGCCTTGAATGGCAGAGGCGCGGAAGTTATCGGAGCCCGCTTTCATCACCAAACGATAGACACCGACCACCTTGGGGTTTTTGCTGATCACTGACTGAGCGATAAAATCCTTCCGGGTTGAGTTGGATTGAACAATGGCATTGATCAAGTTGCTCGGCACGTCGGCATAGTTGGCCAGCAATTGTTTGGTATCTTTGGGTAAGCAATAGCCGCCGTATCCAAAGGAAGGGTTGTTGTAATGCGCGCCGATACGTGGGTCTAGACCGACACCTTCAATAATTTGGCGGGTATCCAAGCCATGCGTTTCGGCGTAGGAATCCAACTCATTAAAATAGGCCACACGCATCGCCAGATAGGTGTTGGCAAAGAGTTTTATGGCCTCGGCTTCGGTGGAATCGGTGAAGAGTACGGGGACATCAGTTTTAATGGCGCCCTCGGTTAACAAGCCTGCAAACACCTCGGCACGCTCTGAGCG
Source organism: Nitrincola tibetensis (assembly GCF_003284585.1). Lineage (GTDB taxonomy): Bacteria > Pseudomonadota > Gammaproteobacteria > Pseudomonadales > Balneatricaceae > Nitrincola > Nitrincola tibetensis. The sequence continues at coordinate 70,608 of NZ_QKRX01000005.1, forward strand.
CTCACCGACAATAATACGAGAGGGATAGAGGTTATCGTAGAGTGCACGGCCTTCACGCAAAAACTCGGGCGAAAAAATGACGTTGTCTGTGTTAAATCGCTCGCGCAGATTGGCAGTAAAGCCCACGGGTACGGTCGACTTGATGACCATAATGGCATTTGGATTGATTGCCAACACATCACTGACGACGGCCTCTACACTGCGGGTATTGAAGTAATTGGTTTGAGGGTCGTAATCGGTGGGTGTGGCGATGATGACAAAATTGGCATCGGTATACGCGTCTTGCTTATCCAAGGTGGCTCGAAAATTTAAGGTTTTGTATGCCAGAAAATCTTCAATCTCGGCATCTTCGATGGGGGATTGACGTTGATTCAGTTGCTGGACCTTCTCGGGAATTATGTCCAGTGCAACCACTTGATGGTGTTGAGCGAGCAGCATGGCGTTAGAAAGACCGACATAACCGGTACCTGCGATGGCAATTTTCATCATTATATACGTTCCTTGATTAATCCTAAAACCTGTTCGACGAGTATGGCAGAGCGCTCAGCCGAGTCTGTTTCAACATAACAGCGTAGCTCCGGTGCATTTCCTGATGGGCGAAGATGAACGATCTCATGGTTAGCGAGCATCATGCGTAAACCATCAGTGGTGTCGATTGTTTTAATGCGAGCGGATAGCTGTAAAGCATCATATGCCAAATCAGGGTTTGCCTTCCACTCTTGGAGTAAACCAAGGCTTTTATCTGTGGGCACTTGAGTGATTCGATCACTGGCCGTGTAGCGTTGTGGCAACTGTTGAACAAGTTTGGAGATAGAAATACCCGACTCGCGTGCCGAACTGAACAGCGCCAAGGCAGGAAGCAGCGCGTCCCGAGTGGGAAGTGCATCCAACAAAAAGCCGCCATTGGCCTCAAATCCTGCAACTCGGCTGTGACGTTCACTCAATTGTTGCATAGCTTCAATCACATAAGGAGAGCCGATACGTGTCCGCATCACCTCAGCAAAGGCAGAAGAGGTTTCTATCGCGGTGTTGCAACTCACGGGGACGGCTAAGGCCTCTATCTGTAAATAACGAGCACAGATTAAGCCTAATAGATCACCACGTAACCATTGGCCCGTTTCATCAGCGACTAAAGGTCTGTCGCCATCGCCATCAGTCGAAAGAATGGCATCAAACCCATGGGCCTGTGACCAGGCCTTACCGCGTGCGATGTCGTCTGCTGACACGGCTTCGGTATCAATGGGAACAAAAATGTCGCTACGTCCTAAGGAGACCACCTCTGCACCTAACTGACGGAGGAGGGCCGTGGTAATGTCACGACCTGCAGCGGAATGTTCATACACCCCGATTTTCCAACCCTTTAAGACATTGTCCGGAAAGCGCGAGCGAAGGTATTGCAGATAGGTGTTAACGGCGGCACTTGAGGCTTCGAGACGTTCGGGAGTGAATGCCGGTAGGGCGACATTTGTTGTTAATATCAGGTACTCATCGGCTTTGGTTATTTCGCCATCGGGGCGATAAAATTTAAGGCCATTGCGATCAAAGGGGATATGGCTGCCCGTAATCATGATTGCAGGGCAGGCCTGTTCCATGGCGTGTAAAGCCAGTGCTGGCGTCGGGAGTACACCGTAATAATCGACAGCCACACCCAAGGCCTTTGCTGCCCCTGCACAAGCGGCGGCCATGGCTTGGGAGCTTGGGCGCAGATCAATGCCAAGGGCTAATCGCTCAACTACATGCCCTTGCTGCTGCAAAGCGGTTAAAAAATTCACCGTGAAGGCTGCACACACCTCATCGGTAAAGTGCTCAACTAATCCACGTGCGCCACTGGTGCCGAAGTTGATTTGAGAGTGTTCTAGGATTTGAGCAGTGTGTTGGGTTGTCATAAAAATTCCGTTATTTAACAAACCTTAGGGGTGGCAAATTCTGATAGTATACCGCTCTGCTTAATCCTCCCACTACACTATTGCACAGACTTCCATGCAGAAAATTCAGATTCATCTGCAAAATGTTCCCCAGTGTGAACTTCGGTTGGGTTTCATCTCGCATTTCAAATCGCCACACGGCTTGTTGTCGTTCGGCGTCTGATCCATCAAATAAATCAAAATCCAGTAGGTGCAGTCCAATGGATGCGCCAAGGTGTTGGTAGTCTTGGCCTGCATCAAGTTGGTTGCTCAGTGTTCGGGCGAGGTAAAACAAGCCTCGTTTGTGCCATGATCCGTATTTGCGCACCTGTATTTCGACATTATAGCAGTGTCCTTCGGCATCACGCGCTAATACATCTAAAACAATGCACTTTCCGTTGAGTTCACTGGGTTCTATGTTGGGGTTTAGAATGTCAAGAGAGGTGATAGGGGGTAAGTCGTAGCGTAAATCATTGATCAGATGGAGAAGTAAGTCGGGTGACTCACCGAAGAGTCTTTTAAACACATAATCATTGGTGGGGCTAAGTAGTTCGTTCATGAGATATCCTTTCTCGTATTGCGTCCTGTGGGTTCTTACTTGTGTAGCGGTATTTGTGGTGCTGGATCTATTATAGCCTAGTTTCGTTAGGGGTCTTTTAGGTAGGCTACGCCCTGACTCATCAACACTCAAGACACGGCATGAATCCATCCCTGGAGCCTCGCGTTTGCCATCCATGGCAAACGACGGTCTTGTGTGCTGATCAGTCAGAGCTTTAGTTAGTTCGGAAGCGGTTTTTTTTGACCAAATCTTGATCTTACCTTGATGCGAGAAATGACAGAACAGTTGAGATGAAGGTTGAACAAGGAATTGTTACACTGACCCCGATGACCCCGATGACAGCTCACGCTGCCACCTTCCGATACAGTGCATCTGGGGCCAGATCCGCATCGTTTGGCCAGCACACGGCACCAAATTCATCTACCCGCACCTGGGCGAAGAATTCTGGGTCTTTTAATGGTTCAAACATTGGCCCGAACAGGCGATCCGCAAGGCAAACCTCTCCATAAGTGCCATCATCGAAAGTGACCGCGAGAGTGTATTCAGGTTTAGCTTCTACATTGGTTACTCGGCGCATGGTGCTTACTCCAATGGCTCAATCTTGTTGAGAGGCTGATGTTGCTCAGCCAGTTTCCAGTCGTTCAGTAAATCTTGTCTGTGCTCGACCGCCCATTCAATGACCATCGCCTTGGCTCTTTTGGGTAACGAGCCTTCCATAATCTCCAGAGTCTCAATTGAGATAATCGCTTCATGCCCGCTGTAATAGGCATGGAAATGAGGCGGATTGTGGTCGTCGTAGTACATTCGTATCAGGATGCCAAAGAATTCGCTGATGGTTGGCATTCGCGCTCCTATGTGCCGATGCGAGCACGAGGCACTGCATCCGGCATCCAGTGTGTTATTATTTCGAGCACAACATCCATAGTGCTTTCACCTTTGTAGTTGCCTGACTCACACCACATGCCATCGCTATCGAGCACACCGAGAATGACATGAGCAGCACTTTCATCAAATTCCGGATGTGTGAGTACGCGCAACCACGTGAAATCGATACTTTCTGGAGGCGCCGCTTCAACCTAATCTGAAGTTGAGTGTTTTCGACACAACACATGATCATCATGATCAAGCTCGTATAGGTAGGCATTAGAATCTTTGTAGCCATAGATGCACTCCTGAGCATAAATCACTAGATACGAATTATAGTGCCTGTATTAGTGCGGCAAATCACCCACCAGATACGTTATTATAGTCAAATTACACCATTAACATAAAGCTGGGAATCAACCATCAATTACGAACACCCCCAAAACAATGCATTTTCCGTTGAGTTCACTGGGTTCAATGTTGGGGTTTAATATGTCAAGAGAGGTGATAGGGGCTGAGTAGTTCATTCATGAGATATCCTTTCTCGTGTTGCGTCCTGTGGGTTCTTACTTGTGTAGCGGTATTTGTGGTGCTGGACTATTATAGCCTAGTTTCGTTAGGGTCTTTTAGGTAGGCTACGCCCTGACTCATCAACACTCAAGACTCGGCATAAATCCATCCTTGGAGCCTAGCGTTTGCCCTCCATGGTTGTGTGCTGCTAAGTCAGTGAGTTGGTGCTACGCCATTAAAAACCGCCAACGACCCAATCTTTCCTGCTGATCGAGACATGACTTCGAACCAGATCACAAAATGTGTAATAGGGTTTTTCCGGGAATTGTTACACCGACCCCGATCTTGCTGGTCTCGATCTCATTAAGCTTGCACTGATGCTGTCCTCATGTAGAATGAACCCTCTAGTGTTATGAAAATGGATTAATGTCCTGATATGATCGGTCTAATGCCGCAAACTAATGTGGATGAAGTTCTCGCAAAAATTGCCAGATTTGAGCAGTTTGGTGACAACGATAGCCATGTTGTGTTTGAAAAAAAATCTCTCCAAAGAGAGATTCAAAACGATATTAAAAAGCTTAAAGAAGTGTCGATTTCTGATGGTTACATGACCGATATGATCTTTAATGGCATTCAAAAAAATGAAGCCAAGTGTAGAAGTTATTACGAACTTGCGAAACAGCAGGGTGCTTATTCTCGTCAGTTAGACTGGAACTTTGCGCTGAGTCTGGGTTATCTAGGTTATGAAAGTGAAGCCTCCGATATTTTTTTGGATCTTGTTGATCGAGATCTAGGTGAGCCAGAAATTTACAGAGGCGCATCAACTCATTTTTCAGACATGGGCTACTTTGATAAAGCTGTGCAAGTTTTAGAAAAAGGCTTGAAGCTGAAGGATTGTCTAATCACGGAGAGGCTTATAGTGTGTGAAAAACTCGCTAATTTCGTTGATCAGCTCAATATTCCTAAAAATGAACTCAATCGTTACATGAGCACGGTACAAGAGTTCCAACAAAAGAAAGGGCTGTACTTCAAAGATCGTCGCTATGATTTTTTTGATGACGGACATGAAACGATTGCGTGTATTGAGATAAACACAGGGAAAAGCATAGATGATGTTAATCGTTTAAACGATGAATTATTCGATCTATTAGCTTCGAAAGATTTTACAGCTGATATTGCTTTAAATTTTGTTACCATGTTCAGATAGGAGTCTGCATGGCAATCACGCCAGATAATCTTTATTGCTGGGCTCAAGACGCCCATATACAACAGTGTGATAAGAAAGCTCTAGAAGAAACAAGTTATAGAGCTACGGCAAGTAGAGCTTATTACGCTGTTTTCCACACGGCCAAAGCTGTTGAATCAACTTTCCTGCCTTCTTACACAGGTCCTGAAGCAACTCATCAACTTCTTGAGAAGAATTTACTGTCTGCAAATCGAAGTAATACGTGTAATCTCAACGATGAAGAAATTAATCAGATTAAGTCTTTAGCTTACGCACTAAGATCAATAAAAGCCCTTCGTGTTAAAGCGGATTACAAAATAGAGTTAGACTTTACAAAAGCTGACTGTGATTTAGTGATGAATCAGACAACTAAATTCATTCACAAAGCACAATCGCTTTTATCTCTGCCCCGGTAATTTGTGAATAGCACAGCCACCCGAAGTATTAGCCCTTAAGCACGTCCATACCGATCCTCAAACCGCACAATATCATCCTCACCCAGATAAGAACCCGATTGCACCTCAATTTGAACTTAGGCAAGTAGCGCGTTGAAGCGTTTGTTGTAGCAAGCTGAAACCCGAGCCAGTCAGGCGTGACCCGGTCAGGTCTAAAAACTGTTTGGCATAACCAGAGCGCGACAGAGGCCAGAGTCATGTGCCCTGGCCGCCAGGGATGATGGGATATATCATGGAGTTGTTAGTTTCTGTTTTTTGGCAGTGTTGCGACACAATTTACACTATTCACCCAGAAAAAAACCTTTTAATTCGAGAAGTTTTATATGTTTTGCATTTTAGGCTACGCCCTGACTGATCAGCACTCAAGACACGGCATAAATCTATCCTTGGAGCCTCGCGTTTGCTATCCATGTAGAACGACGGTCTTGCGTACTGATCAGTCAGGGCGTTTGAAAGTTTGTGCTAGTTCGCTACTCAGCATTGACCGTATTATTATCGATGGAATCATACAACAAGCATTAAAAATATTGAGGTATCAGAGCTTAGCTATACCCATTAGGGTTCATTGATTGTCAACGCCAAGTATCCTGCATCATATCTTCCAATGTTTTCGTCGCTTTCCAGTTTAACTGAGCCTCAGCTTTGCTAGCGTCTGCCCAGAAAGCGGCCAGATCACCCTCGCGGCGGGGTGCGATTCGAAAGAGGATGGTTTGGCAGGAAGCGTCGTGAACTACTCACTGCTAAAGCGGCTGAGCTTGTCGTTCATGAGATATCCTTTCTCGTGTTGCGACCTGTGGGTTCTTCCATGTGTAGCGGTATTTGTGGTGCTGGATCTATTATAGCCTAGTTTCGTTATGGGTCTTTTAGGTAGGCTATGCCCTAACTGATCAGCACTCAAGACACGGCATGAATCCATCTTTGGAGCCTCGCGTTTGCCATCCATGGCAAACGACGGTCTTTGGGCATTGTTACTCCAATACCGATCCTACTTGACACCCTTCTAGTACCTACTACAATTGCATGTATACATATCATGTATATCCAAGAATGGCTAGGAGCTTTACCAATGGAAAGCGCATCAATTTTCAAAAGCAATACCACTCAGGCGGTGCGACTCCCAAAAGCTGTAGCACTTCCTGAGTCTGTTAAACGAGTCAATATAATTCCGCTTGGACGTGCTCGTCTGATCGTTCCAGAAGGAGAAGGTTGGGATAGCTGGTTTGATGGCGAAGATATGACTGAAGACTTTATGGTCGATCGCGACCAACCTGCGGATCAAGATAGAGAAATGCTCTAATGCATAAATACATGCTTGATACCAACATCGTTATTTATACCATGAAAAATAAGCCTCAGTCGGTCAGAGAGGCATTTAAAAAGCATTATGGTCAAATGTGCATATCAAGCGTTTCATATATGGAGCTTGTTTACGGCGCTGAACGCTCATCGAACCCCGAAAGTAATCTTCGCAACCTTGAAGGATTTATTGCCCGAATGGATGTTCTCCCTTATGCGGAGGCTGCAGCCGTTCATACTGGGCAGATTCGAGCTGAACTCACCCAAAAGGGAACCCCTATCGGTCCCTATGATCAGATGATTGCCGGCCATGCTCGATCGATGGGGCTGATCCTAGTGACCAATAACACCAAGGAATTCGAGCGTGTCGACGGGATACGCATTGAAAACTGGGTATCGTGAGAAAGATCTTACTCCCCCCATCTTTTCCAACACCGTAGGTAAATATCAAAACTACAGGTAACTTGGGGAATACACTTCATTATTGGCGACTTATCCTAGGATGCTTTAAATAGAGATATTACACCGATCCCTATTATATTAGACTTTTTGATTGAAACTTCTCTAAAAGTCTAGAATAGTAGTCATTTATGAATAAGCGACTACTTTCTCTTGGCCAGCGTCTGTCAAAAGCGCGAAAACAGTTTTATCCTAACGATACACAGCACATTTTTGCCGTGAGAATTGGTGTGTCCAAAGCGACTTATGCAAAGATGGAAAAAGGGGACTTGAGTGTCAGGGCAGCATGGACAAGTACTTTGAGGCAGCCTCTTTGTTAGGCCTTGAATTCAAGTCGGCTGACAGAGCGTTATGCTCTTGAGCATGAAGCGCCATTAGCCTGTGATCATGAGCTTATAAAAGAGTTAAAATACACGTATGAAATTGACAGAAGAGGTCAAAACGGAAAATTTGAGTTCAAACGTGATTTAACCTTTAAATCACTGTCGGCGGCTATGTCCATTGCCGCGATTGATGATTTTCCAGAGGATTATGATTGGTTTCGTAACATCTGGCATCCATTAAAATGGACGATAATCGATGATGCTATGATACATGAGTCGCAGTCATTCTGGTTGTATTGTGCGAATTGGAATTGGAATTTAGATTTGTATATTTTGTTACAATTTCCAAGATGTTCTCGAAAAGAACGTTATCTTCTTTATTTGCTCGGTCGAACGGATTTACTGCCTTGACATCTCTGCCCTCAACTTTTTAATTTGCCGCCACTAGGCGGAAAGGGCGGGAATTCCAAAAATGATGCGGCTTATTCTCTGTAGAGTGAACTAGCCACGCTAGAACGGCTTATGCCGTTTAGCGGGAGTAGTTCACCGCGGTGATTCACAATACAGACGATCACGAGCGCAATTTTAGCTTGATGCATGATGGTTCAGGGTATTGCTTTGCTCCTGCCTACGATATGGTAGCTTCTTTAGCAATCGGTCAATACCCTATAGCTGGTTATCACAATTCACCTTATCCATTGTTTCCATCGAATGCGAAAGGGAAGGTATTTGGTTTATCTTCCTCTAAGGTCACTCAAATAGCGGAGGAAATGATAGAAACTACGCTTAAGTGGCAAACCTATGCCGAATTAGCAGGCGTCTCTGAACAGGATATTTTGAAAATTCAAAGTGTCATTAATCATTAAGTTTCTACAAACCAGCCCTGACTGATCAGCACTCAAAACACGGCATGAATCCATCCTTGGAGCTTCGCGTTTGCCATCCATGGCAGACGGCCTTGTGTGCTGCTAAGTCAGTGCGTTCGAAAGTGCCCGCTCTGATGTCATATTGCATCGGTTGAGATCCTATGAGATCTTACTCCGACCCCAATTTATATTTAAAGGTTTGTTAATGAGCAATGACATTAAGGATGATCCGTTTGTTAAAGGTTTGTTAGAAAAACTGCCAGCAAGTGACCGCGAGAGCTTTTCACCAGATCAACTACAAGCCCTGAAAATAGCACTCGGTGGACGTTCTTGGGGTACACACGTAATTGATGTCAGATGGACGCTGAGGTTTTGGCATTGGCGCTATTATTTTGTTTTTTTAGCGGGTCGCAACCGACGAGAATTATCAAGAAGGGAAGTGGCCATTTCTCGATTCGCGATGGCCTTGCTTCTATCTGTTTTTTTAGTGATCTCTACCTTGGTAGGGTTGCTCGTACTCTATTTAATCAAATCAGCGCTCGGTATCGATCTACTTCCGGGTGTTTCTTTGGGAATATGGGATTGGTTTAAAGGATCTTTTAAGTAACCCTACCATACCGATCCTCAAACCGCACAATATCATCCTCACCCAGATAAGAACCCGATTGCACCTCAATTAGCTCCAACGGAATCACGCCGGGGTTCTCCAATGCATGCACTTGGCCGATTGGGATGTAGGTGGATTCGTTCTCGGTGACGAGATAGGTTTCATCACCATTCGTCACCTTGGCTGTACCGCTGACAACAATCCAATGCTCTGCACGATGGTGATGCATTTGCACCGAGAGTTTGGCGCCGGGTTTGACAGTAATTCGTTTAACTTGATACCGCTCGCCATTGTCGATGGAATCATACACACCCCAAGGACGGTAGACTTCGCGATGGTTAAGATGCTCGGTGCGACCTTGGGCCTTTAAGCGCTCGACGATTTTCTTAACGTCCTGAACTTGATCCTTATGCGCGACCAGCAAAGCATCCTGCGTATCGATAATGACTAAATCTTCAACACCCACGGTTGCGATTAAGCGCTTCTCACCTTTAACCAACGTATTGTGGGTATTCAAAGTCAGAACATCGCCGGTCAGATGATTGCCTTGGGTATCCTTTTCGCTGACTTCCCAAAGTGCTGACCAAGAACCGATATCACTCCAGCCCGCATCCAAAGGCACCATGGCCGCCTGTTGCGTTTTTTCCATCACGGCGTAATCAATAGAATCCTCTGGGCAGGCGGCAAAGGCTTGCGCATCGACACGGATAAAATCTAAATCAGCAGCCGTGTCTAGCATAGCGGCTTGGCAAGCTTCCAAAATATCGGGGCGCGATGTTTTTAACTCGTCCAAATATCGGCTGGCGCGGAACAGAAACATACCACTGTTCCAGCAATACTCACCTGACTCAACATACGCGGCGGCGGTCTGTGCGTCTGGTTTTTCAACAAAACGACTGACTTTAAAACCGACCTCACCTAACGTAGCCCCTTTTTGAATATAGCCGTACCCCGTTTCGGCATGGGTGGGTACAATGCCGAAGGTGACTAAATGACCTGCCTCTGCCAATGGGCTGGCACTTAAGACGGTGTTTTGGAAGGTGAGGGGGTCTTGAATTAAGTGATCGGCGGCGAGGACTAGAAGTAAAGGATCATGACCCTGTGCCGTCGCGTGTAACGCGGCCAGTGCGATGGCGGGTGCCGTGTTGCGACCGACCGGTTCGAGAATAATTTTGGATTGAGTGAGGTTAAGCTGGCGCAACTGCTCGGCAGCAATAAAGCGGTGCTCTTCGTTACAGATCAATAAGGGGGGAGTGGAACTTAGGCAAGTAGCGCGTTGAAGCGTTTGTTGTAGCAAGCTGAAACCCGAGCCAGTCAGGCGTGACCCGGTCAGGTCTAAAAACTGTTTGGCATAACCAGAGCGCGACAGAGGCCAGAGTCGTGTACCTTGGCCGCCAGCGAGGATGATGGGATATATCATGGTGTTGTTAGTTTCTGTTTTTTGGCAGTGTTGCGACACAATTTACACTATTCACCCAGAAAAAAACCTTTTAACTCGAGAAGTTTTATATGTTTTGCATTTTAGGCTACGCCCTGACTGATCAGCACTCAAGACACGGCATAAATCCATCCTTGGAGCCTCGCGTTTGCCATCCATGGCAAACGACGGTCTTGTGTGCTGATCAGTCAGTGCGTTTGAAGGTTTGTGCTAAATCATTTAAAACCACTAACCACCCAATCTTTCCCGCTGATAACTCCCATCCTGTACATGCTTGCACCATTCAAGGTTGTCTAAATACCACTGCACCGTTGCGCGGATACCCGTTTCAAAGGTTTCTTGGGGTTTCCAGCCGAGTTCTTGGTGTATTTTGCTGGCATCAATGGCGTAACGCATGTCATGACCGGGTCGGTCTTTGACGGTTGTGATTTGATCACGATAACTACCTTGGGATTTAGGACGAAGTTCATCCAATAAATCACAGATCGTATGCACGACTTCAATGTTTTGTTTCTCGTTATGACCGCCAATGTTATAGGTTTCACCGATCTTGCCTTCCAGTGCAACCAGAACCAGTGCACGGGCATGATCTTCAACATATAACCAGTCACGTATTTGATTGCCTTTGCCGTAAACAGGTAAAGGTTTACTATCCAAGGCATTCAAGATCATCAACGGAATTAGTTTTTCAGGGAAGTGATAAGGCCCGTAATTGTTAGAGCAATTCGTGATTAACGAGGGTAAGCCAAAGGTACGTTGCCATGCTCTCACTAAATGATCTGAACCTGCTTTACTTGCAGAATAGGGCGAACTTGGTGCGTAAGCTGTTTTTTCGGTGAAAAGTGGTAATACACCTGACTGCTCTTCCGGGTGAGGTAAGTCGCCATAGACTTCATCTGTCGAGATGTGATGAAAACGAAAGTTTGCTTGTCTGTCAGCGTTCAGTGTTTGGAAGTAAGCTCTGGCTTGTTCGAGTAGCGTAAAGGTTCCCACCAAGTTAGTTTGAATAAAATCACCCGGTCCATCAATAGAACGATCCACATGTGACTCAGCGGCCAAATGCATTATGAGATCAGGCTGATATGTGTTGAACACGCGCTTAACTTCTGCGGCATCGCAGATATCCACTTGCTCGAATGCATAACGCGTGTTATCACTGACACTGCTAAGCGATTCAAGATTACCTGCGTAGGTCAGTTTATCCAGATTCACCACTTGATGTTCGGTGTTAAGAATCAAATGCCGAACAACCGCCGAACCGATAAAACCAGCGCCGCCAGTCACTAAAATTTTAGCCATGAGTGGTTTCCTGTAAATTCGCAAGGCAAAGCGCTAAAGAGTCTTTCCAGTAAGGGACGTTCACGTGTAACGATTCTCGAATTTTAGCCTTGTTCAATAGGCTAAAATGAGGCCGTTTAGCGGGCGTAGGATAATCTTTGGTTTCAATAGGCTGAGCATCACAGACGATGTCGCTAAGCTCAAAAATGGCTTTCGCAAAATCATACCAGCTACAAACCCCTTCATTACTGTAATGAAAAAACTCACATCCTTCGTGTGAATAGATGCCTTGATGATGTTGTGAAATCAGAGTGAGCATAGCGTCTGCTAAGTCACCCGCATAAGTAGGACTGCCTATTTGATCAAAAATGACATTGAGCTGATCACGCTCTGATCCTAAACGCAGCATGGTTTTCACAAAGTTATTGCCATACTCGGAATAAACCCAGCTGGTTCGGATCACAGTGGCATTGGCTAAACTCGCTACTACGGCATTCTCATTGTTTAATTTACTCAGCCCATAAGCATTGATTGCATCCGTTGGATGTGATTCTGTGTAGGGTTGATAATGACAGCCATCAAACACATAGTCCGTACTGATATGCACGAGATACGCAGTATTTTTCTGCGCCCATTCTGCCAGTTGTTTCACGGCTAGGTGGTTGACTTGATCAACCAAGGAAAGCTCTGACTCCGCTTTGTCCACCGCAGTATAGGCCGCACAGTTTAAAATATAATCGAATGCCTTATCAGCTAAGTATGTGCTTATCGCATTAGGATAAGCCAGATCAAATTCCGTGTGATCTACAAAAACGAAATCAAATTGCGGATATTGATTCGCACGAACTTGTATAGAGTGACCCAGTTGCCCACCGACTCCGGTGACTAAGACCTGTTTCGGCTCTTGCTTAGGCATAATAATTGACCCCATAGTCGAAACACTGCCCTAGCTCGCTTAGTTTAGGCTGCTGTTTATCCTTGGCTGATAATTGAATTTCTTCCGCAGCAATACCCCAATCAATACACAAACTAGGATCATCCCAAGCTAAACCTCTATCACACTCTGGTGAGTATAGGTTATCCACTTTATAAGCAAAGATCGCCTGTTCACTGAGCACGACAAAGGCATGGGCAAAACCACGAGGAATAAATAACTGATGCTTGTTTTTATCATTAAGTACAGCGCTGACATGCTGACCAAAGGTGGGACTTCCTGTGCGAATATCGACGGCAACGTCTAACACCTCTCCTTGAATGACTCGCACAAGTTTACTTTGTGCATAGGGGGCTAATTGAAAGTGCAGGCCGCGAAGAACGCCACGGCTGGAAGACGATTCATTATCTTGTACAAAGTGAACGGGATAACCCGCTGCAGCTTCAAACAAGTCATGACGAAAGGTTTCAACAAAGTAACCGCGTTGATCACCATGCACTTTAGGTTCGATCAACAGCACTTCCGGTATGGCTTGGGGAATAAACTTCATAACTTACGACCTTCCTTAGCACGCTTGACAAGGTATTGACCATACTGGTTTTTCAACAAAGGCTCTGCGAGTGCAAGGAGTTGATCTTTATTGATATAACCCATCTCATAGGCGATCTCTTCAAGGCAGGCCACTTTTAAGCCTTGACGCTTTTCAATCGTTTCAATGTACTGAGAGGCTTCCAACAGACTTTCATGAGTACCAGTATCCAACCAAGCATACCCACGGCCCAACAACTCAACCTTTAAGCGACCCTGATCAAGATACATTTGGTTAAGCGTGGTAATTTCCAACTCACCTAGACCAGAAGGCTTCACTTGACACGCCATGTCCACAACGTCAGACGGATAAAAATAAAGACCCGTGACCGCATAGTTAGATTTAGGTGACTTAGGTTTTTCTTCAAGACTGATCACCGTCCCTGAAGCATCAAACTCAGCCACGCCATAGCGTTCTGGGTCATTCACGTGATAACCAAATACCGTGGCTTTACTTTCATGTTTGACGTTAAGAACCGCATTCGCTAATAACTGCGGAATGCCATGACCGTAATAAATATTATCACCTAGCACGAGGCAAGCATCATCGCCAGCAAGAAAGTCTTTGCCGAGTATAAACGCCTGAGCTAACCCATCAGGGGAGGGCTGGACAACATACTCAAAACGAATACCCAACTCTGAACCATCCCCCAAAAGGCGTTGAAAAGAAGACTGGTCTTCTGGTGTAGTGATAATCAGGATCTCTTTGATACCGGCTAACATCAATACAGAGATAGGGTAGTAGACCATCGGTTTGTCATAGATGGGAACTAACTGTTTTGATACACCCTTGGTGATAGGGTATAGGCGTGTGCCTGATCCACCAGCGAGAACTATTCCTTTCATATTACTTTTCCTTTGGGTAGTGTTTTAGTAACAACTGCTCATATTCACCTAGAATTTTTTCCCATGTGAAATGCTGAGTATGGCGGTTACGACTATTAAGTTTAAGAGAGGATACAAGGAAGTTGTCGTTCAGTAATTGATCGAAGCAGTTAGAGCAGCTTGAAACATCAGAAAAATATACGGCGGCATCATCAGCTACCCAACGATTAAATCCATTGTCATGAGCCAAAATAGCACTGCCAGCACCAAGGGCTTCGACGAGTGAAGGATTAGTACCACCAACTGTATGACCATGGATGTACAAACGAGAGTGAAAGCGCAGTGCGCTTAAAGTGTCTTTATCATAAATTGCACCAGGGAAAAAAACCTCTTCTGAAGCAGCAGCCTTAACCGCATTATGATACGAGTGGCTATCTGAAAAGTTGCCTAATACCATTAGTCTATGATTACGTTTTTTTGAGGAAAAGGCTTTAACAATTTCAAGAATTGAATTTTCTGGTTCCGGGCGAGCAATGATCATTGAATAGCTATTTGACTCGATGTTGTAATCAGCAAGGCATGCATCTGACGCATTCAAAATAGCATGAGAACCATAGGGTATCATGGTGATCTTATCACCTTTAACATTTCGTTCTAGGTGACGTTTGATTAACGGATGGTCTGCGACTAAATGATTACCAATTAAGCTGCCCAGTTTTTCATTTAGCCAAAACCAAGCTTTTGCCTTGTTTGACCACTTAGCGCGATGCCATTCAATACCATCCATATTGATGATGTTGGTTTGACCTTTAATTCGGTTAAGAATATTAAAAATTGCTGTGTTATAACCCAGTGTTAGCAAAATACCAGTCTTACTCATAGCATCAATAGATGCCTTTAAATCAAAAAACATGGTGTTAAGCGCACTGTCATTTTTGGTTTTGATGTTGATCAAGTTGATATCATGGTACTGTTCAAGTGGCGATGAGTTTGCATTGTCAATTTGACAATATACATTCACATTCCAGCCGCGCTTAGATAAATACAATGCAAGCTCATCAGCGAAGGTTTCGAAGCCACCATGTTGTGCAGGGATGCCTCTTGTACCTAAAATATATAATGAAAAAGTCATCTGATCTTCCTTATAAGCTTGGCAGGAACGCCTCCAATGAGCGAGTTTTCTTCAAAAGAGCTTGTTACAACTGATCCAGCAGCTATGACACAGTTATTACCTATAATAACACCAGCTGTAATCGTAACTTTAGCACCAATCCAGCAATTCTTTCCTATTATTATTTCACTACGTGTTGTTCCTTGATGCCTGATAAGCAAATTGGGGTCTTCAAAATTATGGTTTTCAGGATGGCAACTAAGGTATTGGCCAATGATTGTATCTGAGTGTATGGTTACACCCCCTGAACCTCCTATTCTAGAAAACTCACCAATACCAACATTATCATGGATAAAAATATGACTGCCCAAATTAGAAATATCGCTTGAAACTATTAATCTACTAAAATCACTAATCGTAACATTATTTCCAATTGTTATGCCTTTTTTTCCTAATGCATCAATTAGACAGTAACTGCCAATTTTTACTTTTTTACCAATATTAAGATGACGTTTGTATCGTATATCAGAATTTTTCCCAATAGTATTGAAATCCAAAGGATTAAAGAAATGAAAAAAACTACGAAAAAAGTCAATGGTTAGATTTAGTAGAAAAATAAAAGCATCAGCGTTACTTAGATGATTAAAGTCAGAATTTATACCGCTTCGATTTTTCTTTAATTTTTTAAGGATATAAATAAAAAACATATGTCAGTGCCTAAAGAGATTTAAAAAAATTAACAATATTTTTTTCAAGAGTTTTGTTGGTGAAATTGTTATTGTATGTATTTAATGCATTGATTTTAATGTGATCTAATGAGTTATAATTATTTATTATGTATAAAATAATTTTTTGTAGATCTTCAGTAGAGTTTGGATTGAATTTGAAACCATTACAATTGTGTGTAATGATTTCAGTCATACCACCGTGATTAGCAATAACCGTGATCTTTCCATGAGCCATTGCTTCAATAACTACCCTACCAAAAGGCTCAGGTTTTCTTGATGGGATAACAACAATATCTGAAATGGTAAAATAGGTAGATGGATCATCAAGAAATCCTGTAAAGAAGATTTTGCAATTATTTAGTTTTTTTGATTTTTTAAGTAGTTTATCTAAGTTATCTTCTTGCCCAGGATAAGGCGACCCGACTATAAAAAAATTATCTATTAAAGATAAATCATCCAAGTTTACAATAGAGTCTAAAAGTAAGTCCGCACCCTTCCAATCATTAATCCTACCTACAAATAAAATATTAATGCTATTGGTTTTTGGTGGGGCTAGGTTTTTTTTAATTGATACGGCGTTGTAAATTACTTCCCCATTATAGTTGAAAGCATCTCTTACAGTTTTTGAGTTGTAAATAATTCTAGACTTTGAAAGTGAAAATAAAAGTTTAAATATTTTTAAAATTTTTTTACTTGGTAGTTCTCTAACATGAATTATTTTCTTTAGTTTTCTATTAAATAGTGGAAGTATGAATGTAATGTTAACAATTGTATTAATATAAATTATATCGTATTTTTGAGACTCTTTAATAGACCAGAAATATCCCTTTAAAATTTTAAAAAATTCTGAAAAAGGTCTTTTACGCAGTGTCGACTTTCGGAGAACACCGAAGTCATAAATAATAAGATTAGCATTAAGCGAATTAAGCTTTTCTGCTAGTGGGCCGCTCTCAGGTATAATAATTGTAACGTTATAATTTAAATTGCAGATTATTTCAGCTACTGTTAAGAAACTACGATCTGAACCGTATAATTCGGCGCCTTGATGTATTAATAATATCTTTTTCATTTTATGTTTTTTGGACTGTTGTATATATAGATTAAATTTGTGTTTGTCTGCTGAGAATTATTTTAAAAGTATATGTGTATATCGCTTTATTAGTAGTGTGATCTGATAGATTGAAATTCACCCTAAACTAGGGAAGCTGCGATCAAGTTATCAAATTAAAGCAGCTTAGAACGGCCCGCCCACTGCTGGGCACAATTCAAACAAGTACTAACTGATTTTTGTCGATTTTAAGCCAGTAATGGCTATTTTTTGCATTTTTTGCATTTTTTGCATTTTTTGCATTTTTTGCATTTTTTGCATTTTTTGGTACCATATGCGTTTTTTTAGGCGGATGTAGGCTGCCATCGTATTATCTGATCTAATCGAACAATGTTCGCCAAAGTAAAGAGCATCGTCAGCCACGGAAAAATTATGAAACCCCGCATGTCTCTAAGACTTGCGATAAAAACAGTCGACTCATCGCAGCCTTCTTTCGCTTCCTTTGAATAACTGCTTCAAAGGTCTTTTCTCTTTTCAAGAAGTTCATCGCTATATGACGAATCTCTGCTAGGTTTTCCGCGGCATCTTCACGACGCATCCGGCAAGCACCTTCTTTAAACGCAACATCCAATGACTAATGCAGTTTATTCTCAATAAACCAGTGCTAGCGAACAGATTGTGAAAAGCGCTCCGCGGTTAAGATTTAGACGAAATATAATAGCGAACTTGTGCGTGGTCACGAATTGTTTCATCTTCTTGTCGGAATGAAATGACCACTCCGACACGCTTCATTCCTGGCCAATCAAATGACAAGTTTACGAACTCATCAAACACATCACTGACAACATATAATCGGGTTTCCTTGCGACCATGACTCGATTCAGTTGTACTAAAACAATCACCTTCATACTGGAGTAAACGACTCATCGGAAAGTGCTCTTTGAACGCTTTTTCCAGACGAGGTTGATTGCCTTTTACAGCCAACAAGTAGTCGGCTTCTTTATCAATGATTGCCTTAGCAATTGCACGCTGACAGCCCATCGTATCAAGTGTCACAAGACATCCACGGATTTCTAACAATTTTAACAACTCTGCATCAAGCTCTTTGAGCCGTTTCATCATGGATGCATCCATACCGCCAAATTTGGCACGCCACTTATAAAACTGAGCGGAGCTCATACCATGTTCGCGGCATAGCTCTGGCACCGGGACTCCTTTCTCGTTTTGCTTCAGAATCGCTAGGATCTGACTGTCTGTGTATCGTGATTTACGAATAGAAAACTTCTTCGTTTAATTTTAACGGCATTTTCTACTTATAACTGCTCGGATTTTTCGGGAGGATTACAGCATCAACGATGATTATCTTATGCATTTTCACTAGAGTGGAGTCGCATTTCGCCTAATAAGATTTATTGCTCTGCGCTGAGAGTTTCCGGGCGTCTATATTAATGAATGATTTATTTAAAATCAGATATTAAGTTATATTAGGTTAATACAGCAATAATAAAGTTTTATCATTTTGTTTCAAAGTAAAATATAGATTTTGTTAATAATCATTGAGTTTCTAGGGCGAAGTCAATTTTTATTGTTTCGCTGATGGGTTTTTCGATCAGAAATCTTTTAGCAAGAACTTTCAGTCTTTTAAAACCTTTTTGTGTCACAATCTGACTAGAAAGCGAAATATCATCAGTGCGTAGGTAGATAGCAGCGGGATAAGGTATAGCTTGCAGAGGGCGTCCTTCAGTCTCAGCTTTTTCGCCCCAAAATCGATGTGACTTGAAGCTGCTATAACGATTATCTTCATCTGTTAGTGTTTTCGGGAGTTCATCCTGTGTAAGATAAAATATTGCACAACTACCGCATTGCTGATCAAAATTTCTGGTAAGAGGCAAGATTTTTTTTGCTCCAAAATAATACATAAAGCCTTGATTTATTAAATATCCATGAGGACTTTTATTCTCTAGTACGTAATCTACAAGGTTGCGATGTATTAGATCATCCGCATCCAATAGCATTAGATATGCACTTCCTACTCTCTGATGGAGATAATGACCAATTACTTGTTTTTTATATCCTTTATCAGCGAGCATCTCAGCCCTATTTTGCGGTATAGATGAATTGACAGGAATAAAGGTCACAAAAGATTTATATTCATTTTTAATTGGTGGTATCTCATGGCATGCAATAAGATGGTGAAAATCTTTACAGCTCTGATTCGCGACGGAGGCAAGCATCGAATTAAGCATTGTAACACTCTTTTCCCAATTCACCGCAACTTGTTTGCTCAAAAAAGGTGTTCCAAAATAAAATGAAGTCATACTTTAACCTATGGCTTGTTTGAATAGTTTTCTGTTAAAATTTCTGTAGGTTTATATTCTTGATAAGGTTTGTTGATCAGTGCTTTTAGCATTCCTAGCCCGCGATAATAGGTTCGCTTAATCTTCATCGCACCAACTTTTGGTAAAAACGGCGTAAATGGTAAAGCCATCGCACTAGGAATAAGGCGAATCATTCCTTGTAATGCAAGTTTTGTTGCTTTAGAAAGTGAAGGATCAAGGGCTCTTTCCGTGATAGTATGGGTATTACCTAAACGCAAAAAACGATTGCATAGCCATGATTCAGTGAGACGGCTCGCTGGTACGTCTTCCCATACTTTAGCTTTAGCTGACCAGACAATAGTATGCCCTTTAGAAGCGGCTTGTTTGAAAAACAAGTGATCAGTGCCACCTGTATGGCGCATACTTTCATTAAAACGGAGTGATTGATCCTCAAACACGCGAGACTCGATCAATACATTATTTGAAGCAGCATTGTGTAAAACTTGCCCATCTTCATATCGTTGACGGTTGTAAAATTCTCCATGAATAATCCATAGAGGCACTCTTTCAATTTCATAAACTGGAAAAACTGGTCCCCAAATGATTGAAGCATTGGAATTATTCTGCATATCTAGCATTGCTTGCAGCCAATTGGGATCAACAAATTCATCATCATCTAAAAACGCAATTTTATCTACGTTTAGAGCAAGAGCTTCTTTTATCGCTCGGTTGCGCGCAAATGGAATTCCTGGTTCCATCTCAAGATGATAAGTGACATTGAAATTAGTTTCAGGCTGCCATTGAGAGACTACTTCTTGTGCAGATTGATGCGGATCATTGTCAACGACAATCAATACAATGCTAGGGGATTTTTTCATGTTGAAGTATAAACCGTCTAGAGATTTTAATAGTTTTAACAATCCTTCTGGTCTACGGTAAGTAATAATACAGATAGCAATTAGTATCGACATAATAATAGACTCAGTCTATGGTTTTGATGATGAATAATTTAAGTATATAACTTCTAATATCACGGAAAAGTCGTGCCCTTCATGGCTCTATGACTTTCGTAAAATTATATCTACTCATCATAGCTTTCTTTCACTTCCTTTGGATTCAGGCTTTAAATATCTTTTCACTTTTTAAGAAGTTGATGAAGAAATGACGAATTCTTACGATGTTCGGCGGCACCTTCACGATGTTCCACCTTCCAATCTTGGTGATAGTCTTTAAGAATTGAGAAATAGCTTAGCAGGTCTTGTGGGTTCATGACGATCCCTGATGAGAATAGAATTTTTGCATCAGACCATACTTGTTGGTTATAAGCTAATTTTTCTGTCTCCGCATTTCGGTCAAAGCCAATGATAGCGATAGCAAGGGGTTTCATGACTTATCCGTCCCTGAAAGAAGGTCAGCAACTAGATGCTATAAAGCGAATGTTACATCATTCAATCTTAGCGTAGGTTTTAAGAATTCAGACGTGGCTGTGCAGGTCTTGCGGATCTGATGAAAATTAAATTATTGCATTAGACTATATTTATTTTAAATTAATATTTCGGTTTCTTTATTTAGTCAAAGCAATTGACAGCATTATTTTCATAATTCCCCCCCCCGTTTTTAAATATTTACTACTGACTTAAATCTCTTTTTGTTTCTAGCTTAACTGCAGTAGGAGTTATTATGAATTTTATTGCACAAAAAAAACTATAAACTTTAAGGAAGTAAGCATAGCTACAAAAAGATATTTTTTTCATTGAACTCAAATTGTTGATTTTAAATATTTTTCTGAATTGTGCTATAGGTGGTCTTAACATTATAAATGGATTTAGATAAGTTTCTTTGTATGTGATATATCGATCAGGAAATTTGTTAGCTAAATTCAAGTGCCCCTTAATTACTCTTGATTTTTTAAGAAGTTGAGCTTTTATCGATCTTGGTGGATGGTAAACAACGGCATCATTATCATAATAGAATAAAAACTTATTTTTGCTATAGACTCTGTCCCCAAACTCTGTATCCTCACCAGAGCGTAAATTAGACATGAAGTATCCAACTTGTTCAAATACTTCTCTGCGTACGCCTAAGTTAGCTGTGGGTGCATGTCCTCTTTTCATATAGTTTATAACATCAAATGCACTTATAGCGTCATATTCTTCAAAAAAATTAGTTATTAGTTTTTTATCAATTTCAATTTTGCCACCAACATAGTCATAATTATTTAGTGAGTTGTACATTAATTCAATCCAGTTTTTGGATACCCTAACATCAGCATCGATGAATAAAATTAGATTGTACTTTGCAAGTCGAATTCCTATATTGCGCCCTTCAGCAGGACCAACATTATTGTATATAGGAAAGTGAATTACATTGAAATCGAAACAGACAGATTCTACTATTAAGTCATATCCATCATTAATTACAATGATTTCAAAAGGTATTTCATTCTTGTTCTGATTGAATAATGAAGAAAGGGTTATTTTAAGACCATTTGGGTCATATCCAACAGGAATGATGATGCTTAATGCCATTTTTTACCTATTTTAAAATTTCTCGTCTCAATTAGCCAAATTATAGATAGTAATAAAATGTAAATATTAACTGATAACATGGCGCCACTTTCAAAAAAACCTCTTATCATTATTAAAGGAACGCAAAGGTATATTGGATATGAGGTTTTTTCAAATTTCAATCGTAATAAAAATATCAATGACATCATCAAAGATGTTATATATAATATTGTAATAATTAAGCCGTATGAAACAAATGTAGAAAGGTAGCTGTTGTGTGCAGAATAATTTCCTTCAATTCCTGAATAAAAATTGAATCTATTCCAAAAATCTTGAGTTAAAATATAGTTGCCTTGTCCAAAATATAGCTTTTCTAAAGCTATATTGTAATAATAACTCCAAAGCATTGTTCTGTTGCTGAAATCATTACTTTTTTCAGTTATATTGAATATTTCGGTAAGAATCCAAGTGTATGTGAATGAGAATAGTCCTAAAATTACTAGCATGAAAAAGAATAGTGTTGTTTTGTTAATTTTTCTTCCAATGTTTATATAGAAAATTAAAATTAGTAAAAGAATCATTAGGATTATTGATGTTGTTGATTTGCTTAATATGATCATAATTGTTGCGATTATTATGAGTGTGTATTTGATAATATTTTTTTGTTCGCTTGTGTAAACGAAAGCCAAAGAAATTAGTGTTAAGAAACCAAAACTATTTTTGTGATTTAAAAGCCCTCGTGCTGCGCCATCATGAAGACCCTCCATAAATGATATGTGTGGTAAAAATAAGAGGGATAATGAATTTATAAATATAAATAACTTGAAAAACTGTAATAATGATTTAGTTATCTCTTCTGGGTTTAAAGTGCGCACAAGAATTGTAATGTATGAAAAAAATATAAATAGCCTTAAAAAGGTTTTGAAAGAGTCTACAACGTTGTTTGATAACATCGAACTAACAAAAACCAATAAAATTAGCAATGTCACTCTTATATCAAATAGTTTTTGAATCCCATTTTTTATTACACCTATTGTTGCGGTCAAAGCCATAATGATAAAAAGAGTGTTATCAGATAATGTTCCAAAGATTTTTATGTTGAAATTGGGATTTAACTCTCTTGTTATAGGCCAGTACCACACACCACTTAAAATTATTAATGCAAAGTATAATGATCCTATATAAATGTATTTTGTTTTTAACATATTGAACTCAATAATTAATTCATTTTAAACGTACAATATCGTTTTGTTGCGATTGGTTTAATCTAGGGTGTGTGAACTAAGATTTAATAAAATTTTTCTAGTAATTTAAGTTGTATGACATTAAAGTTTAATTAAATGAAAGGTCATAAGACGCCATATTTTTCTGTTACTAGTTAAAAATATTGACTCATCTCTTTTTTTATCAGCCTTAAATGCTTTTTCTTTGATGTTTTGCAATTCTGCTACAACTAATGTGTTTTTTTATATAAACTAAAATAGCCATGACCAAAAAACCATGCCAGAAATCACAGTTGCTGCTGGCAGCATTTTTACTAGGTATTTATGTAAAGGAATAATAAATACTTTGCGGTACATATAGTAATAAGCTTGAAAAAAGTTGATATGAAATGCTGCTACAATATACCAGCACATAAGTTCAATATCTCTTTGTATTATTCCGATCAAGATAGCGCCGACCACTACTATTGCTGATAGTAAACCACTTAAGAAGAGAAGATCTGCACGATTCATCGCTTGGAAAAAACCTCCGCTAGTAGAGAGAATAACTTGTACTGGAATTGCAATTGAAAGTATGCTAATAATTGGAATGACGTTTAACCACTGACTTCCCAACATCAACAGCACGATTGAATCTGCAAATACAAACATTGCAAGACCAGCTGCTGCTCCGACTAGAGATAATTTAAAGGTAAAATCTCTATGAACTGCCTCTACTTCTCTGGGATTACCAGCATGTTTACGTATGACTGGTTGTATTGCTGGTGTCATTGCAAATGTTAGCAGCAACATTGGATATCGCATAAGTTGATATGCTTTATCGTACGAACCAAGTGCAATTGCTCCCATGTATTTACCAACCAATATGTTGTCTAAGTTACGTGAGAAGTAATTAATAAAATTAAAACCGAATTGGTATCCCGTAAATCTCAATAAGGGTTTTATTGCAGAAAACTTGTGACCAGGCATAGGACGACCAAACTCAGTTTTTCCAGAGAAGTACCATATAAAAAAGAATATTGTTGCTGCACTTACCGGTCCTTTTGCGGCTAGAGCATGCAGAGGGTCAATAAATTGAGCTAGACCCACTGCAGTTGCTGTACTACATATTTCTGCTGCAAAACTTGCGTTTGCAATTCGAAAAAAGGCTTGTTCTCGCAATAATATTGCATTAGGTATAATGCAAGCAGAAAAAAACATAAGACTTATAGCTATATATGGCACAATTTCATCAATGCGTGGTATTTTGTAAAATAGTAGAAAAGCTGGTGCTAATGCAGCGAATCCAAGTGATAATACCAATCCTACTGTTAATGTTAAGCCAAAGAGACCATTGCGATCCTCCGACAGCAGACAATCTAAGTTGATTATAGCTGGTCCTAAGCCTGCCTCTGCCATCAACTGGAAGAAAATGAAAAAAACCATAATAGCTGCTACTATACCGAATACTTCTGGTGTGAATATGCGCGCTAGGATCATCATTGAAGATATGTTGACTGCATATACTGAATAGCGGCCTATCATACTTTTGAAAATAGCTTTATAAAGATTATCTGATTTAAACATATGAACGAATATATAGTCGAAAAAAACATTAGTGAAATGATTTTGGCTTTTTTGATTTTTAAGATTGTTTACACTTGAATTTTAAGTTTTCAAAGTTAAATCCTATGTTTAAAAGTTTAATATTTTCCCGCTATATTTAGCATAGAAAAAATTATTAACACGCCGTATATCTCTTAGACTTTCGAAAATACCATTTTCAAATTGTGCCTTGTTTCGCGTTCTTTGAATGTCTGCTTTAAAGATCTTTTCACTTTTCAAAAAAGTTCATCGCTATATGCCGAATTCCTTTGGCGTTCTCCGCGGCATCTTCACTACGTATCTGACAAGAATCTTGTCTATACGCAATATTCAATGATCAATGATCAATGCAGTTTATTCTTAATAAACCTATGCTTGTAAACAGCCTGTCAGAAACGTTTCGCACTTAAGATTTCAGAGGTAATATAATAGCTAAATTGCTCGAGGTCAGAGATGATTTCGCCTTCTTGTCGGAACTAAATAGCCACTCCATACTCTTCATTCCTGGCTAATCAAATGACAGATTTACTAACTAATCAAACAGTTCACAGACAATATATAATCGGATTTCTTTGCTATCATTATTCGACTCAGTTGTAATAAAATAATTCTCTTCGTATTGTAATTAACGATTTTTTTCTGTTTACTTATTTCGTTCTAAGTCATTTATAGAAAGGTAGTCCATCATTTTTCCTTAGCTTAAATGTTATGCAATCATCTCTCTTGGGCGGTGCAGTACTAGAGCTTCGTATTCTGATAAAGACGCTTCGGCTATTACGACTTCGCGTGCAACAGAGAGGATTGGTGGTCTATGTTGTACGTTGTGTGCATCGCTTGCCAGAATTGTAATCAAACCATCACGAAGCAACTGAACTGCTATGCCTTGGGCGCGCTCACCAAAGTTCCCAGCCATTGAACCCGCTGTCACTTGCAACAAACATCCTTGGTCAACAAAAGGCTTTAGCTTGCTTGGTGTTTGCATGATGGTTTTGTTGCGCTCTGGGTGTGCAATCATGGGTTGGAAGCCACGCTTGATTAACCAAGCGGTGAGTTTGTCGCTGCCCAGTGGTATTCCACTGTGAGGGAGTTCCAGTAGGATAATGGGTTTTCCGTGCCAGTGGCCTATAAAGGGAATTTCATTTTTCTCGATTCCCATCATAATTTCAGGACCAATGCGAACTTCAGCCCCCGGACTTAGTATAGTTAACGCAATATTGTGCTGTTGTAAGACAAGTCGCAGTTCTTCAAAGGCCGACGCGATGGTCTGCTTAGTGTTTTCATATCGCCCCGGATGAATATGGGGTGTGCACACCATGTGCGTGATGCCATCTTCTACCGCAATTTTGGCCAAGGCCAGCGCGGTGTCTAAGTCTGGTGCCCCGTCATCGATGCCAGGTAAAAGATGGTTGTGTAAATCAATCATGCTGTACTTCAAATATGGCTTAGGTGTATCGGGGAGGTGGACTTGGCAAGTTAACCAAACGCCTTTTGACACGCTACCGCCCTAAGGTTGCATTCGGCTATCCTTAACGCCTACTTATCAAATCCATCTTATGCAACCTCATACCAGAGAGGCTTTTAACGTTATTCAATCATGCGTATTGCGTTTAGGCTTTATTACCGCCGCTATACCCGTAGTAATCGTAATAGCCGCCGTAGTTGTAGCCTTGTTTTTTCGCTTTCCTAATATCGACTTGGTTCAATACAACGCCCGTAATGGGAGCGTTGCTTTGCAATAACTGACCAACACCCTTAATAGCTAAAGGACGGGCCGTTGCATCGGATTTAATCACATAAACCACCGCATTGGCATGCGTAGACAAGACCAGCGCATCGCTCACGGCTTGTACGGGCGGTGAGTCGATAATGACACGGTCGTATTTCTGGCTGATCTTATCCAAAACCTCTTTAAAGCGAGGGTTAGATAACAGCTCAAGCGGATTAGGTGGGACAACTCCCGCACTTAATACATCAATGCCATCAACGATATTAATCGCTTCTTCCAAGGTTGCTGTGCCAGAGATTAAATTAGCTAAGCCGGCAGTACCTGGGGCAAATTCAAAGCTTCTTGCCATGGTGGGGCGACGCATATCAGCCTCGATTAAAATAACACTTTCCATTTGGCCTAGTGCCGATGCTAGGTTTGCAGCAACGGTACTTTTACCCTCATTTGGAATCGATGAGGTCACCATTATGACTTTGTGTGGTTTATCTATGCCGGATAAAACTAACCCAGTGCGAATGGTTCTTATTGACTCTGCGAAGGTTTTATCCTTGTTTTCAGAGAACATGTGGGCCATCGCTTTACGGTCTTTTTTCGACAGTAACGGCAGAATGCCTAAAACGGGTAGATTTAACTTGTTCTCAACCTCTTCGATACTCTTAAATGTATTATTTAAAGCAGATAGTAAAAGGGTTAACCCAACCCCAAACATACCTGCCATTATTCCAGAAATTAAGATGATTAAGGACTTACGGGGTTTAATTGGATGCTCAGGCACAACAGCTCGGTCCACAATCCGTGCATTTGCCGTTTCAAGATCCGACGTCGCCGTTGTCTCTTTCAAGCGTGTCATAAAGGTGTCGTACAAGGTACGGTTTGCATCCACTTCACGCTGCAACTCACGTAACTGGAACTCTTTACGTGAAATATCTTGAATCTGCTCTTTGTTCTCTTCGACCGAACGGCGTAACGACTGCTCATTGGCAACCGATAATTGATAATTACGCTCAATTCCTGCAACAATCTGTTCTACCTGCGTGCGCAAACTGGCCCGAGCTGCATTGAGGTCGCTCTGTGCCGCTTCCATCGCCGGATGGCGCGCACCGTAGCGGCTCGACAACTCATCTACGCGTGCCCGAGCGCGTGCTTCCTCTGCCTTAAACGTCTGAATTAATGGATTGCTCAACACCGCTGGAATAGATGCTAAACGCTCCCAACCTCCAGAGCGCATGGCTTGTACTTGACGAAACTCACTCTCTGCTTCGGCACGGTTACGACGCGCATCAATCATGCGGTCACTCGTTGCACTCAACTCACTGGCGGTCACCGTTAAAATACCGCCGACATCCACAATGCCCTCGGCATCACGGAAAGACTGCAAACGATCTTCAGCTGTTTGTAAGTTCAAACGTAACTCGCTGAGGCGGCTGTTCATCCAAGTAGTGGCTGACATGGTCATTTCCATGCTGGCATCAAGCTGACCATCAATAAAGCCTTCGGCCAACGCATTTGCCGCTGCCGCTGCCGTAAAGCGATCCGCCATGTCCACATTAATACGCACCAACTGGCTGCGCCCCACAGGGGAAATGGTGACACGCTCCATAAAGGCACGTGTGACACGTTCAATGATTTCATCTTCTGATACTGGAATTGGCTCTTCTAGATCCTCTGGCACAATGCCTGGAATAAACTGATTGATATCGAAGTTTTTCAACATGCCACGAATATCAACTAAAGGCGGCTCCTGCTGAGCAGGGTCAAACTCATAGTGGGTGTGAAGGTTAAGGCGACGTACAACACGCTCAGCCAATGCACGCGACTTTAACAACTCGAACTGTGTTTGCAGATACTCATTCCCTGAACCATCAACACCGTATACCTGCTCAATCGATAAGACTCGTGCGCCTTTTTGCTCAATCAACAAAGTAGAGGCAGCACGGTAAATAGGGGTAATGCTCATAACAACTAAGGTTGTTAGCACCATGACAATAAAAACGAGTGTAATAATGCTCCATTTACGACGCCAAAGGGTATTCCAAAGGGCGAGGAGATCGATTTCGTCATTGTCCATTTTTTCTCTAAGCCAATTGCGTGACTCAGTGGCAGGTAATGTGTTGCTATCCATGTTTAGAAAAAGCCCTGATCAATTTGAATAATATCGCCTGGGTTAACGGATGTGTCCATCGTGGCACGCTCGGGAGTACGGCTGGTGTCACCATCACGAATAATGGTCATGCGGCGTTGAGAGGCACGCTCGGTTAAGCCGCCAGCCATAGCGGCAGCTTGACGCAAAGTCATTCCTGGCTGAAAGGGGTAACCACCGGCATTACGAACTTCGCCAGTGATAAAGAATTCTCGGTATTCGAGTATACTAACGCTTACATTTGGGTTGACTAAAAAGTCACCTTCCAGGCCACGCTTAAGCTCATTTTCAAGCTCTGAGGCGGTCATGTTAAGTGCTCGAATCTCGCCTAAAAAGGGGTAAGAAAAAGCTCCAGCATCATTTAGACGAACGCTCTCTAGCGAAAGATCGGGTTCACCAAATACACTGATTTTGATGACATCGCCAGAGGATAAGCGATATTGGCTGTCTGTCATTGCTGATGCAATGCCACTGAATAGAGTAATTACTAAAAGACCGATAATCGATATTACTTTTTTAAAAAAGGGCATGATGCTTTCCTTAACCAAGATTGAGGTGCACAAGATCGTGTGCACCATTGTTTGACATTATTCAGGACGGTTGTGAATCCGGCCTGAATCGCAAACACAAGGTTACAGTCCCATTGTGAGTTTCAACATGTACTGATTACGATCATGGTTCTCTGATGCAACTGTGGAGCTTTGATCGTTGTACTGGTAACCCAAGCTTAGATCTAACCAACGGCGGAGTTCATAAGTCACACCTAAACCTAGGCTTTTGACCTTGTCGTTACGTCCGTTGTCATAATCTTTGTTTGTATGACTGATACGCGCGTTAGTAGTGACAAACCCACTCCAACGATGATTCCAGTTTAAGCTTGAAATTGTTGATTTTATGGAGTCCGCACCTTCGTCACCTTCATCAATACCTTGTCGCGTGGTAAAGTTAAAAGCAGAATAGGTAAGCGGCTGCCAGGTCATCCCGATCTCCCAACTGCTGGAGTCTCGGTCTGCTTTTGTTGGGTCTTTGAAATCCTTTTTAACGTGACCAACTTTCGCAGTTCCAGCGGTAAACGCAGTCGCTTGCCACCTAATACCGGCAAGGTAGGACATGTTTGTACTGTCGAACTGGTTGGCTGACTTATAATCAAACTCACTGTGGCGAGCTTCAGCTAATAGCTGTGTTCTTGGGCCTATACGGTAAAAAAAAGTACCGCTGAGTACATTGCTGTCTAACTCTTTATCAAAGTTGACGTTGTTGTCAGTTCGCTTGCGTTCGTGATTATAACCAAGCTCAATGTTCATTAAGGCTGAGGGGGCGCCAAAGGTATACACTGCGCCTAACCCACTGGTGCTAAAACGATCATTGGCTGTGCTGGTGTCGGTATCATCAACATCTTCGACCTTAGCATAGCTTGCGCGGGCGACTAAGCGGTTGCGAACATTAAATTCCATGTTGGCTGTGGCTGAAAGAAGATGGTCTGTGTTGCTGTCTTTAGAACTGGAGTGAAAGTTGTCGTGTACAAAACTGTAGGACAGTTCGTACAGACTGTTGCGCTCTTGTGCTGACAAAACAAAGTTAGGTTTTATCGTGGTTATCCAGCTTGTTTCTGCTTGGTTATTTGCGCGAAAGTTATCGTCGTACGTTTCAGAGAGTTCAAGAGTTGGTACAAAATCAAAGCCGCCCATTTTTATGCTGGCAGGTTCTATGGCATGTACTTGAGAGGCAAATGCACTCGATACGGCAAGTACTGTGGTACTAATTCTGTACAATTTTTTCATAAATAAATCCCTTTGCGGTCTCAGTCACTAACAGTCTATCGTTTAAACCCTATCACTCTTGTTAATCATTATTGAATGAACAAGAGTGATTTTGAAAATTAATTAGGGCTTGATGGTGTAATACCACCGCCGCCACCAGCGCCAGCCGTTGGTATACTTGTAGCAGCTAAAGTATTTGGCCCAGTACCTGCTAAGTTACCACCTTCTGTTGTTGTGTCGCCAGGGCCTGCAGCGGCTGCCTCTGCTTCAGCAATTGCTTCAGCAACAGATGCGATCATATCGGGCGATACCTCAGAGACCCCTGCTAGTAACTCAGCACTGAGCTCAGGGAAGTTGGATATAAACGCAGTTGTTATGCAACTAACTAATGCTTCATCATCTGCTGCCGTTACAACAAGGTCTAGGGTTGACTGAAGGATTGCATCAGTGTCATCTCCTGAAAACACAGTCACTTGCTCACTTGATAACGGAGTACACGTAGTCATTGCTGAAAGTAGTGTGATTTCTTCAGAAGCTTCTTGTGCAAACGCAACTGACGAAGCCAGTGCCGCTGCAAGAGATAAAGCAAGTAAAGATTTGCGCATTTTGATCGTCCTCGAATCCTGATTTGACAATCCTAACGTCACTGCATGGCAGCTAGGTTACAAAGATGCACCGGTTGTATGAAAAACACTCAAACAAAACGTACTGCGCGCAGATTGTCCATTTGTGTATAATACAGGTTTCGTGCCAAGTCTGGCTAGCAAATTTACTGCATTGCAATAACTTTTTCTAAGCGTTTGAATTTTTAGGAATTGTTTGAAAGTTAATAAAGTAGGGCTTTATATGGTTTGTTTTAAATGTCATTAAGTTGGCAGATTTGCCTTCATTTAGTGCATTTTAATCTTTAGTTGTGCACCAAGAATGAAGGTAACGACCGATAACAGCCCATACACCCAGCGCAATCAAAACCCCTGTGATGTTTGCCGCCACATCGGCCCAGCTAAAGGTGCGATTAGGCTGGACAAAGTGTTGAAGGTACTCCAACCCAGGTGCCGCCAAAAATAAGAGCGGCCATACCCAAACTCCTCGCAACGACATAAACGCAAATCGGCTGACCAACGCAAAACCCAAAAAAGCGATTAGGTGCATCCACTTATCCGAGTGATCGAAAAAATCCGGGGGAGACTCGGGGCGCAGCAACCCCCAAAGCAAGACAGCAAAGCATAAAATGAATAAAGGAAGGCGCAGAAAGTTAAGAATAAACACGGGGTCTCCGTTTAAGAGGTGCGAAGTGTAAGGGGGACTTCGCACCTTAGGTGTTAATAGGCGTTTTTGTTCACAAAACCTTTGAAAAACGTCAAGAAAATAATCTTTATGTCGAGCCACAAAGACCAGTTGCGAATGTATTCAAGATCATATTCAATGCGTTTTTCCATTTTTTCGAGCGTGTCGGTTTCGCCTCGCCAGCCGTTAATTTGTGCCCATCCGGTGATGCCAGGGCGCACTTTGTGGCGCAGCATATAGTAATCGACTTGCTTGCGATATTCTTCGTTGTGGGCAACTGCATGGGGGCGGGGGCCAACCACGGACATATCACCGATTAACACATTAAAAAACTGTGGGAGTTCGTCAAGCGATGTCCGTCGAATAAAGGCCCCGACGGGTGTAATGCGACTGTCGCCTTTGGTCGCTTGCACGACAACGTCTTTATTTTCCATTACCTTCATTGAGCGGAATTTATAGACACCAATGCGTTTACCATCCAGACCATAGCGATCCTGACGGAAGAGGATGGGACCCGGTGAGGTGAGTTTAATGGCTAAGGCCACACCAATCAGAACAGGTGAGATGCCAATGAGTGCGCAGGCACTAAACAAAATATCAAACGTTCGCTTATAGAACTCTTTGATACCAGAAAGGGGTGACTCAAACACACTGATGGTGTCGATATTGCCGACACTGCTAACGTTTGCATGCATTAGATTTT
Organism: Nitrincola tibetensis; assembly: GCF_003284585.1. Classification (GTDB taxonomy): domain Bacteria; phylum Pseudomonadota; class Gammaproteobacteria; order Pseudomonadales; family Balneatricaceae; genus Nitrincola; species Nitrincola tibetensis. The sequence continues at coordinate 102,874 of NZ_QKRX01000005.1, forward strand.
TTAATAAAAAGTCAGGCACTAGCAATACATCGACGGTTGAATCGCCAAGTTCATGAATAATATTGGCAATCCGTTTTTCGGCTAGCAGGGGTAAGCAAATGTATAGCTTATTTATTTCATTGCGCTGAGCCATTTCAACCGCTTCTTGAACCTTGCCAATCAGCTGGTCTGAGTGCTCAGCGAGTCGCTCTTCGGTACGATCGTCAAAAAAACCTATGCACTTGAGCCCCATTTCTTTGTGCTTGTTGATTTGCTCTTGCAGCTTAAGCCCCGAGGGCGTCAGTCCAATAATGGCGACCTTACGTAAGCCAAATCCATTGGCGTAGCGTTGATGTTTGATTTTACGATAGATTAGACGCCAACCGATAAAAGAGAAGAGCGAGAGTAAGTACCAACTCATTAGGGTGAGTCGTGAGTAAGTTTCGGCTTCTTTCATCAAAAACAGCATGAAGACAGTGAGCAAAAACGAGATACTCAGTACGGCAAATAGCAGCATGATTCGGAGAGTGAATTGCCCCGCTCTGAGCACACGATACAGCTGCATTGACTCACCCAAGTAAGAAAAAATGGCCAAGTTTGCAAATAACAGCAGCCAGTAATCTTTACCGTAAGGTATTCCATTTATGTACATGGCCAACAGCAGCATGACCACCATAAACATCATGTCAATAATACGATAAACGGACGTCGATTTACTGCTAAATCGCAAGTTAGGGTTGCTTTCAATCACTGTTGTATACTCCTTTAAACTACACAGCAACAAGGTTTAAACGCCATTAAGGTTTGCTACGCTAAGCGTTATTAGCCGCACATGGGTGCAGAGTTTTCCGTTTGACTGCGAAAATACACACAGAAGGTGGCAAGCAGCCTAGCATTATTAAGTTGTTCAGTGAGGGGGCGAATATTCCGTCGGTCCGCTATCGCCGCTTGCGCGGTTGTTTCAAGGACTAAGCGTTTTTGTAGGGGTGATAAGCCAGACCATAGGCCAATTCCCATGCGAGAGAGTTCTAAAAGTATGTCTCTTCTCCATGGGCCTGTTTGCTTGGCCATTTGATACGCCTCTGTGAATTCGTCATCAAGCTCTAATAATTGCGATTTCATCAGTGCGACATGGCTCCAGGCATAGGGCCAAGTGGGGCGAAGTTGGGTATCTGTTTGGTAGGCTTGCAAAGCGGATCTTCTAGCTGCATCGGCTTGTGAGTCGCCGATGGGTAGATGGAAGGCTTGCCATTCGTATACTTTTCCAATCCTAAAATGGTTAGCACCTTGTTCGATGGGAAACCATGAGTGCGCTTTTAATGCGGCTGTTTGCGCGATGTCTAAAGCTTTAGGATTTGGCGGGATGCCTTGGCTTTGCCAATGCTCCAAAAATAAGTCAACTTTGTGTGTATGAAACGAAGAGACAAGCATTTTCAGTCCGATCAGGATGATCAGACAAGCAGTACCAATTAATAAAATGGGGAGAGGCTTGCTCATCCTTTACACTCCGTTGCGCTTGCCTTGAGATGCAACACGTCTTGCGTCAGTAAAATCTATCCATAGGTTATTAAATAGTACCTTTGTTTCTGGGTAAAGTAGAAATTACGGTTTTTCGTGTTTTTAGACGACTCGGTGCGGGTCTCAATTTAAACACGGTGCATATGATGAGCAGTGAATAGCCCCTAGCACTTGTAATACTCTTTATACCAAGAAATAAAGGCATTCACTCCCTGTTCAACAGAGGTATTCGGTGAGTATCCAGTGAGCTCAAATAAGGCCGAGGTGTCGGCCCATGTGGCGGGCACATCACCGGGCTGCATCGGCATTAGATTTTTGATCGCTTTCTTGCCAATGGCGTCCTCTAAGCACTCAATGAATTTCATTAAATGTACAGGTTTCCCATTACCGATATTAAACAATTGGTAAGGTGGCGATTGCTCCGTGCCAGCGGGTGGCTTATCAAGCACTTGGATGACGCCTTCAACAATGTCGTCAATATAAGTGAAGTCGCGTTGCATATCCCCATGGTTGTAGACATCAATGGCTTGGCCTGAGTAGATGGCTTTTGCAAATTTCATAGGTGCCATGTCTGGACGGCCCCAAGGGCCATACACGGTGAAAAAGCGAAGCCCTGTCATCGGCAGTTGATATAGGTGAGCATAGGTGTAGGCCATGAGTTCATTGGATTTTTTGGTGGCCGCATATAGGGAAATAGGCGTATCAACACGGTCATTGGTTGAGAAGGGCATTTTAGTGTTGTTGCCATAGACGGAGCTGGAGGTCGCGTAGACGAGGTGCTGAACGCCTGAGTGCCTGCAGCCTTCTAAAACGGTCATGGTTCCGACAACATTGCTGTCGATGTAGGCCATAGGATTGTCGATTGAATAACGAACACCCGCTTGAGCGGCGAGATGAATGACGGCATCAAAGGCTATATTGTCAAACAGGTTTGTCATGCCATTTCGGTCAGCAATATCAAGGTGTGTAAAGGTGAAGTTGGGGTGGTCTTGAAATTGAGACAATCGGGCGTGTTTGAGCAGAGGGTCGTAATAGTCGTTTAAATTGTCAATGCCTGTCACATGATGGCCAAGGTTAAGCAGTCTGAGTGTAACAGCTGCACCAACGAATCCGGCCGTGCCAGTGACAAGTATCTTTGACATTGAAGTGTATCTCGCACAAAAAACACTATCATAACAAAATTTTTAATAGGGGTCAGGCAAATAGATTAGACGTGCTATAACCTATGTTAAGTGTTTGAACTCTAGAGGGAGATTAAAAATGTGTAGATTAATTTTACAGATAGTCTAGGATTCAGAAGTATCAACATGAGTAATTGCTGTATTAAATATAAGTGAGTTTCAATGTCGATTCTCGGTACAAAACGTCAACTTAGATTCCAAAAAATTGCGACGAGGACGGCAGCGACTCTGTCTATCGCAAAAGAAAAAGAAGAATTTGATGCCGTGATCAATGCGTGTCTTAAAGATGTGGCGGCATTGTTTAAAGTGGATCGAGCCTACTTGTTTGAATTTAATCAGGACCTAACTCAAATAGAGAATACCCATAACTGGATAGCCGAAGGCTTGTCGTTACCTAGCAATGAGTTACGTTTCTTTGATGTCAAAGATGTGCCTTGGTGGAAAGAAACAATCTTTGGGCAGGGCCATATCAGCGTTGGAGATGTGCAGCAGTTACCGTCTCGTGCAGAGAAAGAGCGCGTATTGTTTCCACAGCTGGGTATTTGTGCCTTTATTGATGTGGCGACCTATGGAAGCGAAGGCAATATAACGGGCTTTATTGGCTTAGCCGCTATGACGAAGCCTAGGCCTTGGGGCTTGGCCGATCGCCTCGCTTTAAGAATACTGGCGGGGATTCTAGGGTCGGCACTTGAAAGTCGGCGCACTTTGCAATTGATTCAGCGTCAATCTCAATATCGAGCACTAATCTTGGGCTTGGCTCAATCCTTTATCAATTTTCCGATTCACGAATGCGACTTAGCGATTAATAAAGCCCTTGAGCGCATCGCTGTGTTTTTCAATGCGGATCGTGCCTATGTGTTTGACTATGATTTTGACAATCAAACGAGCAGTAACACCTATGAGTGGTGTGCTCCTGGAGTGTCGTCAGAAATTGCAAAACTTCAAAATATCCCACTGGATCACGTTAATGACTGGTTATCGTGTCATCTTCGCGGTGAGCCCCTTTTCATCAGTAGTGTGAAGTCCTTACCTGAAGGTCAATTACGCGCTTTATTAGAGGCGCAAGAAATCCAGAGCCTGATTAATGTGCCACTCATGAATGGGCAGGAGTGTTTGGGGTATGTGGGCCTTGATATTGTTAACAAAGATTCCGTTGCATTAGGTCGGGATGAACAAGAGTTATTAGCGTTGTTTGCAAATTTATTGGTCAACGTACAGTTACGACTTCAGACCGATAAGGTAATGAGGCAAAGTGAAGAGCGAGCAAACGCGCAACGAGCTGCAATTGCCAATCTGGCATTAAATTCGAATTTGATTGCCGGTGATATGACCGATGCAGTTCATTTTTTGCTGCGAACCTTGTCTGTGGCATTGCAGGTCGATCGGACCAGTTTTTGGATCTTAAAAAATCATGAGTTACATTGCATAGCGGCCTATCATGCGCAAGATAGGTCTTTCTCGGATGGGCAAGTGATCCTAAGGGAAAATATTCCTTTCTACTTTGAAATATTAAAGTCTGCAGAAGTTATCTGCATTGATAACACTCAGGAAGATATGCGTCTTCTTGAGTGGAGGGATCTTTACACCAAAAAGTTGGGGATAACGTCTTTAATCGACGCTGGCATTTTTCTTGATGGCGAAGTCGCAGGGTTAATTTCGGCAGAGCACTTGGGCAGTCCTCGTAAGTGGCATTTAGATGAGGAGTCGTTTGTCTCTACGGCGGCTGCTATCGCTACGCAGTTACTTTTAAATGTAGAGCGTAAAAAAGCGGAAGAACAATTGAAAGAGGCGGCGAGTGTATTCCAGCACGCCAACGAAGGCATAATGATTACGGAGGCAGATGGTACGATTGTCGATGTGAACGAAGCCTTTACGCGAATCACTGGCTATACCGCGGACGAAGCAATTGGGGAGAATCCGCGTATCTTGAAATCAGGAAAACAGGATAAAGCAGCCTACGACACCATGTGGAAAGCGCTGTTAACGGAACGTTCATGGACGGGAGAAATATGGAATCGTCGTAAGAATGGAGAGGTCTATGCTGAAAGGCAAACCATTAGTGCAGTTCTAGACGATGACGGAGAAGTAAAGCGTTACGTTGCACTTTTTTCGGATATCAGCGCGCTGAAAGCGCATCAAGAGCAACTTGAATACATTGCGCATTATGATGCCTTAACGGGTTTACCCAACCGTGTTTTATTGGCAGACCGTATGCAACAGGCTATGTCTCAATCTTTGCGTCGCGATGAAAAAATGGCGGTTGTGTATTTGGATTTGGATGGGTTTAAAGAAATTAATGACGCTTACGGCCATAGTGTTGGCGATCGGTTTTTAATCATGCTGTCGGCCAGTATGAAGTCAACTCTGCGCAGCAGTGATTCCTTGGCGCGTCTAGGTGGTGATGAATTTGTTGTTATTATGACGGATCTTTCCAGCACTGACTCCTGTTATCCTTTGCTGTCACGTTTATTAAGTGCGTCTTCTGAAAGTGTTCAAATAAATGATCGTGCATTAAAAGTGTCGGCCAGCTTAGGCGTGACATTTTTCCCTCAAGCCGAAGCCATCGATGCTGAGCAACTGTTGCGTCAAGCGGATCATGCCATGTATCAGGCCAAAATGAGCGGGAAAAACCGCTATCATATCTTCGATGCCGAGCAGGATCGTTTTGAGCGCGATCGACATCAGTCGTTACTACGCCTAGAAAGGGCATTGAATCATAAAGAGTTTGAGTTGTTTTATCAGCCCAAAGTCAACATGCAAACACATGAGGTCATTGGGCTTGAGGCATTGATTCGTTGGCGTCATCCGAAAAAAGGGATTCTCTCTCCTGCTCATTTCCTGTCTGAATTACATCATCATCTGTTAATGGTGCGCTTGGGGGATTGGGTGTTAAACACGGCGATGGCTCAAATGTCTGAATGGCATGAGCAAGGGGTGAGTCTGGCAGTTAGCGTTAATGTGGACCCCATGCAAATGGTGCAACCTAACTTTGTTGGAAAGTTGCAAGAGTTGCTGAGTCTTTATCCGACTCTGGGGCCTGATAGTTTAGAGCTAGAGATTCTTGAAACCAGTGCAATTGAGGATATGGCGCATGTGTCCGCACTACTGCATAGTTGTAAGCAGCTAGGGGTTCGAATTGCCTTGGATGATTTTGGCACTGGTTACTCATCACTTTCGTATTTAAAACGCCTACCTGTCGATATGATCAAAATTGACCAAGCGTTCGTTAGAGATATGCTAGAGGATGCGGATGATCGGAGTATTTTGCAGGGGATTGTTGGTTTGGCTGAAGCCTTTAACCGCCAAGTGATCGCCGAAGGTGTTGAGACCGATGCCCATGCTCAGTTGCTCATTGAAATGGGGTGCAGCTTGGGGCAAGGGTATGCCATTGCTAAACCTATGCCAGCTGAGGAGGTGTTGCCTTGGTTGGCCTCATATTCTCAGACGGTGCATTGAAACCCTGCGCTCAGGATGCTGTCCCGAGCGCAGTCTGCTTAACTTAGACTTTCGTTAAGCGTAAGTAAGGACGCAGTTCATTCCAGCCTTGTGGAAAAATATCTTTTGCCGCTTCGTTGCTGATGGAGGGTGGAATGATAACTTCATCGCCTTTTTTCCAGTCAGCAGGTGTCGCAATGCGTTTAGCATCACTCAACTGCAGCGCATCGATGACGCGAAGAATCTCATCAAAATTACGTCCACATGACATAGGATAAGTCATGGTAAGACGAATTTTCTTATTCGGATCGATAATGAACACGCTTCTGACGGCCGCTGTCTCGCTTTCCCCTGGGTGAATCATGCCGTAGAGCTCAGATATTTTATAATCTTCATCGGCAACGATAGGGAACTCTAAGGTTGTATTTTGGGTGTCATTGACATCTTCAATCCATTTGTTGTGTTCTTCAACAGTGTCGGTTGAAAGTCCTAGAGATTTTGTATTACGTGCTGCAAACTCACTGGCTAATTGAGCCGTGCGTCCCATTTCTGTTGTGCAGACTGGAGTGAAGTCAGCGGGGTGGCTGAAAAAGAAGACCCATGAGTCGCCGCTCCATTCGTGAAAGTCAATTTCACCTTGAGTCGTATCGATTTTGAAGTTCGGTGCGATATCGCCTAAACGTAATGACATGTGATATTTCCTCTTAGATTGATGTGCGTTCATTCAGTGACGCTAGAGTATCAAATATATCTAATTGTAATAAGTATATTCTATTAATGAATATAATAGTGAAAATCAATCTAACATAAGAGAAGTCTAATTGAAAATGATTTAATATTAGTTGTCGCTAGAGTTGTTTCAGTCGCGAAGGTTCGCATCATTTTCAATCACAGTACTTTAAAGAGAAGAACGATGGACATTAAAGAGTTAGAGCCGGGCTTCAGTATTTGTCATGCCATTCAGGTATCAGATGTGGGCCGTATTAAAGCATTAGGTTTTAAAAGTGTTATTTGCAATAGAGTGCCCGGTGAAGCGGATGACTATCAGCATGACTCTAGTCTTCGCCAAGCCATTGAGGCAGAAGGGCTGTACTGGCAAGATATTCCAGTCGTACCGGGCGAGTATACAGAAGAAGCAATTGAAGCCTTTGGGTATGCGATTGAGGCGCTTCCGACACCCATTCTTGCTTTTTGTAGGACTGGGCGCAGAGCGGTTTCTTTGTGGGTTCATAGCCAAGTTAAGTTGCAAGATTGTGACTTAGGCGCTTTGCTCAATGCCGCTCACGCAGCAGGCCATGACATACAAGACAGTCGCCCCGCGTTAGAAAAACGCATGGCGAATAAACCGTAAATAGGTCGCTGTTATCAGTATGAGCGCTGCCTAGAGATAGGTGTATAATTGCAGCGAATAAAGCGTGTCGGTCTTTTCGATGCTTGAGGATGACTTAGTGGACCGTCTTAATGCGCAAGAAAATCAACTGGAACAGCTTGAAGCCCAGTTGCTGACGGCACAAGGTGACGTTCAGAAAGCACGCAGCGCTTTTGAAGACTATATTTCTGGCTTGTAGTTCACCTTCAAAAACGCACTGAGGTCTTATACTTCAGTGCGTTTGGCCGACTGTAAACGTTCAATGTATTGATGAGTGAAGGCTAAGCCTAATAAACACAAGCCAAGACCCATGAACGATACCACCCGTAGCAATCCGGTGAGTCCAGACATGTCGATCAGGAAAATTTTCCCTATCGTGATCATTAATAGCACCATTCCGGCTTGATAAAGTCGAGCTTTTTGGCGCAGGGTGCCATAGAGCAAACTTGCGACGGCCATCATCAACCAAACCAAAGAGTAGGTGTACAGCTCACCCCCTTCGGCTCGAGGTACTAGCGAGAGTTCTCCCTGCCAAAGATGTCGAATTTCCAGATTCAGAAAGATCCAAGTGCCGATGCCTGCTAGCGCATAAAAGTGCGTTTGCAAGGCAGGTTTATAAAACTTGGCTGCCAACCAAAATAACAGAAGGGGTGCACCGTAGGCCAGTAATAGAAGGTTGGCAATGGGGCGGCTGCTGATCACGTCATTTGCGTGAAATAGCGGGTTAAACCAGGTTAAGAGCAGGGCGTAATTGAGCACGAGTGCCAGCAATAACACTTGAGCGGCTTTATGGTAAAAGGGAGTCAGTTGCTCTGATAAGAAGCCACGGTAGTAGTAAACCAACCCGAGCGCCCCCCACAATACACCATTGAGCGCGGCTTCCGTAAAACCGTATTCATGTTTAAACATATCCCCAGCGTAGAGCCAATAACGCAGTGCCATCGCACAGAAGAGTACACCTAAGTGCAGACTGACACCCTCTAACCATCGACGCAGGCTGAGATCTCGGTTGAGTCTTGAGGCGATAAGCGTGAGAGCAAAACAACCCGCATAGATAAGCAAAGACGTTTCAAATGTTGGCAAAACCCAAGGCAAAATAGTGAGTCGTGTGAGAATCAGCATTAGGATGACTTTCATCAAACCCTTTAATAAAGGATGAGGGTTTTCTTTATGAAGCCAAGCCAGTGAAACGACCTGAGCGGCTAATGCGAGTGTGAGTGTGGCAGTATCGAGCAAAATGATGACGGCCAGTGAATAGCCAAGATGACCTGCAAAGATCAGCCAGGTTTTGCTAAAGTCTTTTTGTTGGCGAAGGTGTCCTCGTCCGATATAGGCCAATCCTAAGATTAAAGATAACGCACTGACAAAGCCCTTATGCAGCGGAAGTTCGGTGTATTGCCACATGAGCGCTAGCGCGATTAAGGGGAACAGAGTGCCTAAGGATAACGCGAGTGCCGGATAGCGAGTCCTGCGCAAGGATAAAAAGGCAAAGGCACAATACATCAGCGTCCAAACAAGTAATAGTTGCTGCAAAGTAAGTGAGTATTCGGGTGCGGTAAGGGTCCAATGGAATGCCAAATTGGCCAGTACAATCGCAACCGTCATTAGCAGGGCGCTTAGCCAAGGCAAGAGTTTCAAGTTTTCATTGCGTGAGCTGGCGGCAAGAATGAGCAGCAGTAAGGGTGTCCAAGACAGAATAGCGTTTTCCCATGTTGGGTTGAACAGAAAGCCAATGGCCTGTGCTAGCAATAACAGGGCTAAGCCAAGGGTGAGATGTTGTTGATCTTGTTGCTTTAGTCGAAAGAAAGCTCTAAATGATCGCTTTAATGGCTGATCAAAGAAGGTTTTTTTCAAGCTAAAGTTCGCGTGCGGTATGCTGATTAAGGCGTAGCCCGCCAGCGTAAGGTAGAGCCCAGTCCATTCAATGCCATAGTTGGCGACTTGCATCAGCCACCACCAGCCCAAAATACCCGCGAGGGTTAGAGCGAAAAGCCAAGCACGCTGGACATAGCGTTGCAGGAACAATGCAGCGCTGCTGATAATGAGGATGTAGACAAGCACCAGTAAGGGCTCACCTCCACTGCCACCAAGCAATAAAGGCACCAAATAACCGCCCGTAATGCCGATGAGTGCAAGTGTGGGCCCGTGCCATAATGCCAATAACATGCTTCCGAGTGAAACGAGCGCAAGTAAAGCAAATACGAGAAGGGGTGGCCAGAGTTGATATAAGTGCAGCGACGCTAAGATGACGCTGTAAAGCATGACACTAGCGCCGCCTGCCAACGCTGCAACGGCTGAGTAGGCCACTTGAGTTTTACGCCTGAGCCACTCGGCTGCCACTAAAAGCCCTAAGCCAGTGATGATGCCTAAGAAAATACGAGCGGTTGGTCCGAGCAGCCCTTGTTCAATCGAATAACGTGCGAGAAAAACACCCGATAAAGCAACGCAGAGTCCGCCCACCCAAACCATCCAGTTCCCGGATTTTGACGAGACTGTTTGGCTTTTTTTCGTAGGCGTACTTTCTGGCTTGGGTGTAGGGCTTTGCGTATTTTTGCTATCCCAAGGGTCTGCGACGGATGCCATTGCTGCCTCAACAGACTGCGCGTCAAGGGGAACAGGTTTAAGTGACGATCTGGAGGAACTCGTTGATTGTGCTGGCTCGTTTGAGGGCCGTTCGGATAGGATTTGCTGATGAGAGCTTTCAGCCGACGATGTTTTAGTTGCTTTAAGTTGCTCAAGCTCTGCAACTGTACGCTTGAGTTTTTGCAGTGTAAAAAAATTGGTCCAACTTAAAATGATGCTGGAAATCAAGAGGAGTAAAAATAAAGCGCCCAATAAAAACCATGCATCCGTCATCTTAGCGTCTTATCCTTGTTTTTTCGGTGTGTATTCTTTGTTTAATGCTCCTATCCTACTTGCCGAAGCTCTTTAGTTAAAGCCCGAAAGTCAGAAAACGATTTACTCTCGCATTCATTCTCTGTGTGCGATGTCGTACAGACGCCCTTTGCTCAAATGGAGAGACTGGTCATCCACAGTTTCGCATGGGGCATCCCCAGGAGAAAGACTATGAATGAATACAGCCACTACGTATCAGGTTTTTTTGCCCACCGTGATGAAGCTGAGAGCACACTTATCACCCTTCTTGAGCAGGGGGTGTCACCCGAGCGGATGAACATCTATGCTACAGACTCGACTTCATCTTCGCCAGAGCAAGAAGTTAAGAGTGACGGTGTACTAAAAGACATAATTGTAGACGGTACAATCGGCACAGCGGTGGGTACCGGCATCGGTGCTCTCGGCAGTGTAGCGTTGGCAGCAACGAGTGTGACTCTGTTTGTCGCTAGCCCATTGGTCGCACCCTTGGTGTTGATCGGTTGGGGAGCCAGCATTGGTGGCTTGATCGGAACGGCCGTTGGTGCCGCGGGAAAGGAAGGCAGTAAAGATTTCTGGCTTTCTGATTTAGTCCGAGATGCCATCGCCAATGGGCATGTCGTCCTAGTGGTGGAAGCTCGGAGTGAGCAGGAAGCAGCGATTGCACGGAGGGTGATGGAGGCGTCGCTTGGTGAATACACAGAGAAAGAGGCTTAAAATCTCTTCTGTTGAAGAGTTCTTGAGTAATGTTTATCAGGTCGCTTCCGTATTGTTTGGGGTTTCTAGATCACTGGTGATTGGCAATTCTTGGTGATATATTTCGGTGATTACCTGACAATACGAAAAAGCAGAATTCAAGAATGAAATCCTCAGCAAAAAAGTTTTCCACATGAAGACACGCTGTGCATGGTGCAGTGACGACCCTCTGTATCAAGCCTATCATGATCACGAGTGGGGCGTGCCTGTGCATGATGATCGTCATTTATTTGAGATGTTGTCTTTAGAGGGGGCGCAGGCTGGACTCAGTTGGATCACCATCTTGAAAAAGCGCGAGTCCTACCGTGAAGCCTTCGCTAATTTTACGATTCCATTGGTTGCTGATTTTGATGAGGCGGATATCGAGCATTTGATGCTTAATCCAGGGATTGTGCGTAATCGTCTAAAGATTACCTCTGTGATTAAAAATGCCCGTGCAGCGCAGCTTGTTCAAGCTGAGTTTGGCAGCTTAGATGCCTATTTGTGGCGTTTTGTGAATGACAAACCCCTTCAGAATGCTTGGGCAACCTTGTCTGAGGTGCCCGCGCAAACGCCTGAGTCTCAAGCCATGAGTCGTGATTTAAAAAAACGTGGTTTCAATTTTGTTGGCCCGACCATTTGCTATGCGTTTATGCAAGCGGTGGGTATGGTCAATGATCATACGCTGGATTGCTTTCGTTACGCAGAAGCCAATCATTAAACGCATTGATGCCATAGGCGAAGCCTGTATCCAGTTGCCGGAGGATCACGGCCTTATTTTTCCGGGTGGTTGTTATTTGGTGTAGGGCGGTCTGCGTTATTTTAACAATGATCTTGAAGGGTTAGTCTTTCAACGCGCCCGTGCGCTCGCCCAATGGCGAGGACATGCTCTATGTGTTTTATGAAGCCACTGATGGCACGGTCGCTTTGTATCCCTACAATTTGATTAGTAAAGCCCTAAATAACCCGATTATTAGTCATGGTTATGCCTTAGCTGAAGATGGGCGTCTGATTGTCTTTACAGCGGAAGATGAACCCTCTCGAACGCACCCTATGCAAGTCTGGCGTACGCCTTTTTTTCTGAATACTTTGCCAGCCAGCAGCCCAGCAGTCAGTCATTTTATGGGCGCATCGGCAATCCTGAGTTGGTTAGAGGGATATCAGCCGCTACTACTGGGCAGTCATTCACGAAACTGTCTATCCATAAACGCCCACACCATGCGCGATGCATCGGGTCCTCGCGCGTCACTAAAGTTGCCACCACTGGCTGCACCACCACTCCACGCATGCCCAAGTGACTCAATTTTAATCAACGTCGCTACCGTTTTTACGCCACACTTGAAGTCCGTTACAGTCATTGGGTAGCGCTTGCCGCGCTGTAAATTACGCGACGCGCATGTGCGTGCGCCAGCGGCTTCGGCCCATGAATTTACGGCTGCTTGTCCATTACTTGCAGCCACCACGCTATCCCCATCGCCATGGATCACCAGCAAGGACGGCCAATACTCAGCCATGGTTGTCGGTGTGGCCTCCAGACGTCCCGCCTCCAGCAGTCCATACATCGCACCGATCGCTGTCAGAGTCGAACGCGCAGTACCGATAGGGATGCCGGAATGCATCACCACCGCCTTGAAGCGCTTCGGGTTACGCGAAACCAGCAGTGCCGCCATGCTCGCCCCGGCGGACAGGCCCGCTACCGCGACTCGATCAGAATCCACTGGATAAAGCAGGTTGACCTGATTGATCGCATTCATGATCAAATCAACTTCACCAAACGCACACCCGATGACCGTCGTATCAAACCAGTTCCAGCAGCCCTGTGGATTGGACAAGCGATCCTGTTCAGGGTAAAGCACTAAAAAACGCTCACGATCCGCAATTTGATTCATGCGAGTACTTACCGCAAAGCTGCGGGCATCCTGACCACAGCCGTGGAGCATAACCAGCAGAGGTACGCGTTCATTCGCACGGATGCCTAGCGGTCGATACACATGGAAGCTGCGTGCGCCAGCTGTCCCTACAGCAAGTCCGCTAATCCAGCTGCCAGCACCTGGTGGTGGTTTTTTCGCGTCCACGCGCCGCTTGATCGCCTTGGTAACTGTGTTACTGCTCGCTCGCTTGACTGCTCGAGTTCCTGCGCGTAGCGCCTTTTTCGTAGCCGTCGAGAGTCCGCGTGACATGATCTTGTTCCAGCTTGGTGCGCGATAATCTTTAGGCATAGTTTGTACTCCAGTACTTGAACGAGCCAAGCTCGCCCGATTGGCAGTCGATCAGACTCAAGTCCTACGGCTTGCCTCCTACTCGCCGATTTCATGACCGATGATGCCACCAATGGCTGCACCACCCACGGTTCCAGTCGCACTGCCGCCAGTCAATACTGAACCGCCAACTGCACCAATACCTGCACCCGCTGCAGTACTCTTGTCTTGACTAGACATTCCGGCACAACCACCGAGTCCAAGCAGCACCACAAGGGTAGCAACGCCGAACAGAAGATTGCGCGATGAATTGATCGAACGATTGTTGAAAATGCTCATGATAATACCTCGATGGTGATACTTGGAAAGCATGTCGCGACGAATGTCTGCGATAACAAAGTATGAAGGACGGACGCAATATGATCTGTCTATTACCACACATATAGGGTACTCACGCGGGGTGACTCACGTACAAAACTACCTGTGTATGAGCTCCAAAGGCAAAAATCACTGTTTGTTCTAGAGTAAGGCTGGTTGTGTACGGTAGCCAGTACACAGAGCCTTAGACCAGAAATAAAACTGAATTAATGCAACTTCAAACGTGGCCGTATCACACGATTAATACGATCCACCAAGGTCACTAAAGCGGTTTTAAAGAACCCATAGAGTGCCAATTGATGAAGTCGATACAAGGACACATAGACAATACGCGCAATGCGTCCTTCGACCATCATGCTGCCTTTGCTCAGGTTCCCCATCAAGCTTCCTACCGTAGAGTATTGACTAAGTGAGACCATCGACCCGTAATCTTTGTATTGATAGGCTGGAACCTCGGTGCCCTCAAGCACTTTTCGAAAGTGTTTATAGACAAAACTGGCCATTTGATGTGCCGCTTGAGCACGAGGGGGGACGAGGCTTTTTCCATCAGGCATCAAGCAGGCGGCGCAATCACCGATGGCGAAAATGCAGGGGTCAAGTGTTGTTCTCAGATCCGGGTGGACAACCAATTGATTGCGACCATTCACCTCTAATCCATCAAGTGTTTTTAATAGGTCAGGTGCCTTGATGCCAGCTGCCCAGACCTTTAAGTCGGCTTGAATTTCCTCACCGGATTGCGTAATAAGGTGAGTGGCCGTGACCGAGGCGACTTGTGTGCTGGTTTTGATTTTGACTCCCAGTTTTTCCAACTCAAAATGCGCAGCGCTTGAAAGACGTTCAGGCAATGCAACAAGAATTCGAGGCCCAGCTTCAATGAGCGTGACTTCTAGTTGGCTGCGATTCAGCTTGGATAAACCATAGGCGCTCAGTTCTTTGGCCGTGTTGAAAATCTCGGCAGAAAGCTCCACACCTGTTGCACCTGCACCCACGATGGCGATGCGCAAATGTCCCTCAGATACAGAACTCGCTCGAAGCCAAGCTTCGAGCAGGTGGTGATGAAAGCGCTCAGCTTGATAGCGATTGTCCAAGAACGCACAGTGATTACGAACCCCTTCGATACCAAAGTCATGGGTTTGACTGCCCACGGCAAGCACTAGGTAGTCATAATTAAGGGTACGAACGGGGAGTACAACTTCGCCATCGATGCCTTTTACGGCGGCTAAGTTGAGTGTTTTTTGGGTGCGGTCAATGCTTTCTAAGCGACCTATCTGAAATTTGAAGCGTGCACTGCGCGCTTGGGCTCGATAGCTGAGTTCATCAATTCCCGGGTCAAGGGAGCCTGTAGCCACCTCATGCAGTAAGGGTTTCCAAATATGGGTGGGGTCTTCATCAACAAGTGTAACCAGTAATCCCTTGCGGGAGTATTTACGGCCCAAGCGGGTGGCAAGTTCCAAACCACCCGCACCACCGCCGACAATCACAACATGTTTATCGAAGATTTTGCGATCAGACATAGCTAACCTCTCTTCAAAAATAAAAGCATTATCCTCTTCTTTATAAGGAATAACACTGCCGATCAGTATTCATTTAATGCGACTTGCGGTTAATTTTTTGCGACTGCGGGATAACACGCATCGACTCAAACATTGTTAATGTTATATCATACCAATTATTAATGATTCTTGTTTCTTTAAATAAGGAAAGCTGCATGAAAACTCAACGCTTTTTTTTGAAAAGCTGTCTTGCGTTGCTCTTGTCTGGAGTGGTTTGCGTATCGACACAAACCTTCGCACAAGGTCCAACGAAAGCGAACACCCTATCGATCGGTGGTCCATTTGAATTTACCAGCCAAGATCCTTCACAACAGGGTTACTTATTTACAAGAATGCAAGTCGCAGAAACCCTAGTGGATGTCGCGCCGGATGGACGCTTATTGCCAGGACTCGCCGAGGCTTGGCAGGTGGACGATACCGGTTTGATTTGGCAATTTGCGCTGCGTGAGGGAGTGGCGTTTCACGATGGACATTTGCTAGATGCACATGCCGTGTTAAACAGTATTGAGCAGGCGCTGAATAAGCATGGACCTTTAGCGCAGGTTCCAATCGCATCCTTAGCGGTGCTATCGGATCAAACGCTGCAGATAACCTTGGAGCAGCCTTACACCCTGCTTCCGGCCGTATTGGCACATTACTCCACGGTGATCATATCACCCAAGACGTATAACCCTGAGGGGCAGGTTGATCAATTGCATGCAACGGGCCCTTATCAAATTGAAACCATCCAACCTCCACATAAACTACTTGTGAAGCGCTTTGATGGCTATTGGGGGCAGGCGGCGTCGATTGAGTATGCGGAGTATTTGACGGGGCATCGCGGTGAAAGCCGCACCTTACAAGCGCGCAGTGGCCAAGCCGATATCACACTCACACTAGACCCTGCGAGTATGAATAGCTTAAAGCGCGAGCGTTATTTAAACCTACACTCTGATCTTATTCCTCGCAGTATTCTGATTAAACTGAACAACGGCCATCCGTTTCTTGATCATATAGATGCTCGTCAGGCATTAAGTTTAGCCTTAGATCGAACAGGCATCGCCAATGCGATTTTACGTGTCCCTGGCTCAGAGGCCAATCAGCTGGTGCCCTCATCACTTGCCGCTTGGCATCGCCAAGACTTACCGCCAGCGGTACGCGACTTACAGAGGGCAAAAGCATTATTGGCCGAGTTAGGTTGGCAGGCAGGTGCGGATGGCGTGTTGGTTCGCGAGGGAGAGCGCTTTAGTCTTAAGCTCATTACCTATGCCGATCGTCCTGAGTTGACTACAGTGGCAACCGCTATTCAGGCGCAGTTAGCTGAGCTGGGCGTAGAAGTGAACGTTGAGGTCACTAATTCCAGTGCGATCCCTTCCGGCCATCAAGATGGCAGTTTAGAAATGGCATTGATAGCGCGTAACTACGGGTTTATTGCTGACCCTTTGGGCGTGATGATTGCAGATTTTGGTCAGCTCGGTGGCGGTGATTGGGGGGCGATGAATTGGCAGCATCCTGAAGTGGTTGAGTTGATTTCTGAGTTAAAAGTTGAACAGGATGCCGATGCGTATTTTCAGAAGTCGCAACGCGTTGCCGAAGTCTTGGCTCAGGAGTTACCTCTGATCCCTGTGACGTTTTACACTCAGCAGACAGCGGTGAATACGCGAGTTAAACACTTTCGCTTTGATCCCTTTGAGCGTAATTATTACTTGAATGAGATGGAGCTTTCTAAGTAATGAAGTCAATTCTCCTCAACCGTCTAATGCAGGCGGTTATGGTGGCTTGGGGTGTGGGTACCCTAACCTTTATTTTTATGCGAACGCTACCGGGCGATATGGCGTATCGTATTGCGGCGGGCCGCTATGGTCAGGACAATGTGACAGCGGAGGCGGCCGAGTTGGTTCGGCAAGAGCTTAATTTAGATGTATCGCCTTGGTTGGCCTATTTGAATTGGCTATGGGATTTGGTGCAGTTGAATTTCGGAACTTCTCTGATCAGTGGCGCCCCAGTGATACATGAAGTGCAGCATCAGCTTGGACATTCGTTAGGCCTTGCTTTCGTCGCGATTCTACTCTCAGCGATCATCGCTTTCCCTCTAGGAGTATTATCTGGCATGAGGGTAGGGGGGCTGTTTGATCGATGTTTACTGATCATATCCGCTTTATTACGTGCACAACCTGTGTTTGTCATAGGCTTGTTGTTAATCTTGCTCTTTGCGGTTAATTGGCGAATTTTTCCAGTTGCTGGCTTTGGAACCCCCGCTCACATTGTCTTGCCGGCTCTGGCGTTGGCCTTGGTTTTAGCGTCTGTTTCCAGTCGTGTGATCCGCGACAGTACGCATCGTGTTATTCATTCCTCTTTTTATACCTTCGCTCGGGTAAAAGGTTTATCAGCCTCTCAAACCTTTGCTCGGCATGGTTTGCGTAACCTGTCTGTCCCTGTAGTTGCGTTTATGGGGATTCAGTTGGTGGGGCTGATTGAAGGAATTGTCATGGTCGAGTCTTTGTTTTCTTGGCCTGGTATTGGGCATGGCTTGGCACATGCTATTTTTTCGCGCGATGTACCGATGATTCAAGGTACTGCGTTAATGATGGGATTAATCTTTGTTTGTTTAAATACGGTGATTGATATTGCCTGTTATCAATTGGATCCAAGAGGGCGTTTACAATGAGCCTTGTCACTCTTCGTTTGCGTCCCTCTCAATGGGTCGGGGCTGCAATGATTTTAAGCCTATTGATATTTGCCCTATTAGAAGCTTGGTTGCATTCAGGTCATTATGCGAAACAAAATCTTGCCAATTATTTGATGATGCCAAACGTTCAAGAATGGTTGGGCACGGATCAGTTTGGGCGCAGTATGATGGCTCGTATGGGTTCTGCGATACGTTTGTCCTTTTTGCTGAGCTTCTTTTGTGTGCTGACATCGGTGTTGCTCGGCTCTTTTCTGGGGGTGATGGCGGGCTGGTACGGCGGTTGGATTGATAGAGTATTAAACTGGGTTGTGAATATTTTGATGGCATTGCCCGGGTTGATTCTGGTGCTGCTTTTGGCTGCGATCCTGCCAGGGTCCTTTTTGATGCTGTATTTTGCCATTTCGTTGGTGCTATGGCTCGAATACTACCGAGTGGTGAGAGCGCTTACCCAAGTCGCAGTGAGCAGCCCACAAATGGAAGCCTCGCGCCAGCTGGGCTTTGGGCGTTTTTATCTGTTCAAACGCCACATTTGGCCAAGCTTGCAATCTTCTGTTCTAACCCTTGCCGCGTTTGGGGCGGCCAATTCGATTCTTGCCTTGGCATCCCTCGGTTTTATTTATGTTGGTTTACAGCCGCCTGTGGCTGAGTTGGGCTTGATGGTGGTTGAGCTCCTCCCTTACTTCGATGAAGCGCCTTGGATTCTTATGCAGCCCCTTGTTGCGATTTTTATGTTGGTGCTTGGGTTTAACTTGTTGGCAGGAAAAGCGAAATGACGCCCAGTATAGAAGTAAATGAGCTTTCGATCTTTGTTGGTCAACAGTGTTTGGTTGAGTCACTTTCTCTGCGTTTAATGCAAGGCACTCCGCTCACGATTTTAGGGCAAACGGGGTCTGGGAAAAGTTTATTGGCACAAGCGATCATGGGGCTTTTGCCGGAAGAAATGTCGTTGCAAGGTGAAATTCTGTATGAAGGACAACCCTTGTTAACCTTGCCGAAAGCAAAGCGCCAAGCACTTTGGGGGCGAGCCTTGGCCATGCTGCCGCAAGAGCCTTGGCATGCGTTAGATCCTGTGATGAAAAGTCAGCAACAAGTGGCAGAGGTCTTTGAACTGGTGGGAGGCTTAGAAGAGGAGCAAGCCCAAGACAAGGCAGGTCAAGCACTGGCTGAGATGGGGCTTGCACCTGCGAAGGATAAAATTCCCAGTCAGTTGTCGGGTGGGATGGCACAGCGCTTGGCATTTTTAGCCGCCACGGCGGCCGGTGGCGATCTCATTCTTGCGGATGAGCCGACCAAGGGTTTAGATTATTCGCGTCGTGATCAGATCGTGGCCTTGTTGCAATCGCGGCTCGTCAACGGCAGTTTGCTCACCATCACTCACGATGTTGATGTCGCACGTCAACTCGGTGGTGAGCTGATTGTTATGTGCCAAGGGCAGGTGGTTGAGCAGGGCGATGCCGCCACGATTTTGGCCCATCCGCAAGCGGACTATACACGGCAGTTACTCGCCGCTGAGCCCAGCAGCTGGAACAAAGTATCGGCACGAACTCAATCCAGCGCAGAGCCAATTGTGACGCTGGATAAAGTGGCATTGAGTCGAGGTGGAAATCGTTTGTTTAGTGATCTTTCCTTTCAACTTCATGCCGGAGAAATCCTTGGCATTGCCGGAGACAGTGGCACGGGTAAAAGCTCGTTAGGCGATCTTTTACTGGGCCATTTGCAACCCGATCAAGGTCGTATTCGCTACGCAGAGACATACAAACGCCATCAATTACTGAAGCTTTATCAAGACCCGCCCGCTGCATTTTCACCTCATATTCCGCTGGGGCGTTTATTGCAAGAAGTGATTGATTTACATGGTTTAGATGCGGCCCAGATTCCACGTCTGATGACACGTTTAAAGTTGTCCGAAGGATTGTTGTCTAGAACCGCTCTCGAAGTCTCTGGAGGCGAGTTGCAGCGCATCGCTTTACTGCGCATCTTACTGTTAAAGCCTGTGTTGCTCTTTGCAGATGAGCCCACCTCACGCTTGGACTTGATCAGTGCTCAACGAATCATGGAATTACTGGTTGAGGTAGCACGTGAAGAAGGATGCGCGTTGGTGCTGGTCAGCCATGACCCGATTCTGGTTGAAAAGGTGTGTGATCAGGTGATTCGGATTGCCTAGGCAATATAGTACTAAAGATTGGGTCGTAACGCTTACTGATGAGACGGATTAACACTTAAGCTGAATAAGCAAAAGGCAATGGAATTAACGACTTGGGTTGAATGTTACCTAAGTTAAAAGCCCTTGATAATCACACAGCGTTGAATTCTAGACGAGTGATTTATCCAGCTATCGAGGGCTTTTATGAAAAATAAGAACATACTTAAAGCGTTACTTCCCACCTTAATTTCAGCGGTTTGTGTTGGCCATGCCAATGCTGGTATTACGCTGTATGATCAAGACGGCACGACTTTCTCAGCCGATGGTTTTTTGAACGCTTTTTATACCTATCAAGATCAAGGGGATAAAGAGACCTCTCGTGTACGCATGGGTTTTTTGCCGAACTATATCGGGTTTAATGCCGGAAAAGAGTTGGATGGGCTGACACTAGGCGCACGCTCTTCTTTCTGGGTCACCATTAATGATGTGAACAGTGACAATAACAAAACGGACAACGGCATCGATGTTCGTCAGTTCTATGCCACGGTGGATGGTGATTTTGGTCAAGTTTTGTTTGGTAAAGATTTTGGTCTTTATGCACGCAGCAATATTTTTAATGATGAGTTGCTGATGGGGGTTGGTTTAGCCCCTCAGGGTACGAGCGGGACGACCTTTGGCAATATCACAACGGGCTATCCTTATGCGAATCCGAACGCTCAGATTACTTACCGCACCCCTGATTTTAATGGCTTTAAACTGGCTGCCGGTATTCTGGACCCCAATAATGAGTCAGGCCGCAACAGCTCCAAACCACGATTTGAAACAGAGCTGACCTATGCGCTGGACATGAATGGTCTGGGCTTAATGACCTGGTTGAGTGCAGCGGCAGGCAAGACCGATGACGTGAGTTCACGTGGTGTTGCCTACGGCGCACGAATCTCCTACGAGGGACTTGCCTTAACCGCATCTGGATTTAACCAGAAAGGCATTAGTGCGGCGTTTGCCAGTGACAATCTGACGTCAGCTGATAAGACATCAGGTTACCTAACACAAGTCTCTTATGAATACGGCAAAGCCAAGGGCGTGTTGTCGTATGGCTTAACCGACAACAAAAACGGCACCAAGAATAACCTTCGCGGTGGCGCACTGTTTTACAGTTTAAATAGCAACTTGAAGCTAGTCGGTGAGTACACAGTGCATAAGGCCAAAGGCACTCAAACAGACAACACGGATACCTTTGCAGTGGGTGCGGTGTTTAGCTGGTAGCTTTATCTAAACGCGTAAGGGCAACACACATAACTTCCCCCTTCATTATGTGAGTTGCCTTTATCACTTTACTACTAAAGTACCGATTTTTGATCCGCAAGTAGAATTACGATTCATTTAGCTGCCTAATATAATTACAGTATCTACTAATATATCTGCTGAATTATGACGGCTCAGAAATTTACGTGTATCTTAAAGGTAAAACTGTCAGAGTCAGCTAGGGAGCTGTATACATGAACGCGCCCTTTAGGTTACAACCCATTCAAACGGCCATGTCCGATTCGTCCAATGCTCAGGCGGCGGCACAGGAATTAGCGACTCAATTACGTCATCCGGACTTAGGGTTTGTGCTCTTCTTTTGCTCAGCTGAATACGATCTTACTCTTTTAGGTGATGCGTTAGATCAGGTCTTTCAAGGCGTTCAGGTTGCAGGATGTACAACGGCGGGCGAAATCACTCCTTTTGGGTATGCAAGAGGAACCGTGACGGCTATCGGCTTTGACCGACACTATTTTTCAATCGAAACAGCCTTAATTGAAGATCTTCAAAGTTTTGGTTTGCAAAAAGCACAACATTTAGTGGACGATCTTATTTTGCGTGGGCGTCGTCAGCATATCGCGCCAACAAAAGGCCATACCTTCAGCCTGACCCTTCTGGATGGGCTGTCGAGTCAAGAAGAAATGGTGCTGGTCGCCTTGGATTCGGCTTTGGGCAGTATTCCTCATTTTGGTGGCTCGGCAGGTGACGATATTCAGTTAGCCAATACACATATCTATGTGAATGGACGTTTTAGAACCGAAGCCGCCGTTGTGATTCTAATCAATACGCCCTTGGACTTTGAAGTGTTTACGACGCATCACATGCGCAGTCGTGGCCAGAAATTGATCGTAACGGAAGCCGACCCTGCGACACGGACCGTGTTAGAACTCAATGCGAGCCCAGCGGCGATTGAATATGCGGAAATGGTTGGGTTAACGCCAGAGGAATTAAATCCAGACGTGTTTGCACTCAATCCTTTAGCGGTTCGGATTGGGAGTGAATATTATGTTCGGTCAATCCAACGCGTGAATGCCGATATGAGTCTGACGTTTTATTGCGCAGTGGGTAAAGGCATTGTATTAACCTCGATGGAACCTCAGCCGATCTTGCCTGATCTTGAACGGCGTTTTCGAGACATAGAACAACGTATAGGAGCGCCGCTTATCACCATTGGTTGTGACTGTTTCTTAAGACGCCTAGAAACAGAGCATTTAGGTGCTTTGGATGAAGCGTCAGCCTTTTTGGTGAAACATAAGGTTGTCGGCTTTAATACCTACGGTGAGCACTTTGATGGAGTGCATATCAATCAAACATTTACAGGTGTTGTGATCGGTGGAGCGCGTTAATGAACAATTTAACGGATGCGTCGGCTGCTACTATACGGATTGCGCAGTTAGAACAGGAAAATCAAAAGTTAAAGCGGATCAATCAGGCCTTAATCGAGCGTGTCGAAGCAGGCAGCTCCATGAGCGCGGCGCCTTATGCGGCGTTTGAACACTCAGCCGCCTTAGCCGAACAGGTTCGAGATCGAACGGAGGCCTTGTCGATCGCCTTGTCTGAGTTAAAGCGCAGCAATCAGGCGCTAAAGCAAGCGAACCAAGAAGCGGCTACGGCTCATCAGCGTTTGATCGACGCCATTGAAAGTATTTCAGATGCCTTTGTGTTGTTTGATCAAGATCGACGTATTCTTCTCTTTAACAGTCGTTTTAGTGAGTACTGGGAGCAGACGGGTGTTCAAATTGGGCGAGGCACATCGATCAGTGACTTAAGGCGTTTGACCCGTGAAAAAGGGCTGATTCTTGAAGAGTACTGTGATGAAGGCAGTGTCGCCACGATTTTTCGTTTATCCAATGGTCGCTGGGTTCAGGTCTCTGAGCGACTGACGGGTGACGGCGGTTTGGTGATTTTGTATACCGACATCACCGAACTTAAAGCCAGTGAAGCCGTGAGACGTGAAAAAGCCCTTGAGCAGAAATCCAAGCTCCTGCAGCGAACCGTTGATAACTTGTCTCAAGGCGTTGCTCTGGTTAACCATGAAGGGCGTTTAGAGGTTTGGAATCAGCGCTTTTTAGAGCTCACCTCATTATCGCCATTAGACTTGACCAGCTCCTCTCAGTTCTCCGATCTTATGCAACTGTCAGAAGTGGTGCTGTTAACCCCTCAATCTGAGCAGGACAATGCTGAACCGCTGTTAGAGCTTGAGCAACGCTTAAAAGATGGCCGTGTATTGGAAATTAAAACGCATCCTATGCCTTCCGGTGGTTTTGTTAACACCTATACGGATATTACCGAGCATTACCGATACGCTGAGAACCTTCGAGAAAGTGAGCGCTGGATACGCTTAATCACTGACCATGTGCCAGCGTTGATTGCCTATCTTGGCAGTGATATGTGCTATCGCTTTACGAATCAGGTCTACGATGATTTTTATGGTTGGCCGCGCGGTTCATTATTGGGCGAAAGCATTGGTCGGGCACATGGCGAGGCGTCCTTCACTAAACTCTTACCCTATGTTGAGCGTGCCTTAACTGGCGAAAGTGTGACCTTCGAAATTGAGGAGCAAAATGCGGCGGGTGAAGACCGTCATATGCTCAAATCCTATGTTCCCAACCTGGATGCAACGGGTGTGGCGGTTGGCTTCTTCGTGTTGATTCGTGATATTACGGACAGAAAACGCACGTCTGAAGCACTTAAACAGGCGTATCAAAACCTCGAGTTGCGTGTTAGAGAGCGTACTTCAGAGTTAACGGAATTAAATCAGCAATTGCGTTTAGAAATTAACGAGCGCAAAACCATAGAAGCACGTTTACGAGAAGCCAAGCAAGAAGCGGAACAAGCGAACCTATCTAAAACCAAATTTTTGGCGGCGGTTAGCCATGATTTGCTGCAACCTTTGAACGCAGCACGCTTGTTTACAGGTGCCCTGCTGGATCAAAAGGTACCGGAGCGAATTTTTTCGTTAATTAACTCTGTCAGTCATTCGTTAGAGGATGTCGAAAGCTTATTGGGAACCCTTGTGGATATCTCTAAGCTCGATGCTGGGGTCATTAAGCCCGATATTTCATCGTTTCGCTTGAGCGACTTGTTGGACAATTTAGCGTCTGAATATCGCCATGTTGCCGCCGCCGAGGGCATTGAATTTAGGTATGTGGGCAGTCAGTCAGTGGTGGCCTCGGATGCGACACTCTTGGCACGTATTCTAAGGAATTTACTTACCAATGCCATGCGCTATACGGAGCCAGGTGGGCGCGTTTTACTGGGGTGTCGGCGTATTGGTGGCCATGTGTTCTTACAAGTGCATGACACGGGAAGAGGGATTCCTTCGGATAAACTCCTTGAAATTTTTGAGGAATTTAAACGCGTTGATGCCAATAAAAATCGGCAAGATAAGGGCTTAGGTCTTGGCTTGGCAATTGTTGATAAAATATCACGAATGCTTGCTCATCCTGTGTCTGTCATTTCGCGTGAAGGCGTTGGGTCCATTTTCAGTGTTCAACTACCCTTAGGTGAATTGGTGCCACATAGCTTGATTCCGGTGTGTGAACGAGAAGGATATGACCAGAATTTATTGGGTGCCCAAATCTGGATGATTGATAACGATGCGGCCATTTGCAATGCAATGAGTGTCTTATTGGAGGGGTGGGGGTGTGAGCTGTTAACGGCGCAAAGCTTAGATGAGCTGAATGAAAAAGTTAGTGTAGGTAGTGATCCTGTTGACTTGCTCATCGCCGATTACCACCTGGATAATGGCGTTGTTGGCACAGATGTTGTCAATGAAATTCTTGGGCGTCGTCGGGAGGTGCCACCGGTGTTAATGATCACCGCCAACTACACCAACGAGTTGAAGCAGCAAATTCGTGAATCTGGGTACTTGTTGATGAATAAACCCGTCAAACCCATGAAGTTAAAGGCGACACTGACCCACTTGCTAAGAACGAGATCCACCGAATAGGAAGATCTCGTGCTTGTTAGCGACGAAGGTAGTTGGAAAAATCGATATCACTTGCCGCTAAGATGGCTTGTACGCGATTGTGTACGCCAAGCTTAGATAATATAGCGGAGACATGGGCCTTCACCGTTGTTTCTGCAATATTAAGGTTGTACGCAATCTGCTTATTGGATTCGCCTTTCACCATCCGCTCAAGAACCAAGAGTTGACGTCGTGTTAGTGACTGCAATAACTCGGTTGGAACATCTTTTTGCATAAGTTGGCGGCGGTTGCGACGACTGTCCTGTTCGCTGCTTTGTCGGATAATATCGGGGGGGAGGTAAACATTGCCATTCAAAATCTGTTGCAATGCTTCTGTCATTTGAGCGCGGGGCGATGACTTGGAGATAAAGCCGACGGCTCCACAGGTAATGGCCTGTAATACAACTTGTTTTTCATCTTCTGCCGAAACGATAACGACTGGGATCGTTGGGGCTTCGTTGCGAATTGAAATGAGGCCATTGAGTCCATTCATGCCTGGCATATTCAGATCTAACAGGACTAAGTCCAGTTCATCATCTTGCTTTGCGATTTCAAGGGCATTGTCGAGATTCTCGGTTTCGATGATTTCAGCCCCTTCAAAGGCAGACTGAATTACGCCGCAGATGGCATCTCGAAATAATGGGTGATCATCGGCTATTAATATTTTATACACAATTATACCTGTTTATGATTATTATCAGGGTTATTTACAGTCAACTCTACTCGGCGATATTAAGGAACCTCGCCTGTAGCGTATAAAAGTGCGTCCACTGCTAAGGGTTCTGGATGAGCGTCTTTTAAAGCATACCCTGCCTCAAGCCATCCGTCACTGCCTTCGGCATACCACAATAGTTGTGTATACCCCCAAGAATGTGCGCGTTTCACCGCATTCCACGACATCCAACAGTCGGCGGTGCAAAAAAGGGCGATTGGATGGTTTCGATTGCCTTGGCTTAATTCGAACAAATGCTTGGCAAAGTACTCGATCCAATGATCCTCCAATTCTCCCCAACCAACATTCGGAAGCCAGATGCTGTTTGGGAGTGTTTGTCTTGGTGTGTCATAAATAAATATGCCATTTCGCCAAGTGACAGGCTGCACGTCGATGAGCCGCGTTTCAGGATGTTTTAGTAACTGGAGACTGAGCTCTTCGGTTGTGAGTGTGACTCCACCCTCAACCTCAAGAGGTGTGGCACTGCGATAGTAGCTGATGCGATAACCATCTGGTGAGAAGTGTGCATTTTGAGTGTCTAGGATTGTTGCCAACCCCGAAATGCTATATAGCATGAGTATTGCACCGATTGATCTGCGCCGTCTCATACCTCAGTACTCGTCTTGAAGGTTTATATTTCATATAAACCATTACACTCCTGTTGCGTAAATGGCATAAGTAGACGTTCGAATAAAAAAAATACGACCTAAGTACTGTTTTGCAGGTTTGTATAAGAGTTTAGCAGTCTTTGACCTATTTTAAGGTAAAATAAGCATTTGTTAATGCAATAAGGATGGAAGGGGTATGATGTATCTTTGGGTTAAACTATTACACATCGTGGCAATGACCAGTTGGATGGCTGGCATTTTTTACTTGCCCCGTATTTATGTTCATTACGTGGAAGGGCGCGCTGCGGGACAGGATGTTGCACGTTTGGCAATTATGGCGCGTAAGCTGTTTGGATTTATGAGCATTATGGCTGTTTTTACACTGATTTTTGGTGTGGTGTTATGGCTGGGCTTTGGTTTCAGTGGGGGGTGGATACACGCTAAACTGTTATTCGTCGCATTTTTGATTGGATATCACGGGTGGTGCTTTGCTTATTTGAAAAGGCTACAAAGAGGGGAGTTGAATCAAAGCGGTCGTTATTTCAGATTATTTAACGAGCTGCCGTTATTGATCTTTATCCCGATATTGTATTTTGTTTTATTTAAACCTTTTTAACATTGGAATCACGCCACGGCTCAGATCCAGCTAGATTTGAGCCGAATTTAGGTGGCTCTAGCCAATAAACGCTGGATACGCGCTTCAAGCCGGGCGACATCGTCTCTTAAACTCTCAACCTCGCATGTAAAGCCTTCGACTTCAGCGGGTGGCGGTAATATACGAGACTCTTCTTGAAAAAACTCTTTGGTGTTGAGCGCAAAACTGGATGCGCTTTGTTTAAGGTAGCGTGACTGTGCGGCAAAAACCTCGGCGACTGGATGGGCCAAGGTGTCGCCTAGCAGTTCGGCTAACCCAGCTTCCCAATCAATTGAGAAATCCCTCAACAGCACTTTAAGTGCCTGCGCTAAATTAAGGTCACCTTCAAGATCGATCCCCTGGCCAAAGAGTTTTCCTTGCGATTGTTCAGATTGTGCCATGATCAGTAAGTCGGCCGCAGAGCCAGTTAATGTCAAGTCAGCAGGCGTTTCGCTGTGGTGCAGTAAATCAATCCCTTGCTCATGCATAAGCACAAAGAAAGAGTAGTGAGGAGCCGTTAGCGTGATATGGATCGATTTGCCCGCTAATGACTTAACTTGCCTTAAGGCTGGAGTATTATGCTTCAACAATAGATTGAGACTGCTTTCGGCACTACTCAGTAGTGCTGCCTCTAACATGGCCTGCATACAAAATACTCCTTACGTAGAGTCGTTTAAGGTTTGATGCCTGTGTGAAGTGCGACGACACCACCGGTCATATTTTCATAATGACAGTTTACTAATCCGGCCATTTCCATCATTTCCTTAAGCGTTTCTTGGTCCGGATGCATGCGAATGGACTCTGCTAAATAACGGTAGCTCTCGGCATCATTAGCAATCAGTTTGCCCATTTGCGGTAATATATTAAAGGAATAAACGTCGTACAGTTTTGATAAAACTGGGTTATTGGTCTTAGAGAATTCTAACACCATAAGTTTTCCGCCCGGCTTGAGCACACGGTGCATCGACTTGAGGGCCGCATCTTTATCGGTAACATTGCGCAGGCCAAATGCGATGGTGATAATATCAAAGGTATTGTCAGCGAAGGGGAGGCATTCGGCATTGGCCTGAATGTACTCAACATTGCCTGCTGTACCTGAGTCAATCAGCTTGTCGCGCCCAACCTTGAGCATCGAGTCATTAATGTCGGCCAGAATAACTTTGCCGTCGCGGCCAACAATTCGAGAAAACTTTTTGGTGAGATCGCCAGTACCGCCTGCGATATCAAGAATCTTATGGCCAGGACGTGCACCGCTGCGCTCAATAGTGATTCGTTTCCAAAGACGATGAACCCCACCCGACATTAAATCATTCATCAGGTCATACTTCCCCGCCACTGAATGAAAGACATCAGCAACACGTTTGACTTTTTCATCAACAGGAACTTCGGAAAAACCGAAATGGGTGGTGTTGTCTTTATTGGATTCGCTCATAGTACTCGATCTGCCTGATGGATAAGGTTCAAGATGAAGAATAGATTGTAACCTCAGTGAGACGCAATGTCCTGCATCAATGTGATGTCTTAACAATCAAACCTTCATCACGCGATGCGCCAGCGTCTTCCAAGGCTTTTAAGTACAGTGTCCAGTAAGTCTCTGCATTATGGGTTAAATCATGCAGATACTCCCAAGTATAGAGCCCTGAGTCATGCCCATCATCAAACACGATTTTCAAGGCATAATTTCCGCTTGGGATAATCTCTTTGATGGCGACCCATTTTTTACCTGTTTGTAACGTGCCTTGACCGACACCATGGCCTCTCACCTCTGCAGATGGGGAGTGCACCCTTAAAAACTCTGCGGTTAGTTCAAAGCTTCCATCTGGGTAGATCAACTCAAGGGTCCTGGACTTCAAATGAAGACGTATATCGGTCGGTAATGGAATCTGAAGCATATACAAAAACCCCTTGCGTTGGTTTGAATCTTAGGGCCGAGAAGGTGGCCCTAAGAAAAGGTCTTTTTAGAGGATATAATGACTTAAATCTTCATTGCCACTGAGTTCAGCCAACTGCTCATTTACAAAGGCTTCGTCAATGGTAATGAGTTCACCGTTTTTGTCCGATGCCGAGAAGGATAGCTCATCCAGCAAGCGCTCCATCATAGTGTGCAGACGGCGTGCACCGATGTTCTCAGTTTTTTCATTGACCTGGAAGGCCAGCTCTGCAATGCGACGGATACCATCATCGGTAAAATCAATGATTAAACCTTCCGTTGCAAGCAAGGCTTTGTACTGTTCGGTTAGGGATGCCGTTGGCTCAGTTAGGATACGCCTAAAGTCATCGGGCGTGAGGGCTTGCAACTCAACGCGGATCGGCAAACGACCTTGTAGTTCAGGAATCAGGTCAGACGGTTTCGCTAAATGGAAAGCGCCAGAGGCGATAAATAAGATATGGTCGGTTTTGACCATGCCGTATTTGGTCGTGACGGTTGAGCCTTCGATGAGTGGAAGCAAGTCACGCTGTACTCCTTCGCGAGACACATCACCGCCGCCACCGCTGTCGCTACGCTTACAGACCTTATCGATTTCATCTAAAAAGACTATTCCGTTTTGCTCAACCAGATCAACCGCTTGCTGTTTGATATCGTCTTCTTTAACAAGATTGGCTGCTTCTTCATCGATTAAAAGCTTGAATGCGTCTTTGACTTTTAAACGACGAGATTGTTTTTTCGCCTGGCCAAGGCTAGAGAACATGCTTTGCAATTGGTTGGTCATTTCCTCCATGCCTGGAGGCGCCATAATTTCAACGCCAACTTTGGGTTGCGCCACTTCGATTTCAATTTCTTTATCGTCGAGTTGGCCTTCACGTAGTTTTTTACGGAAGATCTGACGTGTGGCCGTGTCTGTTTTAGCGGGTTCGTCGTAGCCTGTACTGCGCGCAGGTGGCAGTAAAGCATCTAGAATGCGGTCTTCAGCAGCGTCTTCTGCACGCGTGCGCATCTTGACCATGGCTTGTTCGCGTACCATCTTAACCGACATTTCGACCAAATCACGAATAATAGTCTCGACATCACGACCGACGTAGCCGACTTCTGTAAACTTGGTGGCCTCAACTTTAATGAAGGGCGCATTGGCGAGTTTAGCCAATCGACGTGCAATTTCGGTTTTACCGACACCCGTTGGACCGATCATTAAAATATTTTTAGGCGTGACTTCTGGGCGTAATGCATCACTCAGTTGCATACGACGCCAGCGATTACGCAGAGCAATCGCAACTGAGCGTTTAGCCTGATCTTGACCGACAATATGACGGTTGAGTTCGTGGACAATTTCTCTGGGGGTCATTTCGGACATCAGGCTTCTCCTTGATTGACAGATTCGAGTTGCTCAATGGTTAGGTTATGGTTTGTAAATACGCAAATATCGCCGGCAATGTGCAAACTTTTCTCGACGATTTCTCTAGCACTCAGTTCGGTGTTCTCAACGAGTGCACGTGCGGCGGCTAGTGCATAATTACCACCTGAGCCAATGGCAACCACTCCGTCTTCAGGGTCAATGACATCGCCATTGCCTGAAATTAAAAAGGTTCGGTCTTTATTGGCGACAAGCATCAAGGCTTCAAGTCGTCTTAGAACGCGATCGCTGCGCCATTCACGTGCTAGGTAGATAACCGCATTGACGATATTGCCTTGATGTTTGTCGAGCTGTTGCTCGAATAAATCTCTAAGGGTGATGGCGTCGG
Organism: Nitrincola tibetensis; assembly: GCF_003284585.1. Classification (GTDB taxonomy): domain Bacteria; phylum Pseudomonadota; class Gammaproteobacteria; order Pseudomonadales; family Balneatricaceae; genus Nitrincola; species Nitrincola tibetensis. The sequence goes on from NZ_QKRX01000005.1 coordinate 133,809, forward strand.
CCGTTCCGCCAGCAAATCCGGTGATGACTTGGTGTTTAGCAAGGACATTTACTTTTTTAGCTGTCCCTTTCATAACGGTGTTGCCCAGTGAAACTTGGCCATCACCCCCAACTACCACTTGGTTGCCACGACGTACCGAAACGATTGTTGTCATATTAAAAAATCCCATTGCGCTTCAATTCATCATGATATGGATGCGTAATGGGATTTTTCAAGGGTTAGGCGCCTGAGCGTTACGAAAAAACGCTCAAACGGTCGATTAGTTGAGTGGAATGGGCATGGGGGTGATGCCGAGGCTTGTTAACTGGTTGCGAGCACTGTTGAGCTCCGAGCGATTATTGAAGGGGCCGGTGCGTACTCGATACCAGATGCCGTTCTCACCATCAACACGTGATGTATGAACATTCGGTAGACCTGATAGCAGTAACTGTGCACGCATGCGCTCAGCATCAGTTTCTGAACGGAAGGAGCCTGCTTGTAATAGAAAGCGTTCCTGAATAGCGCCTGGTGCATTGGCATTACGAGGTGTTGACCGATACACATTCTGCGGCGCTTGAACTTCACTTCTGGGTAGAATGTCATAAAAATCAAATCGATTTTCACGAACATCAGGTATAGGGTCAGCTTCCGGCTCTGCTGGCTCAGGCAGAACTGCAACGGGTGCGGTCGTTGCAGGTGCAGCCTGAGTGGGGGTAGGAAGCGCAGAGACAGGCGGTTGCTTTGGCGCTGGCTGTTTAATTCTAGCGTCAGGATGTTCGGCTTGAAGCAACACGTAAAGCAGAGTGCCAAGTCCACCTAGCGCCAGCAGAGTCAATAAGGGACGTTTGTACGACCCTTTTGCTGACGGCGCTGACGGTTTTTTTTTGCTCGGCTTAGTGGCCGCCATGGGAGGGGGGCTTTTGGGACGAGCGGGTGCACGACTGGCCGAGCTATTACTGCGACGCTTTTGAGCGAAATCCTGCCTAGCCATAATTTACATTTGCTCCGGAGCCGAAACACCCAGTAAGTTAAGACCGTTTGCCAATACCTGTCGAACGGCGACACTTAGGGTGAGTCGAGCATTTCTCAATGCAACATCGTCAATGATCATTTTGTGGCCATTATACCAAGTATGGTAATCGCTGGCTAAATCGCGCAAATAGTTGGCGAGAACATGAGGCTCAAAGTTTAACGCTGCGTTGCGAAGCACTTCTGGATATTTGGTCAGTTGTGTAATCAGATCTTTTTCTGTTTCGCTATCAAGACGACTAAGCTCAGCTACGCCTTGCGCCTGATCCCAACTCATACTTTCGTCTTCTAGTTTTCTGAGTACGGAGCAAACACGCGCATGCGCATATTGGATGTAGTACACAGGGTTATCTTTTGACTCTGATTTTGCCAACTCTAAATCAAAGTCCATGTGCTGTTCGGCCTTGCGAGTGACGTAGAAAAAGCGGCAGGCATCGCTGCCAACTTCATCGCGTAATTCGCGTAATGTAACAAATGATCCTGAACGTGTGGACATTTGTACGCGCTCTTCACCGCGGTAGAGAATAGCAAACTGGACGAGGCGAACCACTAAATTGTCTGGGTTGTAGCCAAGCGCTTGAATCGCTGCTTTCACACGTGTGATGTAACCATGGTGGTCGGCACCCCAAATGTTGACGACTTGATCGAAACCACGATCAAATTTATTCATGTGGTACGCAATATCAGACGCGAAATAGGTGGTTTGACCGTTGGCACGTTTTACAACGCGATCTTTATCATCGCCAAAGGCGGTTGATCTAAACCAAATATTGCCTTCAGCTTCATAAAGGTGGCCTTTTTCCTGAAGAATGTTTAAAGCAACATCGACATCGCCGCTGTGGGTTAACGAACGCTCTGAGAACCAGACTTGGTAATTAATGCCAAACTCACTCAGGTCTTCACGAATATCACCAAGAATCGACTCTAAGCCCGCACGGAAAATGACTTCGTAGCCCTCATCGCCTAGCAGTTCCTTAGCGCGATCAATCAGGGCATCGATATAGATGTCTTTATCGCCACCCTCAGGCTCATCAGCAGGAAGGTTGTCAAACACTTGCGCGTGGGTGCGTAAAAAGCGATTGCCATGCTCTTGCTGCAATACATGCGCTATATCACGAATATAGTGTCCCTGGTAGGCATTGGTCGGGAAGACCAAATCCATGTCAAGGTCTTCTAAATAGCGTAACCATACGCTGGCCGCTAAGATATTCATCTGGCGACCGGCATCGTTGACGTAATACTCACGCTCAACTTCAAGGCCCGCGGCTTCAAGCAAATCAGCAACGCTGGCACCATACGCTGCCCCACGTCCATGACCGACGTGCAAGGGTCCCGTTGGGTTTGCTGAGACAAACTCTACTTGTACACGTGTGCCAGAATTGGCGGGTGCACGTCCAAATTCAGTGCCTTCGGCTAGGATTTTTTCAACGACCGAATAAATAGAGGACTGATTGATGAAAAAGTTAATAAAACCAGGGCCTGCGATCTCGGTTCGAACGACCTGATCTGATTGAGGGAGCGCCGCGCAGATTTTTTCAGCCAGTTGTCGAGGGTTGCATCGCGCCGCTTTTGCCAGAGTTAATGCAACATTGCTGGCGAGATCGCCATGGGCTTTGTCGCGTGTATTTTCAATATGAATACTGGCGCTGGTGTCGGCGGGTAAGGTCCCCTCTGAGATCAGGTTTGTCAACGCTGATTGAATAAGATCTGCTATATGCTCTTTCATTAGATTACCGTTGGGTGAAAAAGATGCGCTTGCCGGCGCGACCGGAATACTTACTAACCCGCTATTATAATTCGTCTAGGCCCTAGAATGCCAATCTCATCAATAACTATCGATAGGATCTACATCAATTGACCATCTGACTTTATTTTTCATGGGGTTATGTTCAACTTCTTGCATGATCATGCGCAATAGTGTGTGTAAATGTCGACGCTCTCGACCCTGAATCAGCATTTGCGAGCGAAAAAGCCCCGCACGCTTTTCCATAGGTGATGGAAAAGGTCCCGACCAGTGGTTACCAGGAGGGAGCGATAAGTGTGTCTCAATGGCTTCCCGAATCGAGCGTAAAAAAGCTTCGGCCCAGCCTTGACGACTGGCTTCTGCACGAATCAGAGCATGATGATGAAAAGGTGGGAGTCCTGCCCCTTGGCGTAAAACGAGCTCGCTTTTCGCAAAGGCCTCATAACCCTGAGTGACAAGTGCGGCCAACATTGGATGATCAGGGTGGTGGGTTTGCAGGAGTACCTCGCCGGAAAGTTCGGCGCGTCCCGCCCGTCCGGCTACTTGCAGAATCAACTGGGCTGTTTTCTCCATGCCACGAAAATCAGCACTGAAGAGCCCGGCATCCGCATCGAGTACGGCCACCAGCGTAACTCTAGGAAAATGATGCCCCTTTGCCAACATCTGTGTCCCAATCATGATGCAGGGTTGGCCTGTGTGAATTTGCTTCATCATGTTTTCTAAGGCGTGTTTGCGTGAAGTGCTGTCGCGGTCAATTCGCAGCACAGGTATGTTCGGGAAAAGGGATTTTAGTTGCTCTTCTGTGCGTTCAGTTCCGGCACCTGATGGCCTTAAATCCTCGCTGTGGCACTGATGGCAGCGCTTGGGAATAGGGGTTTGACGGTCACAATGATGACAATGCATATGGGCTGGTGAGCGATGCAATGTCATGCGAGCATCACAGCGGGTGCATTCATTTACTGCACCACAATCATGGCAAATCAGGGATGGTGAAAAGCCACGGCGGTTAAGAAAAATCAGGACTTGCGTCTGCGCCGATAAATGCTGGCGTATATGATGGATTAACTCAGGAGCCATTCCGGCCTGCAATGCCTCACCGCGAATATCTAAAAATTTGAACTTAGGGGCACTGGCATTGCCCGCACGTTGGCGAAGATGCAAATGCTGGTAGCGACCATCAAGAGCATTGTGCAGGCTTTCAAGAGAAGGCGTAGCGGTTGTGAGCAGCAGTGGAATGTCCTCTTTCTTCGCCCTTAATACCGCTAGATCACGGGCATGATAACGAAACCCCTCTTGTTGCTTAAAAGAAGGGTCATGTTCTTCATCGACGATGATGATACCGGGGTTCTTCATCGGTGTGAAAATCGCGGATCGAGTGCCGATTAAAATGCGTGCGCTCCCATCCCTGGCCATTAACCAAGCGTCCAGTCGTTGTCGATCCGTGAGCCCTGAATGAAGTGCCATAACAGGCACCTGAAAGCGCGCTTTAAAACGACTCAACGTTTGAGGGGTTAAGCCGATCTCAGGCACCAAAATGAGCGCTTGTTTCCCAACTTTTAAAATGGCCTCTATCGCTTGTAAATAGACCTCTGTTTTACCGGACCCAGTAATTCCTTCTAACAACAGGGTATGAAAATGAGAAGGGTTGAGAAGGCTGTAGAGAGCAGAGGCTTGTTCTTCATTGAGCGTTAAGGGCGCTTCCTTAAGAATCGTTTCGGAGCCTGTTGCAAATTGATAGGGTCTTGGATGGCTGGCAAAGGATTCAGCCAAGTGTTTATCCGCAAGGGCTTTAAGCAGAGGTGTGGAAAATCCCTCAATTTTTATGGCTTCGGTACTAACCCCTTGTGGGTTACGCAGCAGGAGTTCTAAGAGTTCTCGCTGACGTTTGGCACTGGTGGCCAATGAGCTGAGTGTCGCATGGGCTGTGGCACGCCACAGTGTTGCATGGGCAAAGGTTGGCTCCTGTCCTTTTCGTAATAAAACTGGGAGTGCTTGCTGCAGGGCTTCACCCTCGGGGTAAAAGTAGTAATGCGCTGCCCAGCGAGCTAGCCAGAACTGAGTGGCATCCAAAACAGGGTCTGCATCTAAGAGCATCAAGGCGGTTTTAAGCTGTTTGCTGGAATAGTCTGAATGCACATCGGTATCGATAACAATGCCGATAATTTCCCTAGATCCAAACGGAACTTTGATGCGCATGCCTGGCTTGGCTAACCCTTCTAGCTCGACTGGACACAGATAGTCAAAAAGCTTGTGAAGGGGAGATGGAATAGCAACTCGTAGAATCACGTAAAAAACCATTAAGATCGATAATTGCATTACAGTCTAGAGGCTTTTGAAAAAGGGATAAACCCTGATTTTTTGCTTGCGAGAAAATAGGGGAGTCCGTATAATTTGCGGCCTTGCTGAATATGTGGCTAGCGAAAGTCAATACTTTATGCTATCCGACCCCGTTAGTGCGGTGCCTGGCAACAACGATTATGACCAGGTGGCGGCACACCCATAACTCTATTGAGGTTTTTTGAAATGAAAGCTGGTATCCACCCAAATTATGTCGATATAACTATCACCTGTTCTTGCGGTAACGTAATGCAGACCAAATCTACGTTAGGCCAGAGCGCTATGCTTGTCGACGTATGCAGCCAGTGTCACCCTTTCTACACTGGTAAGCAAAAAGAAGCTACCAGCGGTGGTCGTGTGGATCGCTTTAACAAGCGTTTCGGTGGCCGCTCTATCAGCAAATAAGCTAAGTATTAGGCTTGATTTGCTAAAAAAGCACTCTGTTGAGTGCTTTTTTTATGGAAAATTTTTCTAAGTTTTTGCTGTTTTCAAAGAAAGCCTTTCTTGTTTCTTTGCTAAATCTAGCGTTTCGTTAGGCGTATTAGCCTAAAGGCGTATTTTCTCTTAATGTCTTCTTAAATGAGCGGTTGTCGCATACAGGTGTTTTGGTTATGATGCATGACCGTATAACTTCAACCTTTAGTTGGAAAAGCAACCATGTCTCAAGATTTTAAACAAGCTGCTCTTGATTACCACGAGTTTCCTCGTCCAGGTAAGATCAGTATTGAACTCTCAACTTCGGCTGAGACCGCTAAAGATCTTGCACTGGCATACTCTCCGGGTGTGGCAGAGCCTGTACGTGCGATCGCAGCCGATCCTGAAGCCGCGTATCGTTACACAGCAAAGGGTAACTTGGTTGCCGTCATTTCCAATGGTACTGCTATTTTGGGCCTAGGTGACTTAGGTCCTTTAGCATCTAAACCTGTCATGGAAGGCAAAGCATTGCTGTTTAAGCGTTTCGCCAATATCGATTCTATCGATATTGAAGTTGACGCTGAAAGCCCACAAGCCTTTATCGATACAGTTGCACGTATTGCTGAAACCTTCGGCGGAATTAACTTGGAAGATATCAAAGCGCCTGAGTGCTTTGAAATTGAACGTACCTTGATTGAGCGTTGCAATATTCCTGTTTTCCACGATGATCAGCATGGTACTGCGATTGTAACGGCTGCAGGCATGATTAATGCGCTTGAACTAGCAGGCAAGAAGCTTGAAGAAGCTTCAATTGTGTGTCTAGGTGCAGGCGCAGCAGCAAGTGCATGTATGAAGTTGCTCATCAACATGGGCGCGAAAGTCGAGAATATTTACATGATCGATCGTAAGGGTGTGATCCACTCCGGTCGTGATGACCTGACTGCCGAAAAAGCGGCATTCGCAACTGAAACGGATAAGCGTACCCTTGATGATGCCATTGATGGCGCTGATGTTTTCCTAGGTCTGTCTGGTCCAGACCTGCTGTCACCTGAACAGCTTAAGAAAATGGCGGCTAACCCCGTCGTATTCGCCTGTGCGAACCCAGATCCTGAAATCAGACCGGAAGTTGCGAATGCAGTCCGTGATGATGTGATTATGGCGACAGGTCGCTCTGACTTCCCGAACCAAGTAAATAACGTGTTGGGCTTCCCATTCATTTTCCGCGGTGCACTCGATGTTCGTGCGTCTGCGATTAATGAAGAGATGAAAGCAGCTGCAGTAAAAGCTTTAGCTGAATTGGCGCGTGAGCCAGTGACGCAAGAGGTTTTAATCGCTTATGGTTTAGAATCATTGGAATTCGGTCGTGAGTATATCCTGCCTAAAGCAACTGATTCGCGTTTGTTAGGCCGTATTTCTTATGCGGTTGCTCAAGCGGCGATTGACAGTGGTGTGGCGCGTTTACCTATGCCAGAGCATTACCCGATTCGTAGCAGCGCTGAACTAGCGAACTAATACAATTGTGTATCTAGCTAGATGTTCCTAGCTTTGAATATTATCGCTAGGAACGTCTGAAGCCGCTGTAACCCCAATAAAGTATTGAACTTTTATGTGGGTTACAGCGGCTTTTTTATTGTATGTAGCTTATTCGGGCGTTAGCCCGAATAGTGCTTATCCAAGTAAAGGCTTGAGAAAACGCCCTGTGTGAGATAGCTTAACTTCTGCTACTTCTTCAGGTGTTCCTGCGGCAATGATTTGCCCTCCGCCCGTACCGCCCTCCGGTCCTAGGTCAACAATCCAATCTGCCGTTTTAATGACATCAAGGTTGTGTTCAATCACCACGATGGTGTTGCCATGGTCGCGCAGTCGATACAAAACATTTAACAGCTGTTGAATATCGTAAAAGTGCAGGCCCGTTGTAGGTTCATCTAGAATATACAGAGTATTGCCGGTATCGCGTTTAGAGAGTTCTTTGGCAAGCTTTACGCGCTGGGCTTCACCGCCAGATAAGGTCGTTGCACTTTGTCCTAGCCGAATATAGCTCAACCCCACATCGATTAGGGTTTGTAACTTACGAGCAAGCGCTGGGATCGCGTCAAAGAACTCTCGTGCATCCTCCACGGTCATGTTCAATACTTCATCAATGGTTTTGCCTTTATAACGAACTTCAAGTGTTTCGCGGTTGTAGCGTTTTCCGTGGCAGACATCGCAGGGCACGAAAATATCGGGTAAGAAATGCATTTCGACCTTAATCACCCCATCGCCTTGACAGGCTTCGCAGCGACCGCCTTTGACGTTAAAACTAAAGCGTCCGGGTTTATAGCCACGTGATCGAGCTTCTTGAGTGCCTGCAAACAGGTCGCGAATGGTGGTGAAAATTCCCGTATAGGTTGCTGGGTTTGAACGCGGAGTACGGCCTATCGGACTTTGGTCAATATCGATGACTTTATCAAAGTGTGAAAGGCCCTCAATGGAGTCGTATTCAGATGCTTCTAGAGTCGTGGCGTGATTTAATTCAGTCGCTGTGATTGGGTAAAGCGTACTGTTAATCAACGTTGATTTGCCAGAGCCCGATACGCCGGTAACACAGGTCATCAAGCCGACTGGAATTTCCAAGGTCACATTTTTGAGGTTATTGCCACGCGCGCCTGATAGCCTAAGCACCTTATCAGGATTGAATGCGCCTCTTTCTGTTGGAACCGCGATTTTGCGAGTGCCCGAGAGGTATTGTCCGGTCATGGACTCTGCACATTGCATCACATCGGCTGGTGTTCCGGACGCAATGACTTGGCCACCATGGACACCTGCGCCAGGACCTATATCAATCACGTGATCGGCTAAGCGTATTGCATCTTCATCATGCTCGACGACAATGACGGTATTTCCTAAATCACGTAAATGCCGAAGGGTATCCAAAAGGCGGTCATTGTCGCGCTGATGCAGGCCAATCGAGGGTTCGTCCAGAATATACATAACACCGACAAGGCCAGCGCCAATCTGGCTGGCCAAACGAATACGTTGAGCCTCGCCACCGGATAGGGTTTCTGCACTGCGATCAAGCGATAGATAATCCAACCCGACATTCACTAAAAACGCCAGACGCAAGCGGATTTCTTTTAAGATCTTATCTGCGATTTCGCCTTGTTTACCAGAAAGGGTCAGTTGGTCAAAATAGGCTTTGCTGTCGCCAATGGCAAGCTTAACAATATCCGGCAGCGTGCGTTCATCAATATAGACGTGCCGTGCTTCTTTTCGTAAGCGCGTACCCTGGCAACTAGGGCAGGGCTGCATGTTTAAATAGCGTGCCAAATCTTCGCGCACAACATCCGACTCAGTTTCTTTATATCGACGTTCGAGATTGTTTAAGACGCCTTCAAAGGGATGCTGTTTGCTAACAACGGTGCCGCGATCATTGGTGTAGCGAAATTCGATATTTTCCTGTCCGCTGCCATGCAAAATCACTTGTTGATGCTGTGCCGATAACGCTTCGAAGGGCGTGTCCATATCGAAACCATAGTGCTGTGCAACGGCTTGCAGTTGTTGAAAGTAATACAAGCTGCGCCTATCCCAGCCACGTATGGCTCCTTGAGATAAGTTAAGTGTCGCATCCTGAACCACTTTTGCTGGATCGAAAAACTGTTTAACCCCTAAGCCATCGCAGCTCGGACAAGCACCATGAGGGTTGTTGAAGGAGAACATGCGCGGTTCAAGTTCTTGAATACTGTAACCACATTCAGGGCAGGCAAAGCGAGCCGAGAAAATCAGTTCTTCTTTTCCTTCTTCATCCATCCAAGCAATACGTGCGATACCATCTGTTAGCTGAATAGCCGTTTCAAAGGATTCGGCAAGGCGTGTTTGCAGATCTGCACGTACTTTGAAGCGATCAATGACCACCTCAATCGTATGTTTTTTGTTTTTTTCTAAATCAGGGGCTGTGTCTAAATCGACGACGATACCGTTAATTCGTGCCCTGACAAACCCTTGGGCTTTAAGCTCGCTGAGCGTATGTAGATGTTCACCTTTACGTCCCTGAACAACAGGCGCAAGTAACATTAGCTTGCTGCCTTCAGGAAGGGTTAATACTTGATCCACCATTTGTGAAATGGTTTGAGCGGCCAATGGCAAATCATGATCGGGGCAGCGAGGCTCGCCAGCACGGGCAAAGAGTAGGCGTAAATAGTCGTAAATTTCCGTGATGGTGCCCACCGTTGAGCGTGGGTTATGAGACGTGGACTTTTGCTCAATCGAAATAGCAGGCGACAGCCCTTCGATATGATCCACATCTGGTTTTTCCATCATGGATAGGAATTGGCGGGCGTAGGTTGAAAGTGATTCGACATAACGCCGCTGCCCTTCTGCATACAGGGTATCGAAGGCTAATGAGGATTTTCCTGAACCAGATAATCCTGTGATGACGATGAGCTTGTCACGCGGAATGTCTAGGTCGATATTCTTCAGGTTATGCGTGCGCGCGCCTCTGACCAGTATTTTATCCATTACCGCTCCGTGTGGGTGATGTAAAAAAGACATATTATAAGCCTTAACTTGTTCAGCCTAAACCTAAGCTTGTGTTATTCTCATGTTTCTACGCAAGGTTGGGTGCAGGGAGCACTGATCTGTAGCAAATTATTTGATTTGGAGAGAACAATGGCACGCGGTATTAATAAAGTAATCCTGGTGGGCAACCTAGGACAAGATCCTGAGGTTAAATACATGCCGTCAGGCAATGCAGTCACGAATGTAACCCTGGCAACCAGCGACACATGGAAAGATAAGCAAACAGGGCAAGCGCAAGAGCGTACCGAGTGGCACCGTGTCGTATTTTTTAACCGTTTAGCCGAGATTGCTGGTGAGTATCTGCGTAAAGGCTCTAAAGTTTACGTAGAAGGCGCGTTGAGAACGCGTAAGTGGCAAGATCAGGCGGGTCAGGATCGTTATACAACGGAAATCGTTGCTAGCGAAATGCAAATGCTAGATGGCCGTGGCAGCGATAGTGGCATGGGTGGCGGTATGGGCGCAAATGCAGGTGGATATTCACAGCAGCCAGATCCAATGGGCTATGGTCAGCCACCTCAGCAAGCGGCTCCGCAGCAGCGTCCGCAACAAGCGCCACGTCAGCAGCCGCAACAATCACCACCGCCAGCACCTCCAGCTGGGTTTGATGATTTTGATGACGATATCCCCTTCTGACCTAAGACAAAAATAAATTAAGCGACCATTGGTCGCTTTTTTTATAAGAAGGTTATGATGGTGCTTGTTCATTAACAGAGATGCACAGTTATAATGCACTGTGAAACCATTGCTAGGAGATATAGCATGTATAAACTGGCTTTTTATGTTCCCGTAGCAGATGCTGAAAGCGTTAAGCGAGCTGTTTTTGAGGCGGGTGCGGGGTGTGTTGGAGCCTATGAGCATGTCTGTTTTCAAACCCGTGGTGTCGGCCAGTTTCGTCCTTTAGAAGGTGCTCGCCCACATATCGGTTCAGTCGGTGAATTGGAGCGCGTTGAAGAGTTTAAAGTTGAAATGGTGTGCGATGATTTACATATTTACCGCGCGATTTCGGCCTTAAAATTGGCTCATCCCTACGAAGAGGTTGCTTACGAAGTCTGGCGACTGGCAGATTTATAGTGGTAATGGGACGTTTTTTGATTGTAAGTAAGCTTTTAGTCGTAGCAGTAAAAAATATACGCTTAACGCCAGCCTCATACTTGACTCTAAAAAGGTGAGCTGACTTAATGTAAGCAACTCACCACTACTCTGTTTAATTAACACAGGGACGTCAAGATGTCACAGTCGTTTCAGTTGCAAAAGAATCTAGACGTAAGTCCTTCCGTTAACGAACTTATCAGTGTGTACGACAGTATCACTGGGCGGATGAATGGATTTTTGTATCGCTGCATGAATGATCCTAATTACACGATGGAATTAATGTCGGGTCAGGTAAAAAAACTCACGGGGTATGAGTCGCAGGATCTTGTTCAAAATCGACGTGCCTCATATATTTCGTTAATTTATCAAGATGACGTTGAGAAAGTTGATCATGCGGTTGGTAAGGCGTTAGAAGCTCACCAAAACTGGGATGTCGATTACCGTTTAGTCCGTCCAGATAAAAGTCTACAGTGGGTTAACGAGCATGGTGGCGGTGTTTTTGATGGGCAAGGCGAGTTGAAGTTTCTAGAGGGTGTTGTTGTCGATATATCTCATCGGATGCAATCTGAAACATCGCGTTTAGAGCGTATGTCCAAAGTAGAGTCGGTCAGTGGCGAGATCATTACGGAAACTCAAAAAATCCTACAAATGTTAAAGTCACTGCGTCTATTGAGCCTAAATGCCAGCATCGAGGCCGCACGTGCAGGAGAGGCCGGCAGAGGGTTTGCCGTGGTTGCTGAGCATGTAAAGGAGTTGGCCGAAAATACAGGTAAGTCTGCTGAAAGTATTAATAAGCTTATTAAGGAACTTGAGTCTCAACTAGAGTGAAAATTTGAGTTTTTACCTCCGAAAACAATAAGAGCTAAAACCTCCCACTTCCTATATCTTATATCTCTTATATTAAATGTATATTTGAAATACAAGATTTACGTAATTTTCCAAAGAAGTGTTTCATTTTTTATTCAAATGTTTCATTTCCCTTCAAATGTTAGGTCTTTAAAGACAAGACGTCTGTCCAGTAATACCGCCTTTTAGTTAATGTGTCTTATCTCCTATGTTTAAGGTACATAATAATGAGAATCAACACTCCTGTTACCAATCGTGATTTTCCAGTTCGTTCTGACTGTGCAATTATCTCGCATACAAATGATAAAGGTATGATTACCTACGTTAATGATGAGTTTGTGGAGTATGCTGGGTTTTCACGTGAAGAGTTAATAGGTCAGCCTCATAACATCATTCGCCACCCTGATATGCCATCAGAAGCTTATCGTGACATGTGGAATACATTGAAGTCCGGTAGAGCTTGGCAGGGAATTGTTAAAAATCGTAGAAAAAATGGCGATCATTATTGGGTGAAAGCCACCGCGACGCCTCTTGCAGAAGGTGGGTATATGAGCGTTCGCCTTAAAGCAACCGATGAAGAAATTAAAGCAGCTCAAATTTTGTATCGTGAGATGAAGGAGGGCAGTGGGCATCGTTTGGACGGTGGTTATATTATTGAACCGGGCATTAAAAGTTATCTGAGTAAGCCTAAACGCATTTTTCAATCTCTAAGTTTTTCATGGAAATTAATTTTCCCTACCTGTTTAGTTTGCTTAGTTTTAATTGGCGTTATGACGGATGGTTTGCGCCGTTTGCATTCAGAAACCCTAGATAGAGCTGGTTTTCAAAATGCAAACGATTTAATTGTGATGGCTTTTAACGCTAGACGATTTTACAGTGAGCAAATACTTCCAAAGGCTCAAGCGGCTGGTTTGACGATCTCACATGACCATGCCAATACGCCTATGACACTTCCACTTCCTGCTACTGTTATGCGTTCCTTAGGCGATATGACGAGCGGTGATGATGGTTCAACCTTCCGTTTATACAGTGATCAGCCATTTAAGTTTCGTGAAGGTGGAGAGGCAAGTCTTGATTCTTTCGAGCGAGATGCCATTGCATTTCTTAAGCAAAATCCACAAGAGAGTTATGGGCGTCGTATTGAAATTAATGGTCAGCCTTTTTATCGAGTCGCCAAAGCAGACATTATGAATCAATCAAGCTGTTTAGCTTGCCATAATAATCATCCAGACAGTCCAAAGCGAGATTGGCAAATAGGTGATGTCAGAGGTGTCGCACAAGCAACAGTGCCCTTAGAGGCTTTAAATAATGCATTTATGCATCCAGTAAAACAATTAGGTGTGTCAGTCATTACGATGGTTAGCGTATTAATTCTAATTATTGTGCTACTTACAAAAGGATTGCTCAAGCGTCTATTGAAATTAAAAGCGGCAACACGTGAAATTGCAGCGGGCAATCTAGTCGCCTCTATTCCTCTAGGACGTAAAGATGAGATTGGATCCCTATTTAATTCTGTTGTGATTATGCGTAATCGATTATATGAAATTCTTTTTCAAATTAATGTATCAACACGTGCACTAAGCGGTGCTGTTAGTGAGATGGCAAGTGCCAGCCAAGAAACCTCCCGAGGGGCATTGGAACAATCCAGTGCTTCTTCGAGTATGGCGGCAGCATTAGAAGAATTAAGTGCTTCGGTGTCCCACATAAGGGACAACTCCGATGCAGCCTTTCAGTCGTCTTTACAGGCTGGAAATGTGGCTCGTGAAGGTGCTCAAGCTGTGTATGCCAATAGCAATGAAATGACTAATATTGCCGATGCAGTCCAGCATGCTGCTGACCGTCTTAAATCCCTTGAGAGTCTTTCTGAAAGTATTGGTAAGATTGTTTCCACGATTCGCGGAATTGCCGAACAAACAAATTTACTTGCTCTCAATGCAGCTATTGAAGCTGCGCGCGCTGGCGAACATGGGCGAGGATTTGCAGTGGTTGCAGATGAGGTGCGAAGTCTTGCTGAACGTACAGCAATCTCCACCGTCGAGATTTCGAACATGGTGCAGCAGATCCAAAAAGAAACTGAAGCGGCTGTCATCGAAATGAACTCTGGCGTTACCCGCGTTGTTGACGGAGTTAAGAAAGCGAATGTGGCTGGTCAGTCTGTTGCTGAGATTGAAAAGCAAACTCAGAGCGTTGTTAAGGCTACGCAAGAAATTCAGCAAGTGCTTGATGAGCAGGCGCAGGCATCAAGAGAAGTTGCGAATACGGTAGAAAATATAGCTCAACTTGCTGAAAACAATGCAGTACAAGCAGAGCAAGCATTGCAAGCATGTGTCCAAGTACAAAGAGTGACTCAAGTGCTAGATGGTCTTGGAAAAGAATTTAGGATTTATAAAGACTAGTGCAGTGTTTAAAGGTCAGGGTTGTATTCCAACATATAACCCTGACGATATTGGTTGATAATCTTAAAGGGAGTAGGATCGAATTGATTAAGTTTGGCACGAAGTCGACAGATCATTAGATCTAATGCTCGACTATTGTCGTGTGTGTTCGTGTTGCTCCACAGAGCATCGATTAAATCTGCTCGACTAAAAACCGTGTTTGCATTCGAATGTAAAAATAGAGACAAAAACTGGTATTCTTTTTTTGAAAGTCGAAGGCTCTGCTGTTGGAAGTGCAGCATGGGTTTTGTCTGGTCAAGATGCACTGAGTCATTGAATTGATGCGTCACATGACCATAACGTCTGAGTAACGCCCAGGTTTTTGCAATTAAGACAGTTTTACTTAAGGGTTTGCTGATAAAGTCATCTGCACCTGCATGAAGTGCGGAGGCCAATTCAAACTCTTTATTTTTAAGCGTCACAAAGATGGTAGGAGGAAGTGAAAAATGGGATGAAACCGCTTTGATTAAGCTTAAACCGTCCATACCGGGTAAAACCCAGTCAACCAACAAAAGATCAAATTTGACACCTGCTTGGATTGACTCAAGAAACAACTCTGCACTAATAAACAAACATGGTTCAAATCCGTACGGCCTTAACCAATAGGCAATGAGTCGAGCCTGATCCATGTCATCTTCTACGATTGCAATTTTCTTTATCATTGTGCTTTATAAGTTGGTAGAAAACTAAGTAAAGATATTAGCATGGTGGAGGTTTAAGTACTATGTTTGCATACTCTTGTTTGATTTTTTAATCTACCTTAGTTCAAGTTAACGATGGAGTGCATAATGAAAGAGTTAATGCCAGCAGATGACTTTGTATCGCTTCGCAGTGCGTTTTTGACTCGAGTTGAGCTGAGATTGCAATGTATGAATAGCCAGTATGAAGAGTGGATAGGCTCACCCAGTTCACGAGAATCAATCCCACTACGTGACCTTTATTACGAAGCCCATAAATTATCTGGAGCTGCCTCTTGTTATCAGGTACATGATCTAGCTATAGCGGCTCAACAACTTGAAGAGTTCGTTTATTCTATCAGCCAGGTAATGTTATTAGCGCCTGAAAAGGCGCATAAGGCCGATGAAGTGAGAAGGCAGCTCGATAGCATAGACAGTGTATACAGAAATTATCAGAGATAGGGTCTAACCTAGAACGAATAGTATTTAAGGGTTGAGTGCCCCCAACTGGTTAAATTTTAAGTAGTGACAACTATCCTGCCAGAGGGGGTAACTCCCCCGATAACTGAATTGATTTAATTCTACTGGCTTCTTGATGAACATCAATATGAAGATGCCCAATGCGTCTCGGCTCAATACTGCTTGAAAAACTATGAAAATTGAACATCCGGTAGGCACTGAAATCCAGGCTTCGCAAAGTAGTAGCCTTGCATTAACTCAACATTCAGTGATTTGAAGTAGAGCATCTCTGCTTCTGTCTCGATGCCTTCAGCCAGCACCGTAATCGAGAGTTGCTGGCAGATATCAATCAGCCCTTTAACCAGTATTTGTTTGACTGAGTTTGTATCGATATTACGTACTAACTCCATATCAATTTTTAAAATTTTGGGGATAAAGTTGGCCAGCATATTGAAGCCTGCGTGCCCGGCCCCAAAATCATCGATAGCCGTAATGAAACCTTGCTTTTCATAGTGTTCGAATATGTTACGTAAGTGTGCTGGATCTAATACGACCTCTGACTCTGTGATTTCAAACATGAGTTTATGGATCGGAAATCCAGTATCTGTTGCCGCCTGTAAGGTGCTCTGGATACAGTGTTCAGGCTCATACACAGCATTGGGTAAAAAGTTAATACTTAATACTTTGTCTAAGCCTAGGTGGCTGGCCAGAGTAATGGCTTTGACTCGGCAGGCTTGGTCAAAGGCATAGCGGTTTTCATCGTTGACACGAGAAAGGACACTGTAAGCCGACTCCCCCGCAATACCTCGAACAAGGGCTTCATAACCGAAGATGGATTGTTCACGGACATTGACGATGGGCTGAAAGGCAAAGCTGAACTCAAAATCGAGAGGTGTTTGACAGTCTTTACAACCTTTTTGCTTCGCTCTGTTTGAAATCATGTACAAAATCACCTTCAGGTCGAGAAAATTCCAAGCTACCAATACAGCGTCTTGTTTAATAATATAGATTAGTCAATTTTGAAGTAAACCGCTATGTCTGTGAGACCTGACGGTCCACTATTTATTGATGATCATGTGTTTAGAGTGCGCTAGAAGATCCTCTATTCGTGAGATACGTCTGTGTTATGATCCATTAGTCTAATTCTGTCAACTTGAGTCGAGATGAACCTGAACTGTGTCGAATATTAACCTCATCTTTTTAATTGTATCTGTGTTGTTGTGCCTGAGCATCTTGGCCACGATTATCTCTGCGCGTGTCGGAATGCCGTTGCTTTTGGTGTTTTTAGGCATTGGCATGTTAGCAGGAGAAGACGGCATAGGTGGGTTGAACTTTCAGGATTTTGAGGTTGCTTACCTGATAGGGCATTTAGCCTTGGCGATTATTCTGTTAGACGGCGGCATGCGAACTCGAATGAAAACCTTTCGAGTGGGGCTTAAACCCGCGTTGTCTTTAGCAACCTTAGGGGTTGTTGTCACCAGCGGTCTAACAGGGTTGTTGGCCATGCTCATTTTTGAACTGTCGTTGCTGCAAGGCATGCTGATTGGTGCAATCGTGGGCTCGACGGATGCGGCGGCCGTTTTCTCGATGTTGGGTGGCAAGGGGGTTCATTTGAACGAGAGGGTCAGCGCAACACTTGAGATTGAGTCAGGTACCAACGACCCAATGGCGATCTTTTTAACCATTACCTTTATTACCTTATTAATGAATCCAGGTGATGACTGGTACAGCAGTCTTATCCTGTTTGCCGAGCAGTTTGGGATAGGGTTACCGATTGGAATACTCGGTGGATGGTTATTTGCGCATACCTTGAAGCGCCTAGATCTGGCAACCGGTCTTTATCCCTTGTTGGTAACAGGTGTTGGACTGTGTATTTTCGCAGGTGCCAATATGTTGGGCGGCAGTGGGTTTTTAGCCATTTATCTTGCGGGATTAATGATTGGTAACAGTGGCAGTCGCCATCTTTTGCATATCCTACCGGTACACGATGGTTTAGCCTGGTTGAGCCAAATCGGTTTGTTCTTGATTTTAGGGTTGTTAGTGACACCCCATGAAATGCTCGCCATTGCTTGGCCGGCTACCTTCTTGGCATTGGGGCTGATTTTTGTGGCACGACCGATTGCCGTGGTCTTGTGCCTTAAGCCTTTCTTTCATTTTTCTTGGCGAGAACTCGGTTTCATTTCCTGGGTTGGCTTACGGGGTGCGGTGCCGATTGTATTGGCAATTTTCCCGATCATAGCAGGTGTTGAGTCCGCCAGCTTGTTGTTTAATATGGCATTTTACGTCGTTTTGATTTCACTGTTGATTCAAGGCAGCAGCTTGCCTTGGGTGGCCAAATGGTTAAAGGTCGAAGTGCCGATGGCGACAGCACCTTGTCATCGTATGCCTTTAGGAATCTTCCCTGAAAATGACTATGAAGCATTTATGTACACGGTGAAAGAGGATACGGTGCAGGGGGTAGAGCTCAGAAGGCTGCATTTTCCATCCGGTGCCCGTGTGGGTGCATTATTTAGAGACCATCAATTGATTCATCCATCAGGCAGTACGCGTTTGCAGGTGAATGATGTGCTTTGCATTATTGGCCGCGATGCAGATGTTCCGATTCTAAATAAGCTCTTTAATCAGGAGCCCTTGCCCTTTAAACAACAAGCGCGAAGCTTCTTTGGTTACTTCACCCTAGATGGCAGTGCCCCCCTGAAAGATGTGGCTGCACTCTATGGGCTCGTGATTAGCCCTGATCAAACGCATTTAACCCTTGATCAATTTTTGAGTCAGCGTTTTGGTGGCCATCCCGTTGTTGGTGATCGAATGGAGTGGAATGGGATTCAATGGGTCGTTAATGAGGTGGAAGGCGATAGAATCACTAAAGTGGGCTTGCGCCTGATTTAATCAACACCAGTTGTACTCTCAAAACGATATTTTCATGATTAAGGGGAAGGAGGGCGTTGTTTACGGCGCTCTCTCAGTTCGTTGAGTTTAAGCCCTTCTTCTGTAGGCTGATGCTTTCCATCGCCTATGCGCTGTGAGCCATAAATACCTGAATGCCCCGAAAAAAGGTAACTGACAATACAAGCAGTGGCTGCAAAAACGCCAATCTCTGCACCAAACAGCTCCATCGCCATTAAAGTGGAGGCTAGAGGAGTATTGGCCGCCCCCGCAAATACAGCCACAAAGCCGATACCTGCCAGAAACGCAAAAGGCATATCAAATAAGGGTGAAAGTGCATTGCCAAGGGTTGCACCAATGAAAAATAAGGGAGTGACTTCTCCACCTTTGAATCCAGCTCCTAAGGACAGGACTGTGAAAAAGAATTTACCGATACTGTCCGTGATGGAGAGGGGGGCATCAAAGGCTTCTAAAATGACGGGTATGCCTAAACCTAAATAACGATCCGCTTCAAAGAATCCCAAGCCAACCAATAACGCGATGATCAAGCCGCCAATAAAAGGTCGTAAGGGGCTGTAGTGTATTCGGCGCTTCATAAAGCTGCTGATGGAGTGAATGACCTCAGCAAAGGCGCGCGCCGTAAGGCCGAAAATGGCACCACAGACAATCATGACACCAAGGCTCCATGCGGATATGGATGGAAAAAGAGTGATGGTGAAATAGTCATGATGCACGCCCCACATGAGTGCGACTTGATCACCAACAATTGCGGCAATAATACAGGGCAGTAAGGCTTCATAGCGAAGTCGGCCCGTTGCTAAGACTTCGAGGCCAAATACGGCGGCACCGATGGGTGTGCCGAAGACCGAAGCAAAGCCTGCACTAATACCCGCCATTAGTAAGATACGCCGATCATCATTCGAGAGTTGAAAAACACGGGTGAGTTGATCCGCAAGCGCCCCCCCCATTTGCACGGCAGTGCCTTCTCGGCCAACCGAAGCCCCGAAAAGGTGGGAAATGAGCGTGCCACCAAGTACCAGTGGCACCATGCGCAATGGAATGACACGTTTAGTGTCGTGAATTTCATCCAGCAGTAGATTGTTACCCGCTTCAACACTTTGGCCAAAGCGAAGATACATCCAGCCCACAAAAAAGCCCGCAAAGGGCAGAAGCCATAGTAGCCAAGGGTGGCTAGAAAAGGTGCTCGAAACCCAGCTCAACGAGAATAAAAAGAGAGCCGCTGCACTGCCCGCCAAGACAGCAACCCCACAGGCCAGAGCCAGCCATTTAGCAAGGTGCTTGAATAATCCGAAAGGGATTGGCGAGCGATGCATGGTGGTATTCTCAGTCGAAAGGTGGTTTATGGGAGTCTATCACTATTATCCTCCCCCAGAAAACCGCCGGATTGCCGCGCCCAAAGTTGAGCGTACAAACCCGGTTGGGCCACCAGCTCATCATGTGTGCCCATTTGAATAATCTGCCCCTTATCCATCACAATTAAACGATCCATGGCCGCGATTGTCGATAAACGATGGGCAATCGCAATCACGGTTTTGCCTTCCATAAGTTTGTACAGGTTTTCTTGAATGGCAGATTCCACCTCGGAATCCAGTGCAGAGGTGGCCTCATCAAGAATAAGAATCGGTGCATCCTTCAGCATGACCCGCGCAATCGCAACCCGTTGTCGTTGGCCGCCAGAGAGTTTGACTCCGCGCTCACCCACTTGCGCGTCATAGCCAGTGCGTCCCTTGATATCTTTTAAGCCGAGAATGAAGTCATGGGCTTTTGCACGTTTGGCGGCTTCTATTACGTCCTCGTCTGATGCATCAGGGCGGCCGTAGGCAATATTGTCTCGGACGGATCGGTGCAGTAACGAAGTGTCTTGACTCACCATGCCGATATTGGCGCGTAAAGACTCTTGCTGCACTTCATGGATGGCTTGTCCGTCGATCAGGATTCGACCTTTTTCAACATCGTAGAATCGCAGAAGTAGGTTAACAAGCGTTGATTTCCCCGCACCAGAACGCCCGACAATACCGACCTTTTCACCCGATTTGATCGACAATTTAAGTCCTTCGATAACACCAGAGGTTTGGCCATAATGAAAATCAATATGATCAAATTCTATTGCACCTTTTGATGCGTGTAACACCGGAGCATTGGGTTGATCTTGCACCTCATGCGCGACAGAAATCGAGCCGATGCCATCTTTGACAGTGCCAATATTTTCAAATAAAGACGATACTTCCCACATAATCCATTGCGACATACCTGAAAGGCGAAGGACTAAGCCGAGCGCAACAGCGACAGCACCAATGCTGATCAAGTCTGATAACCAAAGATAGATGCTGAGGCTAGCAACCGATAGCAGCAACAACGAATTCAACAGATACAGGCAAGTATTAAACAACGTGACTAAGCG
The DNA here is from genome assembly GCF_003284585.1 of Nitrincola tibetensis. Taxonomy (GTDB): domain Bacteria; phylum Pseudomonadota; class Gammaproteobacteria; order Pseudomonadales; family Balneatricaceae; genus Nitrincola; species Nitrincola tibetensis. The sequence continues at coordinate 154,683 of NZ_QKRX01000005.1, forward strand.
CATTTGCTTATGAACCGTGCCTAAAAAGCCCTGCATGCTTTCTTGGGCATAGTCGGATTCTCGTTGAGAGTGAGAAAAGAGCATAACGGTTTGAATGTTCGTGTAGGCGTCCACAATGCGCCCAGTCATGATCGAACGTGCATCCGCTTGGAGTTGCGAAACTTTTCCCATTAACGGCACAAAAAAACGTAACATGACAATATAGGCAACTATCCATACTAGCAAGGGTAGCATCAGACGTCGATCAGCACTGCCAAGAATAAACAGGGTGCCAATGAAGTAGACCGTGACATAGTTGAGTACATCAATCATTTTGATCACGCACTCGCGTACGGCAAGAGCGGTTTGCATGAGCTTGGTTGCGATACGTCCTGCAAATTCTTCTTGGTAAAAGCTCATGGATTGTTTGAGCAAGTAACGGTGAACCAGCCAGCGGATGCGCATGGGGTAGTTGCCCATCAGCACTTGGAAGTTCAGTAAGGAGTGAATGAACACCAATAATGGCAGCCCCATAATGACAGCGGCCATTCCGATCAGTTTCCAGCCCTCGGTGGCTAAAAAACTCTCTTTGTCTTGCTCAGACAACCAATTCACAATATTGCCAAGGAAGCTAAATAACCAGACTTCGACTAAGGCAACGCATGCCATCAAAACAGCTGCGCAGGCGATCCAAGGCCACATTCCGCGAGAGTAGTGCAGGCAGAAGCGGACAAGGCTTTTGGGAGGTTGACCTAATTGTTCATCGGGAAAGGGGTTAAGTCGGCTTTCGAACCAGCGAAACATGTGAGCTCTCTGTTTTTGTGTCTGTTGAGTTGTGCAGGAAATTACATCAAGGCTGGGCTAGCCATGATTTTGATAGGCATTGAGCGAACGATTTAACACTAATTTAGACTGAATAGTCCAGTTTTTGTGCGAAAGAAAATCATTTAATGCGCGCACTACATCAAAAACCACACTCATGATTCAAGGCCTCATTCCACTCAAGTTTTTACTCAGAGTGAATGAGGCTTTGGGTTTCTAAGCAGCGAACTTAATAGTACTTCAAACCATCTGCCTTACCCCGGAAAGCGTAGTAAGCGACGGCGGTGTAGGCCGCAATAATCGGGATTACGATCACCGCGCCAAAGAAGATAATCGTTAAGGATTCTTTTGAGCTGGCGGCTTCATACAAGGTCATTTGGTTTGGAACGACAAAGGGGTAAAAGCTCAGTGCTAATCCTGCAAAGCTGCAGACGAAGATCACCTTGCAAATGAAAAAGGGTATCCAAGCGCCTTGATCATTCGGTAAGGGCAGCCGCTTAAGTGCCAGATACCCCAATGCAAACATGGCAAAGCACAAGAGAGGAATGGCGGCGAATAAATACGCCAAAGGCGGTTCTGTCCATACTTGATACACGTTGGCATTTACCAGCGGGTTAATCGCGCTGACCGTTAAAATACCCGCGAATGTCCAGACGCCCGCTCGTTTGCATTGACGAATCGCGTGAAGCTGTAAATCACCAGTCGTTTTCCCGATCAACCATGCGTTGCCGATCATTGCATAAGCAGCGGTAACACAGAGACCGCTAAAGCAGGCAAAGATCACACTGCCTAAGTGGTACTCTAGACCCATGACATAGATACCCAGCATAAAACCCTGGCTAAAGGTTGCGAGTAAGGATCCACACTTAAAGGTCCAGTCCCAGTGGATTTTACGCTCGGGTTTGACTTTAGCACGAAAATCGAACGCCACCCCTCGAAGAATAAGTCCAATTAACAGCAATGCTGCAGGCAGGTAAAGTGCATGAAGAATGGCACTGTGTGCCGCAGGAAAGGCCACCAGCAGTAAACCTACAGCCAATACAAGCCATGTTTCGTTGGCATCCCAGAAGGGGCCAATCGATGCAATTGATGTATCGCGCCAAGCTTCTTGTTTCATGGGTAATGTAATGCCCACACCCAAATCGTATCCATCCAGAATGGCATATAAAAGCACGGCCAGAGCCGTTAGGGCGGCAAATACCAACGCCAAATTCTCCGCTGTTAATAGGCTCATACACTGGCTCCTTCTGTTGCAATTTGCGTTTTCTTTTCGGGTAAACCGGGAAGAGATAAGTCGTACTCCTCTACATCAATCGCTCGTTTGGCCAACCAGAATAGAGTTTTGATATAGGCCACCAACAACACGGCATAAAGTAAGAGATACATAATTAAGGTGAGTGCAACCTGCTCACTGGCGACAGTTGTCACCGCTTCGTTGGTGCGTAATACGCCATAGACTAAGTAGGGTTGACGCCCAATTTCGGTGACATACCAGCCTGCTAGCGTAGCGAGCCAACCTGAAAATGACATACCTATTAACACCTTGTACTGCAGGGGTGTGAGCTCATTTTTACGATAGAGCCGCAGACTGCACCACCAAGCCACTAATAACATGGCTATGCCAGTTGCCACCATGATGCGGAAGCTATAAAAAACGGGCGCAACGGGGGGGTGGGCATCTTCGAAGTCACTGATCCCTTTTAGTTCACCCTCTAATTCATGTGTGAGGATCAAACTCGCCAGTTTTGGAATTTCAATCGCAAAGCGGTTCGTTTGGGTTTCAGCATCCGGTATACCAAACAGCACTAAAGGTGCGCCATTTTGGGTGTGCCAAAGTCCTTCCATGGCGGCTACTTTCTGAGGTTGATGCTCTAAAGTGTTTAAACCATGCAAATCCCCTATAAATGCTTGGGTAGGGGCCAACACTGCCGCACTAAACAGAGCGGTTTTGAGCGTTAGGCGAGGTGCCTTTTTATTGTCGCCTCGGTACAAGCGATAGGCAGAAATACCTGCAACTAAAAAACACACGGTTAATGCGGAGGCGAATAGCATATGTGTGAAGCGGTAGGGGAAAGATGGGTTGAAAATGATCGCCAACCAATCCGTTGCATGGGCCACGCCATCGCGCATTTCGAACCCGACCGGTGTTTGCATCCATGAGTTCAGTACTAGAATCCAGAAGGCTGATAGGGTCGTGCCGAGCGCAACCAGTAACGTGGCTGAGGTATGCAGCCAGCGAGGGACTTTATTAAACCCAAACAACATAATGCCTAGCATCGTGGCTTCTAGGAAAAAAGCCGTCAGAATCTCATAGGCCAGCAAGGGGCCCGCTATATTTCCAACCGTTTCCATAAAGCCAGGCCAGTTGGTACCAAACTGGAACGACATGGTAATGCCACTGACCACGCCTAAGGCAAAGGTCAGGGCAAAAACTTTCACCCAAAAACGGTAGGCTCGCATCCAAACGGGATGTTGAGACAAATCAAAACGAACTTTGAAGTACACCAGCAACCAGCCAAGGGCGATGGTAATTGTGGGAAATAAAATATGAAAGCTGATATTGGCCGCGAACTGGATACGCGAAAGTAACAGTGTGTCTAACATAAGTACCTCACAGGTAGATAAGAGCCTATCAACGCACTAGGTTTTTTTTGCGGGCTCTTTTTTACTTAAGAACGTATCCGTAAACTCCAGCACTTTGCCGACCCCAGAGCCTAATTTCATTAAAGTATTTAGCTTATCGGGTGAAAGCGATTGTAGGCTTTGAGTCCACTCCGTAATGTTTTCCAACAGATCATGAATTTCGGTGATGCGTTTCTGAGCGTAAATTTCTTCTTGGTTAGCGGCTTCATCCATCATGATGTCGCGCAGCAAACTGAGGGTGGGGTCCATTTCACGTTTGCGCCGCTCTTCAAATACCCTGTTGGCCATGTCCCAGATGCTGCCTCGGCTTTGATAAAATTCGCGTCGCTCGCCTTGTTTGTGAATAACCTGAACCAGTTGCCAACTTCCTAGCTCTTTTAAGCCCATACTAACGTTGCCTCGGGAAATACCGAGTAGATCCCCGATTTCGTTAGCACATAAGGGCTCTTCGCTGATGACCAGTAAGGCGTAAATCTGACCCACGGTGCGGTTGAAGCCCCAGCGGCTGCCCATTTCGCCAAAGTGGTAAACAAAGGATTCAATCATTGGTGTTAATTGCATTGTTGTGCCTTTATTGAACTTTCAGAATTTTCTGAAAGAATAATACGCTCATGAATTGATCTAGATCAACGCTTTTAAAAAAAATTTGTGATGGGTGTTTTTGTGGTGTCGAAGAAGTCTATATACCTATGCAGGATATAGACGGGTAGCGATCTAAGAATTCGCTCCTATAATAAATATACATTTCAAAAAAAGGGGGCCACATGCGTATCGGTGTTTTGGGGGTTGGGGCATTAACAGAGGCAATTGTTACGGGTGTGCAGAAATCAAAATCCCCTTACAGTTGGTGCTTATCACCTCGTTCGGCGTTTCGGGTTGAGCGCTTACTGAGTTTGCCACAGGTATCCGTTGCTCAAGACAATCAATCAGTTGTGGATCAGTGCTCGACAGTGATTATTGGCGTTAGACCCGACGATTTGCAGTCTTTGGCGACGCAGATCAAGTTGACTTCAGATCATCATCTACTGTGTTTGGCGGCAGGTGTACATTTAGAAACCCTGCAGAAAATGTTTTACCCCGCAAAAGTGACTCGTATGATGGCAAGTATTGCAGCGGAATATCCAGGAGCGAGTGTTTTTTTCTTTCCAAAAGACCTGCAACTGTCCACTTGTTTTTCGAATGCAGGCTTTGGAGTTCAGAGCTTTACGACAGAGTTGCAGTTCGAAGCATCAATGCTTAGTGTTTGTGTGAATGCATGGTGGTTAGATCAAGTTCACGCATTGGCGCAGACCTTTGCGGATGAAACGGGTATGCCTTTGGCGGAAGCTGTTGAATTGCTGGCCAGAGCTCAGCAAGAGTCAGTGACCTTACTAAAGGAGCGCAGGCAGACGACGCCCACCGTTTTAGCGCGAGAAATTGGCACCCCCGGCACCTTTACAGCTCGGGGCCTTTACCATCTTAAAGAACGGCAAGCCGAAAAACCCTGGGTGGATATTTTGAGTCAATTGCTGAAAGAGTTAAAGTCTAAGGAATGATTCACGAGTAAACTGAACTAGCGATCTCAACCTGTCTTTAAAACAGAAAAAGGCACTAAAGGGGGATTATCAAAAATATCTAGCGTTTTCCTTGCAAGGAGGAGCAAATACATCTCGTTTTCGACAATTGATCTTGTTCACAAAGCTTTTATAGATATCGCTTTATCTAGAAAAGCTTTTCGGGTAGATTTTCAGATATATTCGCATCAAATACCTTCCGTTAGGAGATGTTCATGGGCTGCTTTCGAAAATCATTGGCTTCGGCTGTCGCTGTCTCGTGTTTAAGTTTGGCAGCCTTTGCTGTTCAAGCAAAAGATTTTCGCTTAGGGTTAATTACCCCTCCGTCTCATCATTGGACGCAAGCCGCTCAAGCCTTTGCTGATGAACTCAAGCAGGCATCAGACGGAAAGCACAGTGTTGCAATTTTCCCAGCTCAGCAGTTGGGTAACGAAGCCCAGATGGTGCAGCAGTTACAAGCGGGCTCTTTGGATATGGCTTTTTTGACCATTGCTGAGGTATCGAATCGTGTTCCAGAATTCGGTGCGCTATATGCGCCTTACTTGGTGGATAATGTTGATGAAGCAGCAGGTCTGCTAAAAACCGATGAAGCGAAGCGTTTATTCGATCTGCTGCCTCAACAAGCGGGTTTAATTGGTATCGGCTACGGCATGGCGGGCATGAGGCAAGTCATGAGCCGAGTGCCAGTTGAAAGTCCCGCAGACCTTCGGGGTAAAAAGCTCCGGATCACCCCTTTTGAACCCATACGTGATTTTTACAACGCGCTAGGTGCCGCGCCAACACCCTTGCCTTTGCCTGCTGTCTATGACGCCTTAGCCAACCGCCAAATTGATGCCATCGACATGGATTACGATTCAATATTAATCTTTAAGTTCTATGAGCGTGCCGAACACTTAATGATTTCTAACCATATGATGTTTCCGATGGTGGGAGTTGTTTCGGCTCGCGTTTGGAGAACCTTAGATGAAGAAGACAAGGTGTTAATTACCGAGTTGATGCAAGCGCAGCTAGATGGCGTATTAGAAACCTTTAGGCTGCAAGAAAAAGATCAAGAAGCCGAGCTAAGGGCATTGAACATAACGATTACGGAAGCCAATCGTGAAGATTTTGCTGAAAGCGTCGCCGCGTGGGAAGCGATTTGGTCAGAAAAAGCGCCATCATTAAGTATATTAAGAGATGCAGTGAATAGGCTGCGTACCCCCTAAATCGCAGCCTGTTTGCGAGATATTTAAGACCCTAATCAATATTAGGGTCGGTATTCAACAATGCAGTTATTACGACAACTCTCACATTGGATCGCTAAGTTTGAAATGGCTTTAGCGGCTATGATGGCACTATTAATTAGTGTGCTGATCTTAGTGAACGTGGTCAGCCGGGCGCTGGGAATGGCGATTTACTGGATTGACGAACTGGCTATCTATGCCATGATTTGGATGACCTTTTTGGCAACGTCTGTTGTGATTAAACAGCGCCAAACCCTTGCTGTGACTTTCTTAGTGGATAAATTACCTGCTAAAGGACGTTATTTTTTAGCCGTGTTTAGTGATTTGACGATTTGGGGGTTTGCGCTTTTATTATGCATCTTGTGTTACCGATGGTACGACCCTTGGCACTTCTTTCAAGCGGGATTTAATGTATTGGAGTACCAATCGCAAACCTTCAATTTTATTTATTCAGAAAACACCAACACCTTGGGGATAAAAAAAGTCTGGGTGTGGATGTGTCTACCCTTAGTTGCTCTCACACTGATGATTCACAGCAGTGTTAATTTGCTTGATCGACTTTCTTATTGGAAAACGCCTGAAACATTTGAGCAAAAGGGAACGTCTGCATGATTTTAGCTGTCTTTTTGATCTTATTGTTTGCCGCTGTGCCGATTGCGCTCGTGTTGACCTTGACGTCTGCAAGCTATATTGCAAGTTCGGGCAATCATCTTTTGTTTGACTCATTTGCTCAGCAGCTCTTTGGTGCAATTGAAAATTACGGATTGTTGGCCATCCCTTTGTTTATGCTTGCAGGCGAGTTGATGAATGAGGGTGGGCTTACGTCTCGCTTAATTAATATGGCTCGCATTCTTGTTGGCGGTTTTAGAGGCGGGCTAGCCTATATCAACCTAGTGGCAAATATGATGATGGCGGCGATTATGGGTTCGGCCGCTTCGCAGATTGCGATTATGTCGAGAGCGATGGTTCCTGCGATGGAGAAAGAAGGCTATTCTCCGGCCTATGCGGCGGCAATTACGTCTGCTGGGGGGCTTCTATCGCCTATTATTCCACCCTCAATGCTATTTGTGTTGTTTGGGGTGTTGGCCCAAGTGCCAATTGCGGATATGTTTATAGCTGGCATTTTACCGGGCTTACTCATGTCGGCGTTGTTTTTTCTGACCATAGCGCTGATGGGGTTAGTGCACGAATACCCCAAGGGCGAGTGGTTAACGGCAGCGCAGGCTAAAAAAGCCTTTTGGATGGGACTCCCTGCCTGTTTGATTCCGGTCTTGATAATAGGGGGGATTCTGACAGGACTGGTGACCCCAACTGAGTCGGCGGCCTTGGCATCCTTAGGGGCTTTGCTAATTGGTACCTGTGTTTATAAAGAATTAAAACTCAGTCATTTGCCTGAAATTATGAAGCGAACAGCCTTGAACTCAGGCATGGTGATTATTTTGATCTCAGCTGCGGGAGTCTTTGGCTGGGTGTTAATCTACGAACAAATTCCGCAAGCGGTTGCTGCTTGGATCGTGCAGCAAACATCAGATCCATTTGTCTTTTTGTTGATGGTGGTTGCTGCGTTGATTTTAGTGGGTATGCTTTTGGATGGTATTGCCGCTTTAATCTTGGTTGTGCCAATACTGTTACCCGTTGCGCAAGCCGATTTTGGCATCAGCCCGTATCAGTTTGGTGTGGTGGTATGTCTGACTCTAGTGATGGGGCTTTTGACACCGCCAGTGGGAGCCGGCTTGTTCATTGGTTCGGCCATGACCGGTGTGCCGCCAATGAAGATCTTTAGAGCGCTGTTACCCTTTTTGATGATGACGTTACTCTCACTGATCATTATTAGTGGTATCCCGAGTATTGTCTTGATTTTGCTTTGAATCCATCTATTTATGACTTTTCGTTACTCGGGATTGTCTGTAAAGTAGAGTGAGATTTTAGTGGCAACACACCTCGAGGTTGAGCACGAATGGCTAATCGCTTAGGAGTAAAATGATTGTTCGCTGATCCAGTTAAAGTGCTAATTACAGGTGCCGATGGGCAGGCTGGCTATGCTATCACGCATTTGGCTAAGTCAGATCCCTTTTTTGCCGTTACGGCGCTTAGCCGTAAACAGCTCGATATCACTCAGCCTGAAAAAGTGATAGAGCAATTGGATGCGTGTCTTCCTGATTATGTCATTAACTGTGCTGGATTAAACAGCGCTGATCGTGCTGAGCGAGAACCAGAGCGTGCCCATAAGCTCAATGCCGAGGGTGTAAAAAATCTGGCGCATGCCTGTGCGGGTTTGTCGATCCCAGTCATTCATTTATCCACGGATTATGTTTTCGATGGGCACTATGCCACGGGGTACAGCGAAAAAGATCAAACAGCGCCTCTTGGGGTGTATGGCTTAAGTAAGTTTCAGGGTGAAGAGTATCTACGAGCAGGTTGGCCACAGCATATTATACTGAGAGTGAGTTGGTTATTCAGTGAACGGGGCGATAACTTCATGTTGCGCTTACTTGACGAAGCGCGTCATCAGGAAGAAATTTGCGCCGTGGATGATCGACGAGGTTGCCCGACGAGTGCCTATGATCTCGCCCGAGTAGTGGTGGCGATTCTTAAGCAGATCAGTAATGGTGCGGATGCGTGGGGAACCTATCACTATTGCGGTGCTGAGGTAACCACTCGATATGGTTTCAGTGAAGCGGTGATTGCCGCTGCGCGACAGTATGAAAATTTGAAAGCCACCCATCTTCTCCCCGTTTCAACCAAAGATTATCCCTCCGAAACTCAGCGTCCCTCCACCTCTGTTTTAAAATGTCAGAAAATTCTGAATGTCTTTGGTATTCGACAACGTCCGTGGCGCAGTGAACTGCAGCGGTTAATTCGCATTTATTATGATCAAGTGGAAACCTGAATTTGGCGTGACTCCAGTGAGGGTCACGCCTTTATCAAGCAGATGGGGTTAGAACAGTCCTAGCGTCGCTGAACGTGCTAAGGCAACTTTGGCAATGTAAATTAAGGCTGTGCCAGCTAAGGCCAAGCCAAGAATCTTTTCTCCCAATGAGTTAGCCTTTTTGAACGCGTAGACAGCAAAGGCGATATACAGGAGGAGTCCAACGATTTTTGCCAACACCCAGCCAACGTGCAAAGGGTTCATCTGCATGGCGACCAAAAGGCCTATGGCTGATAGAATCAATAGTGTATCAACTACGTGGGGTAGGATTTTAAATAGCTTTTTCTGAAGTCCTTTTGGCCATGCCAGCAACATCACTGCACGAATCAAAAAGAGTAAAATCGTGATAGCAACCATCGTGAGATGAAGGTGTTTAAACGCCATGTACATAAGACAGGATTCTCATATTATTAATCAAGGAAAGTAGACTTTGGCACAAGCTCGATCTGCTAGCAACTGCTGGATTCAGTTGAAGTGAAAATGAAAAGTGGAATAGAAGCAGCAGAATTTCGTTTTTACTTAGTGCCTGTGACCTTTTCAGGGCGAAAGCCTATGATCGCCATTCCGCCAAAGAACAAGGTTGTCGCCAGCGTCACCCATAAGGCTTCGAGGTTTAGCTGCGAGTACATGGCGAAGCGAACCAATTCAACGGCATAGGTAAATGGATTTAGGCTGCACACCCAGTAGAGCCATTCACTGCTTTCGCGCATGCGCCACAGAGGATAAAGCGCGGACGACATAAAAAACATCGGGAAAATTACAAAGTTCATGACCCCTGCAAAGTTTTCCAACTGCCGGATTTTAGACGATAAAAACAAACCGATTGCGCCTAGTTCAAGGGCTGTGAGCAATAAGGCAGGCAGTGCATAAAGAAGCCCAATCAAGGGTAAACGTATGTCGAGCGCTAAGGTAATCCCATAAAAGGCATACACCTGAATCAGTGAAATCAGAGCAATGGCAAAGAGTTTACAAAAGAGCAACCAGCTGCGCGGGAGAGGGCTCATTAACAATACGCGCATACTGCCCATCTCTCGATCATAGACCATTGACAGAGCACTTTGCATGCCATTAAACAAAAGAATCATGCAGGCTAGGCCTGGAATGATATAGGTTTCATAGGTGATGTAGGTTTGGTATGGGGGCGTAATCGACAAGCCGAGCGCCGCACGAAACCCCGCCGCAAATACAATCAGCCAAAGCAAGGGGCGAACCAGCGAACTAAAAAAGCGTGAACGTTGGTGAATAAAACGTAAAAACTCTCGCTTTAAAACGCCCAAAAAACTGTAGGCATAGACAGAAAGGTTCATGTGACTGTTTCCCTAAGGCCTGTGATCTGTTCAAACGCATCGGATAGAAGATGCGTATTGGTGAGCGATAATAATGCGGCTCCGGAGTTTGCAAACAGCAAATGACCTTTATTCAACACAAGAAGATGATCCTCAGGACGAATTTCATCCATCAAGTGAGTGGTCCAGAGTAGGGTGAGCCCATGTGTTTCGCATAAGCTTCGAACATATTCATTGAGTTCTAGGCGTGTGCGAGTGTCCAACCCCACGCTGGGTTCGTCAAGGAGTAAGACTTTAGGTCGGTGCAATAGAGCTCGTGCAATTTCGACACGGCGCCGATGCCCTCCGTTTAAGCTGCGCACCTTGTCATTGAGCCGATCCGAGAGACTCATGCGTGCCAATTCTTCTAGCGCCCGGTTCTTGACTTGTTGTCGTGATAAACCATGAAGGGCACCGTGATATTCAAGATTTTGTAAGACACTGAGATCTAAATCGAGTGTGCTTTGTTGGAAGACGACGCCAAGTGATGCCATGATCCGTCTGGGCGCTTGGCGCAGGTCGTCTTCTTGGATTTTGATGGAACCTGACTGTAAGGCGAGAAGACGTGTCAGAAGTGAAATAAGTGTGGTTTTTCCCGCACCATTAGGGCCAAGCAGGGCGTTGAATCCTCCGGCTGTGAGGGAAAACGTCAGGTCGTGAAGGACCTGACGTTTTCCATACCGGAAGTTGACGGCATTGAGTTCAATGCTCATTTACGGAGCTGCCACGACGCCCCAAGGGTAACGGCCCACCTTGAGGGTTTTAATCACTTCGCGCTTCTCAACATCAATGACCGACACATCACCGCTCACACCATTGGTCGAGATCACGTATTTGTCATCAGGTGTTAGCCCCACTCCCCACACACGACGCCCTACCAAGAAATACTCAAGGACCTCATAGGTTTGCTGATCGATCATGGCTACGTGATTGGCAGGTCCCAAGGCGACAAAGGCGTAGCGACCGTCTTGAGTTAACTGAATACCAACGGGTTGGATTCGATCCGGGTGAACTCCTTTGATTTCGAAATTAATTTTGTGAATTTCGTCGCGGCTATCGACATCGTAAATGGTGACAGTTCCACCAATTTCTGCAGAGGCCCACAGGCGTTGACTGTCATGGGTGAATTCAACGTGTCGAGGACGTTGGTCAATCACCGTGTTGTCGACGAGTTCAAGCGTTTCAGTATCGATCCAGTGTAACATGTTGGTCGTTTCACTGGTATTTACGGCCCATTTTCCGTCAGGACTAACGCCCATGCCTTCAGGCTCAATGCCTACTTCAATTTGCGCGAGGACTTGGTGTGTTTCCGTATCGACAACTGAGACAATATCGTCATCTTCATTGGCAATAAACAGCAAACGATCATTGGGGTGTAGGGCAAATTGTTCTGGGTCATCACCCGATGGGAGGTCGGTTATAAACTCAAAGGTTTTCGCATCATAAATTTCAACCCGATCTGAGTCACTTGCACAGATATAGAGTTTTGAATAGTCGCTACTTAAGAGAATACCTCTGGGGCGCATGCCTACATCAAAGGTTTTGACGACTTCCCAGCTGTTAGTATCAATCACCGAAATGGTGTTATCTCGCTCATTGGAGATAAAAGCAGTCCCTGCAAACAGAGGTGTACTAAATAATGCCCCTGCGATTAAGCCTGTTAGTAGACGTTTTTTAAACATAGTTATTCTCCACTTTATTTATTATTTTACGTGGCATTGACTTTCGGGAGCGTCAAAACCAAGTGTATCCAAGTCGGTTACCGGATGTAAAAAGCCTTCCTGAGGCGATTGTGAAACAAGTGCTCGCGGGTGTACCAATGGAATGGGCTGTTTTAACTGCCCACTCCAAGGCCGGTATTCCAAGCGTCGACCCTTAAAGCCTGCTAGTTGAAAATCATCCGATAAAATAAACGCTCGAACATCCTTTAACTCAGTTGTCTTGATGGCGGCGACGGCCTCACCAACGGTACGAACTCCTGCCCAAGAGGCATAGTCCAATTCGTTCATCCAGCGGTCTGCATGTCGTTCAAAGCGGCTATGCAATTGCGCAGCACCCCAGGCTTCAACCGCTTTGTGCCAGCCAGTTGGCATTAAACCCTGCGTACCTGCAACAGGGCGGGGCAGCCAAGTGTTGTACAGTAGATATTCGCCAAAATCACCACGTTCATCAGCAACAATCACGACATCATAATCGCTGGCACGCGTAAACATAGGCAGCTCTTGTTGTGCCGTGCGACGCAGGTCTGTGTCAAAGTCCCATTCTTTTTCGGCCACGATACGGCCACCGAAACGGTCCGCTGCACGCCTAATGGCAGCCGCATAGGCTTTATCATCTTCCGTTTGCCCTGTGACGAGCAGCCATTTATTCCAGCGCCGTGCAGCTAACCACTGCCCAAGTGCATCGGCGAGCATCGCACGGGATGGCAGAGTATGCAGAAGTCCAGGGATGCATTCATTGACTCTTAAGGCATCGTCTTTGCTACCGGCATTAAACAATAAGGCATCATCGCCGAAGGTTTCGTGCAGGCGTCGTATTTGTTCGGCAGGTAAGTTAGCAACGAAAAACCGAACACCGTCCGCATGTAGCTGCGTGGCAAACTCATAGAGTTCGTCTGCATCATCCGTGTGTAAGGCATCTAAATGATAGGTTTGCTTTAAAAAGCGTCCCGTACTGTTGTTGTCTCGCAATGCCACCTCAGCGCCTTTCAGTCCTGAGTCTTCGGGGTCTGGAAATGAGTTAGACAGCAGTGGGCCTTTGTCTTCTTCAAACCCCAAATAAGCAATGCGTACCTCTAGCCCTTCACTGTGAGCCGATGTTGAAAAGGCAATTGCACTGGCAAGAAGGCAAGTTGCAACGGGAGCAGTTATCAGTTTTTTTATCTTTTTCATGGCTGATTCTTCTGCATTTATAAACTTGGCATTCAGCTTAGAGCCTTGGCGTATAAATCTGAATGTTTAGAAAGTAGTAATTATTTAGTTCTTAAGTAGCATTTTTTTTGAGCGGTCCTGAGATAGTCTAGAAAAGAGCATACTTACAAAAATAAATGAGGTGATAAAAATGCTATCTAAAAAACACCTAGGTGTTAAATCGCTATTAGCCGCTATGGCTATATCTGTATCGGGTTTAGCTTGGTCTGCTGGTGACTTGACTCAACGCCCAGAAAGATTAGAGCCTATACAGCTTGGTAAGTTAACCGATACCGAGTTGCTGGATTATTTCATGGAACCTAAGGAGTTTACTTTTGAGACGGGTAAGTCCTATCGCTTGAAAATACAAGCCTCTGGGTTAAAAGAATACGCATTTCAGGCACCTAAGTTTTTTGAATCTATCTATATCCGTAAAGTTGAAGCAGGTGGCGTTGAAATAAAAGGGGTTGGGCTATCAGAGCTTGAGTTTGAGGATAAAGGCGAAGCTGAAATATTCTTTGTGCCTATCCGTCCTGGCGAGTTTCCATTCTATATCAAAGGTCACGAAGAGCGTGGCATGACTGGCGTCTTTAAGGTTGAGTAAAGTTTCTATTTATATTGTTATTGAGCACTTAGTACTTAAGTATCAAAAAAAACAGTCTAATGACGAATCTTAAAATAATTTAAAAGACAGCACTATCTACCCATAAAAACATTTTTAAGTTTAATAAATCTAATAATGGGTGATTAAAAATGAAAACCAAGCAAAAAGCATTCAGCCTTATCGCTGCGTCAATGATCACAATGGGTCTTTCTACTTTAGCAATTGGACATGGTGACGTGACGCCGCAAGCCGTCGATACCAAAGGATTGTCACCGCTCGGTTCCGATTGGTTGGAGGAAAACCCCTACCGTCCAGGTCATGCTGAATATGACACAGCCGTGCGCATTGGTGCATCTGCATACAATCAAAACTGCGCCCGCTGCCATGGCTTAGAAGGCATTTCCGGCGGTATCGCCCCCGATCTTCGTGAAATGGAAGACGGGCTAGAGGGTGACGAGTGGTATATCTACCGTGTTCGAGAAGGTGCGGTGAGAGATGGCCGTGTTTACATGCCGCGTATGGCTGATCATATGGATCAAGAAGCTGTGTGGGCAATTCGTGCTTGGCTGGAGACTGTGAGTCATGGGCATTAACCAACGAATTTTTCTTCCTTTTCTAATTGTCCTGACCCTGCTTAGTGCAGGGCAGGCGTTTTCTCGTCCCTATGATGAACTCTTGGCATCTGGATATTTACGCGTAGGTGTTTACGAAAATTTCCCTCCTTACTCGTTTAAAAATGTAGAAGGTGAAGCAGTCGGTATTGATGTTGATATTGCACAGCATATTGCCGACGAAATGGGACTTGAACTCGACCTGTTCTGGATGCTTCCCGATGAAGATCTTGCCGATGATTTAAGAAATTATCTGTGGCGTGGGCATGTGCTTGATCATGAACACAAACATGAACGCTTATCGGGTAAGAAAGTGGCGGATGTTATGTTGCGTGTTCCATACGATCGAAACTTTAACTATGCACGAGGCTATATCGGTGAGGGCGTCTTCGCATACGAGAATGACTTGATCGTGATGATGATGCCCTACCAGCGCGAGACTTGGAAATTGGCTCTCAATACGGATCGCCTTGAGGCCGCCAGAACCTTAGCGGTTTTCCAATATCACCCGATTGGTGTTGAAATGGAAACCGTGCCGGCATTTATGCTGACGTCCGTTTTTAACGGGAACTTACGTAGCCAAGTGCATCATTTCCGGTCACCTGCGCAAGCGTTTCAAGCGATGGTCGAAGGAGAGGTTTCTGCCATGATGGCGATCAGGGGAGAGCTTGAGTGGCTTCTAGCTCAAGAGGCATCTGAGTCATTAAAAATGGGAGAAACAACCTTTCCAGCCATGGGAAAACAACATTGGGACATTGGCATTGCGGTTAGAGAAGCGGACCGTCAACTGGGTTATCACATCGAGGGGATTTTAGAGCCCCTGGTGATGAGCGGTGATATTGCCAGCATTTTTGAACGCTATGGCGTCACTTGGGAAGTGCCCGCTTTTTACGATTTCTAGACAGTCATGCGGGTACTGATGATCAACATAACAATAAAAGATACTGCCCATGAAAAGACTACTCATACTCTACTGCTCAATGTGTTGCTGGATGTTACCTAACCTTGTCGTTGCTCAAGCGCACGACAGTGTGATGTGGGATTACACTCGTAAGATGTTCTTAGGCGATGCGCTTTATCAATTTGATGATCGCATACGTGTGTCCTTGCCTGAGTTTGCTGAAGACTCGATGCAAGTCCCCGTGTCGGTGGATGCTAGTGCCATCGATGAGTCCATTGTAAAAATGATTACCTGGGCGGATTACAACCCTATTCAACATATCTTCACTTACCATCCAGAGCCTGGAATGCTGCCACAAGTATCCATTACGTTTAAGGTCCAGCAAAGCACGCCTGTGCGAGCGGCGGTGTTGACTGAATCAGGACAGTGGTTAGTGGGGTCTGGCTATGTGAGTGCGGCGGGTGGGGGTTGTACACTGCCAAGCGAGTCGCGCATGAATGACGATTGGCAGTCCAGTCTTGGGCAGATCCGTGCAGGTCGATTTTCAAGTACTGATCAGCCAGGTGCTGACCGTTATAAGTTCCGCATCATGCATCCGATGGACTCAGGCCTCGTTGCAAATATTCCCAGCTTTTATTTAGAGCAAGTGGAATTAAGAAGTGCCAATGGCGACCTTCAGGTGCGTTTGGAGTTATCGCCTGCCGTTTCCGAGAACCCCAGTATTAGTTTTGATCTGCTGAGCTCTGATCAGAATTATCAATTATGGGTCAGGGATAACGATGGCAATGAATTCCAACGAGCACTTTGAGGGGGTTGCCATGGTTTTTAAACACCTGCGTTATGCACTGATGGGGTTGGTCTTTTGTGGCAGTTGGGTACAGGCCAATCCTTTAGACTATGCCCTTACGCCAAAAGAAATAGCTCCAAATACTTGGGTTGTGACAGGTTTAACGGAAGACTTTACCACGCAAAATGGCGGCAATATCGTTAATACCGCCTTTATCGTTACGCAAGAGGGGGTACTTGTATTGGATACTGGACCGTCTAAACGCTATGGCGAGGCGTTGCGGCAGGTCATTAGTGAAGTAACGGAACAGCCAATTGCTCGTGTCTATAACAGCCATCACCATCCTGATCATTTCTTAGGCAATCAAGCGTTTGCGGATGTCGATATTTATGCCTTAGCGACAACCATCGACTTAATTAAAAGCCGAGGGGAAGCCTACACCGAGAATATGTATAGGATGGTCGGAGATTGGATGCGTGGCACGGATGTTTTGTTGCCCAACCAGATACAAACGTCAGGCCAAGAGATAATTGGTGGACATTCACTTAGATTCATGGCGTTTTCGGGACACAGCGGAGCTCAGGCCGACCTAGTCATACTGGATGAAACCACAGGCGTACTATTTGCTTTTGATTTGGTTTTTTATGACCGAGCACTCACCACTCCAGACACACCAGGCCTCATGCAATGGCTTGAGGATATCGAGGCCCTATCTCTACTTGATTTTAAAACCCTTGTGCCTGGGCATGGAGAAGTGACGTCTTCAACTAAACCTTTAGAACAGATGCGCGAGTACCTCAAGTGGTTGGATCAGGTGTTAACCGACTCTGCCGCGCAAGGGCTCGTGGCGACGGAGGTGATGAGGGTGGGCATTCCTGAGCGTTTTTCTTCAGTGGCTTTAGCTGCTCAGGAGCTTCAACGCACAGTGAGCCATTTGTACCCCAACTACGAAGACGCCTTCTTTGCAGAGAGTTTTTAGAGGTAGTACGACTAATGTACCGCTAATACAAGACGAGCGGTCAATGGTTGATATTGAGTAACTGGCCAAAATAAAAGCATTCCTAAGTACACCGGGAAAACAGCCCAGTCTATACCGGGAAAACAACAATAATCCGTAAAGGTGATCAACATGAAACCAAGCCATGGTAAATATTTTGCAATCAGCGCTTTGGTCGCTGCTATGTCTTTGAGCTGGCAAGCTCACGCGGTAACCAATGACGATTTATTGCAAGACCATCTGACCACAGACCGCATTGTGACAGATGGTATGGGGCTCCAAAAACAGCGCTATAGCCCTTTAACAAAATTAAATGCGGATAATGTTAAAGATTTACGTCCGGTTTGGGCGTTTTCGTTCGGTGGTGAAAAACAACGTGGACAAGAAGCGCAACCCATTATTGTTGATGGGGTGATGTATGTGTCGGCGTCTTACTCGCGCGTCTTCGCAGTTGATGCGAGAACGGGTGAGGAGCTTTGGGAATACAATGCTCGTTTACCGGATGGCATCATGCCGTGCTGTGACGTGATTAACCGTGGTGTGGGCGTGTACGACAATCTGGTGATATTCGGCACCTTGGATGCACGTCTGGTGGCTCTGGATAAAGATACGGGTCGTGTTGTATGGCGCAAAACCGTTGGTGACTATCAAGAGGGCTATTCAATCACAGCGGCTCCGCTGATCGTTAATGACAAAATCATCACAGGGGTAGCCGGTGGTGAGTTTGGTATTGTCGGTAAAGTGGAAGCCTATGATGCCAAAACAGGCAATTTGCTTTGGACGCGTCCAACGGTAGAAGGGCACATGGGCTACATCTGGAAGGATGGCCAGCAGGTTGAAAATGGCATCACCGGTGGCGAGGCTGGAAAAACCTGGCCAGGCGACCTATGGAAAACAGGTGGAGCGGCCACTTGGTTGGGCGGAAGTTATGATCCAGACACCAATCTGCTGTTCTTTGGAACAGGTAACCCGGCTCCTTGGAACTCACATTTACGTCCGGGCGACAACCTGTATTCTGCCTCTCGTTTAGCGCTTAATCCTGATACGGGTGAAATTGTTTGGTCCTTCCAAACCACACCAAATGACGGTTGGGATTACGATGGTGTGAACGAGGTGATCTCATTCGATTACGAAGAAGACGGTAAGACGGTTAAAGCGGTTGCAACGGCGGATCGTAACGGCTTCTTCTACGTGTTAGAGCGTGAATCCGGTGACTTTATTCGTGGTTTCCCCTTTGTCGATAAAATCACTTGGGCATCTGGCCTAGATGAAAATGGACGCCCTATCTTTAACGATGATAACCGTCCTGGCAATCCTGCCAAAACGGAAGGTACTCAGGGTGAAACGGTTACAACAGCGCCCTCTTTCTTAGGCGGTAAAAACTGGATGCCGATGGCCTATAGCCAAGAGACAGGTCTTTTCTATGTGCCATCCAATGAGTGGGAAATGGATATCTGGAACGAAGATGTAACCTACCGTAAGGGGGCTGCGTATCTGGGTGCTGGTTTCACGATTCGTCCAATTAATGAAGACTATATCGGTGTTCTCCGTGCCATGGACCCAAAAACGGGTGAAGAGGTATGGCGTTACAACAACTATGCGCCTTTATGGGGCGGCGTTATGACGACCAAATCAAACCTAGTGTTCACGGGTAACCCTGAAGGCTACTTGATGGCGTTCGATGCTAAGACAGGTGAAATGCTCTATCGCTTCAATACAGGCTCTGGCATTGTTGGAACACCTGTTACTTGGGAAATGGATGACGAGCAGTATGTGTCGGTTGTCTCTGGATGGGGTGGAGCTGTTCCTTTGTGGGGCGGCGAGGTGGCTCAGCGCGTCAGCAATTTCAACCAAGGCGGCTCAATCTTTACCTTTAAACTTCCTAAAGCCTACGAATAAAAGCTGAACGGATTTTTCGTACACTAAACACCCCCTTCTTTTGTAAACGAAGAAGGGGGTGTTTTTTACTAGACAGCGCTAATCAGTGTTTGAACGAGGTGCTGCTTGTTCGAAGGACATTAATCTTCCCATGTCTTCGTTATACCAAGTCCAATAAGGCCCCTCAAGACTGACATAAGTGGCTTGTTCGAGCTTTTGCAAAAATTGGGTTTCCAAATCGGCCGTTTGCATGCAGAACATGCGCGTGGTGGCCACAGGGCCTAGCGTTAATCGATTGTTTTCCAAGGTGATTGAGCCTGCGAGCGTGTTACAGCCAGTATGTCCGGATAGCTGTTGACCGCTGACCTTGATAAAGGGTTTACTCTCTTCGGGCAAGTCTTGGTTAAATGTCCCCGCCAACTCTCGGATGCGCCATTCATGATGCTCGATCTTGTCCAGGGAGGTGCCGCAAGTCGTTGCAGGTGTGAAGGATGTCAGATTGTGAAAGGCTAAGTAGTAATTTGCAGGTCCTTCCTCAGGTGTTTTCCAGTTGAGCGCTACGTCGGCATTAATTTGTAAATAGCTGCCAGGGGCGCTAATAGAGGATAAGTAGGTGCGTTCTATATCAAGCCAAGCGTCTGTCATTTCGACAGGAAAGCGAGTTCCGGTAGAGCAGTCGACGACACTCGCGGCATCTGCGTAATAGATCAGCATTCCCGTAATGTTCATTGCTAAGGGCTTAGGTGCCCACTGAGTGGGGCGTATTTCGTAGTTTAAGTTTGACTGAATAGGGCGGCCTTCAGTATCGGCTTGCAGCCAGCCACCACTGTCCGTCGCAAAAAAGACCAGACTGCTATCCTCATGCTGCAGTAATAAGCGTGTTTCGTCTATTTCCCAATATCCAGCCCGCGTAAAAGTCGCATTGGGTCGATCTTGATAGGTTTCAGTTAAGAAGTAGCGACCATCAGGAAGCAGATCAAGCTGAGTTTCAATGCCTGGACAACTGGCGCATGGCAACAGCCCAGAAAAAGATTGAGGCTCTAAAGGAGAGCTGACTTGATCAGACGTGGCAAGGGCTGAGGGGGCAACTGTGTTTTGGCTGCTGCACCCAGCAAGCATCAATAAACAGGTGGATAAGGCTAAGGTACTACTTGTATGAATACGCATTGTTTACAATTCCTATTGTATAGTCATTCTGCATTTTACTCGTTGAAGTGCCTGGATGTCAGACACTTACACAAAGACGCCTTCCGAGTCGATTGCTTAGTGTTCAGCTTCTTTTTGGATCTTGATCCTGAATGTTAGGAAACAATATTTTCAGACGATTAATTGCATGAAACAATCGAAACAATTAGATTAATACCATCGAAGTCTATGATGATCGGTTTTAGCTGATTATCCAAGAATTCCGTTCCCTATTTCTCATCTTATTCTCAATAAACCTGTCATTTTGTATGGAGTCAGTTGTATGCGAGGCTTTTGGCTAGCGTTGGCCGCCTATGTCATATGGGGATGCTTTCCACTGTATTTTAATTTGCTGAAAGAGATACCCGCGATAGAGGTGTTATCCAATCGCGTGATTTGGTCGCTAGTGGCAACGATGACGATTGTATTGGTGATGGGACGTTTTCAATCCTTCTGGCAGTTGTTTCAGCAACGAGCGATGATGCCTTGGTTAATCCTTAGCTCGCTTTTGATCGGTGCGAATTGGTTAATTTACATTTGGGCGGTGGGTCAAGGGCGTGTTCTTGAAGCAAGTTTAGGCTATTACATGACCCCCTTGGTAAGCTTGTTTTTGGCTCGCGTGCTGCTAAAAGAGAAACTGCACCCCTTACAGGCGATTGCAGGGGGGATTGCGGCCATTGCCGTGGCGTGGGAGTTGTATAGTTTGGGTTCACTCCCTTGGATTCCTTTAACCTTGGCGCTGTCCTTTGGTTTTTACGGATTGGTCAGAAAGCACTTTCCGGTTGATAGTCTCAATGGTCTAACCGTTGAAACGCTATGGTTGTTCCCTCTGGCCTTACTTTGGATGGGATGGCAATTTGTTCAGGTGGACGTCGACCTGGCTTTTGGTGAAGACTTAACGACGAGTTTGCTTTTGTTTGCCTCGGGAATTTTGACCGCTATTCCCTTGCTATTGTTTGCAGCGGCTGCCAAACGACTGGATTTATCGATTGTTGGCTTTATTATGTACATTAACCCGACTTTGCAGTTTTTGATTGCCGTATTGATTCTACAAGAGGACTACCCACCGCAACGTTTAGTGACGTTTGGACTTGTGTGGGCAGCCTTGTTGGTGTTTATGCTGGGTCTTTGGCTGGGTCGTAACCAAAGAGGTACAGTTGTCAGCGTTGAACGATAACCGTCACCGAGTTGGCCATTCGATGTGTTCAGGGCTGAACCACTCTGTATTGATATGTGATTGGCAGTTGTCAGTCAGGAACATTTGGCCTTGTGAAGGAGAATGTCGATATTGGTAGTGTATCGAGTTGAACTCAAAACTTAAGCAATAGGCATGTAGATAACCTCTATCCGCTTCACCACCTCCATAGCGTTGATCGCCAAGGATGGGGGTTCCTAGGCTGGCCAGTGCGACACGTAACTGGTGAGTTTTGCCTGTTTCGGGCTTTAATAAGTAAAGACGTAAACCATCCTGTAATGCATGTGAGTAGAAGCGCGTAATTGCTGGGTTGTCTTGGCTGCGCATCAGTTTGTATTGGCCACGTCGTGATTTGGCCATGTCGCCTTGTATCTTTCCTTGCTTTTTAGTGGGTTTGCCTTTCGCAATCGCTAAGTAGAACTTTTGGATGCGTCGCTCTGAAAAGCGCTTGGAAAGCTGGTGTGCACTTTCTGAGGATTTGGCAAACAGAAGTAAGCCCGACGTCAGTGTGTCGAGCCGATGAACGGCAAACAATGGATAACCAAGATCCTGTTGCAGCTGTGCCGCCAATCCAGCATTTCCAGACTGGCTGTGAAAGTCGACTCCTGGGTATTTAGCAACAACTAAGAAATCCGTTTCGTTCGCGACAAGGTCATACATATTTAAATCTCTTAAAGAAGTTTTGCGTTGAGTCTGTGGGCATTTTATCCTGTTGTAGGCGGAACTGCCTTAAGTGAATTGTGTTTGATAATAAGTGAGAGAAAGCGACATGAACCGCTGGGACTGTATTGATGCGTTTGTAGAAGTGGTAAAGCTCGGTAGTTTTTCAGCAGCGGCTAAGCATCTTAAAGTATCGGGCTCGCATGTCAGTCGTTTGGTCGCTCGCTTGGAGGAACAACTCGGGACGCAGCTTTTGTATCGAACCACTCGGCACATACGCTTAACGGATGCTGGCCAAGTGTATTTTGAGCATTGTCGTCACATGTTGGATGGCTTTTTGGAAGCGGAAGCGGCCATCAATGATTTGCAAAGCAGCCCTAAAGGTATTTTACGCCTGACGGCTGGAACCACTTTTGGTGAGCATTTTATTGCGCCCATTGTGAATGATTTCATGTTGAAGTACCCCCTGTTGGAAGTGCGTATGCACTTTACGAATCGTTGCGTTGAATTGGTTGAAGAGGGGTATGATGTCGCAATTCGCATGGGCGTTCTGGATGATTCTTCTTTAATTGCACGACGAATCCTAGATCGTAATGAACGCTTAGTGGCATCTCCGGAGTATCTCCAGCACCATGCTACACCTGAGTGTTTACAGGATTTATATCAACACCAGTGTTTAGTGGGTACGAAAGATCGCTGGTTATTTTCCGTTGATGGCCAGCGTCGCGAGATACGCATCAGTGGGCGCTACCATGCCAATTCAGGATTGGCGCTAGTGGATGCCGCTTTGAAGGGAATGGGGATTACCCAGCTTCCTGGTTATTACATTGATGAATACATTGAGACGGGACGGTTAGTACCCGTGCTAGATGAATACCGTTTTCGTGAATCAGCGGTATGGATTATGTACCCTCATCATCGCTATCTCTCGCCTAAAGTTAGATTGTTCATTGATTTTTTGGTTGAGCGTACGCAACAGCCTGATATTTTGCGCTTATTTGCTCAGGTATAAGTGCATTATTTCTCAGTAACAAAAGTCATTTGCTGACCAACCCCTAATACCGAGTCACTTAATCTCTATAATGGTTAGCTATTAAGATAATTTGTTATGCTAAGAAAATCAGGAGTTAAGATGGACATGATCAAAACAAGAGCAGCCGTTGCCTGGGGGCCAGGTCAACCTTTAAGCATTGAAGAAGTGGACTTGATGCCGCCTCAAAAAGGCGAAGTGTTGGTGCGCATTGTTGCTACGGGTGTCTGTCATACTGATGCCTTTACGTTGTCAGGTGATGACCCAGAAGGTATTTTCCCTGCAATTCTCGGCCACGAGGGTGCAGGCATAGTTGAAGCGGTTGGCGAAGGTGTTACCAGCCTTGCGGTGGGTGACCATGTGATTCCGCTCTACACCGCTGAATGTGGCGTTTGTAAATTCTGTAAATCAGGAAAAACCAACCTATGTCAAGCGGTCCGTGCGACGCAAGGTAAGGGCTTGATGCCGGATGGCACGACGCGTTTTTATAAAGATGGTCAACCTATTTATCACTACATGGGAACGTCTACGTTTTCTGAGTACACCGTGGTTCCCGAAATATCGCTAGCAAAAATAAACAAAGAGGCACCCTTAGAAAAAGTTTGTTTGCTAGGCTGTGGTGTGACCACAGGAATGGGGGCTGTGCACAATACCGCCAAAGTAAAAGAGGGCGATACGGTAGCGGTCTTTGGCTTAGGGGGAATAGGTTTAGCGGTCATTATTGGCGCGGTTCAAGCAAAAGCCAGCCGAATTATTGCCATCGATCTAAATGAAGATAAGTTTGAAATAGCAAAAAAACTAGGTGCAACAGACTTCATTAATCCAAGCAAGTATGACCGCCCTGTTCAAGAGGTCATCGTTGAGCTCACAGATGGTGGTGTCGACTTCTCATTTGAATGTATCGGCAATGTGAATGTCATGCGAGCGGCCTTAGAGTGCTGTCATAAAGGCTGGGGTGAGTCCGTCATTATAGGCGTTGCCGGAGCTGGACAGGAAATCTCGACACGTCCGTTCCAATTGGTGACAGGGCGCGTATGGCGTGGCAGTGCATTCGGTGGTGTTAAGGGCCGTTCGGAGCTACCAGGCTATGTTGAGCGTTTTATGCAAGGTGAATATGAGTTGGATACTTTTATTACCCATACACTGCCTCTCGAACAAATCAACGAAGCCTTTGATTTGATGCATGAAGGCAAATCGATTCGAACCGTTATTCATTATTAACAGGGAGCTGGCATGTCAACATCCTTTGTTCTGAAGAGCTCTGTTCGGTGTTTTGGTGGGCAGCAAAACCAATATGAACACTATTCAGACACGCTGAATTGCACGATGCAGTTCAGCGTCTATTTACCGCCTCAGTCCTGCGTTGGAACGCCAGTGCCCGCTGTGTATTGGCTATCGGGTTTGACCTGCAATGATCAGAACTTTACAACAAAAGCGGGTGCTCAACGTGTGGCCGCTGAGTTGGGAATTGCCCTGATTATACCCGACACTAGCCCAAGAGGTGATCAGGTTCCGGATGATGCCGAGGGTGCCTATGATTTTGGTTTGGGTGCAGGCTTTTATGTCAATGCAACCGAAGCACCCTGGTCTGAGCATTATCGGATGTATGATTACATTGTTGCTGAGCTGCCAGCCTTGGTTGAAAAAGAGTTGCCTGTGACCCAGGTGCGCTCGATTTCAGGACACTCCATGGGGGGCCATGGAGCCATCATGATTGCTCTGCGAAATGCGGGGCGTTATCAAAGCGTCTCGGCATTTTCGCCGATTGTGAATCCAAGCGATTGCCCTTGGGGACAAAAAGCCTTTTCGGGGTATTTAGGGTCCCATGTTGAGTCTTGGAAAGACTATGATAGTGTTGAGTTGATCCGTCATGGTGCGGCTCAGATCCCACTGCTAGTTGATCAAGGCTTATCGGATACCTTTTTATCTGAGCAGTTAAAAACATCGGTGCTAGAGACTGTTTGCCAAGAAATGAACTTCGAAGCAGCGATTCGCTATCAAGATGGCTATGACCATAGCTATTACTTTATTGCGAGCTTCATTGAAGAGCATTTACGCTTTCATGCTCAGCATTTGTTTGACTGACACTGTTGCTTTTATGCTAAAAGGTGTGCGCTTGCGCACCTTTTGGTGACGTTAAAAAGTCTTTTTGGCACCTAGTTAGGGCGTATAAAGTCCAAATTGCTCGGCCTAATATCAATTTTCTCCCCTTTTTTCTTTCCTGACTGCTATTTATCACAATTGGTATGTATTATGCAGCCTCTTCTTCGCAGTCTTTGCAAACATTCTGCTTCCACAAGAAGCACTTTTATTAATCTCTATACCCGACCAGCCATAAGCTGAGGTGAATAGTGAGGATTTGTTATGAGTACTACCCATCGTTGGCTCTCAATTTTTGAGGGCTGCTTGTTAGTTGCGCTTGGCGTACATCTACTTAATGCTTCCGGCTTGTTAATCAGTGGCACCGCAGGCATGGGCATGATTTTAACACGCTTAACTGAACTGTCATTTGGACAGCTTTTCTTTCTTATAAACCTTCCTTTTTACGTGCTGGCTGTCCGGACATTGGGTTGGGCCTTTACTCTGCGAACATTTTGCAGCATTAGTCTCTTGTCGGTGATGTCCGAGCTTATGCATCGTTATATCCATATCGAAATTGATCCATTGATGGCGGCTGTTTTAGGTGGAATGTTAGTGGGATTTGGGCTGATTATCCTTTTCCGTCACAATGCGTCCTTGGGCGGATTAAATATTCTTGCTGTGTATCTTGAGCGACGCTTTTCGATACATGCAGGTAAGACGACGTTAGTCGGTGATTGTTGTGTTTTAATTTGTGCGTTGGTGTTTTTTGAATTAGTGCAGGTGGGGTATTCGCTGATAGCATTTTTACTATTGAGTTCGGTAGTGGGGCGATATCATCGGCCACCCGTTTGGGCGATCGTTAAACCTGTATCCTGAGATAGAAAACGCCAGTATTGACTGGCGTTTTTTACAGAAAGATGAGTCTTGGAGCCTTTGCGGTTGCTGCTTTCTTAACGTTTAAAGCGAACAACGAGTTCATGAAGTTCATCAGATGTCTTCTGCAGCTGCTCTACAGAGCCATAGGCACTGCCAGCGCTGGATTGGCTGCTCTGAGCTAAGGTAGAGATATTGACCACTTGTCGATTAATATCCTCGGCAACATGGGCTTGCTCTTCAACAGCGGCGGCCATTTGTGTGGCCATGTTATCAATCACGCTAATGGCTTCTGAAATACCGTTTAACACCTCTGAGGTTTCAGCAACGCGTTGCATGCCTGTGTCTGCATCTTCACGGCCTGAATCTGCGACTCGAACGGCATCTTCAGCAGCGGTGGTTAGCTGTTTGATAATGATATAAATCTCTTTTGTTGACTCTTGTGTGCGGCTGGCTAAGGATCTTACTTCATCGGCAACAACCGCAAATCCACGGCCTTGTTCGCCTGCACGAGCCGCTTCAATGGCTGCATTTAATGCAAGAAGGTTGGTTTGCTCTGCAATTTTTTCAATGATTTGTGCCGCCTCGGAAATGAGTTTTGTTTGCTCCGCAACATCAAGAACAGACTGGCTGATATTGGCGACAGTGTCGCGCAGTTCTTGTATGGCTTTTAACGTCGTTTGAGCAACACTGCGCCCCTCATTGGCCAGTCGGTTGGCTGTTTCAGCTTCAGAAGCTGTGCTTTGTAAGTGATTTGAGACTTCGGCAATCGTCATGGTCATTTCATTCATGGCCGTTGCAACAAGTTCTGTTTCATTATGTTGGCGATTAATCTCGGCATGGGTATGTGCCATGAGCTTTAGACCATTTTTGGACTCTTTAGACACCAGTTGCGCTGCATTTTCAATCCTCGTGAGCACGGTGGTTAAGTGAGCCTTTTCACTTTTTATCGCAACCGAAAGCGCGCCTAAATCGGCATGATGGTCTGAATAGCTTTGCACGGCCAGCGGGTGTTTAAAGGAGCTGGCAGTTAACTCATTTAAATAACGTAACATTTGTTTTTGACGATAAGTGACCCAGATACCATAAATAATGACAGATGTTGATAGAATAATCTGAGTGACTTCTTTATAGCCGTAAACAAATAATAGTCCGGTGATGAGTAACGCTAAGGCTATGAATAAGGTTTCAGGCTTAAAAGGAAGCGTGAATTTAGTCCCTTTGCCTGCATTGATACGTTGATACAAGGCATCCGCTCGTTCAACATCTTGTCGAGACGGGCAGGAGCGTACAGATTCGTAGCCAACCACTTTTCCATGTTCTGTGATTGGGGTGATGTAGGCATCGACCCAATAAAAGTCACCGTTTTTGCAGCGATTTTTGACCAGCCCCATCCAAGGCTTGCCTTGTTTTAAATGCTCCCACATGATTTGGTAGGCCAACGGCGGCATGTCTGGGTGACGAACCAAGTTATGAGGCTGACCGATAAGTTCCTCTTTAGAGTAACCACTGATCTCAACGAAGGCGTCATTGCAATGTAAAATAGTGCCATTAAGATCGGTTGCCGAAATGAGCCTGATATCCTGAGGAAAGGTCTTCTCTGTACGCGTTGTGGGGCCGTTGTTTCTCATCACTTGATCCTTCAAAAAATTGCAGATGTATAAAGCATAGAAGATATAGGGTTATTATGTGTCATGTTGTATAGGAAAGGTCACAATAAAGTTGTATATAAAAGATAAAGAGCATTTTTATCAGTTATTTATAGGTGGAGTTACTTAGATTAGAGCATTATAGAATGAATAGGAGCAACTTACTAAGGTTGCTGTCATTTTAGAGTCAATTAATACTGAGGTTGCTGTTTCTGCTATGCGGAACAATGTTTGATTTTTTGACGTTTAATAGATAAAGTTTTTTATTTAAGTTATTGAAATTTAATAAAAAATCCGTTCTCATTTTGAGTTCGAAAACGGATTGTCAAAAATCTTAATGTAATTTGGTCAGACCATTTTACTTGTCTTTATACTTATCAAATGCCTTATCTTCATGGTGTTTAATTGAGGCAATAACCCCTATGATTATTGTGGCTACTCCGATTGAAAATAAAACCAGTGCTAGAGGATTATCGGCAAACGTAAAATAGGCCGCCGCATTTTCCCACTCTGTTATTGATGCGCCCATGATTGTTTTCTCCAGTTATTAATTGTTTAAAGGGTGTTTTCAAACATTGGCCAGCTTGTTGGGCACTTCACTTGGGCGAGTGGCCGGAACACTGGTTTCGGGATAAGGCTTGGCTAAAATTTCCACTTCATCTATGCCTAAGTCTTCAACGGCATCAGGTACACGCAACATGCTCATCTTCTTAAGCAGCAAAGAAATACCGTAGCCGGGTATGAAACCGACTAGAGCCATCACGATTGCAGCAATAGATTGTCCTTGAAGAGAAATGGCGGGATTGCCATCAACATTAGGAGTGCCGTCCGCAAAAACACCGACAAGAATAACGGCGACAAAACCGGTAAATCCATGGACCGCAACAGCCCCTACAGCATCATCGATTCCCTTGTTTTCAAGGATTTTTGCAAACTTAACGGCAAGAACACCCATACAGGTCGCAATCATGAAGGCAAGAGCTGGGTCGTAAAGGTCAAGACCAGCGGCAACAGAGATGATACCGACCAGTCCGCCTGACATCGTCCAAAAAGGGTCACGTGTGGCGATATAGCATCCAATCACACCACCGGAAAAGCCCATCAGGGTATTAAATGCAAAGGCTGAAAGGTTAGTCGGAGTGTTGTAAATCGTCGTCCAGCCAATATCGCCGCCGTTGAAAATAATGCAACCGCCTAAAAAGCCGAAGAAGCCGAAGATGATCATCATGAGGCCAATTAGGGTCATGGGTAGGCTGTGAGGTGCAATTGTTTGTGCAACACCATTAATAAATTTGCCCTTACGAGCGCCTAAATTGATCAAGACTCCCAACGTAAAGAAGCCAGCAACAGCATGTACAACACCCGATGCGCCAACATCATGATAGCCCAGTTTAGTCAATAGCCATCCGTCTGGGTGCCAGCCCCAAGCACCTGCCAGTATCCAAGCGACACTGCCAACTGTGATGGTTAATATTAGGAAGGCGCTGACCCGAATACGCTCAATAACGGCGCCTGATAGAATTGACCCTGTTGTGGCTCCGAACAGAGCGAATGCACCCCAAAAAATGCCTGTTGCCATATCGCTGACATTCGGCCCCATGCTGTCTGACCAAGGCAAGGCTTCAGGAACACTTGCCGGTAATAAACCACCTGGAAAAGCGTTGTAAATCCACCAGCCAAATAAGTAAAACGCTGGAATAATTGTCGCCAAAGCCAAAATGTTTTTGATACCTGCAGCTAGGGCATTTTTACTGCGTGAAGCGCCCATCTCATACGCAAGAAAGCCTGCATGAATCATGAGCATGATTGCGGTGCACCACCAGTAAAAAACTTCCATATTCATGGACTGGTGCATAGCAAAGACTGCCTGCTGCGCATCCAGCGCTGCCTGCAGACTTTCTAAGGTTGGTGTTTCTAAGGCCATAGGATTTATCCTCTTAGTCTATCAATTTAGATATATCGTCAGTGGTGAAATCATTTTTTCGAACCCCTTAGCCGTGTCTTTTTTGGAATCATCATAAAAAGGCACAGCTTTTGCTGTATTTAAAACAGTTCAACTGAAACCCAAGGATTGGTTTAGGTTCATAGTAGTCTCGGTTTTAAATACAGCAGCAATCGCGGATTTTTTAGCTTAACAATTGCTAAAGTTGGGGCGTTAACAAAATT
This sequence comes from Nitrincola tibetensis, assembly GCF_003284585.1. Taxonomy (GTDB): domain Bacteria; phylum Pseudomonadota; class Gammaproteobacteria; order Pseudomonadales; family Balneatricaceae; genus Nitrincola; species Nitrincola tibetensis. The sequence goes on from NZ_QKRX01000005.1 coordinate 184,684, forward strand.
TGGCAAAGTAAAAGTTCTTTTATATCAATGGTTTTATATTTTTTGTATCAGGCTGGCAAAGTGCTTCACCAAAAGGAGGCAAAAAATGTCCTATCAATATGAGAGCGCACAAAAACAGACCAAATATCAACAATGGACACCAGGAACTGCGCCCACGGTGATAGAAACATTTGACGTTAATCTGCAAGCTGAGAGTTTAAAATCATGGCGTCAGCAGTACGATCAAATCAGTGATGGCGAGTTTTTTGGTAAGTTGACAGAGCTGACACTAGAGCAGGTGCATGTTTTCAAGGAAGAGACTGAGCAGGCATTGCAGCAGGCCTGCGAGGTGTCGGCGGATTCATTTTGGCTGGGTTTGCCCGTGCAAACATCATCGACAAGTCGTGTGAATGGTTTGGAGGTTGAACATAACAAAATTATTTGCCGTCCAGGAGGAGTTGCCTTTGAATTAACAACACCAGAGCACTTTGAAATATTTGGTATTGTGATTTCTCAATCTGATTTTCATGCGATCGCCGATCGTCATGATATTGCTTTACCAAAGGAATTATTTGATACACCACGAATTCAGTTGCCTTCTAAAGTGTTGCAGCAAGCACATTATTTATTGGATCATCTACTTAAAGCACGTGATCTTCGACCTCCTGATCACCTTCAGTATGATTTGATTTGTCTGATGTTGTTGGATATTTTTGATCAATACTCATTAGTCTGCACGCAAAAATCAGGATTTAAACATCGAAAGAAAGTGGTTGATCAAGTCAGAGGGTATTTACAGGAGAATAAAGATACCCCTATTTCCGTAACGGAACTCTGTGACTTGGCAAATGTAAGCCGCCGCACTCTTCAGTATAGCTTTATGACTGTTCTCGGCATCAGTCCTTTGCAATATTTGCGTTTGTCGCGCTTAAATGCGGTTCGACGTGCTCTTCAGGCGAACCATGAGCAGCGAACAGTGGGGGAGATTGCCAGTGAATGGGGATTTTGGCATTTAAGCCAATTTTCATGTGATTACAAACGATTATTTGGTGAATGCCCTTCGATGACAAAGCGTATTGAGTGACAAAAAATAGATGCATAATTCATGGTGATGAATTAAGGTAGTCGATTATTTTTTAATCGAATGGGCCATGGCTGGAGTCGGTCTATGGGTTCGTAAAATCAGGGACAGTCTATACATTCGTCGAGATATCGTATTCATGCAATCAGCGCCAAATAAAGCGATCCCATCACTCTATCGAATTACTCGCCTAATGTTGGGTGTATTCATTCCAATTTTAATTTTAATTGGTGTGTTTAATGGCGTTCGAATGTCCAGTGACTTCGAAAAAATGATTAATCAGGTTGAGCAAGATGTTGTCCATTCTTTGCACTTGATCGACGATGCCTTAGAGATTCTTGAGACAGTGTTTGATCGGCAAATGTCTGATGGCTTAAATGAGTTTATGCAGGCCTATCATGATGCAGGCCAGTCACCGCAAGATATTGACCTTATGGCATTAAAGAGCTCGTTTAAGGACACAATGGATGTGTATATTATCAACCGTAATGGGGTTGTTGAGTTTTCAACCATTGAGCAGGATTTAGGTCTAGATTTAACCCAGTGGGCTGATTTTCATGAGTATTTAGAAGCCATTAGAGAAGAAGGGCTACCTGTCGTCGACCGCATGAGTCGAGAAACACTTACGGGGCTGTTTCGTAAATATGCGTATTATCCGACTCCCGATAAAGAGTGGATATTAGAGTTAGGCATTAAGCCCGAAGTCATCGCTGAGTACATGACAAAACTGGATCCAGTTCAGGTGGGTCGTAGAATTGCGCTAAGCAATGATGTGATTGATAGTATCCGCATTATAGATCGTTTGGGTTGGGAACTCTCTATGTCCAGCCCTGAACAGGTGGATGCCTCAATAATGGACAAGGCTAACCAAGTAAGGGAAACGCGACAATCTTTAGAGTTCATCAGTTGGAATACGTCGACACGCTACATTTTACAGGAAAATCGTGGGCATATGATGTCCTTCGGCGCACCTGATCAGGTTATTGAGCTGGTCTACAGCCGTACCCGTCTTATCACTGGAATAGTGACCAATATTTTAGTTACTTTGGCAGGAATTATCGTGTCATTAGTATTAGGTTATTGGCTTAAAACGGTGGAAGAAGAATTACGAAATCACGCTATATACGATGGATTAACAGGAGTGTTTAATCGTCGCTATGGTATGAGTCTACTGGAAATTGAAATCAATAAGGCCTCTCGTTTAAATAGCCCTTTGTCCTGCTTATTGATCGATATTGATAATTTTAAGAAAATTAACGACTCCTTCGGGCATGATGTTGGTGATCAGGTCTTGAGTAAAGTTGCTAACGAATTGAACCAAACGTTGCGTGCATATGATGTTTTTTTCCGCTACGGAGGTGAGGAGTTTGTTATCGTTTTCCCTGGGTTGAGCCTAGAAGATGCGGAAATGTGTTCAGATCGTATTCGACAACTCTGCGCCCAGGTAAGCGTTCCGGTTGGAAAGGATAAAACAATTCAAACGACGTTAAGTGCAGGGTTAGTCTTGTTGAATGCAAATGAAACCAGCAAAGAGCTCTTGAAACGCGCAGATATGGCCTTATATGAAGCTAAGCAGGGCGGACGAAACTTGATTAAGATTGCCGCATAAACTTAATTCTAGAATACTTGTCCAACCCTATTAGAATTTTCAGAGCTTGATTAAAAAGCGAAAGGTATCTTTATGAAAAAGAGTCAGTTTTATAAATCCTGTGTAGCGGGTTTGTTGATCATAGGAAGTGCGGCAGTTGCTGATGATGTTCGCATCGATGAAGCACTAAGATTGGTCGAAACCGGTGTCATCAAGCATTTAGATGAACTAAACGACATTGCCTTGGCTGTACAGCCTGGTTCAATTAATGACACAGAATTGGAAACAGAATACGGTCGTTACATTTACAAAGTCGAAATACGTGATGCTATGGGTGTTGAGTGGGATGTTGAGGTCGATGCCATCTCGGGTGATATTCTGAAGCGCTCGAAGGATGATTGAATCTTAATTTTGGCTATAGATACGATCCGTCTCCGCAGCACATAAAAAATCGCCCACTTGAACACCTTGAATCTTGTGGGTATACCAAACAACAATGACCTTCCCCCAGGCTGTGTATAAGTCCGGGTGATGGCCGATTTTTTCAGCGAATTCTCCAACTTGATTGGTAAAATGAAGTGCGCTGGCAAAATCAGGAAAGGGGAATTGGCGTTGTAGCTTTAGCCTTTCCTGATTTTCATCAATCAATGACCAGCCAATTAAGGCTTTTAGTTCGTGCTCAGCTTCCTCTTGGCTAAGACGTTTTGCATCGGGCCGACAGTAGTCGCAAGCGTTTGACATGTGAGCCTCTCGTGGGTGCTGGTTGTGGTCGCAGGTGTACAGTTCCTTTCAAGTGTTGCTTAATTATTTTGAAAATCAAGGGAACGAGTGAAAAAGGACGTATTTAATTGCCGACTCATTCCATGTCCTTCAACCAGAAAGCCGACTTCAGATCGTGGTGAGCTGATTTGATTAGAACACACTCGATAGGCGACCCACTGTGCATTTTGGTCTGTTAAGTCCAATTTTGTGGGGCCAAAAAGCTCAAATACGTTGGGCTCTGTCAGGCGAATACTGACGTTGCGCAAATCGGGATGAAAACGCTCAACCTTTACATTGTAAAGATTACAGAAGGTGTGCTCATCCAGCTGCATGAATAAGGGGCCTCGATCACGGGCAATATCGACACGTAGGCTTTCTTTTGCAGCAAACCCAAACAGAACCGCACCCATTGCAATCAACATAACACAGCCATAACCCAGTAACCTAAGTCGAATCATAGGTGACGGTTGTTTTTGCAGTTGGGCCTCTGATGCAAAACGAATAAGTCCTTTAGGGCGATCCAAGGTTTGCATGACGGTATCACAGGCGTCAACGCAAGCTGCACAATCGATGCAGGCTGCTTGTAACCCTTCACGAATATCAATACCTGTTGGACAAACCTGCACACAGATCCCACAGTCAACACAGTCACCAATGGGTTGTTTTAGCGCTTCAGCTTGACGGCGTTTGCCTCTAGGTTCCCCTCGTTCGACATCATAGGTGACAGTTCGCGTGTGTTGATCAAACATTACTGCCTGAAAACGTGAGTAAGGGCAGGCATGCAAACAAATTTTTTCACGGACTAAGCCTGCATTCAAATAGGTTAAGGTTGCCATGATGACCAACCAGCCTAAGGTGGTTGACGATTGAAACACCTCTAGGCTGACTAAATCACGAATAGGAATAAAGTAACCTGTGAAGGTGATAGCGGTTAGGCTAGCGACACCTATCCATAGCAGATGCTTAGCGACACGCCTGAAGATGTCTTTAGGTGTTAACACTCGTTTCTCGCGGCGTGAGCGCTGCTGAGCGGATCCTTCTATCCAATCTTCGATCCGAATAAAAATCCAGGTCCAGATGCTTTGTGGGCAGGCAAATCCACACCAAACTCGTCCCCATGCGACGGCGGCGAAGAAAAGTAAACTGGCACCCGCAATCATGACCCCCGCTAATAAAGGCAAGTCATGCCAAGATAGTTGAATGCCAAAAAAAAGTATCTGGCGCTGCTCAAACGAAAAGAGTAGCAATGGCGTGCCTTCCCACTCTAACCAGACGACTAAAAAAAACAGCACAATTAATGGCCAGCTGGTCATGCGCCGCAAATTCTGAAAATACCCTTGCGTTAAGCGCACATGAAACTTACCGTCCTGTGCATAGCTGGGTGTATTGACTTGAACATGGTTGATTTTATCCATGACGGCGCATCCGAACAGTTTAATTGGATGCAGAATACACTTGCCTATCTGTTCATATCAGGTATAAATAAATTAATATTTATAGGTACAGATGAGGGGCTTGTCCGTGTCACGTTCTCCTTTGCGGTATCGTTATCAACAAGTCGAGGCTTGGTTGTTTGAAGGGATTGAACAGAAGCGCTGGCGCTTGGGAGAAAAGCTGCCCTCTATTCGTCGTTTATGCCAACTTCATCAGGTGTCTAAAGCCACCGTGTTGCATGCGCTGACCCATTTAGAAGCGCAAGGGTGGATAGAGGCGCGACCTAAGTCCGGGTATTTTGTCACCTATCAAGTCAACCCTCCCAAGGCTGTTCAGTCTAATAACACAATTGACGCACCACGTTTGGCAACTCTGAGCGATCTCTTTCTCGATATTATGCAGCGCAGTGCGGCATTTGATCTATTGCCTTCCAGCTTAACGCTGGAGGAGTCGCCGGGAATTCGCACCTTGAATCGCTCAATCGCGCGTGCGCTGCGCCAGCAAAAGACTCAGGAGAGCCAATATTATGACTCGCCAGCGGGTGATGCGTCGTTGCGATCTCAATTGTCGATTCATCAAGCAAGGCGGGGTTGGCAGGTGGGATGTGATCAACTCTGTATCACCTCTGGGACTCAGCATGGTTTATTTTTAGCCTTGATGGCCAGTTGTCAGCGTGGCGATATTGTGGCAGTTGAGTCTCCTGGCTTTTATGGTGTTTTGCAATTGCTAGAGTCGTTAGGGTTGCAAGTTATAGAAGTGCCAAGTTCCGCAAGTCATGGTATGGATATGGAGGTGTTAGAGACGATGTTACAACGCTGGCCAATCCGAGCCTGTGTTGTCTCTCCATCCTTTTCGACACCCAGTGGTGCGCTGATGCCCATCGATAGACAACGTCGACTGTTAGACTTAGCAGAGAGTCATGATGTTGTTGTCATTGAAGATGATATCTACTCCGACACGGCACTGGGTGAGATTCCAGCCCCCTTAAAAGCCTTAGATACGACAGAGCGTGTGATTTTATGCAGCTCTTTTTCAAAAAGTTTATCGCGTGATTTACGAGTAGGCTGGGTCTGCGGAGGGCGTTGGCATCAACAAATACAACAGCTCAAGGTTGTGACACAGTTGGCCAACAGTCGTTTTTTGCAACAAGGTATCGCACATTTCATGGCAGAGGGCGGGTTTGCCGCTCACCTTCGACGACAGCGTCAAGTCTTGCAAGGACGGCGAGATCAATTAATAACCTCTTTAAACGATTGGCCTATTCAGCCGATGACCTTAAGCCGTCCCTTAGGCGGATTATCAATCTGGTTAGAGTTACCAGAAACAGTGAATACCCTTAATGCCTATTCGGATGCTTTGCGTCAGGGAATCGTGATCACACCTGGACCGTTATTTTCTATATCGGGACGTTATACAAATTGTTTACGATTAAGTTTTGCCCATCCTTGGAATGAACAGCGCCTACAAGCACTCGCGCAATTGAAAACCCTATTGTTCGAATGAGCGTCTTCGTTAGGCGAAAGAAAGAGGTTGTCATGTCGTCAGAGACCTTAAAACACATGATTTGGCAGGTGGTGTATTCTATACCTGAGGGGGAGGTGATGAGCTATGGTCAGATTGCAAAACTCTGTGGCTACCCAGGTTATGCACGTTATGTGGGCACGGTTTTAAAGCAATTACCGGAAGACTCGCAATTGCCTTGGCACCGAGTGATCAACGCTCAAGGACGACTGTCCTTTCCTCAAGATTCATCTAGTTTTGATCGGCAAAAAACTCTATTAGAAGCCGAAGGTTGGTGTTTGGACGGAAATAAAGTGCGTCGTGCTAGAGGGGCAAGTGAAGCGGTGTGACCTCGTTCATCTTGGCTTAAATGCTATTAGCCAAGATGAATACACTACCGAATCATAAACGAAAATAAATCAATGCTGGGGGGAACGTCAGAGCTGACTTTACCTGAGGTCCGCATATCCTCAAGTGATTTGTCTTGGCGTATCCAGCCCTTTTCTTGTGCGAAGGCATCTCCGTAGCCTGGGAGGAGGATACGATAATCAAGCAGGTGCCGCCATACACGATAATCAGGATCATGTTGTAAAAGACGTGTGACACAGTTATGCATCACCGTGTTGTAAAATGCAGGGCGGGTTTCTAAGTCGAGTACCTCCATCATAATGCCATGAAACAAATAGTGCTGCTGCTCTTTAGGTAGGGTCAGTTCGTAAAGATAAACCTGCTCTTGACGAACATGGCTGCGAAGGCCTATGACATCTTCTTCTGTCCCGAGCACAACCATGCGATGATACTGTTGGAATAGACCTTTCAGTGGGCTATAGCCTTGGTCTGGGCGTAACCTGGCCTCGATTGAAACCACTAAAAACTGCGGCTCAGTGTCCGCTTCAGGGTTCCAAAACTCGAAGCTAAGAAAGGCGTGTGCCATGCCATATTCTGCAAAATGCGAGAGCCCAAGCCAAACGCGTTGAAGGTGCTTAAGATCGTAGCTTCCATTTACGTAAGCGGTATCGACTGGGGCTCCGCTTGCATCATAGCGAAAATCACGAATATTGCTGATAGCATAGCGGGTGTCGTGCAACTCAACACTTGGCAAGCGCGTTTGCAGAGGATGCCAGTTGCCCTCATGTGTGGGTTGTTGAAAACCTAACCATGCGATTAGCATGATTGGGATTAAGACGAATAACCATTTGATAGTTCGGGCCAACAGGACACCTGATTTTAATGAGATCGATTAGACCAAGAGTAATCTACAGAGTGAGTTCAACACAATACCAAGAGTCTATCCGCCTGACCTGATTACAAAAGGCTGAGACTCATTTACTGTGATGACCTTTGACCCGTCGACTCAGCCAGCTTAATAAGACAACCACACCCGACACTAACACAGGCACGCTGATGGCTTGCCAAAATGCCAAATTAATCTGTGGAAACCAATAGGCTAGGGCATCTAACATTTTATGGCCCACTTGTATTGCATAATAACTAATGGCGACTAATGAAAGGCCTTCCACCATTTGTTGCATTTTCAATTGTAACTTGGCCTTTTGCTCCATTGAGAGCAGTAGTTGTTGGTTCTGTTGCTCCAGCTTTAGGTTGATGCGAGTCCGAAGCAATTCGGTGGAGCGACCCAGTCGCCCCGATAAGCTATTTTGCCGCAATTGAACGGATTCACTGGTACGAAAAGCGGGCGTGAGGCGTCGTGCAGTGAAGTCCTGCAGAGAGAGTTGATCATCAATCGCCTGTTCCTCCAGCGCCTTTAAGCGGTCCAGCGTGAGTTGGTAATAGGCCGCCGTTGCTTGCAAGCGCGAGTTGTTTTCAGCAATTAACCGTTCAGTCGCGGCCGCCAGTTGGATAATCTCATTGAGTAATTGTTCATCATTGTGTGGTTCTTGTTCAATCCGTTGCGTTAATATTGCGAGATCTTGCTCTAACTGGTTGAGCTTCAGTAAGCTTTGTCGTGACACAGGCCAGCCCAGTAACGACAGTTTTCGGTAGTTTCCTAAATCAAACAATTGCTGGGCTAAGCGTCCCAGTGCTGAGGCAGATAACCCCTTATTGATGAGCAGCATACGGCCTGCGCCCTCAGCGTGTTTCTGAAAGTCGGTCCAGATTCGTGCTTTGCCCGCGGCCAAATGACTGCTAATACAGTTCTCGGGATTAAATAACATGGCGATTTCTGCATCAGGCAGACTTTGTTCTTCGGGGAGGACTGTTAACTGTATGATCCGAAAGATTTGACCGGGAATATCGTTAAACCAATCTCGTGCAGGTAAGAAGTCTAATGGATCATCAAACCAGGGTTGATTCGCTCCAGTACGAATAAAGGTATAGCTAGAAAACTCACCGTGACGCTCCCAGCGCAGCCATTGGCCATAGAGTGGCAGGGTTATATCTTGCGCTGTGTCAGCAAGGACTTGGCCCAGTTGTGTTGAGAGTTGTTGCATTAACTGTAACTCCAACGTGCGGGAGGAGGGATCGACTGTTAAGGTAAAGTGGCAGAGGCTGCAGGGAGTGTTGATGGGCGGGAAAGTCCGTTGTTGAAGCTCTTTATCTAGGACATCTCGTAATGGGTGGCTGCGACTCGATAGACTTTCCATTGTTTCCCTCTCCGTGTTTAATCGGATTTAAAGCTGTGTTAATTGTTTGAAGTATTTGCAGTTTGTGTGCCAGCCGACTTGAATCTACTAAGACTAGTGCAAATTGATGACAAATTATTAAAATCGCGTCCAATGTGTGTATTCAGGTGTGGAAAGATTTATCAATCAAATCCTTCATTAGCACTTTACTCATAATATTTGCTTGTTTTTGGTGCATTGAGACGTCGATCGAGTGATAGGGTATAATCAATCGCCCTCTTACAATTTGAACTCTTTCATAATTCGACAGACTTCAAAGCCATCCATATTGGGCATGATGGCGTCTAACAGTAGGGTGTTTTAAATTAATCATGCTTATCTGTACAACCTAGACGCACAATCCCTCATTTGGGTTCTGTTTAAAATAAGTCCTCACCAAAACCAGTTTGGATTCATTTGCTTGTATCGAGTCAATATAAATTTAGATCATGACTTGGCTCTTGCAAGATAAAAATAAACGTCTTAGTATAATTGCTGGTGGTACTTCATCTAACTATTTAAATTGGCTTAGTGAACTCTACCAATCACCATCGGAGTAATAGGTGATTTTAAATAGACATTACATGGACAAGGATAGGGTGTAACTCATATGTTATCTGCTCAAATTCAATCAGTATCATGAGATATATCGCCGCTATTATCCTAACTGCGGGTACTCTAAGCCTAAATGGCTGTGCTGCAGAAGTAAGGGAGATAGAAAATACCAATTTTGAGCCAGTTGTGCAGTGGTATGAAGGCTTTATGCTTCCCAACTATTTGGCAACACCCAGAAAGGTGGAAAATCAAAAAGAAGTTCACTCAATGCTTTTTGAGCAGTGGAATACAGCATACGATATCGTTACTGAACATAACCCTGATGAAGTTGTTTCTATATCTTCTTGCAATGAATATTTATCGCGGCAGTATGACGGGCTATCAACGGTACTTGAGTATGGATATGCGTACTTCAGGATGGTTGCGACGATGTGCCACGCTGCTGAACTCATTGCGAGTGCACAACCACCAACAGCATCTACTCTAACGTATCCGATCGATGGCAAGATGTTACCTCAGCAACTTCCATCGGAGGTGGCGTTTATTGCATCAGAGAGTTATAGAGCGGATTTGTTACGGAATCCAAAAGTTCAGACCTGGGCTGATGTTCTCGAAGTGCTTGATAATCAGATTGTCGAATTCTCTTCTGAAAGCCCCAATCAGTTTCACTTTGAATAAAAAATCTAATTTGATGTAGATCTTGAACTGTAGAGTTCTCCGATAGATCTTGCTGAGTTTTGAGTATCGGGTTGCTCGCCCCCAGAGCAGGAGCGAGCGATGCACGAAGATGATTACTGAGCCGACAAGAATGTGTCGGTGCTAACGACCTCAGCATAGGCGAAGGCCAGTGCAGCCATAAAGGCAGCATGCACTTGAGGCGCTGGAACATGCACACCATTGAACTCAACACTGAGTGTAGCGCAGGCATCGTGTACAAGTGTGTTGCTGTAACCTAAATCGGAAGCGGCGCGGGTGATGGCATCAATGCAGATATGGCTCATGGCACCCGTGATCACTAGGCGAGTAATGTCCTCGCGCTGAAGTAGCGCTTGTAGTTCAGTGCCCTTGAAACTGTTGACCTCATTTTTCAAAATTTGGAACTCACCATCCGCAGGTTGCAGGCTTTGATGGATGTTAGCTCCTTCGCTGCCAGGCACAAAAAAGGGTGCATCGCTGGATGGGAATTCATGACGCACATGGATGACTGGCAGTCCACGCTCGCGAAAGTCAGCCAATACTCGAGCGGCATTGATGGCCGCTGCTTCTACGCCCTCCAGAATCCACTTGCCACCGGGAAAATAATCGTTCTGCATATCGACGATGATCAGTGCTGTTTTACTCATGCTTTTCTCCTGTTAAAGGGTTGTCGCTCATCATAGCCTTTCCTGTTACCCTGTTCGGGTGGCAAAACTGACATTAACAAGGCTAAAACTGACATGTCTAAGACTATACTTGTCGCTATACTCATGGTGCCGGGTACTGCACTTTCCGCAGTCCACGGTTTGATCGACCTATTCATGTCGGCTAACCGCATGTTGGCTCAATTGCAGCAGGCGCCTGATCTTCAGTTTAAGGTTGTCCGTTGGAAACTTGAGCAGGGGCAATTGTTACCCTTGGATGAGATGGAGTCTTCGCCGTCGTTAGTCATTGTGCCACCGATACTGGAAGGGCAGGCCTACCTTGAACCTCAACCGTTGGTTTGCTCTTTTCTGCAAGACTGGCATCGACAGGGGGCTATGATCTGTTCCGCCTGCGCGGGCTCTTTCCTGTTGGCACAAGCGGGGCTGTTGGATGGGCGTAAAGCGACAACACATTGGCAATTGGAAAGCGTTTTTCGTTATCACTATCCCGAGATTGATCTTGATACCAATGCACTGCTCTTGTCAGACTCGGATCTGGTGACCGCGGGTGGAGTGATGGCTTGGATCGATCTTGCACTGCATTTAATTGGGCGTTATGTTCCTCCTTCAGTCGTCCAAGCATTGGGACGCTTTCTGGTGGTGGATACTGGGGCGCGTCAGCAAAGCTATTACCGTTCATTCATGCCATTGATGTCGCACGGAGATGCGTCGGTTCTGAGAGTGCAGCATCATCTACATAAAGAGTATCGACACAAACAATCTACCCGAGAAATGGCGGAGCTAGCTGGCCTGACGGAGCGCACGTTTATGCGACGCTTTCACCGAGCAACGGGTTTTCGTCCCACTGAGTATCTGCAGCAACAGCGGTTGCTTAAAGCTCGCGAGGCGCTTGAGAACAGTCGAGTAACGGTCGAGCGTGTTGCGTGGGAAGTGGGATACGAAGATGTGAGCGCTTTTCGTAAGATGTTTCATAAACAAACAGGGCTAACACCTAGCCAATATCGGGAAAGGTTTGGTATTTAATCTTGGAAAAGCCCTCCTATAGATATGTTCTAAGAGAGGGCTCATTATCGTGTAATTATTCAGGAATCAGTACAGTGTCGATGACGTGGATCACTCCATTTGATGCCTTAACGTCAGCCATAACAACCGTCGCGTTGTTAATCATGACGCTGTCACCCGTTGCATTAACATTTAAGCTGCTGCCTTGTACGGTTTCGGCAGACAGCTGTTGACCTGCAATATCACCGCTCATCACCAAGCCAGGGACAACATGGTACGTCAAAATAGCCGTCAGCTGATCGCGGTTTTCGGGTTCAAGGAGGCTTTCAACAGTGCCTGCTGGCAAAGCAGCAAAAGCATCGTCAGTTGGCGCAAAAACGGTGAAAGGCCCTTCTCCACTTAATACTTCAACCAGTTCAGCTGCGCTAAGTGCGGCCACGAGTGTTTCAAAACTGCCATTGCTAACAGCTATCTCGGTGATGGTGCCAACTTTTTCTTCTTGGCTATAACCATTACCACTGGATTCTTTGTTGCCGCCATGGTTATGCGCAAAGGCCATACCTGTTAAAGCGAGTGAACTGGCGATGGCAATTGCAAGAGTCTTCATTTTTCTCATTGGTGTCTCCAAATTGATCGAGTTGCAGCGTTTAAAATATTGCTGTTGGTGATCAGGATGCATCTGAGTCAATGAACATTACGTGCATAACTGCAATTTTGGATTTATTAAATTTCAAATTTTATCTGCTGCGATCACGTCTACAATTACAGCGAGTATTGGCATAGGTGGCGGTATCTTGCTTTTAGCAATTATGGCTCTAGTGATCTCTCCTGCAGCAATTATTCCTGTTCACGGCATTGGTGAACTAGGCTCGAACTTCAATCGAGTAATCCTGACGCTCAAACATGTAGATTGGACGATTTTATTTTTCTTTGAAAGGCTGACCTGACGGTCTGAAAGTGGCATTGTACCCTCTGCTAATTCGATTGAGGGCATCGATTTAGGGGTATAAGAATTTTTAAATAGTAATATGCCCCCAATAATACCCCCATTATGCCTTGAAATTGGTGACACACGTTGGGATTCTATGGAGTTCAAAATAGGCTGGAAGGCCTTTGTTTACAAGGGGTGTGGGAAGGTATGGGAAGTGTTGAGAAGGGTGTCTGGTGGAGGTGGCGGGTTTCGAACCCGCGTCCGCCAATCCTCTGCCTTAAGATCTACATGCTTAGGCTTCTCTATTTAATTAACCCGTCACGACCCGAGAGCCAGGGTGTTATGGGCGAGCTCTTTTAGTTTTAACCGTTCAGCTTAGAGCAAAGCATCCGGGCGATTCTGTCTCATATGACACCGCGAACCTCTGAGTTACAGACACCTTAGAGTGCGGCGCTAGCCGACTTAAGCGGCTAGAGCGTAGTTATCGTCGTTTGCAACTATAACAATGTGATGAGGGATTTACGAGAATCATCACGTTCTCGACATGCACCCAAGGGTTCGTAACCAGCGTCGAAGCCATGTCACCCCCAGATAAGAGCAGAAGTATAGACGAATCTATAGGATAACGCCAACCTTCTCTTCAGCTCCGTCCAATATTTTTTCGATCTATACTTTGAATTTCTCTGCTTCACTTTGTAGTTGCTGGGCCAACTCAGCCAATTGTTGGCTGGCCATGGCGCTTTGCTCAGCGCCACTGACCACCTCAGATACGCTTCTTGCAACCATGGTGACATTTTCATTAATTTCATTTGCAACAGCTGTTTGCTCTTCTGTCGCACTGGAAATTTGTACGTTCATATCGGCAATGGTGCCGATAGCTGCCCCCACATGCTCGAAAGACTCCCCATTTTCACGCGCATCAAGGACGCCAGCTTGTGCCTGTTGGGTTGATTTTCTCATGTCCTCAACCGCTTCTCTGGCAACTTTTTGCAGCGTATTAATGGTTTTCTGGATACGTTCAGTCGATTGCTGAGTATTGGCAGCTAGGCTTCTAACCTCATCCGCGACTACGGAGAAGCCGCGGCCCGCGTCTCCAGCTCGTGCTGCTTCAATTGCAGCATTCAGAGCCAAGAGGTTCGTTTGTTCGGCAATCCCTTCAATCACGTCTAATACTTCGGTGATTCGTTGAGTTTGCTCGTCAAGCGCAGATATTTGTACAGCGGATTGCTCAATGCTTTGTGCAAGGGACTCTATTGCCGAAACTGTACGACGAGAGCGATCTTGCCCTTTTTTGGCGAGTTCATTGGCTTGCTCGGCAGAGTAAGAGGCATTCTGTGCATTGCTTGCAACTTCGGAGATAGCGGCTGTCATTTGATTGATTGCGGTGGCGATCATCGTAGTTTGTTGCTCTTGCTCCTGAGCTGTACCGCTAACCTGCTGGCTGATGGCGCTCATTTCCTCTGCGGAGGCTGCGAGTTGGTGAGTCGCACGGACTAAGTTTTCAATTAGGCTTTGAAAATGATTCATCATGCCATTGAATGATTTGCTTAGGAGAGCGATCTCATCTTTGCCAGCGACATCGGCTCGTATTCTTAAATCTGACTCTGCGCTAATACGTGACATGCTGTTAGATAAAGATGCAATTGGTTTTTTAATCGATGATGAAATGCGCCATCCAAAAACCAATAAGAGAATGATGACTGCTGTGCCAATTGATATAAACAGGATCAAATTTTTTGAAAATTGTTCAACAGATTGGTCTTTTAGAGCCGATGCTTCATTAAGTTGATATTCAACCAAATTATCAAGCCCAGTCCTTAACGGACCAAACGTAGCATTTAACCTAAAGTTGAAAGAGTTGAAGTCCATTAACACCAATGCGCCTGATTCGGCTTGGTTCGTAAAATCTGAGATTAAAGACTGGCTACGCTCAATTAGTTTTGTGACGTCGTTCGCGAGTGCCAGCTCCTCTTCGGAGCTACCAATGCTTTCTAAGTAGCTTGCCCAGTATTGTTGGTAAGTGGATTGTGCTTTATTTAAATCCGACATAAGCTGGTTGTACGTGAGTGTTTCTTGATGAAAGCTTTGAAAGAGGTTAACAGTCTCGACTGTTAACGCATCAGAGACAAGCTTAAGATCTCGCGATGGGACGACGGCCTCTGAATAAATCGATTCAGTGCTTTTGATCAGTGAGCGCATATCAGAGATAGCGATTAATATGATGCTGGTGACTGCTAAAATTGGAAGCAAAGTAAGTAGCAGAAGGCGAATTGATATGGACAGGTTTCGTAGCATTGTCTTACACCTTTCGTAATTATTGATGTAAGACTATCGTTCCTGGGAATTTAGGTAAAGCTTAAAATGCTTATTGAGCTGCCATTACACGCTGTTTTTGACGATCCCAGTCTTTGTCTTTTTCAGCAGCGCGTTTATCGTGAAGCTTTTTGCCTTTAACCAAAGCAATTTCGCACTTTACTCGGCCGTTTTTCCAATACAAAGCAAGTGCTACACAGGTATAGCCTTTTGCTTGTGTCGCCCCGATAAGCCTATCGATTTCGCGTCTGTTTAGCAGCAGTTTTCTCTCACGTTTTGGCTCTGCTAAAACGTGAGTACAGGCTGAAAGAAGAGGTGTGAAGTGAGCACCAACAAGCCAAGCCTCACTATTTTTGAGGACAACATATGAATCGACCAGTTGCGCGCGCCCATCTCTTAGGCTTTTTACTTCCCATCCAGTCAGCACGAGGCCTGCTTCGAACTTTTGTTCAATGCTGAATTCATGGCGTGCCTTTCGGTTTTGGCAAATGGTTGAGCTGGTAGGTTTTGCTTTCTTTTTTGACATGCGCGCATTATATAGAGGCTCTAGAAGGTTTAAAAGCAGTTTGTGTCCTGAAGATGTTGTTATCTTTAAAAGAAAATATAACAATTCAACCACTCAATAAGAACGTCCACTCAAAAGGCAGATATAACGTTATGCCCTCATTTAGTTCAATACATGGGAGCTGGTCTCATCGCTGGGTGTTCATACTGGCAGTCACTGGGTCATCGGTTGGATTAGGAAATATCTGGAAATTCCCCTACATGGCCGGTGAAAATGGAGGTGGAACCTTCTTATTGATTTACATCATTTGTGTTTGTCTCATTGGCTTGCCTCTTATGATGGCTGAAGTCATCATCGGGCGTCACGGACGTTTAAGTCCTGTCAACTCATTGAAAGCAGCAGCATTTGTTTCCAATAAAAACCCGCGTTGGCGCTATCTAGGTGCTATGGGGATGTTTACTGGATTCTTAATATTCTCTTTTTACTCCGTTGTTGCTGCATGGATTTTGCATTATTTATTGGCCCTTTTGACAGGTCGTATTGCGGATGTCGGGGTTGATCAAGCGACGCGATATTTTGGCGAGCTACTGTTGAACACTGAGATTTTGCTCGTTGGTCATACATTTTTTGTGTGCTTGGTTGTGTGGGTTTTGAGCTTCGGTGTTCGACGTGGACTTGATAGAGCCATTCGATACATGATGCCAATCCTGATTATGCTGTTGATAATGTTGGTCGTCTATGCAACAAGTACAGGCTACATGCCCCATGCCATCTCCTTTCTGTTTCATTTTGATTGGTACTATGTAACGGCGGAGGTGTTGCTTGTTGCAATGGGGCATGCTTTTTTTACGCTGTCATTGGGCATGGGGACGGTAATGGCGTATGGCGCGTATTTGTCGGAGAAAGAGTCAATAGGGCGCTCAGTGATAATGATAGGGGCGTTGGATACGTTGATTGCTATTTTGGTTGGATTAGCCATTTTCCCCATCGTGTTTGCGTATCAAATGGCACCAGCAAGTGGTCCAAGTTTATTGTTTGTTACCCTGCCAGTTGTGTTTGCACAAATGCCTGGAGGGCAAGTGATCGGTTTTATGTTCTTTCTAATGGTTGCGCTGACCGCCTGGTCTTCAGCCATTTCGCTGATGGAACCCATTACGGCATGGATGATCGAAAAGTTTCGTGTAAAGCGCTATCAAGCCGCAGTGTTAATGGGGTTCGCTGCTTGGGTGTTGGGTGTGGCGACACTCTATTCGTTTGGTGCTTTGTCACACTGGACAGTGTTTTCATTGAACCTGTTTGATCTATTAAACTTTGTTACCACTAATATACTTTTACCTATTGGAGGAATGCTGTTGGCGATCTTTTCAGGGTGGTTTATGTCTGAATCAGTGGCAAAAAAAGAATTAAATTTGCCTTCAAATGGCGCTTTTGAGATCTGGCAGGGGTGCATTCGTTTTATAGTCCCGATTTCAATAGGCGTCATCTTTGTAATGAATCTGTATAATGTCACTTTGTAGTTTAGCCAGCGGATCTAAAGCGGATGACAGAAGTCCATAAAACAGCACTTGTACTGCATACAGCTGAGCAAATGTTCGACCTTATTAATGATGTAGCTCGCTATCCTGATTTTGTGCCTTGGTGCTCCAAAGTTGAAGTTAAGCATGATACAGAGGACTCAATTGAGGCCACTCTTTACGTATCTAAGGCTGGCCTCAACTATCATTTCACTACTCGAAACAATAAAAAGCGTCCTGTCTATATGGATATGGCCTTGATCGAAGGACCTTTCTCGACTTTTAGCGCAGTATGGATATTGACGCCATTGAGTGATGAGGCCTGTAAAGTTGAGTTTTCGATGAAGTTCGATTTTTCAGGTAAGTTGGCTAGCTTTGCCATGGGCAAGGTGTTTAATTCAGTGGCAACCACGATGGTAGATGTGTTTGTACAGAGAGCTGATGATTTGTACGGGTCAGGTTTTTAGGAGATAGCAAGCATGATTAAGGTTGAAGTGGCGTATGCTATGCCAAATGAGCAAAAAATCATTTCAGTGAATGTAAACGAAAATACAACGATATTTGAAGCAGTGATTCAATCGAAAATTGTTGAGGCTTTTCCGGAAATCGATGTCGAAACGGCTCCAATGGGAATTTTTAGTAAATCAGTTAAAGATGTTAAAAACACTCTTGTACGTGAAGGGGATCGTATTGAAATATATCGTCCCTTAATTGCAGATCCAAAAGAGATACGAGC
The DNA here is from genome assembly GCF_003284585.1 of Nitrincola tibetensis. Classification (GTDB taxonomy): domain Bacteria; phylum Pseudomonadota; class Gammaproteobacteria; order Pseudomonadales; family Balneatricaceae; genus Nitrincola; species Nitrincola tibetensis. The sequence continues at coordinate 202,569 of NZ_QKRX01000005.1, forward strand.
ACGCAAGGCCGCTGAGAAGGCAAAAGAAGAAAAAGCCAACCAAAACAGCTAGTCTTGGTTGGCGTTCACAAAAGGCTTAACTTACTGAGCTGGAACAGAAGATGGTTTATAATCCCCTGTGATGCCAGATAAGCGGCCGTCTTCAAAGAACAGGGTTACTCGTTCTTTTGACGTTGTTTTGCCGCCTTTTTTAAGGCTGTAGATGTAATCCCAGCGCTCGTCGTTGAATGTATCCGTGACAAGGGGGGTACCTAATACAAACCTAACTTGGTTGTAAGTCATTCCGGGTCGGAGCTGGTCAACCATCTCTTGTGTGACTATATTTCCTTGAGGGATATCAATTTTATATACCCCTGGAAAACATCCGGAAATTAATAAGGTGGTTAACAGGACAGTTAAAACTTTGCGCATTTGTAAATAACTTCCACTTTGCTGTCTAAACATTGATAATGAAGTCTACCACCGCATAACCCAAACCGCATAGTGAATAGAGACAGATTATGGCACTCGAAAATCAAGAACTCCGTAAAGCGGGTCTTAAAGTCACCTTACCTAGGGTAAAAATCTACCAGCTTCTAGAAAAAGCAGGTGAAAGTGAGCACTTTAGTGCAGAAGATATCTACAAGATGCTGATGGAGCAAGGTGAAGATGTTGGGCTGGCAACCGTTTATCGTGTGTTAACTCAATTCGAATCAGCAGGTTTAGTGTGTCGTCATCACTTTGAGGGCGGTCATTCCGTCTTTGAATTGGCTCGCGATGATGATCATGATCATATGGTTTGCATTAAAACCGGACGAGTTTGTGAGTTCACAGACCCAAGATTGAATGAACTCTTAGATGAGATCGCTAAGACGAATGGCTTTAACATCTCAGATAGAACCTTGTATCTCTACGGTCAGTTTGAAGACGATAAAGCCTAAAGAATTGGCAAAAGCGGGTAAGAACACTTACTCGCTTTATTTTTTATGCTGTTACTTATAAAGCTTAGAAATTCTTAATATTGGCTTGTATTTCTTCATGTGAAGAAATTAATGCACTCTAAGCATTTCTCTCGCGTGTTCAAAGGATGTGTCAGTGAGCTCTATCCCCCCGAGCATTCGCGCCACTTCATGCACTCTTCTGTCATCATTTAGAAGATCAATTCGTGTTTGCGTTTGATTTTTTTGGCTTGTTTTGCTGACAAACAAATGCTGGTGTCCCTGTGAAGCAACCTGAGGCTGGTGTGTTACGCATAAAACCTGTGTGCGGTCACCAAGTTTTCTCAGCATTCGCCCCACGACCTCTGCTATAGCTCCGCCAATCCCTACATCAACTTCATCGAAGACCAGTGTTGGTGTGTTGGATGTTTCAGCAGTGACAACCTGAATGGCGAGACTGATACGAGACAACTCACCTCCTGATGCAACCTTGGCGAGCGGCTTGGCTTTTTGGCCTTTATTGGTGCTAATTAAGAACTCAACCTCTTCCAGACCTGCTGCATTGTAGGTTTTTTGAGAATTTGGCGTGAGTTGAACAGTAAAATGGGCCGCTAGCATACCAAGGTTATGCAGTTGGCTATCTACTGCCTTACTGAGTTTTTCTGAAAACTGCTGTCTCTTTTTACTTAGGCTTTCCGCAAGCTTAAGGTAAGAGGTTAAGGCTTGATCAACCTCTGTTTTGAGCTCGGCAATTGCTTCGTCTGAGCGGCTGATGTTGCTCATTTCGTCTTGCAACTGTTGATGTAAAGCGGGAAGTTGCTCTGGCAATACCCGATGTTTGCGAGCAACATCATAGATGCTGGTCAAGCGCTCGGTCACTTCTTGCAAGCGTTCGGGATTGATTTCGACGCAGTCGACATAATGTCGAATCTCGTGCCCGGCTTCATCAATTTGAATTAACGCGCTATTGAGAAGCTCATTGGCTTGCTGCAAACGCGGTGACTGGCTTTGAATATTATCAAGCAATTGTAAGCAGTGGTTCAGGATTGCGATCGCATTTTCGTCTTCGCTGTCGCTTGTTAATGCTAGTAATTGATGGCCAGAGCGAAGAATGTCACCCGCATTTTCCAGCGTTTGTTGTTCTTCTTCTAGAGCCGATAGTTCGGTTTCGGTTAGGCCAAGTTGTTCTAGCTCTTCCAGTTGATAACTTAGGAGTTGAATCCGAGCATTTTTCTCGCTGCTTTGCTCTGTCGCAACGTTTAACTCATTTTGTAAGTGATGCCAGCGTGAAAAGTGACGTTTAACCTCGTCAGCCAGTGATGTGTGGTTGGCATAGGCATCCAATAATACACGGTGGTGATCTTTTTTGAGTAAGCGTTGATGCTCGTGTTGACCATGAATATCAACCAAGAGTTGCCCAAGCTCCTTCAGCATGGCTAAGGGAGTCGGTTGGCCATTAATATAGCTACGGCTGCGGCCTTCGCTCGTGATAATGCGTCTGACCAGGCATTCTGAATCCTGCTCGAGATCATGTTCTTTAAGCCAATTGAGAGCTTCGGGAATGAGGGTGATGTCATAGCTGGCAGCAATTTCAGCCCGCTCGGCGCCGACTCTGACTGTGTCTGAGTCGGCGCGATCACCTAGGGTTAAGCCCAATGCGTCTAGCATAATGGATTTGCCTGCGCCAGTTTCCCCGCTGATTACAGTCATCCCAGCATTTAGATCTAAGTCAAGGCGTTCAACAATGGCAAAATTTCGGATTGATAATTGAGTCAGCATAATGATCAACACATGGTTATTTATACAGTAGTTAATGTATAAGCCATTTTGAAAAAACTCGCAAGCCTTGGGAGAAAAAAACTTTTCTTGGCCCTTGAAGATGAAGCTGATGCCCCCATTTAGAGTATTAAGTTTTTCGCTGGCATTTTGATTAGTTAATGGGAGAAGTAAGATGGCGACTGAGCAACAGAAGCAGTCTGAACAGCAGCATGCAGAGTCACGTGATGAGAGCCTAGTCGATCAGGTTGAGTCTTCTGTAAACGAGGCCGATCTTGCTGAAGAAATCAGCGAAGCATCTGCGCAACAAGGAGCAGAGCCAGCTGAGTTGCTTGTGTTGGCACAAGCGCGTATTGATGAATTGAGCCATGAGTTGAGTGAGCAAAAATTAAGAACAGCGGCTGAAGTTCAAAATATTCGCCGTCGTGCAGAGCAGGATGTTGAGAAAGCACATAAATTTGCACTGGATAAGTTTGCTCAAGAATTGTTGCCAGTGGTTGACAGTTTGGAGAGAGCGATTGATGCCTGCCAAGCTGAAGATGAAGCGACGGTCTCATTGCGCCAAGGGGTGGAAATGACCCTGTCCCTTTTCTTAAATAGTGTTGCCAAGTTCAATCTGGAACCTGTTAATCCGATCGAGCAACCTTTTGATCCGGAGTTGCATCAGGCTATTTCGATGGTTGATGTTCCGAATATGGCGGCCAACACGGTTGTTTCCGTGATGCAGAAGGGCTATACGTTGAATGGCCGCTTAGTGCGCCCTGCCATGGTCGTTGTCGCAAAAGGTTAATTTTTAGGCTTGAAATGCCTTGATTAAACCCCATATACAATTCATCGAAAAAATACGTTTTTATAACGATTACAGAATTTAAACCGCATGGCGGTTATGAAACAGACGGAGCATAAAATGGGCAGAATTATCGGTATTGATTTAGGTACAACCAACTCATGCGTTGCAATTCTTGATGGCGACAAAACACGCGTAATCGAAAACGCAGAAGGGGATCGTACCACACCGTCGATTATCGCCTTTACTAACGATGGCGAGACGCTTGTTGGGCAGTCGGCCAAACGTCAGGCGGTTACCAACCCAGATAACACGCTATTTGCGATCAAACGACTCATTGGTCGTCGTTTTGAAGACGATGTCGTACAGAAAGACATCAAAATGGTGCCTTACAAAATTGTCAAAGCTGACAATGGCGATGCTTGGGTACAAGTGCGCGACAAAAAAATGGCGCCACCACAGGTCTCTGCAGAGATCCTAAAGAAAATGAAAAAAACCGCTGAAGACTTCTTAGGTGAAGCCGTAACAGAAGCGGTTATTACAGTACCTGCGTACTTCAATGACTCTCAGCGTCAGGCGACAAAAGATGCGGGTCGAATTGCAGGTCTAGAAGTTAAGCGTATCATCAACGAGCCAACCGCTGCAGCCTTGGCTTACGGTATGGATCAGTCTAAAGGCGATAAAACTATCGCTGTATTTGACTTGGGTGGTGGTACCTTCGACGTATCCATCATTGAAATTGCAGACGTTGATGGCGAACATCAATTCGAAGTATTGGCTACTAACGGTGATACGTTCTTAGGTGGTGAAGACTTCGATTTGGCTATCATCAACTACTTGGCTGATCAATTCAAAAAAGAATCTGGCATCGATCTGCATCACGATCCTTTAGCTCTGCAGCGTTTGAAAGAAGCCGCTGAGAAAGCGAAAGTTGAGTTGTCATCGTCACAGCAAACCGACGTTAACTTGCCGTATATTACGGCTGATGCAAGTGGTCCAAAACACTTAAACGTTAAATTGACACGTGCTAAATTGGAATCGCTGGTTGAAGATCTTGTTGAGCGTTCATTAGAGCCTTGCCGTATTGCGATGAAAGATGCAGGTTTATCTGCGTCTGAAATCAACGAAGTGATTTTAGTTGGCGGCCAGACACGTATGCCACTGGTTCAAAAGCGTGTTAGCGAGTTCTTTGGTAAAGAGCCACGCAAAGACGTTAACCCAGATGAAGCCGTTGCCATCGGTGCAGCCATTCAAGGCGCGGTTCTGTCCGGTGATGTTAAAGATGTTCTGCTGCTTGACGTAACGCCTCTAAGCTTAGGTATTGAAACCATGGGTGGTGTTGCCACGCCATTGATTGAGAAAAACACCACGATCCCAACCAAAAAATCGCAGGTGTTCTCAACAGCGGATGATAAGCAAACAGCTGTGACCATTCACGTTGTTCAAGGTGAGCGTAAGCAGGCTTCACAAAATAAATCACTGGGACGTTTTGATTTGGCTGATATTCCACCGGCTCCACGTGGCGTACCGCAAATCGAAGTGACGTTTGATATAGACGCTAACGGTATCTTGAACGTGTCCGCTAAGGACAAAGCGACTGGCAAGCAACAATCAATCGTGATCAAAGCCTCTTCAGGTTTGAGTGATGAAGAAGTTGAACAAATGGTACGTGATGCTGAGGCGCATGCTGAAGAAGACCGTAAATTTGAAGAGTTGTCGCAAGCACGTAACCAAGGCGATGCCATGGTTCACACGGCTAAGAAGACTCTGAAAGATGCAGGTGATAAAGTATCTGCTGAAGAGAAAACCAATATTGAAAGCGCTATTTCAGCACTAGAAGACGTCCTGAAAGGCGATGACAAAGCTGAGATTGAAAGCAAAACTGAAGCACTGACAGAAGCGATTTCGGCAGTGGCTCAGAAAATGTATGCAGATGCGGCAGCAGCTGAAGGTTCAGCGGATACCACCGCTGAGCAAAAGCCAGCCGATGATGTTGTTGATGCAGAGTTTGAAGAAGTTAAGGATGATAAAAAATAAGCATCCGCTGCTGTAAAGTAAAATAGTGTGGCAGCGCGGGCAAAGGCCCGCGTTGTCGTGTCCGGCTCCCGGAGGAGTCATAGATAACCGGATCAGATTCGGACTATGTCAAAAACAGACTACTACGAACTACTGGGTGTCTCTCGTGATGCCTCAGACCGCGATATTAAAAAAGCGTATCGCCGCCTTGCAATGAAATATCATCCGGATCGTAATCCTGGAGATAAAGAGTCAGAAGATAAATTCAAAGAGCTGAGTGAAGCTTATGAAGTATTGTCTGACAATCAGAAAAAAGCAGCCTATGACCGCTTTGGTCATGCCGGTGTTGATGGCCAGGCTGGCGGCTTTGGCGGTGGTGGCGGTGGCTTTGAAGGTAACTTCTCAGATATCTTTGGTGATGTCTTTGGGGATATTTTCGGCGGAGGGCAGCGTCGCAGCAGTGTGCAGCGCGGTGCTGATCTGCGTTACAACCTAGACCTTACGCTTGAAGAAGCCGTGCGTGGTTGCGAGAAAAGCTTGCGTGTGCCATCTCTGGCCAGTTGCGATGTCTGCAACGGCAGTGGGGCAAAGCCCGGAACCAGTGCCAAAACCTGTTCAACTTGTGGTGGTGTTGGTCAAGTTAGAATGCAGCAGGGCTTTTTCTCTGTTCAGCAAACCTGTCCCAGCTGTCATGGTTCGGGCAAGATTATTCCAGATCCTTGCACGGCGTGTCATGGACATGGACGTGTTGAAAAGGTCAAAACGCTTCAGGTTAAAATTCCTGCTGGTGTGGACACAGGCGATCGTATTCGCTTAGCCGGAGAAGGCGAAGCGGGCGCAAATGGTGGTCCAACGGGCGATCTTTATGTTCAGGTTAATGTGCGTGAACATCCAATCTTCCAGCGTGATGGAAAGCACTTATACTGTGAAGTTCCGATCAGCTTCGTGGATGCCGCGCTTGGTGGCGAGCTTGATGTGCCTACTTTAGATGGCCGTGTCAAACTTAAAGTGCCTGCAGAGACCCAAAGCGGTAAGTTATTCCGTTTGCGTGGCAAAGGCATAACGCCTGTTCGTGGGGGTGGCGTCGGTGATTTAATGGTCAAGGTGATTGTTGAAACACCTGTTAATCTGAACAGTCGTCAGAAAGAGTTGTTACGTGAGTTCCAGGATGCAACCGAAGAGGGGCAGCATAAGCACAGCCCTAAACGTCACGGTTTTTTTGACTCGGTTAAGAAATTTTTTGAAGACATGACCTGAGCCATTAGGGGCAGTAAGGATAAATAATGATCAAAATAGCAGTCACCGGTGCCGCTGGGCGCATGGGTAAAACCTTAATCGAAGCGGTCACACAAGCAGAAGGAGTCACCCTGTCTGCAGCTATTGTTGAGCCAAGCAGCTCGCTATTGGGTGCTGATGCTGGGGAATTGGCAGGTGTCGGTAAGCTTGGCGTCACGCTCGTGTCGTCCTTGGCTGAAGTGGTGAAGGATTTTGATGTGCTAATTGACTTTACCGCCCCCGATGTCACGCTCCAAAACTTGGCTTTTTGTGTAGAACATAAAAAGCAAATAGTGATTGGAACGACGGGCTTATCCGACGTACAAAAAGAAACCCTCGCAGGTGCAGGTGAGCAAATAGCGATTGTATTTGCGCCGAACATGAGCGTGGGTGTGAATTTGTGCTTCAAGCTCCTTGAAATTGCTGCAAAAGCCTTGGGTGATGACGGTGGTTATGATATTGAAGTGATTGAAGCGCATCATCGACATAAAGTGGATGCGCCTTCAGGCACGGCTATTAGAATGGGAGAGGTCGTTGCAGACGCTCTAGGTCGTGATCTAAAAACCTGTGCAGTCTATGGCAGAGAAGGGTATACAGGGCCAAGATCAGCAAAAGAAATAGGCTTTGAGACCATTCGTGCTGGAGATGTCGTCGGAGATCACACCGTTCTGTTTGCAACAGAGGGCGAGCGCATCGAAATTACACACAAAGCCTCAAGTCGAATGACCTTCGCAAAGGGTGCGGTTCGAGCAGCGGGTTGGTTACAGGATAAGTCTGCCGGTCTTTATGATATGCAGGATGTATTATCGCTCAGATAAGCTAGTATCAGCAGACTCTCAATTAAATTGATGAGTCTGCTGTGCATTTATTGATGGCTGCCAAGTTCACAGTACCATTCTCCCGAGGCGTTACGGCCCATCTGTAAATGCCGCATTGGGAACACCCCTTCTTTCCTGTCTTCAAAATAAAAGCGCAACGCGTTGGTAATAGTGGGGAATGCGAGTTCGTCCCAGGGTATTTCATCTTCTGAAAACAACTTAACTTCAAGCGATTCTTCACTGATACTGAAATGAGGTTCCGGCAATGTTGCTAGGTAAATTATTTGCACCTGATCCACATGCAGTATGGAGGTTAGTGTGTAGAGCTTTTCGATATGAACCTTTGCATTCGCTTCTTCGTAAGTTTCCCTAAGAGCCGCTTGCTCAGTTGATTCTCCATTTTCCATAAAGCCCGCAGGCAGCGTCCATAGCCCATAGCGAGGTTCGATTGCACGCTTGCACAGCAGTACCTGATTCTTGTAGACAGGAAGGCAGCCTGCAATGATGCGCGGGTTTTCATAATGCACTGTATGGCAGTTATCACAAACATAGCGATGTCGGTTATCGCCCGCGGGTATTTTATGTGAGACGTTTGCGCCGCACTGAGAGCAAAATTTCATAGGATCTTCCTTTTTTGTTCAACCGTATTTTAGACAGGAGAGAACAGACTAGTCGACCCCCTTTTTACGCGTTATCATGAATTAAGTTCAGGAGGTGGTATGCTTGCAGGTGCATTAAAACAATTATCCACACATCGTCCTTGGCGTCTTCGTACACAAGGAGAGGAAGCGGCTATATTAGTCCCCCTTACGCTTGATGAGAACAATCCTGAGTTGATCTTGACGGTAAGGGCACATCATTTAAACACGCATAAGGGTGAAGTCTGTTTTCCAGGAGGAAAACGTGATGCCATTGATTGCTGTTTAAAAACCACTGCGCTACGTGAGGCCCATGAAGAAATTGGACTGATTCCAGATCAGGTCAAGGTGCAAATGACGTTGAGTCAGGTTGTGTCTAAGCATGGTTTACAAGTCACCCCCTGGGTTGCTTTAATTCCACCACAAGCCGAGTTAATTCCTAATCCGGCTGAAATCGCGCGAATTTTTCGTGTTCCGATTCGTTATTTTCTAGAATGTCCAGCGCCCATTACGCATCGATTTGAACGTAATGGTCAAGAATGGCTTGTACCGGCGTGGCCCTATGAGGGGGAGCTGATCTGGGGGTTAACAGCCCATGTGATCAATGAACTTCTCACCGTGGGCTTTAACAAACCATCTGAGTTTCCTATTCGTCCAGAAAGAGTTTTAGCCGAAAAAGAGGCTTAGTTCTTTTTGGCCATACGTGCTGTTTGAATAAATTTATCGTGTATTTGTAAGGTTTCAACGCGATAGCCATTAATGTCCAAGCAGACATTTGCATCGGGTAGTGACTCTAACGTCTCTGTAATTAAGCCATTGAGTGTTTTGGGGCCATCGGTAGGCAGGTCCCAATCCAATGCGCGATTAATGTCACGAACATAGGCACCGCCATCAATAAAGAAGCTGCCATCTTCTTGCGGGTGGATGTCTTCAATCAAATCGTTGTTTTGCTCAGAGAGCTCACCAACAATTTCTTCAAGAATATCTTCAAGCGTGACGATCCCTTCGACATCACCATATTCATCAACCACGATACCAATGCGACGGCTTTCCTTTTGGAAGTTAAGCAATTGCGTTTGTAAGGGGGTGCTTTCAGGAACGAAATAGGGATCACGCGCTACTGCCAGAATCGCTTCTTTCGTAACCTCGCCTTTTTGGATGAGTTGGGCAAGGTTGCGCATATGTAAAAGGCCGACAACCTGATTAATATCGCCATGAAAGATAGGTAAACGTGTATGCTGAGTCTTAGACAGCTGAGTTAGAATAGTGTCTAAGCTTTCATCGAGGTCGATACCCTCGACCTCATTGCGCGGAATCATAATGTCATTGACAGTTACTGCTTCTAATTCCAGTACGCCTAACAGCATTGATTGATTGCGTTTGGGCAATAAAGCCCCCGCTTCATTTACTAAGGTTCTGAGTTCTTCTGTACTTAAATGATCACTGCCTTGGCCATTCATGTTGATGCGAAGCATGCGCATGAGGCCGTTGGTGATGGTGTTGATGATCCACACCACAGGGTACATGATTTTAAGCAGTGGCCTGAGTATAAACGCGGCAGGGAAGGCGATGCGCTCTGGATGAATAGCTGCAATCGTTTTTGGGGTCACTTCTGCAAAAATCAGGATGATCAGCGTAAGTAGACCCGTCGCGATCGCAATACCTGCATCTCCCCACAAACGAACCGCAATGATCGTTGCAATGGCTGAGGCGAGGATGTTAACGAAATTGTTACCAATTAAAATAACCCCAATCAATCGATCAGGACGCTCTAGCAACTGACTGGCTTGGCAAGCACCGCGGTGCTTCTGTTTGACCAAGTGCCTAAGTCGATAACGATTCAGTGCCATCATCGACGTTTCGGAGCTAGAAAAAAAGGCTGAAAGAAAAATTAAACATAAAAGTAGAATCAGCAAAGAACCTATCGACGCGTCTTCCAAGAGATCAGACCTTTTTTATTGAATGGTCTTGTATTTTCTGAGTCGAGCCCAGTTCTGTCAATAGTTATATGTTAATTCGTTAGAATGAGTTCTAGTACGAGTTTGGAGCCGAAGAAACCCAGCATTAACAAGATAAATCCCCCAATTGTCCAACGAATGGCTGTATTACCACGCCAACCCAGTGTCGATCGCCCAATGAGTAAGCCTGCAAAAATGATCCAAGCACCAATAGACAGAAGTGTTTTATGAACTAAGTGTTGTGCAAACAGGTTATCGACAAACAAAAAGCCACTTAAAAGTGCGGCACTCAGTAAAACAGTGCCCACCCAGATCATTTCAAATAATAGGCGTTCCATGACCTGTAGCGGCGGTAAGCTCGAGACGAGCCCACGAGTATGATGTTGTTTAAGTGCAAGTTGCTGTCGAGACAATAGCAAGGCTTGGAGTACAGCTAAGGTGAAAATACTGTAGGCCAAAATCGACAATAGAATATGGACAATTAACCCACCCTCATATGGGCGATGGACACCTGATGATGGAATAAAGGCCGCACAGAGGGTGGCGAGCATTGCCATCGGTAGCACGCCAATAAAAAGGTTGTCTACGCGTTGCCTAAAGCTGCTGCCTATAACTAGCGCCGTGACAAGCCAAGCGATTAGCGATCCAACGCTGAAAATACCTAAATCTATCCCCTTTGCATGATGAAGCGTGAAATACACGGAGATACCATGTGCTAAAAAGCCAAGGATCGCCAAGATAAGAACCTTGATGCGAACATCTGAGGTTTTACCCTTGGCGCGCTGCCACTGAAGCCAGGATGCGATGGCGTAAAAAAAAGAGGTTGCAAGTGTGGTACTGATCAGCATCTTAGAAAATCTCCTTATCGGAGTGCAAGTTTGGCATAAAGTCCTCTCAGAAGAAATATAAGCTGCCGTCTTGAGAACAGCTTCTGTATAATGTTCCCCATAAAAGAATGACAGCTTTGACTTCATTGTGTTGCTGATTCCAGCCATGGCGGGGCAAAGACACAAATCAGGGGCACCCGATGTTTGATAATTTAACAGATAGACTAACGCAAACCCTGCGTAGTGTGACCGGTCAGGCGCGTCTGACTGAAGAAAATATTAAAGGCACCTTGCGTGAGGTTCGCATGGCGTTGCTGGAAGCGGATGTCGCGCTTCCGGTTGTAAAAGAGTTTATTAACGGCGTTAAAGAGCGTGCCGTAGGACAAGAAGTGAGCAAAAGCCTCAGTCCTGGGCAGGTCTTTGTAAAGATCGTTAATGAAGAGCTGATTAAAGTGATGGGCGAGGCCAATGCCGAGCTTAATCTCAGTGTGACACCCCCTGCGGTTATCATGATGGCCGGTCTTCAAGGTGCGGGTAAAACCACGTCGGTTGCCAAGCTGGCTCGCTTTTTGAAAGAGCGTAAGAAGAAAAAAGTGCTAGTCGTCTCGGCAGACGTATACCGTCCTGCCGCGATACGCCAGCTCGAAACCTTGGCTTTGGATGTGGGAGTTGATTTTTTCCCGTCATCTGCCGATCAAAAGCCGATTGATATCGTTGAAGGCGCGATACGTCATGCGCGTTTACAACATCACGATGTGCTATTGGTGGATACAGCCGGTCGTTTAGCCATTGATGAAGCGATGATGGAAGAAATCCGTCAGTTGCATGCAGCGGTCAAACCGATTGAAACGCTGTTTGTTGTTGACTCAATGACTGGCCAAGATGCTGCAAACACAGCCAAAGCCTTTAACGAAGTACTGCCGCTGACGGGTGTGATACTAACAAAGACCGACGGTGATGCCCGAGGGGGCGCTGCTCTATCGGTACGTCACATAACAGGGCAGCCGATAAAATTCTTAGGGGTTGGTGAAAAAACAGATGCCTTAGAGCCTTTTTATCCTGAGCGAGTCGCCTCCCGAATTCTTGGAATGGGCGATGTACTGAGCTTGATAGAAGAAGCTGAGCACAAGATTGATAAGGTTAAAGCGGAAAAGCTTGCCAAGAAGATCACGAAAGGAAAGCTTTTCGACCTTGAAGATTTCCGCGAACAGTTGCAGCAGATGAACAATATGGGCGGCATGATGAACATGCTTGAAAAGCTGCCCGGTATGGGGCAGATGGCTCAGGCGGCCCAAACGGCACAAGCTGAAAAAGGCATGAAACAGTTTGAAGTAATTATCAACTCCATGACGCCAGGTGAAAGACGCAATCCTGATATTATTTCAGGCTCGCGCAAGCGTCGAATTGCGATGGGCTCAGGGACACAGATTCAAGATGTGAACCGTTTGCTCAAACAGCATAAGCAAATGGCCAAAATGATGAAGAAATTTGGCAGCAAGTCAGGTATGGCTAAACTGGCCAGAGGAATGAAAGGCATGCTGCCGCCTGGTATGGGTGGCGGTGGTGGCTTCCCGCGCATGTGATGTTTGTGTGCTGGCCTGGGGTGTCTAATAACGCTCCAGGCCAGCACTACTCAGTTACCCTTGCGCAGCTCGGTGAGAATTTTTAAGCCTGCACGTCCATCATCTGCAAGTCCTAAGCGTCGCTGTTCCAATTGAATGGCTCCGCGCGTCCTATCTCCAATCAACCCATCGACAGCACCAATATCATGCCCACGATCAAGCAGTAATTGTTGCAACTCGCGTCGTTCTGAGCGTGAAATCGGTGGATCGTCAGTAGGCCAAGGCGTGCTAAAGCCAGGCGCCCCTAAAATTCTATCGGAGAGATGACCAATTGCTAATGCATAGCTTTCGGCCGCATTGTAGCTAAATAGAGCATCAAAATTACGAAAAACAAGGAAACTAGGGCCCTCAGGACCTGCTGGCATTATCAGGCCTGCTTGCATGTCGGCTCTTAATCCTTGAGAGGTAAGAGCTGAACCATCGACCCGAGTAAGGCCCCGCTGCACCCAGGTTGAAAGTGGGCGCTTGCTGCGGCGGCCTTCATCGTTTGTGTTCAGGTTGGCCGGGAGTTTAACTTCAAATCCCCAAGGTTGATTGGCTTGCCAATTTGAACGCTTAAGATAGTTTGCCGTAGAAGCAAGTGCATCAGGAATGCTGCCAACGATATCGCGTTTGCCATCACCGGTAAAATCGACCGCGATACGCTCAAAGGTCGATGGAATAAACTGGGTATGGCCGAAAGCACCAGCCCAAGAGCCTTTGAAGTCATCAGGATTAACGTGTCCACCCTGAAGGATGCGTAACGCACTGTTTAGCTCGTTACGGAAAAATGTCTGACGACGACCGATACAGCTCAGAGTAGTCAGAGCATCAACAACGGTGTAGCGACCTGAAATCGCTCCATAGTTGGTTTCAACCCCCCAAATGGCTAAAACAATATGGCCTTCTATGCCGTATTTCTGCTCAATTTCTCGTAATAGGTGCGCATGTTCTTCTCGCATCTGCTGACCTTTTTCAACACGCTCTTCGTCGACTAAGCCTGCCATATAGTCCCAGATGGGGGTTCGGAACTCAGGTTGGAAATTGAGACGATCAATAACGGTCATGTCGGGTTTTACACCGCTAACGTATTGATCAAAAATCTGAGCGGAGATCTGATTGCTAATGGCGGAGCGGCGCAGTTCATTCTTACAATCCTCAAATGAGGCGTCCGCATAAGCAAAAGAAACAGACATCCAGCCTGCACAGAGCAGGCCGGGCAAATAGCGACGTAAGTTTGACATCCTTAATCCTTGTTCAAGAGGTTGTTCAGGTGAGTTGATTTAATGACACTTAAATCGATTCACCATGGTATTCAACTCAGATGATACCTGATTTAACTCGTGAACACTCTCAGCGGTTGCGCGCATGGCTTGGCTCGTGCTTTCAACCATGACTGCAATCTGATCGACTTTTTCCGCAATACTACTGCTTGCCAATCCTTGCTCTCGTGTCGCGTTGGCGACTTCGGAAATTCTCTTTAAGGTGGATTGTGACTCTTGTTTAATGTGAGCGAGAATTTGCGATGCTGTTTCCGTTGCGCTAACACCTGACTCAACTTGAGGCAGGGCTGTTTTCATAGTATCCACCACCTGACCTGTTTCGGTTAATACGCCAGCGATCATAGCTTCGATATCGCTTGTGGCATTTGCAGTTCGTCCCGCTAATGTCCTAACTTCATCAGCAACAACGGCAAAGCCTCGGCCTTGATCGCCAGCACGAGCGGCTTCAATAGCTGCGTTCAATGCCAGTAGGTTTGTTTGTTCGGCAATGTCTCGGATGACACTGGCAATCGATGAGATTTGTGTCGCACGGTTGTTGAGATTTTCAACTTTGGTTGAGGCTTCACGAACGGTATTGGCAATTTTGTGAATTTCCGTATTGGCAAGTCCAACTTGTTGAACGCCTTGCTCTGCTAGTTGAGCCGATGATTTCGAGCTATCTTCCGTGTCTCGAGCACTGTCGGAAATATGTGAAATGCTAACGGTCATTTCTTCAATGGCTGCGGCCATTGAGGTAATCGCTTCTGATTGATCATACGCGGCGCTTGCAACATTGGCCGTCGCTTGATTGATTGTATTTGCGTTGTCGTTAACGCGTGCTGATTCATCACGAATGTGATTCATGGTGTCTCGTAAAGAGGCTACCATTTTTGCCAGTTCATCTAATACGCTGTGTTTAGGTGCTTGATCGATTTTGATGGTTAAGTTGCCTGCCGCTGCGCTGGACATGAAGCTAATGGCATCAGCCGGTTCACCCCCTATTTGTCGCAGTACACTTCGTGCAATCAATAAAGCTAAGGCCGTAATTAGGATAATAATGACTAAAGCGGTGCTGGTATCGGCAATAATTTGTTTGCGCATGTCTGATGAAAGGTCATCCATGTAGATGCCTGTGCCAATAAACCAATCCCAAGGCTCAAACATCTTCGTAAATTGCAGTTTTTCAACGGCTTCGGTTGTGCCTGGGCGAGGAAATAAGCTATCAACAAAAGCGCCTTTCGGTGATTGACGAGCGGCACTGGCAATATCTTGCAGTGTGTATCGGCCTTTAACGTCACGTACTTGGTTCATCATATTTTTGCCGATGAAATTAGGATTAACGTGGGCGACACCGACTCCATCCATGGTCCAAGCGTATACATATTCTGTTTTCCCATCTAATCCACCGTAGCGACCCGCCAAAAAGGCAGCAACGGTTGCCTGTTGTGCTTCTGCGCGGGTCATGCTGCCATCACGTTCTTTACTGTGATAGAACTCGGCAATACTATAAGCAGATTCTAAAACGGCCGTTATCACGTCTTTTCGGCCTTGGGTTAGATCGCGTTGCGTTGACAGGATCGAGGTAAGGGTGAGTAAACTTAACCCCAAGATAATAAGCACAATCAAGATCAACATGCGTGTGCGAAGCTTCATTTTTACTAACATGGCTGGGGCTCCAGTGGCTCAGATCCTAAGAGAGGATAGGCTGGTGAGTGTTAAGGGCGCTAAGCTTAAACCTTGCTTATAGCGAGAGCTAACAGTTTGAATATCAGACTAATATTAAGTTTAACTAATACTAAGTATATGTGATCCCTCACTAAAAGTAGTACTTTTGCGTATTCGACTTTAGTTGGGCTTATGCTCGATCAATTGAAAAAGGGATGACTTCTCGGATCTGGTTACAGTTTAACGCAAGCATAATAAGGCGATCGACACCCAGTGCAACACCCGAGCAATCAGGTAGACCGTGCTCAAGTGCCTGGACCAATCGCATTTCAAGAGGATAAGTCGGAAGACCGAGTTGTTTGCGCTGATCATGATCTGCTTTGAGACGTTTTTGTTGCTCTTGTGCGTCAGTTAGTTCGTGATAGCCATTGGCAAGTTCTATGCCTTGTACGTACACCTCAAAACGTGCGGCGATAGGGGTTCCATAATCGTCCTGGGTGATTTTAGCCAATGCGGCCTGAGAGGGGGGGTAGCTGTGGACAAAGGTCGCGTTTAATTGGGGCTCAATAAAATGAGACATCAGTAGATTTAGCCAAGTGTCGCGGTCTTCATCTTCAAAAGAGGCCTCGACCTGTTCTCGGCAAGCTGACTTTAACTCTGCTAGACTTGCGGTAAAGGGGTCAAGCTGTAGTGTTCTTTGAAAAACATCGCGATAGCTAATATATTCAAAGGGTTGGTAGGGTAAAATAGACTGAATAAGCGCTTCAACTTCTTGCATCAATTGCGGCAGATTAAACCCCGTTTGATACCATTCTAGCAAGGTGAACTCGGGGTTGTGTCGACGACCTGATTCTCCATTTCTGAAGACTTTGGCGAGCTGGTATATGGGACCGCTACCCGCACAGAGTAGGCGCTTCATCGCATACTCAGGTGATGTTTGTAAAAACATCGGTGTGATATCGCCGCCCGCTAAGCTTTGATAGTTGACCTGCATTGAGTCAATAAATGGATCACTGACGGCACAATGAGATAAGAGGTGGGTGTCCACCTCCATCACATTACGCTTGGCAAAGAATGCGCGTATTTGGCTCAGAATCTCAGCACGGCGCTGTAAATTCTGGATCGTTGCTGTCGGTTGCCAACTATTATGCACGGCTGACATATTCACCTGTACGAGTGTCGATGCGCAGCTTTTGACCTATTTCGATAAACAACGGAACGCGAACAACTGCACCAGTGGTCAGTGTTGCAGGCTTAGAGCCTCCTTGAGCAGTGTCACCTTTGACACCAGGATCTGTTTCGACAACCTCAAGCTCAACAAAGTTAGCGGGTGTAATAGCGATTGGGTTACCATTCCAAAGGGTAATGGTCGCTTTGTCTTGTTCTCTAAGCCATTTGTAATTATCACCCACTGCATTTTTGTCGGCGGCGAATTGCTCGAAGGTATGGTTGTCCATGAAATGCCACATTTCGCCATCGTTGTATAGATACTCCATATCGGTATCCATTACATCAGCGCCTTCCAGTGTTTCATTGGACTTGAAGGTTCTTTCCCAGACACGGCCAGTAATCAAGTTGCGAAGTCTGACACGAGTGAAGGCTTGACCTTTACCGGGTTTCACGAATTCAACATCCAGCATCGTACATGGGTCGCCATCAAGCATTACTTTGAGGCCATTCTTAAGCTGGTTACTAGAATAAGTTGCCATTAGGGTTCCTTGAAACAAATTGAAACAGAAAATGAGTCCGTAATTTTACTCTAAACCGAGCTTAAGGCACAATTTTAGTGTTTTTGGAAGATTAAAAACCCATAAGCATAAAGCCTGCAGAGTAAGCGGCTTATGGGTTTTTGTTCAAGGCTATATTAACTGCAACTATTATTGTCTTCACTGCCTGGCAGTAAGGCGATCCGATCTGACTCATAAAATTCGACCATACCATCCATGTAAATCAACTCAACGCCTTCAATTTCAAAGCAGCGAAGATTGCGGTTTTGCCAGAGTTGCTCCCAATGACGGCTACCGCTGGCTTGTCCCGGTGCAAAGGGGCCTGCGACACGAAGCCAAGTATTAGAATCACCGGAACGTTTCGCGGGCACAATGCGACCGCTTTCATCGTAAGCCGTGGTTTTAAACATGACATATTCAACGGTTAGGTCCGTGCCATTGATGAAATCAATGTATGCGCCCACATCGCCTCTAGATTGAGGAGGTTCCGCCACCATGCGACTGATAATCAATGCGGGCTTAGGTAAAGCAGGAGGGGGTGGAATCACTTCAACCACTTCTTCAACGGGTGCTGATTTACGAGCAAACATACTAAAGTCAAGGCTGCCACAGGCTGACAGCAAAGAGGCGGTGCTTAGTAAGGCAGCAGTGCGTATAAAGCGAGGGGATAAAAGAGGGCTGCGGCGAATGCCGAATGCAGAGCCTGCTTTCATGTAACTACTCCGGTTTATTAGGTGTTCAGTAGTGGCGCCAGCAAGGTTTTTGCGGGCTTGCCAGGAATTTCTCTTGCTAAGCGAGGCACAAGGTAACCCGGAAGTTCCGCTTGCAGTTGGCCGACCAGCTCTTTAGCAACGGATTCTTCTAGGTCAAAGTGCGCGGCTCCAGCGACTTTATCAAATAGGAATAGATAATACGGTAGAATGCCGGCGGCGAAAAGCCTTTCGCTGAGTGTTTTTTGTACAGAAACATCATCATTGACGTCTTTTAGCAAAACAGCTTGATTCAATAAGGTAATATCGTGGGATTTAATTCGTTGGCATGTCTGAATAACATCCTCATCAATTTCATTGGGATGATTGATGTGAAGCACGATGACAACTTTAAGGCGCGATGCTTGTAATCCAGTGAGTAGCCTACTTGTCATTCGTTGTGGGATGACAACCGGAAGGCGCGTATGGATTCGAAGCCGTATGAGTTGCGGCAGTTTGTTTAGATCGGCTAAGAAGTTAAGTAAGCGCTGATCACTGGTCGCAAGTGGGTCACCCCCAGAAAGAATCACCTCGTTGACCTGAGGATTTTTTTTTAAATATTCAAGAACAGATGCCCACTGTTGGCGCCCAATTTGGTTGTCGTCATAGGCAAAGTGACGTCTAAAGCAATAGCGACAGTTGATCGCACAGGCCCCGCTTAAAATGAGTAAAACTCGATTTTTGTATTTGTGAATCAGCCCCGATTGATGATTGGCGGACGTTTCTGCTAAGGGGTCTGAGACGTATCCTGGAACAGTCGAGGCTTCTTCTTTAATGGGCAATATTTGTTTTAGCAACGGGTCGTTGGGATTGCCTTTCTCTATCCGATTTAAATAGGGTCTAGGTACGCGCAAGGAAAATAAAGCATCACCTAACTTGGCACCTGTAAGAAGATTGCTGGGCAGTTGAAGCTCTTTAAGCAGCATCTCGGGGCAGGTGATGGCATTTTTTAATTCGTCTTGCCATGAAGTTAAAGGAGTCAGCGCTATGTTCATTGGTTGTTTTCTCAAAAAATATGACGCCATTTTAGCGCTTGCGAAAGACTTGTTCACTAAAATTCAAAATGTAGGTTTCTTCATAGAGGTAAAATGTACCTTGACCTAGGCGCGAGTCTGGCCTAACTTCCCATTTGTCACCCCAAAAGGGTGATTTCATGTGGGCCGGGTATATCTGGCGCACCTATAATAAAAATCAAGTTACAACTGAGATCCAGTTGTAGGAGAAACGCTATGTCAGTATTTCAGCATGTTGAGTTTGAACAGCATGAACAAGTGGTCTTTTTTCATGATGCAAGCTCAGGTCTTAAAGCAATTGTTGCCATTCATGATACGCAGTTAGGGCCCGCCTTAGGTGGTTGTCGTATGTGGCCTTATGAAAGCGAATCTCAAGCCATCACTGACGTACTTCGTCTTTCAAAAGGAATGACCTACAAATCTGCCTTGGCAAATTTGAAATTAGGTGGCGGTAAATCCGTTATTATAGGCAACCCGCGCAGGGATAAAACCCAAGCACTCCTGGAATCAATGGGGCGCTGTTTGGAGTCTTTAGGTGGGCGTTATATCGCCGCTGAGGATTCTGGAACTGGAGTTGCTGACCTTAAAGTGATGTCTAAGCATACGTCATATGTTGCTGGAATCCATGATCGTCCTGGTTTAATGGGAGGGCGAAATAATGGTGACCCATCCCCCGCAACTGCATATGGTGTATTTGTGGGTTTGCAAGCGGCGGTGCAGGCGCGTTTTGGTAACCAAAGTTTGCAGGGGTTGAAAGTAGCGATTCAAGGTGTCGGGAATGTGGGTTATCGTTTAGCACAGCATCTTCATGCTGCGGGCGCACAGCTCTATGTCAGTGATATATATCCAGATGCAGTCGCGAAAGCGCAAGCAGAGCTAGGCGCCAGAGTTGTTTCCTCAGAAGAAATTGTGTCCCTTGATGTGGATGTCTTTGCGCCATGTGCCATGGGAGCGGTGTTGAATGACACGTCCATCAGTGCACTAAAAGCAAAAGTGGTAGCAGGGGCTGCAAATAATCAGTTGGAAAGTGAATATCATGACCGCAAATTGCACGAAAAAGGTATTTTGTACGCCCCAGATTTTGCCATAAATGCGGGTGGTATCATTGATATCTATTATGAACGCGTAGGGTATGACCCTCAGCAGGTAAAAAAACATGTCGAAGGTATATCAAGTACCCTAAGCATGATTTTTGACAGAAGTCGTGTGGAATCAAGACCCACTGGCGCCATTGCCTTGGAATTGGCAAAAGAAAAAATTAGTAATACGCGCTGATAAGACGCGCTACAGCGCTTATCGGGCTTTTAATGTGTGTGCGTTTAACGTACAATTCGCGCCTCAATTTTGATTTGGCCCTCGTTCAGCCGGCTTGCATAGCGAACTGAACGGGGATTACTAACGATGGGCGATCCTAAAACCCATCCTTGCGAAATAAAGGGGTCCAGCGCATGGTCACTATTCGTTTGTCTCGCGGCGGCGCTAAAAAGCGTCCGTTCTATCATATCACCGTTGCCGATTCGCGCTTTGCGCGTGACAGCCGCTTTATTGAGCGGGTGGGCTTTTTTAACCCTGTTGCTCGGGGTCAGGAAGAGCGTTTACGCGTCAACCTAGAGCGTGTTGATTACTGGATCAGCAAAGGTGCACAGCCGTCTGAGCGTGTTGCCCAGCTGGTTAAAGATGCACGTAAGGCCGCACAGTAATTAGCTTGGCGGACCTGTCAGATATGCAAGGTGAATCAACCGATAAGCGTGTAGTCATAGCTCGGTTCAGTGCTCCTTATGGAGTAAAGGGCTGGGTCAAAATTTATTCTTACACGGATCCAATCGAAAACGTGTTCACCTATACACCTTGGCAGGTAAACCATGGGGGGCAATGGAAAGCGTTAAAGCTTGAATCCTTTAAACCTCATGGAAAAGGCTTGATTGCCAAGTTGGCTGGTGTTGATACTCCTGAAGAGGTTCGTGCGTTCGTTGGTGCTGAAATTAGTGTTTTTGCATCGCAAATGCCCGATCTAGAAGACGGTGAGTACTACTGGAGTCAGCTTGAAAATCTTTTGGTTTATACCGAATCCGGCGTTTTGCTGGGGCGGGTTGATCACTTGATTGAAACGGGCTCAAACGATGTGTTAGTTGTTAAAGCGACTAAAGAAAGCATTGATGATGCTGAGCGTTTGATTCCCTATTTGCCGGATCAAGTGATAACAAAGATAAATCTAGAATCGGGTGAGCTTCGGGTCAACTGGGATCCAGAGTTTTAACGAATGTGGTTCGGGATAGTCAGTTTGTTTCCTGAAATGTTTGAGGCTGTTACAGGCTATGGCATTACAGGAAGGGCTGTGCGTTCAGGTGCTTTAAATATAGAGTGTTGGAATCCTAGAGATTTTACGCTCGATAAGCACCGTACTGTGGATGATCGCCCTTACGGCGGTGGTCCGGGAATGCTAATGAAAGTGCAGCCGTTGCGTGATGCGATCCAAGCAGCTAAGGCGCAAGCGCCTGGGTTGGTAAAGGTGATTTATTTATCGCCTCAAGGACGCAAACTCAACCAAGCGGGCGTAGAAGAGTTAGCGACTCAAGATAGTCTTATTTTGGTGGCGGGACGTTATGAAGGTATTGACGAGCGCCTGATACAAGCCGAAATAGACGAAGAATGGTCGTTGGGTGATTTCGTTCTCAGTGGAGGCGAGTTGCCCGCAATGGTGATGATCGACGCAGTGTCTAGAATGTTGCCCGGTGTATTGGGCCATGAGTTATCAGCACAGGAAGATTCTTTTGCTGATGGTCTGCTAGATTGTCCACATTATACTCGTCCTGAACAGCTTGATGGCATGAATGTGCCTGAGGTGTTGTTGAGTGGTAATCACGCTGAAATTAAGCGTTGGCGCTTGAAACAACAACTTGGTAGAACTTGGCAGCGTCGACCTGATTTGCTTGAACAGATGAATCTAAGCCCAGAACAGCAAACGCTGTTAAGCGAATATATCCGCGAAGCCCAAGCGGCGTGCGGTTGAAAAAATAGGAGCGAGCGATGAGCAGCAAAAGCACAATTATTCAGCAGATTGAAGCTGAACAAATGAACAAAGAGGTGCCTGCATTTGCACCGGGTGATACCGTTGTAGTTCAGGTTAAAGTGGTTGAGGGTGAGCGTACTCGTTTACAGTCTTTCGAAGGCGTTGTAATCGGTAAGCGTAACCGTGGTTTAAACTCAGCTTTCACTGTTCGTAAGATCTCTCACGGTGTAGGTGTTGAGCGTACGTTCCAGACGTATAGCCCTGTCATTGACAGCATCAGCGTTAAACGTCGTGGTGATGTTCGTCAGGCTAAACTCTACTATCTTCGTGAGCGTAGTGGTAAGTCTGCACGTATCAAAGAAAAATTGGGTTAATTCCAGCTTTTCGATAAGTGATGAAAAAAAGCGGCTGAGAAGCCGCTTTTTTGTTGTCATTGTCCTGAAATCCGTCTTGAATATAGAAAAGTCTCTTTTTTTATAGAAATCTTACTTGATCTATTCGCTATAATGTATCCCGTCAAATAGAATGGAATAAGTGGTTGTGAACACACAGGGTAGTTTTGATGCGTACAGTTAAATGGGTTTTTGCCTTTTTGGGGTTGATGGTCGCTTTTGTGCTAATGGCCTATGGTCTTTATTGGTATCAGTTAAAGCGAGAGCTAGATAGTACCTTGAATGGGCTCAATCCGTTACTTCAAGTGAGCTATAATCGCTTAGTCTTATCGCCTTTCGGTGAAGTAAAGATTCAAGGAATTCGAATCATGCCGCTAGGGCAGGCAAGCCCCTTCTTAATCGACACCTTATTGATGCGCAGTCGCGATCCAGCATTTTGGTTGAACCCTGGCGCAACCTTAAACCGTGAAAGCGTACCGAATGATCTGCATGTGAGTATGACGGGCTTAACGCTGGATTTTAACTCGCCTCTGTTTACGTCATTTGAGCACATGGCTAAGCAATTAATGAGTGACAGCCCTCCTTCTCACATAAGCCCGATTGCTTTGGGGTGCGGAAATGTCCGCAGTTTTGATTTAACGACATTGCGCATGATTGGAATGCGTTTAGTGCAGACTGATTTCTACTTTAATTGGCAGCGCCTTGATGAAAATCGTGTGCAGTTAGACGTCAATGCCAATGTTAAAGATTGGTGGCAAATTGATTTTTCGGCTGTATTAGGTCTAACACTCCGTCAAGCGTCTAATTTACGTGAAGTTCCAGGTGTTTTGGCTGCAGAGTTGCGTTACTCGGATGAAGGGTTTAATCGACGTCGTGGTGAGTTCTGTTCGACCCAGTCGCAAGTGTCGCCTGCGCAATTTTATTTGAATCATGGCTTAATGATACAGGACTGGTTACGAGAGCGTGGTGTCGAACCGACACGGCCAATGATTGCAGGCTATGACGCGATGAGCCGACCAGACGCTCAGTTAGAAATCAGCCTATCACCAACCGAATTAGTGATTCCATTAACGTTTGCTCGCTCACATGAGCCTGCTGATTATGTTGGCTTGCTGAGGCCTAGTATCAAGGTAAATGATACTCACATTGAATTAACCGATGACGAATGGGTTGCATTGTTTGAAGCCTTTTCAATGCAGATCGAAGTCCCTGAGGCAGAGCTGCCGGAGCTGAATCCTAGGCGGCGATCAATGCCAGTTGAAGCAGAAAATATTTTTGTACCACGCCAGTTTCGCGAGACAGATACGAGTGAGTTTTTCAATTACGTAGGTCATCCAGTTCGTTTCTATACCTTCTTTGGCAAGCGTGTAGAGGGTATCCTGGTGGCGGTTGAGGGTAACAATATTCGTGTGATTGAACGGGTGGATCGTGGTGTTGCCGAATACCCGTTTGAGTTGGATAAAATTCAAGCGACAGAGGTTTATCGTTAATGGTGGATCGGCGTTTTGTTGCCATTTTGCCGAGCGATCAAGATCAAGTTTTGATTGAGCGCTATTGTCGTAACCTTTGGTTAGAAAAAGGGCTTAGCCCCAATACCCTGAGTAACTATAAACGTGACTTGTGTCATTTCGCATGCTGGCTCAATGATCGTTCTATGCACTTGTTAAGTGCCCGTCGATCCCAGCTGCAAGCCTATTTAGCTTGGCGAGTTTCAGAGCATTTCAAATCCATTTCTTCGGCAAGAGCCTTGTCTTGCTTGCGTGGTTTTTATCGTTATTGCTTGCGAGAGGGCGATCTTGAAGAGGATCCTACGCTGACCCTTGCAAGTCCTAAGCCTGGCCGCCCCTTACCTAAAACCTTGACTGAGCGAGATGTTGAGGCATTGCTGGCGGCGCCAGATGTGAGTGATTGCTTAGGGTTGCGTGATAAAACTATGATGGAGCTACTGTATGCGTCCGGTTTGCGAGTAACTGAGTTGGTTGACTTGGAGTTGGACCAGTTAAATCTTCGTTTAGGTGTTGTACGGGTGGTCGGTAAAGGAAATAAAGAGCGCTTGGTGCCTGTTGGTGATACGGCTGTCGAATGGTGTTATCGTTATTTACGTGAGTCTCGTCCTCTGTTGATTCGATCTTCATCCGACGTCCTGTTTCCAAGCCAACGAGGCAGTGCAATGACGCGGCAAACGTTTTGGCATAGAATCAAGTATCATGCTCAGGTGGCAGCGCTTGATAAACCTTTGTCTCCTCATGTCTTGCGTCATGCGTTTGCGACCCATCTGCTGAATCATGGTGCGGACTTGCGTGTTGTGCAAATGTTGTTGGGGCATTCTGATTTATCCACAACCCAGATATACACCCATGTGGCGACACACCGACTGAATGCAATTCATCAGGCGCATCATCCGCGAGGTTGAACTAAAGCCTGTTTTGTGACTCTTATCCCTGTAATTAATGACGATCTGAGGATGTTATGAAAAAAAGTTCGCTGGCTGTTTTGCTAACCGCAATCTTCTTGAGTGTTGCGGTTTGGGCCTCTGATGCTGAGGAAACCATCCGTTCGCAGCTAAATAAAGCAGATGCCAGAATTCCTGTACAGTCGATAGAGCCTGCGGTGCTAGAGGGGTTTTATCAAGTGACGTTGGAGAGCGGTGAGATTTTGTATGCCGAGTCAACAGGGCGCTATTTATTGGTGGGTCACCTATACGAAATTGATGATACTCAAGGATTGGTGAATTTAACTGAGCAAGCACAAAATCGCCTCAGACTGGATGCGTTAGCTGAAGTGCCCGAGGCTGATATTATCAATTACCCTGCAGAGGGTGATCGTAAAGCGCATTTGTGGGTGTTTACAGATGTTGACTGTCCTTACTGCCGACGTATGCATGAAGAAATCCCAGCATTAAATAAAATGGGGGTTGAAGTCAGTTACTTGGCGTTTCCGCGAGGAGGGCCAAACACTGCAACTTATAACACGATGGTGTCTATCTGGTGTGGTAAGGATGGACAAGAACGCAATCAGCGAATGGATCTTGTCAAAGCGGGTAAAACCATTACACAGGAAACCTGTGAAAATCCAGTTGTGGGCCAGTTAGTCATGGGGCAAAAGATTGGTGTGACGGGAACACCTGCATTGGTTTTAGAAGATGGAACCCTGTTACCCGGTTATCTACCAGCTGAACGTTTAGCACCTATGTTAGGTCTCAACTAATATCTTATCAATTGAGTGTTGATTACTGGGGCTTTGCATAGTGCAACGCCCCTGTTTTCGTTATACTAAGACCCATTTTTTACTCTTTCTTCAGAAAGGGTGCGTCCTGAGTAAGCAATCTGCGAGGTGTCGTTTGAAGCCTGTAAAAGTAGGGATCTGTGGTCTGGGTACAGTTGGCGGTGGCACGTTTAACGTCTTGACCCGCAATGCACAAGAAATTGCCCGTCGAGCGGGCCGTTCAATTGAAATTAAAGCGATCGCTTCACGCCGTCATAATCCGGCGTGCGATACATCTGCTTATACATTACAAAAAGATGTGATTGCATTAGCCAGAGATCCTGAAATTGACATTATTGTCGAATTGATTGGTGGGTATGAAGTTGCCAAAGAGTTGGTAATGACCGCAATTGAAAATGGCAAGCACGTTGTCACGGCCAATAAAGCCTTGATCGCGGTTCATGGTAATGAGATTTTTGCCGCAGCAGCCAAGAAAAATGTGGTTGTTGCCTTTGAAGCATCTGTTGCTGGAGGTATTCCAATTATCAAAGCGATTCGTGAAGGCTTAGCCGCGAATCGCATTAATTGGTTGGCGGGTATCATCAACGGTACTGGCAACTTCATCATGACAGAAATGCGTGAAAAAGGACGTGCCTTTGCCGATGTGCTTGTTGAAGCACAAGCCTTAGGCTACGCCGAAGCCGACCCGACCTTCGATGTTGAAGGGATCGATGCGGCTCATAAACTGACCATCCTTGCATCAATTGCCTATGGTATTCCTTTGCAGTTCAGCAAAGCTTATACCGAAGGGATCAGTAAAGTGACGCCGGATGATGTCCAGTACGCCGAAGAATTAGGGTATCGCATTAAGCATTTAGGCATCAGTCGCCATACCGATAAAGGCATAGAGTTACGGGTTCATCCAACCTTGATTCCTAAGTCCTCTTTACTCGCCAGCGTGAATGGCGTGATGAATGCTGTGATGGTATCGGGCGATGCGGTTGGACAAACACTTTATTACGGACCGGGTGCTGGTGCTGAACCAACGGCTTCTGCGGTGGTATCGGATCTGATTGACGTTGCGCGGATGCTGGATGCAACGGCAGAAAGTCGTGTCCCTCCATTGGCCTTCCAAAGTTCTGAGTTATCAGAAACACCTGTTTTGTCGGTTGAAGACACGGTCAGTGGTTATTACCTGCGCTTGCAAGCAGTTGAGCGTCCAGGTGTATTGGCACATGTCACGCGGATTCTGGGTGAAAAGGGCATTAACATTGAAGCCATCGTTCAAAAAGAAACGAAAGAAGCTCAAGTGCCTGTGATTATGCTCACCCAGCGTGTTGCTGAGCGAATGATGAATGAAGCCATTCGCGAAATCGAAGCCTTGCCTGATATTTTGGGTGAAGTGATCCGTATCCGTGTAGACCATTTAGCCGATTAAGGAGGCCGTTATGAACTATATCTCGACTCGTGGTCAGGCACCTGTCCTTAATTTTGCTGACGTGCTTTTGGCTGGATTGGCGGAAGACGGTGGGCTTTATGTGCCTGAAACCCTTCCAAAATTCACCCAGGAAGAAATTGCGTCTTGGGCAGGGCTTCCTTATAACGAATTAGCCTTTAATGTCATCAAGCCGTTTGTAGATGACTGTATTAAAGAAGCTGACTTGAAAACCATGATTGATGAAACCTATGCTGGGTTTAATCACATTGGTGTGGCACCGATGATACAGCTCGGTGGAAATGAATGGGTTTTAGAACTTTTTCATGGTCCAACACTGGCGTTTAAAGATTTTGCTCTGCAGTTGCTAGGACGCTTAATGGACCATGTCTTGTCTGAACGTGGCGAGCGTTTAGTGATCATGGGGGCGACTTCAGGTGACACTGGATCGGCCGCTATTGAGGGCTGCAGACACAGCAAACACCTCGATATTTTTATTATGCACCCTTATAACCGAGTGTCTGAGGTTCAGCGTCGTCAAATGACAACCTTATTAAGCGACAATGTTTTTAACATTGCGTTAGAAGGTAACTTTGATGACTGCCAGGAAATGGTCAAAGACAGCTTTGCTGATCAGTCTTTCCTTGAGGGGCTTAAACTTGGGGCGGTGAACTCGATTAACTGGGCGCGAATTATGGCTCAGATCGTTTACTACTTCTCGTCAGCCCTAGCTGTGGGTGGCCCGCATCGTGAAGTGTCCTTCTCTGTCCCAACAGGGAACTTTGGGGACATTTTTGCAGGCTATCTCGCTAAGCAAATGGGGCTGCCGATTAAGCAGTTGGTGGTAGCTACCAACCGCAATGACATCTTGCATCGCGTGATTTCAGGCAATGATATGTCAAAAGGTACGCTGGAACATACTCTGTCACCGTCAATGGATATCATGGTTTCCTCAAACTTTGAACGTTTGCTGTTTGATGTGTATGGACGTGACGGTGCAGCAATTGCAGACTTAATGAAACGCTTTAAAAGAGAATCCGTGAGTCTGGAATCTGGACGTTGGGAAACAGTGCGTGAGCTATTTGACAGTTATGCTGTCGATGATGCAACGACCTGTGATGTGATCAAACAAGTCTATCAAGAGACGGGTTATTTATTAGATCCACACACCGCCATTGGTTTAAAAGCAGCGCGTGAGTGTTGGAAAGATAAAACAATCCCTATGATCACGCTTGCAACCGCTCATCCGGTGAAGTTCCCTGAACCGATTGTAAAAGCTGGTTTAGAGTCACCTGCATTGCCTGCGCATTTGGCGGATTTGTACGAGCGTGAAGAGCGCTTCACGGTTCTACCAAAGGATCTAGCAAGTGTTCAGGCATTTATCTCTGCCAACGTACATCGCGACTGATGTTAGAGTGGGCACTGACTAAAATCAGTGTCCACTGTTTCAGAGTTTAAGCCGTTTTACCCCTCCCATTAGTGATTTGAAATGACCCAAGCGATTATCCAACGTCGAATTGTGCCGACCTTTTCTCATGCGCCTTTTTCTCATTTACACCCTGTGTTAGCTCGTGTTTATGCTGCACGTGGTGTTGAGTCTTTAGCCGATATCGGACGACACTTAAAAGAGCTGCTACCAGATCATCTGATGAAGGGGATGGATGCAGCGGTAGATCGCCTAGTGCTTGCGCTAAAAAGGCAAGAGCGTATTTTGATTTTGGGTGATTTTGACTGCGATGGTGCGACCAGTACAACGCTTGCTGTGTTGGCGTTACGCATGATGGGTGCTTCGCAAGTTGATTATCTGGTGCCCAATCGCTTTGAGTTTGGTTATGGTCTAAGCCCCGAGATTGTCGAAGTCGCCAGTCAAAAGCAGCCAGATCTGATCGTGACGGTTGATAATGGCATTTCCAGCATTGAAGGCGTAAAAAAAGCACAAGATCTTGGCATAGATGTCATAGTCACTGATCATCACTTGCCGGGGCAGGCGTTACCGGATGCCGTTGCAATCGTAAACCCGAATCAACCGGGATGTGATTTTATAGCGAAATCAACCTGTGGTGTCGGGGTGATTTTTTACGTCATGATTGCCTTAAGGCGGACATTGCAGTCACAAGGCTATTTCTCTGAGAGCCTATCTGCACCTAATTTGGCAAACCTGCTTGATCTTGTCGCATTGGGAACGGTTGCCGATGTTGTAGCGCTTGAACACAACAATCGCACCTTGGTGCATCAAGGTCTCTTGCGTATTCGTGCCGGCCAGGCGCGTCCTGGGATTCTGGCGTTGTTAGACGTCGCGGGGCGCCAGCGTGAACATCTGATGGCCGCTGATTTGGGCTTTGCCATTGCACCCCGTTTGAATGCGGCAGGGCGATTGGAGGACATGTCAATCGGTATCGAATGCTTGCTAACCGATGACCCAGATCATGCACGTGAGTTGGCACAGACGTTGAATCATCTCAATGTCGAACGTCGCAGCATAGAGCAGAGCATGCAAAAGCAAGCAATCGATATACTTGATGCCTTGTCTTTGGATGATTTGTCTATGCCTTGGGGTATTTGTTTATTTGAACCCACTTGGCACCAAGGGGTTATCGGTATTTTGGCCTCTCGTATCAAGGATCGTTTGCATCGCCCCGTTATTGCCTTTGCACCGGGTGATGAAGGAGAGATTAAAGGCTCCGCTCGATCCATTCCTGGTTTTCATATCCGCGATGGCTTGGATGCCATTGCGGCGCAACATCCAGGCTTGTTGAAAAAGTTTGGTGGACATGCGGCTGCCGCTGGCTTGTCGATTGCCTTTACAGACCTAGATGTATTTAAAGACGCATTTAATGCCCAAGTGAAGAAAGCCTTAACAGAAGCCGATTTACAAAAAGTCTTGATGACCGATGGCGAACTGCAAGACGTCGACTTTTCACTGGAGTTGTCAGAGGCTTTGCAACAAGCAGGCCCTTGGGGACATCAATTCCCTGAGCCTGTCTTTGATGGCTACTTCAAAATATTGCAACAGCGTATTGTTGGACAAAAACATCTGAAGTTAGTGGTTATGCCCGTCGGCGGACAGCAACCTATTGATGCGATTGCTTTTGGCGTCGATACTCAGCTATGGCCTAATGATGCGGTGCAGGCAGTACGTATGGTCTATCGCTTGGCTCGTAATGAGTTTCGGGGACAGGTGAGCCTGCAATTGATGGTGGACTACCTTGAAGCCTGCTGAGGCTCAATGTATCTTTACCATAGAAATATTAAAGGTGTTTTACTTTATCCGATAGTCAAAATAAATCGTTCTGCTAGGATATATTAATTTCCCAAGCGCGTGATATTTTCCTATTATGGTCTTGTTGAATAACGACAACCTTTTAGGAGAACACAATGTCACTGATTAACACTGAAGTTAAACCCTTTAATGCAACTGCTTACCACAATGGCGAGTTCGTTCCAGTATCTGATGCCGATTTGAAAGGAAAATGGTCAGTCGTTTTCTTCTATCCTGCAGACTTCACATTTGTTTGCCCAACTGAGCTGGGTGATTTGGCTGATTTCTATCCTAAGCTGCAGGAAATGGGCGTAGAAGTGTATTCAGTATCAACTGATACTCATTTCACTCACAAAGCTTGGCATGATGCTTCTGACACCATCAAGAAAATCAACTTCCCGATGATTGCAGATCCAACAGGCGCTATTTCTCGCAACTTCGACGTTATGATCGAAGAAGAAGGCTTGGCTTTGCGTGGTACGTTTGTTATCAATCCAGAAGGTCAGATCAAAGTTGCTGAGATTCACGATCTTGGCATTGGCCGTTCAGCTAAAGAGCTGGTTCGTAAAATCCAAGCGGCTCAATACGTTGCATCTCACGACGGTGAAGTATGCCCAGCTGCATGGCAGCCAGGTGAAGAAACACTGGCTCCTTCTTTGGATCTGGTTGGCAAGATCTAATACGGTTTAACGACTGTGTCATTTCCGGCCCCGAATCCTGGGGTCGGTCTCAATTTCCTATTTTTTAGATAACCTTATCGTTAAAGGGCGGTCTCATGCTGGACGCGAATCTTAAGAAGCAACTGGACACCTATCTGCAGAATATCGTCAATCCGATTGAGATAATTGTGTCCACTGACGATAGTGCAAAATCAAAAGAACTTTTATCACTCTGCGAGGAAATCGCTGAGCTGAATAGTAAAATTAGCCTTCAAGTCCTAACGGATGGCAGCGAGCGTGCGCCGAGTATGGCGATTGCTGCACAAGGACAAGCGCCAAGAGTGCGCTTTGCTGGCATACCGATGGGCCACGAGTTTACCTCGTTAGTCCTGGCATTATTGCAATCTGGTGGCTACCCATCAAAAGCCGATCCCGAGTTGATCGAGCAGGTAAAACAATTGCAGGGTGAGTTTCATTTTGAAACCTATATCTCTCTGTCATGCCAAAACTGCCCGGACGTAGTTCAGGCTCTGAATTTAATGGCAATTTTGAATCCCAATGTGACCAGCGTCATGATCGACGGTGCGCTCTTCCAACAAGAGGTCGCAGAAAGAGAGATCATGGCTGTGCCAACCGTGCTGCTGAATGGTAAGCCCTTTGGCCAAGGCCGCATGACATTGAAAGAAATTGTTGCAAAAGTTGACTCTGGCGCATCTAAGCGAGAGGCAGCTGCCTTAAATGAAAAAGATCCATACGATGTGTTAATCGTCGGTGGAGGGCCTGCAGGTGCGGCAGCTGCGATTTATGCAGCACGTAAAGGCATACGCACAGGTATTGTCGCTGAACGCTTTGGCGGTCAGGTGATGGATACAGTGGGTATCGAAAACTTCATCTCGGTTAACTACACCGAAGGCCCAAAGCTGGTTGCAAGTCTTGAACAGCATGTTAAAGAATACGATGTGGATGTCATGGACAACCAACGCGCTAAGAAACTGCGCAAAGATGGCCTGATTGAAATCGATCTTGAAAGTGGTGCAACGCTAAAGAGTAAGTCTGTCATTTTAGCAACAGGCGCGCGCTGGAGAGAAATGAATGTTCCTGGTGAGCAAGAATACCGTGGAAAAGGTGTTGCCTATTGCCCACATTGCGATGGTCCTTTATTTAAAGGTAAGCGTGTAGCCGTTATTGGTGGTGGTAACTCAGGTATTGAAGCTGCGATTGATTTGGCCGGTATTGTTGCACACGTAACGGTATTGGAATTTAGTAACACACTTAGAGCCGATGCGGTGCTTCAGAGAAAAGCAGCATCGATGAGCAACATTACCATCATTAAAATGGCTCAAACCACTGAAGTAAGAGGCGACGGTAAAAAAGTTGTTGGTTTGACCTACAAAGACCGTGAACGCAACGAATTATACCACTTAGATTTAGAAGGTATCTTCGTACAAATCGGACTTATACCAAATACCGATTGGTTGAAAGGGGATCTAGAGCTGACCCGTTTCGGTGAAATTGAAGTAAATTCGCATGGCGAAACACATATACCTGGCGTATTTGCAGCAGGAGACGTGACAAACGTCCCATACAAGCAAATTATTATCGCGATGGGTAATGGCGCAGGTGCCGCATTAGGTGCCTTTGATTACTTGATCCGCTCATCTGTTGAAGACGAAGCGGCCGCATAATTCTTATGTTCTCCTCAAAGCCCAACAGCTGACATTCTGTTGGGCTTTTTTTATTTCCCATCTTTAAAAAATCGTCTTGACATAAACCTGATCATTATTGATAATAATTATCAATACGATTTAGTTTTCATTGCGTTTGTAGCCACTTCTTGTTTCAGCAGCAAATCAGCGCATTTTCGTTCTCACCTATAATGAAGAGAAGAGGTCTATGAGTAATTATTGGTTTGAGTTTGTCTGTATTGGTGTGGGCGCGCTCTGCACTACGATGTTGATACTGCCGTCTTCAATGATCCACTAGTTGACGACACTCAGATTACAACTTCAAAACGAGATGAGTTATGTCCGGTTACGAGCATTCAGTTTCTTTAGAGCAGTTACGGAGTATGATAAGGGAAGCGCAATGCCCAGATGACCCGCTGCTGATTTACCGCTGGTTTTCTCTAGAGAACGGCACTTTACCCGATCATCACACCGAAAAGTTTGCGCATTACGAACAGCAATTCCGTTTATTGTTAGAAACACTAGCGGATGAAGCACTGCCTTCTCAGTGGCGCATCTTTTGTCTGGAAAATATTAATCGCCCCCTATTGGCGATGAAGCGCTTACCACGATTTAAAGGAAGCTATCGCACCCTTAATCGATTGCAATACGAATTGCATATTACGTTCGAATACATCAGAGCGGGTTTGTATTTCAATGCACATATTGGAGAGGATTGAAAATGACGCATCGAATTGAAACTGACAGCATGGGTACAATCAGTGTTCCAGAACAGGCGTTGTATGGCGCTCAGACTCAGCGCGCAATTAACAACTTTGCCATTAGCGGCCAACCCATGCCCGCTGCCTTTATTCGGGCATTATTACTGACAAAGCGAGCCGCCGCCGTCGCGAATAAGCGTTTGCAGTTGTTAGCAGAGCCTATCGCGGATGCCATAGTGCAGGCCGTTGATGAATTAATGGAAGATGCACAATTGATGGAGCATTTCCCCGTAGATATCTATCAGACTGGCTCTGGGACGAGCAGTAACATGAATGCGAATGAGGTCTTAGCCACCTTAGCAAGCCGTATTCTGGCAGATCCAGTCAGCCCTAATGATCATGTTAACTTTGGGCAAAGCAGTAACGATTGTATTCCAACCGCAATACATATCAGTGCCGCCATTAGGGTGGAAGAAGCCTTGCTTCCGGCATTAAGCCATTTATCCGAAGTCATTATGCGTAAAGCGGCTTCGGTGGACCACTGTGTTAAAACAGGACGGACGCACTTGATGGACGCCATGCCCATACGTTTGAGCCAATCCTTGAGCGCTTGGTCTGCACAAATTCTTCAGAATATTAAGCATATACAGTCGTTGCAAGTGAGCCTGCAGCATCTGCCACAAGGAGGGACAGCGGTTGGGACGGGGGTTAATGCACACCCAGACTTTGCCTCTGAGTTTTGTGCTTCCTTAAGTGACCAAACAGGGATCACGTTTGTGCCAGCAGACAATGTCTTTGCATTAATGAGCGCTCAAGACACGGCAGTGAGTTTATCTGGGCAGTTAAAAACGACCGCTGTCTCCATCATGAAAATTGCAAATGATTTACGTTGGATGAACTCGGGGCCTTTATCGGGTTTGGCAGAAATTGAACTCGAAGCCTTACAACCTGGGTCTTCAATTATGCCGGGTAAAGTGAACCCTGTGATCCCAGAGGCGGCAACGATGGTTGCGGCGCAAGTGATAGGCCATGATGCCAGCATTACGTTAGCGGGTCAGTCGGGCAATTTTGAGTTGAATGTTATGCTGCCGCTGGTGGCCAGTAACCTGCTGCAATCGATTGAGCTCTTAACGAATATTGCCTATGCATTAGCAGATAAAGCCATTGCCACCTTTAAAGTGAACGAAGCCAATATTGTCGCTTCATTATCGCGTAATCCTATATTAGTGACGGCGTTGAACCCTGTTATTGGTTATCTGAAAGCGGCCGAGATTGCCAAGCGTGCCTATCAAGAGCAACGGCCAGTTTTGGATGTTGCGCTTGAAATGACGGATTTGTCAGAGTTGGAGCTAATGAGCTTACTTGACCCTATTAAGCTGACAAGCAATAAAGACAATGCATAACCGCCATCCACTCGAGAGGCTAACGTTGCTTTGGGCAGTCTGGTAAAATGAGCGCTTAACTCATGGTTTGAAATAAAAGGTTGTAGAACAGATGTTGGTATCGATGCTTAGAAAAGGGTTAGGGAATGTGATCGTCTTTTTAGATTGGATCTCGCGTCCCGCCAAAATGAAACGTACACCAGAAGAGCAAGCTAGAGTAGATGCAGAAGCTCAACAACTGTCCTTGTATCAATTCCATGCTTGCCCATTTTGTGTCAAAACACGACGCACGCTCCATCGGCTCAACGTATCCGTTGCGTTGAAGGATGCCAAAGGAAATCCAGAGCATCGTCAGGAGTTAGAGCAAGAGGGTGGTAAAATCCAAGTGCCTTGCCTAAGAATCGACGAAAATGGCAAGACGACTTGGATGTATGAATCAAAGCAAATAGATCAATACCTATCAGAGAGGTTCGGCGCTTGACGGCGCTGAGCTTGGTAAGCTGGTAACAGATCCCTCATTGCCCACCAAGTTCTCTTGAAAATCACTGGCCTGTTCGTATAAAGACTCTAGCTGAACAAGGTTGTTTTGCTCAGTATCGATCAGGCCTTGTTTCTTTGCCTCTAGTTCAGCCATCTGGGCTTTCAAAACAGCCATGTCTTCAATGGAGGCAGCGACTTGCTCCTGAATCAGTGCTTTTTCTGCGGCGCTTTCCTGCATTTTTTGGTTCGTCACATAAAAATCTGACACCGCATAGGCGATACCTAAACTCGCGATGATTAGGCCCGTTATAGGGAAGATTAGTCGACGTTTTGATGAAGAAGATAGATGGTCCGTCATAGTAGTATCCGCATGTCGTATTGGGTTAGATGAAGCATTTGTTTGGCGGCGTATTTTAAGTAAAATGACGATAAATTTCACCTGTTCAAGTCGCATTCTCTAAAAATATTACTGCATAACGGCACCCTTGCGGATGCCTATTCTTAGCTTTTAGTCGCCAGGTAGACTCCAGCTAAAATCATCAGCGAGCCTGCGCTTCGATTCAACGTGCTCATGGCTTTATGAGATCTAAAGGCTTTACGTGCCGTTGAAACTCCAGCTGAGATCAGTAAAAGGCCTAGCATCAGCGCCGCTAGTGTTAGCACAGCAATCAAAAAAATATCAGACTGAGTCATTTGGGTTAAATCAATAAATGTGGGTAAGAACGCGATATAAAACAAAATAACCTTAGGATTCGACGATGAAATCAAAAATCCCTGAATAAAGCCTTTGACTGATCCTAGCGCACTGTCTTTAGGGATGTCGGATAAATGAATTGGCGCTGTCCACATCTTCCATCCCAAGTAGATGAGATAAATAGCCCCTACAATTCGAATCATCGTGAACACTTCACTCCAGTGCTCGGCCAAGGTTGCTAATCCATAGCAAGCAAGGGTTAAGTAAAGCAGATCGCCCAGTGTCATTCCGGCCGCAAGTGGGACGCACGCACTGAAACCGGAGCTCATCCCCCTTGAGATCAGTGCAAAAATGCCTGGCCCTGGCGTGATAGCAAAGATGAAAATAGCGATAAAATAGGTAATTGCGCTCTCAATAGACATGGGATGTCAACTCTTGATTATTGATGGCTTAGCTTGGCACTCAAGCGAATAATTGTAAATTAGAAAATCTGTTTTAACTGCTTTGTAGAGCGCTTTCTTATAAACTTAAATAAATAGAAAAATATAGGTAACACAAACCTCTATGCGATTGTCCAACCCTGCTAAAAACTTACCTAAGCTACATCTTTTGGGGACATTAATGGTTGTTTTTACATTAACCCTGATGTTAGGAGGCCTTTTTTTAGGCCAGCGATTTGCGGATCAAATTAATTTTTTAAATAAACTCGAAGACTCGGTAACCCTGCAGATTCAGAATCAACTGCAGTCGGAGATGATCGCTTTGCGTAACTACTTAGATCACACACGTGCTCAATCTGACGAGATTTTACGTGCTCGCTTAATTGAGCAAGTCGATCTTGCCTATAACCTGATGAACTCCATTTATCAACAAGAACAAGGTCTTCGTGATCCTCAAGAAATCAAGAAATTGATTGTAGAGTCTCTGCGAACGCTGAGATTTTTCGATGGACGTGGTTATTATTTTGTAGATGATATGGAAGGACGTTTTATCTTGCTGCCGACAGCGCCTGAATACGAAGGTCGTCTAATGCCGGATAACCAAGATGATACTGGGCACTTTATTATGAAGGGGTTAATTGAAGCTGCACGCAAGCCTAGAGGAGAAGGGTTTTCACAGTATCGTTGGTACCATCCAGAAAAACCAAGCCAAATGTCAGATAAGCTTGCGTATGTTCGGTACTTCGAGCCCTTCGATTGGTTGATTGGCACAGGTGATTACACCTACGAGTGGGATAAAAAACAGCAAGAGGTAGCTAAAAATTGGGTTAGATCTCATCGTTTTGGGCAGTCGGGTTATATTACATTATTTGATGTAAGTGGTCAGTTGCTAGTGTCACCAGGCAATACAGAGCTTGAACAAATATCATCCAATCAGCGCTCGAAAGTCGAACAAGAGTCCTTAAGTTTAATGGTGTTGATAGCGACTGATGGTGGTGGGTTTGTGGACTATTGGTTTGAAGATCCCACAACAAAAGAATTACGAAAAAAACAAGCCCTAGTTGATGTTTATGAGGATTGGGGATGGATCTTGGCAACGACTATTTTTGAAGAAGATTTCAACAGCTTACTCAACCAAGAGCGACAGGAGTTCTCTGCAGCCCAGGCACGAAACTATCGCCAGTTATTGATAGGGGTCAGTATTGCGCTGATTTTATCTGTTCTTGCTTCTTTAGTGTTTTCGCGTTGGTCTAGGCATCTTTTTAAAACCTACCATGAGACCAATCAAGCCCAACAACTTCAACTACAGGAACAAGCCAAAAAGTTACAGGAGAAAGAACAGCAACTTAGAGCCTTAGCCTTCTTCGACCCGCTGACATCTTTACCGAATCGGCGCTCCTTTATGAACACCTTATCTAATCGAAATGATTCGTGTGAATTCAGGGCGGGATACGCGAGTTTGCTTTTTATTGATCTTGATAATTTCAAACCGCTCAATGATACCTATGGCCATGACTATGGGGATTTGTTACTCCAGCAAGTTGCCAATCGTTTACAAGACGGTGTGGATGGTAATTGCTTTGTTGCACGCTTAGGGGGGGATGAGTTTGTTGTGTTAGTAGATGATGCAGGTGACAATGCACAGAAAGCATTCTCTAGGACAGAGGAAGTGATTTTGAACTTACAGGAAGATCTTGCTGACCTGTACAGACTCAAAGACATTCAGTACCCAATTACAATAAGCATAGGTGCTACGGTGTTTTGTGCAGGTGAAAAGCCAGTTGATGTGCTTTTAAAGGAAGCCGATCTGGCAATGTATGCCTCCAAAGCAAAAGGCCGTAATGGTTTTACTTTCTTTGAGCCATCTCAAGTGTAAGGTAGCAAAAATAAAGTCTAAGGACATTTAAACTATCTTGAATGATGCCCAAACTCTTATGAGGTATTAATAATGACATGGTCACCCACATTCGACGCAAAGGATGTTGAGATTCATGAAGATCAGCGCGTGTTTGACGGCTTTTTTAAGATGCATCGTTTGACACTCAGCCATGCGTGCTTTGAGCGTGCACCCATGACGATAACCCGTGAGATTTTTCGTCGCGGCAATGCGGTTGTGGTCTTGTTGTTTGATCCTATCCGTGAGAGGCTGGTTTTGATAGAGCAGTTCAGAGCGGGGGCGGTTGATGCACCGGGCGGGCCTTGGCTGCTGGAGTTAGTGGCAGGAATGGTGGAAGCAGGTGAGTCGATCCAAGAAGTCGCCGAACGTGAAACTCAAGAAGAAGCTGGCATCGCCGTCAAGCACTTAGCGCCCATTCTGGGGTACTTACCCAGCCCAGGTGGCATGGATGAGTGGATTGATTTATGGTACGGCTTTGTTGACTCCTCGCTGGCGTCTGGAATACACGGCTTAGATTCTGAGCATGAGGATATTCGAGTGCTATGCTTACCTGCACAAGAGGTGTTCGACTTGCTTGATCAAGGGCGTTTGAATAACGGTGCAATCATTATTGGCGTACAATGGTTAAGAATACACTATGATCGAATTGTACAAGAGGGTGTTGAAGTGATGCGGAAGAGCAATGAAACGTAAGTATGTTCCTGACCTGACACGTCAAATGGCCGTTTGCCAAGCCAATTATGCACGCTTACAAAAGCTGCTACCCAAAGCGGGTGAACACCCTATCCGCGAGTTTCGTGTGGTTTGGCATGAGAAGCAAGTATTAGTCCGTTTACACATAGACGAAGAGTTTCGTTATACCAGTTCCGTGGTGATGACCCATATTCATGAGCCATATTCCCCTTGGCTTGAGTCTCCACAATTGGTGATACGCTTGTACCACGATGCTTTAATGGCTGAGGTCATTTGTGCGCGCCGACGCAAGCAGCTCAGTGGAGTCTATGGCTACCCCAATCGCAACATGCATCAGCCGGATGAAAAGATTCAACTCAATCTTTTTTTAGGTGAATGGCTGAACCAGTGTTTAAACCATGGTCATCAGCTTGAAGTCGCACTTCCCGAATGAGCTCCATGCCGTTGCTATAACACCGTTTAACTTCATGAGAAAATGAATGGCTAATTTACCGTTAATTATTTATGTCCACGGATTTAACAGTTCTCCTGCCTCATGGAAAGCTCAGCGTTTAGTCGCGCATATGCAGTCAATCGGTCGAGAGCAAGATGTACTTGTTCCGTCGCTGTCAGCATCCCCCGCGGAGGCGATAGAACAATTACAAGCGATTGTCCAAGCACACAGAGAGCGTTTTATCACCTTAGTAGGAAGCTCGTTGGGTGGGTATTACAGCACTTGGTTGACCGAGCACTATTTGAATGTGCGTACTGTCTTGATTAATCCTGCCGTTTATCCCTATCGGCTGCTTGAAAACTGGTTAGGTGAAAACGAAAATATCTATACCCATGAGCGTTACCAATTGACCCATGAACATTTAGCGCAATTGCATGCCTTGGATATACCGGAAATTTTCGATCCATCCCGTTATGTGTTGTTAACACAAACCGGAGATGAAACCTTGGATTACCGTGAAGCCGTTGAAAAATTCTCGGGTTCAACCCAGTATATTCAAGAAGGCGGCAGTCATGGGTTCGATGCCTTTGATGAGTGGATACCCATGATACTTGCCTTTTCTGAGGGTAAAGCAATTGTACCCCCTGCAACAACTTTGACCGTTTTAGCACAACAGGAAGCGTAATGACAAAGCAATACAATGCCGAAGCTATTGAAGTTCTCAGTGGCTT
This sequence comes from Nitrincola tibetensis, assembly GCF_003284585.1. Classification (GTDB taxonomy): domain Bacteria; phylum Pseudomonadota; class Gammaproteobacteria; order Pseudomonadales; family Balneatricaceae; genus Nitrincola; species Nitrincola tibetensis. The sequence goes on from NZ_QKRX01000005.1 coordinate 242,693, forward strand.
AGATCCCGTAAAACGCCGTCCAGGTATGTACACCGAAACGGATCGTCCCAATCATTTGGCTCAAGAAGTCATAGATAACTCGGTTGATGAGGCGCTTGCTGGCCACGCTAAACAAATTGAAGTGATTTTACATGAAGATGGATCGCTGTCTGTCTCTGACGATGGTCGTGGTATGCCTGTGGACATCCATCCAGAAGAAGGCGTCAGTGGTGTCGAGTTGATTTTGACGCGCCTGCACGCGGGCGGAAAATTTAACAATGACAACTACACCTTCTCCGGTGGTCTTCATGGGGTAGGGGTGTCAGTCGTGAATGCCCTGTCTAAACTCCTGCACGTTGAAATTCGTCGTGACGGACAAGTCCATAAAATCGTCTTTGCCGACGGAGAAAAAGTATCCGATCTTGAAGTCATCGGGCAGTGTGGCAAACGCAATACTGGAACGACGGTTCGATTCACGCCAGATCCCAAATATTTCGACAGTCCAAAATTCAGTGTCACCCGCTTAAAGCATAATCTGCGGGCAAAAGCGGTGCTATGCCCAGGCCTCAAGGTGATGTTTAAAGACCTGAGCAGTGCGAAACAAGATCAAGAAGAGTGGTATTACGAAGATGGTTTGGTTGCTTATTTAAAAGGGGCAACACAAGTATACGACACCTTACCGGAAGAGCCCTTTGTCGGCAGTTTGGTCGGGCAGGAAGACGCCGTTGAGTGGGCCGTGCAGTGGCTGATTGAGGGCGGCGAAATCATGGCAGAAAGCTATGTGAACCTCATCCCCACAGCGCAAGGCGGAACCCATGTTAATGGTTTGCGCACAGGGCTTCTGGAAGCCATGCGAGAGTTTTGTGAAATCCGTAACCTGCTGCCCCGTGGTGTCAAACTAACACCGGAAGATATTTGGGACAAATGCTGTTATATCCTGTCTGCCAAAATGCGTGACGCTCAGTTTTCGGGTCAAACCAAAGAGCGCTTATCGTCACGAGGCATTGCGGCCTTTATTTCGGGTGCCGTGAAAGATGCCTTCTCTTTATGGCTGAACCGTCATGTCGAAGAAGGTGAAAAAATCGCCGAATTGGTGATCACGAACGCGCAAAAACGCATGCGCAACAACAAAAAAGTGGTTCGTAAAAAAGTCACGCAAGGCCCTGCCTTACCTGGGAAACTGGCCGACTGTTCCGGTGCTGATACGGCCCAGTCCGAACTGTTTTTAGTCGAGGGTGACTCGGCAGGCGGCTCGGCAAAACAAGCCCGAAATCGAGAGTTTCAGGCGATCATGCCCCTGCGCGGTAAGATTTTGAACACTTGGGAAGTGGACTCCTCTGAAATACTCGGCTCGCAAGAAATTCACGATATTTCTGTCGCCATTGGCGTCGACCCAGGCTCAGATAATCTTGAAGGGTTGCGGTATAACAAAATCTGCATTCTGGCGGATGCCGACTCCGATGGTTTACACATCGCAACGCTGCTGTGCGCCTTATTTGTGCAGCACTTTAAACCCCTAGTGACCGCAGGGCATGTCTACGTGGCCATGCCGCCGTTGTATCGTATCGATGTTGCAAAAGAAGTGTTTTATGCCTTGGATGATGATGAGCGAGACGCCATCATTGATCGCATCCGTGCTGAGCGCAAAAATGCAAAAATTGGCGTACAGCGCTTTAAGGGATTGGGGGAAATGAACCCCTTACAGTTACGCGAAACAACCATGTCGCCGGATACGCGCCGATTGGTGCAGCTGACGATTGATGTTGGAGATGACACCCACGAACTGATGGATATGTTGTTGGCGAAAAAGCGCGCGTCTGATCGTAAACAATGGCTTGAAGATAAAGGGAATTTAGCGGAAGTGGTGTAAGGTCTCCACCGAGTTCAGCTAAGGCTCAGCTGAACTCGGGTTTAATCTAGCCTAATTACCCAAAGGAGACACAGATGAACTCAACCAGACGCGCTGTATTGCTGTCTATTCTTGCCTTGCCTGTGATCGGGTGTGCTTCCATAAAAGGGGCGTACGAAAAGCCTCATGTCAAGGTAACGTCTTTCACGATGGTTCCAAATCAACAAGGGATTGCACCGAAGTTTGCCATAGGGATAGAGGTTGTGAACCCGAATCGGGTGGGGTTGAACCTGCGTGGGATGAGCTACAGCGTAGAAGTTGAGAACTACCGAATTCTAAGCGGTGCTGCACCGGATTTACCGTCCGTTCCCGCCTATGGCAGTGCTAACTTTGTCATAGAGGCCAGCCCCGATTTGTTGGGCAGTGCGCGCTTGATCAGTGATGTTTTATCCTCGCAACGCAATCAGTACAACTACACCTTCAAAGCGCGCATTGATGCAGGGTCGTTGATTCCCTTTATCAATGTTGAAGAAACCGGGCGTTTTAATTTTTAAATCTGGCCAATAATGCAGCTTCAGCACTGGATTCCTAAAAGTGTCAGCACACGCTTGATGCTCGCCTTTGCAACCGTTGCCTTGATGACGTTGTTGGCCGCGGGGTTTGCATCCCACAGCAATGGGCTTTTGCAACAGCGCTTGGAGCAGATTCGGGCGGATAGCATTGAAGTGCTCTATGCTTCCGCACGTTTGAATGAGCTCAGCCAACAACTCACAGCGCTGGTCCCTCGTTTAATCAGCGCCGACTCAAACTATGTGCGACAGCGCACACGAGAACAGTTGGATCGCGTCTTAGCTGAAATGCAGACCTGGGTTATCCACCTTCCAGATTACAACCGCTACTTCATCGAAATCAGTGATCAGATTCGTTACAGCATTGGCTTGATTCATCAAACCGTTGAAGAGCGCCATCGCCATGCCCAATCGTCTGATCAGCAGCGTTTGCGTCTGTACCCCCTGTATGTCGAGCTGAATCAAGTGTTGGATCAACGCCCCTTATCGGAGTATTCAGAGGCATTTTTATCCACACGCTTAAGTCTAAGCTATCTGTTTGCGCTGGCTGAAAAAGCACACACGGACAGTACATTCAAGGAACTGGACTACACGTTTTTGCGATTAGAAGCCTTAGTGGCAGAGATACAAGCCTTGCAACTTGATGACGACGACCTAGTGCAAGCCTTTGAAAACGCGCCTATCGACTCCTTGTTTTTACTGGTCTCACGTGAAGGGCCACTCTTTACAGAAAAAAACCGTGAATTAGACCTGCGCTATCAAGAAGAATTTTTGGTGAATAATAGCCAGCGACATATTCAGCAATTAGCAGCTCAAATCTCTCAGTACACCGAGAGAGTGAACCAGCGTGTTGATGATGAAATTGCAGAGGCTGGGTTGTCGGTCTCTAAAGCACGGGATGCAACTCTGATGCTGTCGATGATTAGCTTACTGCTCGCAGCGAGTGTGTCTTGGTTTTACGTGAGGCGGAACATACTCGGCCGTTTAGTAAGGCTGCAATCCAATATGCATTCCATTGCCAGCGGTGCATTGAATATCAACGTCATTCAAGAAGGGCGGGATGAAATCTCTGAAATGGCGAGGGATCTAAAAACCTTTCAAGAAGCGGCTGTTCAGACGGAAGCGATGCATCGTCAATTGGCTGCTGAAACACAAGAGCGGTTAGACACTGAAAAGCGTTTAAGGCTTGCACAGCAAGATCTGATTCAAGCCGGTAAACTGGCCGCGCTGGGGCAGTTAAGTGTGGCAATCACCCACGAAATTAACCAACCCCTTGCAGTGATGCGGAATCAGATTCATAGTGTTGGCCTGTGTTTGGACAAAGGCTTGTTAGATCAAGCCAAATCAGGGGTCGAACGCCTAACCCTCCAGTTGGAAAAAACAGCGGGTATTACGCGCCATTTGCGTGGATTTGCGCGGAAAACCGATCAAAAACCCTATCCTATGCTACTGGCTCCAGTGATTGAAGCCGCAGTTGAATTGCTTAAATCAAAATCCAGTCACTGCCATCCTCAATTAACAGGCAATGCCGATGTTTGTGTTCTCGCTGAGCCGATTCGGCTTGAGCAGGTGATGGTGAACCTGATCATGAATGCCTTGGATGCCGTGCAACAAGTCAGTGATCCCTCTGTGCGGGTCTCTTGGAAGGTCTGCCCTAACACTGAATGGGTCGAAATCCTTGTTGAAGACAACGGACCGGGTATAGAATCGGATTGCAAAGAGCATATATTTGATCCTTACTTTACCACCAAGTCTCCCGGCAAGGGGTTAGGTCTAGGATTATCGATTAGCTACAATATCTTGCAAGACTTTGATGGACGCATCTCCTTGATGGACACGAGCGCGGGTGCGTGTTTTCAAATCATGATTCCAATGGCGTCCAACACGACACCTGTTTAGCGCACTGCACATGTTTGGCAAGATGGAGCGATTGATTAGACCCTCATTGCTATGACAAAAAGCCTTTATTAATGCGATATCAAAAACGATAAGAATCCGCCTATGTCCCAATTACCGATAATCTGTATTGTTGATGACGATTCCTCTGTTCTCGACAGTTTTGCCGAAATGCTGACCCTTGAAGGCTTTGAACCCCGATGCTTTAGTGGGCCATCGCTACTCCTTACCTTTTTACAGCAAAATCCCAATGCCGTGGTACTCAGTGATGTGTGCATGCCGGACGTGGATGGCATGCAGCTGCTTGCACACCTGCAAAACCTCGATTCGGAATTACCAGTTGTATTAATGAGCGGCCATGGTGATATACCGATGGCCACTCAGGCGATGCGTGAAGGGGCGGTTGATTTTTTGGAGAAACCCGTATCGCCCTCGCTCTTGGTTGAACGATTACGCCAAGCGCAACGTCAGCGCAAATGGGTGCTTGCGCGTCGTGAGCAGCAGTTGTGCCAAGACGATAAAGCCATCGTCGAGCGCCATGTCGTTGGCGAATCCCCCGGCATTAAACAACTGCACGAGCAAATTCTGGTGCTGGCCAATGCCGATGTAGACACCCTGATCTACGGTGAAACGGGCAGCGGGAAGGATGTCGTTGCTCGCGCACTGCACGATGCGAGTCAGCGTCGTCACCATCCGTTTATCGCGATCAACTGCGGTGCCATGCCCGAAAATCTCATCGAGAGTGAGCTGTTTGGCTACGAAGCTGGCGCCTTTACTGGAGCTAAACAGCGTCAAATCGGTAAAATCGAAGCGGCGTCGGGGGGCACTCTGTTTCTAGATGAAATCGAAACCATGCCGCTAACCGCGCAAATTCGTCTGTTGCGAGTGCTACAGGAGCGTAGTTTAGAGCGGCTTGGTAGCACGCAATCCGTCCAAGTGAACATTCGAGTGACAGCCGCGAGTAAAGATGATTTACAAAGGATCAGTGAAAAAGGACTGTTTCGTCTCGATTTATACTACCGCTTAAACGTAGCGAGTTTGAGGCTTCCTCCCTTAAGGGAGCGAGGCGACGATATCCTGATGCTGTTTCAGCATTATTGCCAACTTGCCGCCGAACGTTTTCAAAAAGCCTGCCCACCAATACGCGCCCATCACCAAGAAAAGCTCTTGCACTATGCATGGCCAGGCAATGTCAGAGAGCTGCGAAACACAGCAGATCGCTTTGTATTGGGAATCGACGGGGATGGTTTTTCATTGAGTGATAAGTCAATTGCCATTGCCCCTCCTACCCTCGATGAGTTTGATCAGAAGCTTGAAGACTATGAGCGCAAGCTGATTGAAGACTCCTTAGCCGCCGCTGCGGGTCAAATAGGCAAAGCTGCCGAGCAGTTAAAAATGTCTCGTAAAACCCTGTATCGAAAAATGAAAAAATTCCAGCTGGATAAGCAAATGTTTAGAGCTTAGGTGGGACACTCTTGTCCTAAAGCACAGAAAAACACCTTGTTGAATGGGGCGGATGTGTCCCATTTTCTTGATAGACAAATAAGGTTTTTTCTTTACTTTAGCCTAACATAATGAAAAATATAGATTATTTTGTATTGGTATCGCTTTTGCTTTGTATTTACGTACCCGCACTGTATTCACCAATACAGCTGTTGGCTCACAATACAATAATAATTCGGAGATTCTTCACATGAGTTTACTCACCCTTGGTCGTCTCGGTATCACGACGTCACTGCTCGTTGCCTTATCTACCTCTACTGCGTTTGCAGCCGATTGTGGACATCGCGGTGCACTCGATGATCGTTTCTGCGATGAGAACATGGACATGGTGGCCGACACCCCCAAAGACTCCAGCCGTTGGCGCAACCCTAGTACGCTGGTGTTCACCTATACCCCGGTTGAAGATCCTGCTGTTTACCAAGATGCATTTGCTGATTTCCAGCGCCACCTATCCGAAGCCACTGGCAAACGAGTGGTTTACTACAACGTTCACTCCAACTCAGCGCAAGTCGAGGCCATGCGCTCAGGTCGATTGCATATCGCTGGTTTTTCAACAGGACCAACGGGTTATGCTGTGAATCTTGCAGGTTATGTACCGATCGCAGTAAAAGGCTATGAGACTGAATTCCAAGGCTACAATCTGATCACCATCGTACGTGCCGACAGTGATATTCAAACGATGGAAGACCTCAAAGGTCGCACAGTGGCTCATACCGCCGTATCGTCCAACTCGGGTAACCTCGCCCCTAGAGCCTTGTTTCCTGCCTTAGGTGTTGTGCCGGATGAAGATTACAAAGTGGCGTATTCAGGAAAGCATGATCAATCCGTTATGGGCGTGTTGACCGGTGACTATGATGCTGCACCTGTTGCCTCCGATGTCTATGATCGCATGGTTGAAGCTGGCCGTGTTAAAGCCGATGATTTTAGAATCATCTACCGCAGTGCACGTTTTCCGACCTCTGCATTTGGTTATGCTCATGACTTGCATCCTGAGTTAGTGGAAAAAATCAAAGACGCCTTCGACTCTTACCGTTTCCCACCCGAAATGCAGGCTGATTTTGACGGCGCAGATCGCTTCTTCCCAATTACCTACAAAGACGACTGGGAAGTTGTGCGTGACATAGCACATGCCACAGGTACCGCTTATACAGAACGCGGCTTGCAACAACTGGCTGAGCGTGAAGCGGCCGCCGCGAAAAAGTAACGTCCCACTTTTTATCCTCTTTGAACTCAGGCCATCATTTTTGGATGGTCCTGGGTTCGCTATGCCTATAAGGATTCTGCTATGAGCCGTTTAGAAATACGTGACTTAAATCATGCCTATGTTTCAAATAAACCAATCTTAAAAAATATTAATATTGATATAAATGAAGCGGGTGTAATTGCGATTATCGGGCCATCGGGAACCGGAAAAAGTACGCTATTAAGATGCATTAACCGCCTGATCCAACCGACAGATGGCAGTATTATATTTAAAAATAAAGATGTCGCTAAAATAAAAGGCAAATCCTTACGAGAAGTGCGCCGTCAAATTGGGATGGTGTTTCAAGAATACAATTTAGTTGAACGCCTCTCTGTTTTAGAAAATGTATTAACCGGGCGCTTAGGCTATATGTCGGCGTGGAGTGCTTGGCGACGTAACTTCACTGATAAGGATATTCAGCGTGCTTTTGAGCTTTTAGAGTTTGTTGGGCTAAGTGACTTTGCGATGCAACGCGCGGACAGTTTATCCGGTGGACAGCGTCAGCGCGTCGGCATTGCCCGTGCGCTTATGCAGGAACCCGCTATTTTGCTGGCGGATGAGCCAACGTCATCCTTAGACCCGAAAACCTCGGTGGAAATCATGGAACTGCTGACGCAACTGGCGCAAGACAAAGGCATTCCAACCCTTGTGAACATCCACGATGTGAACTTAGCAAAACGCTATGCGCAACGGATGATCGGGATGAGTGGTGGCGAGGTGGTGTATGACGGCAAGCCAGACGGCATTACCGATACCCATCTCAAAACCATTTATGGGGGTGAGTCATGGCTACAATAGTTGATCGTCAAAACCCTTTTAAAACCTCCCTGTCGACCAAGTTTTTATGGTTGGGATTATTTGTTTATTTGGCATATGCCTTCTCTACCCTTGATATAGGTTGGGAGCGTTTTATGCTAGGCCTCGATCAAGGGGGGCGTTTAATTGACCGATTGTTTCCACCTAATTTTACCCGTTGGGAATTATTATTAAGTGACTTAATTGAAAGCCTTCAAATTGCAATTATTGCCAGTGTTGCGGGTATTCTTATCTCCTTATTTGTCGGGCTGATGGCCGCTCGTAATATGATGCCAAACGTGATTAGTATCCCAGTTCGCGTGTTTATTGCGCTGTGCCGTACCTTTCACCCGGTAATTATTGCCATTTTGTTTGTGAAGGCCGTTGGTTTTGGTGCCCTTGCTGGTATTTTAACCCTGACTGTGGCCTCGATAGGCTTTGTGGCCAAACTCTTTGCCGAAGCCATTGAAGAAATCTCATTTAAACAGGTGGAAGCGATTCGAGCCACAGGGGCTGGTTTTATCAGCACCATATTATTTGGGGTGATTCCACAGGTTTTTTCACGGTTCATCGGTTTCTCGATCTATCAATTGGACTCCAATCTGCGCAACTCCACCATGGTGGGCATCGTTGGTGCGGGTGGGCTAGGGGGGACACTCTTCTCGGCTTTCCAACGCTTTGATTATGACTTTGTGACAGCCATTTTATTAGCCATTATTGCCCTAATCCTAGTGGGCGAAGCCTTATCCAACCTTGTGCGGAGGATCTTCCAATGAAAGCAGATGCCTTGATGACGCCTGTTTCCAATCCAGCGGAGTCCCCAAAATGGCAGCGTTTTACGCTCGGGCAACGATCAGCACGCTATATGGTGTATCTGATCATCGTCATGTCCTTTTTTGCCTCTCTGCGCACGGTCGAAATTATTCCTGAGTTTTTGCTGGATGCACCGGAACAGCTGGCCGACATGTTTAGACGCATGTGGCCGATGGATTTTGCTGCCTATCCCACCACTATTCATGGCGCGATGCTCGACACCCTCCATATCGCCACACTGGGCACCTTGCTCAGTTTGATTCTGGCCATGCCTCTGGCCTTAATGAATGCCAATAACATTGTGAAATCGTCATGGGTGAACTGGATTGCCAAGTTTTTCTTGGTTGCATCACGTTCGGTCAACTCCCTGATCTGGGCGTTATTGTTCGTCGCGATCTTTGGCCCGGGTGTCTTGGCGGGTGTACTGGCGGTTGCGCTGCGCTCCGTCGGCTTTGTCGGTAAGCTGTTTTCAGAAGCCTTGGAAGAGGTCAATATGGGCAGTGTTGAAGCCATTCGTGCAACGGGTGCCTCCTTTGCCTCTGTGCTGATCAAAGCCTATTGGCCACAAGCCAAACCCGCATTTTTTAGTATATTGTTGTTCCGTTGGGACATTAATGTGCGAGAATCAGCGGTATTAGGGCTGGTGGGTGCTGGTGGTATTGGCGTTGTTCTGAATGATGCGATGAACCTGTTTCAATGGCCCAAAGTGGCAATGGTGTTAACGACAATCTTTGTGGTGGTACTGTTGATTGAGTTTATTGTTGTCCAAGTTCGTAAACGTTTAATGTAAAGCGAGTAATGGCATGCCCCCATTTAAAAACACCTATCTGCTCATGCGTCATGGCCACAGTTTGGCGAATCTGGCTCAATGCATTATCAGCCATCCTGACAATGGCGTTCATGCCTATGGCTTATCGGAGTTGGGGCATGCGCAATTGCAGCAATGTATAAACACTTGGCCCTACTTAATCCCTGACCGAGTTCTGCATTCTGATTTTCTAAGGACAACTGAGAGTGCGCAATTCTTGGCAAACTATTTCAATTGTCCAATTGAAGTGAACACCTTACTGCGTGAGCGTTGTTTTGGAGTGTATGAACAACAAAGCGATCAGCTTTACGACAGTGTTTGGGCAAAGGATTCGGCAGGGCTCGATTTAACAGCAGATGGTGTTGAAAGCTTGCAAAGCGTCGCCGAGCGCATGTACTCGGTGATTGCCTCTTGCGAGGCGTCGTATGAAGATCAGACACTGGTGCTCGTCAGCCATGGGGATCCTTTGCAAATTCTCTTAACGCACCTGGACGGGCGAGCGTTAAGTGAACATCGCAAGCGACCCTCGATAGCACCGGCTGAAATCACACTGGTTGAATAGGCGAAGATTCATCAACAGGGTACGTCCAGTCTTTTCTAAGACTTAGCATACCCTGTTGATCGGTTTTTAAACGGCGGCTTTCGTTGCCCGCGCCGCATGAAGCTTCTTATAACTCTCGATTAAGCGCAAATGCTTGTCGAGCCCTTCTAACTGACTGTTCGTGGGCGTGAGACCATAAAAGCGCACATCCCCAGTCACCGAGCCAACCACGGCATCCATGGTTTCTTGACCAAACATGCGCACGAGGTTAGGTAAAAAGTCCTCCAATGCCAACTCATCATCTAAGGTGATTTCCAACACGGCATTGATCGCGCGATAAAACAAGCCGCGCTCCACTGTATTGGTGTTGTACTGCAAGAACTGCTCAACGCGCTCCAATGCCTCTTCATGCTGACCCAAGGCCAGATGAATTAAGAGCTTTAACTCCAGAATCGTGAGCTGTCCCCACTCGGTGTTCTCATCAAACTCGATGCCGATCAGGGTGATGATGTCCATATAATCATCGAGCTGGCTCTCCTCCAAACGCTCGAACAAGGCGGCCAACTGCGCATCGGATAAGCGATGCAAATTGAGAATATCATCCCGATAATCCAGCGCCTTATTGGTGTTGTCCCAAATCAAATCCTCAATCGGGTACACTTCAGAATACCCCGGCACTAGAATGCGACACACAGGTGCGCCAAGATCCTCATGCACGGCCATATAGACCTCTTTTCCTAACTCTTCCAGAATAGCGAAGAGGCTTTTCGCTTCGTCTTCATTGGTGCCAGAAAAGTCCCATTCGCAGAAGTCGTAATCAGCGTTGTTACTAAAGAAACGCCAAGAAATCACGCCTGAAGAATCAATAAAATGCTCGACGAAATTATTGGGTTCAGACACGGCCAAACCGCTGAAGGTTGGCGGTTGGAAATCGTTCATCCCCTCAAAACTACGACCTTGCAACAACTCGGTTAAACTGCGCTCCAAGGCAATTTCCATGCTGGGGTGTGCGCCAAACGAGGCAAAAACACCGCCATTGCGCGGGTTCATCAGGGTTACGCAGGCCACGGGGAACTGACCGCCCAAAGACGCATCCTTCACCAACACAGGATAGCCCTGTTCTTCCAACGCCTTGATGCCTTCCAACAAGCTGGGGTACTTGTTGAGCACTTCGGCAGGGACATCGGGCAGGGCCAGTTCGTTTTCAATAATCTCTTTTTTAACCGCACGCTCAAAAATTTCAGACAGACACTGCACCTGCGCTTCATACAGCGTATTGCCTGCGCTCATGCCGTTGCTGAGGTAGAGGTTTTCAATCAAATTCGATGGGAAATACACCACCTCACCGTCAGACTGGCGCACAAAGGGCAGGGCGCAAATGCCTCTGGCTTCGTTGCCTGAGTTGGTGTCAATCAGATTGGAACCGCCGAGCTCCCCATCTGGGTTGTATATCTCTAGGCAGTAATCATCCAGGATGCCCTTTGGCAAGCTGTCATCTGCACCGGGTTTAAACCAACGCTCATTGGGGTAGTGTACAAACGCACTGTTGGCGATGTCTTCACCAAAATACTGATCGTTGTAAAAGAAATTGCAGCTCAAACGCTCAATAAACTCACCCAATGCAGAACAGAGCGCACTTTCTTTTGTCGAGCCCTTGCCATTGGTAAAGCACATGGGCGAGGCCGCATCCCGAATATGCAAAGACCAAACATGCGGCACCAAGTTACGCCATGACGCGATCTCGATCTTCATGCCCAAGTCCGCCAACATCTGCGTCATATTGGCAATGGTCTGCTCCAGCGGTAAATCCTTACCGGGAATAAACGTGCTCGACTCACCCTCTGGCTTCACCATCAGCAATGCTTGCGCATCTTCATCAAGATTCTCGACCGTTTCAATTTGAAACTCAGGCCCCGTTTGCACCACTTTTTTAACCGTACAACGCTCGATGGAGCGCAAAATACCGTCACGGTCCTTTTCAGAAATACTCTCGGGCAACTCCACCTGAATTTTGAAAATCTGGTTGTAGCGATTCTCCGGATCGACAATATTGTTTTGCGACAGGCGAATATTGTCGGTCGGAATGTCACGCGCCAGGCAATACACCCGCACAAAGTAAGCCGCACACAAGGCAGAAGAGGCGAGAAAATAGTCAAAAGGACTCGGTGCAGAGCCATCCCCCTTGTAACGTATGGGCTGGTCAGTAATGACGGTGAAATCATCAAACTTGGCTTCAAGTCGAAGATTGTCGAGAAAGTTAACTTTGATTTCCATGCAGAGGGTACCGAGCTAAAGATTGATCAAACAGAGGCGATAACCCGCTATTATCCAGATTTTGAGCGGCTGAGTCTTGGTTAGTGGTGAGAAAATGGGGAAAGAGTTATAGGATTTTGTCTAGGGGGCTGGTTGTGCCAGCAAAGTATGGTATCAAAAAACGAGAGCATTCAGTGCCGATTTTTGAGTGTTGACCGCAACATGACGCTCTGTAGCAAGATAAGATAAGAAGTTTCTAACCTCAGTAGCACCCATTTCGGTTGGATGTTTTAAGGCATTGTAACGTATGAAAAACCGAATCCAGTATAAGTAAGACTTCTCTGTTGTGTAGCTATAACCTCTGAGCCTAATCTCACGTCGTATTGAGTTTATAAAGGGGCTTGAAGACATGATTCACTTCCTGTGTTGTGTTTTTGCTGTATAAATATACAGTGTATTTTTGGGATTTCAATAGATTGGCACGAATAGTCGGCAAATATGTCATTTAGTCGCTCGGTTTTCACTGGTTTTTTCAAAAAATCTATATTAGGATCAATGTATTATTAAGTTTTCGACCAGAATAACGTGCCTGAATTATTTGACGAACCGTGCGAGCTCGTTTTGATGGGGCTGTACTTGAAACGTTTTTAAAAAAGTTATTTTAAAACAGTCAAATAGATGATTTTTTTTGAAATGGTAGGTTCGACAAAGCGAGTTGGCGTGTTATTAAAATGTTGAACTAAGCCGCTTCGCGGAGCTTGGCTGCATCCCTTAGTTTTTTGTCCACACTTAAATCTCCTTTAA
>NZ_QKRX01000050.1 GCF_003284585.1 Nitrincola tibetensis
ATTAAAGTGATCTCATTGTCAACGCCAGAACTTGAAGGACCTGATGCAGATCAGTTCGAGGTGATTGGCACCAAAAGCACCTTCCGTTTGGCGCAGCGTCCGTCCAGTTATGTGGTGTTGCAATATGATCGCCCAATTATTAAACGTAAGGGGGCCAAACAACCCTTGCCAAGTCCAGTTCCGTTCAATGTATTGGATCGGAGTTTTGCCGATGTCAGTTTGCTAGTCGGTCTGCTGGTCGATAAGTTCCTGTATCACCTACCGTTGTATCGCCAACATCAACGCATGGGCCACTCCGGCATCACGACGAGCCGCACCACCTTGACCACGCTAACTCAGCGTCCTATCGAACTATTACGCCCCATCGTTGAGGCTCAGTTGGCAAATATACTGCGCAGCAAAGTGTTAGCCATGGATGAAACGCCGATCAAGGCAGGCAAGGCGACAAAAGGTAAACTCAAGCAAAGCTGGTTCTGGCCACTCTATGGTGATCAGGATGAGGTCGTGTTTACCTTCTCGTCCAGTCGAGGACG
>NZ_QKRX01000051.1 GCF_003284585.1 Nitrincola tibetensis
CAGCATTATCAACATCAGCCGTCACTTGGATGCTGGATGCAGTGGAGTCCAGTGCATCTTCAGCGGTGCCCGTTACGGGGTTGCCGTTGTTGTCGGTACCTGTCACCGTGATATCTAGGTCACCGTCGGTTAGATCGGTGATATCCAGATCGGTCACTGTGTAGCTGCCGTCTTCTTCAACAATCGCGGTTGTCGTGACAGTGTTGCCTTCTTGGTCAGTGATTGTGACAACTAACTCAGAGCCCACTGGGATATCAGTAGTATCACCTGTCACATCAATTGTTGGGCCAGCGTTATCAACCTCGGTTTCAACTGTGATTTGTGCCGCAATCGCATCCAGCTCAGCGTTATCTGTGCCTGTGATTGGGTTACCATTATTGTCCGTTGCGCTTGCAACCACATCTAATGGACCGTCAATCAAGCCGCTTAGATCCGCTTCAACACTGAAGTTACCATCAGCGTCCAACGCAACGTCATTCAGAATAACTTCATTGCCCTGTTGATCTGTGATCACCAAGTTAACCGTGTTGC
>NZ_QKRX01000052.1 GCF_003284585.1 Nitrincola tibetensis
AATCAATTGAACAGACGCCTTCGGGTTATATGGTCAAGTGAATAAGCGTGCACGGTGGATGCCTTGGCAGTCAGAGGCGATGAAGGACGTGGTAGCCTGCGAAAAGCTTCGGGGAGTCGGCAAACAGACTTTGATCCGGAGATGTCCGAATGGGGAAACCCACCTAATTTATTAGGTATCTTTAAGCTGAATACATAGGCTTTTAGAGGCGAACTCGGGGAACTGAAACATCTAAGTACCCGAAGGAAAAGAAATCAACCGAGATTCCCTAAGTAGCGGCGAGCGAACGGGGAGCAGCCCTTAAGCTGCATTGTGGTTAAAAGAATGCTCTGGAAAGAGCAGCCGTAGAGGGTGATAGCCCCGTATTTGAAAACCTAATTGCAGTGAAAACGAGTAAGGCGGGACACGTGATATCCTGTCTGAAGATGGGGGGACCATCCTCCAAGGCTAAATACTCCTGACTGACCGATAGTGAACCAGTACCGTGAGGGAAAGGCGAAAAGAACCCCTGTGAGGGGAG
>NZ_QKRX01000053.1 GCF_003284585.1 Nitrincola tibetensis
CTTCAACTGCAGATTCAACTGCATCGAGCTCGTCTTCAGCAGTGCCTGTCACTGGGTTGCCGTTGTTGTCGGTACCTGTAACTGTAATGTCTAGGTCACCGTCGGTTAGATCGGTGATATCTAGATCTGTAACCGTGTAGCTGCCGTCTTCTTCAACAATCGCGGTTGTCGTAACGGTGTTGCCTTCTTGGTCAGTGATCGTAACCACTAGCTCAGAGCCCACTGGGATATCAGTAGTATCACCTGTCACATCAATCGTTGGACCAGCGTTATCCACTTCGGTCTCAACGGTGATGTCTGCCGCAATCGCATCCAGCTCAGCGTTGTCTGTGCCAGTGATTGGGTTACCATTGTTGTCCGTTGCGCTTGCAACCACATCTAATGGACCGTCAATCAAGCCGCTTAGGTCGGCTTCAACACTGAAGTTACCATCAGCGTCCAACGCAACGTCATTCAGAACAACTTCATTGCCCTGCTGATCCGTGATCACCAAGTTAACCGTGTTGC
>NZ_QKRX01000054.1 GCF_003284585.1 Nitrincola tibetensis
TCATCAGACATGGAAGCTACAACTCCAGAACCCTGGACAACGACATCATGTTGATCAAGTTGGCCTCTCCCGCCACCCTCAACTCTTACGTCAAGACTGTTGGTCTGCCCGGTGGCTGCGCCGCTTCTGGAACCAGCTGTCTGATCTCTGGATGGGGCAACACCCTCAGCAGTGGAACAAACATGCCCAGCCTCCTGCAGTGCCTGAACGCCCCCATCCTGACTGCCGCCCAGTGTAGCAGCGCCTACCCAGGAGAGATCACCACCAACATGATCTGTGTTGGATACATGGAAGGAGGCCAGGATTCCTGCCAGGGTGACTCTGGTGGACCCGTGGTCTGCAATGGACAGCTCCAAGGTATTGTTTCTTGGGGATATGGCTGTGCCCTCAGGAACTATCCTGGTGTCTACACCAAGGTCTGCAACTACAACTCCTGGATCTCCAGCACCATGGCTGCCAACTAATCTTTCTCTGTGTTTCTTGTCATTTGTTGCTCTGTTACTG
>NZ_QKRX01000006.1 GCF_003284585.1 Nitrincola tibetensis
AGTGACTCTGCCCCGGAAGGCCTTGTCTCTCAAGCAAGGCGCGAATATTAAATAGGTTTAGGACCTAGGTCAACTCTTTTTTAAGAAATATTAAAAAAGATGATCTAAAACGCCTTTTGTTGGTTACAGACACTACGCATCATCTGACAACCATGACAGATTTATGGCTATGCCTAACCACGTGTGATGAGTTAGGGCCTAGAACATAGTCTACCAAATTTCGCTTATTGTGAGCTGCCATCACAATCAAGTCAGCATCAACATCTTTACTGATCCTAATAATTGTCTCCCAAGGTGAGCCATCAGCAACGATTCTCTGGACATGAATACCTTCTGGGACATGTTCAGCAACAAATTTTTTCAACTGTTCCTTTAAGGCTTGATGCGCTTTTGTACTGAAGTCTTTCGGAAAGAAAGATCCAACCATTGGCATACTGACCTCGGGCAACACCGTTAATATATGCAAAGAGGCTCCATAGGTGCGGCACAGATCAATGGCGACAGGCAACGCCTTGCGCCATGAACATTCTTCATTCAATACCACTGGCAATAATATTTTTGTATACATCGAAAACACCTCTTATTAAGCCTTCGTGAATTGAACATCAGATGAGCGTCGACGATGCTGCAAGAGATATATCATTAAAAACAAAGCAAAGCCCGGTATCCATATCCATTCCTTAGCCCAACGATCTACTGGCGCACTGATTTCGAGAATTTCTTGGTCAAAGTCAAAACCAATGTCAGCGGCAAGACTACCAAAATCAACCAAATCAACAATCGCCCTTTCTCCTTCGATCATCAATTGCAGCCCTAGATTATTCATTCTCTCCTCAGATGTTGCTCCAGAAGGAACTGGCACTAAGTAATAGGTAATTAATGGGTCTCCAAACTCATTTTCACCTTCAACTTGAACGCGCAAATTACTTCCTGATTCGACACTCATCAGCGCTTGTGCAAACTCAGCTGGGGGCACTTGCTGGTATGGATCATGTATCTTATCCATCCAATAACCAGGCCTGAACAGAGTGAATGCAACCAGCAATAAAAGAACTGTCTCATACCAACGATTGCGCGTTAACATATAACCCTGCGTTGCTGCAGCAAAAATCAGCATTGCAATAGTCGAGACAATAAAAATAAAAATCCCTTGCATGAATGTCACATCAATCAACAATAGATCGGTGTTAAATATAAACAGGAAGGGTAAAGCGGCTGTTCGCATACTATAGTAAAAGGCTTGAAAACCTGTTCTTAATGGATCTCCTCCGGAGACGGCTGCCGCTGCGAACGAAGCAAGTCCTACAGGTGGTGTGACATCAGCCATAATCCCAAAGTAAAACACAAAAAGATGCACAGCAATTAAGGGGACTATTAAGCCATTTTGCTGCCCAAGTAGCACAACAACAGGCGCCATTAATGCAGAAACGACAATATAGTTAGCCGTTGTAGGCAATCCCATACCCAAAATTAAGCTCAACAAGGCTGTCAATAAGAGGATCAACATCAAATTACCCATTGCCAGCAGCTCAACCACATCGGCTAAAACCAATCCTACACCAGTCTGTGATACCGCCCCCACAATGATTCCAGCGGCCGCTGTCGCAATCCCGATACCAATCATGTTTCTGGCACCTGCGACAAGGCCAATCCAAAGATCATTCACACCTTCTTTTAAATCGGCAGAAAGCTGACTGCGTTGTCTGAAAATAGCAATTAAAGGGCGTTGCGTTAGCATGATAAAAATCATAAACACAGTAGCCCAAAATGCTGATAAACCTGGGGATAGGCGTTCAACCATTAAACACCAAACGAGAACAACCACAGGAAGTATATAGTGCAATCCCACCATCACAGTTGGGCGTGTTTGCGGTAGCTTAACCACATCAGAGTTCGGGTCATCTAGCTCTAACTCAGGGTATCCCGCCCCGATTTTTAACAGTAGGACATAGACAACAGCTAAGACAACAGAAACGACCCAAGGAGTTTTATCTCCAAGTATCGGCTTTAGCCAGCCAAGCCCATAATAAACGCCAAAGGACAGAATCATTAGCAAGATCAATCCCGTCATGAACCCTAATATTTTATTCAACAAAGGTCGAACTGGGTTACTTGAAGGTAACCCCTTCATATTGGCCTTCAAAGCCTCTAAATGCACAATGTAAATCAAGGCAATATACGATATTAACGCTGGTAAAAAAGCATGTTTAATCACTTCAACATAAGAAATGCCTACATACTCAACCATTAAAAATGCTGCAGCCCCCATCACAGGAGGCATAATCTGCCCATTGACAGAAGATGAAACCTCAACAGCTCCAGCCTTTTCAGAACTAAACCCTACCCGTTTCATCATTGGGATGGTAAATGTTCCGGTCGTCACCGTGTTGGCAATAGAGGATCCCGATATTAATCCTGTCATGCCCGAAGCCACAACCGCCGCCTTTGCTGGCCCCCCGCGATAGTGCCCTAATAAAGAGAAAGCAACTTTAATAAAATAATTACCTGCACCAGCTTTATCTAGTAACGCTCCAAACAGCACAAACAGAAACACAAAGCTTGTCGATACGCCTAAAGCAATACCAAAAACCCCTTGTGCGGTTAACCATTGATGATTGATCAATCCGTTTAGACTTACTCCCCGATGAGCAAGGATACCCGGCATATGAGGCCCAAAGAGGCTATATAAAATAAAGCAGGATGCCACAATCACAAGTGGTGGCCCTAAGGCTCGACGGGTCGCTTCGAGCAACAGGCATAATCCTATTACACCTATAATGACATCTTGTGAAATAGGTGCACCTGGACGCCCAGACAACTCGTTGTAAAATAAAAATATATAGCCAGCACCAAAGGCCGCTATGCCACCTACGATCCAATCCAAGGCTGGAATACGGTTACGTGGTGAGTTTTTGAAAGCAGGATAGGCCATAAAGGCAAGCAACAGTGCAAAGGCCAAGTGTATAGAACGAGCCTCTGTCGCATTAAAAACACCAAACCCAACCATAAATGGCAAGGGTGATGCAATCCAAAGCTGAAATAGTGACCATGCCGCCGCTAAACTAACTAGCAATTTACCCGGAAGACCATCAGGTGACCTAGAGCCTGTGTCAGTTGAGGCAACGAGTTCATCTAGATCAACCGTTTCAGCCGATGAAGGTTTTTTATCATGTGTCATAGACGTATCCTGATGTCATTATGCTGAACACTGAATGTGCCGTGTAAGCACTCTTTAAACTTACTGATCATGCGCCCGCCTTTAGAACAGCAATACTTCTTTAGACTAGCGGCTTACGCCATAAATACAAATAACCGCCACATCTAACTGCAACTACACTCACGAAAGAGTATTGCTTATCTGAGGAGCAAGATTTCTTAGGTTCTCGCTAAACAAAAAATGCGCGACATCAGCGCGCATTTTTAGTAACTACAAGTTTAACTAAGCTTAATTACTCTTGGATCCAACCACGCTCCATGTAGTAACGCTTAGCACCTTCATGCAGTGGTGCAGTTAAGCCATCGGATACCATGCTTTCCTCGTCCAAATTAGCAAATGCTGGGTGCAAGCGCTTGAAACGGTCGAAATTCTCAAACACTGCTTTAACTGTGTGATAGACAACTTCATCGTCTACTCCCGCATGGCTAACGAACGTCGCAGCCACACCAAAGGTTTCTACATCGTTATCATTGCCACGATACAACCCACCTGGAATCACAGAACGCGTATAGTACGGGAACTCTTCAATCAGGCCGTCGATCTCAGCACCAGTCACTGGAATTAAACGAGAATCAACAGTTGTCGTTGCTTCTTGTATTGATCCGTTTGGATGCCCCACCACATAGATCATTGCATCGATGTTATTATCAGACAAAGCTGAAGCCTGCTCTGCTGCATCCAACTGTGATGCCAGAGCAAAGTCATTCACTGTCCATCCCATACGCGCCATCACTAAGTCCATGGTGTTGCGCTGTCCTGAACCCGGGTTACCAATATTAACTCGCTTGCCTTTGAGATCAGCAAACTCACTAATACCTGAATCAGCGCGTGCAATCACAGTCAGTGGTTCACCATGCATGGTGAACACAGAGCGCATCTCACCCCATGCACCGCCTTCTTCAAAGTTTGCTTCGCCATTATAGGCTCTATAGTGAACATCAGACTGGACAACACCCATGTCTAGTTCACCACTTTTCATGCCATTTACGTTAGCAACTGAACCACCAGTAGAAGGTGCATTACAACGCACGCCATGCTCATCACTATTACGGTTAACCATTCGACATACCGACTGACCAACGACGTAATAAACGCCAGTCTGTCCGCCTGTGCCAATGGTAATGAACTTCTGATCAGCAACCACTTGTGTTGAGAAAGTCGTTGCAGCCAGAACTGCCCCTGTCAACGCAGCTGCTGAAAATGTAAGACGCTTCATAAATACACCCCTTAAGGATTATAATTTTATTACTAACCTAAGACATTTAGTTGTTAATAAACAACTCTATAAATTTTAAAACAGAGCAACAAAAACAACCAAATGTACTTAATTTTTACACTAAAGTTTAACCTTAACCGATTCGGCGTTAGATGAGAAGCTTGATGATCAATGGTCAGCCTACTCAATCAACCCCACTTCTTTATAATAGCGCTCCGCTCCTGAGTGGAAGGGGGCGCTTAAAGCTTCATTTACCATAGCCTCTTTTGTCAAAATCGCAAATGCCGGATGCAAACGACGAAAAACTGTAAGGCTCTCAAATACTGATTTAACCATCGAGTAAATCACCTCGTCACTCACGTTTGTCGTGGTCACTAGGGTCGCTGCTACACCAAAGCTGAGCACATCCAGGTCATTGCCACGATAGAGCCCACCAGGAATATAGGCCTGCCTGTAATATGAATGACGTCTCACCAGATCATCGACATCAGCATCCTGAACATCAACCAGCTTTGCATCACAGATTGTTGTCGCCTCTTGTACCGAACCACTAGGGTGCCCCACTACATAGACCATTGCATCAATTTTCCCATCACATAGCGCACTCGCTTGTTCAGCAGCACCAAGCTCAAACATCTCTGCAAAACTATTCTCATCCCAGCCCTTAAGTAACATCAGCCTTTCCATCGTCGCTCGTTGACCCGACCCCTTATTACCAATATTGACTCGCTTACCCACTAAATCATTTAAAGAGTGGATTTGAGCATCTTCACGGACGAGAAGTGTAAAGAGTTCAGGGTGCAGGGAAAAAACAGATCTGAGCTCATAATGCGGACCTGCTGCTGAAAATACATCCGTTCCTTCGAACGCATGGTATTGCCAATCAGACTGCACAATCGCTAAATCAAACTCACCCGTTCTAAGACCTGAAAGGTTATAGACCGAACCGCCCGTTGTTCGAACGGCGCAACGAACCCCATGTTCCACACGATCCCGATTAACTAAACGGCAAATAGCACCGCCTGCAGGATAATAAACCCCCGTTACTCCACCCGTACCGATGGTGACAAATGATTCTGCGGATACGGTTAGTGAAAGAGCACAACACAGCATTAGCACGCCTATAAATCTAGACAAAACACGATACATCATTCACTTCACCTCAATCATTTTAAAATCAAAGCCTTCACCTGCGGATTCACTCTGTATCTGCTAGACTTCAGGTTAGTTATAGTCGTAACTTGATGATAAATACAGGTGCTTTATGTATGATTTGCCCTCTCTTGAGCCTATCCGCAGTTATAAATCCATTGCGGTTCTAACCAGCGGTGGCGATTCTCCAGGCATGAACCCGGCCATTCGAGGTGTTGTAAGAACAGCTTTACATCATGGCATTAAGGTCTACGGAGTGCAGCGCGGCTACAGCGGTCTGATCAACGGTGATATTCACCTCCTTTCTAGCAAAGGCGTCTCCAACATTGTTCAAAAAGGCGGTACTTTTTTAAAAAGTGCTCGTTGTTCAGAGTTTCATCAAGCCAATATCCGCGCAATTGCAGCAAACCATCTTCGCAAGCTGGGCATTGAGGCACTAATTGTTATTGGCGGCGATGGTTCTCTGACAGGGGCACACTTGTTTGAAGAGGAAACGGGATTACCCGTGATTGGAATACCTGGGACAATTGATAACGATATTTTTGGAACCGATGACACCATCGGCTTTGATACTGCCGTTAACACCGCACTGGGTGCCATCGACAAAATACGGGATACCGCTGACTCTCATGAGCGTTATTTTTTAGTTGAAGTCATGGGACGAAGCTCAGGATTTCTGGCGATACATGTTGGTATCGCTGCAGGTGCAGAAATGATAGTTGTACCTGAGTTTGCCGTCGATATAGAAGCTATCTCATTGCAATTAGCAACATCTAAACGTAAGGGTTTGGGATCAAGTGGCATCATTGTAGTTGCCGAAGGTAACTCTCCAGGGCTAACAAATCGTCTAGCTGAGCAATTAACTCATCATGGACATACGCCTTATGTTTCTATCCTAGGTCATATACAAAGAGGCGGGCATCCAAGTGGCCATGACCGAGTACTTGCCTCATGTCTAGGCGCCAAAGCCCTAGAATATCTACTCGCCGGTTATAGCGATATGATGGTTGGCATTAATCAAGGCCAAGTCGTTAATGTTCCTCTCGATAACTTGACCCGATATCGCAAAGGCCTGGATCCGGAACTCTTGAAAATAGCCTTACAGTTACACAAATAACCCCCCTTAACCGCGATGATCGGCCACAAAGGGGTTATGCTGCCTTTCTGCACCCAGCGTTGACATTGGACCATGACCTGGAATAAATCTTACATCATCTCCAAGCGCAAATAGTTTTTCTTTAATTGAGCGAATCAGATCTTGATGATTACCTCGAGGGAAGTCTGTTCGTCCAATCGAGCCTTGAAAAATAACATCACCGACTTGCGCCAATTTTTCGTCTGCATTGTAAAAAACAACATGGCCCGGCGTATGGCCTGGACAATGCAACACATCAAGTACAACTCCGCCAAAAGTTACTTGATCTCCGTCATTTAGCCATCGATTAGGCGTGAAGCTGTTCACTTTTGGAAAGCCAAACATAGCCGACTGTTGATCCAATCCCTCAATCCAAAACTGATCGTCTTTATGGGGTCCTTCAATTGGCACATTTTTGAGACTGGCCAATTCAGCAGTCCCACCCGCATGATCAATATGCGCATGGGTTAAGAGTATTTTTTCAAGAATCAGCTTTTCACTATCAAGCAGGTTTACGATTTTATGTACATCACCGCCTGGATCTACTACTACAGCTTTGAGCGTTTTTTCACACCACATAACAGTACAATTTTGCTGAAAGGGAGTAACCGGAACTATTTTATATTTCATCACCGCTAACCATTCTCGCGCTCTGCTCTAAAGGTTAGATTATTGCCGATCGAGACATTGATTAAAACAGGGCTACAGCAAACTGGACAGTCTTCTGTGTATTCTTGTTCATTTTCAGAGCAATCCACAATAAAACTAATCGACTCACTGCAGTAAGGACATAAAAGATCAATCGTTTCTAAAGGATTCATAGGGTACCTCGCTCATAATCATCGCAATCCTACTAACAGCCTAGCTTATTTTTATGCTTTTGCTCCCTTTTACAGCTGAAGTTTAGCTATTGCATTCAGACTGAAAATAAGCGTAGACTAAAAATGATCATCTTGGTCGGGGTGCCCTTTGTGGGCTGAGATTACACCCGTTGAACCTGATCCGGCTTATACCGGCGTAGGAATATCGAGACATGCTTATTACAGCACCTATAGTCTTCACGGCACCCCTGTCAGGTCTTTATCCTACAGGAGAGCTACATTGACAACTCAAACGTTTCCCATTGCACTCACGATTGCGGGTTCAGATAGCGGTGGTGGTGCGGGCATTCAAGCCGACCTTAAAACCTTTTCGGCCCTCAGTGTCTATGGTGCCTCTGTCATTACAGCCATTACTGCACAGAACACCTGTGAAGTGCGTTCGATTCACTCGGTGCCCATTGAAATCATTAAAGATCAAATTCGGTGCGTACTTGAGGACTTATCCGTCAATGCCATCAAAGTAGGCATGATTGGTGATGAAGCCACCATAACAGCTGTTGCACAATGCTTGTCGGAAGCGACACATATTCCTATAGTTCTTGATCCTGTCATGGTCTCGAAAACCGGGAAAATGCTGCTAGTCTCTGACGCAACTCAAGCACTCATCAGTCAACTCATTCCTAAAGCAACATTGATCACTCCCAATCTACCTGAAGCTGCCGTTCTCTGTAGAGAAGATGAAGCCCAGTCTCTTGATGCCATGTATAAAACACTGGATCAGCTCATGAATCTGGGCTCCAAAGCCGTATTACTTAAAGGCGGGCACCTCGCATCTTCTGATCGCTGTTATGACCTTCTGGCGACGCCATCATGCATACATCGTTTTGAATCTACACGCATTAAAACACAAAACACTCACGGAACTGGCTGCTCAATGGCATCCGCCATTACTGCAAATATTGCTAAGGGGTACTCGCTTGAGCAGGCCGTAGAGGAAGCTAAAAATTGGTTAACTCAGGCAATCGAGCACTCAGACCGATTAAACGTTGGACGAGGTTTTGGGCCAATTCATCATTTTCATGATTTCTGGCTGTAAAGAGTCGCTTCAACCCAGTCATTCACCCACATACTAACAAGGATAAGGACTTTTTCTATGCTCAATCCCAATGCACGCCTTAATCAAACAGCGCAAGTTGATACGCACTCTGTTCAACCTTTTCCAAACTCACGTAAGGTCTATATCAAAGGGGGCCGACCCGATATTTTGGTCCCTATGCGCGAGATTACTCTGGCTGATACACCAACAGAGCAAGGGGTCGAAAAAAATCCGCCCTTGTATGTTTATGACACTTCAGGACCTTATACAGACCCTGAGGCAAACATCGATGTGCGCAAGGGATTAGTACCACTGCGCGATGCTTGGATTCAAGAACGAGAGGATACAGAGCAACTTTCTCAACTCAGCTCTGAATATGGCCGCACACGTGAAGCCGACTTGCGTTTGGATGAGCTCAGATTCGAACTGAAAAGAAAACCTAGGCGCGCAAAAGCTGGCAAAAATGTGACCCAGTTGCACTATGCTCGCAAAGGCATCATCACTCCTGAAATGGAATTTATTGCCATACGCGAAAATATGCGCGTTGCTAAAGCACATGCCGAAGAACCCTTACTGTCCTTACAGCACCCCGGCCACAGCTTTGGTGCCAAACTACCCGAAAACATCACACCAGAATTTGTCAGGCAAGAAGTTGCTGCAGGAAGAGCCATTATCCCTTGCAACATCAATCACCCTGAGTTAGAGCCCATGATCATTGGTCGAAACTTTCTGGTGAAGATCAATGGCAATATAGGCAACTCCGCTCTTAGCTCCTCAATTGAAGAGGAAGTTGAAAAGATGACATGGGGAACACGTTGGGGGGCCGATACGATTATGGACTTATCAACAGGCAAAAACATCCACGAGACACGTGAATGGATCATTCGTAACTCACCCGTTCCAATCGGAACTGTTCCCATTTATCAAGCCTTGGAAAAAGTAAATGGTGTGGCGGAAGATTTAAACTGGGAAGTATTCAAAGACACGCTCATTGAACAGGCCGAGCAAGGTGTCGATTACTTTACCATTCATGCGGGTGTGTTACTAAGATATGTCCCTCTCACGGCTAAGCGCATGACAGGCATCGTGTCTAGAGGTGGCTCCATCATGGCTAAATGGTGTCTTGCTCATCACGAAGAAAACTTCTTATACACACATTTCGAAGAGATATGTGAAATCTGTAAAGCCTATGATGTTGCCTTTTCTCTGGGTGATGGGCTCCGACCTGGCTCAGTGTATGATGCCAATGATGCCGCGCAATTTGCAGAGTTGGAAACCTTAGGAGAGCTCACCAAGATTGCGTGGAAGCATGATGTTCAAGTCATGATCGAAGGGCCTGGACATGTCCCCATGCACATGATTAAAGAAAATATGGATAAGCAACTAGAAAGCTGCCATGAGGCTCCCTTTTACACCTTAGGGCCCTTAACAACCGATATTGCACCTGGATATGATCATATTACCTCAGGCATAGGTGCTGCTATGATTGGCTGGTATGGCTGTGCAATGCTCTGCTATGTCACCCCGAAAGAGCACTTAGGCCTTCCTAACAAAGATGACGTTAAAACAGGCATTATTACCTATAAGATTGCCGCTCATGCAGCTGATTTAGCGAAAGGTCATCCTGGTGCCCAGATCAGAGATAACGCCATGTCAAAGGCACGCTTTGAGTTCCGCTGGGAGGATCAATTTAATATAGGGTTAGATCCCGATACCGCCCGAGCCTTTCATGATGAAACGCTACCCAAGGAGTCTGCGAAGGTTGCTCATTTTTGTTCGATGTGTGGGCCAAAGTTCTGTTCGATGAAGATATCACAAGAGATTCGAGCCTTGGACGATAAGCAAGTCGCCATGATGCAAGATTCTGTCAAACAGGGTATGCAAGAGAAATCAGAGGAATTCAAAGGAACGGGTTCACAGTTGTATCACAAGGCCTAATATGAACATAAGGTTAGAGGCTCAAGCATGAGCCTCTAACCTTCACGAACGCAATTGCGTCCGGAAGCTTTTGCTTGATACAGTGCTTGGTCTGCTTTTTTCAATAATGCTTCAGCGTCATCTGTGACATCAACAACCTGATGCACAAAGCCAATACTGACAGTCATTTGAATTGAAATGCTAAAATCATTTTCTAAATAAATCGCCGTTTGGCTACATTCTTCCCGTATCGACTCAGCTATTCTCCAAACGTCAGGATGAGCGATCTCGGGTAAGATCAAGGTAAACTCCTCTCCGCCGAATCTCGCCGCCAACTCACCTGTACGCTGCGTATAGCCTTTAATAATCTGAGCGATGACTTTTAAGCAGTGATCCCCGACTTGGTGTCCGTATTGATCGTTCAGTCCTTTAAAATGATCAATGTCTATCATCAACAAAGCAAGGGCATGCTGGTGTCGCATCGCTCTATTCATTTCTTCATGCAATATTTCATCCAAATATCGACGATTGGCTAAGCCCGTCAACCCATCTATACGAGATAGATTTTCCAATTCTTGATTGGCTTTTTGCATACGGAAGACCAGTCCCGAATAATCCTCAATAGACTCTCGAATCGTATCCAACTCTTTAAAAAAGAGTGGTTTTAACATAATGGTTTTGTTGCCCTGTTGCTCAATTGCTTTCAAGCCAGCAACTAATGACTGTATCGGTCTTAGTAAGGTGTTTTTGAAGACGAAAAATAGGAATAAGAACAGAAGAACAACGACACTCATGAAAAAAACCGAATACTGTGTAATGCGCTCTATGTCTGTACCAATATCCGTCGCTAAGGTTTGAGCTTTTAAAGCGGCATCTGAATTCAAATAGGTAGAAACACGCTCTAATCTGGCCTTTGTATCAATCAACATCCAGTCCAACTGCCGATTCAAATCGGAGATAAATAGAATACGTTGCTCAATCTCTGCAAATGACGAAAGAGCTGTTAATTGGCCAAATGTGCTTGGCAACTGACCTTCACGTATCTCACGCTGAGGCAGTGCTGATAGCAAGCCACGAACTTTAATGACGTTTGGATCCGTAAATTCGTTAAGTGCTTGAATAGCTTCACGCTGTAAAGTGCGTTGTAATTGACGAATACTCGCGATTTCACGAATATCATGTAGGATATTACTGGCCTCTGAAGCCAAAAAGGGATCATTTTCAAACAAAAAGCTATGAATTAATACTTGAGACTCTAATCGATAGTTCCGCTCTAAATTTCCATTTTGTACCCAATAAATCAAATCGATGTAGGAGCGTATCTGTTCAATCTTTAGTAGATTATTTTGAGTATGAACAAGCTCTGGTAAAAGCTCTTGGCTGGTTTCTTGAGTTTTTGCCGTAATGCCTCGTAATAACCCTAACGAAAAGCCAACGCTCACTAAAAACATAACCACAAAAACCAGTGAGACAACTAATACTGTCACAGAGAGTTTGGGTCGAATAATCGGCCGTTTTGATGGCATATCAGTAAATACTGAAAGGGATATACTTGCGGTTTATTTGATCATATTGACCATTGAATCGTATTTTTTTTAGCCCCTCGTTCACCGCCAATAGCAGCTCAGGATGCCCTTTTCGTATGGCTATGTGCGCATAGTCCACCAGTAGATCATTGACTAAAGGCTCTGAAATGAAATCAAAATTTTCGCCTTCAGGTGACTGTAAAAAGTGGAGCTGACTAATACTATTCGATAATACAAGATCAACATCTCCCTTAATTAAGGCATCCATTGCCTCATCATGACTATTTAAGAGGTAAACATTTTCTTCAGGGTAGTTCGCCAATAAATACTGAGACTGCAGGGTATCCTTACCCGTAGCTATACGCAGCTGCTTTAAATCATCATAGTGCTTCTTCGAATGTTGTTTTGGATCGCCAACAAAAACTGAATGAGCTCTGTAATAGTAGTCTGAAAAGTCCGCTAATTTCTCGCGCTCGGGGGTCTTTCCCATACTGGCAATGATTAATTGATAGTCACCCGCCACTAAGCCTTCGAGTATTTCGGACCACTCGACCAAAATCATTTCACACTCAACATTCATAGCAGCACATAATGCATGAGTGATATCTATATCAAAACCAACCACTTGGCCTGAATCATCCACATAACTAAAGGGTGGGTAATTTCCTTCAATTGCCACTCTTAAAGGGGCTGCAACAAGCGACACAGATACAAACAATAGCATTAACAAAAAAAAGACTTTTCCTTTTATTTTTCTCATGTATGTCGCACCTCTATGCGCGCTATTGTGTCAGTCGAAGATTATCATAAACGCATTTCAATGCCACGCGCTTGCATGTACCGCTTGGCCTCAGGAATCGTATACTCATTAAAATGAAAAATCGAGGCCGCCAGCACAGCATCCGCTTTTCCGAGTAGAACACCATCAACTAAATGATCTAAATTCCCTACGCCACCTGAGGCAATTACAGGAACATGAACAGCTTCACTGATCGCACGAGTGACGCCTAGGTCGAACCCTGACTTCATGCCATCTTGATCCATGGATGTCAGTAATATTTCACCTGCACCTAAGTTAACCATATTTTGTGCCCAAGCCACCGCATCCAATCCTGTCGGCTTGCGTCCACCATGAGTAAAAATCTCCCAACGATCGTCTTCACCCGGCAAAGAGACTTTTTTGGCATCAATCGCGACTACAATGCACTGAGAACCAAATCGTGATGCAGCCTCAGCAACAAACTCAGGGTTAAACACAGCCGCTGTATTAATCGATACCTTGTCTGCACCTGCGTTGAGCATTCGACGGATATCTTCACAGGTGCGAATGCCGCCGCCCACGGTTAGAGGGATAAACACCTCTGATGCCATACGCTCAACCGTGTGGACGGTTGTTTCACGGCCCTCATGACTCGCTGTGATATCAAGGAAGGTGATCTCATCAGCACCTTGCTGCTCATAGCGTCGTGCAATTTCTACCGGATCGCCAGCATCACGGATGTCTAAAAACTTAACGCCCTTAACAACACGCCCATTTTCAACATCTAAACAAGGGATAATTCGCTTTGCCAGACCCATACCTGCTCCTTAAGCACCACAGAGTTGATCGCTAAGCGCTTGTGCCTGCGCCACGTCCAACGTACCTTCATATATAGCACGCCCTGTAATAGCGCCAAGAATGCCTTGATCCGCCACCGCTGCTAAACGACGTATGTCTTCAATATCTGTGACACCACCCGATGCTATGACAGGAATCCCAGCATACTGCGCCAGGGCAACTGTTGCCTCGACATTAACGCCTTGCATCATGCCATCACGACTAATATCGGTATACACTATTGAGGAAACACCGTCATCCTTAAACTGTTTAGCCAGATCGGTGGCTTTAACCGTCGAGATTTCGGCCCAACCATCGGTCGCGACAAACCCGTCTTGGGCATCTAATCCAACAATGATGTGGCCAGGAAAGGCTTTACACATTTCAGTGACAAAGCTAGGCTCTTTGACGGCTTTCGTTCCAATGATGACATAGCTGACACCGGCCTTCAGATACGACTCGATAATCTCAGCATTGCGAATACCCCCACCAATCTGAATAGGTAAATCAGGAAAGGCGCGCGCGATTTCATTGACGATCTCACCATTAATCGGCTCTCCGGCAAACGCGCCATTCAGATCAACCAGATGAAGACGGCGACACCCTGCTTCAACCCATTTTGCGGCCATTTCCACTGGGTTGTCAGAAAATACTGTCGAATCATCCATGCGCCCTTGACGTAAGCGCACACATTTTCCGTCTTTTAGATCAATCGCAGGTATTATTAACATGTCGTTATCCAATAAAAGCTAAGAGTAAGGGTCTGACAGCTCACTAGGCTATCAAGGTTGCCCTTGCCAATTCAAAAAATTCTTCAGTAGCTGTAAGCCTGCTTGCTGGCTTTTTTCAGGATGGAACTGCACTGCAAAGACATTTTTGTGCGCCAAAGCCACATCAAACGGAACACCGTATTCGCAGGTTGCCGCCACTCGCTCAGGTTGTGCTAACTTCACATAATAACTGTGCACAAAGTAAAAGCGGCTGCGATCGTCAATTCCCTGCCAAAGGGGGTGGTCTATTGTTTGAGCCACTTGATTCCAGCCCATGTGAGGCACTTTAAGAGGCGTGTTATCTTGGTCTAACAAATTGTCACCAAAGAAATTCACACGCCCCGGAAACTCACCTAAGCAATCAACCCCACCGTTCTCTTCAGAAAAGTCCATCAATGCCTGAAAACCAACACAAATCCCTAAAAAGGGTTTGCCAGATCTGATCGCTTCCGCCACTTCGGCATCGACGCCCAAGCGACGAATTTCAGCCATACAGTCACGAATAGCGCCGACACCTGGAAGTAACACACGATCGGCATCCCTGACCTGCTGAGGATCAGCGGTTACTCGGACTTCAACACCCGGCTGAACATGCTCAAGCGCTTTAGCAACCGAATGCAAATTGCCCATGCCATAATCTATGACCGCGATACTGCTCATGCTTACAGACACCCTTTGGTTGATGGCATCATGCCGATCGCCCTGGGATCTTCTTCCAGCGCCATTCTGAGTGCTCGGCCAAACGCTTTGAAGATGGTTTCTGCCTGATGGTGGCTATTTTTACCTTTCAGGTTATCAATATGCAGTGTTACTTGGGCATGATTGACAAAACCATGGAAAAACTCACTGAATAGATCGACATCCAAGCTACCGATACGTCCTCGCGTAAATTCAACGTTCATGTCCAATCCAGGGCGTCCAGAAAAGTCGATGACA
This sequence comes from Nitrincola tibetensis, assembly GCF_003284585.1. Classification (GTDB taxonomy): domain Bacteria; phylum Pseudomonadota; class Gammaproteobacteria; order Pseudomonadales; family Balneatricaceae; genus Nitrincola; species Nitrincola tibetensis. The sequence goes on from NZ_QKRX01000006.1 coordinate 15,384, forward strand.
ACACGGGATAAAGCTTCATCAAGGGGGACATAGGCATGACCGTAACGACGAATACCGGTTTTATCACCAACGGCCTGCTTGAACGCTTGCCCCAGTGTAATGCCGATATCTTCGACAGTATGGTGATCATCAATATGCAAATCGCCTACTGCATGAATATTCAGGTCGATCAATCCATGACGCGCGATTTGATCCATCATATGATCTAGAAATGGAACGCCTGTATCCGATTCGAATTTACCGGTACCGTCCAGGTTGATACTGACCGTAATCTGGGTTTCCAGTGTATTACGTGTGACACTGGCTGTACGCTGCGCCATGAGTTTCTCCGCAAACTATTTAACATTTCCTGCTATTATACAGGCATCTTAGTAACAACGGCAGATCATCTGGTCATTAGTCGTTGAGTAATCGTCTATAGAACTTCAAGAAACTCTAAACAAACGGGCAGGGAACTCCAATGAGACTCATTTCTAAAATTGTTCTTGGTGTATTAGCGCTCATCATCACATTGATCGCTCTTGCACTTTTTTACGTGACGTCTGTTTTTAACCCGAACGATTTTAAGCCTGATATCAAGCAATTAGCGTTTGATAAAGCAGGGATTGAACTCACTATAGAGAGTGATATTGAATGGTCATTGTACCCTTGGCTTGGAATACAGCTGAATGAGTTGACTGTAAAGTATCCCGACAAGCCAACCTTAGCCTCAATCGATAAAGCACAGGCTTCACTCGACTTGATCGCATTACTGTCCAAACGTATTGAAGTGGATGCAATTTTACTTGATGGACTTCGTATCTCTTTGCACACAGATAGCGATGGTATCTCGAATTGGCACGCTGTTACTCCTGAATCCGAGGCGCCTAGTACCGTCGATGCACCCGCATCGGGCCGATCAGATGTTAAACTTGAGCATTTGTTAATTCGAAGCTTCACGTTAAAAAACGCTGGTGTACGCTATGAAAATGAACTCGACAACACCCTGACTGAGCTCACTCACATTCAATTCAAAACCGATGTTATTTCATACAATACACCCACTAGTATTGATTTCGAAACTGGCATTCAATTCTTTAAAGAACGGGAACGACTCTTTAATGGCCAGAGTCAATTCAAAGGGCAGGTGACCTTATCTCCAAATCTAAATGAGATTGAGATTTCGCCTTTTTCAGTCACACTAGACTCGCGCGACCAGCCAAATCTATCGACACCACTTCGTTTGGTCCTAACAGGGCAATTAAAGCTCAATCGAGCTTTGGAGCAACTACAGCTTTCAAACTTAATCGCTAATCTGGAAAATTTGACACTACGTGGACAGTTCGATGTTAACAACTTTAGTGAGTTTGAGGTTTTAGGAAAAATTAACTCAGACCCCTTTGACCTTAAACGCTTTCTAAGTGCGATAGGTATCAATGAACCTCAAACCGCCGACCCTCAAGCGTTACGTTCTGTTCGCCTTGATAGCCAATTAAAAGGAACGCCGGCTAGCTGGCATCTATCACCACTGAATATCGATATCGACAGTAGTGCGTGGACCGGACTGGCGTCCTTTGATACAGCAACTGCACAACCTCACGTGGAGCTATCGACACTTAAGCTGAATCTGAATGACTACCTGCCAGCTCAAACGGATCAGAGCACTCAACCGAGCACAATGAGTGTCGAAACAAACGAGCCATCTAGGGTCTTTAACCCAGATGATCTAAGAGCGCTTAACCTGAGCGCCATTATTGGGGTTACAGAGTTGAAGTACGATCAATTTCTACTCCACAACCTCCATTTTAATATGCAAGCACAAGACGGTAACATTGACGTTAAACAGCTTGATGTAGATGTGTTTGAAGGACGTATCCGCAATCAGGTGAGCATCAATGTTAACCAAACGCCAGCAACCATCGCGCTCAAAAATAGCGTTTCGGAGCTTAACTTAGAAAAAGTGCTTTTGACTCTGGCAAATTCTAACACCTTGACTGGAGCTTTAAGTGCTTCTGCAAATCTCACTGCTCGCGGCCATACGACACAACAATGGCTGAACAGCTTATCTGGGACAGCGGATGTTCGCTTAGTCGACGGTGTCATTCAAGGCATTGATATGGCGCAAACCCTGTGCCAGGGCATTCAATCAGCACTTGCCCTTGGCATTAATCCAGTTCAGGTTGATCGGTCTACTCCGTTTGCGAACATGGGTGGGACATTTGATCTAAACCAAGGTGTTGTATCGAATAACGATTTACGCGCGTCTATGGACGCGATGCAACTCACTGGAGCAGGTACCGTTAATTTACCCCAGCAATTATTGGATTATCGACTGGGCTTTAAGGTAACGGACAACTTGTTTAAACAAACCTGCTCCGTCAATAATCGTTTAGAAGGCCTTGAGTTGCCTATTCTGTGTTCAGGTCGCTTCGACACTCCACCAACAGAAATGTGCAAGCCCGACACTCGTGTTTTCACGCAACTCTTAAGACAGGAACTGCAACGTAAAGTTGAAGAAAAGCTGGGAGGCCAAGTCGAAGAGAAGCTGATCGAGCGCCTTGGAGGGGATGAAGGGACACGTAATTTAATACGAGGATTAATCCGTTAAATGTTATCGTCTGAAGCTTTTAGCCAAACCGTGCTCAACTGGTTCGATGAACACGGCCGCCATGACTTGCCTTGGCAAACGAACAAGTCACCCTATTTTACCTGGGTGTCTGAAATTATGTTGCAGCAAACGCAAGTCAGTACTGTCATTCCTTATTTTCTTCACTTCACGGATACTTTTCCTGACGTACATGCACTGGCCAGCGCACCTCTGGATCAGGTTTTACATCTGTGGACAGGGTTGGGCTATTATGCACGGGCCCGTAATCTGCACAAAACAGCACAAATCATTAGTCATGAACTCGGTGGTGCCTTCCCAAATACACTTGAAGAGATGGAAGCGTTACCGGGTATCGGACGCTCAACTGCCGGAGCGATCCTTTCCATATCAATGGGCGTACGCGCCTCTATTTTAGATGGAAATGTAAAACGCGTATTGGCGCGTTTTTATGCCATCGACGAATGGCCTGGCGCTCCCAAAGTGCAAGCAGCTCTGTGGACTTACGCCGAACATAACACACCAACGCATCGAGTCGGTGACTACACTCAAGCCATGATGGATCTGGGTGCAACTCTATGCCGACGGACAAAGCCCGCCTGTCTTTTGTGCCCAATCCAATCCCATTGCCAAGCCTATGCTTTAGGTCTAACTCATGTGTTACCTAAAGCCCGCCCTAAAAAGCATAAGCCGCTGAAAACCACCATTATGCTAATACATTTTAATGAACCGCGTGAAGTATGGTTGGAAAAACGTCCAGCTAAGGGTATTTGGGGTGGACTCTGGAGCTTGCCAGAAACAGAAGAACTACCCGACACTGTACTTAAATGTTTGCCCGTCATTAAGCATAGCTTTAGCCATTATGATTTAGAAATCACCCCAGCGCTTGTCAAAAAACCGGAATGTTTTCAAGTGGAAGAAGCCAAGGGTCTTTGGTACAACCTAGATCAGCCCCAACAGTCTCTTGGTTTGGCTGCTCCCGTGAAAAAGCTACTCGCTAGCCTTAAGTAGCAGGCTCCGTACTTTAACCAAGAGAATGCTTTAAACTGGAAAAAATTTAAAACCTGTATACTCAGCTTTTGCTTCTGTAATATAAACCAATCATTCGAGTTGGAGAACACCATGAGTCGCCATGTTTTTTGTTGTAAGTATCAAAAGGAAATGGAAGGGTTGGATCGCGCACCTTTCCCAGGCCCGGTAGGTCAGCGTATCTTTGACAGTGTATCAAAGCAGGCTTGGCAAGAATGGACAGCCCATCAAACCATGCTAATTAATGAAAAACACTTAAACATGATGGATGCGCAAAACCGTAAATACCTGCAAGAGCAGATGGACAAGTTCTTAACTGGAGATGATTACGAGAAAGCAGAAGGCTACGTCCCGCCTAGCGAAGCATCGTCTGACAAAGACTAGCAGAGACATGTGATCGCTAGGGTTAGATTCGCGCTGTCATTCATTACCTCAACAGCGCGAACCAAAACCGACTATTCTTGAACGGGCTGACGACGTTTTTCTTCCGCCCGACGCATCCAGAACCACGCTAAGAACGCCACGATTGAAACGGCCAAAATAATCAAGGTCGCTAAGGCATTGATCTTAGGTGAAACCCCTAAGCGAACAGATGAAAATACAACCATCGGCAGTGTTGTCGCACCAGGTCCTGATACAAAGCTCGCAATTACCAAATCATCCAATGACAAAGTAAACGCCAACAGCCAACCAGAGATCAGGGCAGGGGCAATCATCGGCAAGGTAATCAGGAAGAAGGTTTTGAAAGGCGTTGCACCTAAATCCATCGCCGCTTCTTCGATTGACAAATCTAACTCCCGCAAACGTGATGACACGACAACGGCTACATACGCACTACAGAAGGTTGTATGTGCAATCCAAATCGTCGCCATGCCTCGGTCTGCAGGCCATCCGACTAATTGGGCCATATGCACGAAAAGCAACAAGAGCGATAGCCCCGTGATCACTTCGGGCATAACCAAAGGAGCCGTAATCATGCTCGACAGCATCGTACGGCCACGAAAGCGACTAAAGCGTGTCATTACAAAGGCCGCGAGCGTACCCAAACACACCGCCATAGACGCCGAATAAAACGCGATGCGTAAACTCATCCATACGGCTGAAAGGAGTTGTTGGTCACGAAATAACTCAGCATACCAATGGGTCGAAAATCCAGCCCAAACCGTTACCAATCGTGATGAGTTAAATGAATAAATCACCAAAATGATCATCGGCACATATAAAAACAACAAGCCAAGGATCAGCATTAGCGTCGAAAAACGAATTTTTAGGAGCTTAGCCATTCTTTTCCAACTCCTTTGACTGATATCGGTGGAACAGCGTAATTGGGACGATCAACAAAAGTAACATCACGATCGCTAAAGCTGATGCCACAGGCCAGTCGCGGTTATTGAAAAATTCTTCCCACAAAACCTTACCAATCATAAGTGTATCCGGGCCACCCAACAGCTCAGGAATCACGAACTCACCAACCGCTGGAATAAACACCAGCATAGAACCTGCGATAATGCCGCCTTTAGAAAGAGGCAAGGTAATTCTCCAGAAGGTATTCAATGTTCGCGAGCCTAAATCGGACGCGGCTTCGAGCAGACTGGTATCGAGCTTTACCAAGTTCGCATACAAAGGCAAAATCATGAAAGGCAGGTAGGCATAGACAATACCGAGCACTACCGCGAAATTGGTATTCATCATTCGCAGGGGCTCTTTAATCACACCTAACCAAAGTAAAAAATTATTCAGAAGCCCCTGATTACCCAGAATGCCCATCCAAGCATACACACGAATTAAAAAAGAGGTCCAAGACGGCAACATAATGAGCAAAAGCAGCACAAGTTGCAGCTGAAGTGGCGCCCTAGCAATGGCATACGCCATTGGATAGCCAATCAATAAACAAACCAAAGTTGAAATGAACGCAATTTTCACCGAGCCCCAATAGGCAGCAACGTACAAGCTATCAGACGCCAAAAAAAGGTAATTGCCAAAATTTAATACAACATTCAGGGTTTCATTTACATAGCTGAACACGGGTTGATAGGGCGGTACTGCAATGAGCGCAGATGAAAAACTAATCTTTAGCACCAGCGCAAAAGGCAATAAGAAGAAAAGTAGGAGCCAAATAAATGGAATACCAAAGACCACTGTTCTTCCGCTGGGAAGCCTAGACCGCAGCTTACTTAATAATTCAGGCATACATCCTCCGCGGAATCATCACTGCCATAGCACCATAGGGCTATCTGCTTCCCAATACACATAGACCGGATCATCCCAAGTTGGCCGCTCACCTCGTCTTTCGGTATTCGCCATAGAGGCCTGCACCAACTTACCTGAAGGCAGTTTGACGTAATAAACCGATATTCCACCCAAGTAGGCAATATCATGAACAATGCCCTGAGCACAATTCTTAGTTGTATCCTCCGGCGCATCTGCACTGACAAGTGTTTTTTCAGGGCGTAAAGCCACCAGTGCTTGCATGGTTTCAGCAGGCGTCGTAACACCTCGATCAATAAACACAGGGGCTGGGAAGTCATCGCAAGAAAGGGTTAAACTGTCGGATTCATCCTCAAGGATAGACCCTTCAAAAATATTCACACTGCCAATAAACTCCGCAATCATACGGCTGTTGGGACTCTCGTAAATATCCACAGGCGAACCGACCTGCGCAATCCAACCCTCAGACATAATCGCAATACGATTGGCCATGGTCATAGCTTCTTCTTGGTCATGAGTAACGAGAACACAAGTCACTCCAACCTTCTCAAGAATATCAACAACTTCTAACTGCATTTCTGTACGCAGCTTTTTATCCAGAGCTCCCATGGGCTCATCTAGCAATAATAACTTTGGACGCTTTGCGAGGGATCTCGCTAAAGCCACTCGCTGACGTTGACCACCCGATAACTGAGCAGGTTTACGTCGAGCATACTTTTCCATTTTCACAAGCTTCAGCATTTCATGGACACGCTGCTGAATCTCGCTTTTTGGCATTTTGTCTTGTTTCAAACCAAAGGCTATGTTTTGTTCCACTGTCATATGCGGAAACAAGGCATAGGACTGAAACATCATATTGATTGGACGCTCATAGGGAGGTAGATGCGTGATATCACGACCGTCCAGTATCAATTTGCCGTCACTTGGTTTTTCAAAACCCGCTAACATCCGCAACAAAGTTGACTTACCTGATCCTGACCCACCCAACAGTGCAAAAATTTCGCCTTTTTTAATGTCAATGCTGACATTGTCTACGGCCAATACATCATCAAAATACTTACTGATGCCTTGAATCTGTAGCAATACTTCAGACTCAGTATTTTCCGCCATGGCTTTTTTTAAGGCTCCCACTGCTCCAAGCATTGGACGCTACTCCCTAATCAGAGAAAAACAGAAAACGTCCGCTGGCGGGTATCCACCAGCGGACGTCAGTTGATTAACGGCCAGATTTAACTCGATTCCAGCTGCGTGTAATCACACGCTGCGTATCCAGTGGACGTTCCTTGGCAACAAATAACTTTTTCATGACTTCATCAGATGGATAAATGGCATCATCCCCAAGAACCTCTGGATCAACAAACTCATCAGCAGCTTTGTTAGGGTTGGCGTACATCACATAGTTTGTAATGTCAGCAACAATTTCGGGCTCAAGAATGAAGTTAATGAACGCATGAGCATTGTCATAGTTTGGTGCACCTTTTGGAATCACCATCATGTCAAACCACAAAGCTGCACCTTCTTTGGGGATAGTGTATTTGATAGATACACCGTTATCAGCTTCATCAGCACGATCTGCTGCCTGTAAAAGGTCCCCTGAATACCCCGCTGCGACACAAATATCGCCGTTAGCAAGATCAGAAATGTATCGTGAAGAGTGGAAGTAGGTAATATGTGGCTGTACAGCACTGATTACATCCGCGCCTTTATTGATATCAGCCGCATCATTGCTGGTTGGGTCAAGACCTAAATAAGCCATTGCCGCCGAAATCATCTCATCGCCAGAGTCCAACATAGTGATGCCACAACCACCCGCTGCCAACTTAGCTGTCACCTCTGGATCAAACATCAATGCCCAAGAATCTGTGGGGGCATCCTCACCTAAAATAGCTTCGATACGGTCAACGTTATAACCAAAGCCATTGGTGCCCCACATATAGGGAATCGAGTAAGTGCTGCCAGGATCAACTGCTTCGAGCTGTGCCATCAGATCTGGATTCAGATTGTCTTTGTTTGTTAGTTTCGAATGATCAATCGCCTGAATCGCTTCCGCTTTTATATACTTAGTGACGTAATGGTTAGACGGCATCGCCAAATCGTAACCTGACCGACCGGATAACAACTTACTTTCTAAGACCTCGTTGCTATCATAGACATCATAAATAACTTTAATGCCAGTAGCGGCTTCAAACTTTTGAATAGTGTCTTCGGCAATATAATCTGACCAGTTATACACACGGACTTCTTTGGCCTGAACCGCTGTTGCACCCATGGCAAGGGCTACGGATGCTGCTAACACACTGAGTTTGTATTGTTTAATCATGTCTTAACCTCAAATTCGAAAGTGGCGGCAAAAATGGCGGGGCATTTTCATCACTTTTATGTGTTTTTAAAATAGTTTTTTACATCTTTTTCAAAAAAACTCCGTTACTCACCTATTAAACACTTAACAACAAAAATTCACGCTCCCAAGAGCTAATGACTTGTTTGAAATTTTCATGTTCAACACGTTTCACCGCGATATATCCCTGCACAAAATGACTGCCTAAATACTCTTCAACAATTTTGCAGTTTTCCATGCGCTCAAGCGCGGCTTCAATGGTAATGGGTAGGCGTAAGTTTCTGCGCTCGTAAGCTCTTCCTTGTACGGGTGCCGATGGGTTGGTTTTCTTAATCATACCCAAATACCCGCAGAGCAAGCTGGCAGCAATCGCCAAATAGGCATTGGCATCCGCGCCCGGCAAACGATTTTCAACTCGACGGTTTTGAGCATCAGAATCAGGAACACGAAGCCCACAAGTACGATTTTCTAAACCCCATTCAACATTCACAGGTGCCGAAGTATCCGGTAAAAATCGACGGAAAGAGTTTACATTCGGTGCTAAGAGGGGCAACACTTCCGGTATGTACTTCTGCAAACCGCCAATATGATGCAAAAACAACTGGCTCATGCTGCCATCTTCATTCGAAAAAACGGATTTGCCCGTCTTTAAATCCACGACACTTTGATGCAGATGCATGGCACTGCCAGGCTCATTTGAGATAGGTTTCGCCATGAAGGTTGCTGCAACATTATGCTTTAAAGCCGCTTCACGCATAGTGCGCTTGAATACAAAAACATGATCTGCAATTGCTAAAGGGTCGCCGTGACGGAAGTTAATTTCCATCTGGGCCGTTCCTTCTTCATGAATCAGCGTGTCAATTTCAAGCCCCTGCGCCTCACACCAGTCGTACATATCCTCAAACAGAGGATCAAACTCGTTGGCAGCATCAATCGAAAACGACTGACGACCCGTTTCTTGGCGACCTGAACGTCCAATTGGTGGCTGTAAAGGTAAATCGGGATCTTCACAACGCTTGGTTAAATAGAACTCCATTTCTGGCGAAACAATCGGCTTCCAACCCTGCTCTTCATAGAGTCGAAGTACTCGTTTCAGGAGATTGCGAGGTGAAAGATCTATCGGATTACCGACTCGGTCATAGCAATCATGAATGACCTGTGCCGTGGGCTCTTGCGCCCAAGGAATCAAAAAAATTGCGTCTGGATCAGGGTGACAGATCATATCGATATCGGCGGGATCCAAGAGCGAGTAATACACATCATCATCGACATAATCACCTGTTACGGTTTGTAACAGGATACTTTCAGGCAAGCGCATACCTTTTTCCGCAATAAATTTGGAAACAGGCGCAATTTTACCTCTCGCAATACCGTTAATATCGCTGACAACACATTCAATTTCAGTAATATTGTGTTCTTGTAGCCAGCTTTCTAGGTCTTTCATAACGAACCTGTGTTATTGAGTTAATGTCTCAGTTTGTACGGGATATTTGGCGAGCCCGACATGCATCGCCAAATGCTTTAAATATAGCGCGATAGAAGGGAAAGTCACCCACCTGATCTTTTTCTGGATGCCATTGCCATTCTGGATGCCACTGTACCGCTAACGCAAAGGTTTTCGCATTATCAACGGAAAATGCTTCAATTAAACCATCTTCAGCTTTCGCTTCGATACTCAACCCAGGTGCCAACTGGTCGACACCCTGGCCATGTAAAGAGTTGACTTGAACCTGACCAGACTCAGGCCAAATCGAAGCCAGTAAACCACCTTTTACGATTTCAATCGAGTGTGCTAATGCATTGTACTGCTGGTCAATGCTAGCCTGTTTATCCTCACGATGATCCAGGTACTCTTCAAGATCATGCACTTTTTGATGAAGCGAGCCTCCTAATGCAACATTCATCTCCTGAAAGCCACGACAAATCCCCAAAACAGGCACCCCGGCATCAATTGCTGCACGAATTAATGGCAAGGTCGTCGCATCGCGTTTGGGATCATGTTCGGAATCGGCAGCGCTTGGTCCTCCTTGATAATGGTGGGGTTCAATATTCGAAGGTGAACCCGTTAATAAAAGACCATCTAATAGCTCTACGATCTGCCCTATAGGTAAATCATCACCTAAGGCTGGAATGACCATAGGCATTCCGCCCGCTCCTTGGGCAACCGATTGCACATATTTTTCACCGACAATAAAGAACGGATGTTTTCCAGGCAACCATTGACTACAGGCATTCACCCCGATCAAAGGGCGTTTCGCGATACTCGTGCTCATTTTAAACAACCTGACTTTTCAGCTATATGACAAACCATAAATCACTTATCTAATTATCTTACGTTTTAACGCTCCTGTAAGCGCTTATCAAGCCTTTACAAGGGTTATACGCAAGTTTTTTCTCACTTGCCTTAACAAGGGGCAAGAAAAGTATGCAAGCCCTAAAAGCGGGCATTTCAACGACTTATTGACAGAAGTCTAATTATAGAATTTACTCCATATGAACTCTGTTAAGTCATCGATTCATACCAGAGAAAAAACAACAGCAAAAAAGGTTACCCTTATGGGCTCAGATTTAGAAAACGCCAAAGCCTTTGTGCAGGCGCATCCTGAACTTCAATTTGTCGATTTGCTGATTGCCGATATGAACGGCATTGTTCGTGGCAAACGCGTTGACCCCAGTGCTATTGAAAAAGTATTCGAGAAAGGCGTCGCACTGCCTGCCTCAATTTTCGCACTCAACATTCAAGGCACCACCGTAGAAGAAACGGGCCTAGGACTGGAAATAGGGGAGGCTGACCGTATTTGCTTACCGATTCCAGACACGCTCAACATGGAACCTTGGCAAAAGCGTCCGACCGCGCAACTGTTAATGACCATGTATGAGCTGGATCGGCAGACGCCTTTCTTTGCCGACCCCCGTGTAGTTCTGCAACGTGTGGTTAAACGTTTTGAAGAGTTAGAAATAACACCAGTTACCGCCTTCGAATTGGAGTTCTACCTAATTGATCAGGAAAACCTGTCAGGCCGACCGCAACCCCCTAAGTCACCTACCTCCGGTAAGCGTCCTGCCAGTGTACAAGTTTATTCTATTGATGATTTAGATGAATATGCTGATTTTCTTGCGGATGTTCTAGATGCCGCGCACGAGCAATCCATTCCTGCCGATGCACTTGTCGCCGAGTCAGCTCCAGGGCAGTTTGAGGTCAACTTACATCACGTGGACGATCCAGTTAAAGCCTGTGATCATGCGACACTGCTGAAACGCTTAGTGAAGAATATGGCATACGACCATGAAATGGACACCACGTTCATGGCCAAGCCCTATCATGACCAATCAGGTAGCGGCATGCATGTACATGTCAGCCTTGTTGATAAAGATGGGAAGAATATCTTTGCCGGTGATCCAGAGCAGCCCAACGATATGTTGCGCTGGGCAATTGGAGGCCTACTGGCAACAATGAATGATGCCATGGCAGTCTTGTGTCCTAATATTAACTCCTATCGCCGTTTTAGCCCAGAATACTATGTGGCCAGTGCGCCGACCTGGGGCGTGGATAACCGGACAGCCGCATTGCGCTTGCCAGGTGGCGATCCGGACGCACTGCGTATCGAGCATCGAATCGCAGGTGCCGATGCCAATCCCTACTTGCTCATGGCTGCTGTTTTATCAGGGATACATTTTGGCATTACCCATAAAATCGAGCCGCCACCGATGACCGTTGGCAATGCGCATGAACAGCATGAGCCTTCCTTGGTCAACAATCTACGTGATGCACTACGCGAGTTTGAAGACTCTCCGGTCATGCTTGAGTATCTTGGCTATAAGTTCATGCAAATCTTTGTTGCCTGCAAAGAAAATGAGCTTACCGAGTTCGAGCACACCATCTCTGATCTCGAATACCTTTGGTATTTACACACGGTTTAATACGCAAAAAGGGTTTAAGCTCAGGTACACTTGAGCTTAAACCAGACTATCTTGGGAAGTTTTATGTCCAGCTTTCAAGAACACACCTCTTCATGGTACGCGGCCTCTCGCAACCTTCATCGAACCTGGCCCAAGCTTGAAGGTCGCCATGACACTCAAATTTGCATCATGGGTGGCGGTTATACGGGCATCAATACGGCAATTGAATTAGCTGAACGAGGCTTTAAGGTCATATTGCTAGAAGCCAACCACATTGGCTGGGGAGCGTCTGGTCGTAATGGCGGAGAGTTGATTCGTGGCATCGGTCATAATCTTGACCAGTTCACCAATCGGCTTGGACAAGAAGGGGTCTTAGCCCTAAAAAAAATGGGATTTGAGGCCCTAGAAATCGTCAAAACTCGCATTAACCACTACCAAATTGAATGTGATTTACACCTAGGCTACGCCGACTTAGCCACCCATAATCGACATTTGCCTGATCTTGATAGCGAGCTAGATGAGTTAACGCAGCTCGGATACCCTCATCCTGTTAAACGTCTTAACGCACAGGAGCTAAAAAGTGAAGTTGTTAACTCTGCCTTTTACAAAGGTGCACTGCTCGATGAAGGCAGCGGACACCTGCACCCGCTCAATTTACTGCTAGGTGAAGCCTTAATTGCAGAGCAATTGGGTGTGCAGATGTATGAGCAATCGGAAGTACTGCGTATTGAAAAGGGCGAACGCCCCACTGTCATTACCTCTGAGGGCGTTGTGACCTGTGATCAACTCATATTAGGCGCCAACGCCTACCTCAATTCAGAACTCGACCACTGGCTTGGCGGCAAGATACTGCCTGCGGGTAGCTATTTAATAGCGACGGAGCCGCTTGATCCCGCCTTGTGCGAATCCTTGATGCCAAAACGCCGAGCGGTTGCGGATATGCGCACGGAATTGGACTATTATCGCATCAGTGCCGATCATCGTCTGATCTTTGGGGGTCTGTGTACCTATACCGGAAAAGATCCAAAGAATATCGCTGACGCACTCAAGCCCAACATTCAAACAGTATTTCCTCAGCTAAAACCACTGAAAATTGCCTATGAATGGGGAGGGATGATCGGTATCGGAGCCAATCGCCTACCGCAAATTGGCCAATTGCCCGACTGCCCGTCGATTTTCTATGCTCAAGCTTATGCTGGGCACGGCGTCAATGCGACACATTTAGCAGCAAAGCTGCTAGCCGAAAAAATATCGGGACAAGGTGAGCGCTTTGATTGGTTCGCGCACGTGCCTCATATGACCTTTCCGGGAGGACGCAGATTTAGGGCTCCGCTACTCGCAGCAGGCATGCTTTGGCATAAACTGAAAGATGCTTTTTAATACCAATAACTTAGGGGCTCAATTGAGCCCCTAAACTTGAACCTGTCAACTTTCTCTTTTATGAAAGTTCGATCCAAGTGGCTTTTAACTCCGTGTATTTATCGAAAGCATGTAAGGATTTATCCCGCCCATTACCGGATTGCTTAAAGCCACCAAAGGGTGCGGTCATATCACCACCGTCATAGTGATTGATCCAAACACTTCCGGCTCGAAGAGCCTTAGCCGTTTTGTGAGCTTTATTAATATCGGATGTCCATACAGCGGCCGCAAGCCCAAAAATCGTATCGTTGGCAATACGCACAGCTTCTTCTGGGGTATTAAAGCTAATGACAGATAACACCGGACCAAAAATTTCTTCAGCGGCGATTTTCATCTCATTGTGGACATTATCAAACACCGTGGGTTCTACGTAAAAACCACCCGTTTCCGAAAATGCCTGCTTTCCTCCTTGCGCAAGCGTAGCACCTTCCTGCTGACCAGACTCAATGTAAGACAGTATACGCTGTAGCTGATCTTGATCCACAATTGCACCACAACGGGTTTGAGGATCAAGCGGGTGACCTGGCTGCCAACGCTTTAACGCAGCGATGACTCGGCTGACAAACTCATCTTTAATACTGGCCTCAACCAATAGACGCGAGCCCGCTGTGCAAACCTCACCTTGGTTATAGGCAATTGCGGACGCCGCTTCAGCTGCCGCCTTATCTAAATCAGGAGCATCGGCAAAGACAATATTTGGACTTTTACCGCCAGCCTCTAACCATACGCGCTTCATGTTTGATTGACCGGCATAAATCATCAATTGCTTTGCAACACCTGTTGAGCCAGTAAAGACTAAACAATCCACATCCATGTGCAGCGCCAACGCCTTACCCACAGTGTGACCATAACCTGGCAAAACATTGAAGACCCCTTCAGGAATCCCTGCTTCAGTGGCCAAAGCGGCCAAACGCAGGGCGCTTAAGGGGGATTTCTCTGAAGGCTTTAAGATTACGGAATTGCCCGTTGCCAAGGCGGGTGCGAGTTTCCACGCAGCCATAATTAATGGGAAATTCCAGGGCACGATCGCTGCAACAACCCCTATAGGCTCACGGGTAATCATACCAATTTGATTGTGAGCCGTGGGTGCCAGCTCGTCATACACCTTATCGATGGCTTCTGCTGTCCAACTAATCGCCCGCGCGGTCGCTGGGATGTCACCTCTCAACGCATGGTTGATTGGCTTACCCATATCCAAGGTTTCCAAAAGCGCCAGCTCATTGCGATGTTCAAGCACCAGTTCGGCAAATTTAAGCAATACTTGCTTGCGTTTAGCCGGCGCCATCCGACTCCATACGCCTGACTCAAAGGTTTGACGAGCCACGCTCACAGCCAAATCCGCATCGTCTTGATCGCAGCTAGCGACTTTAGCCAGTAGACGCCCATCTATTGGACTAAAACAGTCAAATGTCTTACCACTCACCGCAGGTTGATAGCGGCCTTTAATAAATGCCTGGCCTTGAATCGTGAGCGTCAGTGCCATTTCTTGCCATTGTTCACGCGTTTCAGGAGTTGACATATGTACCTCAATTATCCTCAATCGTTGATTCTGATCATCAAAGCAAGAAAGGATAAAAAAATTCGGCTTTCTTGTTTGATTTCTCTGACATAGACTTAAGAATACGTTTATCAAAGTGAGAAAGCTATGACTCAGTTTGTACCTGCACAGTCCTATTATGCGGCATCAGCGAACCTTGCTCCAGAGCGCCCAGCGCTAGAGGGTCTTCACGAAACAGACGTTTGTGTCATCGGTGGAGGGTACACCGGGTTATCCACAGCACTGTTTCTAGCGGAAGCAGGGTTTAACGTCATTTTACTGGAAGCCATGACGGTTGGCTTTGGAGCTTCTGGACGTAATGGCGGTCAAATCGTCAACAGCTATAGCCGTGACCTAGACTCGATTGAGAAACAAACCTCCGCACCGCATTTGAAGCATTTAGCGGAGATGGCATTTGAAGGTGCGCAAATTATCCGCCAGCGTGTTAAAGCCTACGACATCCAATGTGACTTAAAGGACGGTGGAGTTTTTGCGGCCATTACAGCCAAGCAACTCAAACATCTGGAAAGCCAACAACAACTCTGGCGGCGCTTTGGTTACGATCAACTCGAATTACTCGATACTCGACAAATCAAAGAGGTCGTTAATACAGATCGTTATGTTGGCGGTGCCCTTGATCATACAGGCGGCCACATCCATCCCTTGAATCTTGCCTTGGGCGAAGCGGCCGCCTTTGAACAGCTTGGCGGCAAGATATTCGAACACTCACTCGTCACCTCGTTCAATCAAGGCGAAACGGCAGAAGTAGTGACCGCCAAAGGCTCTGTCAAAGCTAAATTTGTGGTGGTCGCTGGCAATGCGTATCTTGGCAATCTGTTACCGCAGTTAGCGGCTAAATCCATGCCCTGTGGCACCCAAGTGATTGCAACTGAGCCCCTTGATGAAGCGCTCGCACACAGCCTAATTCCAAAAGATCACTGTATCGAAGATTGTAATTATCTACTGGATTATTTCCGTCTCTCTGGTGATAAACGCATGCTATACGGTGGTGGGGTCATTTATGGAGCGAGAGATCCTGCTGACATTAAGAACATTATTCGTCCAAAAATGCTTAAAACCTTTCCTCAACTCGCTAACGTAAAAATTGAGTTTACTTGGACAGGTAACTTTTTACTCACCCTGTCTAGACTGCCTCAAATGGGGCGCATCGGTCATAATATCTATTATTCTCAAGGCTGCTCGGGCCATGGCGTCACATTCACTCACGTCGCGGGGAAAGCACTTGCGATGGCAATTCAAGGTCAGGCTGAACGTTTCGATGCCTTCGCAAACTTGCCACACTATCCATTCCCAGGAGGTCGTTCTTTCCGTATTCCTTTTACCGCCATGGGGGCTGCTTACTATACTTTAAGAGATAAATTGGGCATTTAAGAGAGGGAAGCGAACATGCGAAATGTTACCGTTGCCGCCACGCAAATGAGTTGTGATTGGCATGTACAAGACAATATCGATAAAGCCGAGCAGTTGGTTCGTGCCGCGCATGCCAAGGGAGCACAAATCATTTTGCTGCAAGAGCTTTTTGAGCGGTGTTATTTCTGTCAGAAGCAACGTTATGAGTATTTAACCTTTGCCACGCCCCTAGAAGACAATCCGGCTGTCGCTCACTTTCAAGCTTTAGCAGCAGAACTGAACGTGGTGCTGCCCATCAGCTTTTACGAACGCCACAACAATGCTTTTTACAATAGCATTGCCATCATTGATGCCGATGGGCGTAACTTAGGCCTATATCGAAAAAGCCACATACCCGATGGCCCGGGCTATTCGGAGAAGTTCTACTTCACGCCAGGTGACACTGGCTTCAAAGTATGGAAGACCGCTTATGCCAATATTGGCGTGGGTATTTGCTGGGACCAATGGTACCCCGAATGTGCACGCGCCATGGCATTAATGGGTGCCGAGTTACTCTTTTATCCTACGGCAATCGGGAGCGAGCCGCAGGATGACAGTTTGGATTCCCGCGATCATTGGCAACGAGTGCAGTGCGGCCATGCCGGTGCCAACCTGACACCACTGATTGCCAGCAACCGTATTGGCCGCGAGACCGAAGGCGATTCGGCTATTACGTTTTATGGATCTTCGTTTATTGCGGACGAAACCGGTGCCAAGGTCGCCGAACTCGACCGTACTGAAACAGGTATTATCACCCACACATTTGATCTAGATGCATTGGCGCATAAGCGTCACTCTTGGGGTGTTTTTCGTGATAGACGGACGGATTTATTTTCGCCAATTCTGACCAAAGATGGAGTCACACGTTGATGGGTAACCGCACATTGTCAAGTACACCAAAGCAAGACGGTTTCTTTATGCCTGCCGAATGGACACCTCATGAGCAAACGTGGCTCATATGGCCAGAAAGGCCCGACAATTGGCGCGAGCACGCAAAACCAGCGCAAACCGCATTCGTAACCCTGGTGAAAAGCATCGCCCAGTTTGAACCTGTCTCCTTAGGCGTCAGCGCTCAGGCCTACGAAAACGTCTATTCACTGCTCAAAGATGAAGCGAATGTTCGAATTATCGAGCTCTCCAGCGATGATGCATGGGTTAGAGACACAGGCCCTACGTTTATTCGTAACCTTGCTGGCGAATTGAGAGGAGTCGATTGGATTTTTAACGCTTGGGGGGGCCTAAATGGCGGGCTTTACGACTCGTGGGCACTTGATGACCAGGTGGCTCAAAAAATCCTTCAAATCGAAAAATTAGAGCGTTATCGCGCGGATTTCATTCTGGAAGGCGGCGCTATTCATGTCGACGGTGAGGGCACCTTGTTGACTACGGAGACCTGCTTACTGAACCCCAACCGCAATCCTCACCTCAGCCGCAACGAGATAGAAGATAAGTTACGTGAGTATTTAGGCATCGAAAAAGTACTTTGGCTTCCGAAAGGGATTGTTGAAGACGAAACCGATGAACATGTCGATAATATGGCGTGCTTCATTGCACCAACACAAGTACTACTCGCTTGGACTGAGGATAAAAATGATCCTCAATATGCTGCCTCTATCGCTGCATTTGAGTATCTAAGCCAACAAACTGATGCAAAGGGTCGAGCACTGCAGATTCATAAGATACCTGTGCCTGGGCCTCTTTACATGACCGATGAAGAAGCGGCTGGGGTGATGGTGCAAACAGGTTCTCAACCTCGGCAAGGGGGAAATCGCTTAGCGGCCAGTTACGTCAATTTTTTATTCTGCAATGGTGGTATCGTCATGCCTGCGTTTGATGACCCAATGGATAAGATTGCAGCCGATCTACTCAGTAAACTCTGTCCTGAACATAAAATTGTTCAAATTCCTGGCCGAGAGTTATTGCTAGGTGGGGGCAATATACACTGCTTGACCCAACAGCAACCGACTAAAAAATAACCAATTTTGCCTCTAAATCGCTTTTTTTTGATTTTTTTCATCTTTTTTTAAAAAAGGTGTTGACGAGGACCGCCAAATTTTATTTAATACGCGCCTCGGTTAGCCCGGATAGCTCAGTCGGTAGAGCAGAGGATTGAAAATCCTCGTGTCGGTGGTTCGATTCCGCCTCCGGGCACCATTTTCAAACGCAGTGTTGAAGATGGTGCAAATACTAACCAGTCGCTTTATATCTACTAAAAAATCCATTCTTAGAAAACAAAAAAACCTAATCGCTTAAAGATCTGAACCAAGATATTATTGTGGATAAAACCATTTCAATCTGACTTAGTTCTTGTTGCTCTACTACTCTCTTTACCTCTACAGTTCAGACATTAACGAACGCAGTTTCGTCCAGCCTGTTTAGCCTCATACATTTTTAAATCTGCGGCTTTAATCGCCTCATCCAACCCATCAGACGTTTTACACAAACTCACGCCAAAGCTCGCCGTTAGGGGTATATGCTGCCCTTGATAACTAAAATCCGTATCGACTACTGCCTCTCTAACTTTTTCAGCGACGTGCAGCGCATCTATAATTCCGCATAAAGGCAACAGAAATAAAAACTCTTCACCGCCACTGCGGCAGGCAATATCTTGTTGACGCAAATGCTCGATGAACAACTGAGCCACATGTTTTAACGCCAGATCACCACACTCATGCCCATAGGTATCATTCAACTTCTTGAAATGATCAAGATCACACATGACGACGGCTAAGGGCAAAAAGTTCTCGGGATTTTGCTTAAGATATTTTGGGAGGCTGATCGTAATAAAACGACGATTTACCAGACGTGTTAAAATATCCGTATTGGCTTGTTTTTCTCGGCTCCGCTGCACTTGAGACATCGCGATGTGGCTACGCTCTCTAAAAAAGTCATTAATCAAACTCACGATAATGACCAGCAACAAAGACACTAAGAAACGACTTCTCTCTGCCGGTGCATACTGAGCTTCGACAAAGCCAGGTACATAGAGCATGGCCGATAACAATATTAACAACAGGATGTTCATGACAAGGGCTTTTCGAACGCCTAATAGCCCAAACAGAATAGCAGGGAACGGGAATACCCAATATAGCGCTGTGTTCTCATGACCTCCTTGATAGACCAGAGCTAGCACAAAAACGCCGACTAAAATGCTTTCAAGTTCACACGCCTCATTCAAACGCTGTGTTAAATGATAAAAAAGCGCATTTCCATAAAAAACGGCACTACAGCCAAATAAAATCAGAAGCAGCAGATGATTGTGATTAAAAAGATGCAAAATGCCATAAACCAGCATAACACTGCCAGTAATGTAACTGACAAATAACAAAATAGAGCGCTTTCGAGCATCATCTATAGAGTTAGCGAGCTTATGGCTTTCGATTTCAAATTCTTTTCGCAAAAGTTGGCACCCTGCCTGCTATTTTTATTAGTACATTATCCATTTGAGATCCTCTTGTCAGTCATTCAACTAAAGAGGGCAATCACGATTACAAAGATTATAAACGTATTTCCAATAAAATCAGATACTATTTAACAGGCGTTTCATTTTAGGCCTACCCAACAAATAGCTTCAGGATAGATAACCATGAGTGATTTAGACTACCTAGAAATTGAACCCCCAATTCCGGCAAGGCATTGTGTGATATGGCTGCATGGTTTAGGCGCCAATGGTCACGATTTTGAACCCATACTGCCAGAGCTAGACTTACCCAGTAATCATAGCATCCGCTTTATCTTCCCGCATGCGCCCAATATTGCAGTCACCATTAATGGCGGGATAATCATGCCTGCATGGTACGATATTCTCGATATTAATATCGAACGGAAGGTCGACACTGAGCAACTAAAAGGATCAGCTCAAGCCGTAGAGACCTTAATTGAGCGAGAGATACAACGTGGCATTCCAAGTCACAATATTCTTCTCGCTGGCTTTTCACAAGGTGGAGCGGTTGTTTACCACGCGGCTTTAAATACCACGCGACCTCTGGCTGGACTTCTAGCCCTTTCGACTTACTTTGCAACCCCCAAGCTCACCGACTTTACCTGCCAGGATCGTTCTTTACCTGTATTAATTCAACACGGCCTTTACGACGATATTGTTCCTGAAACCCTAGGACAACAAGCAAAAGCTTTGCTAACCGATCAAGGTTTCACCGTCGAGTATGAAACCTTTCCTATGGAACATTCATTGTGCTTAGAGCAAGTTAAGCAAATTGGTCGTTGGCTGACTGCACGTTTATCCTAGCCCTTAACACCGTTGACCACGAATAGGCGGGGGTCAACGGTCACGACTGACCCCTAGTATCTCACTAATAAAACCAAACATTATTTCAAATATTACAAAAAAACCTTTCGAGTAAAATTTTCTATTCACTTTAGTGTCTTTTAATGTCTCCTAAGAGTAGATCTTTTCAGAGGATCGCTCCCAATAACTTGATTCATTTGAAAAAAATAAGAATAGGAGCGTTACAATGAACCTTAAGTCTGGGCTATTAGCACTTGCTGTTTCAACCGCATTACTCTCACCGCTAGCACTTGCAGATAAAGCCCCAATTGTTGGCTTGATTACCAAAACCAACACCAACCCTTTCTTTGTTAAAATGCGTGAAGGTGCTCAACAACGGGCTGACGAAACCGGTGTTGAATTACGCACCTTCTCTGGACGTTTCGATGGTGATAACGAATCTCAGGTTCAAGCCATTGAAAACCTGATTGCCGCAGGCGCTAAAGGCATCTTAATTGCACCGAGCGATCCTGTCGCTGTTGTTCCAGCCATCGATCGTGCACGAGCAGCAGGCCTTTTGGTCATTGCACTGGACACGCCACTAAGTCCTGCCGATGCTGCAGATGCAACCTTCGCAACCGATAATTACAAAGCGGGTGTACTGATAGGACAGTGGGCCGCTCAAACACTTGGTGATCAAGCTGCCGATGCACGAATTGCCATGTTAAACCTCAATAGCAGCATGATTACGGTTGATGTCGCGCGTAATCAAGGTTTTATGGAAGGCTTTGGCATTGATGTGAATGACCCTAATCGAATCGGCGACGAAAAAGATCCGCGCATTGCTGGCCAGGATGTTACCAGTGGTGCTGAAGAAGGCGGACGCCGTGCCATGGAAAATTTACTCCAGCGTGACCCAAGCATCAATGTGGTTTACACCATTAATGAGCCCGCCGCAGCGGGTGCCTATGAAGCCTTGCGGGCCGTAGGTCGTGAGAAGGAGGTCTTAATCGTGTCAGTTGACGGTGGCTGTCCTGGAGTGGAAAACGTGCGTGATAGCGTCATTGGTGCCACCTCTATGCAGTTTCCGTTACAGATGGCGTCAATGGGGGTTGATGCTGTTCTTGAGTTTGCAAAAACCGGACAAAAGCCACAGGCATCTGAAGGACTGGACTTCGTTAACACGGGCGTGGAGCTGATTACCGACCAGCCACAAGAAGGGCTGGATTCGAAAAACTCAGCTGAAGGCCTTGAGCTTTGCTGGGGCTAAGCCAACCCTGTATCAGGGTAGAGAGCAATGTCTCTCTACCCCTAGTAAGTGTGAGTGGAGTCCGTCATGTCAGAAAGTCAAATACTCTCAACGCAGCAGCCTGCCGACCATGAGCGCATCGCTGATGCAGCATCTGGTGCAGTTGCCGAATTCAATTTACCGCAAGCAACCCTCGCTGAAAAAGCGCATCGTTTCTTTCACAGCAATCCAACGGCTGCACCCTCTATTGTGCTACTCCTAGCCATAGGTGCCTTTACCCTTATTGTGGGTGACCGATTCTTACAGCCGTTTAATATGTCCTTGATCCTACAACAGGTCACCATTATTGGTATCCTAGGTATCGCTCAAACCTTGATCATACTGACGGCAGGCATCGACTTATCTGTGGGCGCCATCATGGTGTTAACCTCAGTGGTTATGGGTCGCATGGCCGTAGAAGTTGGCCTACCGCCCTCTGCAGCCTTAGGTTTAGGGCTGTTAACGGGAGCCCTGTGTGGGTTCATTAACGGGCAGTTAGTCACGCGCTTTAAGCTGCCCCCCTTCATCGTTACCCTTGGAACTTGGAATATTTTCTTTGCCTTGAACCTTTGGTACTCCAAAAGTGAAACCATTCGCGCACAAGCAATCGATAATGCGGCTCCTTTGCTCCACTGGACAGGGCGGACTCTGGAATTTTTCGGAGCCAAACTAACCTACGGCTCTTTATTGATGCTAGCGCTGTTTTTCATCATTTGGTATGCCCTCAATTGGACCGCCTGGGGCAAACATGTCTACGCCACTGGCGATGATCCAGCGGCAGCACGATTAGCCGGCATACGAACAGATCGAGTTCTCCTGTCTGTGTACGTGGTCGCTGGTGTTATCTGCGCAATCGGTGCTTGGGCCCTCATAGGACGCATTGGTTCGGTCAGCCCACAAGCAGGTATGACGGCCAACCTCGACAGCATTACGGCTGTGGTGATTGGCGGCTGTAGCTTATTTGGTGGTCGAGGTGCTATTTTCGGAACCCTCATTGGCGCGTTAATCGTCGGGGTGTTTAGAAATGGATTGGCCTTAGCCGGTGTCGATGTGCTCTGGCAAGAATTCACCATCGGCTTATTGATTATTGTTGCCGTCGGCATGGATCAATGGATCAGGAAGGTATAAGTATGTCGAATCTCAGCGCTCAACAACCTGTATTACAAGCAACTCAATTGATCAAGCGTTATGGTCACGTTACCGCCCTAGACGGCGCTGATTTTGATCTCTATCCAGGCGAAATTCTGGCCGTGATCGGTGACAACGGTGCTGGCAAATCATCCTTGATCAAAGCACTATCAGGTGCATTGGTTCCAGATGCTGGTGAAATCCGTCTTGATGGAGAAAGAGTCGAGTTTAAAAGCCCTATGGATGCCCGCAATGCAGGCATTGAAACAGTGTATCAAAACCTGGCTGTTTCGCCCTCGCTCAACATTGCTGACAATCTGTTCCTCGGACGTGAAAAGCGTCGCCCTGGTATTCTAGGAAGCGTTTTCCGTATGCTGGATCGTAAAGCCATGAATAACGAAGCACGGACTAAGCTTAGCGAACTGGGCTTGCTGACAATACAAAACATTAATCAAGCGGTGGAAACGCTTTCTGGAGGACAACGACAAGGCGTCGCCGTTGCGCGCTCAGCCGCATTTGCCCGCCATGTGGTGATTATGGATGAGCCGACTGCCGCATTGGGGGTCAAAGAATCTCGCAAAGTACTCAATCTAATTAAAGAAGTAAGGGACCGTGGTCTATCTGTGGTCTTGATTAGCCACAACATGCCGCATGTGTTTGAAGTGGCCGATCGCATACATATTCATCGCCTTGGCAAACGCATCGCGATTATTAAGCCCAGCACCCATAGTATGTCAGATGCCGTGGCCATCATGACCGGAGCACTCAACCCCGAGGATCATCCCTCTTGTACCGCCAATACCTAGGCTGTTTTTACGAAGTAATCGCCGTACTCAAACAAGCATGGGGATCACTACCAGGTCTCAGCCGCATCGATATTAGCGGCATTAACCCAACGCGCGGGAATTAACACCTCCCGCGAGTTGAGTGTTTTTCCCTGAAGTAAATTATAGCCCATTTGTACGGCAAGCTCCGCCATCTTGGCTGGGGATTGCGTTGCCGTTCCCAGCAACAGACTGTCGTCGGCTTGTAAACGACTGATAAAGCTCGGTGCACCGTCGACACTGGCAATCACAAAATCATTTTTTCCCGCTTGCTGACCCGCCATTTCGGCTCCAAGGGCTGCAGGATCATTAATACTAAATACTCCTTGAATATCAGGATAGCGGGTCAGAACATGTGTCATGGTTTCCAATCCGCCTTCACGACTGCCGCCGGTGTTTAAGTCAGATGAAATCAAGCGAATAGCTGGGTACTGCGCTAAGGCCTGTTGACACCCCTCGACACGCTCTATAATCGACGAGACAGGTGGGCCGTTGAGTATCACCACCTCTCCTTGAAAGTTGAGATGCTGCGCTAACTGATCACAGGCAAGATGCCCTGCTTGATAATTGTGTGTCGTCACCGTCGCGTCCGCCCCCAAGGCTTTAACATCGACGGCAAGTACTGGGATGCCTAGAGACTTCGCTCGATCGATAACCCCTTCGAATGCATCAAACACCGCAGCTGACAATAAAATCATATCAACAGACTGCTCAATAAAGGACTCTATTTGCTGTGTCTGACGCTCAACATCATATGCGCTGGAATAGAGCAATGTTTCAACCTGATCACTCTCAACCAATGCCTGTGCTTGCCTCTTAGCTCCTTGAGCCAACGCGGCAAAGTAGGGATTACCAAGATCCGACACCGAAATGCCCAAACGTAGATTGGCAGGCCTATCCATTGTTTCTGCCAGCCCAGAAGAGGCTATAGACAGCAGTAATACACTTAGGACAAAAGGACAGTGCTTAGTATTCAGTCGGCTCATGAGGCTCCTTAAGATCACAGACAATTAATTTTGTGATTGCCGCCGCTAACGACTCACGAGAATAAGGCTTCGCAATAAACGCAACCTCCTCCGTTAAACCATAGCGTTGCTGTAATAAAAATGGGTGTAAGCCCGACGTAAGTAAAACAGGAAGCTCAGGATAGGTATGGGCTAAGTGTTGCTGCAACGCAAGGCCATTCCATTGGCTACCCAGATTGATATCTGAAAAGACCAATGCCATATTTTGCTCAGACTGGAGTACGGACAGCGCTTGTTCAGCGCCAGTTACGTGGACAACGCCATAGCCAAGACCTTCGAGCAGGTCTTGTGACATTTGGCCCACCTGCGGATCATCTTCAACCAAGAGTATCCTCTGACCTTGCCCCAATGTTAAAGGGCTTGCAGAGTCTGGAGTAGTCGATAAATTTGGCAAGGCCGTTTCACAAGGCAAAAGAATATCCACCTCTGTTCCTTGTCCAACATGGCTACGAATCTGGATATCACCTTGAGACTGCTTCACAAAGCCATACACCATGCTTAATCCTAAACCACTGCCTTCACCTATCTCCTTGGTCGTAAAGAAGGGCTCAAAGACACGTCGAATCAGGGCGTCAGGGATACCACACCCCGTATCACGAACACAAATACGGATGACGGCCTGTCGCTCAGCATTAAGCATGTACTGCGGCTCATAGGTGGTTTGAAAGCAAAGTTGTCCGCACCCTTGCATGGCCGCACTGCTATTAATCGACAAATTAAGCAACGCATTTTCTAGCTGGCTGGGATCAACTGACACGAGAGCCGGATCGGCATCCAAGGCCAACTCCAGGGTAATGCCATCGCCAACACTGTATTCAATTAGATCGAGCATACCTTCAATCAGCGCATTCACATCAACAACTTCGGGCTGCAGATACTGTTTACGAGAAAAGGCCAATAGGCGTTGTGTCAAATGACGCCCACGATCAGCCGCTGCTAAAGCACGGTGGGCATAAACAGCCGCTTGGCTGTCCGTCGATAGGTGGTCACCCAACAATTGAAGATTACCAAACATGGCTGCGAGCAGGTTATTAAAGTCATGAGCAACCCCTCCCGTCAATTGTCCGAGAACCTCCATTTTTTGTGATTGGCGTAACTGGGCCTCGATGGCTTTGCGCTCAGTTAGATCGGAGTAGAGAGTCACAAACCCACCTTCTGGCATGGGGTTGCTTCTAAACTCAACCACACGCCCTCCCGGAAAATTGCGTTCAAAACGTTGGATGCTTTGTTGACGCAACTGATTCACTTCGTCTCGATTCAGCATAATCCCATTCAGCGCCCAACCTTCTTGAGCCTCGACAGATAAGCGTGCATAAATCTCTTCAATTGACATCCCCTTATGCAGTTCTTCTTCTGGTAACTCAAGCATAGCGGCGTATTGAGGATTCCAAGCGATTAAGCGGTTGTGCTGATCAAAAACACTTAAACCATCATTGATATGGTTGAAAATCGTTTCCAATAGGTGTGACTGCTCCTGAAGATCCTGGCGCATTGTATCAATGGCCACAGCATTTTCTCGAAACACCTCAAAAGCACGTGCCAGCTCACCCATTTCATCACGGCGCTCAATGGCAGGGGTCGGCAGCAGCGTGTCGCCTTTAGCAAGACGCGACATAACAGCAGTGACGCGCCCTAGGCTTTCGGTTAGCTCACGCACAATCCAAATACCAGCAAGTGCGGCGGTAAAGCATAGCAATGCAATCATTAAAATCCCGGTTTTACCCGAGTTCACAGCCAACCCCATTCGTTGGCTTTGCTGCGTGATCTGTTGCTGAACTTGATCAACAAACTCTTTAACTTGAATACTTAGCTGGTTAGAAATGGCGCGTGTTGAAGCTAGTAGAAAGGCCCGACGCTGTTGCAACTCAACCTGTTCGACTCTTTGTCTAAACAGATTTGAATCGGCAATGCCCAGTGCCTTTAGCTCAGAGAGTAGGGTGGAAAGCGGACGAGTCACGTCATCTTGCCTTAACGCAAAAAACTGCTCTGAAAAGGTCGTTGCCAAGGCTTCAATCGCTTGCACATCCTCAAGATAGAGTGCTTGGTTCAACTGGTCAAAGAGCACGAATAAGGTGATAGAAAGTGGCTCAACAGGCTCGGATTCGCCGAGTTTCTCCAGTTCGTAGCGCAGTTGATTCAGACTGTATTCGTATTGGCGAACATCCTCTCGTAAGAGTAAATGGGCTCGGGTTAAACCCATTAACTCTGTGATTGTCAGTTCAAGTTGATTTAATAAGGGCTGTAAATTGGGCGCCGCCTCTTCTAACTGAGGAATTTGTGTGGATAACTCCAACACTTGGTTAATTTTTTCTTCCAGTGAACGATTGAGCTCACTCAGCATAGAAGGGCTACTGGTGTTGGCCACATAGGGTGCGACAGCGGCCAAATTCGCGGTGCGCTCTGCCAAGGCCAAAGACTGTAGAATGTTTGGTAATGCCTGTTGTTCAAACTCTTTAAGCGCCGTATCTGTGTTACTCAGCCCCGTCCAACCGACCAATGCCAGTAACGTTGAAGAGCTCGCCAAGATCACAAAGGCGATCATGAGACGAGAACGCACGCCTAAACCTTGAAAAGGAGAGTCAAGTCGCCAAAATTTCAGTGACTTTAACATTGTGTCACACTGGCGCAAAACATATAGCCAATTCCACGCTCTGTTTTAATATAAGAAGGCTGTCGTGGATTAGGCTCAATTTTTCTTCGCAAACGCAGTATGAGCACATCGATCGTTCGATCAAACACATCACTATTGAAACCGCGTGTAGCCTCCAACAGTTGGTCCCGACTAAACGCCCTTTGTGGTGAACGCAAAAATACTTCCAATAACGCGTATTCGCCTTGAGTCAGCTGCTCTTGCTGACCATCGGGTCGAAAGAGTTGTCGGCTAGTCAAGTCCAACACCCAATGCTCAAAGCCTAAGCGCTCATGACTGTGCAAATCTTCTCGACGCGCCATCGGTGCACTCAGCTCTAACGTGCGACGCAACATCGCGCGCACTCTAGCGATCAGTTCACGATTATTAAAAGGCTTCATCAGAAAATCATCTGCAGCTAACTCTAGGCCCAGAATACGATCTGTTTCATCGCCCTTGCCTGTTAGCATCATGATGGGAATACTCGATTTGGATCGAACCTCTTTAGCCAATTGAATACCATCTTCACCACGCAAACGTAGATCAAGAATGATAAGAGAACAGGGGCTGTCCACTAAAGCTTGTCGCATTTCATGGCCATTGGCCGCTTGCAGCACGCTGTAGCCATTCTCTTCCAGTAAGGACTGCAGCAATTCACGCATTGGGGCTTCGTCATCTACGACTAAAATTCGCTGTCGTAATGGATCACTCATGGTGTGTCCTCTTATTTTTTATTTCTGTAATAGCACATTCAAGGCAAAAAAGTATTTCAATTGTTACAAACATCTGTGTTTATATTCATTTTCTATTTACCTGAACCTGTTTTAATGATTGATTATTTGTCCCAGATCCTAGACTGCGCTTGTTAACCTCCGATGTGCAACAAGCTGTCAGCAGAGCGTCGCTAATAATAATGAATGATCATACGCAGAGGAGCGCTTAATGTTAAAAGTGATTGCGTTTGGAGAGGCTTTAATCGACATGCTCTCTACCAGCACCGATTCCGGAAACTTCGCAGGCCATGAAGCCTTTATAAAATTTCCTGGTGGGGCACCCGCAAACGTTGCCGCAGCCGTGGCCAAGCTAGGAGGTAAAAGTTATTTTGCCGGGAAAGTAGGGCACGATATGTTCGGTGACTTTTTAGTCAAAACCTTGGCTGACTGTGGCGTTAACACCGATTACATGTTGCAAACGCATGAAGCCAAAACAGCGCTCGCATTTGTCTCTCTAGATGCTCAGGGTGAGCGCAGTTTTGAATTCTATCGTTCCCCCTCCGCTGATTTGTTTTTTCGAGCGACCGATTTTGCCGACTCATGGTTTACGGATGCGGGTATTTTCCATTTTTGCTCAAACACCTTGACCCATGCCGATATTCGCCAAGCCACGTATGCTGGCATTCAAAAAGCTCAGCAAGCGGGCTATCTCGTCAGCTTTGATGTCAATCTTCGACATAACCTTTGGCCAGAAGGTGAAGATACGCACAGCGCCGTCATGAAGTGTTTGGCTCATACAGATGTTATCAAACTCTGTGCAGAAGAATTAAATTTTCTGCGCGGACAGCAAAGTGAAACGCTCTTTATCAGCGAGCTTTTAGCCTCAGGCCCAAGTCTGGTGCTCATCACCGATGGCGGCCAGCCCCTTCAATACTTCACAACCTTTTCTCAAGGAGAGATCGCTCCGCCTAAAGTGAGCATGGTCGACAGTACAGCGGCAGGCGATGCCTTCATGGGTGGTTTTTTATATTCGCTCGCTAAAGCGAACATCAACCGTAGTGAGTTTTTAAAACTGACTAAAACCCCCAATGAATTCAACCCTATGCTTAATTTTGCCAATGCCTGTGGTGCGTTTACTGTCACTCAAAAGGGGGCCATTAACAGCCTGCCCATCCTTTCTGATATTGACCCTTTATTGTCATAAACACTGTTTAAACTCTCATACTGCGTTCAATCTGCCGAAGGGTGCTTGAACGCTAGCCCTACTACTTATGTATAAAGCAGACTACGGACGTAAGAAGGGCTGTTAATTCTGCCAAAATGGGTTAATATCCTAAAAAAAATGGGTAAAGGAGTACTGCTTCATTCATCACATTTGGTAAACCGACGTTTTGAACATACTCTACCTAAAGTTCAGCTCTTCAGCTTTTTCTTCACTTCGGCTTGTTTCAAACAAGAGGCTCATTTCATGAGCCAAAATAATTCACCAACCAAGCACGCAGAGCAACCCTCAACACACAAAGACCTCAAATACTCAACTCGTTTGGTATTAATTTTTGGTCTAATCAGTATTTTTGCCTTTGGCCTTTCAGCGGCTTTCTCATTTCGATCTGCAGAAAAGCAACTTGAACAAGAGGTGCAAAAAAGCCTCGAACAGAAGCATCGCTCAATCGCCAGCACCTTGAATAATCGCTTAGATTTACTGAATGCCTACCTAAAAGGCACGACATCGAATTTAGCAATTCTGTCAGAAAGCGCTGATAATCACACCTTCGAATCCATGATCGACAACATGGCTCATTTATTCCAAGATTCAGAGACAGGCAGTGTCTTGGATATTTTCTTTTTGGTCAGTACAGAAAAGGAAGTCTTATTAAATGCAAGCCATCCAAACTATCGTCTCGAAACCTTCATAGATCAGCTCAAATCACCCATTCATCATACTCACCAGTGGCACTTGATCCCAAATGATGAATTTTCCGTCATTATCAAAGCCGCCCCTATTTTTGATCCACTTACTATCGACTTGAAAGGCTATATATATGTAGGATTGGCCTTGCATGCTAACCACCCCCTCATGCTATACCTGCTCGAACAAACTCAAACTAAACATCTGAGTTTAAGAACTCAGCAAGGCTATCTACTCAGCAGCCCTATGGATAAAGCCGATACATTTTATGCATTTGAAACACTCACCGTAGGTCATCATACTCATGCAAATGACTCCTGCTATCTTTTTCACGATCAACTTCACTTAAAAAACTTAGATGCTGATATATGGCTTGATATTGCGGTAGACAAAAGTCATTTTCAGGTCGCTGATCGCGAGTACTGGGAATCATTTATGCTGCTATCGGGTGGTTTTATTTTCTTGTTAACCATGACTGGCTGGCTCTTTCAAACCAATAATCAACGTGCAATCAACTATCTTATTGCCTACATAGAGCGTATCCAAAGAGGAGGGCATGGACTTACGTTCAAATCCACGGGAATCTACGAGTACAATAAAATAGGGGCTGCTATTCGCAATATGTTTGCCGATCTCCACATAGCCGCAACCGTATTTGAGTCCTCCGAAGGCATGATCGTAACGGATCGACACAAAAAAATCCTGAGGGTCAATCAGGCCTTTGTTCAAATCACCGGATTTGAGGCTGCCGAAGTCATTGGTCAATCTATTGAAGTGATTTACCCACACCATGTTTATAGCTCGGTTTATGATCAACTCAACGAAGCTATGAACGAAGGCAAAGCTTGGCAAGGCGAAATCTGGAGCACGCGAAAACAGGGAGAAGAGTATCTGCTTTGGATTAACGTCTCCTCTGTCGAAAACAAGGTTGATCATAGTGTTTTAAATTTTGTGGTTACGCTGAGTGATATTACCCAGCGTAAAGAATCTGAAAATAGAATTAAGCAATTGGCATTTTACGACCAGCTAACGCACTTACCCAATCGTCAATTGTTGATGGATAGAGTGAAACAAGCGCTGCTGAACAGTCAACGTAAGCACAGTATTGGGGCTTTACTCTACATAGATTTAGATGATTTTAAGACCTTAAATGATACCCGCGGACATCATGCTGGCGATCAACTATTGAAAATGGTGTCTGAGCGTTTAATCAACTGCGTGCGCAAAACCGATACGGTATCTCGTATTGGCGGTGATGAGTTTATCATTTTGCTCGAAGAGCTGGGCAATTGCCGAGATACAGCCTCAAATATGGCAGACTTAGTCAGTCAGAAGATCCTCAGTAAGTTGTCCCAGCCTTTCTGGTTTGATGGCATTGAACACTTTAATACACTCAGTATTGGCATCACACTGTTTGATCAAGATAACGCAGGCATTGACGATGTATTCGCGCAAGCCGATTTAGCCATGTATCAAGCAAAAGCGGCTGGACGCAACACCCATCGTTTTTTTAATCCCGATATGCAAGCACGTGTCCACGAGCACGCTAGTTTGGCCAATGACATTAGACAGGGTATTCAGCGTGGCGAATTTACCCTCGCGTATCAAATTCAAGTCAATCATCTTGGAAGAATGCTGGGTGCCGAAGCCCTGTTGCGATGGCAACATCCTGAGCGAGGAAACGTATCGCCTGTAGACTTTATCCCCGTCGCAGAAAAAACAGGGCTTATTCTTCCACTGGGTGAATGGGTACTGCATACCGCCTGCCAACAACTCGCTGAATGGCAACTCAGTCCCACAACTGAACATCTCACACTGGCAATCAATATCAGTGCCAAACAGCTCCATCAGCCAGAGTTTGTCAGCCAAGTAGTTGGTATTGTTGAACAATACCAAATTAATCCAAAGCGCATGAAGCTCGAAATAACCGAGAGTATGCTCTTGGTCGATATTGAAGACACGGTGGATAAAATGGTTCAGCTGCAAGCTCTTGGCATTAGCTTTTCACTGGATGATTTTGGCACTGGCTATTCATCACTCATGTATTTAAAACGCCTGCCGATTGATCAGCTGAAAATCGATAAGTCCTTTGTAAAGGACATGTTAACGAACCTGCAAGACTCAGATATTGCCAGAACCGTGGTATCCTTAGCGAATAGCATGAGCTTATCGGTCATTGCAGAGGGCGTTGAAACCGACGACCAACGGTCATTGCTAGCCAGCTACGGTTGCCTGGCGTACCAAGGCTATTTATTTGGGAAACCTGTCAGCGCAGATCAATTAATTAAGAGCGCATAACGCATGATGAACATCGTTCTCTTTGAACCTGAAATTCCACCCAATACTGGCAATATTATCCGCTTATGTGCCAACACTGGCTGCCAACTGCATTTGATTCAACCACTTGGTTTCTCGATGGAAGAAAAATCCTTACGTCGAGCAGGTTTGGACTATCATGAGTTTGCAAAGATCCAACTTTGGGATAGTTACGAGCATTTCATTCAAGGTGCTCAGCCCAAGCGCATCTTTGCTTTATCCACTAAAGGCACACACAATTATACCGAAACTCACTTTGAGCCAGATGATTTTTTTATTTTCGGTCCAGAAACGCGTGGACTACCGACGCAGATTTTAGATCAATTTTCGCACGAAAACCTTCTGCGTCTTCCAATGTTAGCGGGTAGCCGTAGTATGAACCTATCCAATTGTGTCGCAATTGTGGTATTCGAAGCTTGGAGACAGCTAGACTTTGTTGGCGGACGATAAGGAAGATATTCGTGAAGTAATGAGAGGATTAGACTAGACGCCTTCAAAATGGTGCAGATGGGGAGACTCGAACTCCCACGCCGGTGAAGGCACTAGCACCTGAAGCTAGCGTGTCTACCAATTCCACCACATCTGCAAATATTTTGACTTTTGACCCGTGTTTGCACCCTTTGTGTTTCTGGTGCAGATGGGGAGACTCGAACTCCCACGCCGATGAAGGCACTAGCACCTGAAGCTAGCGTGTCTACCAATTCCACCACATCTGCGTCAAAAGTCGGGCGAATTATATCCGCCCGACCCAGTCTTGGGAAGACCCGACTGGATAATATTTATGCGCTCAGTCTACCTATCCGCGTGCTAAACACTCACTAAACTGTCCAGCAAGGTCTCTTAAATAATCAACATACGCCGTTGCCGAGGGTGTGATGTCTCTTGCTAAGGGGTCTAGAACACCATGACCAACATCGAGACCTCGAGTGATTGACGTTACCACTGCGCTGGTAAACTGTGGCTCACTAAACACACAGACCACTTGACCGTCTTGAAGTTGATTACGAATAGCGGTCAAATGCCGAGCGCCTGGCTGACGAGCAGGATCAACCGTGAAATAGCCCAACTGGTTTAACTGATAGTGCTGCACAAAATGCCCATAGGCATCATGAAAGACATAAAACCCTTTATCTTTAACAGGTGCTAGCGTCGCGCTCAACTCTGCATCTAACTGGCGAACATCCGCAGAAAAGCGTTCTAGGTTCGCCTTTAAAGCCGCTTCGTGATCAGGCATGATCGGCACGAGAGCATTGACCATCGTTTGTGCTATTTCGATTGCATTCACTGGATCTAACCAAATATGTGCATCGTGATCATGGTCGTGATCTTCTTCATGCTTAGCATGATCGTGGTCATGGTCGTGATGCTCTTCATGCTTGGCATGATTGTGGTCATGGTCGTGATGCTCTTCGTGCTTAGCATGGTCGTGATCGTGGTCGTGATCCTCTTCATGCTTGGCATGATCGTGGTCGTGATGGTCTTCGTGCTTGGCATGATCATCATGCTCATCTGCATGATAAAGCTCGACAATCTGAGCCGATGTTCTTTCTAAGGGGCGTGTTAAGAATTGCTCCATGTCAGGCCCTATCCAAAAAAACACATCCGCTTGCG
Source organism: Nitrincola tibetensis (assembly GCF_003284585.1). Classification (GTDB taxonomy): domain Bacteria; phylum Pseudomonadota; class Gammaproteobacteria; order Pseudomonadales; family Balneatricaceae; genus Nitrincola; species Nitrincola tibetensis. Next base: position 49,477 of record NZ_QKRX01000006.1, read on the forward strand.
TCAAAACTTGCATATCGGATGGCTTCAACGAATAAGTATGAGGAGATGCGTTTGAAGGAATAAGCTGGACTGGCTCAACAATTCCATCGGTAACAGCCGTTGCTATTAAATGTATTGGCTTGATGCTTGATACAATAGACTGAGCTGAAACAGATGCTGAAAAAAACAATGCGGCAGCTAAGGGTAAAATACGGACGCAGGGAAATAGTTTTGGCATGATAGTATTTGATCCCAATTAAACTGTTTTGAAGTTATACTATAACATTGTTAATCGGAACTTAGGTGACCATGTCTAAAAAAAATCCGACATTTATTTGCCACCATGATCATCAGCACTGCATTGACGATGCGCTGACATCGGCAAAACGAATTTGTAAAGACCAGCAACAACGTCTGACTCCCATCCGAGAACTGGTCTTACGTATGATTTGGTCAAGCCATAAGCCACTAGGTGCCTATGATCTTTTACCTGCGCTGGCCAATGCTGGCTTTAATTCAGCCCCGCCAACTGTTTACCGCGCATTAGAGTTTTTACAAGAGCTTGGACTGGTTCACCGTTTAGCATCATTGAATGCGTTTATTGGCTGTACACATCCAGACAATGCACATTCTGGACATTTTTTTATTTGCAAACAATGTAAACAAGCCCATGAGATCACTTCACCTGAATTAAGTTTAACTCTACAAAAACATGCTCAACAACTCGGGTTTTCAATTGAGCAAGAAACAGTTGAAGTAATGGGAACCTGTCCAGAGTGCCGATTAGCCAATCAAAAAAGTGAAGCGCATCATGCAAAACCATCCTGATCTTGTTAAGCTTGAGCAGGTAAGTGTTCGCTTTGGACGCCAAGAGACACTTAAAAATATCTCCTTATCCTTGCACGATAACTGTATTACCACGCTCATTGGGCCTAACGGAGCGGGAAAAACAACTCTCGTTAGGGTCGTGCTCGGCCTCATTAAGCCTACATCTGGCAGTCTCTGGTGCACACCTGGATTGAAAGTGGGCTATATGCCGCAAAAGCTACAAATTGATAAAACAATGCCGCTGACCGTTAAACGTTTTTTAACACTCGGTGCTCAAAATGCATCGGCGGCTTTATTGGAAAAAACCCTAGATCAGGTCGGCGCACAGCATCTCTTGATGCACTCATTTCATGATCTATCCGGGGGCGAGACTCAACGAGTGATGCTAGCACGTGCATTATTACGTGATCCCAAATTACTGGTATTGGATGAACCCGTGCAAGGAGTGGACGTGAATGGCCAAACCGAGCTTTATGCACTCATTACAGCCATCAGAGAACAACGTAAATGCGGTATCTTAATGATCTCACACGACTTGCATTTAGTTATGTCATCGACGGATCACGTCATCTGTTTAAATCAGCACGTATGCTGCTCGGGCCACCCTGCGCGAGTCAGCAATGACCCTTCATTTATTGAGCTATTTGGTCGCTCACAAGCCAATGCATTTGCTCTGTATAATCACCAGCATGATCATTGCCACGATACTCACGGTGAAGTGATTGTTGACCATCCCTCATTAGCCGAAAAAGAGGTGATAACGCGTGCCTGATTTCTTATTACTTGCCCTATTAGGTGGGCTTGGTGTCGCGGCGATTACAGGCCCCTTAGGTGCGTTTGTCGTGTGGCGACGCATGGCCTATTTCGGTGATACCTTGGCGCACTCTGCATTGATGGGTGTCGCCTTAGGATTTCTGTTCAGCATCAATCTAAATCTAGCCGTTATGGTCTGCTGTGTGTTGCTATCTGTTCTGCTCGTGGCCTTACAAAAACAGCACTGGGTGGCAACAGACACCTTGCTTGGCATCATGGCACACAGCACTCTGTCGATAGGCTTAGTTGCCGTCTCTCTTCTTGATCATATCCGTATTGATTTAATGGAGTACTTATTTGGTGATTTGTTAGCCATTGCACCTACGGATCTGCTCTGGGTTTATGGTGGAGGGAGTGTGGTCCTTATACTCTTATGGCGATTATGGAATCCATTATTGGCGATCACGATCAATGAAGAGCTCGCCAGAGTCGAAGGCGTCCCAGTCACACGAGTTCGGCTTATGTTGATGTTAATGATCGCTATCGTGATTGCTGTCGCAATGAAACTGGTGGGTATTTTATTAATCACCTCTTTATTGATCATTCCCGCCGCAGCCGCTCGTAAGTTATCCACAACCCCCGAACAAATGGCCTGCATTGCCTCCCTTTTAGGAATGCTGTCGGTCACAGGTGGGATATGGGCTTCGTGGACATTTGATACCCCAGCTGGCCCTTCAGTTGTGGTCACATCCTTACTTGTCTTTTTAATTTTATACGCCTTACCTGCTCGCCGCTCGTATTCATGAAAACGCCGTACCCTTATTGGCCAGACAAAGTGCTAAACATACAAGTTTGGCAACTTGCCTGGCCAATGATGTTGTCAAATATGACCGTTCCTTTACTCGGGTTAGCAGACACCGCCATTCTTGGACACCTACCAGACCCTCGCTACTTAGCCGCTATTGCCGTTGCTGGAGTCTTGTTTTCGACCCTTTTTTGGGCCTTCGGTTTTTTGCGTATGGGCACCACAGGCTTAGTTGCACAGGCCGTTGGTCGTGACGATGGCTCATCAAACCGTACGCTATTGGCTCAATCGCTCACCTTGGCCTTAGCCATTGCGGGCGCAATTCTGCTTCTGCAATCCCCATTGATCCAGCTTGCCTTGACACTTGCCGCCGCCAGCCCCGATGTGACAGACGAAGCTTGGGCCTATGCCAATATTCGTATTTGGGGAGCGCCTGCTGTCTTGTGCAATTATGTTTTATTAGGCTGGTTTGTTGGCAATCAAAACACACGAATTCCGTTACTTTTGTTAACACTGACCAACCTCATTAATATTTTATTAAACCTCCTCTTTGTCTTAGGCTTTTCAATGAGGGCAGAGGGCGTGGCACTCGGTACCATCATTGCCGAATATTTTAGCTTGCTGCTTGGCTTGTTTTTCTGCCGTCGGCATCTGCGCTTAATGCCTGGCCATTTTATCCTAGCAAAACTTCGTCACTTAGCGGAATACACGCAATTACTTAAGATTAACCGCTATTTATTTATTCGGACGCTGAGTCTGTTACTGTGTTTTGCATTTTTTACCGCTCAGGGCTCTCGGCAAGGTGCAGATGTACTCGCCGCTAATGCCGTCTTACTTACCTTTCTCATGCTGATTTCAAATGCATTAGACGGATTTGCGCATGCGACTGAAGCCCTTTCTGGGCGTATTTTAGGTGAGCGAAATAAAGTCCGATTTTTCCAATTGGTTACAGCAACTGCGTTGTGGTCATTGGTGAGTGCGCTACTGCTGACGCTGACGTTTAGCATTTTCGGCACCCCAATTATTCATTTACTGACCAATATTACGAGCGTGCGTGAGCTTGCCAGCCTGTATCTGCCTTGGCTGATCATCTTACCACTGGTAGGTGTTTGGGGGTTTTTACTGGATGGGATTTTTATTGGTACATCTCAAGCCAAAGCCATGCAAAACACCATGCTGGTCTCTGTGTTCTTTGTATTTTTTCCCGTTTGGTGGCTAACCCAAAGCTATGGCAATCATGGCTTATGGTCAGCGTTCGTAAGTCTATTTATCGCTCGAGCCCTAACTGGACTTTGGGTCTACCGCCAATTATGCCGAAACAATCGCTGGGGGTTTTAAGGAAGGCAGATGGATGGAAAGGCTCAAAAAAGGGAGTGAAATCTACATCACCCCCAACAAAACTTAGGCCTCTTTCAAAAAATCGTTAATGGCGATTATTACCCTCATCAGCCGCCTTTTTCGGTTTTGTAAAGAACTTAATCGGCTGAGCCTTTACTTCCGGCTCTGGCGCTATGCTCGCTTGCGTTTTTTTGTCACCATTCACTCGAGTGTTCAGCTCAGAGGGTTCAGGACGCCCATCCAAGCGAAGCGAATCTGAAAAGCCACACTCTATGCACTCTCGATGCTCGCGTTCTTCATCTCGGTACATCCGAACACAATCCATTTTCCCACAACGCGGGCACACAGCTCCTGCAATAAATCGCTTTACCTGACTCATGTAAGTTACCTTGTAATACCGTTATGGCGAAGGAGGGCATCGACACTTGGCTCCCGTCCTCTAAACGCGACGAATAGATTCATCGGTTCGTCAGAGCCGCCTTTCTCCAATACCTGTGTTCTAAAATCAGATCCCGCCTGACTGCTGAAAATACCTTCTTCTTCAAAGCGAGAAAAGGCGTCGGCAGATAAAACTTCAGCCCATTTATAACTGTAATAGCCTGCGGCATAGCCGCCCGAGAAAATGTGGCCAAAACTGTGTTGAAAGCGATTCTCAGCCGGTGGCAACAAAACAGACACCTGTGCTCGAACCTCATCCAACAGAGTTTGTACCTCTGTAGTACCTGGTTGATATTCATAGTGTAAGCGGAAATCAAATAATGAGAACTCTAATTGACGTACCATCATCATACCCGCCTGAAAATGCTTAGCCGCTAACATTTTGTCTAACAACTCTTGCGGTAATGCATCTCCCGTTTCGTAATGCCCTGACATCAACGCTAACCCTTCAGGCTCCCAACACCAATTTTCCATAAATTGACTGGGTAGCTCGACAGCATCCCATGCCACACCATGAATACCACTAATATCAGAGTATTCCATTTTTGTGAGCATATGATGCAATCCATGACCGAACTCATGAAAGAGGGTGGTCACTTCATCATGTGTCAGCAGCGCAGGTTTATCGCCTACAGGCGGTGTAAAATTACAGACAAGATACGCAACCGGGAGCTGTATCGAACCATCTGAACGACGACGGCGACCCCGGCAATCCCCCATCCAAGCACCTCCACGTTTATTAGCTCGTGCAAAAGGATCAAGATAACAGTAAGCAATGACCTCGCCCTGACGTGACACTTCAAAAAAACGAACATCCTTATGCCAAACCTCTGAGTTGGGTTGTTCCGTTAGCGTCACGCCAAATAAACGATGCACTATATCAAACAGTCCAGATAGAACCTTTGGTAAAGGGAAGTAAGGTTTCAGCATTTGCTGAGACACCTGATAACGCTGCTGCTTAAGTTTCTCGGCATAAAAGCTGATATCCCAAGGCATGAGCTCCGTGCAACCATCGAGTTCCTGTGCAAAGGCTTTTAACTCGGCTAAGTCTTGCTCCGCCACAGGTTTGCTTCGAGTAGCGAGATCTTCTAAAAACTGGATGACTTGCGCGGGAGAGTCCGCCATTTTGGTGGCTAAGGAGTAATCAGCATACGAGGCAAAGCCTAATAAAGAGGCGAGCTCATGACGAAGTGTCAGAATGTCATTAATAATCGCGGTATTATCCCACTGGCCCGCTTTAGGCCCTTGATCCGAAGCACGGGTCGAATAGGCGCGATAGAGGATTTCACGCAATTTCGCATCTTCAGCATAGGTCATCACCGCATAATATGCAGGGAAATCTAGGGTGATCACATAGCCTTGTAAATCTCGACTGCTCGCTGCCGATTTTGCTGCCGCAATCGCATCGTCTGGTAACCCAGCTAAGGACTCTATGTCGTCTGTGGCATAATACCAGCCTTGTGTCGCATCAAGCACATTCTCAGAGAACTTGTTGGTCAGCTCAGACAGGCGCTTTTGAATCTCAGCGTAACGCGCTTTGTCATCTCCCTCTAATGCAATGCCTGACAACTTGAAATCGCGGAGCGCATTATCAATAACACGTTTTTGAACGACATCGAGTGTTTGATAAACCTCACTTTCGGCTAAGCGTGCGTAGGCATTGAATAATGCCTTGTTTTGCCCCATTTCAGTCCAGTATTCAGAAAGCTTAGGTAAGCAGCGATTGTAGACTTCTCTTAACTCTTCAGAATTCATCACGCTATTTAAATGAGATGCAACCGACCAAGCATTCGATAGACGGTCTCCAGCTTCATCCAACGCCATCACCAATGATTGCCAATCATGCGCTTGTGTCATCGCCGTAATATCTTCGATCAACGACCTGTTCTCGGCCAAAAAATGATCAACCGCTGGCTCAATATGTGACGCTTGAATGCTAGAGAAAGGCGGCAACTGATGCTGCTCTAATAACGGATTACTCATAACTCTGGATACTCCAATTCGATGATCGCAAGAAGTGCGCATACACGATTTACTATACAATGAGGCAGGCTTTCTCGCTTTTCAACTCATTAAGGGTTTTTATTATGTCTATACGTACCTATCAGGGTATTACGCCCAAGATTGGAAAAAAAGTATTTATTGACGCAACGGCCGTGATCATTGGTGACGTATCGATTGGCGATGACTCATCGATTTGGCCATTAGTGGTTATTCGCGGAGATATGCATCATATAAAAATTGGCGCAAAAACCAGTATTCAAGATGGGTCTGTATTGCATATCACGCATGCTGGGCCTTTCAATCCCGACGGTTATCCATTAATTATCGGAGATGAAGTGACCGTCGGGCATCAAGCCATGCTTCATGGCTGCACCCTTGGCAATCGTATCTTGGTTGGCATGGGCAGTATGATCATGGACGGCGCGGTTGTAGAGGATGAGGTGGTGATCGGAGCGGGCAGTCTAGTACCTCCTGGTAAACGCCTCGAATCCGGTTATTTATACGTGGGTCGTCCTGTGAAGCAAATCCGAGCACTCAGCGATCAAGAAAAGGCCTTTTTTTCCTACGGCGCCCAGAATTATTCGCGTCTAAAAGATACCTATCTAGACGAACAGGAGCCTCGTTGATCTGGTGCTGGTTAAAACACTAAACGCCATGCAATCGGTAAGAAAGGCGGCGTAAACACCGCCGTCAGCTCCATCCCTGAGGATGAAAACGCACTGACGGCAGACTACTCAGAAACGTGCTTGAATATTAAACTATACCTCTTCAGCTTCTGGTAACCAGCGCAACAAGGTTTGAGCTAAGTCATTTGCATTTAAAGGTTTGGTTAAATAATCACTCATTCCCGCAGCTAAACACTGTTCTTTATCCTCAAGAAAAGCCCCTGCTGTTAAGGCGATAATCGGTACCGGATTGAATCCCATCTCAGCCTCCCAAGACCGGATACCTTGAGTCGCACCAATACCATCTAATACAGGCATCTGAACATCCATTAATACTGCATTAAAAGGCTGCGTTGCCGTCACAACTTTTTCAATCGCGATTTGCCCGTTATCCGCCACACTAATATCAAGCCCTAGCTTTTTAAGCAGTGTAGTCGCAACCAGTTGATTCGTTTTGTTGTCTTCAACGAGTAAAATTCGACCTTCCAACCGAATACCCGCAGGGTTGATCCCTTTATGACTCATGTTAGCCTTTAATGGCGCTTGCTCAGGTTGATCATTTAGAAGTGTTTCTTCAAAAACTTCCAGCTTTACCCTAAACCAGAAACGAGATCCTTTATTCTCTTCACTTTGGATACCGACTTCGCCATCCATCAGTTGAGCCAAACTTTTTACAATCGATAACCCCAGACCCGTACCACCAAACTGACGCGTACTAGAGTCATCCACTTGACTAAAAGGCCGAAACAATAAATTTTGTTTTTCCTCAGGAATCCCCATACCCGTATCGGCCACTGAAAACTCAACGACCGCCCAATTGTTTTCTCGACTGATCTCAGTCGCTTCAATCATCACATCACCGCTAAGCGTAAACTTTATGGCGTTATTCGTTAAATTCGACAACATTTGCTGCAAACGATTTGCATCGCCTTGATAGCGACGATCTGCGGGACCTTTCCAAGCCGTAAACATGTTGAGACCTTTTGCATTGGCGTTACTAATAAATAACGCATAGATGCTTTGCAGTATATCTTCGGGCGCTAATACATTTTTATGGAGTGTTTGATTACCTGACTCTACTTTCGAGAGATCTAGAATATCATTTAACAACACAAGCAGTGACTGCCCCGAATGCAAGATAGTTCGGGCGTAATGATTCACTTCATCATTCGTTGCCGGTTTGTCTAACAAGAGTTGCGCCATTCCCAAAACACCATTCATTGGTGTTCTAAGCTCATGACTCATGGTTGCTAAAAAACGACTTTTCGCTTGATTAGCCGCTTCAGCGGCTTCCAGGGCATGACTTAATTCCGCCGTACGTTGCTCCACTATTTCTTCTAAATGTTCGCGATTTCGAGCCAACTCATTGGATCTATTTTCTACAAGCACCATCATTCGATCAAAGGCAGCTGCCGTTTTAGCGACCTCATCCTCACCGACAACAGCCACTCGTTTGGTATAGTCACCGCTTTGTTCTACCTGAATAATCGTGTTGAATAAACCTGTCAGTGGGTTGGTGATGGAATAAACCAGACGTGCGAGAAAGAAGCTAACAAAAATCAATACCAAGGTAATAACTACCGCCAATACAATCTTTACCTGAGCAATAATATCTCTTGCATCTGTTAATGTTTGGTTCATAAGATAGCGCTGCCATTCTTTTTGATCAGCGATATACTCAAGCATACGATTGCGAGCAGGCACAATTTCACGGGTTAAAAGTGCATAGGCATCGGCAGTTTTCCCCGCTTTCGCTAACTCAACGATTTGTTGAGAAAGCTGCCAAAACACTGTATCGGCCTCACGAATGTTAGAGATGATATCTCTTCCTACATCCGTTGATAAATTCGCTTCCGTTTCATTAATCAAGCTGATTAAAGTCTGACGATCGCCGGCCACACGAACCAGAGTCGCCGACAGTTCTTGCTCATCATCAACAGAAAGTATGGCATGACGAGCTTCTAGCGAAATTTTAACTAATAGCAACTCAGCTCTTGTCATCCTGTCTACTTGGGGTTCAAACATTTCGATAATTTGCTCAGCATGTGATTGGACTTTATTAAGTGCAAGCCAACTTAATGCAGCTACACCGATCAAGAAAAAGCCCAATAATGCAAAACCGAGGAGAAGTCTGAAGCGAATGGACAAGTTTGCAAAATATTTTTTCATAAGAGGCCCAATGACGAGAATGACATTAAGTCAAATACTTGAGCTGAAGGCGTATTAACGGGTTCATAGAAGGCAATACAGCGTCAGCTTTTTCAAATCATCTTAGCACCAAAACCTCAAAGACACGTATCATTCACTGCAACCTTAATTGAACTCGATTAACCTGCTCTTGACGTTGTCAAAAACCACGATGAATCAACTCACTTTCTAATCTGACACAGGTTAAAACACCAAACGCCATGCAATCGGTAAAAAAAGCGCGGTAAACACCGCCGTAAGCCCCATTCCTAAGGATGAAAACGCGCCAGCAGTCGGGCTTAACTCGAAGGCTCTAACCGTCCCAATGGCATGGCCATTAATGCCCAATGCAAAGCCAATTACACGGTGATCCTGAATATTCAGAATTTTAACCAAAACGGATACCCAAAAGGTTGCCATCACCCCTGTAATCAACAGTCCTCCCATTAGAACCGGGATTGAGCCGCCCAATTGCTCCGTAATACTGATGGCAATCGGTGCTGTCACTGATTTAGGAGCCAGAGACGCCATGACTTCAGGCGTCGCACCCGCCAGCCATGCCAACAGCACAGAATACACAGCCGCCAATATAGCAGCTGGGGGCAGGGTGAATAAAATAGGCTTCCACAGGGCACGAATATGATGCATTTGCTGATAAAGGGGTATCCCAAGTGCAACGGTCGCAGGCCCCAAGAGCAGCACCAACCAAGCGGCGCCTTGTTGATACACTTCATAGTTAACGGATAACAAGACGAGCGTTAACACAACAATAAGCGCGGCGATTAAGATACCCGGACACCAACTGGGCCGTCCTATCCATTGAAACACTTGGTTACCCGCAAAAAAAGCCAGCAAGGTCAGCGCAATAGCCGCAATCGGCGTTTCGAAAAGATGATTGGGTAGGGTTAGTAGACTGTCTAACATGACCTATCCTTATCCTTTACAGACTCTTTGGGGGTAAAGCGCGACATCAGGATCAAGGTCGTCAACACGCTCAAAAACGTGCCGACCACTAACGCCGCAACAAACGCCAACCATTGATCTGCGTAACGCCCCGCCACAAAGAAAACACCAACAACACCCGGCATAATCAACATCGCCAACACAGCAATCAGAGGCTGACTGGCGAGGGCAACATCTTCTTGCATGCGCCCACGCAACATGAACCAAAGCGTAATCAGCAGCATCCCAGCCACCCCAGCTGAAATAGGAAGATTCAGCAGGGTCACTAAGACATCGCCTGATAACAAAAACAATAATAGGATCAAAAATCCTTTAATGACTTGCACGTGTTAATCTCATGCTTTTGCCTTGGCAACTTCTCTTAAGCGTTTAACCACTTCGGCGTTAATGCTTCGTTGGGAAAAACTACCATCCGCCTTGAGCTGACCCGCTTTACGTCCCATGAGTAACTCTAAGCACTCATCAACATTGCTAACGGCATAAATAGCAAAGTCTCCATCAGCAACCGCTTTGACGACTTCTTTTTTTAACATCAAGTTACGCACATTTGCTTTCGGAATAATGACAGACTGAGTGCCCGTCAGGCCACGCATTTGGCAAAGCTTGAAAAAGCCCTCAATTTTTTCATTCACCCCTCCTATGGCCTGTACTTCACCATATTGGTTAATCGAACCCGTCGTTGCAAAAGACTGGCGGATCGGGATGTCAGTTAGAGCGGAAATTAAGGTGCATATTTCGGCCAGCGACGCACTATCGCCATCGATATATCCATACGATTGCTCCATAGCGATACTCGCCGACAGGCTGATGGGGAACTGTCGTGCGTATTTATGTCCTAAATAACCGGATAAAATCAGAACGCCTTTCGAATGAATCGGCTGACCCAGCGTGACTTCTCGCTCAATATCGATAATACCCTTGCTGCCAGGATGTACCGTCACCGTAATTCTAGCGGGCGTACCAAACGCAACATCCCCCACTTGTAGAACAGTAAGGCCATTCGCACAACCCACGCTTTCCCCATCGGTATCAATCAAAACCGTACGATTTAGAATCCCTTCAAGAATTTTTTCTGAAAGTCGACCCGTACGCTTTTCTTTTGCTTGGAGCGCGGCTTCAACATGCGGGGCATTAATGAGTTCGTCTCCTTTTTGCTTGCGTCGAAAATCGGCTTCACACAATAAATCCACTAATTCACCGATGTGCGCTGACAGCATCTCCTGGTCTTCGGCGAGGCGAGAGCTATGCTCAACCAATCGCGCAACGGCTTCACGTTTGAGTGGGGCCAAGCCTTCCTCTGTCGCAAGCGTCTTCATTAAACGCGCATAATTACGAATGCTGGAAGGTGTTCGACGAACATCTTCATCAAAATCCACCACCACACGAAACATCTTCTCAAAGTCATGATCGAGTTCTTGCAGTAAGTAATAGGTATCACGTCCGCCCACCAGTACCACCTTCACGTTCAACTTGATGGGTTGTGGGTTCAGCGTAATGGTACTGACACCTGTGTATTCGTTGATCGGATTTTCAATGCGTATTTCATGCGATTTAAGTGCACGCTTCAACGCGCTGTATACAAAGGGCTGCTCGATCAACTTTTCGGCTTCTAAAAGCAGATAACCGCCATTGGCACGATGCAACGCACCGGGGCGAATAAGTTGATAATTGGTCACTAACGCTCCCATTTCACTATTGTATTCAACTCGTCCAAACAAGTTCTCGTAGCTAGGATGCGCTTCATAAATAACCGGAGCACCTTTGGTTTTATGGTTATCAACCATTAAGTTGATGCCATAATTTTCTTGAAAGAAATTAATACGCATTTGGTCCGTGCGTGTTTCGAGGGTCCCACCTTCACCCGCAATATCAGACGCATTTTTAATCAAATCTCGTTCAATGTGCGTCAAATAGTTCACAACATTCGCTTGATGAACATAGCGCTCTTTAAGGCCCGCAAACAGAGGCGCTAATGAGCGTTGTGCCGTTTCTCGATCAAGCGCTTTGATCTGACCTGCCGCCTCACGACGCCATTTAGGAAGTTCAGCCAAGGCTTCATTCAGCTCTTCTTCGAGAAAATCTATATTGCGTTGAAAGGCTTCACGCTCATCTTCTGGCAATTGTGAAAAACCAGCTTCATCCATGGCTTGGCCTTCTGAAACAGGTGTAAAGCCTATGCTACCCGCATCTCGGTACACCGCAATACTAAACTCCCTCGCTTTACGTTCAACCGAATCCACCGCTTGGTCATAACGCCGCGTAAAGTCACGTTCAATTCGGCTCTTACTGCGCTGATAGCCTGGGCTTTCAAATGCGGCAGGCAAGTCCGTTAAGATACTTTCGAGAAGCGTATCGACATCTTTACGCAGTTGCGCCGCCTTTCCAGCGGGCAGCTCTAATATGAGAGGGTAGCGTGAATCCGATAAATTATTGAGATAACACCAGTCGCTCGGTTTTGAGTTTTCTTTTTTGGCGTAATTCTTAAGGTTTTCAATCGCAAACGAAAAGCGACCCGTATGAGGGTTACCCATCACAAACAGATTATACCCTGGTCGGCGCATGCTAACGCCAAACTCCATCGCTTCAATGGCGCGGTCCTGACCGAAAAAACCACTAAAATTCTCGAGCGTTTCAGTGGTTCGAAAAGGAAGGTCTTGGTGATCACACACCTTGTACAACTGATCGACGCTTAATGCTTGCATTGTCTCTGACATTATCAATATCCAGTACTCAACCTTGTATAACAAGGTTATAGCTTGTATTAAGCGTTTGATTCAAGCCCTGTTATATTATTGATGGCTTAAACTTTGCCGCAGCAACTCAATAACGGGAGCCGTATCGGGTTTAACGCCTCTCCAAATTGAGAAGGACTCTGCCGCTTGCTCAACCAACATTCCGAGCCCATCAAATACGCGCTCAGCACCTTGCGACCTTGCCCAACGACAGAAGGGGGTTTGCGTGTTGGAATACATCATGTCATAGCAGAGTGTGTGAGCACTCACTACACCCTCTGGAACAGGTGGTACTTCGCCTTGGATACTTGCAGAAGTACCATTAATGACAATATCTACATGACTTGTTGGAGATATCTCCGAAAACTCACATGCGGCAACTATCACACCTGGCTCGGCCAACTTACTAAACATGTCAGCCAGATGTTTTGCTTTTGCAAAGGTTCGATTCGCGATAACGATGGATGCACAGCCGCTGTCCAACAAAGGCTTGATTACGCCTCTAACGGCACCACCGGCACCTAGTACTAATAGATGACGTCCCTTTAATGTTGCACCACAGTTATTTAGCAAATCATTGACTAAGCCTACGCCATCGGTGTTGTCCGCATGCAGGATGTTGTCTTGCATCCAAAGGGTATTAGCAGCTCCGGCCAATTGTGCCGCTTCACTTAAGTGTTCGGCCATTTTCCAAGCCATTTCTTTGAAGGGAAGTGTTACATTCGTGCCTTTTCCACCTTCAGTAAAAAAATGCTGAATGTCCTGTTTAAACCTATCCACATCCGACAAATTCGCTGTGTACTCAAGGCGTTGCTTCAACTGCTCAGCGAACAAGCTATGGATAATCGGTGACTTACTGTGTGAAATTGGGTTACCAAAGACTGCGTACTGATCAATCATTTGCTGTCTCCTCAGCCCAGTTTCGGGGAACTAAATAACGTTCATACAGATTTGCCTCTGCGGAATCATGCGCAGGTTTCCAATCATAGCTCCAGCGAACCTCGGGCGGTAATGACATCAGGATGGATTCTGTCCGGCCTCCAGACTGTAAGCCAAACAGTGTGCCTCGGTCATATACCAAGTTGAACTCAACATAGCGTCCTCGACGATGAAGTTGAAAGTCTCGCTCAACATCGGAGTAGGGAAGGTGATGACGTTTTTTGACGATTGGTACGTAGGCTTCTAGGTAGGCATCACCGATCGCAGACATTAAAGAAAAGCTGGTCTCAAAATCCGGCTCATTCAAGTCATCAAAAAACAGTCCACCAACACCACGCGGTTCACCTCTGTGCCGAAGGTAAAAATACTCATCGCACCAGGTTTTAAATTTTGGATAAATATCTTCGCCAAAAGGGTCGCATGCGACTTTTGCGGTTTTATGCCAATGAATGCAATCTTCATCAAACCCATAGTAAGGCGTGAGATCAAAACCGCCGCCAAACCACCACACAGGCGCTTCACCTTCTTTTTCAGCAATAAAAAAGCGCACGTTCGCATGTGAGGTGGGTACAAATGGGTTACGTGGATGAATGACTAAAGAGACGCCCATCGCTTGAAAATTCCGTCCCGCCAACTCAGGGCGGTGCGCAGTTGCTGAGGCGGGTAGCTTGTCACCAAAGACATGAGAAAAATTGACGCCACCTTTTTCAATAATCTGCCCATTCGCCAGCACGCGTGTCCGTCCACCACCACCCGCTTCTCGATCCCATTGATCCTCAGCGAATTTAACGCCATCTAATATCTCGAGCTCTCGGCAAATACGATCTTGAAGCGATAAGAGATAGTCTTTTACACGTGCTATATCGGGCTGAGACACAAACATCCTCCGTAGTAAGTATTCACTTACATTCTAACAACTTTAAAATCTAGAATTGAGCGTATGGTGCTTGGCTTGTCTGCTCCACCCGTTGCACCATTCAATATATAATCAACATTAGAGCCGAAGTAAGTCATCACTTTCAATTTACTTCTTGCCGGAAGAGCCGTTGAGCGATTTGCAGACGTTGAGACAACAGGTCCTCCCCAATAGTCACAAAGTGACTTAACAAGTAAGTGACCACTTACTCTTACAGCAACTGATGAATGCTGCCCCTTAATCCAACGCGGGATAAAGTTCTTTGGATCTGGCAATAACCATGTATTAGGTCCAGGCCAAGTCGCATCCAGTTCAGCACGCTGTGCCGATGACAATCCATCCAGTAAGGGTCGAATTTGCTCAATCGAAGATGCAACCAGAATTAATCCTTTATGCTCCGGTCGGTGTTTAATCGCCAAGAGGCGTTGAACAGCCGCTTCATTAAAAGGATCACAACCTAACCCCCAAACGGCTTCAGTCGGGTAGGCAACAACCCCCCCTTGACTCATCACTTCACAGGCTTTCTGAATCTGCCACGGCTTCATAATGACTAATCTCTGTTGAACCTAATGCGATTAAAAACTGAACTCAGGAGCAGGGGCATCCGGCAATAATTGAGCAACTTGTTCAACTTTACGTTTCAAGTCATCAATGTTACCTGCCACTAGATTAATATGCCCGAGTTTGCGACCTGCACGCTCACTCTTACCATAGAGATGCAGATGAGTATCCTCTAGCTTAAGAATATCTTCATAGTCACCATTTTTACCAATGATGTTAATCATACAGGTGAGTGCTTTAGCATGTGTCGAGCCCAGAGGTAAACCTTGGACCGCACGTAAATGGTTTTCAAACTGACTGGTCATCGAGCCATTTTGAGTCCAGTGGCCAGAATTATGTACGCGTGGTGCCATTTCATTGGCAAGCAAACAACCATCCGCTTGCTGAAAAAGTTCTAGGGTTAAAACGCCAACATATTCAAGCTCATCAAGTAATGCATGAATATAGGCTTCGGCCTGCACTTGAGCCTCTTGGCTGAAATTTGGAACAGGTGCCAAGGAGTAGCGCAAAATACCCTCTACATGATGATTTTCAGCAACAGGATAGAATACAACATCGCCAGAGCGTCCTCGTACGGCAATAATCGAAACCTCCCGAACAAAATCGACAAAGGCTTCAACGATTAAGCGAGAGTGACCAATACGTTGCCAAGCAGAAGCGGCCTCATCTGGACGTCTCAAAACAGCTTGTCCCTTACCATCGTATCCCTCTGTTATTGACTTGGCCACGACGGCTTGTGCACCTGCCGTCATCAATTCCTGACACGCCTGAGCCAGCTCATCAGCTGAGTTAACAAGACGATAGTCAGCGACAGGTATACTTAATTGATCAAAGAGGGCCTTCTCTGCCTCTCTGTTTTGACAGACCTGCAGCGCCTTAACACTCGGAAACAAGGGTTTTTGCTCAGCAATCGATTTAACTAAGGGTAAGGGCAGGTGCTCAAACTCATAGGTTACACAATCCACCTGCGCCAAAAAATCGGCTAAAGCACTGTCAGCTTCACTATGGGTAAACAAACATCCTATGTCAGCGCTTGCATTTGCACTGGTATCTAAAAAGGAAAAACGATTACCTAAAGGATAACCTGCTAGCGCCAACATCTGGCCCAATTGACCTGCACCAAGAATACCGATTTTCATGTAAAACTCTCTCTTTACCGCTTAACCACGAGGGTCGGGATTATCTATAACCGTTTGTGTTTGCTGCTGGCGAAATGCAACGAGTGCAGCTTTGACTAAGGGATCTTGTAACGCCACTATTTGAGCAGCCATGATGCCTGCGTTGGTCGCACCCGCTTTTCCAATCGCTAAAGTCCCTACAGGAATCCCGCCGGGCATTTGAACGATCGATAACAGCGAATCCATTCCACTTAAGGCTTTTGACTCAACGGGCACACCTAAAACAGGCAAAGCTGTTTGTGAAGCAACCATTCCAGGTAAATGCGCCGCACCACCGGCACCGGCAATAATCACTTGCAGACCCCGAGCATCAGCAGACTTAGCATATTCAAATAGTAAATCGGGTGTTCTGTGAGCAGACACAACTCGTGTTTCATACGCAACACCTAACTGATCCAACATCGCAACGGCATGTTCCATCGTTGGCCAATCAGACTTGGATCCCATTATTACGCCCACTTTTGGTTGCATTGTTTTAGTCCTGTTAATAAGTTCTCAATCTGTAAAACAAGCCAAGCAGGATACCGCTAAAAGCGATTTGGGAAAAGTCAAACCTAGGTAATTCCTGCTGAATCCGTCTGAATCAAATAGACACCATCCTGTATCACGCGGCCCGCTAAAACCAACTCCATTATGACATTTTGTAAAGCTGAATACTGCATATTCGTTTTCATCATCAAGTCATCAAACGTCATCTGATCATAGGAGAGAGTACGTAGGATTGGCTCCCACTCGGGTTTGACTTGAGGTAACTTTGAAGGTTGTTTAGCACGTTGATCTTCATTTAAGTAGCCCAACAATGCCCCTAAATGTTCAGTGATGTGCTGTGTTGAATCCACCAAAGTAGCCCCTTGACGGATTAACTCGTGACAACCTTTGCTCATAGGATTACTTATCGGTCCAGGGACAGCAAAGACTTCTCGGCCCTGTTCCATGGCAAGTCGTGCCGTAATCAATGACCCACTGCGCGTTGCAGCTTCTACAACGAGTGATCCAACGCTTAACCCACTGATAATTCGATTACGACGAGGGAAATGAGCGCTCAGAGGAGCAGAGCCTGGCATCAGCTCTGATATTAAACATCCCCCTTTGTCTAGAATTTCGCGAGCGAGGCCTGCATTGCTTTTAGGGTAAATTAATTCAGGGCTTGTACCCATCACCGCTAATGTAACACCGTTTGAAGACAAGCAGCCCTTATGTGCTTGAGTATCAATACCCAATGCTAAGCCACTGGTAATTGCAAAACCTGATTTAGCCAGTTCAGCAGAAAAAAGATAGGCAAGACGTGCGCCAGATTGAGTTGGTTTCCGGCTACCGACCACAGCTAACTGCGGTAAATAAAGAGCAGTTTTACAACCCTTAAACCAGAGTACAGGGGGTGGATCAGGAAGGTTCTGTAGCAGAGGAGGGTAATCATCGGCGCCCAGACAGACACATTCAATCTGATGCTGCTCCGCCTTGTCCTGTATTTGCTGGGCTTGGTCTAACCAAAAGCCCGCCGACTTCTGGCGCAAGGACATGGTGGTATCCGGACGTAATCGAATATCATCCGGTAGATTTCCGTCTAAAAGATCACGTAAATTGACATCGAGCTCTACAAGTCGCGAAAGCGTACCTGGGCCAAGCCCGGGTACGAGTAACAACGCGATCCATTCCCTTGGATCTATCTTCATAATTCCCTCTGAGGGTTAAGCGTTTATGGACGTGTTATTTCATCACCAATCGAAATAGTATTCGTTGCACGCATCACCAAGCCATAACTGACTTTATCGTACACTTTAAAAATCATCAAAATGCCTGCACGCTCGGACGGTAACTGAATTACTTCATTGGTCACTGGATCATTGAGCACTTCGCCCTTACGACGAATACTAAAGACATGGCCTGATTCCAAACCATCGCGCTCACCTAAATTGACAACGACGGCATCAAACTGGCCGATATAACTAACCCCTTGAAGCACATCGATAATCAAACCATCGGTATCATAAGGCGCAGGTTTTGGGTAAAAAACAGATTGAACGCGGGTGGTCTCAGATGGAAGCAAACGGAAACCTGCACGAACTTCTTCTGTCGTGCCTAATAAACGCAGAGTTGTAATGTCATTCTCGGTTCCGGTGATACGAGCATCCGCAACCTTGAACAGCTCGTAACCTAAAAATTCACCCGTGACAGGATCGATATATTCCTTAGATGGGCGGTAGAGAATCTGCTGTGCATCATCGCTCAACAGCTCACCACGAAGATACACTCGATCACCTGCACCCGACACAATGCGACGATTATCTCCCGCTACAATATAGGGTGCGCTAGACAAAACATCATCATCCGCCACTCGGTTATCATTCAGGAAACTGACAATATCCTTTAACGGAATTGCGGGGACTGCTTGATCTAAGGCTGACTCACGAATTTGGGGAGATAGTTTACGAACGCCTGGGGTGAGTCCCAATCTTGGACGACCGTCAACCCAAGTGAGGTACACGGTATCACCAGGGTATATCAAGTGAGGATTTTGTATTTGAGGATTCACCCCCCAAATCTCAGGCCATTGCCAAGGCTGATCCAGAAATCGACCCGAAATTCCCCATAGTGTATCGCCTCTCACTACGGTGTATTCCGTTGGGTGTCCCTCTCTCAGCTGAAGTGGTGCTTCGTTGCGTTGAGCCTGTGCATTACCGGTTAGAATACAGGCAGCTGCCAGTAATCCTATTAGCAGTTGTTTCATTTGCAGTTCCCTATGATGAGACACCTTCGAACACCTTTTCTATCTGTGACGCAGGCATCATAACAATGCATTCAATTGAGTATTCAGTATAATATGACTTATACGCATTGCCGTCACCTATCTGACGACATTTATAGACACTTTATGAAAGTTTGAGACCTATGGCTATCTTAACAATTCTTGAATTCCCTGACCCTCGGCTCAGGACAATTGCAACCCCTGTAGAGCAAGTCGATGATTCTGTTCGTCAGATTATAGACGATATGTTCGAAACCATGTACGACGCTCCTGGTATTGGCTTAGCGGCTTCGCAAGTCAACATCCATAAACAGATTGTAGTGATTGATATTTCCGAAGACAAATCTGAACCTTTAGTCTTGATCAACCCAAGTTTTAAAGTGATCGAACCTGAACTTGAAGAGATGCAAGAGGGTTGCTTGTCCGTTCCTGGTTTTTATGAAACGGTAAAACGCCCAAATAAAATTGAAGTAACCTCATTGGATCGAGATGGCAACCCGCAAAACTTCATTGCTGAAGATCTGTTGGCGGTTTGTATTCAGCATGAGCTTGACCACTTGAACGGAAAACTTTTTGTTGATTATTTATCGACCCTCAAGCGCAACAGAATCCGTTCTAAGTTAGAAAAAAAACATAAGCTAGAGCAAATGGATGACGCCTGAATGACAGTTCCTTTGCGTATTATTTTTGCAGGCACTCCTGATTTTGCTGCAACCAGTTTGGCTGCTTTACTGAAAACAACACATGAAATTGTGGCCGTTTACACTCAACCTGATCGGCCTGCAGGTCGAGGACGGAAGTTAACGGCAAGCCCTGTTAAACAATTAGCTCTTGAGCATAACCTGCCAGTAATACAACCTCTTTCTTTAAAAACAGAGAGTGCTCAAGCTGAATTGGCAGCCTTTAATGCCGATCTTATGATTGTCGTTGCCTATGGCCTTATTCTACCCAAAGTTGTACTAGACACGCCGCGGCTTGGTTGCATCAATGTGCATGCATCACTTCTGCCCAGATGGCGCGGCGCAGCCCCTATTCACAGGGCTTTATTAGCAGGCGATCACGAAACAGGGATTACCATTATGCAAATGGATGTCGGCCTAGATACTGGCAATATGCTATGTAAATCGACAACGCCCATCTATGACACGGATACAAGCCATTCTTTGCATGACCGCTTGGCCGCACTCGGTGCGGAGACCTTGGTTCAGTCTCTGGATGCGCTGACCGAAGGGCCTTTGGCAGGTGAAGTTCAAGATGACACGCTTGCTTGCTACGCCGAAAAACTGCAAAAGGAAGAGGGGCGTCTAGACTGGGCACAATCGGCTGTTTATTTAGCGCGGCAAGTTCGTGGGCTTAATCCTTGGCCCGTGGCATGGTGCGTAATGGGTGAACAAATTCTTCGTGTATGGGATGCTCAGGCTCTAGAAATGAATCTAGGCGATGCCGAGCCTGGTACTCTAGTTTCAATGACGAAAGATCAGTTAGTCATTGCGACCGGTGAGGGAGCGCTTGCGCTTAAAACCATCCAATTACCCGGACATAAAGCACAACCTGTCTCCGCTTTATTAAACGGCAAACATCCTTTCCTACTTCAGCAGAGATTTAATTAACTTGAATAATGTTCGTGAAGCAGCGGCAATTGTCATCAGTCACCTTATTCAGCAACAGGGCTCACTGACGACCTTGCTCTCTGATCAATTTGAGACGATTTCTGAAAGAGACAAAGCGCTGCTGCAACAGCTTTGCTACGGGACCGCACGCGATTACTATCGACTCTATGCCGTGGCAGGGCGACTGTTAAAACAACCCTGTGACCAAACAGACACAGACGTTCTTGCATTAATTTTGCTCGGGTTGTACCAGCTTCGTGACATGCGTATTCCTGCTCACGCAGCGATCAGTGAAACCGTCTCTGCGATCAGCGCATTGGGTAAGCCTTGGGCCAAAGGATTGATTAATGCCATTCTACGACGCTATCAACGTGAAGGCGTTGATATTGAAGAGAAACTGGCAAAAACAGATGAGAGCTATGCATTTAACCATCCAACTTGGATGATTGAAAAACTGCGCCATAACTGGCCGGATCACTGGCAAAGCCTACTGCATAATAACGACATTAAAGGTCCGCTATGCCTAAGGATCAATGCACTTAAGTTAACAGTGGGCCAGTGGGAGACACAGGCGCAAGCTCAAGCGATAGGTTACCAATCAGGACACTTTAGCGAGCATGCGATCTATCTTGACGAAGCAATGGATGTACATCTAATCCCTGGCTTTGACGAGGGGCATCTAAGCATTCAGGATGAAGCTGCCCAATTAGCATCTGCGTTATTAGAACTCGCGCCAGGACAGCGTGTCTTAGATGCCTGTGCGGCTCCCGGAGGCAAACTCTGTCATCTACTCGAATCTGAGGCTGAATTATCAGACGTCATCGGTCTGGAGCTTAACGAAGGGCGAATAGGCCGTATTTATCAAAACTTAGAACGTTTAGGGTTACAAACGCGTTGTCAGGTTTTGCAAGGTGATGCATCAAGCCAAGACTGGTGGGATGGGCAACTTTTCGATCGCATTTTGCTGGACACACCCTGCAGTGGCACAGGCGTTATTCGACGTAACCCCGACATAAAGATTTTGAGGCAGAATGAAAATATCCTGCACCTTGCTAAGTTGCAGTTAGATATTCTAGAAAATCTTTGGCAAGTGCTTAAGGTGGATGGTGTATTGGTTTACGCAACCTGTTCTGTTTTTCCACAAGAGAATGAGCGCATTATCGAGCGTTTTTGCAAATTGCATAGCGATGCACATCACGATCCGATCAAAGCCGAGTGGGGGATTGAAAGGCCCTATGGAAGACAACTCTTTCCGCAGACTTCAAGCCATGATGGTTTTTTCTACGCGCGTTTAATTAAAAAGGCGTAATGACTAGAGCTCGGGATGAAATAGGTCCCGAGCCAGTCTTAATTTTCAAACTATTGGTAAATATCCGCTTCCCCTTCAGGTCGTGAACTAAAGCGCTTGTATTCCCATTGATACTGCCAAGGGGCCTGTCTTACACAGTTTTCAACCGTTCGATTCATTGCTGAAGCTGCAACTGACAAGTCTTTTTGATTGATCTCAGGATCTCCCTCATAAAAATAAATCTCAAAGCCCTGTGCATGAGGTAAACGCTTAGCAAAACCACAAATCACACTCGCACCGGTTTGCGCCGCCAACTGAGGTAAGAGCTTCATTGTGAGGGCCGGTGAATTGAAAAATGGAACATAAATACCGCTTTCTAGATCGGGCTCTTGATCCGGTAAAATGCCCACCATTTCTCCACGCCTTAGCGCTTTCATCACCATTCTAACGCCCTGTACATTCGCAGGTGCCATTCGCGAGCCAAGTCGTGCACGCATCCGCTTAATCAGCTTATCCATGGCCGGTTGTTTAGGTGGCTTATACATGGCTGTAAAGCTGTACTTATTAGATAGGTATAAATTTAGTACTTCCCAATTGCCTAAATGCGGCGCAATTAAAATCACCCCCTTTTTTTTAGACAACGCATTCGTAATGAGCTCTTCGTGGTGAATCTTCACAACCTTCTTTAAGGTTCGTTTGGGTGCCCATAGCCAGGACATACCCATTTCAGATACAGACTTGCCTGTTTCAATGAGGCTTTCTTGCACAGCGACATTACGCTCATCTTCACTTAACTCTGGAAAACAGTGTGCAATATTACTCTGCGTAAATCGGCACCACTTGTTTTTATCCCCTTTGCGAAAGAAATAACGCCCCAGGTGCGCACCAAGGAACTGAGCCCAAGACAAAGGCAAAAGCGCCATTAATCCCAGAAAACTGATGGCCAAAACACTCTTAATTTTCTTCACGGCGTAATCCTGTATTTTTTCATAGCAAAATTATACCTCTTCGTAATGATCGACTGAACCAAGATAATGACCTTAGATAGACGCTTAGCGGTTCATGTTGATGTATAATTTGGCCTTTATTTTGATCAATTAATAGCTAAGGTGATTCTCGTGACTGACAAGGCGACTCCAGACGTTAGCACATTTCAGGGGCTTATCCTCGCATTGCAGCAATACTGGGGCGACCAGGGTTGTGTTCTGGTGCAGCCTCTGGATCTTGAAGTAGGGGCCGGAACCTTCCATCCCGCTACCTTTTTACGTGCCATTGGCCCTGAGTATTGGCGTTCAGCCTATGTACAACCTAGCCGACGCCCTACGGACGGTCGCTATGGTGAAAACCCAAATAGACTTCAACACTACTACCAGTTTCAGGTGGTGATGAAACCCTCACCTGATAACTTCCAAGATCTCTTTTTAGGGTCTTTAATGCACATAGGCTTAGATCCCGGCATTCATGACATTCGCTTTGTTGAGGACAACTGGGAATCTCCAACGCTTGGTGCATGGGGATTGGGTTGGGAAATCTGGTTAAACGGCATGGAGGTTACTCAGTTCACCTATTTCCAGCAAGCGGGGGGGTTAGAGTGTTACCCTGTCACTGGTGAGTTAACCTACGGCTTAGAACGTATCGCCATGTACCTCCAGGAAGTGGACAGTGTCTACGATCTGATTTGGGCAAAACAGCCTGATGGTAGCGTTGTTACCTACGGTGATGTGTATCATCAAAACGAAGTTGAAATGTCGACTTACAATTTTGAATACGCAGATGTCCCACAGCTTTTCCTCAATTTCGATCACTATGAAAAAGAGTGCCTGAAGTTACTTGAAGCATCGCTTCCTTTACCTGCGTACGAGATGGTACTAAAGGCTTCTCATACTTTTAACTTGCTCGATTCTCGCCATGCGATTTCAGTGACTGAACGTCAACGTTTTATTCTTAGAGTGCGTACACTTGCCCGAAATGTTGCCCATGCGTACTTTGAAAAGCGTCGTGCATTAGGCTTCCCCTTGGCGCCTGAAGCCTTGCGTCTAGAAGTGTTATCGGCTTATGAGGAGTCTAAATAATGGTTGATCAACAAGATTTTCTGGTTGAGCTAGGAACAGAAGAACTGCCACCAACAGCACTTAAAACCTTGTCTAATGCGTTTCTTGCAGGCATTGAAAGTGGTTTAAAGCAAAGTGCAATTCAATATGATTCAGCACGCGCCTATGCATCTCCTCGCCGTTTAGCTGTGATTGTATCGGGTTTAAGCACCCAACAGCCTGATCGTGTTTTTGAGAAACGCGGTCCTGCAACTTCTGCACCTGAAAAAGCAGTGCAAGGCTTTGCCGGATCCTGTGGGGTTGGCCTTGCCGAACTTGAAACAATGGAAGTTGGAAAGGGTACTTACTACGTTTATCGTGGCACTGAAGCCGGAAAACAAACACAAGACCTGCTACCTGAAATTGTAGCCCAATCATTAAACGCGCTGCCCATTCCAAAGCGTATGCGCTGGGGTGCACGCCGTACTGAGTTTGTAAGGCCCGTTCATTGGCTGGTCATGTTGATGGGAGAGACGGTCATTCCTTGTGAAATTCTTGGTTTAACCTCTGGCAATACAACACGGGGGCATCGCTTCCACTTTAATGAAACCATTGAGCTTACGTCTGCAGCTGAATACGAAGCTAAATTGCTGAACCCAGGCAAGGTCATTGTTGATTTTGATCGCCGTATGCAGAACATTAAGGAACAGGTTCTCGCTGAAGCCCAAAAACTCAACGCTAAGGTTGTTATTGATCCGGCCTTACTGGAAGAGGTGGCGGCACTTAATGAGTGGCCAGTAGCCCTGACAGGGCGCTTTGAGGAACGTTTTCTTGATGTACCATCTGAAGCCTTAATCTCATCGATGAAAGCCAACCAGAAGTACTTCCACTTGGTTGACACAAACAACCAGCTGCTTCCGTACTTCATTACGCTGGCCAATATTGAATCCAAAGATCCTGCTCAGATCATCTCTGGAAATGAAAAGGTTATTCGCCCGCGCTTAGCCGATGCTGCTTTTTTCTTTAATCAAGACAAGCAACATCCACTCATTTCTCGCACCGAGAAGCTGAAAACCATCGTCTTCCAACATGACCTAGGCACGGTCTTTGAAAAGACACAGCGCATCGAGAAGTTAGCCACAGCTATTTCTGAACGCATTGGTGGCAATCCTGCGTTTGCTGCGCGCGCTGCTCAGTTATCGAAGTGTGACTTAATGACTGATATGGTTTTTGAGTTCACCGAGTTGCAAGGGCTCATGGGCTATCATTATGCACTGCATGATGGAGAGCCTGCCGAGGTTGCAAGTGCATTGAACGAGCAGTACATGCCACGCTTCTCAGGTGACGAACTGCCGCAAACAAGAACGGGCATTGCCTTAGCCTTAGCCGATCGTTTAGATACGCTAACAGGCTTGTTTGGTATCAATCAACCGCCCACTGGCTCTAAAGATCCGTTTGCGTTACGTCGACAATCACTAGGCATTCTGAGAATCATCATTGAGCATCAGCTCGACTTAGATCTGGTTGAATTAACCAACCTAGCGGCAAGTCATTACGGTCAACTTCCTAGCCAAGCGGACGTGGCTCAGCGTGTGGTGGATTTCATGCTTGATCGTTTCAAAGCCTGGTATGACGAGCAATCCATTTCGGCTGAAATCTACTTATCCGTGCATGCTTTACGGCCTACAAAGCCACTCGACTTTGACAAACGTATTCAGGCCGTCGCGGCATTTACTCAGCTCGCTGAGGCAAAGGATCTTGCTGCCGCCAATAAGCGCGTATCGAATATTTTATCTAAGCAGGGCATAAGCGACGCTGAGGTTAACGAGAGTTTGCTAGTAGAACCAGCGGAGCAGGCTCTCTACAATCAAATTTCTGAAATTGAATCTGAAATAACTCACTTGTTTGCCACTGGTGCCTACACAGAAGCCATGCAGCATTTAGCAAAGCTGAACGACCCCATCAATCAGTTCTTTGATGATGTAATGGTGATGTCAGATGATGAAGCGCTTCGATTGAATCGTCTTGCACTCTTATCCAAGCTACGCAAGCTGTTCTTGGGTGTTGCGGACATTTCTTTGCTGTAACTCGCCATCTGCTCCACAAAAAAACCGTATCACTCGATACGGTTTTTTTGCTTCACGTGAAGCATATTAATCCATTTTATTTACGGTCGGATCCTAGCACTAAACCTAATGCGGCATAGGCCTTTTTCAACCAAACCTTAACACGTTGACGCTCCATAATACCAAGATGGTTTTCACCTTCTTTAATATTGGCTGCACCCCAAAAACTGAAAGAGGAGTGTTCAATTTTACGCATAGTCGGTGCGTGCAAGCAGGGCAGTTCAATAGATTGAACATCCGCTAAATCACTTGCTAGAAATGCATCAATCTTTGAAAAGTCAGAACCTCTGCCTAAATTCTTTACTACAACGCACTTTAACTGACTGGAATAGCGCTGACTAAACGCTTTCAATAGAGACAAAGAATCCAGCCCATCATCTACTACGTACCAAACAAGCAATTCAATACCTAATTCTTGACACAGCTCAGCCACACCGTTTTCGTTCATCCAAAGATCAAGAAAGCGTTCACTTTGAGCAGGCAAGTCGATTAATACATCTACATCATTTTGAACAACTGTCTCTATGATCTGATCAGCACCTTCAAAATCATCGAGGACAATACGTCGCGTTGATTGGCCATAAGACCGCGTTAGGGTTGCATGAGACTGATCGGCATCCATACCTACAAAGGGTGTGGAGTTATCTAAAAAATACTGCGACAACAGGCGAGACAAAACTGACTTACCAACTCCGCCTTTTTCTCCGCCAACAAAATGAACACGACGCATAACAATCTCCTAGAGGAACCTAAATTCATTAATGGGGCAGGCTTCATAATATTATTAGTATATGAAGTTTAGTGTACAAAGAAATGACAAGGATTGCAGAATTAATTATCGGCATCTGAGCTAGAGCTAGAATAAAGCTCTTATGATCGAAGCAATATGAAGGGTGAAGGGTGAAGGGTGAAGGGTGAAGGGTGAAGGGTGAAAAGGATAGCTCTGGTAGTGTATCAGGTAAAGATACAGACACATCAAAAATAATGATGTGTCTGTATAAACTAAATCGGTTTAAACATCCAAGTTAGAAACATTCAGCGCATTGTGTTCAATAAACGCTCTGCGTGGCTCTACATCATCGCCCATCAGTGTTGCGAATAGCTGATCAGCAGCAATCGCATCATCAATGGTAACCTGGAGCATGCGTCTTGCATCAGGATCCATGGTGGTTTCCCATAGCTGGTCTGGGTTCATTTCACCCAGTCCCTTGTAACGCTGAATCGAGTTTCCTTTACGAGAAATTTCTAATAGCCACTTAATACCGTCGCCGAGATTTCTTAATGGATATTTACGATCACCACGTTGCAAGTAAGCGCCTTCTTCCAACAAGGCTTGCATTTCAGCACCTAACTCGGCAATCGCTTTATAATCTCTCGATCTGAAAAAATCCTGATCGAAGGTATAACGCGTATCCACACCATGCTGCGTCAAGATCACTTGTGGAATGAACTGACTGTGCTCACGATCTTCAATCACGGAACAACCGTACCATGCAGAGCTGGAGCTCACAAAGTCCATTAAGTAGGTCGATAGGGTGTCAACCCATTCCTGGACTGCTTCACGTGAAGCAAGTGAATCAACACTCAACTGTGGCAAATACAATAGCTGCGACAAGACTGAACTTGGATACACACGACTGATACGCGCAATCAGAGATTCAACATGACGATAGCGCGAGATCAAAGACTCTAGTGCAGCACCGAGAATTGGAGGAGCCTCAGCACTTGGGAATAAGGACGTGCCATCTAGAGCACCTTGGAGAAGGTATTGCTCTAATGCCGCTTCATCTTTTAAATACTGCTCTTGCTTGCCTTTCTTTACTTTATACAAAGGCGGCTGAGCGATATAAATATGGCCACGCTCAATGATTGTCGGCATTTGTCTGAAGAAGAAGGTTAATAGAAGTGTCCGAATATGCGAACCATCGACGTCAGCATCCGTCATGATGATAATGCTGTGGTAGCGCAATTTATCAGCGTTAAACTCTTCACGACCAATACCGCAACCTAAAGCGGTGATTAAGGTACCGACTTCGGTTGAGGTCAGCATCTTATCAAAACGCGCCTTTTCAACATTCAAGATTTTACCCTTGAGTGGCAAAATGGCTTGTGTGCGGCGATCACGGCCTTGCTTAGCAGAGCCACCTGCCGAATCACCCTCCACCAAGTAAAGTTCAGACAAGGCGGGATCTTTTTCTTGGCAGTCAGCCAACTTACCAGGTAAACCTGCAATATCCAACGCACCTTTACGACGAGTCATTTCGCGCGCCTTACGAGCGGCTTCACGAGCACGTGCAGCATCAATCATTTTAGAAACGATTGCTTTGGCATCTGATGGACTTTCCAACAGGTAGTCAGATAAATGCTGCGCCATCAGCTGCTCAACCGCCGTCTTCACCTCAGATGAAACCAGCTTATCTTTGGTTTGTGAAGAGAACTTCGGATCTGGCACTTTAACTGAAATGATGGCATTCAAGCCTTCACGGCTATCATCACCCGTGGTCGCGACTTTACCGTTCTTATTAAGCTGTTCAGACTCAATGTAGTTGTTCAAACAGCGCGTCAGGGATGCTCTAAAACCAGACAGGTGAGTCCCGCCATCACGCTGAGGAATGTTGTTTGCAAAGCAATGAATGCTTTCTTGAAAGCCATCATTCCATTGCATCGCCACTTCAACGCCAACACCATTTTCATGCATGGCATTGAAATGGAACACAGAGTTAACCGTGGTTTTCTTCTGATTGAGATACGCAACAAAGGATGCCAGTCCACCTTCGTATTCGAAGATTTCTTCACGACCCGCACGCTCATCCTTTAAACGGATACGAACACCCGAATTCAAGAATGACAGTTCACGCAAACGCTTTGCCAAAATATCAAACTGGAAATGGATATTGTTAAAGGTTTCTTCTGATGGCTTAAAGCGAACAATGGTTCCTGTGGAATCAGTTTCTCCCACGATTCGCAAAGGCTGCTGCGGCACACCGTGATGGTAGATCTGTTCATGCACTTTACCATCACGGCGAATGGATAGTTTAAGTTCGCTAGAGAGGGCGTTCACGACGGATACACCCACACCATGCAGACCACCTGAGACTTTGTAGGTGTTGTCGTCAAACTTACCGCCTGCATGTAAAACGGTCATGATAACTTCAGCGGCCGAAACACCTTCACCTTCGTGAATGTCCGTTGGAATACCACGACCGTTGTCGGCAACAGAGACGCTTTCATCCGGATGGATAATCACCGTCACTTCAGAGCAGTAACCCGCCAGTGCTTCGTCAATACCATTATCAACTAACTCAAACACCATATGATGAAGGCCGCTGCCGTCATCGGTATCACCAATATACATACCCGGGCGTTTTCTAACCGCATCAAGCCCTTTAAGGACTTTAATGCTAGTTGAGTCATAACTATTATGGTTTTCACCACTCATTTTAATCTCCTAGCGCAACCTTGTGCGATAACCGTCCAGAATCCAGATGAAAGAGCGACAGATCTATATCCGAAGCCCAAAATTGCGTCATAGTGTCAGGATCGACACAGGTTATAAAACATTGATCCAAGCTTTGACTGATAAAATCACAAAATAAACGACAGTGCTTATCATCGAGCTCAGAAGGCAAATCATCGAATAAATAAATACAGGGGCGATTCGAATATCGACGATACAGCGACCCTTGCGCCAGCTTCAGTGCACTGACAACAAGTTTCTTCTGACCACGTGACAAAATATCAGCCGCATTCTTCTGCTCCAGTCGGAAGCGCAAATCAGCTCTCTGCGGGCCCAATTGAGTGAAGCCATGCTGAAGATCACGAGCAAAGTTTTCATCAAGCATATCAGCCAACGCGCGCTTTCGATCCCAGCCAGCAGAAAAGCCAAGTCGTATTGGAACGTCACCTAATAAAACGGAAAGAATTTGTTCAAACTCAGGAATCAGCGCTTGCAGGTATCGATCTCTAAGATCCGTTAAGGCTTGCCCTTGCTCAACAAATTCTCGGTTCCACACCTGCATTTGTATTGGGTCTATCTTACCATATTTCAGCAATGAATTCCGTTGTTTCAGCGCACGTTTGAAGCTACGCCAGCGTGTAATAAAGGCCGATTCAGAGTGAAAGCAGCCCCAATCCAGAAACTGTCGCCGTACGGTAGGACTTCCGTCCAACAACTCGAAGGTACCCGAGTGAATAACTTGCACTGGCAGTAACGATGCCAGTTCAGCAGAGTCGAGTGTACGGCCATCGTAACGGGCTTTAACATTGCCTTGATCATCGCGCTCTACACCTAACGCGGATAAACGTTGCTCCGAAAAAGGATCAATACGCGCAAACACTAAGGCTTGCTGCGCTCCTTGCGACAATAAATGGCGAAACTGACTGGTGCGAAAGGAACGAGTGGTTGCTAAAAAGTGAATGGCTTCAAGAACACTGGTTTTACCACTGCCATTAGCGCCATACAGAATATTAACACGAGAGACAGGCGTTAAATCAGCCTGACTTAAATTGCGGATATTCGTAATTTTAATTCGTTTTAAGGTCATTGATGAGATCATAACGAGCGACTGCGCTTAAGAGAGTCGCTCGCCTGTCAGACGGTTGGTTACATGCGCATCGGCATTACAACATACATCGCATCGGTTTCATCAAACCCTTGGATTAATGCACTGCTATTGGAATCCGATAAGTTAAAGCGTACAACGTCGGTGTTAAGAATCGACAAAACATCTAAGAGATAATTAACGTTAAAGCCTATCTCTATATTCTGTCCTTCAAAATCAACAGACAATGACTCTTCGGCTTCTTCCTGCTCTGGGTTGTTTGCTGAAACCTGTAATAAGCCATCGTTGATGTTTAAACGCACTCCACGGTACTTCTCGTTGGATAAAATCGCGATACGAGTAAATACCTGACGCAACTCTAAACGATCACCCAACAGCGTTTTATCGCTATTACGCGGAATAACGCGGTTGTAATCAGGAAACTTGCCATCAACAAGCTTAGAGGTAAAGGTAAAGTCACCCACTACGGCACGAATATGGTTGGCACCAATCACTAACTGAACGGGCGTGTCGCCACCTTGCAGTAAGCGAGCAAGTTCCAGAATCCCTTTTCTGGGCACAATGATCTGATGAAATAACGTGGAATCCACCTCAACCGCTGCAGTACAGGTCGCTAATCTATGACCGTCTGTTGAGACAGCACGCAATAAACCATCTTTAACTTCCAACAGCATTCCATTCAAATAATAACGAACATCCTGCTGAGCCATTGAAAAGCCAGTACGCTCAATAAGATGACGTAAAGACGACTGAGGCAAAGATAAGGTTAAGGCTTCAGGACTGTCTTCAACATTTGGAAAATCAGCCGCTGGTAAGGTCGACAAGGAGAATCGACTGCGGCCCGAGCGCAAAGAAGCCTTCGCACCATCACATTCGATTTCAATGCGTGCATCATCGGCTAATGACTTACAGATATCCATCAGTTTTCGGGCAGGAAGAGTAACCGCGCCTGACTCAACCACTTCTGCAACAGGAATACGAGCCACTAGCTCAACTTCTAAGTCGGTTCCAGTCAAGGACAACTGACCTTGATCCACCACCAACAGGACATTTGACAGTACCGGCATTGTCTGACGGCGCTCTACGACACCTGCCACTAACTGGAGTGGCTTAATTAGTGCTTCTCTTGAAATAACGAATCTCATGGCTGTCTTACCTTAGTCAGGATCCGGACGCTACGCCGTCAGGTGACGCAGCAGGTTTTTATAATCTTCACTGATGTCAGCATCGGTTTCCCTCAGCTCTTTGATTTTACGACATGCATGAAGAACGGTTGTGTGGTCTCGTCCACCAAAGGCATTCCCGATTTCTGGAAGACTATGGTTGGTGAGTTCTTTCGAAATACTCATTGCCACTTGACGAGGCCTTGCCACCGATCGACTTCTCCGCTTGGATAGAAGATCGGCGATCTTAATCTTATAATACTCTGCGACAACACGCTGAATATTATCTATGCTGACTTGTTTATCCTGTAAAGCTAACAAGTCCTTTAAAGATTCTTTGATAAAGGGTGTTGATATAGTGCTGCCTGTGAAGTGAGCATTCGCTATCACTCGCTTAAGCGCACCCTCTAACTCTCTTACATTTGATCGAATTTTTTGTGCGAGAAAAAATGCAGAATCATGGGGTAATTGAATCCTAGCTTCCTGCGCTTTTTTCATCAAGATCGCGACACGTGTTTCAAGCTCAGGAGGCTCAATAGGAACCGTTAATCCCCAACCAAACCGAGACTTAAGGCGTTCTTCAACACCACTGATCTCTTTTGGATAGCGATCACTTGTTAAAATCAGCTGCTGACCACCTTCCAAAAGCGCATTAAAGGTATGAAAGAACTCTTCCTGTGATCGTTCTTTACCCGCAAAAAACTGAATATCATCGATTAGCAACGCGTCAACTGATCGATAATAACGCTTAAAATCATTAAACGCATTCAATTGTAAGGCTTTTACCATATCCGCTACAAAACGCTCAGAATGCAGATAGAGAATCCGAGCATTCGGATTGCGCCGCAACATCTCACAACCGACAGCGTGCATTAAGTGAGTTTTACCTAAACCAACACCGCCATATATAAAGAGAGGGTTGTAACCACCACCTGGGTTATCCGCAACCTGCTGGGCCGCCGCAAGTGCTAACTGGTTCGATTTACCCTGAACGAACGCCTGAAAGGTAAACGCTGGGTTTAAGTTAGACTGATGTTTAACTCCGCCCTCGACATCCACTTTTCGAGGTTTACGTTTGCGTGTGTCTTCGGCAGGTAACATCTCAAGCTCAAGCTGAGGTTCCGGCATGGATACTCGTTGACCATCCGTAACAGGCTCAACGCCTGAAGATTGCATAGACTCATAAGAGTCCGTCGACAAGGATTCTGTATAATGCGCTTCTTGAGCTGGCACATACACTTGATCATTTGACGGCGGTGTCGGTATAGCAGGTACATGACTTCTAACGTCTGCTGTATGTGCAGCTGGCACTGACGCAACAACAGGACTCGATGCTCTTAGCAAAGGCTGAGCCGCACCAGACTGTGCAATTTCAATCATGACTTCAGCACTAATGCTACCTGTCAAATGGCTAAACGCCTGTCTGATATGGCTTAAGTATTTATCACTCACCCAATCCTTCACAAAGCGATTAGGCGCCAAGAGGACTAGAAGATCGGTTTGACACTGAGCTAATCTAAGTGGCCTAATCCAAGTATTATACTGCTGAGCCGGAAACTCATCCCGCAGACTGGACAGGCAGCGCTCCCATAACTCGTCAGACATGAATAACCCCTGTCAACACACATTAATCCGCAAATAATAAACTTCTATTCTATCGGTTCATCGTAAACTTATCCACAACGAATCGCTTCATCAACAGGCATAGAGGTAGAATTAAATAAAACAACAAAGTATTTGCAAGCACAAGCAAGGACGAATATAATCTCGCGTCTGATTTTTTATATAAAACGTGGCAACTAACGTGGAAAACGCGTGGAAAAACGCGCGGCAACTCCAATCACTTAGCTAACACGTAAGAGCTCTCACGTAAGCAGGACTGGTGCAATGAAAAGAACATTTCAACCTAGCGTTTTAAAGCGCGCTCGTACACATGGTTTCCGTGCTCGCATGGCAACAAAAAACGGCCGTCAGGTTCTAAACCGTCGCCGTGCTAAAGGCCGCAAAAGTCTGACTGTTTAATTCAGTTCAGCGGTTTTCGACTCAATGGCCGAATTCGGATACCCCCGTCAGTTACGTTTGTTAACTGGTGGGGACTTCAAACAGGTATTCGACAGAGCCAGTCTAAAGGTATCTGACCCCTCTCTGTTGATCCTCGCGAATCCAAATCAGCTAGGTCACCCACGCATCGGCTTCGTTATTTCAAAAAAAAATGTACGCCGGGCTGTTAAACGTAACCGCATTAGACGTATTATTCGCGAATCCTTTCGACTTCAGCAACATGATTTACCAGCCATCGATATGGTAATCCTTGCTCGCAAGGGATTGGATACCCTCTCTAATGAAGAGATTGTAGCCTTAATTAACCGAAGCTGGTCAAAGCTGAAACGAAAAGCTTCTAACGTCCTTAAAGAAAACTAATGGTTTAATCGCGATGGATGTACAGCGAGTCATATTATTATCCGTATTGTCAGTTCTAACGTATTTTCTGTTTCTTCAATGGAATCAGGATTACAATCAACCTGTCGTACAAGAGATCAGTAGCAGCCCCGTGGTTGCAAGTTCAGTGTCAGATCTCCCTTCCGCTGAATCAGTATCCGCTGATATTCCAGCCGTTGTGACGGGTGAGCCCACCTCAATAGCGTCAGAACAGGCAACGTCTCAAGCGTCTGTCATCAGCGTTGTGACCGATGTTCTGGATATTCGTATTGATGCCAGAGGCGGTGACATCATCTATGCTGCTTTGCCAGAACACAAAGCTCAATTAAACTCTCCGCAGTCATTTGTACTATTAGAGCAAAATGCAAACCGTACCTATGTCGCGCAGAGCGGGCTAGTGGGTCGAGATGGTCCTGATGGACGTGCTGATGGACGTCCTCTATACCGTTCGCCACAAGCCGAATACAGCTTAGATGATAATGAATCGCTTGTAGTCGATTTACTTTACACCACCGAGACTGGCGTTGAAATCATCAAACGTTATTCATTCGAGCGTGGAAGTTACCGTGTAGGCATGAGCTATATCGTTAACAACCCATCGGAAGACACGTTCAGAGCAACACTCTTTGGTCAGCTAAAACGCGACCGCAGTGTTGATCCCACCAGCTCAACGTCAATTGGTATGTCATCTTACTTAGGTGCTGTCTTCTCAACTCAAGACAACAACTACCAAAAAGTCTCCTTCGGTGACATGGATAAAGGCAATTTCCAGCGCACTAGTGATAGTGGCTGGGTTGCGTTTAGCCAACATTATTTTGTTTCTGCATGGGTACCTGAAGCAGGGCAAGAGCTGACGTTCCAAACGCGTCGTGCCAATAACGAATACATCGCAGGCTTCTTAGCACCTACCTTTGAAGTAACGCCCGGTGCTTCCACTGAAGTAAATGCAACGCTTTACGTAGGTCCTAAAGACCAAACACAGCTAGAAGCAACCGCTCCAAACTTGAAGCTAACCGTTGATTACGGCTGGCTCTGGTGGATTGCCTATCCTTTGTATTGGTTGCTGACCACTATCCAAAGCTTTGTGGGTAACTGGGGACTTGCGATCATTGGTATAACCGTGGTTGTTAAAGGTGCCTTGTTCCACTTGAATGCAAAAGCCTTCCGCTCTATGGCTAAAATGCGCAAGTTCGGCCCTGAAATGATGAGAATGAAAGAGCTTTATGGTGACGATCGCCAAAAAATGTCTCAGGAAATGATGAAGCTCTACAAGAAAGAGCAAATCAACCCCCTAGGTGGCTGTCTACCCATACTTGCTCAAATGCCTGTCTTCATTGCACTTTACTGGGTATTAATGGAATCCGTTGAACTGCGTCATGCGCCTTTCTTCGGATACATCCAAGATTTGTCGGTAATGGATCCTTATTTCATTCTGCCGATTCTAATGGGTGTCACCATGTTCTTGCAGCAAAAGCTGAACCCGACACCTCCGGACCCAATGCAAGCGAAGATTATGAAAATGTTGCCAATCGTTTTCACTTTTTTCTTCCTGTGGTTCCCTGCAGGATTGGTATTGTACTGGTTAGTGAACAACATTCTTTCAATTGCTCAACAGTGGTACATTACTAAGCAAATCGAGAAAGAAGACGTCAAAAAAGCAGCCTAGCGCTTGCTCAAAACAAAAGAGGCTCCTTCGGGAGCCTTTTTGTTGTATAAAGATAAATGTGATCCCTGACTTGGAGTTTATTCATGCCACACTACACACAGGATACTATCGCCGCTCAAGCCACTGCACCGGGGAAAGGTGGCGTCGGGATTATCCGAGTATCAGGGCCCGGCTGTGTAAAAATTGCCGAAACTCTTCTGAAGTTAGTCCCCAAACCTAGATATGCTCATTATGGAGATTTCTTTTCTCGCGATGGAAATGTAATAGATCAAGGCATTGCCCTGTATTTTCCTGGCCCAAATTCATTTACAGGAGAGGATGTCCTTGAGTTTCAGGCACATGGCGGCCCAGTTGTCATGGATTTCATCCTGCAAAATGTTATTGCCTTGGGTGCTAGAACAGCAAGGCCTGGAGAGTTTAGCGAGCGGGCCTTCCTGAATGACAAACTCGATCTTGCGCAAGCCGAAGCTATTTCAGATCTAATTAACAGCACTTCTGCACAGGCCGCACGATGTGCGCTTCGATCGTTGCAAGGTGAGTTTTCGAAACGCATTCATAAACTCGTTGAGCGGCTGATTCTGCTAAGGATCTATGTGGAAGCGGCCATCGACTTCCCAGAAGAGGAAATTGATTTTCTGGCCGATGGCAAAGTGCAAAGTGATCTTATCCACATTATGCAGGACTTAATGGATGTGCAAAAAGAAGCCCATCAAGGCAGCCTAATGCGTGAGGGCATGAATGTAGTGATTGCGGGCAAGCCAAATGCGGGAAAATCAAGTTTACTCAATGCTCTGGCTGGTCGTGAAACGGCTATTGTAACCGATATTGCCGGTACCACCCGCGATGTGCTTCGCGAACATATCCACATTGATGGTATGCCGCTGCATATTATCGACACAGCAGGTTTACGCGATGCACCCGACAAAGTCGAGCAGATTGGAATCAACAGAGCATGGGAAGAAATCCATAAAGCAGACCGTATTTTAATGGTAGTGGACTCCAGCGAAACACTTGCGCACACACCAGAGGAAATTTGGCCGGAGTTCGTTGCCCAACTGACGCACACCTCTCATATTACTGTTATACGCAATAAGATCGATCTACAGGCCGAGAAGCCCGAACTCATTAGTAACAGTGATTACTCACTCATTTCTATTTCAGCCAAACAAGGGCAGGGAATAGACTTATTAAGAGAGCACCTGAAAGCCTGTATGGGATTTAGCAGTACAACGGAGGGGGGCTTTATGGCTCGCCGTCGTCATCTTGATGCGTTAGAGCGCGCTCAACAACAGTTAGAGAAGGGCTTAGAACAGCTGCAAGACTTCAGTGCTGGAGAACTACTGGCAGAAGATCTACGCGCCGCACAGCAGAGTTTAGGAGAGATTACAGGGGAGTTTACACCCGATGATCTACTCGGACGTATTTTTTCGAGTTTTTGTATTGGGAAGTAAAGTCATCGGAACTCAACCAACAAATAGAGAATCTGCATATTCTTAGTTCACTCTCTCACTGTGGATAAACAGGGTATCTTCTTCTATATTTAGCCAGTTGAGTTGCTTATATTTAATCAAAGGAATGGCATGATGGCAAAAAAAGACTTAGATAGTTCAGTCAGCCAAAAACTGGATAATTTGCGAAATACTTACAAAGCACACTTGGGTGAATACAAAACTGAATTAGAAAACATCTGGTTAGCAATAAACAAAGATCCTAGACAACTGGAAAGTCTCATATCGATTGCACATCGTCTTAGCGGTTCAGGAAAGGTATATGGTTTTACAGAGCTATCCTTGCTTGCTAAGGCGTTAGAAGAAGCCTCTAATACTGCAGTTACTCTTTCAAAGCCCGAATTAACAGCTGCCTTAGCTGAGCCTTTACACGCACTGCTTACTGTTCTTGATAGAGATTCTATTATTGATAGTAATAACACTCTGAAATCCGTAACAAGTGTTGAAAACCCTTCTATTGATAAAAATGAGGCTGTCAATTTACTCCTAATTGATGATGATCCGGACTTTTCAGTACAAATCAGTGAAATACTCAAACATCGTGGATATTCCATCAAATATCAGGAAGACATAAACCAACTTGAACAAGCGGTAGCAGAGTATGAACCTCTAGCACTGATCGTTGATATGGACTTTTCTGGACAGCGTTTTGCTGGCGCGAATAAAGTAGGACTATGGCGCCAAAAAGATGGAGCGCCTTTGCCTGTAATTTTTATTTCGGCTTTTGACTCTTTTGATGTTCGTCTTGCTGCCGTGCGAGCAGCTGGCAATCATTTCCTCAGAAAACCGCTTGATGTTTCAAAATTAATATCATTGCTTCAATCAGAGCTAAACCTCGCTCCAAGCGAACCATACAGAATAATGATAGTAGATGATGACCGCGATCTTTTAAGCTTATATGGAACAGTACTTTCAAATGCGGGCTACAGTGTTTCGATGGCAACGTGTGCTGAAGATGCAATCGCTATGCTTGAACTTGAGCAGCCAGAGTTGATACTAATCGACGTATACATGCCAAGCTGTAGCGGTATTGAGCTAGGAAGAATTATTCGGCAGCATGAAGAATTTGCCACTATACCTTTGCTATTTATGTCAGCAGCAGGGGATACCGATATACAGCTCGCCTGTGCTCGGCTAACAAGCGATGAATTTATAAATAAACCGATTGAGCCATGGCGTTTGCTGATGGTCATAAAATCACGGGTTTTGCGGGGGCGATTGTTACGGGCCAAAACGGGTTCGTTAACACTCTCAGAAACCTCCGTTAGTCAAGATATGTTAACAGGACTTCCTAAGTTCGCGAAAATACGTTCCATACTCGATAATATACTGCAAAATAGAGACCCAAAAGCGTTAATTGCTGTTGTAAAAATTGATCTACGGAATTTTCATACAATTAATAATTTATACGGTTACTATTTTGGAGACCAAGTACTTCAGAGACTTGCTTGGGAGTTGACTCAGTGCCTAGATGCAAAGGATATATTGTGCCGAGAAAGTGCAGATGAGTTTATACTGCTAATTTCTAATCATAATTCTGAGTACTCTATCAATCAATTCATCAGATCACTCAATATAGCGGTTGATAATACAAATGATGCAGAGAAGCACACCAATATAGCTTTGTCAGCCGATATAGGCATAGCATGTGCCTCAAACGAAACTAAAAATGCGGATGATTTGCTTGATCAAGCGGATGCTGCTTTATTCAACGCAAAAAAATCTCCAACTGCTGACGTATGCTATTACAAGTCTTGGATGAAAGATAAAGAGAAAAATCATTTTTCTTTAGCTAGGTCTATTATAAAAGGGCTCGAGAAAGAAGAGTTCATATCGGTTTACCAACCCATCTTTTCGGTTAGTACTGGCAAACTCATGGGGTTTGAAGCGCTCGCACGCTGGCAACATCCAGATAAAAAAGTGCTAGGCCCTGGAGACTTCATCCCTTTAATGGAAGAACAAGGGCTAATATCAAAACTCACAGAACAAATGTTAAGCCAGAGTCTAACTCGACTTTCATCTTGGCAAGAAAAACAACCTGACTTATTCATGTCCATCAATTTATCAGCACAGGATATTCAAAAGCCCACATTCTTATCACATCTGAGATATCTAATTGCGCATCACCGTTTAATCCCAGACAGAGTCATTTTAGAGATAACCGAATCACTGTTACTGTCTGATTGGCAACAGGCTAGCAACGTGCTAAATGCTCTTAAAGAGATAGGCGTCAGATTAGCTTTGGATGATTTTGGCACGGGTTATAGTTCTCTGAGTTATTTGCAACGAATTAATGCTGCAAAATTAAAGATCGATCGTAGTTTTATACAGCAATCGACCCAAACAGGTGATTCACGACTTCTACAATCGATAGTACAACTGGGAAAAACCATGAACATGAGTGTTATTGCAGAAGGAGTTGAACAAGTTCAAGAACTGAATTTCCTACGTATAATTGGTTGTGATCAATATCAAGGGTTCCTAAAGGCTAAACCCATGCTCGCAGAGGAAGTGGAGCGTGATCTATGGATATGACAAATACTTAAAAAACTGTATAGATTGCCTCAAACAGGGAAGTCTTGCTCGTACAAAACAAAAACTACCCAGATATAATCGGCTTATTTCTCAGTCTTTCTAATACGAAAGCCAATCTCATTAATTAACTGCTCGACTGATACACGTGATTTAAGCAGAGCCAGCTCAACCCTTTCGAGTTGATGACTCGACAGATCTGTGCCAGATAGCACTATTACCTTAGCATCGGGCTGACAGGCACGGATCTCCGGTAGCAAGTCCCAACCCGAACCGTCAGGTAACCCTATGTCTAGCAGTACAACATCAAACCAAGCCTGGAGTAGAGCACTTCTAGCCTCTTCAAGTGAATGTGCGGATATAAATTCAATTTGGTCACCGACCATCGCACAGATCACTTCCTGCAGATCAGCATCATCTTCTATGTGTAAAACTCGGGGCCCATGCTCTCGCTGCGTCGTAAGTTGACCCTGGACTAGGTCTAAAAGCCGAAGCTGATCAATCGGTTTCGCTAACCATTCAATATTCGATACATCGCCATTGAGCGAAAGCCGACCTTCCTCCATTTTTGCTGAGACAACTAGAATAGGTAGATCCGATGTTTTCTGTTCTGCACGCAGTTGACGAATAATATCAAGACCACTTATATCAGGTAACATTAAATCTAGGCATATCAGATCGTAGTGGATATGGATTATAGCTTTTAATGTCTCGGTGCCATTGTAGACGACGTCTACTTGATAGCCCGCCTCATTGAGCATGATGCTCAAGAGATTGGCTACATCTTGATCATCTTCTACAATCAAAATACGAGGCGCTTGTGTATTCGTTGTTGGCAATGCAGGCAGAACCACTGCTGAATGAACAATAGGTAGCTCAAAGAAAAAACGCGCACCCTTACCTTCTTCAGATTCGTAATCGATACGTCCCCCCATTTTTTCGACTAACTCACGGGTAATTGCTAATCCCAAGCCTGTACCCTCTTTTGCACGAGTATCGGATGCATCTGCCTGAGCAAAACGTTGAAATATTTTGCCACGAAACGAATCAGCTATGCCTCGACCATTATCAATCACACTAATAATCACTTTTGTGTCACTTACATCGGCCTTGATCCTGACCTCGTCATGATCCGGAGAAAACTTAATAGCATTGGATAACAGATTAGCCAGCACTTGCATTAAGCGTTGAGTATCAACATAAACGCGTGTATCGGATAAATCGCCTGATATAAATGAAAGCCTTATACCTCTATCACTACCGTAATCTTGATTAGACTCTACAGCCTGCTCAATTAAAGGCATCAAAGGTTGAACTTCCATATCATAATGCAATTTGCCAGCTGTAATCTTTTCAATGTCCAACAGGTCATTAATTAGGTGCGTTAAACGCTTACTGTTTCGGTGTGCTGTCGCCAGAAGTTTTTGAGCCTTTTCGGGAAGATCACCCAAACCACCACCAATTAATAATCCCAAGGCCCCAGAAATTGAAGTCAAGGGTGTGCGCAGTTCATGACTGACCGTGGAAATAAATTCACTTTTCATTTTATCTAAGCGTTTCCGTTCGCTGATATCTTCAGCTATACCAAGATAGCCCGTTATGTCTCCAGTATCATTGCGCATGGTAGTGACTACCAATGACACTGGAATAGGCCGACGGG
Organism: Nitrincola tibetensis; assembly: GCF_003284585.1. Taxonomy (GTDB): domain Bacteria; phylum Pseudomonadota; class Gammaproteobacteria; order Pseudomonadales; family Balneatricaceae; genus Nitrincola; species Nitrincola tibetensis. Next base: position 91,093 of record NZ_QKRX01000006.1, read on the forward strand.
TCTTGTGCAAGTAAGTCCAATCGCGCTTTTCCGCCCCATTTTGTTCGGCTTTTTCAACAAACACCCTAAAACCATTAACCGGGTAACCGAGAGCTGCGCTCAGTTCCGCTGATCGTTGTTCAACTTCTTCAGCTAAATGCAGTAATGCAGGGGTTTCCTTACCGACTAGATCAGCTCCACTGAAGCCCAACATACGTTCAGCGCCTTTGTTAAAGACAGTAATGACGCCATCTTTGTCGGTAGCGATAATCGATATTTCGGATGCAGAATCGAGAACATTCGTCAGAAATCTTTCTACTTCACGAACGGCAAGGTTAGCTGCCTTTTGTTCCTTAGCTAAGCGATTCATTGCCCGCGCCAATGCCTTTACTTCCGGATTACCCTTGTCGGGGAATACCTCATCTATCAGCCCATCATCAGCCATCTCTTCTATACGTTTGGTCATTTTTTCTAACGATTGCGTAAGGCTTCGTGCAAGCCATACACCAACGATTGCAACGAAAACCGTTAAAATAAGTGCAATTAATAAAAATTGGCGAAAAGACGCTTGAGCGGGTGCTATCACCTCGCTATAGGGAATAGCTCGCAGTACGATCCAGTTTAGAGAACTCAGTTGAATTGTCGCTACTAAAAACGAGCGTTGTTGATCATCAAATAAAATGCTAGGCGGAGCCAAGGTTAAGGCTGCATCTACTAAAACATCTGTACCCTTTTCGGGCAGAGGTTCTGGTTTTTCAAAGCGCTCGCGCATGGAAACAAATAGGCGATGTTGCGGATCAATTATTAATGTTATTGCATGGTTTTCAAAGTCAGATCGAATATCCTCCTTCAGTAATGGAGTATTCGCAAGATCGAGTATCCCTCCAGCATAAGCTAGAATGTCTCCATCGGATGATAATACGGGTTGCAGATAGGAAATTAAGGGTAAGCCAGTCACTCGCCCCAAAATAGGCTCCGAAATCACTGCTGCTTTTGTTCGCTGTGCTCTTTGGAAATGAGGACGGTCAGTGTAGTTTGTACCTAAACGACCCTCCGTAAATTGACTCTCTGCAATGGCCGTTGCATTGGCATCGAATACCAAAAGACCATCAGGAAAAAGGTCCTTGGCAACCGAGGGCTGATTTAGGAGCATTTTAAGTACCTGAGTATCGAGTAATTCTCCATTTTCATTGAGTAAACGCGCAGCAAATCCCTCTAGACCAAGTACACGTTGCTGTTGAGTCAGTTCAAGCTCCGTTGCTAATCGATGTATTTCTGACACATTGCGTTCAGAAACCACCAATTCAATATCTGCTATTTTTAATTTGTATACGGTCAGTAACATACCGCCAACCAATAGGCTACTGATGAAAAGTACAAGAAAGATAATTCGCATGCTCAACGAAATATTCATCAGCTACATACCTCAGGTAACAAAATATAAAACTCACCACCACCGCCAGCAGCCTCTCGATAGTTGACCTCGCCCCCAAGCTGTTGGCTTATCTCTCGAGTGATTGCCAACCCCAACCCTGTACCTGGTAGCTTGCGAGTATCGCTGCTGTCTGCTTGAGAAAAACGTTGAAATAGCTGACTACGGAACACAGGGTCAACCCCAGGACCATGATCTCGCACAATCACTTCTACAGCACACTCTTTCTGCTCGACACTTACTTCAACACTTTCATTTTCAGGGGAGTATTTAATTGCGTTTGAAAGCAAGTTGGTCAGTGCCTGTATAAAGCGTGGTCCATCAACGTTAACCCAAATATCCGGCCAGGTAGGAGTAGTCTTGATTGTTACCCTGTGCTGATCACCGTAACTAATCATGGACTCTACGGCATCATCAATTAAAGGGCCTAGCGCTTGTACACACATATTCAACGTCATTTTACCCGCAACCAGCTTTTCCATATCTAACAGATCATTGATCAAAGTTGCCAGACGCTGTACGTTACGCTCGGCGTTACTCAGCAATATATTTGCTTTATCAGGCAAGGTTCCCGCTGCTCCCCCAGAGAGCAATCCTAACGAGCCTTTGATAGATGTAAGCGGTGTGCGCAACTCGTGACTAACAGTAGCGATAAACTGATCTTTCATTTTATCCAGCTTGCGCCGTTCAGTGATATCTTCAATCAAAGACCAAATGACCCGCCTACCGTCTTGTTCCTCGCTAAGCATCCCTTGTAAACGCACGGGATAGCGGCTGCCATCTTTGCGAATATACTCTTTTTCAAAGGGGCCATAGCGGCCTATCCTTGTTAAATCAGCAAGAGCTTTCTCTTCTTCAAGTTGAAAGTCAATCGGTGTTATATCCTTGTAACTCAAGGCAACAAACTCTTCGCGGGTATAACCCGTTGGTGCCAAAACAGCATCATTTAAGTCGATAAACTGCCCACTTTCAAAGTCATTCAGCGCAATGCCAATAGGAGAAAATTCAAACAAGCCTCTAAGACGAGCTTCATTGCGTGCCAACTTCAGACGTGCCAACTCCTGCTCATGAATATCTTGTAAATATCCATGCCATAAAACACTACCATCCATAAGACGCTCTGGCCGAGCCTGCCCAGAAATCCAACGATAATCATTACCCTCGCTGCGCACACGAAAAGTAGCTTGCCAGTATTCTAACGAATCTGCCGAATACTCGATTGTATTGCTTACCTTATCTAAATCATCAGGATGAATTCGGGTAAATGCAGGGCTCGCGTCATAAGCTGCTGCTTCTGGAGTCAGACCATATAGACTCTGAATCTGTGGTGAACTGAAAGGGAATGACATATGCCCATCAGAATAAAGACGAAACTGATAAATAACGCCTGGCAACTGCGCCATTAGCTTTGTTAAACGCTCACTACTTAGGCTATTCGTTAATGCATCAGAAAGCCAACCTGCCAGCAAGCGCATAAACAGCTGTTCGCTTTCATCAAATTCATCAGCTCGGGGGCGACTGGACGAAAAATTCAATGTACCAAATGCTTGGCCATCAACTTCAATCGTTATTCCAGCATAAGAGCCAAGTGGATTATCCCGATAGCAAGGATGGGAATAAAATTCACTCAGCTCGGCATTCGCAATAAACAGCTCATGTCTTTCAACTAAAAGATGGCCGGAAAATAGTAATTGACACCAAGTTTGATCAAGTGAGAATTGTTGCCCAAACACAACACCCACATTAGGAACTGCATCCATCCACCGAACCGTATAGACGTCACCTTCTATCTGGCTGATAATTGCAAGATCCGCTTTTAAATATTTTCTAGCGGTTATTAGCGCATTTTGTATTTTGCTGTCTAGCGTATCCCCAGAAGCAAAGGCAATATCATTAAGCAACATCAACGCATCATGATGTTTATTCATCTGACTCAGCGCATTACGCTCACGAGTAATATCCACAATAAAGCCTTCAAGGATTTCGGGATATTGTGGATCATTGCGTATACATTTACCGCGTTCCTCGACCCAACGCCAATGTCCATCACGATGGCGCACACGATATTCAACATGCCATTGCTCATTCATTGCCATCGCAGATGCAACAGCTTCGTCCAAACCTTGAGCATCATCAGGATGAATTAAATCAGCATAGCAAACCCGTTTATTGCCAATGAGATCATCTGCCGAATAGCCACTGACACGATCAACTTGACCACTGATATACAGCATTGTCCAATTGTTATCCGGTAAACAGCGATACGTGACACCTGGCATATTATCGATTAGAGAGGACATCTCATCTCGACTTGCGATCAGCTCAGACTCTAAATTTGTATAGGCTGAACGAGTCATTTCATCGGCTTGTATCAGCTCCTCAACAGTACCCGCAAAGTCTACAAGCATATCGATCTGCTCTAAAGATAAGCTTCGGGCAACCGTATCTATCAAGCATAGGGTACCAATTCGATAACCTTTGCTCGTATGAAGAGGGACGCCCGCATAAAAACGGATATTCGGTGCGTTTATAACAAGCGGATTATCAAAAAAACGAGAATCGTCCAACGCATTTTCGACGATCAATGGAACATTACCGAGAATAGCATGGCCGCAAAAAGAAATATCACGTGGTGTTTCCTGCGCCTCTAACCCCTGACGAGACTTAAACCACTGCCGATCCTTGTCAATCAAGGATACCAAAACAATAGGCATTGAGAATATTTGACGAACTAGGCGCGTGATGCGATCAAAACGTTCTTCCGCTCCACACGTGAGAAGGCAAGTTGCATCCAATGCCCGCTGACGCTCTGCTTCATTTTCAGGGACCGGTGGTCGTTTCATTCAGTACCGTCCTAAATAGAATTTTGTAAGAAACTACTTTACTCTATAGCTAAACACACACGGTTCCGACCTGTATGTTTAGCTTTGTACAGTGCATTATCCGCTCGCTCAAGCAGTGCTTCGGGACTATCATCAGGAAACAAATGATTGTCAACAACACCAGCAGAAAGCGTACAGGAAAAATGCTGACCATTGACTGTAAACTGAATAGTCGCAAACGCCTCACGCAGGGCGTTCACCATGCTCATAGCATTCTCAGCGGTACAATCAATTAGCACTAGTGTGAACTCTTCACCACCATAACGACCTAGCTTATCCGTGTTACGAAAGCGCTGACGCAATAATGTTCCCACCGCTGCTATCACTAGGTCACCAACTGCATGACCATAGGTATCATTCACGCTTTTAAAATGGTCTATATCCAGCATCACAACGCTGAACACTTGGGGTTGCCTCTGAACATACTCCCAATGATTTTGTAAAGCCTCTTTAATACTGGCATGTTTAAGCAGGCCTGTGAGACTGTCTTGATTCTGGGTTTGTTTTAATTGCCGGGCCCTACGAACTCTGTCTTGACACAAACGAACCAGAAACTCCATATCAAGTGGCTTTTCTACAAATGCATCTCCACCCATGAGTAAGGCTTGATGACGAAGATGAACATTAGACTCAGCCGATAGATAAATCACCGGCATATGTGCCCAACGATCTACTTGCCTGAGTAAAGAGGCCATCTCTGCACCACTGACATCAGGCAACCAAAGATCCATCAAAATTAAGTCTGGATTAAAATTACTCACTGTTTCAAAGAGCGCTTGTGGATGATCAAGGCAAACGACTTGCATGCCCGCCTGCTCAAGATATGATTGACAGTGTCGAGCCAGTTCTTGATCATCCTCAACAATTAAGAGCCGCTCAGGCTCAACCTTTTCGGGTTTAATCAACTGCGCCAAAAATGAGGTCAGTTTGATCATGTCTAAAGGTTTAACAAAGTATCCTTGACCTCCGCTGCGAAGTGCATTCAAACGCGCGGTAAAGCTCTCTTCGGCCCCCATAAAAAGAATAGGGCAATCAACCAACTTAAAGCACTCCTGCCAAAATAGCACAGGATCTGAGAAGAGAGTCTCCGCTTGACTTCCGTGGTGATCGACTAGAATGCAATCTGGCAATTTTTCTGTGCCATTTTCTATCTGCAAAGCATCATGAAAGGACTTCACAGAGAAGCCAAAACTTTGCAGTTGATGAGTTAAATACTCCTGTAAGATTGCATCTCGTTCAACTAACCAGATAAGAGGTTTGGCGATAGCAGAATAAGACTGATTTGTCTCAATACCAACTGATGAATTACACTTTTCATCCGCTAGCGCCGCATTACGTAAATGTTCAAGCCAGTCTGCGAATGGAAATGTTACTTGCAATGCCTGCGGCTTTTTAAGGGCCTCAGCGAGAAAATACTCATATTCTCTTACCTTATGTCCAAGCTGCTGAAAACCAAACGTTCCAGCTGAGCCTGCCATTTTATGAAAACACGAATGTAATTTTTTAAGATATTCGGCATTAGATGAGTCTTCTGTCAGTCGATCAACAAGTATAGCTAACTCCTCAAAATCGATTTTTAGGCGTTTATTATAAGCTATTCGGAGTGTTTCCAAACGGGCTGTAAGCGAATTGGACGAAGCCTTAATCATTGAAAGTATCCCAAATACCTCTAACCTCATCAGCAAGTGTCATAGGGTCAAAAGGTTTAGCTATAACCTGTGTAACACCAAGCTGTCGATATCTAAGTAACTCATCAGGATAGACTTTTGCTGTCATAAACGCGACTGCTGTTTGATCGGTAACCGACCCTTGACTGCGCATGGCTTCTAAGGTTTCAGGACCATCCATACCGGGCATCATCACATCCAGTAAAATAAGCTGTGGGGCGAAATCATCTACTTCTAACAATGCTTTAGCGCCAGATTCACAGACTTTGACTGTGAGTCCTCCTACATCTTGTAAGGCTAAAGTGGCAATTTCACGAATATCGCAGTCATCTTCAACATACAGAACTCTTTCTAACGTGTTCATGTTATCGGCCTTATATATTTCAACCTTTGAGTAAAGTTAGCACATATGAACACGTTTTTCTTATACCCTAGATGAAACAAGACCAAATATTTACAATAGTAAAGACGTATAATGAGTTCACTACAAGGCGCATGAAAATGAACTACTGGCTTGCAAAAACAGAACCGGATGAGTGTAGCATCAGAGATTTTGCAAATACGCCCGATACCCCGCTGCGCTGGGATGGGGTTCGTAACTATCAAGCACGTAATTATCTAGCCAAAATGCAGCTAAAAGATAGAGTTCTCGTTTATCATTCGAGCTGCAAGCAAATAGGCGTGGCGGGCATCGTTGAAGTGACAAAAACAGCCTATCCGGATCCCACCCAGTTTGATCCAACATCTGTCTATTACGATCAAAAAAGCACTGAAAACGAACCTCGATGGCAAGCAGTGGATATGCGTTTCATTGAAGAGTTTAATGACGTTTTAACATTAAAAAACCTAAAGACACTCACCGAGTTAAACGACTGCCCGTTGGTTAAACCCGGCAATCGTTTATCCGTCATGCCGCTCTCAGCCAGTATGTTTCATGCAGTTCTAAACTTAGCTACGGGGCGTTGAAGGTGCTTTCAATTCAGGCGCCGCTTTATAAGAAAGAACCTCCACAGATGCCCCTTTTGTAATCAAACCAGGCTTAATAACCACTAGATTTTGACCAAAAATAGCGCCGCCTGACTCTAAACGACGGTATTGGCTTAAGGTGCGCAAAGGCTCTTGCAAAGAATTAAAGCTTTCTGATCCAACGGGTAATGTAATCAATTTGCAACGTTCGCAAGGGGAATGAACGGCAAACTCGGCTTCACCAATCTTAACATGCAACCACTGATCCTCTGCAAATGGCAGATTCCCTGTGATCACAAGATTAGGCCGAAACTGATGTATATCAAATGGAGCAGGGCAACGTTCTTGCAGCCATTGATGGGATGATTCCGTAGCCAGAAGCAGGGGATAGCCGTCGGCAAAACTGACTTCAGATGTTTCGACATCCTTCACAGGACGACGAGTTAGCTCACCAAAATAAACCAACTGACAGTCAATCTGCAAAAACTCACTCAGCCATTGGTCCGCTTCATCGCTGCACTTTTGCGCAGAAACAACTTGTCCCCAGACCTTAACCTCAGCGTACGTCTCTGAAAACTCATTAATCACTAACGATAGGCTGTCTTTATCCACAGCCGAAAGCACTAAACCCGTCTCAGTAGGCGTCGCCAACAAACGTGTTAATTTAGGATACTTACGCGCTGTGATAAACAGGCCGTCTTTATCCACTAGCATATAACGGCGATCTGCATTAAGACCTTTATAGTCAGCCCATGCACGGTCAACGCTCAGCGGTGCACAGGATTTAACCGGATATATCACGATATCACTTACAAACAGACTCGACACAGTGCCCCCTAATAAGTCCGTTTAATAAACTTATCCACATACCAACAGCTCGCTGATAGTTGATAATCATTTGATCTTGCCCATTCTAAACCTGCATAGACCAGTGTTTCTGCAATTTTTCGTCCTCGCAGCTCATTGGGTACATAGGTACGCGTGAAATCAATTGATGACCCAGTGACTTCATACTCTAAGACGGATTCTAGATTGTCTTCAACCCAGACAAATCGGCTTTTTTCAGGTTGATGTTTTACCATCTCAATAACCTCAATTTAAAAATGACAACAAGAGGAACTAAGGTCTATGCAGTATTGGGACAACCCTTCTTACAAACCCCATCCGCAAGAAGGGTTATGTATCAATCGCTCGCTAACCAGTGAGTCAGTTCACCAGCGGCGATTTCTTGGCAACCCGTCACATTCTGACCCGCCCAAAGTGGAGTAAAGTCAGCATTGTTAAGGGCTTCTGATGCCGATCTCAGAGGGGCTATCGCTGTGCTCGCCAACGGAAAAGCAGGGGGCAATGACGATAAAGGTCCCAATTCACGCATAATACGATTCACGATGCCACGTGCAGGTCGTCCTGAAAAAAGACGGGTCAATGCCGTATGATCAGCCGCTGAGCTTTTTAAAACTTGTCGATGCACAGGTGTCGTTTTGGCTTCAGGACACAGCAAATAGGCTGTTCCGACTTGAACACCTGCTGCCCCCATGGTCAGAGCGGCACGAACCGCTTTCGGGCTGGCAATCCCCCCTGCAGCAATAATAGGAATCGATGTGTGCTCAAGCAATTGTGGCAACAACGAGAATAGGCCTTTTTGCTGTGTCACATCATCGGTCAAAAACATTGCCCTATGCCCACCTGCTTCTAGACCCTGTGCGATGATGGCATCAACCCCCTTGGCTTGTAACCAAATTGCCTCCTCTAAGGTTGTCGCTGAAGAGATGATTTTTCCTCCCCAGCCACGGATACGGTTAAGCAATTGCTCATTTGGCAGACCAAAGTGAAAGCTCACCACTTCTGGTTCAAACTCACTTAAGACATCACAGGCTTCAGCATCAAAAGGCCGACGCCCTGGCACCTCAGGAATGGCATCAGGGTCAAGCCCTAACTCCAAATAATAAGGACGTAACGCCGAACGCCACAGGTCTTCTTGTACGACATCTGGCGAGGGTGCTTGGTGGCAGAAAAAATTCACGTTAATAGGTGACGTCGTTGCCATCCGGATGGTATGAAGTTCTCGTTTAATCGCCTCAGGCGTTAACATCGCACAGGGCAATGCTCCTAATCCACCCGCTTGAGCCACGGCAATGGCAAGTTCACTGCCTTGAACGCCCGCCATAGGCGCTTGGAGAATCGGGTATTTGATATTAAATAGCTCTGTTACCTTCACATGCAGGTCCTCTTTGAGTCCAGGTGTGTTTCGCCGTTTTAAATAATGATCACTTTCAAGTGTTCTTATACTCTTTCAACCTCTAAGAGTACAATTAGCACTTCATCTGAACCCTTTAAACTTTTACAATCGGGCAAGCTGTCAAAATTAATTTAGACTAGACTTAGCACAACCAACTTATCATAGGGTTTTGAATATGGATATTTCATCAATCATTATTATTGCCGTTATTGCACTTCTTGTGTTCTATACCATCGGCATCTTCAACCGTTTAGTTGCACTAAAAAATCGTTTCGAAAATGCCTTTGCGCAAATAGAGGTCCAATTAAAACGCCGTTACGATCTGATCCCCAACTTAGTCGAGACAGCAAAAGGGTATATGAAACATGAACGCGAAACGCTTGAAGCCGTTATTTCTGCTCGGAACACAGCCTTAGCTAGCTTACAAGCCGCCGCTGCGAACCCGGGTAGTGCCGCCGCTCTTACTCAGCTCATGAGCTCAGAAGGCGCGTTAAAAAGTGCCCTTGGTAGCTTAAATATTACGATGGAGGCTTATCCTGATTTAAAAGCGTCTGAAAACATGCGCCAATTGTCTGAAGAGCTCATCAGTACCGAAAATAAGGTTTCTTTTTCACGCCAAGCTTTTAATGATGCGGTTATGGCCTACAACACATACAAGCAGAGTTTTCCACAGACCTTATTAGCAGCGACCTTTGGTCATGCAGCGGATGCATCATTACTCGTATTTGAAGACAGCGCCTCAATCCAAGCAGCACCTAAAGTCTCCTTTTAAGTGTCTGAAGATAAAGGTGAGGGTTTGTTATGAATTTCTTTGAGCACCAGGAACGTGCCAAACGTAAAACATTGCAACTGGTCTTTTTATTTGCGCTTGGCGTCGGCAGTCTTATTATCAGTTTAACACTGGTCATCGGATTGCTAATGTACTTTGCAGAAGGCGGAACAGGTGAGGTGTTATCCCAAGCGACTAACAATCCTTCCGCTTTGCCTAGTCTTTTATCACCAGAAAATCTCCAATTACTGATCACCCTAACAGTCGCCGTTATCGGCGTTATCCTTTTAGGCAGTTTGTTCCGGCGTGCACAATTGACTAAAGGGGGGCAGGCTATTGCAGAAGCAATGGGAGGACGCTTACTCAATACGGCAACGCTCAATACCGAAGAAGAGCGCATCCTCAATATCGTCGAAGAAATGGCACTGGCATCGGGTATTCCTGTGCCACCGGTCTACCTAATTGAAGACGATGCAATCAATGCGTTTGCGGCAGGCTATCGTCCCCAAGATGCAGTGATTGGCATTACCCGTGGCTCTATACAACTCCTGACACGGGATGAATTACAAGGCGTCGTAGCCCATGAGTTTAGCCATATACTTCACGGCGATATGCGCCTTAATATCCGTTTAATTTCAATGCTATATGGCATTTTACTGATAGGGATGATTGGACGATTTATTGTGCGTTCTCTACGATATCGTCCCATAGCACGCACTTCCAATAAGAATAACAGTGTCGCTTTCTTGATGGTGTTGGGACTGGGGTTGATGATCGTGGGTTTTGCAGGCTCCTTTTTCGGGAATTTGATTAAAGCCGCCGTCAGTCGCCAACGTGAGTTTCTAGCCGATGCCTCTGCGGTTCAATACACCCGCAATCCTCTTGGTATTTCCGGTGCCTTAAAGAAAATTGGTGGTCATGTATCCGGCTCGAGTTTTAATAATCCGCGCGCAGAAGAATTCAGTCATATGTTTTTTAGCCAACATCTCAGCAATGGCTTTAGTGACTGGTTCTCTACACACCCTCCCTTAGAAGATCGCATCAAGCGTGTTGAGCCACGATGGAAAGGATCATTTACCACACCCACTCACATTATCACTGACGATACTCGGCCTGCATCGACCTTTACGACCACTGGATTTGTATCCACAGCCAAGCCCCAAAATTTCAGTGCGCAAATCGCGCTAAATCAAGCCATGGCAGGAATGGCGGACCCAACACCTGAGCACCTTGCGTATGCGAGACGTATATTGGACACATTTGATTCAGACCTGTTAAGCGCGGCTCATGAACCTTTCTCTGCAAGGGCGCTCATTTATGGTTTACTGATGAGTCAGGACAAAAGGATACAAGAGCAACAACTCGATCAGTTACGAAAAGAAGCGCATCCCGATACCTTTAAAGCGTTAGAGGCTTACTTACCCAAATTACTTTCTCTAACGGCAGAGTTCAGACTACCACTCGTTGAAATCAGCCTACCGGCACTAAAACAACTCTCGGATGAGCAATATGAAACATTTAAAACCTGCTTAGAACTCTTAATTGCCGCAGATAATCGTACCTCGCTTTTCGAATGGTCAATCAAAACCATCGTTACCCGCCACATTCGAGGTGTACCGCGCTCAGCAAAACGCTATTTACCAACGGAAACACGTGCTGAAATCAGTCGACTTGTCTGTTTGATCGCAAACGTTGGCCATAAAAATGATGAAGATGCAGAAGCTGCGTTTCATCAGGCCATGCAAAGCCTTAATTTTCCCATGCGTTATCAACCTGACGCACGACCCAAAATAAAGCAGCTTGAATCGGACTTAGAAAAACTTTCACATTTACGTCCGTTGGATAAACCCGCCATCCTTCGTGCCTTAGTGATCTGTGCCAGTCATGATGATGTGATTACTACCGCTGAAGCAGAGTTATTAAGAGCGATCGCAGAGTGCCTGGATTGCCCTCTACCTCCATTACTCATCTAGTTGTTGTTTCGCTCTTTACGCATCTTTAGGCATAGGTATTTTCAGTTTTTTAATACGCCGATAGATCGTAGGGCGCGATACACCGAGGTGTTTAGCTACCGCCGAAATATTCCAACGCTGCTGCCGTAATAGGCTCAACAACCGTTCTTGCTCTGAGTTTTTCGCATAGTTTTTCGTGTGACTGTCGATATCTTCACTAGAAAAAAGCTCTGAAGCGATGTGGTTCGTGCCAATTAATGCGGGCCATTCTGGCGGATGCAAGGTAATGTCTTTGGGTAAATGGTGAACGGTAATTTCATCGCCCTCGCAGATGGCTTCAGCAAAGGTCAAAGCATTCACCAGTTGTCTTATGTTGCCCGGCCAAGAGTAAGCCAATAGTGCGCTCACAGCGTCCGCACGCAGTCGCAAAGTCGAGTTAATCTGTTTCATTAAGGTTTGGATAAGATACTGCTTGTCGGCTCGTGCTTTCAACGAGGGCAGTGTCAGTGTCGCACCGTTGAGTCGATAGAATAAGTCTTCACGAAAACGACCTTCAGTAATCAGTTTTTGAAGATTACAGTGAGTCGCCGCCAATACTCGAATATCGACATCAACGGGTTCTAGCGCCCCTAAAGGCATGACTTGTCCTTCGGCTAACACTCGAAGTAAACGTGTTTGCAACGGTAAAGGCATATCACCAATTTCATCTAAAAATAACGTGCCGCCATTGGCCTGCTGAATCAGCCCTTTCGCACCTTTCGAACGGCCTCCCGTAAATGTGCCCGGTGCATAACCAAACAACTCACTTTCAATCAGTGACTCAGGAATAGCTGCACAATTGACCGCCATAAATGCATGCTTTGCTCTATGACTCGACGCATGAATTGCCTGAGCAAGCACCTCTTTACCCGTGCCTGTCTCACCAAGAATAAGTAAACTCACCTCTTTGTTTCGTAGGCGCTTCGCCAAGCTGATGGTTTGGCGCATGGCAGGGTCATCAGCACACAAGCGGTCCAACACTGGAACCGATTCATCTTGTTGAATAACCCTAGTTGAAGGGTTAAGTAGGCTCGATGTGCGTGATTTAGGTTCAATAAGGGTGCCGAACAGGGTTTGTTGTGTGCCCTGCACTCGAAATGAGCGTGTACCCTCACTGCAGTGGTTAATGGCTAAAATATCTTGCCATTGACACTCAAGCAGCTCCGGTAAGAAAAGATTCGGCTGATCCATTTTTTGCAGCTGAACCAGCAAGTCTCGAGCGATGGTGTTCGCCGCCAAAACATGACCTTCTTCATCCAGAGCAAATAACAACTGCCCACTGACTTGCACCAACTCTCGCGATTGATCGCATTTAAACACTAAATGATGGCGATAACGTCTTAAGAAATAGACGTCTTCTATCAAGCGAGCGTAGAGCTGAGTCAGATGCAATGCAAAATTTTGGCTTTCTGGTGTGCGAGATGAGTTTAAGGCCGAAATATCCAGAACGGCTAAAAGTTGTCCCGATGGGTCTTTGATCGGGGCGGCGGTGCAGGTTAAACGAATATGGGAGCTGTCGAAATGATCAACCCGATGACACGTCAGCGCTTTTTGCTCTTGGATACAAGTGCCCACCGCAGACGTGCCAGCATATTGCTCACTCCAGTCTGCACCCAGATACAATCCTGCCTTATGTAAACGCTCATCGCGCTGATCACCTAAAAACTGAACCGTGATGCCCCGGTAATCGCTCAATAGCAACACATAACCAAGGCTTGCAACCTGAGCATACAATTGTTCGACACCGGCTCGTGCCACATTCAAAAACTCATCGACAGAGTCCTGATGCTCACGCAGGGTTTGGTGCGTTACTATCCGGGCAGGTCTCGGTTGGCAGGGATCCAAACCATAATCGCTCAAACATCGTTTCCACGAGCGTCCAATCATCTCGTGTGTGGGCGAGTAGCTTTTATGCGCGGACTGATAGCCGCCATAGCTAAGTATCGTGTCAATATGACGACGCTGACTTGAGATACTCATGTTTCCCTCATTCACGACTATTATTTTTATTTCAGGGTATTTTCGAGTTTACTCTTGAACAAGTGTGCTTTCTATACTTCTTTAGCGCCTTAATTTGGCCACGTTACACCTGTAAAGTTAAGCTCAATATCGCGTTACAGATGCAACGCCAACAGGTTACAGGTGTAACGACATACGCGAACCAATGCTTCTGCCAATCTGCTCACTAATCTTTAAAGATTATTTTTAAATCTATATAAATCAAACAAATAAAATTAAATACAGTTTTGTGCATACACTCTGGCACATTTGCTGCTCTATCTCTCTTATCAACATTGCTCAGGAACACCTGATCTAAGCGCAAACGTTGGTGTTAACGCAGTTACAAAAACAATAGTCTGCACTGGAGAGATTTATGACACATACCTCACTCACCCCAACCCATGAACCGACACTTGCTGCCGCCGCGTGGATCGAGAAATTATCCACAGCCCTAAGCTCCAACACACCTACCGAAGCCGCTCAATTATTTGAAGAAGAGGGGCATTGGCGAGACCTAGTCGCGTTTACTTGGAACATTAAAACACTCTCAGGCCGAGCCGCCATCCGTGACATGATTGCGGCAACTCAAGCAACAGCTACTCCGAGTAATTGGCGTCTGGAAGAGGATGCTACCGAAGCAAATGGGGTCGTCGAAGCCTGGATCTCCTTTGAAACAAAAGTGGCAAAAGGGCGAGGCTATCTACGATTGCGCAATGGCCTTGCATGGACATTTTTAACCACCATGGTTGAGTTAAAAGACTACCCAGAAAAACGCAATAAATTACGCCCGAAAGGTGCAGAACATGGCGCGAGTAAGAGTCGCCAAACCTGGTTAGAAAAACGTCAGCATGAAGAGGCAACACTTGGCTATAGCGAGCAACCTTACTGTCTAATCATAGGGGGTGGTCAAGGTGGTATCGGCTTAGGCGCTCGGCTTCGCCAGCTTGATGTCCCGACCATTATTATTGATGCATTGCCGAAGCCCGGCGATACCTGGCGCAATCGCTACAAATCTCTCTCGCTGCACGATCCCATTTGGTATGACCACATGCCGTATATCCCTTTTCCTGAAAACTGGCCTGTCTTTACTCCAAAAGACAAAATCGGTGATTGGTTGGAAATGTACACCAAAGTCATGGAATTGAATTACTGGGGCTCCACACGCTGCACCCAAGCAAAATTCGATGAGGAAAGACAAGAATGGACGGTAGAAGTTGATCGAGACGGTGAAAAACTGACGCTTCATCCCAAACAACTGGTTTTAGCAACGGGTATGTCGGGCATTCCCAATATCCCCAACATACCGGGCATGGACAGTTTTGAAGGGGAGCAACATCACTCCAGTCAACATCCCGGTGGCGAGACTTACAAAGGGAAAAAATGCATTGTTCTTGGTGCCAATAATTCTGCCCACGATATCTGCTGTGCGCTTTGGGAAAACGACGCCGATGTCACCATGATTCAACGTTCTTCGACTCATATCATCAAATCGGATTCGCTAATGGAGCTGGTGTTAGGGGGGCTTTATTCGGAGGAGGCGGTTGAAAATGGGATGACGACCTACAAAGCAGACCTCACCTTTGCCTCCATTCCCTTTGAAATTATGCCGCAGTTTCATATACCTGCCTATGAAGCGGTTGCAGAAAAGGATGCAGAGTTTTATCAGCGCTTAACCGATGCTGGATTTATGCTCGATTTTGGTGAAGATGGATCTGGCCTATTTATGAAGTACCTACGCCGTGGATCAGGCTATTACATTGATGTCGGTGCATCTGATTTAGTGGCCAACGGCGATATAAAATTAAAAGCAGGCGTATCAATCGAACGCATCAACCCCAAATCAGTGGTGCTAACCGATGGTACGGAACTAGATGCCGACTTAATTGTCTATGCTACAGGCTATGGGTCGATGAATGGTTGGGCAGCGAAGATTATCTCGCAAGAAGTTGCCGATAAAGTAGGGAAATGCTGGGGCATGGGTTCCAACACCGCGAAAGATCCAGGTCCCTGGGAAGGCGAACTGCGCAATATGTGGAAACCCACGCACCAAGAAGCGCTGTGGTTCCATGGTGGCAACCTACATCAATCTCGGCACTACTCTCAATACCTATCCTTACAGATAAAAGCGCGAATGGAAGGAATCGACACGCCTGTTTATGGCATGGAACCTGTTTACCATCTGAATTAGAAGATGGTTTGGGGTTACCTGAGAAGAGTTTAAGAGGTCTTCCGATTGGATGATTTCAATTACATCAGTAAGGAATATAGTATGTCGATTCAAGGTAAAGTGGCGTTGGTCACAGGTGCTGGTCAAGGTATTGGACGTGCAATAGCCCTGCGTTTAGCAAAAGACGGTGCAGATATCGCTATCGTTGATCTAAACGAAGATAAAATGCGTGAAGTCGCTCAGGAAGTAGAGGCCTTAGGACGCAAAGCCTCTACTTTTAAAGCGGATGTCAGCGACCGCGAACAAGTTTATGCGGCTATCGAACATGCGGAGAAAACACTGGGTGGGTTCGATATCATCGTTAATAACGCGGGTATCGCTCAAGTTCAAGCGATTGCGGATGTCACACAGGAAGAGTTGGATAAAATTCAGAAAATCAATGTGGATGGCACGCTCTGGGGTATTCAGGCTGCAGCAAAAAAGTTTATCCAACGCAAACAAAAAGGCAAAATTATCAATGCGTCTTCAATCGCAGGCCATAATGGTTTTGCCCTGTTGGGCGTATACTCGTCAACTAAATTTGCCGTGCGGGCTTTAACTCAAGCGGCAGCATTGGAATATGCGAGCCAAGGTATAACCGTCAACGCTTACTGTCCCGGTGTCGTTGGCACGGATATGTGGGTCGAGATTGATAAGCGCTTCGCTGAGATCACTGGCGCAGCAGAGGGTGAAACCTATAAAAAGTATGTCAACGGCATTGCTCTTGGCCGTGCACAAACGCCTGAAGATGTGGCAAGTTTTGTCTCCTATCTTGCCGGCCCAGACTCCGACTATATGACAGGTCAAGCACCCTTAATTGATGGCGGCATTGTTTTTCGTTAAGAAAGGCTAGCATGTCGTCCCGTTGACGAATGCCGCCAGCCGTTGCTGGCGGCTCTTCTAAAGTGAACTTTAGCGGATCACCGCACCTTGCCTTCGTTATTCATTTCATCTGAATTAGAAGAATATTCATTGAGTAATCCTTTGTTGTAGTTGCTCAATTTTTAGTCCATTTTTTACAAAAAAATCAAAAATCATCCGCCATTACGCAGGGTTAAGGTACTCTATAGGACTTAATCATTTGCCATGAACAATCAACAGACCCTATCCGATGAAAAATCAAAAAACCGCACTTATGTTTGCACTGGCCGCTGTTGCGTGTTGGTCAACCGTCGCCACTGCGTTTAAGCTCTCACTGAATTATTTTGCGCCCGCTCAATTGCTGCTTGTTGCGACCTTAAGCTCTGCGGTGCTGCTGATCCTATTACTTGGCTATCAGGGTAAGCTCAGCTTGTTGAAAACGCTCTTCCGTGAACGGCCTTATTTTTACTTACTAATGGGGGCGCTTAACCCCGCACTCTATTACCTTATTTTATTTCAGGCTTACGACTTACTGCCGGCGCAACAAGCACAAACGCTCAACTACACTTGGGCAATTAGCCTAACCTTGCTGGCAGTGCCTTTTTTGGGACAACGTATTCGACGTCAGGATTGGATTGCCATTGCTTTAGGGTATTTAGGTGCTTTAGTGATTGCCACCAGAGGTGATCTCCTCGGTTTACAATTCGAAAGTCCTCTTGGTGTTTCGCTGGCATTGCTGTCCACCTTGATTTGGGCAAGTTACTGGATTCTCAACACGCGTAATCAGGGCGATCCACTGGCAAGCCTTGCCTTAAGTTTCTTACTGGCACTTCCAATTGTCTTGGCTGCAACCGCGATAGGTCCTGGGTTTTCAATGTCTCCATGGCAAGGCTGGGCAGGAGCCATTTACATTGGCATCTTCGAGATGGGCATTGCCTTCTTCTTTTGGTTGATGGCAATGAAGTACGCAGAAAACACAGCGAAAATTTCAAATCTAATTTTTATATCACCTTTTATATCATTGATTTTATTAAAATTTATAGTCGGAGAGGAGATATATCCCGCCACACTTGTCGGCTTGGTTTTAATCATTGCGGCCTTACTTATCCAACAAGTACCAACATCGAGGAAGCCATCAACACCTATGAAAACAATTGAATAACCTTACTCACAGTTGGAGTGTTAAATGCTTGGATTTATCCATTCATACAAAGGCTTATTCAAGAAGATATACAGTTAGCTAACAGACTTATCAACAGGATTAATTGTAATATTTATAATATTTTTCAAAAGGTTATAGGTTTACTTTTAATTTTTTATATTTTTTAATCACAAACGGAAAGGGGGTACTTGCCAATATTTGTTGGTAAGTATGTGTATAAGTTGAATTTTTACTGAAATAGATCCAGATGTGTTGTTTTTTCGTTAACAGGGTCGGGAAAATCTGATTTAGGATCGACTGTGCAAACAATCAACTTAGTATGGCTAAAGCGAGATCTTCGTCTACTTGATCATGTGGCACTCGCTCATGCTTGTTCATCAGAACATCCCTTATGTATTTTTTACACCTTTGAGCCCTCATTACTCACAGATCCACACATCAGTGACCGCCATCAAATATTTATTGTGCAAAGCTTGAGTTGTTTATCCACACAACTTAAACAGTTGGGCCATCAACTTTACGTCTTCTGGTGCGATATGCCTGATCTTCTAATGGCATTTCAACAATCCTTTGTCATCAACTGCCTATTGAGTCATGAAGAAATTGGTCTAGACACTACGTATCAACGCGATAAACGCGTTAAACAACTGTGCGCCGAACTCAAGATTCCTTGGATAGAATATCCACAAGTTGCTGTAAGAAGAGGGCAAAATGGGCGAAAAGGATGGAAAAAATTTGCAGATCGCTATCTTAAAGAGCCTATAGCTCAGGTTCATTTTAACAAGGTCTCATCTATTCAACTTTCAGAGGACCATCCACTTCAAAAATTAAGATGCCGTGCACTTCCCAAACCTTGGCTCGAAGCTAACGAAAATTTCCAAAAAGGCGGTGAGTTAGCCGCTTTAGATCGCCTGGCTGAGTTTTTAAACACAAAGCTTGCGTCTTATTCAAAAAGTATCAGTCAGCCAATGCTCAGTATTGATAATTCTTCCCGACTCTCAGCTTACTTAGCCTATGGCAACCTATCCATTCGTTATGTTGTGCAGCGACTCAAATCCCAATCAGGAGCTGATCGTTCAAAGCGCGCTTTATATTCAAGATTACGCTGGCATTGCCACTTTATTCAAAAGTTTGAATCCAACTGCGTCACTGAATTTAAGCCATTGAATCCAGGGTATGTCGAATTACTCAATACCCAGAAAACGAATCAATCAGAAAGTTATACACAGCAATATCAGGCCTGGTCTCAAGGCGAAACCGGTTATCCAATGGTAGATGCCTGTATGAGAGCCTTATTAACAACAGGCTATTTGAATTTTAGGATGCGCGCGATGCTGGTCAGTGTTGCGTGTCATCACTTACAACTTGATTGGAAAGACGTTGCAGAACATCTTGCACGCTGTTTTTTAGATTTTGACCCCGGAATACATTATCCACAGATTCAAATGCAAGTTGGGTTAACAGGATACAACACCCTCAGAATCTACAATCCTTTGCAGCAATCACTGCATCAAGACCCAGATGCCGCCTTTATCCGACGCTATGTACCGGAAATCGCCCATTTGCCTATTCCTTTAATTCATCATCCTTGGTTATTAACGGAGATGGAAAAACACTTTTATCCGGACCCGCATCAAGTAAGTTATCCACAGCGTATGTTTAACCACGAAGAAACGGGGAGTGAAGCACGTCAGCGTCTCTGGGCATGGAAAAAGCACCCGAAAGTTCAGGCAAACGTCCCTAATTTGTTGAAGAATCAAGTTGAGTAAGATGCATAGAAAACCCCATTTACCCGAGAAAATGTGTCCCGTCTGTCAGCGTCCTTTTAGCTGGCGAAAAAAATGGGAAAAAAACTGGGAATCGGTAACCTATTGCAGCCATGCCTGCCGAACTAAACGCAAACCCCATGCACCTAAAGAGGATTAACATGAAACGGCTCAAACTTATTTTAGGTGACCAACTCAATGCTAAGCATTCTTGGTATAAAGCCCGAGATAGCAGCACCTATTTTGTTATGTTAGAACTTCATCAAGAAGCTGACTACGTTAGACATCACATACAAAAACTCTTAGGTTTTTTTGCGGCCATGCGTGCCTTTGCCAATGCCTTAGAGACCGCCGGCCATCAAGTGATTTACTTAACACTAGATGATGCAGCGCCAGAGCACTCACTCACGGAACAACTGGAAAGGTTAATAAACGACTACGATATTAGTGAATTTCATTACCAAGCACCGGATGAGTACCGCCTAGATAAACAGCTACGGGAATGGTGTGAAAATCTAAACATTCCAACCACTATGGTTGATACGGAACACTTTTTGACACCACGAGAGGCTTGGCAAACATACCCAATGTCACGTATGGAGTTTTTTTATCGATCACTGCGTAAACACTACAAAGTTCTGCTTGATGAGCAGGGAAAACCGTTCGGTGAGCGTTGGAATTTTGATACTGAAAATCGAAAAAAACTTCCAGAATCCAAAACAATTCCAGAACCTCTGTGCTTTTCAAAGGATGTAAGTGACATCCTAGCCATGATCAAGCGTCATCAAATAGTGACTATTGGCTATGTTGATGCAACACATTTCATCTGGCCAACCACTCGACAAGAAGCACGAGAATTACTCAACTTTTTTCTTTGTCACTGTCTTCCCGAATTTGGGCACTATCAGGATGCAATGACATCAAGGGGTTGGAGCCTTTATCACAGTCGCCTATCCTTCGCACTGAACACCAAAATGCTGCATCCACTGGATGTGATTCGTCGTGTCGAAAACCATTGGACAGAACATCAAGAGCAAATAGACCTGGCTCAGGTTGAAGGCTTTATTCGTCAAATCTTAGGATGGCGTGAGTTTGTCAGAGCCTTATATTGGCAACATATGCCCGATTATGCACAGCTAAACAGTTTAAATGCCGATCGGAATCTTCCAGATTTTTTCTGGACAGGCAATACGAAAATGGCCTGTGTCAGCCATGCGATTAATCAGTCCTTAGAGCAGGCGTACGCCCACCATATACAACGCCTGATGATCACAGGCAATTTTGGACTGCTCGCAGGCATTCATCCTGATCAAATGGATCAGTGGTATTTAGGCATCTATATTGACGCCATCGAATGGGTAGAAATGCCCAATACACGAGGCATGAGCCAATATGCGGATGGCGGAATCATCGCGAGCAAGCCTTACGCAGCGTCTGGCAATTATATTCAAAAAATGGGGCATTATTGCAAACCCTGCCACTATGACGTTAAAAGCAAGTTTGGCGAAATGAGCTGTCCCTTTAATAGTCTTTATTGGCACTTTTTAAAACGACATGAAGACAGCTTTCGCAAAAATCCGCGCATGAGCTTGGCCTATAAAGCTTGGGAAAAACAATCCGAAGAGCAACAAACCGCTATTCTGAAAACAGCGGACGATTACTTACACCATCTAAACGATCTTTAATGTTTAGATCTTTAATTCATCGGAAACTGCCTTATACTGAGATTTCACATTGATGAAATCTCAATTAGATTCGTCTCAAATATGCCCCTTGAATGAAAAATAGGAATGACTCATGAGCCATGTGTTGCACCGCAGTTTACTCCAAGACTATCCAGTCGCGGTTAAAGGAGACGGTGTGTATATTATTGATGCTGACAATAAACGTTACTTAGATGCCTGTGGCGGAGCGGCTGTTTCGTGTCTTGGCCACAGCGATAGTGAAGTGATCCAAGCCATACAGCAACAAGTCAGTCAACTGGCCTATGCCCATAGCTCATTTTTTACCACCGAGCCGATGGAAGCTCTTGCTGAATTTTTAGCCAAACGCGCTCCGGGCCATCTCAATTCGGTTTACTTTGTATCCGGAGGGTCAGAAGCGGTTGAAGCGGCATTAAAACTGGCACGTCAGTATTATGTTGAAAAGGGAGAGCCTCAACGTAAACACATTATCGCACGTCGACAAAGCTACCATGGCAATACACTTGGTGCACTAGCAACAGGTGGAAATCTTTGGCGTCGACAACAGTTCGAGCCCTTACTCATTAATATCCACCACCTTAG
Organism: Nitrincola tibetensis; assembly: GCF_003284585.1. GTDB lineage: Bacteria > Pseudomonadota > Gammaproteobacteria > Pseudomonadales > Balneatricaceae > Nitrincola > Nitrincola tibetensis. Next base: position 113,299 of record NZ_QKRX01000006.1, read on the forward strand.
CCCATGTTATGCCTACCGCGAACAGCATGATAGCGAAGATGATGACGCGTTTGTTACGCGCTTGGTCAATGAGCTGGAAGATAAAATTATTGAACTCGGCACTGACCAAGTCATGGCATTTATCGCCGAACCCGTTGTTGGCGCCACTTTGGGTGCAGTACCAGCCGTTGGCCGTTATTTTGAAAAAATGAAAGCCATTTGTGAAAAATACGGCGTTTTATTCATTGCAGACGAAGTCATGTGCGGAATGGGCCGTACCGGTGCATTATTCGCAAGTTCACAAGAAAATCTAGTTCCTGACTTATTGTGCATTGCCAAAGGCTTAGGTGCAGGTTATCAGCCAATTGGCGCAACGCTGGTCAGTGATGACATTATTAACACCTTGAAATCAGGTTCGGGGTTTTTTCAACACGGGCATACCTATATCGGACATGCAACAGCCTGCGCAGCAGCCCTTGCCGTACAACATCGAATAGAAGATGCCCAACTTCTCAGCAATGTTGAGGCAATGGGCACACACCTTCACCAAGCACTGCTTCACCAATTTAAGGATCATCCTAATATTGGTGATATTCGTGGCAAAGGCCTGTTTAGAGGATTGGAGCTGGTCAAAGACCGAAATACAAAAGAGCCTTTTGATAGCGCCCTTAAATTGCACGCCAAGATTAAAAAAGCCGCCATGAATGAAGGCCTGATGTGCTATCCAATGGGAGGCACAATCAATGGTCGAGACGGCGATCATATTTTATTAGCACCGCCTTTTATTTTTAATGAAGAACACATTGATGAGCTGGTCACAAAACTCAGTGTTGCCATTGATCATGCACTCAAAGTGTCTTAACGGAGGTGTCAGATGAAATCAAGATTGAGTCATTTACACTACGATGATATGACAAAACCTCAACAACTGGTTTTGGAAGATATTTTGAAAGGTCCGAGAAGAAACTTAGACGGTCCGTTCCTTGCTTGGATTCACAGTCCAGAGTTGGCCAATCATGCCCAAAAACTGGGTGCATTTTGCCGTTATCACACTCAACTACCCCTTGTGCTAAGTGAGTTAGCAATCTTAACAACGGCTTCTTTATGGCAGTCTCAGGCAGAATGGCAAATTCACGAACCTATTGCCTTAGAAGCCGGGCTGTCTAAGTCAATAATAGAAGCTATACGTCTTAAACAAGTGCCAGAATTTGAAAATGAAGCTCAATCGGTTGTTTATCAACTGACAAAAACCCTTTACGAAACCAAACGAGTCAATCAAGGTTTGTACGACAAGGCTGTTTCTTTGTTTGGGGAAAGTGCATTAGTTGAGCTCGTTGGCGTACTGGGCTACTACGCATTGGTGGCTATGACACTGAACGTATTTGCAGTTGATCGTGAAACGGGACAGCCGTTACCCTTCATCGAACCCTAGATTTATCCCCTTTTATTCAGGCATTCAAGCGAACTATCGACTTGAATGCCCCTTTTTTATCCTCACTTCGCAAGTAATCCACACCTGAACTCTGCATTTTTCAGTGTAAATTTTTATATTTAACACCTGAAAAACTGATTTTTGACATGAAAATCATCATTTTTGACGTCTAAAACCGGTCTAGCACCCTGATTGTGAAAATAAATTAAATTTTTTTCACAAACTTATCAACAGATTACCTAGTAAACTCAATCAACTGATTTTAATCATAATTTAATGTTTATCCGGACGTTTTTATGCACATAAATAACAGCTTATTAACAGATGAAAGGCAGATTAAAACTATCCACATTTACCTGTGTGCAATATGTATAACTAAGGAGGGTAAAAACGGTATGAATCTGTTGATAACTTCACCTGTGCATAACTGACCCTTTTACCCACAGCCGATGAACAGGCAGAAGACCCTTGTTGCCTGTGTATAAACACAAGCTAGCAGGTATTGTAACTATATGATTTATAGTAATCTTTTCTGCTTGTTAACAGAAAAGTGCTCCTCTAATAACAATCATCACTATAAAACTATCTTTTAATAGAATAGTTTTTATTTTAGTAAATCGCTTTGTAAGACTTTGATCATTTTTTGAGCATTTCTTATCTGTGCATAGAGCGTTATACTTAGCCCATCGAAATTGTCTTGTTTGTTGTTCTTTTATTTAATGGGTGAAACCTGATGGTGGATTATCCTGACCACTTTGATGTGATAGTCGTAGGTGGCGGTCATGCCGGTACAGAAGCTGCTCTAGCCTCGGCTAGAATGGGCGTAAAAACGTTATTGCTGACTCATAACATTGAAACTCTTGGCCAAATGTCCTGTAATCCAGCCATTGGTGGGATTGGGAAAAGTCATTTGGTCAAAGAAATTGACGCATTTGACGGTGCAATGGCACGAGCAACAGATAAGGGCGGAATACAATTTCGAATTCTAAACGCTCGCAAAGGCCCAGCGGTTAGAGCAACACGAGCTCAAGCTGATCGAATTTTGTACAAAGCGGCCATTCGCCAAATTCTTGAAAATCAACCGAACTTGTCTATTTTTCAGCAAGCTGTGGATGATTTGGTCATTGAAAACGGCCAAGTGAAAGGTGCGATTACACAAAGTGGTATACGTTTCAAAGCCCGATCTGTTGTGTTAACAGCAGGCACTTTTTTGGGTGGCGTCATTCATATCGGCTTGGAAAACTACCAAGGTGGTCGTGCAGGAGACCCTCCATCTGTGCGTTTAGCTCAGCGTTTAAGAGAAATGCCTTTTAGGGTTGAACGCTTAAAAACGGGCACTCCACCAAGAATTGATGCACGCAGCGTTGATTTTTCGGTGATGCAAGTTCAGCCAGGTGATACACCTACGCCTGTTATGTCTTATATGGGACAATTGAGCGATCACCCAGAGCAGGTCAACTGCTACATCACCCATACGAATCTGAAAACTCACGATATTATTCGTGGTGGGTTGGATCGATCGCCCATGTACAGTGGCGTAATTGAGGGAATTGGTCCGCGCTACTGTCCATCCATTGAAGACAAAATTCACCGTTTTGCTGATAAAGACCATCATCAGATCTTTGTCGAGCCTGAAGGGCTTACAACACACGAATTATATCCAAATGGGATCTCAACCAGTTTACCCTTTGATGTTCAGCTCGATTTGGTTCGCTCAATACGCGGATTTGAAAAGGCGCATATCACGCGCCCTGGTTATGCGATTGAATATGATTTCTTTAATCCGCAAGATTTGAAACACAGTTTGGAAACACGCTTTGTTTCCGGTCTATTCTTTGCAGGTCAGATAAACGGTACAACCGGATATGAAGAAGCGGGCGCTCAAGGGTTGCTGGCGGGTATGAATGCGGCGTTACTGGCTCAAGAAAAAGAGACATGGTATCCGCGCCGAGATGAAGCCTATATCGGCGTGTTGGTTGACGATCTGATTACTCATGGAACATCTGAACCTTATCGTATGTTTACCAGCCGCGCGGAGTATCGCTTGATTTTGCGCGAAGACAATGCGGATATGCGATTAACAGAAAAAGGCCGCGAGTTAGGATTGGTTAGTGATGAACGTTGGCAGCATTTTGAACGTAAACGCGAAGCCATCGAACTTGAAAAGCAACGAATGCTGTCGACTTGGATACAACCGTCTACACCTGAAGCCGAACAACTTAATACTAAGTTGAATCATCCATTGGCTCGAGAGTACAATCTCGCCGATCTTATCAAGCGTCCGGAACTTACGTATCAAGATGTTGCCAGTTTGAAAGGGCAAGCCGTTGAGGATATCGCGGTTGCGGAGCAAGTTGAGGTTCAATTTAAATACGCAGGTTATATTGACCGTCAGTCGGAAGAAATTGAACATCTTCGACGTCAAGAGCATACACAGTTGCCAGATGACCTGGATTATCAACAGGTCAGTGGGCTTTCGAATGAACTTAGATCAAAATTAACCTCGGTAAGGCCTGTCAGCATTGCGCAAGCATCGCGCATTCAAGGAATGACACCTGCCGCAATATCGTTACTGTTGATATACCTGAAAAAGCGAAAAATGTCTGAAAAACAACTGCAGGCGGTCAGTGAATGACTGAGTTAACGTCTTTACTGTTACAACAAACCAAGGCGCTGAATCTGTCCATTTCGAATGAACAAGTGGATCAGTTAATGGCTTATCTGTCTCTATTGGTGAAATGGAACAAAGCCTACAATTTGACGGCCATCCGAGACCCCAAGGAAATGGTGAGCCGACATTTGATAGATAGCCTAAGCGTCCTGCCTTATGTCAAGGGCAAACGCCTGATTGATGTTGGCAGTGGGCCTGGGTTGCCTGGTATTCCCTTAGCCATTTGTTTGCCGGATCTAGAGGTTACAACGCTAGACAGTAATGGTAAAAAAACACGTTTTCAACAGCAGGTAAAAATGGAGTTGGGGCTAAATAATCTTGACGTTATCCACAGTCGAGTTGAAAGATTGGATGTACCGGCCTTCGATATGGTGATTTCTCGTGCTTTTGCATCTTTACGTGACATGTTGGTATGGACCGGACATTTAGCAGCGGAAAAGGGCGTCTTTTTGGCGATGAAAGGTCAATATCCAGAAGATGAACTCACTGAAATACCGAAAGCGTTTACGCTCAGAGAAAGCCATCGTTTAGGGTTACCAGACAATGATGCCGAGCGACATTTGTTGATTTTAGGGAGAGCGTAATCGTGGCTAAAATTTTAACCATCACCAATCAAAAAGGTGGCGTGGGGAAAACAACCACCTGCGTGAATCTGGCGGCATGCTTAGTTGCGGTAAAAAAACGTGTTTTGTTGATTGATTTGGATCCACAAGGCAACGCAACCATGGGCAGTGGTGTGGATAAACATCAAATTGAACATTCATCTTATGAGTTACTCACAGGTGACAGCTCGGCCAAAGACTGCATTATTACGGGACTACCAGGCGGCTTCGATGTCATAGGAGCCAATGGTGACTTAACGGCGGCTGAGGTTGAATTACTGCAGTTGCCGCGTCGAGAATTTCGTTTGCGCATGGCATTAACCGATGTTCAAGATGAGTATGATTTTATTCTGCTGGATAACCCGCCTTCGTTGAACTTATTGACAGTCAATGCTCTTTCTGCGTCTTCAGGCGTGCTCATTCCGATGCAGTGCGAATACTATGCATTGGAAGGAATCAGTGCCTTGATTGGTACAATTGAGAAGATTAACAAGCGTCTAAACCCGGAATTGCGCATTGAGGGCATCCTTAGAACGATGTTCGATCCTCGGATGAGCCTAACCAAAGATGTATCCGTGCATCTGGTCGAGTATTTTGGAGACAAGGTTTACCGAACCGTCATTCCTCGTAATGTCAGATTGGCCGAAGCACCAAGCCATGGTTTACCTGTTTTACAGTATGATAAAAATTCACGAGGCGCTCTGGCATACTTAGCCCTCGCAGGTGAGTTGATTCGTCGGACCGAAGCCGAAGCGCTCGCACAACTTCAAGAAGAGTCAGAAAGTCAGGAAATTGCATAATGGTAGTGAAAAAGCGGGGACTGGGTCGCGGTCTGGATGCTCTATTGTCGGGCATAGGTGATGAAGCCGTTGCGGTACCTGTTTCTAAAGCTAAAGAGTCTTTCCAATCTGAGAACAATCTTAGTGTTGATGGTGAACTCAAGCATTTACCCTTGGGCATCATACAGCGTGGGCGTTATCAACCACGTCGTGATATAGAACCGCAAGCGCTGGAAGAACTGGCTGCCTCCATTAAAAATCAGGGAATCATGCAGCCAATTGTTGTTCGGACGATTGATGATGGACGCTACGAAATCATTGCTGGAGAAAGACGCTGGAGAGCGGCTCAGCTTGCAGGATTGCAAAGCATCCCTGTACTGGTTCGAGAAGTTGCTGATGAGGCCGCCAGTGCGATGGCGCTGATTGAGAACTTGCAACGTGAAAATTTAAACCCGATGGAAGAAGCCATTGCACTTCATCGTTTGCAAACCGAGTTTGAACTGACACAACAACAAGTCGCTGATACCGTCGGCAAATCTCGTTCGGCGATCAGCAACTTATTACGCCTGATGAATTTAACCGATGCTGTTAAAAAGCGCCTAGAGCATGGCGATATTGAAATGGGTCATGCTCGCGCATTGTTGGCGTTGGAGGATGAGCTACAGATTTCTGCTGCCGAACAGGTCATTCACGAAAACCTATCGGTCAGGGAAACTGAGCATCTCGTGAAAAAGATCAGTGCAGGTGAGCCCTTAGCACCGGTTGTTAAAACAAAGAAAGTGGACGAGAGCTTACAAAGTTTATCTGGAAGTCTGTCTCGTCACTTTTCGACGCCTGTAAAGATTACTGAAAATGCCCAAGGAAAGGGAAAAATCAGTATTAGTTATGCTTCTGCTGAGCAACTAGAGCAAATAATCGCGCAATTACAGGCGAATACCTGAAATATGGGGGAAAATAGTTGTAAACGTTAAGACCTTAGTGCTAGAGAAACTCTATAGCTGTTGAGTCATAGCGTTTAAACCCATATAATCCCCCGACTAAGTTAAAGTTGCGATAATACGATGTTAGAAAAACCTGAAGAGAGTGGTCTTAACCTCGCGGGGGTTCGATCCAGAGTCCAAGGCTCACAGGGAAAAGTAGTCGCGCAAGCCTTTGCTAAGGTGTTGTTAATACAGGTTTTTATAACCTCGGCATTATCCTTGGCACTGATATTTAAAGATTTTGTAGCCGCCTACTCAGCTTTTATAGGCGGTATGCTGTACCTAATACCGACGGCTTACTTTACGTTGAAGGTGCAGTTTAAGAATAACGCTCATACGGCAAAGGAAATATTAGCCAATGTCTATATGAGCCAATTTGGAAAGATGGTGTTAGCCATTGCGTTGTTTAGCCTTACCTTTATGATGGTGGAGCCGCTAAACCCTCTTTCTTTATTTGTAACGTTTATATTGATGCAGATATCCGGTTGGTATTTGCAGTTTAAACTCAATAATCGATTTCTGAAACGTTGACTGAGAGTAACTGAGAATGGCAAGCGAAAACCCTACATCCTCAGAATATATTGCCCATCACCTCAGCAATCTCACGTTTGGTAAGCATCCTGTTGAAGGATGGTCTTTTGCCGGCGGAGAGAAAGCTGCGGAAATGGGATTCTGGGCGATCAATGTCGATACCATGTTCTTTTCCATCCTGACGGGCCTGTTCTTTATATGGCTTTTCAAAAAGGTGGCGGACAGCGTGGTGGTTGGTGTTCCGAACAATCTACAAAACTTCGTTGAAGTGGTCATAGAATTTGTTCAGGATAACGTCAAGAGTATATTCCATCACAATAATCCTACGATAGCGCCTCTGGCGTTGACTGTATTCGTATGGATATTTTTGATGAACCTGCTGAAACTCATACCAGTAGACTTTATTCCTTTCATCGCAGGTGAAATGGGCATTCCTTACTGGAAAATCGTACCAACGACCGACATTAACGCGACGTTGGGCATGAGCTTCAGTGTGTTCTTCCTAATCGTTTACTACAGTATCAAAGTCAAAGGTGTCAAAGGTTTTGCCGCTGAGTTATCTTTGATGCCATTAGGTAAGTACTTTATTCCGTTTAACCTGTTCCTTGAGCTGGTTAACTTATTAGCTAAACCTGTTTCGCTAGGCTTGCGTCTATTCGGAAACATGTATGCTGGTGAAATTATCTTTATCCTGATCGCACTTCTGCCTTTCTGGGTACAGTGGGTGCTGTCTGTGCCTTGGGCAATTTTCCATATCCTGGTAATTGTGCTGCAGGCATTTATCTTCATGGTGTTAACTATCGTTTATATGGCGATGGCCCATGATGAGCATGATCACTAATCATTGATTAGTGGTCTGCAATGAAAATAGTTTTTTTGTAAAATTAACTTTAACCTTAAAAATGTTGGAGAAAAAAAATGGCTGAACTGCTGTTTATCGCTGTTGCTCTGCTTCTGGGTCTTTCTGCACTGGCTGGTGCTTTGGGCGTAAGTTTGCTGGGTGGAAAATTCCTTGAAGGTGCTGCTCGTCAGCCAGAATTGGTTCCTTTACTACGTAGCCAGTTCTTCATTGTGGTAGGTCTTGTTGACGCTATCCCAATGATCGGTGTAGGTATGGCACTGTACATGCTTTTCGCAGGTTAATAACCGGTTTTTTTATAGCCTTGGGGCTTACCCAAAGGGGTATGAACCTTATTAATCAATCGCGAGGGGTAATGGCGTGAATATAAATCTCACCATCATTGGTCAGGCCATAGCATTCGCCATTTTTGTTGTTTTCTGCATGAAGTATGTATGGCCGCCGATTACGACAGCCATGGCAGAGCGCAAAAAGAAGATTGCCGAAGGTTTGGATGCAGCTGACCGTGCTGAACGTGATCTAAGGCTCGCTCAAGAAAAAGCGGCTGACAATCTACGTGAAGGTAAGGAGCAAGCTGCTGCCATCATTGAACAGGCCAACAAGCGCGCGAACCTGATCATCGAAGAAGCCAAAGAGAAGGCTCGTGAAGAAGCTGCTCGCGTAAAAGCAGCAGCTGATGCTGAGCTTATCCAGGAAGTTAACCGTGCAAAAGAAGCTTTGCGTGCACAGGTTGGCGTTCTGGCTCTTGCTGGGGCTGAAAAGATATTGGAAGCCTCTGTTGACCAAAAAGCACATGCTAAGCTAGTTGAGAAACTGGCAGCTGAGCTTTAAGCGAGGTTTATGATGGCTGAACTCAACACTATCGCTCGGCCTTACACAAAAGCAGCGTTCGATTTTGCGCTGGAAAAGGGCGAAGTCGATCAATGGTCAAATATGCTGTCATTGGCTGCGGCTGTAGTAAATGACAGTGAAATGAAGCGTGTACTTGGTATACCTTCACTGAGTGCGGAGCAAAAAGCAGACTTGTTAATCGCCGTTTGCGGCAAGCAAGTCTCTGAAGCGGGCAAAAATTTTCTGACACTCTTGTCACAGAATCGCCGCTTGATTTTGCTTCCAGAGATTTCAAATCAGTTCAATGAATTGAAAGCAAACCATGAAAAATCCATCGAGATTGACATGGTAACTGCCTACGATTTGGATGCCGAATTGGTTGAAAAATTAGCTCAGGCTTTACGTACTAAGCTGGGGCGTGAAATTAAAGTAACATCAACAACTGATAAATCAATTATCGGCGGTGTTATTATTCGCGCTAATGACCTTGTGATCGACGGTTCTGTTCGTGCCAAATTGGCAAAACTAGCCGAAGCGATGAATTCCTGAGTAACGGGGAATAACAATGCAGCAACTGAATCCATCTGAGATCAGCGAGATTCTCAAGAAGCGCATCGAAAAACTTGATGTGTCTTCTGAAGCCCGTAATGAGGGCACTATCGTAAGTGTATCTGATGGTATTATCTTGATTCACGGTCTAGCCGATGTTATGTACGGCGAAATGATCGAGTTTCCGGGTGGTATCTACGGTATGGCGTTGAACCTAGAGCGTGACTCTGTAGGTGCAGTCGTACTGGGTGACTATCAAAGTCTGGTAGAGGGCATGACTGCTCGCTGCACAGGCCGTATTCTTGAAGTACCGGTTGGTAAAGAACTTTTAGGTCGTGTTGTCGACGCATTGGGTAATCCAATCGACGCCAAAGGACCGATTGAGACTAAACTGACTGACGCCGTTGAAAAAGTAGCACCGGGTGTAATTTCCCGTAAGTCGGTTGATCAGCCTGTTCAAACAGGTTTGAAAGCAATCGATGCAATGGTTCCGGTTGGACGTGGTCAGCGTGAGCTGATTATCGGTGACCGCCAAGTTGGTAAATCAGCGATTGCGATCGATGCGATTATCAACCAGAAAGGAACCGGTGTTAAGTGTATCTATGTTGCGATAGGTCAAAAGCAATCGACCATTTCTAACGTAGTACGCAAGCTCGAAGAACACGGTGCAATGGATCACACCATTGTTGTAGCAGCAGGTGCTTCAGATCCAGCGTCAATGCTGTTCTTGGCTCCTTACTCTGGCTGCACAATGGGTGAATACTTCCGTGATCGCGGTGAAGATGCGTTGATCATCTATGATGATTTAACAAAACAAGCTTGGGCATATCGTCAGATTTCCTTGTTGCTACGTCGTCCACCAGGACGTGAAGCATACCCAGGTGACGTATTCTATCTTCACTCTCGTCTACTTGAGCGTGCTGCTCGTGTTAACGCAGATTATGTTGAAAACTTTACCAAGGGTGAAGTGAAAGGTAAGACAGGTTCGTTAACGGCATTGCCTATTATCGAAACTCAAGGCGGTGACGTGTCTGCCTTCGTTCCAACCAACGTAATTTCGATTACGGATGGTCAGATATTCCTTGAATCAGACCTGTTCAACTCGGGTGTTCGTCCTGCGATCAACGCAGGTTTGTCCGTATCCCGTGTAGGTGGTGCTGCTCAGACCAAAATCATCAAGAAATTAGGTGGTGGTGTTCGTCTGGCATTAGCGCAGTACCGTGAATTGGCGGCATTCGCTCAGTTTGCATCCGACTTGGATGATACGACTCGTGCTCAGTTAGAGCATGGTCAGCGTGTTACCGAGTTAATGAAACAAGCGCAGTACTCACCTATGTCTGTTGCAGAAATGGGTCTTAGCTTGTTCGCAGCGAACGAAGGCTATCTAAAAGACGTTGATTTGAACAAAATCGGTGCATTTGAAACAGCTCTGATTGCTTTCTTCAACAGCGAGTCTGCTGATCTGATGAAGTCAATCAATCAGTCCGGCGACTATAACGACGAGATTGCTGCTAAGTTCAAAGCAGGGATTGAGAAGTTCAAATCTACCCAAACTTGGTAAGCACTTTGTTGAAGTAACTTGCAACGAAGTAATGCGGTCTGTAAACCTCGGTTTACAGACCCTACACTGAGTGAGGAATAGAGGCGGAACTATGGCAGTCGGAAAAGAAATTAAGACACAGATTGCGAGTATTGGTAGTACGCGCAAAATTACCAGTGCCATGGAAATGGTGGCTGCGTCTAAAATGCGCAAAGCCCAAGATCGTATGCGATCCTCCCGCCCGTATGCCCTAGGCATCAAAGGTGTTATTCAGCACGTTGCAAAAGCAAATCCTGAATACAACCACCTTTACATGCAAGAGCGTGAAGTGAAACGCGTTGGTTTTATCGTCGTTTCTTCTGATCGTGGTTTGTGTGGCGGCTTGAACGTAAACGTGTTCAAGAAAGCTGTTATTGCTATGAAAGAATTCCATGAACAGAAAGTCGAAATTGACATCTGTGCATTGGGAAACAAAGCCATTACTTTCTTCAAAAACTATGGGGGCAATGTTGTTGCTGCCAAAGGCCATTTAGGCGACTCACCTGAACTTGCAGATTTGATTGGATCTGTAAAAGTGATGCTCAACGCCTTTGAAGAAGGAAAAATTGACAAGATCTTCATAGTATCGAATGAATTTGTTAACACGATGACACAACAACCCGTCGTCGAACAAGTTCTTCCAGCGCGGGCAGACGATAACGGAAATGAACAACTGAACCGTAGTTGGGATTATCTGTATGAGCCAGATGCAAAAGAGCTGCTTGAGGCACTTTTCGTCCGCTATATAGAATCAGTTGTTTATCAAGCGGTTATTGAAAATATCGCCTGTGAGCAAGCAGCACGTATGCTAGCGATGAAGAATGCTACAGATAATGCTGGTGATCTGATTGATGAGCTGAAAATGGTTTACAACAAAGCTCGTCAAGCAGCGATTACCCAAGAAATTTCTGAAATCGTGAGTGGTGCGGCGGCTGTTTAATGCAGTTCACAGGTTTAAAAGTTAAGAGGATCCGGACATGAGTAGCGGACGTATTGTTCAGATTATCGGTGCGGTTGTCGACGTGGAGTTTCCACGTGACTCTATACCGAAGGTTTATGACGCGTTAAACGTCACGAAAACCGGTCTGACTCTTGAAGTTCAGCAACAGCTGGGCGACGGTGTAGTCAGAGCCATTGCGATGGGTCAAACCGAAGGTGTAAGCCGTGGTCTTGACGTCGTCAATTCAGGTGCGCCAATTTCTGTACCCGTAGGTACAGCAACCCTAGGCCGCATCATGGATGTTTTGGGTAACCCAATTGATGAAGCGGGCCCTATCGGTGAAGAAGAGCGTATGCCTATTCACCGTAAAGCGCCTTCCTACGCTGATCAAGCAGCTTCAAACGAGCTGTTAGAAACCGGTATCAAGGTTATCGACCTTGTTTGTCCATTCGCTAAGGGTGGTAAAGTCGGTCTATTCGGTGGTGCGGGTGTAGGTAAAACCGTTAACATGATGGAATTGATCCGTAACATCGCGATCGAGCACTCAGGTTTCTCTGTGTTCGCGGGTGTGGGTGAGCGTACTCGTGAGGGTAACGATTTCTACTACGAGATGAAAGAATCCAACGTATTGGATAAGGTATCTCTCGTATACGGTCAGATGAATGAGCCACCAGGAAACCGTTTGCGTGTTGCGCTCACAGGTTTGACAATGGCTGAAAAATTCCGTGACGAAGGTCGTGACGTACTGTTGTTCGTTGACAACATCTACCGTTACACCTTGGCCGGTACTGAAGTATCAGCGCTTTTAGGTCGTATGCCATCTGCGGTAGGTTACCAGCCTACACTGGCAGAAGAAATGGGTGTACTGCAAGAGCGTATTACCTCAACTAAAGTGGGCTCTATCACTTCTATCCAAGCGGTATACGTACCTGCGGATGACTTGACTGACCCATCACCAGCGACCACCTTCTCTCACTTAGATGCGACCGTTGTATTGTCACGTCAAATTGCTGAGTTAGGTATCTACCCTGCGGTTGATCCATTGGATTCAACTTCACGTCAGCTGGATCCTTTAGTGATTGGTCAAGAACACTACGATGTTGCACGTAATGTACAGGGTGTTCTTCAGCGTTATAAAGAGCTGAAAGACATCATTGCCATTTTGGGTATGGACGAGCTTTCTGATGAAGATAAGCAAGTTGTATCTCGTGCACGTAAAATTCAGCGTTTCTTATCTCAGCCATTCTTCGTGGCCGAGGTATTTACCGGTTCTCCTGGTAAATACGTGCCACTAAAAGACACCATCAGTAGCTTCAAAGGCATTTTGGAAGGTGAATACGACCATATGCCTGAGCAAGCGTTCTACATGGTAGGCGGCATTGAAGAAGCGATTGAAAAAGCCAAGAGCATGAAGTAAGTTCTGGCGGAACCTTTTAAGAGGTAATCAACATGGCTGTAACTGTTGAATGCGAAATCGTTAGTGCTGAAGAAGAAATCTTTAACGGCAAAGTCGAGTTCGTTTCAGTAACAGGAAGCCTGGGTGACTTGGGTATTATGCCCGGTCACACTCCGCTATTAACGGAACTGAAACCAGGCCCGATAGAACTGCGTAAAGAAGGCGGTGAGCAGGACATTTTTTATGTTTCTGGTGGCTTTATTGAAATACAGCCTTTCAAGATAACCGTGTTAGCCGATACAGCTTTACACGCGCAGGATCTTGACGAAGCTGCAGCAATGGAAGCACAGAAGCATGCTCAGCATGCGATTTCTGATAAGTCAGGCGAGTTCCAGTACTCACGTGCTGCAACTCAATTGGCAGAAGCAGCTGCGCAATTGCGTACTTTACAGCAGATTAAGAAAAAATTGGGTAAGTAAGTCTATACCGACTTACTACCGGTACAAGAAAAGCAGCCATCAGGCTGCTTTTTTTTATTCTTAAAAAACCTCTAGGGAGTCAAGAGTCGGATATCCGTGTAAAATATCCCTTTGCGATTGATCCCGTCAGGAGAAAAATGGATGAAAACAGACATCGTTATTTTAGCGGCAGGTCAGGGAAGTCGAATGAAATCTGCCCTACCAAAAGTACTCCATCCCTTGGCTGGAAAACCGCTACTATTTCATGTTATCGACAGTGCTGCGAATATAGCCGACAGTCAGCTTCATCTCGTCGTCGGGCATGGTGCTGAGCAGGTTGAGCAATCCCTGAAGGAAAAGAGCACCTCTGTGCAAGTTGCGGTTCAAGCTCAACAGCTTGGCACAGGCCATGCCGTAGCCCAAGCTTTACCCAACTGTGCAGAAGACTCCATCGTTTTGATTCTTTATGGCGACGTGCCTTTAACGCCAAGCGCTGTATTCAAATCACTGATTGCCGAAGCAAACAAGGATCAACTGGCTCTGTTAACCGTCACGTTGGATGATCCAACGGGCTATGGCCGGATACTTCGTAATCAAAATGATGAAGTCATCGCGATTGTCGAACAAAAAGATGCCACTCCAGAAGAGTTGCAGGTTAACGAGGTCAATACTGGGATCTTGGCAGTTCATGTGCGTTACCTCAGGCAATGGCTACCCTTACTGTCTTCTGAAAATGCGCAGGGCGAGTATTACCTAACGGATATCATCGCAATGGCGGCTGCAGATGGTGTACCGATTGCAGCTATACAACCTCAGTACGAACAAGAAGTACAAGGCGTGAATACACGTTCGCAATTGGCTCAGCTTGAACGTTGGTATCAACAACAACTCGCTGAAGCCTTGATGGCGTCTGGCGTGACGCTTGCGGATCCGAACCGCTTTGATCTAAGAGGGAATTTATCCACAGGCACCGATATCTTTATAGATATCAACTGTGTATTTGAAGGTGACGTTGAGATTGCCGAACAGGTCAGCATTGGCCCTAACTGCATGATACGTAATTCACGTATTGGTAAACATACGGTGATTGAAGCAAATACCGTTATAGACGGTGCTGAAATTGGTGAGCACGCGCATCTTGGCCCCTTTGCACGAATTAGACCTGGCACTCAGCTGGGTAAGGCAACCAAGATTGGTAATTTTGTCGAAACTAAAAAAGCCGTCTTAGGGCAGGGCAGCAAAGTAAACCATCTGAGTTACATTGGTGATGCTATTATTGGAGAATCGGTGAACATCGGTGCAGGAACCATTACCTGCAACTATGACGGTGTGAATAAGTCGACAACCAAAATTGGTGACAACGTCTTTGTCGGTTCAAACACAGCTTTGGTTGCACCTGTGGATATCTCTACCAATGCCACGATAGCCGCGGGATCTGTGATTACCCAAACCGTTGAAGAAGGCCAACTCGCCATCGCGCGTGGCCAACAACGTAATATTATCGGTTGGAAACGACCGCAGAAGCGTCAATCTTAAGGAGCAAGTGCATGTGTGGAATAGTAGGAGCTGTAGCAGCTAGACCCGTAGCCGAAATTCTGCTTGAAGGGTTACGTCGGCTGGAATATCGCGGCTATGACTCAGCGGGAATGGCATTGATTGATGGCAAGGATATCCACAGACTAAGACGGGCAGGTAAAGTCTCAGCCTTAGCCGATGCGTTATCCACAGAACCGTTACGTGGACATACCGGAATAGCCCACACGCGTTGGGCGACACACGGTAAACCCAATGAGGTGAATGCCCATCCACACATGTCAGGTGAGCAGTTAGCGGTTGTCCACAATGGCATCATCGAAAACTATGAACCGATAAAAGTACAGTTAATTGAACAAGGGTATGTATTCACTTCAGAGACGGATACCGAAGTTGTGGCTCATCTGCTGGATCAAGCCATTCAATCCGGTATGTCTTTGAAACAAGCAGTACAAAATACCGTGTCGCAACTGGAAGGTGCGTTTGCCTTGGGGGTTATCCACAAGGACTTCCCTGATCTACTAGTGGCCGCACGTAAAGGCAGTCCTCTTGTGATTGGCGTAGGTATGGGTGAGTATTTTATTGCCTCCGATCAGCTTGCCTTATTACCCGTTACCGACCGCTTTATGTTTTTAGAAGACGGTGACATCGCTTTACTGACACAAGATCAAGTTGAGGTTATGGATAAGTCTGGCCAGGACGTACAGCGATCTATTTCAGTGTATGAACATGGCATCAGTGCTGTGGATAAAGGTGAATTTAAACATTTCATGCTGAAAGAGATTTATGAACAGCCTGATGTGATGGCACAAGTGCTTGAAGGTCGTATTGCCAGTGGCCACGTACTGGAACAGGCTTTTGGTGTTGATGCCAAGCGCGTGTTCGATCAAGTCAAACAAGTTCAAATCGTCGCGTGTGGTACGAGTTATCATGCGGGCATGGTGGCAAAATACTGGTTTGAAGAATTGATCGGTTTGCCTTGTATGGTAGAAGTGGCCAGCGAATTCAGGTATCGATCCGTGGTAATACGCGAAGGTACCCTGTTGATAACCTTATCCCAATCGGGTGAAACCGCCGACACCCTCGCGGCATTAAGGGATGTTAAATCGCAAATTCTTGCCAGTTTGAGTATTTGCAACGTGCCGGGTAGTTCATTGGTGCGTGAATCGGATCTCTGCTTAATGACCAATGCGGGGCCCGAAATAGGCGTGGCCTCCACGAAAGCCTTTACCTCACAATTGGTTGCACTTTTGTTGACCTGTTTGGTGATAGGGCGTCGTCATGGCTTAAGCTCGGAACAAGAAAAGCAGATCGTCACCGATCTGCAAAACTTACCGACTCTTACCCGCGCCATTCTCGACCTAGACGAGCCTGTAAAAGCCATGGCAGAGGCCTTTGCAGAGAAGCATCATGCGTTATTCTTAGGGCGTGGTGCACTGTATCCGATTGCCTTGGAAGGGGCGTTAAAGCTGAAAGAGATTTCCTATATTCATGCAGAAGGCTACCCAGCCGGTGAATTAAAACACGGGCCTCTAGCCCTTGTGGATAAAGATATGCCCGTTGTCACCGTTGCCCCGAATAATGAAATGCTGGACAAGCTCAAAGCCAATTTACAGGAAGTACGTGCTAGGGGCGGCGAGCTGTTTGTGTTTGCGGGTTGTGAACAAACATTAAAATCCGAAGAAGGTATGCAAGTCATTGCCCTTCCGGCTTGCAGTAAACTGATGGAACCGATTGTTTATACGCTGCCTTTACAGCTCTTGTCCTATCACGTTGCGGTGTTAAAAGGGACGGATGTGGATCAGCCGCGTAATTTGGCGAAGAGTGTTACGGTGGAGTAGGAGGATAATCACGATCATTTTTAAGTGTCAGAGAATAATAAATTTTGATAATTATAGGCCTCCTTCTATGCGTGAAGTATATGGAGGCCTTTTTTATGTCAGATATCAATACGTCAATCGATCCGAAGCACAAGAAGTTACTTTCCTATCTCGTTGGAAGGGATATGGGCGAGACTACGCATCCTTTATCAAGGCTCATGAATTATGTAGCCAAGGTGAAAGTGTCTGTATTCACAGTGCAACCGTTGGCCAAATTCATCACTTGCTTTCTGGTATCGAACTTCATGCATTTCTCATTTTTGACCAGTATCAGCAAACGGTTAATATCAGAGAACAGTTTCCTATCGATGTGGAAGATGCCCCTGTGGTTGTTTTACCTTTGGCAAAGCAGCGAGCGATCATTGCGATGGTCAATACCCTGGCAGAAGAACAAAGGTTGATACAGAAGTGAGTTAATAATGGTGAGCGCATGATGGGTGCGATCATTAAGATTTATTCGAAAACAAGGAGGTAATCATATGAGAGATCAGCATCAACCCTTCGAACAACTGAAGCAGATTGATGAAAATGACATGGAATTTTGGTCAGCCAGATCAATTTCTAAACTATTAGGCTATTCCGAATACTGTCATTTTCAACCTGTTATTACAAAAGCATTACATCAGAACCATGTATTTGACGAGGTTAAGGCATGACGGATAAGCAGCAACCCCAAGCCCCAATCGGCGAGTTTGTTATGTTCGCAAGCGCGGATGGCAAGGTACGTATCGAGTGTCGCTTCGAGAACGAAACGCTGTGGCTCTCGCAAGCGATGATTTGTGATCTGTACGGCAAGGCTAAGGCCACCATCAGTGGGCATATCAAAAATATATTTGAAGAGGGTGAGCTGAACGAGGATTCAGTTGTTCGGTTTTACCGAACAACTGCCGCAGACGGTAAAAACTATCAGGTGCAGTACTTCAGTTTGCCCCTAGTGCTGGCCGTTGGCTACCGCGTGCGCTCAACCCGTGGTACACAGTTCCGCCAGTGGGCGACACAGACACTGCAGGAATATTTGATCAAAGGTTTTGTGATGGATGACGAGCGACTGAAAAATCCGCCCGTTGGCCAGTTGGTTGTACCGGATTACTTTGGCGAAATGTTGGAACGCATCCGCGACATTCGCGCTAGCGAGCGGCGGATGTATCTGCGGGTACGCGAGATTTTTGCATTGGCTGCCGATTACCAGCCGTCGCTGAAAGAAACCACGCAGTTTTTCCAGATCATCCAGAATAAACTGCATTTTGCCTGCACAGGTCAGACTGCGGCCGAGCTGATTTACCATCGCGTAGACTCGAACCTTCCTCACATGGGGTTAACGAGCTTCAAGGGGGAAGAAGTGCGCAAGGGTGATGTGACTGTCGCTAAAAACTATTTAAACCAACAAGAAATCGACGAGCTGAACCGCGTCGTATCGATGTGGCTGGATTTTGCCGAAGACCAAGCCAAACGCCGCCAGCAGGTATTTCTGCGCGATTGGCAGGATAAGCTGGATCAGTTTTTACAATTTAACGACCGTGATGTATTGCAAGGTGCAGGCAAAATTAGTAAGCAGCAGGCCGATGAAAAAGCGTTGGTCGAATACACGTACTTTGCCGAAAAACAACGCAGGCTGAAAGAAGTTGAAGGTGAAAATGACATCGCGGCACTTTTGGTATGGGATACTTCACCGCGCAGTGATAAGAGGGATAAATGACAAACCAAGCCTTCATACCCAAATTTCAGGAAGAATACGGTGCCAAGTTACTGGCTCTGACGTTATTGACCAACTTCGGCTGGTCGTTCCTCTCCTGAAATGGAATTAAACACCCTTTTTTGCAAGTATGGCCGAATTAGCTTTACAGGAATTTGGAGTCTATTTCATGGAAAAATTTTAATGGCTGGCCATCTTGGCCTAGTAAGGTGATATTTAAAACCTTTATTAGAAAGTCGAGGGTATAAGGCTAAAGGGTTTGATCTTGCCGGTGGCAGTGGCGATATATGCCAGCCTGAACAAATTGAACAGGCGCTTGCGGGGGCTAAAGGAGTCATTCATCTTGCCGCAGTCTCTAGGGGGATCTGGGGTGAGCGGAATCCTGAATTGTGTTGGCATACCAATGCTGTTGCCAGTGAGCAGCTGTTGAAGGCCGCTTGTGAACAGGTAGAGACCCCCCTTCTGTCAGGATAGTTGTCGCGCCATTTGTTAAACTCTCTTAAACATTCAGGGGCGTTTGGAGATTTGTATGCCTAGTTACTCAGATGAGCGACGTCAGGCCGTTATGGCCAAGCTGTTATCACCCTACAACCAAAGCGTCGAAGCTGTTGCCCGCCAAGAAGGCATTTCTTCGGAAACGATTTACAAGTGGCGTAAAGAAGCACGCGCTGAAGGGCGCTGCCTGCCCGATGCCCGTGATCAAGGCACAGAGGGCTGGTCCTCGCGTGACAAGTTTGCGGCGGTGGTTGAGACCCCGCTCCATTTTGGTGCTTATATTATTTTCAGTATGATACTTTATTTGCATAGCGAAGTTTTTTACTGGCAAAAATTATTATTTTCAGGACAGTTCAGTATGAAACATTCCTAGCTCACATCTAAGCAAGTTTTGAATATTTAATTAATATGTTGTATCTACTAGAGAAATTCTTAACGTGCTTAGCTTTTGAGAGCATGGATGAAATAGAGTAGTGGCCACAAAGTAGATTTTAATGTACCTGCTCAAAAAGATGCAGGTACATTGTTGAGCCTTCTTGAAGATGATAACTATGAAAGAATTTCTTGTAGAGCAACCAAACAAGTATCTATCTCATTGACATTGTTGTAATGCGCTAAGGATATACGTGTTACAGCTTTGAGCCCCAGAGGGCGGAGAATATTACCTGAAAAGACATCATCACTGCGGGCATGCACGCGTATTCCACGTCTGCCGAGTTCAGCGACGATATACTTAGCGTCGTACTCAGCGATTGCAAATGATACGACGCCTTCACGGTGAGGAGTGTCTGCAGGACCAATCAGTTTTACCCCAGGATAGGTGCTGAGCCCGGCTAAGCCTGTACTGCCGTTAATCAATCGATCAACTAATGCACGCTCGTGGTTGCGTATTGCATTACCTGCTGCGATCAAACCAGCCCGACGTGAAGGCGCATCGGTAAAGTGTCCACCCAGCCATACTAGGTAGTCGACCATTGCACTAATTCCGATCAAGGCGGAGGGGTCGCGGCTACCTAATTCCCATGCATCAGCAGGCTTGCCGATCAGCTTGTCGTGTTCGGTTAGGCTCAGGCGCCTGGACACCCAGGCATAGCCATTATTAAAACGACAGAACGCCTTATAGGGGGAAATAACATAGGCATCCACCCCATAGGTTTCTACATTGAGTAACCCATGGGGGGCGTGCTGGATACCATCGACGATGATAATGCATTCAGGCGCAATCTGGCGGATACTTTGGGCTATCTCCGCGATATCCATGCTCATTCCTGATACTGGACTGGTATGCAGGAGGGTGGCGATGCGGGTATCGGGACGTACACACTTGGCGTAGTGTGCAGCCGTCACGCGTCCTGTATCGATATCGAAAGGAACCTCAATACACTCACGGTTAGTGCGTTGGGCCCATTGACGAGTCGCATCATAGGTGGCGGGATGTTCGATTGTGCAGGTGACAAGGCTACCGCCTGCTTCAGCTGAGAGGGCGGCAGCACGGATTAATCGAAACAGGCATTCTGTTCCTGTTTCGCCACCAAAAATCACACCATTATTGGGGTTAGCACCGAAGAATGTCATCAAGTCGTTGCGACCCGCAGTGACGATCTCGGATATAGCATGAGAGGCCGGATTATCGCGGTGTTCATTATCAGGAATGGCCGCAATTTCGGCCCCTTGGGTAACGACTGATTTAAGCGTCAGTGAGCCACCGGCGTTTTCAAAGTAGGTGCGCTTACCACTATAAGGACAGGTATCGACATGTAAGAAACGTTCCCGTACTTGAGCCAGTAGTGTGGTGGGTAATAAAACGCCTTGGGTTGAATGGGCTGGGGCCGCTGTATGGAGAAAAGTTGTAGTGCTCATAATAGTTGTCAGCATCTCAAATGATTAGATGTGGGTTTGCCTGTTGGTTACAAAATAGAGTTATTGCTGGGCGTTGCGTCGACGCCATTGGTTCCATAACGGATACGCCAGAGCCAGCACTACCAGAACACAAAGTGTTAGCGACAGTGGCCGAGTAAAAAACGTGGTCAGGTCCCAGTGTGAAATTTGCATCGAGCGGCGAAAGTTAACTTCTAGAATAGGTCCCAGGATGAGGGCAATAACTAAGGGAGCCGCAGGATAACGCCAGCGTTCCATGAAATAGCCCACTACACCGAAAGCTATAACCAGCCAGACGTCAAATATCTCGTTACGCAGCGCGTAGGTTCCGATCACACTGAATACCAGAATCATCGGCCCTAATACGGCCCCGGGGACCTTTGTAACGATGACTAGATAGCGACACAGCCACAATCCCAAAATTGCAAAAAGTATGTTGGCCAGTAACAGGGAGAGGATCAGGGTATAGGTTGTCTCTGCATGTTGAGTGAACAGGCTGGGTCCAGGGATGAGCCCATGGATGGTTAACCCGCCGATAAAGACAGCCGTTACCGCATTTCCAGGAATACCCAGCGTTAAGGTAGGAATTAATGTGCCACCTGTGACGGCATTATTTGCGGATTCAGAAGCGGCAACCCCTTCTAACTCTCCCTTACCAAATTTTTCCGGTGTATTCGAATGACGACGTGCCTCGTTGTACGAAATAAATGACGCAATACTGGTGCCCGCACCGGGGAGAATCCCCACAACTGAGCCTATAACAGAAGAGCGTAATAACGTGCGTAGACAGCGTTTCATATCGGACCATAAGGGCAGATTGCGCCCTTGGAGTTGGGGTCTTTTACTGCTCAGTACGCCCGCGCTTTTGGGAACGCACAGGTTAAATGCTTGAGAAACTGAAAAAAGCCCAATGAGTACCGGTAGCAAGGGCACGCCATCAAACAATTCACGTTGGCCAAAGGTAAAGCGCTGCGCACCCGTAAATGCGTCCAGTCCTACACTCGCCAGTATCAAGCCTATAGCTGCTGAGAGCACTCCTTTTATGGGTTGATCTGATGCGACACCGACGATGGTTACAAGTCCGAATATAGCTAAAACCGTGTACTCTTGTGGTCCGAACGCGAGGGCAACGGTCGAAAGAGGAGGAGCAATGGTGATCAAGACAATCACACTGAAGAGCCCACCAAAAAGTGAGGCCAGTGTGGCCATACCAATGGCTTCACCCCCTCGTCCAGCCATCGCTAATGGGTAGCCATCCAGCGCTGTGGCGATAGATGCATCTGTGCCAGGGGTTCGCAATAGAATTGCGGTAATAGAGCCACCATAAACTGAGCTAACGTATACGGCACCCAGTAGAATCAGTGCCAGATCTGGTGGCATGCTGAAGGTGATTGGAATACAAAGCGCGACGCCCATGGTTGAAGACAGTCCTGGCAAGGAGCCGATGGCCATTCCGGCCAAAGTTCCAAGCAACAGGGTTAACAGAGCCATCGGTGTCACAAGATTTCCGAGAGCTGTAAACAGTATATCCATAGAAAAAATCTCTTGGCTGTCTGTGAAGAAAACGGTTAGTTGGCTAGCCAATTCCAGAGTCCGCCACTCGGTAGGGGGACTGCAAGTAAGTGCACAAAAACGACATAGATAAGGCTAGAGAAAGACACGGCAAGTATCAGAGCTGCGGGCCATCGTAAATCACTCAGGCAGCATAAACTAACCAGTAGAAATATAACCAACGCAACAAATGTTCCAACACTTATCATCAGCCCTAATAACCCCAGCACGCACAGACACCAGAGGGTGAAGCGTTGCCAGGCAATTGGAGGCTGGGATTCATCAGGGCGTTTGCGGCGAAAAGAATTGATTCCTATGCCTAAACAGGCAAGCCCCCCAAGTGAACCGGCGATCACGGGGAAAATCCCCGCGTCGCCGCGCATGCCAAGCCCGATCCAGACTACACCAGCGCACAAGGCTCCAATCAAAACGGTTAGGGTAGAGTCAATTTTGTTCAGTGGCATAGAGTGAGTTCTCCTAACGGGTTGAATCACTGCTCAATCCAAGGCTCTTGGTCCCAAAGGGCTTTTAGACGATCATGACTTTCGTGGATGAAGTCAACGTAGTCTTGTCCATAGATAGGGTTAACTGGCATATTGAGCTGTGCCATTTCGGCAAGAAACTCCGGGTTTTCTACCACCTCGCGGGTCACCGACAGCAGCTTGTCATACACAGGTTGCGACACACCCGCTGGTACAGCAAAGCCGCGTGATGCTGCTGCTAGCACATCATAACCTTGCTCTTTACCGGTAGGTACTTGCGAAATTGCATCGATTCGTTCATTTGACCAGACCGCTAAGCCACGGACTTTGCCTTCATTGATCTGGTTTACTACTTCCGACATGTTGCCTTGAAAAGCTGTAATGTGCCCGCCAAGTAACGCGGCTGTTGCTTCGGCGTTGCCGCTGTAAGAGACAAAATTAAGATCGATGTCAGCTTCTTTGGCAAAGTTTAAGGCTGCCAGATGATCGTCACCCCCAATGCCTTCGTGAGATACAACCACGGATCTGGGATTTTCCTGTACCGCGGTGACAAAACTTTCCAGCGTCTGATAGGGGCTGTTGGCGGCTACGGCCAAAACTCCTGGATCGGTAATGATATTGGCCAGAGGGCGAATATCATCAAGGGAGTAACCGACGCTACCTTCACGGGTGAAAGGATAAACCTCGACTACTGGTGAGTTAATCAAGCCAAGGGTATAGCCGTCGGGTGCTGCATTGGCCAAGTGAACCCACCCCAACTCGCCACCAGCACCGGGTCTGTTTACCACAACGACGCGTTGGCCTAGTTCCTCTTCAGCGTACTTTGCGAAGATGCGTGCCATCGTGTCGGTACTACCCCCAGCACCGAAGGCGACAATCAACTGAATTGGCTTGTTGGGGAAATCTTTAGCTACTGCTAATGTACTCAGTCCGCCTACCAATATTGCCGTCATCGCGCTCAGGATCAATTTTTGCTTGAATTTTATATTTGCCTTCATCATCTTATTCCTTGTTACTATTATATTTGTAAAGCTATTTAGGGCAGTTGAGTACTCGTTAGTAGTTTTGTTAATAGCAGATGCGATGAGTACTTCATTTAGTCATTTAAAGTCATTTTATACTTTCTAAAAAGCGAATAATTTTCATAATATATAAGTCGAAATTTTCATGATTGGAGTGTTTATGTTAACCCTTAAGCAACTTGAGACCTTTGTTCAGGTAGTTGAGTTAGGTACATTTGAAAAAGCTTCTCAGCGCCTCAATGCAACTCAATCAACAGTTTCTAAAAGAATTGGTGAGCTTGAGCAGGCTACGGGGTTGCGTATTTTTGATCGTTCACTGCGTAATGCACGCTTAACTGAAGAAGGTGAGCAGCTACTTGAGTTGGCGTACTTGATGATAGAGAGTGCCAATAAAATTCGTGAACTCAATAGACAGTCAGATTGTAAGCTTCACCGTGTCCGAATTGGTTTTACCGAACTGACAGCGCTGACTTGGTTACCTGGTTTTTTGCGAGAATATACCCTTGAGCGCCCTGATATACGTTTGGATGTCACGATCGATATGAGCCGAACGCTTTACCAGCAGTTTCAAGACAGTGAATTGGATCTTGTTGTTATACCACTTGTTCCAGAGGTATTTGCTCAGCCGGGAGTAGAAAAATTGCTTTTAGAAAAAGTTGAAATGGCATTTATGGCAAGAGCTGGCTTAGTGAGTGGACCTCGGCCTTTACCTATTAGTGAACTTCAATCCTATACCCTGATTAGTCAAGGTAAACGTTCTGGGTTTGCTCAGGATGTGAATCGTTGGATTTCACATCAAGGGTTAGCGGCTCCTGCTCAGATAGCAGATAACTTATTGGCACTTGTTGGTTTGGTAACCGCTGGACGGGGTATCAGTGTGTTGCCAAGGTTATGTGTACAGCGCTTTGCCCAAGCACAAGGTTTGGAAGTCTTAGATATTGTTCCACAACCTCCGACGATGGGCTATTACGCTCTATACCATGGTGGAGTTCGGGTTTCTCTACTTGAAGAAATCTCATTGCGTTTAAAAAAAGCCGCTGACTTTACGCGTCCATTTTTTATCTAGTCATAGTATTTATGTTTTGTTCTAAGGGACGCCGGCATACAGCCTCTTCCTCCATCTGAGTATGTTGATGAGTTTTTCCAGCAATGGGTTTGTATCACTTTTACGGGTTACGAAAACCAGAGTGGTATTGATTTCAATATCTTTGACAGGTAAAAACTACATCCCGCCGATTATTAGGAGGGAAGAATTGAAGTAATAAGCAGCGCTTGAGTAGCTTGGGGGGAAGTCTGCTTTACATCTACTCCCTGTAACCTTAAGTGTATGCTATACGGAACGCCCCCCCTTAACCTACTTACCCAATTTCGACAACATCTCTGGCCGCATAAACTTATTGATAATCAACATAAATCCAATGGATGGAATCAATAAAATAAGCGCGGTAATCGAGGATATCTGGTAATTCCCTTCCATGCTGGCGGTATAGAGCAATAAGGGTAAGGTCGTTACCTCTGGCGCCCCGACAAAAAAGGTGCCAGTAAACTCATCCAATGACTCCAAAAATACAAAGATACTGGCCGCAATGAGACCCGGTGCTGCTTGCGGCAGTACCACATGGATAAAGGTGTAGATTGGCCCGGCTCCCAAATTACGCGAAGCACGGGACAGCATGGGATCAATAGAGGAGAACGCCGCGACACTTATCCACACGGAATACATCAGCCCATGCACGCTGTGCACCAACACGACACCGAGCAGAGTGCCGTTAAGGCCCCAGTCATAAAAAATGCGGGCAATATTGATGTATACCGTTAAATTCGGGAAGGCTTGAGGAATCAAAAACAGCAGCATAAATCCTACCCGCCAAGGCATGGTGTGTTTGGATAGCGCATAGCCCGCCGGTATCGACACCAGCAAACACACAACAACTGCGCAGAGTGCGATGATAATGCTGGTTATCAGTGAACCCGAGACATCACTGTAGGGATTAAACACTTGCTGCCAGTACTTCAATCCCCACTGATTGGGTAAGGTGTGTGGGAAATACCAGGTTTCTGCAATTGTCCAAATCAGTAAATTCGCGATAGGTCCAAAGAGCGCTAAGGCCAATATAGTGATAAATGCAGTTTGCGCCCAAAAACTCCAGCGTAAGGTGAATCGGGCTTTTAGTGATCGAAATCCTCTGTGTTGGATTGTCATCGTTTGACTCATGATAAAGCCCCCTTATCCTTTAAACTTTGACGCAAGTAGAACCATGCTAGACCTGCACAAATTAAGTAAGACACCATGCCTAGGGCATTGGCGACATGGTAATCACCGTAAGAATTCACTCGAAACGCGATATCGGCGGTGATCATGGTGGGCGAGCCTGTGCCTATCATGAGCGGCACGGATAACACCGACATAATGGTCACAGTGGATAACACAAGCGCTACACCTATGGTTGGCATTACTTGCGGCAAAATCACATCCACTAAAATGCGTAGACGAGAAGCGCCTAGGTTTTGTGCCGCTTGAATCTGGTCTCGGTTTAACGCGGCCATTGCGCCACTAATCAGCAAGGTTGAAAAAGCCAGCTGTTTCCAAACAAAGGTAATGATGATACCGCTCCAGCCAAGCAGCGAGACTGTTTCAAGAGGAGTCATTACGCCCATTGCCACAAGGGTGTTGTTCATCAAACCATTTTTCGCTAAAAACGTGCGCATCATTTGCGCGGCAACGATAAATGGAATGAACAAGGGCAAGCGATAGAGCAGGGCCAATACGGCCACCAGCTTGGGAAAAGGAGACAAGGTCAGCGTTGCGGCAATTCCAATCGACAGTATTGCCAGCAATACAACTGAACTCAGGACAATGATTACGGTGAACTTGATATCGTTTGAGTAGAGTTCGAATACCTTTACAAAATGAGCGAGAGTGAAAGACAAATCATCCTGAGTAAACGCCGAGACTAGCGAAAAAAACAGCGGATACAAGAATAACGCCAAGACCATTAATGCAGCTGGCCCAATGAGTAAGAGGTTAGAAGTGGATGCTCGCATAGTAAACCTGAGACAAAACGCTGAGACTAAAATAAGCCCTAAGCAAGCGTATCTCGCTTAGGGCTTGTTATTAATTGGATACCTGACGCTCGTAGCCTTCCTGGATCGCATCAAAGTAAGGGGCGATCGGGAAGCTCTTACCGAAGTTGGCAAGATCGTCTGGTGTGATCTCAACAAACAGCTTGTTCCAACTATCGGTGTCGAGTTCAGGTTGAACAAACTCAGCATCAATGCCGGGGTACCAATTAAATTGCTTCACAATGCCTTCCGCTTGGACCTCAGGACTGGTTGCCAACTCAATAAAGGCACGTGCAAGCTCAGGATTTTTGGCTTTATCCGGTGTGACGTAATACATCGGCTGACCTGGCATGCCCGGGGCAATCAGCGCAAGCTTTAACGAAGGTGGAATCTTCTCATCGGCTTGCCAGCTGTAGAACATATCCACCCATACTGGGCCCATGAAAATTTCACCACGGCTGAGCATGTCTAAGGTGCCTGCATTACCCGGTGTAAAGGTTACGTTCTTGTTGAACTCTTTTAGCTTGGCAAAGGCATCATCCCAAGAGGCTTCAAGGTTCTGGTCATAAGGAGCGCTGGACAAACGTTCGGCATCGGTGCCATAGGCATAGATCCAACCTGTTACGAAGCTGACACCCGACATACCGTTCTTGATGCCGTTATAACCAAAGGCTTTTGGATGTTGCTGTGTCCATTCCACCAGCTCATCGTAGGACGTTGGCGGGTTGGATATAAACTCACTATTGTAGGCAAGGGCTGTTTGACTGTGGAACATGGGCATGACATAGCCATCGACATTTGTGCCTAACGCATTCTTTGCGGTATCGCGTGTGACCAACTTACCCGTGCTGATATCATCACGAAAGGCAGACAGTAAGCCTTGCTCAACCATATCGCCACCGGTTTTTTGATGAACCACGGCCACATCTAAGTCCCACGTCTCTACACCACTCTTTTGCTGAGCGCTCAGTTTTTCCATGATTTTATGAGAGCCCGCATCGCCAGGACCTGTGCCCACCACGTTGACTTTGACATCTGGATGCATGGCTTCGAATTTTGGTGCTAAATAGGTTTTGACGTAGTCGACCATATTCTGGCTTCCTGCCGTCGCAACGTTGAGTACCGTTTGCGCATGAGCGCTTGCTCCAAACTGTGTTATGCAAACCATCGCTAAAACAGAGATCTTCGTTTTAATAAACATGATTTATCCTCGTGAGTTTGACTGAAAAGATGGTGGAGTTTCGTGCGTTGCAAGATCAAACACGTGCAGCGCATGGGGTGGAACATGTAAGGACACGCTTGATGCGATAGGCCAGCATTGGCGAGAATCGGCTTGTAGAATCTGATCCCCAGAGCGCAGGGTATGACGGTACTGCTGCCCTAAAAAAGCGGATTGCTCAATCACACCAGAAATCGTTAAACCCGCTTCAGTTCGGTCTGAAACAGTGCGTAGCTCTGCAGCTGAACTGCGAAAATACAGGGCTAGCTTCTGAGTGGCTGCCGCATTGGCTAAGTTAAGTTGTACACTTGGCGTTGATGCTTGATATATGATGCAATTATCGGCTCCCATAAAGTCAGCCACGAAGGGGGTTTGTGGTTGCTGATAGATGTCTTCAGGGGTGCCTAACTGTTCAATGCGACCTTGGTTAAGCACCGCAACACGGTCTGCCATTACCAAGGCTTCTTCCTGATCATGGGTGACGATTAGCGAGGTGAATCCTAATTTCTTTTGTAAGGCTTTTAGTTCGTGGCGAACGCTAAGGCGAACCTTGGCGTCCAGGTTCGATAAGGGCTCATCCAATACCAGCACGTCTGGTTCAACGGCTAGGGCGCGGGCCAGTGCCACACGTTGACGTTGCCCCCCGGATAGGTTGGTTACTTTCTCGTTTTCAAACCCCTCTAAGTTAATAATGCTAAGCAGATCCAATACGCGTTTGTGTGCTTGAGCCTTTGGGATTTTGCGTACCTTTAAACCATAACTAATGTTTTGTGCGACGCTCATGTGTGGCCACAAGGCATAGCTTTGAAACACCATGGTGATATTGCGACGCTCTGCAGGAAGCAGCGTAATCTCGTGTCCAGCGATATGCACTTCGCCTGATTGCGTTGGCACAAAACCGCATATCGCATTCAATAAAGTGGTTTTGCCGCATCCAGATGGCCCCAATAAAGCAATCATCTCTCCCTTTTGCACTTGTAAATTGATGTCATGCAAAATGGTTTTATCGCCATAACCCGCTTGTAGTTGTCGTATATCTAGGTGTGCCATCCATTAAATCCGCTATCAAATTGCAAAAAAATGCACTAATTTGTATAAATGAACACGTGTTCACTGCGTTGTAAAAAAAATGCAACTTAGTGTCGACATTATGTGTGTCTACTTTGTCGCGTATGTGTGACAGTTTCATTAAGCAAAAAAGAAATTTTCTGGGGTGTTATGAAAATCGACGTAATTGGCAGTGGCAGTGCATTTTCTTTAACGCGCAATACCTCTTCTATTCTGGTAACGGACAAGCATGATCAACGCTGGCTCATCGATTGCGGTCCCACGGTTCCTCGTGCGTTGTGGCAGCTCGCGCTTGATGTGAATGACATCGACGTGCTGTATTTCACCCATATTCACCCAGACCACTGTGCAGGGCTGCCGGTTTTACTCAATCGCTGGAAAAGTTTTGGACGTCGTAAACCGCTGATTATTTATTGCCAGGCGCAGCAGCGTGAATCCCTGCAACAGCTTGTCTCTCTAGCAACCTGGCCTGTGCCTCACATCTGTTTTGACATCGACTGGCGGGATAGCCAAGTGCAATGGCAATGGCAGCAATGGCACTTATCCACAGCGGCCACTCAGCATGAAATGTCCAACTTATCCTTGAGGATTGAAGCTGACGGACACGTGCTTTTTTACAGTGGAGACGGCCGTCCAACAGACGCCAGTAGGGCATTAATGCAGGGCTGTGATCTGGCGTTTCAGGAGTGTGCAGTTTCAACGCCGCTATCAAAAGAGGCTTCCCATGGAGACGTTGTGAACTGCTTAGCGCTGCAGCAATCGCTTTCCTTACCCGTATTAGGGCTTTATCACTGTTACGATGAAGAAATCCCTCATATAGAGGCTCAGATTATAGGGAATCCTCAGGTGTTCTTATCCTATGACGGCCTAAGCTTGGATTTAGATCTTGGTGTTCCACTAGATAAGCTAGTACAAGGGCGTTGCCATGAGTAAGCCTCATAAAAGCATTACCGCCCAAGACGTCGCAAATCATGCCGGAGTGTCGCGTGCGGTGGTGTCTCGAGCCTTAAGTGACAAGGGCAGTATCGCACCCGAAACCAAGACAAAAGTCATTGCCGCAGCTAGGGAGCTGGGCTATCAAGTGAATTTTCTTGCGCAAGGATTGAACCGTAAGCGCAGCCAGTTAATCGGCGTTGTCGTTGCGCGCATTAAAGATCCTTTTCGCAGCAGTTTGCTAGAAGGGTTGATTCACATGATTCAGCGCCGTGGCTATCAAGCATTGGTAACAGAAGTGAACTCAGACAAAGAGTTAGAAGCAACCATGCGTCAGTTTACTCAGTTTCGCGTGTCTGGCGTGATTGTCACATCCGGTCAACCGCCAGCGACGCTTGTAAACGAATGTGTTCAATTCAAAATTCCAGTCGTGGGCATTAATCGTGAATTGGATATCCCATTGGTTGATTTTGTTTGCTCAGACAATCAGCAAGGGGCTGTATTGGCGACGGATCACTTTCTAAAGTGGGGGTGTCATCGCTTTGCTTGGTTAAATTACGCGGGCTCCACTTGGGCCGGGGTGCAACGTGGTTTGGCATTTGAGCAAGCGCTTGAGAGCGCCAAAGTTGGGCCACATTCTGTTCAACAGGTTATCGCAGAGCAGGATGGATACGAAGGCGGTGAAGCGGCTGCGCTCGCGTTCGATCTTAGTCAGGGGTTACCTCAGGGCATTTTCTGTGCAAATGCCCAATTGGCCTGTGGTTTCTTAGATGGTATGCGCCAGCGAGGGTTTGATGCGCCTAAAGATTTTCATTTAATCGGCTTTGATAACACCCCTCAGACAGCCCAGTACAGCTACCGATTGACCACACTTAATCAAGATATTCCCGCCTTGTGTTCTGAGGCGCTCAATTGTCTTGAAAGCCGAAATAAATCGCCTAATCAAGCGGCACGTTTGATAAAGGTTCCCGTTTCTCTGGTCGTACGTCATACCAGCCCTGTTATTAATCTAGGATAATTTTTCTATGCGGATCGAAGCCGAAACCTTACAAAACATTATAGACACAATTGTTGAAATCGGTCAGCAAGCTCAGGTGATCCGTGATGAGGGTCTAAACATCACCACTAAGGCTGATCAGGATTTTGTCTCACAAGCCGATATTCTTGTTGAAAACGCGCTGCAAAACTACTTGGCGCAAGCGTTTCCAAACTCTGGCTTTTTAGGCGAAGAAAGCGGTGTAAAAGAGGGAAAAGACGGTATTTGGGTGATCGATCCGATTGATGGCACCACCAACTTTACGCTGGGCATGGACTATTGGTGTATCTCGGTGGCGTATGTTGTGAAGAATGTTATCCAATTGGGCATCGTGTATGCGCCTGACCGGGATGAACTGTTTATTGCTCAGAAAGGCAAAGGAGCGACTCTAAATGGAGCAACACTCAAGATTGTGGAGCCACTGCCTGAGCGCGTGGTAGTCGGGCTTGGGCGCTCAAATCGTCATCCACTGAATCACTATTTAAACACGCTTGAGCACCTGATTATTGAAGAAAATATCGAATATCGTCGCTTTGGTGCTGGCGCTTTAATGCTGTGCCACGTGGCATCTGGACAGGTACATGGGTATTTTGAAGCCCATTTGAATAGTTGGGATGCCTTAGCGGGGTTATTGATTTGTCAGGAAGCCGGTGCTGCAAGCAATGACTTTATGGCAAATAATGGACTATACGAAGGGAATACCCTTTGGGTTGCGGCTAGCGGCGTTTGGCAGCGCCTGTCAAACTATTTCGATGTCAAAAAAGTGTCTCTATAATCAGTTAGCCTGATTGATTTTATAAGGTTCAAGGAGTCTGTATGCGCGAAACTCACGAAACAAATCAGAGCGCTTGGTCTGTTTTTCTGATTTTTCTTCGATTGGGGTTAACCTCGTTTGGCGGGCCGATTGCTCATCTTGGTTATTTTCGAGAGGAGTTTGTGACCCGAAGACAATGGTTGTCTGAGCGAAGCTATGCGGACTTAGTTGCCTTGTGCCAGTTTTTGCCAGGACCTGCTAGCAGTCAGGTTGGCATTGCCATCGGCTTATCTAGGGCGGGGTATACCGGCGCAGTGGCGGCTTGGACGGGTTTTACCTTGCCTTCAGCCCTGGCTCTGATTCTATTTGCGTTGGGTATCGCCAGCTATGGAGAGGCGATGCCGCAGGGCGTCTTGCAGGGGTTAAAAGTGGTTGCCGTTGCTGTCGTGGCTCAGGCCGTCTGGGGGATGGCACGTAGCCTTTGTCCGGATGTTCAGCGCATCACGTTGATGGTGGCAGCGACCTGCTTTGTCTTGCTGATTCCCTCTGTCTGGGGACAAGTGGGTGTGATTGTTTTAGCCGGTATTCTGGGCCTTTTTCTGTTTAAGGCTCAAGAGCAAGCGGATCATGATCCTTTGCCACTTGTGATCTCTGCGCGTGCTGGGGTTGTCTGGTTAGGCCTTTTTGTCATTCTGTTGTTTGGGCTGCCGCTGCTGGCCAGTGTGTACTCGAACCAAACCCTTACCCTTGTGGACTCTTTTTATCGTGCAGGCGCTTTGGTGTTTGGTGGCGGTCATGTGGTATTGCCCTTGTTGCAAGCCGAAGTTGTACCCAGTGGCTGGGTTGATCCCGAAGCTTTTATTGCGGGGTATGGTGCGGCTCAAGCGGTACCAGGGCCTTTGTTTACCTTCTCTGCGTTTCTAGGTGCATCAATGAATGAGGGGCCGACAGGTGTATGGGGCGGCTTGATTGCTCTCTTGGCTATTTTTATCCCTTCATTTCTATTAGTACTGGGTGCACTCCCTTTTTGGGAAAGCTTACGCCGCAATGTGCGGATGCAAGCAGCACTCTTGGGTATTAATGCAGGGGTTGTGGGATTGCTGCTCGCGGCACTTTATCAACCTGTCTGGACCAGCGCCATTCAAGGCCCTCAAGACTTTGGTTTGGCGTTAGTTGCCTTGGTTGCGCTGATGTTTTGGAAATGCCCTGCTTGGTTGGTGGTGATAGGGGGGGCAGTCGTTGGCGCTTTCTTAGGTGTGGTGTAGAAGTTAAAGTCGCTCGTTTAATAGGCAACTCGACGCGGCTTGTCTATACGATACAGCGAATTTTATATCGATTGATGTGTATTATTGTGATGTAAAGGGTGAACCGCTTAACAAAGACCTTGATAACGGTTAAGTTAGAATATTATAATAATGCGAATGATTTTCATTAAAATAGTGTGGTTTTCTTAAAACCTAATGATTTAGGTTTTTCAGTATCTAGTTTTGTGCCCGTTGTTCGCCACATTTAACGCTATAGTTTCTTTCAGCATGAATATGAGCGCAGTTTCTCTCGCATCTGTTAAAAAGTGTTTTACTGAAGATGATTTGTGTCGTTTTGGCGACAAGTACGCATTGGAGTATCGATTCCATGAGAAACAAGACATGTATGATAATAGAGTTCTTGAAGGGAGGGTCAGCTCACTCAGCTCTGAGTTAGGTATGAACCTAGTTCATTCCACTGTCAATGTGGTCACAACTTATGAATCGACTTCTCTTGATCCTGCTCCTCTGCTTTTGATCGGGATGATACAGGGTAATATTAGCCTTAAACTTGGATCTCAACCCATAGAGCTGCAGGAATCAACAGCGATTACTCTTCAGTTATCCAAAGAGTCTGTGCTGGAAGCGCTGCAAGTATCAGGTCAATATCTTAATGTGATCACTTTAAGTTTGTCTTACGAAGCAATCGATCATCTGAAAATTAACCTAGGGTCTGGGCAAGGATATGGACGATGGAAAATTCCTTCCTGCTTGATACAGGGTATCAGACAGTCCCAGAAAAGAAAGTTGTCTTCACTAATGCTGGAAGGTCTGGGTTTACAATTACTGGCATATGGTATGGAAAACCAGAATAGTGAAGAAGTTTGCATCAAAAAACTTACTCCATCTGAGAGAGGACGGCTTGAACAGATACGGAGCTTGTTGGCAGCTTGCCCTGAACAAACTCCTCACATGATAGACCTTGCGGAACAGGCTGCGATGAGCCCTAGCAGTCTACGAAGCAAGTTTAAATCTTGCTATGGAGAAAGTCTCTACAGCTATTTGAAGCGTTGCCGTCTTGATCAAGCTCACGATCTGCTGTTGGAGGGATACGGTGTACAGCAGGTAGCCCATCGGGTTGGTTATACTCAAGCATCGAACTTTATCACCGCATTCCGCAGCCATTTTGGATACGCCCCAGGTCGCTTGCATCGATAAAACTGTTGTATTGCATAAGAACTATGTCATATCACACAACTTGCAATAGATGAAATCTGAATAATAACGATTCTATTTTAAATCGATACGCTCTTCTCCATTTCAACTGATACAGTTGCTCTGCAGGAGATTTATGGGAACTCATTCAGATGAACAGCAAGACTTTTCTTATCAGGCCAGAGAACGCCCTTATCTATGTTAGCCTTTTGGTATTACCCGCTATAACGTATCAGAGCGTCTTTGCAACAGAGGGGCGCTTTGAGCTGGAGCCGATTGAAATCATCGGTCGAACATTATCGGCAGAGTCAGAGCAGCGTCATAACTACACTCCGGGCCCCAGCACTACTGCCACCAGCCTGCCGCTCTCTATCAAAGATACCCCACAAGCCGTTAGTGTGATTACGAGTCAGCAGATCAGAGATCAGGCTCTCACCACCAGCGGCGAGATACTGCATCAAGCTCCAGGGGTTTCGATGACCCGCCGTGACAGCAACCGATTTGCTTATGCGACACGCGGCTACGGCATCAGTACCTATCAGTTTGATGGTCTGATGACACCGATCCAAGGCTTTTGGAATTTTGGTGATACAGACTGGGATAGTGCGATCTATGATCGTATTGAAGTAGTACGTGGTGCGACAGGGCTTCTGACCGGTGCTGGAGATCCATCCGCGAGCGTCAACTTCATCCGTAAAAAACCGCTGCCTGAGTTTGCTGGGCAGATCAGTGCCACAACAGGCAGTCATGACAAACGTCGCGTCACAGCAGATGTATCCAGTCCATTTGATCAGCAGGGGCGAACAGCCGGACGCCTTATTCTTGCCCATGATCAGCATGGTACACACGTATCTGGGCTGACACACGAAAAAGACACTTTGTATGGTGTGATTAACACTTATCTGGATAGTGGCACAGATATCACAATGGGGCTGGAGTACCAGCACAATCAGACACAGGGCATGGGTGCAGGATTCCCACTCTTTTACGCCGATGGCGGGCTGGCAAACTTTGGGCGATCTGCATCCAATAATACGGACTGGTCGCGCTTTTATAATGAAACCACCCGCGCATTTTTTGATATCAATCATTACCTAGACAATGACTGGCGCCTTCGTGCAGCTTTTAGCCATGACGATGGTAACTACGGTCTGACATATTTGTTTCGAAGTGGTTTCCCTGATCGTACAACAGGAGAAGGGATGGGTGCTTATTTCGCTCAATATCGAGGTGATCGAACACGCCAAGATATGCACTTGACTGCAGATGGCAGTTTCCAGATGTTAAATCGCTACCATGAGTTGGCATTTGGGCTGGTTCATACACGTGACAAACTAGATATGCGTATTGCATTACCATCCGGTACATCTCCCAGTATTGGACGTTATTACAATGGGAAAGGAGAAGCTGTCACAGAACCAGAATGGGGATTATTAAGTAGTGTAGATGACAGTCACTTGACCCAAACAGGTGCCTACGTTGTAACGCGTCTGTCATTATCAGATCCTCTCCATCTAGTACTTGGCACCCGCTTGAGTAACTGGAAATTGGACCAGACTTATTACGGTGAGGTACGTCAATATGAATACAAAAATGAACTGACACCTTACGCAGGTCTCGTCTACGATTTTTCACCAAACTTCAGCACTTACTTGAGTTATACCGATATCTTCCAGACTCAGAATCGTCGTGCAGAAAACGGTTCTTTGCTAGATCCTATAGTGGGTAGAAACTACGAGTTCGGTATCAAGGCTACACTTGGCGATGATCTTGATGCCAACTTTGCTCTTTTCCGAAGCGAGCAGGACAATCTGGGTGAAGCGATCCCGGGTGGTGTCGTCAATGGTATGCCTGACACACAAGCCTATCGTCCGACCAAAGGCGCTAAGGTCGAAGGAGTTGAAGCTGAAATCATCGGTACCCTCGTAGATGGCTGGAACATCAGTGGCAGTTATACTCTTGCTAAGCCACGTAATATGCATGGTGAACGCATCAATACCTTGCATCCAGAGCAGCAGGTCAAATTATTTACCACGTATCGACTACCAGGTGATTGGAACAAGCTCCAGATTGGTGGAGGTATTCGTTGGCAGAGTGGTATTTATTCTGACACTAGAGGACCAAAGGGAGTAATACGAGTACATCAAGACAGCTACACATTGACCGATGTGATGGCACGTTACACCTTTAACCCACAACTGTCTGCTCAGTTGAATATCAACAACCTGTTCGACACAAGCTATTACGAACAGGTTGGATTCTACAGTCAGGGTTGGTGGGGTGCTCCGC
Organism: Nitrincola tibetensis; assembly: GCF_003284585.1. Classification (GTDB taxonomy): domain Bacteria; phylum Pseudomonadota; class Gammaproteobacteria; order Pseudomonadales; family Balneatricaceae; genus Nitrincola; species Nitrincola tibetensis. The sequence continues at coordinate 150,240 of NZ_QKRX01000006.1, forward strand.
GAAATCTGAATCTGAGTTTGAGTTATCGCTTCTAAGTCTTACAAATAAGAGCATTGATGTCATAGGAGGATGACGTCAATGCTTGCAGAAAAGGCTTATTTAAAATTAGAATGAGAATCATTATATATAAAGTGTAAAATTTGAGTAGATTAAAATACTCACGGGGTTGTTTGGTCAACATAAATGCAAATAGCAGGACAGAAGAGTGAACTCGTATAGCAAAGTAAAATCACGGCCGACCAGACAGATTCAGGATGATAAAAAACAGAAAGGATATAGGTTGTCGGTACTGTCCCGAGTCGTGGCTGCGGCTGTTGGTGGTTATGTATTGGCATTAGTGGCATCTATTGTTCTGGCTGCCTTTATGCCGGGCAATAGAGCTGAAGGCGTGCTCTGGGCTATGCAGCTGAGTTTTGCTGTTTACACGCTGGCGGTGATCTGGGTGTTTGCTGCACGAACAGCGACTCGGGCTTGGATCGGGCTTTTCATACCTATCGTTTTCTTGAGTATTTGGGCCGTTTGGTTAACTCAGGGAGGCGTAAAATGAAATCGTTCTTTCGCCAATCCATGGCTTGGTTACACACTTGGGTCGGGCTCGTTTTTGGATGGTTGCTGTTTTTCATTTTCATCACGGGTACGGCGGGTTTTTTTGACACAGAAATAGACCGATGGATGCAGCCAGAGCTGCCGATGGCGCAAACAGTCGATGTCTATGACTTTGCCGATCAGGCGCGTGAGCGTTTGGAAGTGATTGCACCAGGGGCGAGTCGTTGGCAGATTTGGTTTCCTATCGATCGCAACAGACCGTATCCCGAAATTTTCTGGCAAGGTGCTGATTCAGATCCCGCCAGAGGCCGGGAGCAGATTGATGCTAGGACGGCAGAACCCCTCGTTGCACGCGAAACAGGCGGAGGGCAGCTCCTTTATCAGATGCACTGGCGTCTTCATTACCTACCGACACGCATGGCATATTGGATTGTTGGCGTGGGTACGTTTTTGATGTTATTAGGGTTAATCACAGGGATTATCGTACATAAAAAAATATTTGCCGACTTTTTTACTTTTCGTCCCATGAAAGGGCAGCGCTCGTGGCTGGATGCGCATAACGTTGTGAGTGTTGTCACTCTGCCTTTCCAGTTGATGATTACCTATTCAGGTCTTGTTCTGATGATGTTTACCTACATGCCATTGGTGGCTGCAGCGTATTACGGTACTAGTGCAGAGGGGCGCCAACAGTTTATCAGTGAGGCGTTTCCGGCTCGAGAAGTGCTTGAAGCAAAGGGAGTCGCTGCGCCTTTGGTACCTTTCTCCCACCTTATAGAGCAGGCGGTTGAGCGTTGGGGCGAGGGAGAACTCAGTTATGTGGAAATCCATCATCCTGGCGATGCCGCTGCGCGTATTATTCTTGGAAGCAATCTGGCGGAGGGTCCTCTCAGAAGCACTGAACAATTGGTATTTGATGGGGTGTCGGGTGATTTGATCGCAGAAATCCCTCGCTTAACCTCCGGCGCGAAAGCCTCTCGAGACGTGCTGTACGGGCTTCATGAAGGGTTATTTGCAGGCTCAGTGTTACGTTGGCTCTATTTCTTCTCGGGGTTGCTTGGAAGTGTGATGGTGGCATCTGGCTTAATTCTTTGGGCCGTCAAACGCCGCCAACGTGCCGAAAAGCAAGGCAATCAGAACCCTTTTGGATTGCGGTTAGTTGAGCGTCTAAACATCGGAACAATCGTGGGCTTTCCGGTTGCAATGGCTGCTTACTTTTGGGCCAATCGACTATTGCCTACGAGTTTTACAGCGCGTGCGGAGTGGGAGGTGCATCTGATGTTTTTAGTCTGGGGTGTGATGCTGATACATGCGGCGACGCGTCCTCGATTGCGTGCTTGGATAGAACAGTGCTGGATTGCTGCGTTTGCTTTTCTGTTACTGCCTGTCTTGAATGCACTGACATCATCTCGTCATTTAGTACAAAGCTTACGGACAAACGATTGGGTGTTTGCTGGTTTCGATCTAACGATGTTCGCCTTGGGTATCGGTTTTGCACTTATGGCTCTGGTCCTCATCACGCATAACCTAGCCAAACGAGAAAGAGAGCAATCGGTGCACAATCCATCGGCAGCTTCTTTGGAGGCTCTGTAATGAAGGTATTTGTTGAGTTGAGCCCCTTTTTATTCGCTTATGCTGGTTTCGCACTTTTGTCGTTGATAATGGATCGGCATCGCCGTCAGTTATGGCCATCAATTCAAGGCTGGCAGCCTCGCATAGCCTATGCCCTGCGTTCTCTAGGCGGGTTGTTGTTAATATTGTCGCTTTGGCGTTGCCTTCATCTTTGGGGAGTTGGTATCGGTCTAGTGGCTTGGTTTGGGGTGCTGACGCTTGTTGTATTTGTTTTGGTTATGCAAATTACATACTTTCCCAAGCCCGTTGTCGGACTTGCGATAGCTGCAATGATGATCAGTACCGTATCGGTTTTTATTTGAGGTGATCACCAACACCTTGCCTATACAACAAACCCGGATGACCGATTGTTGGGTGTGACTACGCTAAGCCTTCGGTTAGAGTTCAAAAGAACCATGGTGCTAAAAAAAATGCTCCCAAAGAGCTGAGCAATAACACTGGAATTGACCAAGCATGGAAGTGTAACCCCAGGCCTTGTTGGTTGCTTAAGCGCAGTGCGATGAGATTCGCTAGAGAGCCTATGGCAAGCCCAAAGCCCCCGACATTGGCTCCCCAAGCCAGCTTGTATCCATCCTGAGTAAATTCAGACAGGAAAAGGGTTGCGGGTACGTTTGAAATCACCTGTGAGAGAAGAATCGCTGCTGTGACCTCATGCCCAGGGAGGTCAATAAGATATTGAGCGACCACGGCCATAATAGGCAATTTGGCGAGTAGACCTAGCACAATAAACATCAAAATAAAGATGAGAATAATCTGCCAGTCCACGCTCCATAAAATCTTGCGCCAGCCTGCTAAAAAAACAATCAACACTGCGCTGACACCAATCATCACATAGTTCAACTCGACCAAGATCAGAAAGATAGGGTAGCTGAGCAAGGAGAGGTAAAAGAGTGGCAATAACAGGGGAGCGCTTGTGTGGCAACCGTTTAACTCAACGCGTTCATTTTTAAAAGCAAATATCGCAAGTAGCAGAATAACCAATAACATCCACAGAGAAATGGGCAGCATCGTGGTTAAAAAGGACATAAAACTGTCATTGCTGAGTTGCCAAAGGTACAGATTTTGTGGATTACCGATGGGGCTCGCGGCTGAACCTGCATTGACGGCCAATGCCTCGAAAATGACTAACTTTCCGACTGGTATTTTGGCAACTCGATTAAGCCCAAGAGTGAGTGGAACAACAATGAACAGCGCAACATCATTGGTTACGACCGCTGACAATAAAGCCGAAAAAATGACGATGGCGACCGCCAACTTTCGCTCCGTATGCATGTGAGTGAGTAAAAATAACCCCGCACGGGTGAGTGCTCCACTGTCTTCAAGTCCTCGACTTAAAATGATTAAACCAACCAGTATGGCAATCGTGTTCCACTCGACCAGTTGAGGTAAATCCTTTAGGTAGCCTGGCATCATGGCAATTAACACCACAAAACCGATCATCAGAGACAGAAGTAATAAATCTTCGGTTAACTGAGAATAAATATAACGTATGAGTTTCAAGGTATTAATGACTCAACAAGGTGTAAGTTACGTATTAGGTGATAAGCGATCGTCACTGGAATACACATAATAGATAAGGGTACATTGTGTATAAATGTGTACTTAAAAAAGAGATGTTACTATTCAAGCGTAAAAAATATAATATGAACCTTCAAAAGGCCACAAAATATGACCATCATTCTTTATCAGTTTCCCATTTCTCATTACTGTGAAAAGGTACGTTGGGCTTTGGATTTCAAAGGCTTGACTTACAAAACGGAGAACCTTCTACCCGGTGCTCATGTGGGTAAAATCAAAGAGCTGACGAATCAAACGTCAGTACCTGTACTGCAGCTTGATCAGCAGGTTTTAGTCGGTTCCTCAGCAATATTGGAATTTTTAGAAGCGCGCTATCCGCAGCCCGCATTGATGCCGTCTGATGTCGTATTAAAAGAGCAGGTGCTTGACTGGGAAAAGCGATTAGATGAGGTTGGGGGGCCTGCTGTACGTTTATTTTGTTACTTTCACTTGCTGCAAACGCCAAAGCAAGTCACGCCTTTATTAACGGCAAATCAAGCGTTTTACAAGCGATGGTTGTTTACGCTGATGTTTTCGAAGGTGGAAGCGGTGATGAAGAAGCGCATGGGGATTAATGCTCACAATGCGACAAAAGCAGAGAAAGACATTCTTGAATTGCTGACGGAGATAAACGAACGACTCCTATCCAATCCCTTTTTGGTGGGTGATGCGTTTTCGCGGGCGGATTTAACAGCCAGCGCATTATTTGCGCCAATGTTTCAGCCAGAAGCCTACCCCGTACCCTGGCCTAAAGAGCACGATCTCGTTAAGCCTTACCAGGAGTGGATGCAAAGCAACAGGCCCTTGTTGAAGCCCTTAGAAACGATGTATTCGAATCATCGACTCAGACACAGTCAATGAAGGTGCGCAGTCACCTGTCGAGGGAAGTGAATGTTGGCTCGACAGGTTAGACATGTTCAGTAGTGCTCGCGTCGAGCAAGATACTCTTTGGAGAGTTGAGCCAAGTCTGTGACGCCTAGCAAGCCCATATCCCGATCCACTTCGTCCATAATGAGTTGAAGCGCATGAGCGACGCCAGCGTGTCCGGCAATGGTGGCCGCATAATTAAATGGCCGTCCAATCAAGACACCCTTAGCACCCAGCGCGATGGCTTTGAGTACATCTGTCCCCCGTCGAACACCGCTGTCGAGCAGTATCTCCATTCCTTGAGTGGCAGCGGCAATCTCCGGTAATACATCTAAGGGAGCGATACTGCCATCCAGCTGCCGCCCACCGTGGTTGGACAGAATAATGCCATCAGCCCCGATTTGTTGTGCTTTCAGGGCATCCTCAACATTTAGAATACCCTTGATTACCATCTCGCCTCGCCATTGTTTACGAATTTGAATCATGTGATCCCAGGTTAAATGGCCGCGGTCAGAAAAGTCCCTTAATACATTACGAGACATAATGGGGGCACCACGTGTGGCGTAATTGTTCTCAAAATGCGGCATGCCATGACGTATTAAGGTTTGAAAAAAAGTGTTAATCAACCAACGAGGGTGGGTAATACCTTGCCAAGCTAAAGATAGAGACGGGCGCAGAGGTGTGGAAAAGCCTGAACGAATATTATTTTCGCGATTGGCGGCGACGGGCATATCCACGGTAATCACCAGTGTTTTAACCTTGGCCTGTGCGACGCGTTGAATTAAGGCATCAATCTGTTCTTGGCTGCCGGGCAAATAGGCTTGGAACCATGTTCCAGGCGCTGCTTCCATGACTTCTTCAAGACGGATAAGTGAGGACCCACTCATGATGCAGAGCGCGCCAGCTGCCTTAGCCGCTTCAGCAAGGACAACATCGCCTCGATAGCTGGTTAAGGCAGCAATACCCATAGGTGCAATTCCGACAGGTGTCGTGTAGCGCGTGCCAAACAACTCCATTGACGTGTCACGTTTAGACACATCGACTAAAAACCGTGGCTTGAAGGAATATTGTGTAAACGAATGGCGATTGGCATGTAAGGATTGATTATCCTCAACGGCTCCAGACACGTATCCATAAAGTGGCTTTGGAAGTTGGCGCTTAGCGGCAGATTCAAAATCTTGCAGTGATAAAAAATCGTGTAAGGAACGAGGCATGCCTGAATCTCCAAAACATTCTGAATAATAAGTGTTGCTGGAAATTATCCACCCACAACAAGAGCATCAGTCTACGAAAACTAGAATTTTTTAAAAAGCGAATAATATTGATGCTATTATTTCGATTTTATTCAACAGTGAAAGGTGTATATGACGTTTAAACAGTTGGAAGCTTTTTATTGGGCGGCGTCTTGTAACAACTTCGCCGTGGCTGCAAAACGGTTGAATATATCTGTGTCGTCCTTATCAAAGCGAATTTCTGAGCTAGAAGGGCTGCTAAACGCTGAGTTGTTTTCCCGCTCGGCACGCCATGCGGTGATGACCCCCTTTGGTGAGGAGCTATTGCCCTATGCGCTTAATGTTTTGCGCAGTGCAGACCAGTTCCAACAACACGCTAACAAAAACCTGACTTTATCTGGTCGTTGTCGCTTTGGTGTCGGTGAGTTGACGTCTTTAACCTGGCTACCAAAGATGATTGCTACTATTCATCAGCGTCACCCTGATCTTCGTGTTGAAACCACGGTTGCGGTTGGGCAGCAACTTGAGCAAGGACTCGAGGCGGGGGAGTTGGATTTTGCGATCATTGCCGGCCCTTCAACGCGAAGTGTCATTGCCTCTTATATTATAGGTGAGGCAAATTTCGAGTGGGTGATGGCCGCAACACGGAAAGATCAGGAGAGTGAGATGCGTCCTGAGTCTTTAGTGAGTGAGCGCTTAGTAACCTTACCGAGAGGAGCAGGGACAGTGCGCATTTTAGATGACTGGTTAACGCAATATCAAGTGACACCAGCCCAACATCTTTTTTGTGAAAATTTAGGTGCTTTAGCCGGTATGATACAACAAGGATTGGCCATTGGATTTTTACCTTCCGCTTGGGCTGAGTCTTTGATTCGGCGTGGCGATTTGATCAGACTGCAGAGTTTTCCAAAATTAAGACCCTTATCCTATGCGTTTCAATGGCGGCGAGATGACTCGCGTCTATTGATCCAGCAATTACGGGCGATTGCACAGGAAAGTATTAATTTTGATCGATCTGTGTGTTGGGGACGCTAAATTTTTTCACTAGGAAAATAAGATAAAAAAGGCAGTGAATACAGTATTGCTGTTGTGCCAAGACTTGCTTTACCTGTAAATGAAAGCAATATGCTTACGTTTCGATATATTACTGATTTACCTTTAAAGAGAGTCATTGGCGTTGTCAAAAGAACGTCAACAAGTGTAGCCCCCTCTGCAGATTTATTTATAAATATGTTGCTTGATAAATGGATAACTTAAAACATATGAGGCAAGCCCCCAATTACTTGCCTCACAAATTCAAAAAATTCAATTAGCCTTCAAACCAGCTTTCTTGGTCGATAAAGGCGGCGAGTTCCAGCTCTTCTCGTCGTTTTTCAATGGCTCGACGTGCCTCCAATAAGCGTTTAGAAGCAAGCTTCTTACGCATGTTCGTTTGCTCAACATCGTACCCAATCAGCAGGTCGAACACTTCCGTTTGAATTGGCGATAGATCCTGTTCACTACGTATCAGCATAATGACCACTCCGATCTGAATTATCAGACTCACGGGCTTCGGCCTAGGATGCCTCGCCCGGCTCCAAAGGTTGTCACAGATCAATTATTAACCGATTTTAGGGTGGATATCAATTGCAAAAGGTTAATTTTTGATCTACGGACTGATCATATAGAGGGAAAATGACAGAATAATGACGTTTTATGGCTTAATCTGTTAAATCGTTTTGACGACGTGTCGGCAGGAGACGATCATTCTGCCGTAAACTACGCAAGCTTCGCTTGATGGTCTTCAAATGGTCGAACAAGCTAGGGCCCAGTTTCATCGCCACGCCCACGGCTAAAATATCAATGACGACCAAATGAACCACACGTGATGACATTAAGGTGCTGAGATCCTTATCTTCTTCGACGTCCACGTGGATTGGAATCGTGGCCAGCTCAGCTAAGGGGGTGGTGCCTGGGCACAGTGTAATCACTGTTGCACCAGTCTCTCTGACTAACTTCACCGTATGCAGCAAATCTTTGGTGCGGCCAGTTTGTGAAATCGCCACGACGACATCGCCTTGTCGCAGTGTCACCGCTGAAATGGTTTGCATATGTGGATCGGAGTAGGCGGCAGCAGAGACCATCAGTCGATAAAACTTATGCTGGGCATCCGAGCAAACGGGTGCTGATGCACCAAATCCATAGAACTCGACGCGATTGGCTTTGGCGAGTGCATCGATGGCTTCTTCTAGGGTTTCTGGATCAAGCTGTTCACGAATGTTAATCAGGTTGCCAATCATCGAGTCGAAAATCTTTTGTTTGAACTCGATAACGGTATCTTTGGTGTCTAACGAGAATTTTTCAAAGCTGGTGTTGCTCGCCAACCCTTGCGCTAACGTCAGTTTAAAGTCTTGGAACCCATCATAGTTTAGTGCCCGACAAAAACGGACAACGGTGGGTTCGCTCACGTTGGCTTCAGAAGCTAAATCCACAATTCGCATATGAATGACGTCATTGGGGTTTGCTAACACGTAGTCAGCCACTTTTTGCTCAGATTTACGCAGTTTTTCACGCGACTCTGCAATCGATTTAAGAAGATTGAAGGGGTTCAACTCTGGTACCTGTCGGAGCAATTGGTTTCAAGGCTTTAGTATAGCAATGAAAGTTGGCTTGAACGAAGCGTTTTACACAGTAGTCTGTATTTGTTTGCGACAAATACGTGAAAAAAGCCATTCATGCTACAGATCCGAGACTCAAGCACGTACAATAGACCCAACACCAGCCAATTATGCGGAGCGCTCAATGGGCGATAGTCAAACTCTCATCAAGCAATTGAATCAGCTAAAACCTTGGCAGCTGACCGCTGTGTCGGCCGCCTTTACTGAACGCATGTTGCCCAACTTCATGCTTTTCTCCAAATTATTGAATTTTGGTGATACCGCTAAGGTTCGCACCGTCATGGATGGCGTTTGGCAGCACTTATCCGGTGGCGCCAAAATGAACTTTGAAGTTCAACTGGATCATATTGATAGCAACATTCCATCCTTGGATGAGTTTGATATGTATGGTGCCATGCCAGCTCATGATGCAGTTGTGGCATTGTACTCAACCCTGACCTGCATATTGGAAGAAGATGCGTCCGAAGTGCTGAGTGTGATTAGCCTATCGCATGAGTCAGTCGCGACCTTTATCGAAGTGAATCAAGCGGACACTCAGATGTCAGATGTCGATCTGATGCGCTTTATTTCAACGCATGAACTCATGCAAGACGAAGATGCCTTTACAGAAGAGGTGTTCGAGCGCATTTTGAGCCAAGAGCATCCTGATAAAGCCTTTATTCAAAGTCTTCGGACACTGGCAGAAAATCAGGGTATTAGTAACATTGGTATTAGTGATAGCGAGTAATGCTTAGAATTGGTTTGTGTCTGCTGATTATTCCAGGTCTTGTTCTGCTGTTTATATTTTTTCGTGAGCTGATGTGGGTCGACGATTGTCTGGCTAGTGGTGGCTCTTGGAATTACATTAAAGCAGTCTGTGACTCGTCGCAACAACATCCCTTTGTGCCATTGATGACGCGCAAGCCTTTGCTGGTCAATGGTGGTATGTTGCTGTCTTGTTTGGGTTTGCTGATCACCATCGCAGGCCTGTATCGTCGTCGGTCTTAAAGCGAGCTTTTCATGCGTCGTAAAATTTTTCTGTTCAGTATTGTTCTTCTACTTGTTATAGGATTCCTAGCTTGGCAGCAGTCGCCACAGTGGTTGGAGTCCTTTAATGAAACACGAGCAGAAGAGACCAAGGAATATCGAGCGAAGGGCTTGGCACTCGGAGAAGTATCGGATCAAGACACCTGTGTTAGCCGTGTATTAAGCGACTATGCAAGCTGCACAGACTCTGCCTACGCGTGCACAGTTAACCAAGGTATTCAGCTAAAAGCCTGTTTAGAAACCGCCCAACCGAGCGAAAACTTCTGTACAGGAGTACCTGAATTCAATGAAAAAGCCACGGAAGAAGAGAAAAATTGGGCGCGTTACGGCTGTTGGGATGCTGAGATAGCAGGCGAAGGCTGCAGATTGCTGTTGCGTCAAAAACAACAGTTCTGCAGCCAATAGGGTTTTATTCCGAAACGCTGAGTATAATCTTACCAACAGTTTTGCCCGTCGCACTCAACTTGTGAGCCGCGACGGCTTCTGGCAAAGTGAAGATCTTGGCCAGCTGTAAGCTGAGCTTACCCTGCGCCACTAAATCGGCAAGGGATGCCAGTTGTTGGGCGTTAGGTACTACGCGAATCAGTTCAACGGTGACATCCGTGCCTTCTGCCGCGGCGGCAACCTGAGCCGCTGTTACAGAGGGTAGGGTGACCATGCGTCCACCTGGCTTAAGCGCGATGAGGGCATTAATGGCGGTATCACCCCCTACGCCGTCAATAATTAAATCAAATTGGTCTGCGTAATCCCGCATATCAGCACGCGTGTAGTCAATTGCCTCTTGGCAACCCAAGCTTGTAAGGAACTTGATATTGGCGGTTGAACAGGTCGCACTGACGTCAGCCTCATGAATGGCCGCTATTTGAACCGCTAAATGGCCCACTCCTCCAGCGCCAGCGAGGACCAACACTTTTTGCCCGGTCTTCAGCTCGCCTTTGTCGAATAAGGCTTGCCATGCCGTTAAGCCTGCTAAGCCCAAGCCTCCTGCCGTTAAGGCATCCAGCCCTTCTGGACGAAGCGTGATTTGGTCAGCGGGGGCTGTCAAATACTCAGCGTAGGTGTTGGCTGGAGTAGGAAAATGAATAAAACCTAAAACCGCATCGCCCACGTTAAACGCTTCAACCCCTTCACCACAGGCTTCGATGATACCGCTGAACTCCCATCCAGGAATAAAAGGAAATTGTTCAATGAAGCCAGAAGCACCGCCACCTGAACAGGTTTTCCAATCGATAGGATTGACGCCAGCGGCTTGATTTCGAATCAAAACTTCACCCGGTCCTGCTTGGGGGCGCTCGGTTTCTTCATAGACTAGATTGTCAGGCTCAAATGCATGAACACGGATTGCAAACATCAGGTGTACTCCACAGATATTGGCTAAAAACTCTCCACTGACTCAGTGGTGACTGATGTTATTATCTACTTCAGGCTCTTCAATTTCTACGTCGGTGAGCATATCAACCGGGAAATGGCAGATAAACTCACTGCCCACACCCAGTTTGCTTTTGATTTCAAGTTTGGCACCATGCCGAGCCAAGACATGTTTGACGATGGATAAACCCAGTCCAGTGCCTCCGGTTTCTGATGATCGCCCTTCATCAACGCGGTAAAAGCGTTCGGTGAGTCGGGGGAGATGGAAGGACTCAATGCCCGGGCCGTTGTCCTTAACGCTTAAGTGTCCACCATTGGTGTCCACAGACCAAGTAATGTGGAGACGACTTTCGGGAGGAGTGTAGCGAACGGCATTAAAAATGAGATTTGAAAATGCGCTTTGCAATTCTGTCTCTTGACCTAATATGTCCATATTCGAGTTCAATTGCAGATGAATGCGATGTGATTTCTCGCCGCTGAGTAGGTTAGCATCACGAACAATTCGCTTAAGTAAGTAGGGAAGGTTGACCGGATATTCATCACTGACATGCTGGCTTGATTCTAATCGAGACAGCAACAACAGATCTTTCACCAAGGTTTCCATACGTTGCGTTTGACCGCTCATTTGCAGCAGTGCTCGTTTAATGCCCGCTGGGAAGTCTTGATCAATGAAAGTTTCTAGGTAACCGCGTAAAACTGTTAAGGGTGTTCTTAGCTCATGAGATGCATTGGCGACAAACAACTGTCGGGTTTGCTCGAGCCGCTTTAATTGGCTGATGTCCCTTGCTACCAATAAACGATCACCATCACCAAAACGGGTAATGCTGTATTGTAAGGTCACTTGGGGATGTAAGGGAGACGCGAGTTCCAGTGGTTCGGTGTAGTGCTCTTTTTTAAAGAAGCGAACAAAGCGCGGGTCTCTTAAAATGTTGATAAGCGATTTGTGTCGATCTGCTTTAAAACTCAAACCAAGCAAGGTCTCTGCAGATCGGTTCCACCATTCCAAGTGGCCCTTTTTATCGATAATCACCACAGCGTCTTCTAAGGCTGCAGAGGACTGTTGAAAACGAAGAATAATGCTTCTGAGGTTTTTTTCTTTGTCACGGTGGCGTCTTTGTAAACGATAGAGGCCGTCCAGCAGATCACCCCATGCACCAGTCGCTTGTGGCGGTTCGGAGAGATCTTCTTTACTCAGCCACTCCATTACCCGGACAAAATGAGAAATCTGGTAAGCACTCCATGCTAGTAGCGCAATCACAAGGCACACAAAAAAATAGCCAAGTAGAAGGCCAACAACCGCACCGACCGCAATAAACGACAGCAGGCTGTATATTAATAGATATCGCGATCTATACATCTACTCGTCCTTCTTGACCTTAAGATGCTTGAGACGAAAAACGATAGCCTGTACCACGGACGGTTTGAATCAAGTAATCATGGCGCTCGCCGAGTGCTTTTCTGAGTCTACGAATATGTACATCTACAGTACGCTCTTCCACATATACATTACCACCCCATACCATGTCTAATAGCTGCCCACGCGAATAGGCTCGGTCTTGGTGTGTCATGAAAAATTGTAACAGTCGAAACTCAGTCGGACCAAGTTCCAATGGAGTAGAGTCGGACAATACACGATGAGATACAGGATCGAGAGTTAAGTCATCTACCGTTACGGGCTCTTCAATGCCTTTTGGCGTTGTACGACGTAAAACAGTTTTAAGGCGAGCAACTAATTCTCTGGGTGAGAAGGGCTTGGTGATGTAATCGTCCACGCCGACTTCTAAGCCTAACACTTTATTGTCTTCTTCGGCTTTTGCGGTCAGCATAATGATTGGGATTTCCGCAGTCACTTCGTCGCGACGTAAGCGGCGAGCAAACTCAATGCCACTCATGCCCGGCATCATCCAATCCAGCAGAACCATATCGGGTTGTTGATCCAAAATAGCACCATGGGCTTGCTGAGCATTTTCAGCTTCAATGCATTCGTAGCCCGCCATTTCGAGAGCGACTGCGATCATCTCTCTGATGGGTGCTTCATCATCAACAATCAATATACGTTTTGCTAGCGACATGGTTGAGCCTCAATTCAGATAATCTACCACGTCTATTACAAGACGTTTCTGTTACAGATATATGACAATCCAAGCCATTATGCAAAATAGATATTAATTCTTATGCGGCATAATGCAAAACAATACCGATAAGCACGGATAACTCAGCTAAATGATTATTCAAAAAGGCTTTAAAGCAAGGATCACGCTCTCGATGTCGTATCAAGCGGTACTGGTAAACGAAAAAGAAAGCAGCACCAATCAAGCCAGAATAATACCATCCACTCATCGAAAGCTCAGTTCCGATAAACACTAAGAGCGCTAAAGCAGAGATTTGAAGCAGAGCAATGATGAGGACATCGCGCTGGCCAAATAAAATTGCAGTGGATTTAACGCCTATTTTAAGGTCATCGTCACGATCAACCATGGCGTATTGGGTGTCATACGCAACGGTCCACAGTACCTTCGCTAGATAGAGAAGCAGTGCAATCAGCGGTAGGCTTTCGGTGACGGCCGTAAACGCCATGGGGATCGCCCAACCAAATGCAGCCCCTAATACCACTTGTGGCAAATGAGTGTAGCGCTTCATAAAAGGATAGGTGAACGCAAGTGCGATACCCACCACCGACATTAAAATCGTCATGGTATTGGTAAAGAGCACGAGAAAAAATGAAATCAGCATTAAGCAAATAAACAGATAAATGGCTTCTTTTTCAGAGACTTCACCCGTCGCTAACGGACGGTTGGCGGTGCGTTTAACATGACCATCGATATGGCGGTCCGCATAGTCGTTGATAACACAGCCAGCAGATCGGGTCAAAAATACACCCAGAATAAAAATAATCAGGAGGTGGGGAGCCGGAACACCTTCGGATGCGATCCATAATGCCCAAAGCGTGGGCCATAACAACAGCCAAGTGCCTATGGGCCGATCTGCACGCATTAAACGGATATAAACGGAAACTTTATTTGCAAAATTCATGACTCAGCTCCTTTTAGAGGCGCTATTGTACGCCTTAAGGCGCTGAGTCAAAATAAAGTCTTACTTTTTCGTACAAATTCCCAGGATTGGGTAGAGTGGACAATAGCCGACGAGTCCAGTCAGTAAAGGCACAATTCCAATCCAACCCCAGACAGGTAGGGCGCCAAACAAAGTCGCAAGGATCAAGGCTGCGCCAATCACAATTCGTAAGATACGATCAATTCCGCCGACGTTCAGTTTCATGATATAACTCCTTTATCTAAATTAGGCTTTATTGTAATAGATAAGTGTTGGAATAGAAACTGAGTTATTGACCGCTATGAAGGATGAGAAATCTGCGCCATGGGAGGTAAGAATATTTCTGTGACGAGCAGCGGCTGTTGCTTTATCCAAAAAATTGATCGACGGCTGGGGTAGTTTTGATGCTTGGCCGAGAGTTGACACACCTCTAGAGCGCCGCGCCTTATACCCGGATCGGTAAACAGCAGCGTTCCAAGTGAGCGGTTGCCCAGCTGCTCAAGACTTTGATGGCAGTGCTTGAGGGTCGATAAGGGCACAACTGAACGCGCGTACACCCACGCCTGATGCTTGCCTAATAGCTCTACTTCTCTGATGAGAACTTTTTGTTGAGGCGATATCTTTAACGTGAGTGCTTCATCGTAGGTCGGATACGACTTCGTTTGCGCGATGAGCCTGACTGAAAATCGATTGTCGCTAGCACGAATCAATGCCTCAGTTAACGAGCCACGATCACAGAGCCATTTGCGCCAATGCGAGGTTAAAAAAGGACGGTCATTGGCGTTTAACCAATGCCGTCTTCTAAAAGTATGATTCAATTGACTGTAGGTTTCCACGGTATTCTACTGCTTAAGAGAGTCAACCGTGAGTGTACCATTTTACCGTCAAAAATTACTCGCTTTGATAGCTGTCCGATTCGTCCTCAGGAGAAGAGTCGTGTATGGCTTCTTTAATTTCACGCAAGCTTTTATGGCGCACGTCTTCACCACTCACTTGATAGATGAGATGAATCGCGATACTACGTGCATGGTCACCGATACGTTCTAAACTTCTAAGTATCCACATGACGTTCAAAACCACTGTAATAGAACGTGGGTCTTCCATCATATAGGTAACGAGAGAGCGTATAGCTGAGCGATACTCTTGATCAACCTCACGGTCGCGCTTGGCAACCTTGTAGGCCATCTCTAAGTCTCCACGAGAGAAAGCCGTCAGTACATCGCGGACCATCTCGATAACCAAGTTACCAATATGTCGAACTTCTTGGTAGCCGATTTGAGGTTGTCTTGAAGGCTGATTTGCAATTTCAATGGCATGCTTAGAAATGCGTCCTGATTCATCACCAATACGCTCAAGATCAGACGCCACTCGGCTGATTGCGATGATAAGCCGCAAATCACTGGCAGCGGGTTGGCGCAGGGCTATAATCTTCGTGCACTGCTGATCAATATCCATTTCCATTTGGTTCGCGAGCTTATCTCGTTCGCGGGTTTTTTCAGCCAACTCAACATTGCCATTGATCAAGGCATCGATAGCGTCACTAACTTGGCGCTCTACCATACCGCCCATGCTCAGCATTTGGGTACGAATTTGTTCAAGTTCAATATTGAACTGATTGGAAATATGTTTCGAAAAATTGTCATTTACCGATGGCATGGCCACAATCCTCTTCGCGTTAATAAGGGCATAGAATCAAGACCCTGACTAGCCATAACGGCCTGTAATGTAGTCTTCAGTTTGTTGTTTTGCTGGTTTGGTGAAGAGCGTGTCGGTGTCGCCAAACTCGATTAGATCACCCATGTACATGAATGCAGTATAGTCGGAAACACGTGCGGCTTGTTGCATATTATGGGTAACAATGACAATGGTGTACTCGTTTTTCAACTCGTTGATCAACTCTTCAATTTTCAAGGTTGAAATTGGATCGAGTGCGGATGCCGGCTCATCAAGGAGAATGACTTCAGGCTCAATGGCAACGGCACGTGCAATGACTAAACGCTGTTGTTGTCCGCCTGACATACCAAAGGCATTATCTTCTAATCGATCCTTCACTTCATCCCATAGAGCAGCGGCTCGTAGCGAGCGTTCAACCACTTCATCAAGAACGCGTTTAGAGTTAACGCCTTGTAAACGTAAACCATAAGCCACATTTTCATAAATGGACTTTGGGAAAGGGTTTGGCTTTTGGAACACCATACCGACATTACGACGTAACTCGGCAACGTCTACTTTGCGATCGTAAATATTGTGACCATCAAGAACGATTTCACCTTCGATACGACAAATATCAACCAAATCATTCATGCGGTTGAAGCAACGTAATAGCGTGGACTTGCCACAGCCAGATGGGCCGATGAAAGCTGTTACACGCTTCTCAGGAATCGTGAGGTTGATATTCTTGAGCGCTTGATCTGATCCGTAATAAAGGTTCAGGTTGTTGACCGCAATTTTAATTTTCTCATCCTGCATGCGCAGAGCTTCTCTAGGAGCACCACCGCGTGCTTGGCTAGCAGAAACGGCAATGCTTGGTGTGTCGTTGACTTGTGAATTCATAACGTTTCTCACTCTAAAAAAAGGTTCTATCGGCGGCCAGATTAGTCAGATGCACTACGGTAACGCTCACGCAGGCGGTTACGTATACTGATCGCAGTTAAATTCAGGATAACAATCAAGAGCACTAACACCAAGGCCGTTGCATACACTAATGGACGAGCCGCCTCAGCACTTGGGCTTTGGAAGCCGACGTCGTAAATATGGAAACCAAGATGCATGATTTTCCGATCCAAATGGATGAATGGGAAGGTCGCGTCCACAGGTAAGGTTGGTGCCAGTTTTACAACACCCACGAGCATCAAGGGCGCCACTTCTCCTGCCGCACGCGCAATGGCTAGTATTAAACCTGTCATCATGGCGGGTGTGGCTAATGGCACTATAACTTTCCAGAGTGTTTCTGATTTAGTGGCACCTAACGCCAAACTACCTTGGCGTATAGTGGATGGAATACGCGCCAAGCCTTCTTCAGTTGAGACAATGACGATGGGCAGCGTAAGCAATGCCAAGGTCAAGGATGCCCAGAATAAGCCGGGTGTACCAAAGGTGGGCGTTGGCAAGGCAGCTTCGTAAAGGAGCTTGTCGATGCTTCCACCTAAAAAGTAGACGAAAAAGCCTAAACCAAACACGCCGTATACAATAGAGGGGACACCCGCTAGGTTGTATACTGAAATACGGATGATGCGTGTCATCATATTTTGTTTAGCATATTCACGTAGGTAAATTGCTGCCAAAATACCAAAGGGTGTGACCATGATCGACATCACGAACACCATGGTAACCGTTCCGAAGATAGCAGGGAAAATACCGCCTTCGGTGTTGGCCTCACGGGGAACGTCGGTTAAGAACTCCCATAGACGCTCAATATACTGGCCTGCCTTGCCAAATACAGACATGCTATTTGGGGCAGTAACGCGCACAATGGTCGCTAGGCTGATATTCACCTCTCGATCATCACTCATGCGCATAACCAGTGTGTCACGGCGTGTGCTTTCGTAAAGTTTGTCGAGTTCAACACGTAAGATGGCGTATTCGGCATCAAGTCGAGCACGCTCAGCCGCGATACGCTCTTCCTCTTGAGCGCGCTCTTGTGCTGATGGGTTGCGTAGTTCTAAACGACGTAAATCCAAACGTAAGCGCTCGATTTGAGCGTTCATTTGACCAATTTCGCCTTTCTCGATCCCACGAATTTCCTTGTGAAGAGCTAAGCTGCGGTTAATCGACTCTTGCAAAGTCGACCAAAAATTTGTTTCGGCAGGGCGAGCAATGACTTCACCGGAACGGACCAATGCTACGGGTTGTCCATAGAAATTACCCCATTCACGACGTTCAATTTGATAGGCATCTTTAGGGTATTGAAACTCACCCATGCCTAACTCGAAGTACCAAGCAAAATCATTACTGGTTTGGTCTTTATTGCCCTGTTTCAGCAAGTAACGGGTGATCAGATCCATACCCTCAGGTATGTCCGTACGTCCACCATCACGGGCAACGGCCGCTGTAATGGTTTGTGGGCGTACAATCTCACCCATCACAACCTGACGAGAGCCATCAGGTTGCGTGATTTCGACTTTAACAATATCGGCAGGCCAGAAGTGTCCGAAGCCACGTACAGCGATCAGACCAATTAATCCCACCACCATGATCATACAAAATGCGACAGCACCCCCGTTTAACCAGATCCAGGGTGAGCCACTTTTAAACCAAGCTTTCATATAGATTCCCCAATCCTTTTATTACAGGTTGCTGTAGCGAGCACGTAAACGTTGACGAATAATTTCGGCAATCGTGTTAACGATAAAGGTTAAGGCGAGTAGTACCAGCGCGGCCAAGAAGAGCACACGGAAGTGAGAAGAACCTACGGCCGTTTCTGGTAGTTCTACAGCGATGTTCGCCGACAGCGTACGCATCCCTTCAAAGATATTGAAGTTAACCACGGGGCTGTTACCCGTTGCCATGAGTACAATCATCGTTTCACCGACCGCACGGCCAAAGCCCATCATCACCGCAGAGAAAATCCCTGGGCTTGCCGTGGGTATGACCACGCCCATCACTGTCTGCCAACGCGTCGCACCGAGTGCGAGAGAGCCTTGTGTTAAGTGACGTGGCACGGTGAAGACAGCATCCTCAGCAATCGAGAAGATAGTCGGAATAACGGCAAAGCCCATTGCAATTCCTACAATCAGGGCATTACGTTGATCGTAAGTAACACCTATGTCGGTAAACCACTGACGCATACTGCCGTTGAAGAACCAGATTTCGATCCAAGGGCTGGCAATGATACAGACATAGCCAAACAGCAGTATCACAGGTGCTAAAAGCGCGGCTTCCCAGCCATCAGGAACGATCTTGCGAAGGGGCAATTTGCTCCAAATAAAAGCAAACAGCAACATCATGACCGGCATCAGAATAAAGAAGCTAAACACCGCCGGAAGGTTGTCCTCCGCAAAGGGAGCTAACCAGAGGCCCGCCAAGAACCCCAAAATAACCGTAGGCAGCGCTTCCATGATTTCAATGCTGGGCTTAACAATACCGCGCAGTTTAGGTGTCATGAAGTAAGCGGTGTAAATCGCGCCTGCGATCGCCAGTGGCATGGCAAATAACATGGCATAGAATGCCGCTTTCAGAGTGCCCACAGAAAGAGGGACTAAGCTGAATTTAGATTCGAACTCATCTGAACCTGAAGACGACTGCCAGATGTAATCGGGTGCCCCGCGTCCTTCATACCAAACCTTGTTCCACATGGCAGAGAAAGACAGTTGTGGGTGACGGTTCCAAAGGCTCGCAACTTGTAAACGGTTCTGATCATCCAAGACCAAAATTCGGCCGTTGACTTGAGAGATGGCTAAGTCCTTTATCGGTGCATCCGCTTGTTTTTTCAGATAAAGCGTACGAGCAGAGGTACCGTAGTGAATGCCAAGGTAACCGTCAGCATCACCCGCCAAGAAGCCTTTGCGCGTGTATTCAGGTGTTATGACTGTAATGGCCGCATTATGCGACTTGAATTCACGAATTCTTGTCAGATTAAATTGGTTATTTTCATCACGTACTAAAAACCATTGACTAAGCTCACCCTTTTCAGTACCGATGATTAAAGAGACAGAGCCGACTAAAAAATCGATAGCCGTAATGTTCTGACCATTGCCAGCGTTAATACTGGCCACTTTTCGTGCAGTATTGAGGTCTGAAACGTCATAATGGTGGATGTAACCACGATTATCCGTAATGAACAGGTTACGCAGTGCTTTATCCAGTAACATTTTAACTGGGGCTGCTGGAACATCTGTTAATGTGACCTGGCGGGTATTAGCCGTAGTTTCCCCAGTCATCATATTGGTGCGAGTGGTCAAGTGAGTCAGTATCAAGCGTTGATCTTCAGTAATCGCTGCAATGAGTGATCCACCAGATCCACGTGTTACTGTTTCCACTGCTAGATGTTGAATAGCCTTGCCATCTTGATCCACTTGAATTGGATTCGCGCCAAACGGATATTCAATTCTTGGTGCAATGACGCGTCGATCCTGAGGAAAGCTTAAATCAAATGCATGACGAGTGATAATAATTTGACCGTTACTCAACCCTTGGGCGGTGACTCCACCAATGACCTCAGAGTGCGTGAAGCTAGTAATCTCAGTCTCATCAGGTAAGTCTAAACTGACCTGATGACGAACAGCTCCGGTATCCGCTTCGAAAAAGGTAACTTGACCATTTTCCGTGTATTGGATGCCGAGCTCTTCGTAGCGCTCTAAGATTAGATGCTGATGAGTCGCTTGAGTGACTGGGAGTGCATAGTCCGCTTGTGGGGTTACGGTTGCGCCTTTCAATATCGGGAATACCTCATAAAACAGGTAAACGAAAATCATGGCCAGTGCAAAGACAACACCAAATCCAGCGGCTGTAATTCCCCAACGCGAATTACGGTCACGACGGGCGCGTTTTTTTCGAAGCTTTAGTCGAGCTTCTGTATCAGGTAAGAGTGACCGGCTTCGCAGACCCGGTGGCACGGCTGGAGTAACGGTATCGTTCATGTCAAATCGCTCATATCGATTAGAAAGGGATCATGCTGCACAGCTTAAAGTGTGTTTGTGACAGAAATATGACAGTTGTCATATTTCGCAGTTGCACAAATAAAAAAGAGGCCCAGAAGGGCCTCTTTTTTTATAGCACTAAGTGTATTAATCGATACCTAGTTCAGAACGAATGCGTGATGCTAAGGTCTCAGGCAGCGGGACGTAACCATCGCGGTGAACGACTTCTTGACCTGGCTTAGAGTAAAGCATTTTCACGAATTCACGTGTTTGTGGGTCAAGCTCTTGATTAGGATGCTTGTTGATGTAGATAAACAAGTAACGTGCAAGAGGGTATTCGCCACTAGCGGCATTCTCAGCAGAAGCTTCAACAAAATCTCCGCCATGTTCTGCTGCTAAAGGTACAACGCGAACACCTGAGGTGCGGTATCCGATACCAGAGTAGCCAATGCCGTTGATCGACTCAGATACACCCTGTACAACAGAAGAAGAGCCTGGTTGTTCGTTGATGCTGGACTTAAAGTCACCGCCACAAAGTGCGTTGTCTTTAAAGAATCCATATGTACCGGATACTGCATTACGGCTGTAAAGCGCGAAATCACGGTTTTCCCAAGCACCAGTTAAGCCAACCTGACCCCAGCGTGTAATATCTGAGTCATATCCACAGCGACGTGTTGCAGAGAAGATAGCATCCACTTGTGGCAAGCTTAAGCCTTCGATGGGGTTGTCTTTGTTAACATAAACAGCCAGCATGTCGATTGCAACAGGTAATTCGTAAGGCGCATAGCCAAACTTGTCTTCAAATGCTTGAATCTCAGACTGACGCATACCACGGCTCATAGGGGCCAACGTAGCTGTTCCTTCAGTCAGTGCTGGCGGAGCAGTAGATGAGCCAGCGCCTTGAACTTGAATGTTGACGCTTGGGTAAAAGCGGTTGAACTCTTCTGCCCAAAGTGCCATCAGGTTGTTTAAGGTATCAGAACCGATACTTGATAAGTTGCCTGATACACCTGAAACTGCAGTGTAATCTGGCAGGTTAGGGTCAACATCAGCAACGGCATAGCTGCTAAGTGCTACAGCACTGGCTAGTGCAGCCACTGCAAACGCTTTTTTCAACATCATGGTTCACTCTCCGTCAGTCTTAGACTCTGGTGTATTTGATTCACGTAACTCACTATAAGCATCAAATGTGACGAAAGTGTGACAGTCAATAAATTTATAAATACCTCATTAATAGCCTGCATCCTTTTTTGGGTTAATACGTCTTCTATACTGTAGAAGGACTGAATTGTTCATGACTGAACGACGTATTAAGGAGTTCGGCTTTGTATACTCAAATTATTGCGCTTTATCGAGCTAATCCGCGTGAAGTAAAAGTGCTTCTGTTGATGATTGCTGCTTTCTTAGTAATCTATTTCCTTCCAGCGGGGACTGAGCGTTTTGATAATGCGGTTTTAGAAGCGATTAGGCTGACAAACTGGTATGCCCGCGAGCATGTTATTTTATGTTTGTTACCAGCTTTCTTAATCGCAGGTGCCATGGCGGCTTATTTAAGCCAAGATGCTGTGATGCGTTATCTGGGGCCGGATGCATCAAAACCTGTCGCCTTTAGTGTGGCATCAATTTCAGGAACCTTACTCGCTGTTTGTTCTTGTACTGTGCTCCCCCTTTTTGGTGGCATCTATAAGCGCGGAGCGGGCCTTGGTGCCGCAATTGCTTTTCTCTATTCGGGTCCTGCTATCAATGTGATGGCTGTGGTGGTAACGGCAAAAGTGCTGGGGGCCGAAATAGGCATCGCGCGAGCTGTTGGTGCCATTGTGTTTGCCTTAGTGATTGGCACGATCATGCATCTTATCTACCGTAAAGAAGAAGCCTTGCGTTCTACATCCAATAAGCGCGGCTTTACAGGCGGGGGCGGTGATAAATCAATGAGCATCGTCGCACTGTTTTTTGCTTTGATGGTGGGTATCTTGGTGTTTGCCAATTGGGCAGCTGCGGACAGCCATGTGTGGATGCAGATCTATGCTTGGAAGTGGTCTATCACTGCATTCTTATCCATCGCTTTGGGTATTTTACTTGTCTTGAAATGGCAGTGGCCAGTGCTACCGCTTTTGTTGGTGGCAGTGTGCGTGACACTATTCGCGATAATGATACCCTCCGTGCCTGAACTGCCCTTCGTCATCGGAATTGGGGGATTGATGTTGATCTCCTCATTGCGTGAGCAAGATCGAGAGTGGGCGTTACAGAGTTGGGACTTTGCTAAACAGATTATGCCCTTGCTTTTAGCGGGTGTGTTTGTTGCGGGCTTTGCTCTAGGGCGTCCCGGTCATGAGGGCATTATTCCTTCCGAGTGGGTAGCGGCGGCTGTGGGCGATAACTCATTTTTATCGACCATTCTTGCTTCGGTCCTAGGGGCTTTGATGTACTTCTCTACGCTTACGGAAGTTCCGATTGTTGAAGCTCTGTTGGGGGCTGGCATGGGCAAAGGTCCGGCGCTGGCATTGCTCTTAGCCGGGCCTGCTTTATCTTTACCTAATATGTTAGTGATTAGGACGATATTGGGCACCGAAAAAACGCTGGTTTACTGTGCGTTGGTGGTTGTAATGGCAACTATTACTGGGTTTATCTACGGTAATTGGTGGTAGCGTTTATTGATTAAATAGCATATCAATGAGGAAATAAAAATGAAATTTACTATCTATGGCAGTGGCTGTGCAAAATGTAAGCAACTGACTGAAAATGCTGAACTCGCTGCAAATAGTAAAGGCATAGTGTACGAGTTGGTTAAAGTGACAGACACCAATGCGATTATTGACGCAGGCATTATGAGAACGCCAGCGTTGGCAATTGACGATGAAATCGTGATTGAAGGAAAGGTTGCGAGCACCGAGGAGGTCTCCAACTTTTTGGGCTAGCAAGTATGAATGATCGGAATTTTGAGTGTGTATTACGTGCCTGGCAACTCTATGAAAAAGAGTTGCGGGCATTTCTATGTCAACAGTTACAGCATTTAGATGAGGCTGACGACTGTCTTCAAGATGTTTTTGTCAAATCAATGCTGCAAGGAGAAGGGTTTTGTGCAATTGAAAACCCCAAAGCTTGGCTATTTCGAGTCGCAAAAAATGTTTTGATTGACCGCCATCGTCGCTTGAAACACTGGGTTGATCTAGATCTAGAGCACCCGCAACCCGAAGCTGAGCTAGCCTCTATCGATGAGTTGGATAGCTGTTTACGACGAAATGTTCGTGAATTAAGGCCGTCCGATCGAGAAATATTAGAAGCCTGTGACCTCAAAGGAGTGGCGCAAGCAGACTATGCACAGGAAAAAGGTCTGACCTTACCTGCAACCAAAGCGCGTTTACGTCGGGCACGTCAACGTTTACGCCTAGCTCTGATCAATAACTGTCAGGTACGCTTCGATGAAGGTGGCAATGTCTGTTGTCATGTACCTCGTTTGTGAGTGGGTTACAGCCATTTTACGGTTTCAAATGAAAACTCTCGGACGAATTGAAAAGGACCTGTTATGTTCGATAGTATTCACTGGCACACAATGCAGGGACTTGAAGCAGCGATGGACGGATGTCAAATAGGTGATCAGGTGAGCGTAACGCCGGCTCCAGATCAGGCGTTTGGTGAACACCGAGAAGAATTGGTTTTTGAAGCTGTGCGAGATAACTTGCTCTGCTAGGTTAGGTTGCATGTTTTTCATAGGTTCAACCTAACCTAAAAAATTGATGCTTGAATTGTCTTAACCAGAGGCTTGACTTCATTTCTTTATTTCCATAATCTTGGAACTATGGAAATAAAGAATGCAATTGAGAGTTTTGCTGCGCTTTCGCAGGAAACTCGCCTTAAAACCTTTCGATTGCTGGTTCAACACGAACCAGACGGACTGCCTGCGGGCGAGATTGCTCGGCAGTTAAACGTGCCACACAATACCTTATCTGCGCATCTTTCAGTGCTTTCACAAGCGGGATTAGTGATTTCTCAGCGCCAGAGTCGCTCGATTATATATCGGGTCAATTTAAGTCATATGCGCGAGACCATCGAGTTTTTGGCACGTGACTGCTGTGGAGGGCATCCAGATATATGTGAACCCTTGGCTCCAATTTCGCGTGGCAGCCGCTGCGAGCCTAACGAGTACTAATTAAATTCATACTATGATGTATCAAGTATTGAGTCGTAAAGGAAAAGCAATATGAATGCTCGCGCGAAAGCAAAAGCTCCAAGTACAGTAGAGGGAATGGGGCTATTCGAGCGTTTTCTTACGCTTTGGGTGGCATTGGCAATTGTTGCAGGTATATTGCTCGGGCAATTTGCGCCAGCGATTCCCGAAACACTTTCACGCTTCGAATACGCCCAGGTCTCCATTCCGGTAGCGATATTGATCTGGGCAATGATTTTCCCGATGATGCTGCAGATTGATTTCAGCTCAATCGTCGGCGTCGGTCGCCAACCGAAGGGATTGATTGTCACCACAACAGTCAATTGGTTGATCAAACCCTTTACCATGTTTGCGATTGCTTGGTTTTTTCTGATGGTGGTATTTAAACCACTTATTCCTGAAGATATGGCACGTGAATATCTAGCGGGAGCAATCCTTTTAGGTGCAGCACCTTGTACGGCGATGGTGTTTGTCTGGAGTTATCTGACCCGTGGAGATGCGGCGTATACTCTGGTGCAAGTCGCTATCAATGACCTGATCATGCTCTTCGCTTTTGCGCCGATCGTTGTTTTTCTACTGGGTGTATCAAACATTCAAGTGCCTTGGGATACCGTGATCTTGTCTGTCGTTCTCTATATCGTGATCCCATTAGGAGCTGGCTATCTGACGCGTCGGTGGATAATTCAACGACAGGGGATTGAATGGTTTACTCAGGTCTTTATGAAGCGCCTAGCCCCTGTGACTCCAATAGGCTTAATCATTACGCTAGTACTGCTGTTTGCGTTCCAAGGTGATGTGATTATTGCGAATCCGTTGCATATCGTATTGATTGCTATCCCGCTAATTATCCAAACATTTCTTATTTTTTTTATCGCCTATGGTTGGTGTAAAGCATGGCGTGTCCCCCATAACGTAGCAGCTCCTGCGGGTATGATTGGTGCGAGTAACTTCTTCGAGTTAGCGGTCGCGGTCGCCATTGCCTTGTTTGGCCTCCAATCTGGTGCGGCTTTAGCGACAGTCGTAGGCGTATTGGTAGAAGTTCCGCTGATGTTGGCATTGGTTCGAATAGCCAATAAGACTCGTCATCATTTTCCTGTAGAGGGGAGTGAGCAGAATGTTTGAAAATTTACCTAAGTTTGTATTTTTTACAGGTAAAGGGGGAGTGGGAAAGACCTCTTTAGCCTGCGCTACCGCTGTTGATCTGGTGGACGCAGGGTGTCGTGTGTTGTTGGTTAGTACGGATCCAGCTTCAAATGTGGGGCAAGTATTTGATACGGATATAGGTAATCATATTACACCAATCGTTAAAGTGCCGGGGCTAGAAGCGCTTGAAATTGATCCTGAAGCCGCAGCAGAAGACTACCGCGAGCGTATTATTGGCCCGATCCGCGCTAATCTCCTTGGAAACGCCCTCAACAGCATTAAAGAGCAGTTATCGGGTGCTTGTACAACCGAGATTGCAGCCTTTGATGAATTCACGGCTTTGCTGACTGAGCAGGCACTTACCGCACGGTATGACCACATAGTGTTTGATACAGCCCCTACAGGCCATACTATTCGTTTACTCAAACTTCCGGGGGCTTGGAGTGGTTTTTTGGAAACTGGTGGTGATGCATCATGTCTTGGGCCTTTGGCTGGGTTGGAAAAACAGCGTGAGCGTTATGCCGCAGCGGTGAATAGTCTGTCGAATTCTGATTTGACACGTATGATTCTTGTTGCGAGACCCCGTACCAGTTCGCTTTCTGAGGCCGCGAGAACCTATAAAGAATTGGCTGCTATTGGAGTTGGTAATCAGCAACTGGCAATCAATGGACTGATGCCTGACGACGCGCTGGACGATGCGCTGGCGCTAAGTATGATTAATCGTGAACGCAGTGCGATAGCAGCAATGGACGCTGACCTTGCCAGTCTGGTTCAAAGTCATTTTTATCTGCGTCCTGAAAATTTAGTGGGTGTGGATGCCCTGCGTCGAATGAATCAGCCGGTCAACAAAATACAGGCTGAACCAAACCATCACGGCATGACTGATTTACCTTCTTTATCCCAGTTGATTAATGGCATTGAGGATGCAGGTAAAGGCCTGATTATGACCATGGGCAAAGGTGGTGTTGGCAAAACCACTATTGCAGCTGCGGTTGCGGTAGAGCTTGCTGCACGTGGTCACGAGGTCTTGCTCACCACCACGGATCCAGCAGCACATTTGCACGAGACCCTAGCAGGTGATGTGTCCCGTCTCACGGTCAGTCGTATTGATCCTGAAGTTGAGACGCAGAGGTACCGTGATCACATTATGCAGACGCGCGGAGCCAGTCTCGATGCTCAGGGCCGTGCCATGCTGGAAGAGGATCTACGTTCACCCTGCACAGAGGAAATTGCCGTATTTCAGGCTTTTTCTAGGGTGATACGAGAAGCCAGTCGTAAATTTGTGGTGATGGACACAGCACCAACGGGGCATACATTATTGTTGCTAGATGCCACGGGTTCGTACCATCGAGACATTATGCGTCATGCAAGTGATACCACTGCCCGCATGATCACGCCCATGATGCGCTTGCAGGATCCCAAGCAAACCAAAATACTGATTGTGACTTTGCCAGAAACTACACCTGTGTTAGAGGCCGCACGCTTACAGGAAGATTTGCTGCGGGCAGAGATTGCACCGTATGCCTGGGTGGTCAATGCGAGTCTTGCGGCTACCGATAGTGCCCACCCCTTGTTGGTTGCTCGTGCCAAAACGGAAATCGCGGAAATTGAGCGTGTTCAAAAGAGCCTTAGCCTTCGTTATGCCGTCGTGCCTATGCAAGCCGATGACCCTGTCGGTGCCGGCCGATTGCATTGTCTTTTGAAGGTTCGTTGACGGAGCTTCTTTAACGCATGTTAAGCTCAACACCGTTAGAAACTAATTTGATTTTAAAAAAGAACAAGCCCTATGAACGATATAAAGGATCTACCGAATCTCGATTCAAGTTGCCTACAGCATCCTGATTTAAGCCAGATGTGCCGAAACAATGTCGACCATCGTCCTCGTATTTTATTGCTCTACGGATCACTTCGGCAGCGCTCTTTTAGTCGCTTAGTGACAGAAGAAGCGGCTAGACTATTAGAGCTAATGGGAGCTGAGACAAAAATCTTCAACCCCAGTGGATTGCCCTTGCCAGACGATACTGATGATCAGCATCCAAAAGTTCAAGAGTTGCGAGAGCTTGTGCGATGGTGTGAGGGTATGGTGTGGTGTTCTCCCGAGCGTCATGGGGCAATGACATCGATCATGAAGGCTCAAATTGATTGGATTCCGTTAAGCATTGGTGCAGTTCGTCCTACTCAAGGAAAAACCCTAGCGGTAATGCAGGTTTGTGGTGGCTCTCAAAGCTTTAATACGGTTAATCAAATGCGGATTTTGGGGCGGTGGATGCGGATGATCACAATTCCTAATCAATCGTCAGTTGCGAAGGCATTTCTTGAGTTCGATGAGCAGGATCGCATGAAACCATCGGCTTACTACAACCGAGTTGTTGATGTGATGGAAGAGTTAATAAAGTTCACTTTGCTAACACGTCAGTGCAGTGATTACTTAACGGATCGTTACTCTGAACGGGTTGAGTCGGCGGAACAGTTATCAGCCCGAGTGAATCAACGAGCTATTTGAACAAGACAAGCGATACGAAATGAAGTTGTAACAATAAAGGCTTTTCATATTGTTAACATCCGAAAAGCCGATACCTAATTTTAAGTTTCTAAACTGGAGGAATCACGTATGGCGATTAAGGTCGGTATCAATGGCTTCGGCCGTATGGGGCGTTTAGCACTCAGAGCGGCGTGGAATTGGCCTGAGTTTGAGTTCGTTCGTATCAATGACCCTGCTGCGGGTGCTGAGAGCTTGGCGCATTTGCTTAACTTTGACTCAGTGCATGGGCGCTGGTTACATGAAGCCAAGGCTGAAGGCGATCAGATTCTTATCGATGGCAAGTCCATTCAGGTGAGCAGTGAAAAGGAGATTGCCGCTACCGATTGGTCTGATTGCGACCTAGTCTTTGAATGCTCAGGCAAGATGAAAAGCCAAAGCGTCTTGCAAGCCTACCTAGATCAAGGCGTTAAGCGTGTCGTGGTGTCTGCACCCATTAAGGAAAAGGGTGTATTGAACGTGGTGATGGGGGTGAACGATCACCTGTATAACCCAGCAGAGCATCGTATCGTCACCGCTGCTTCTTGCACCACGAACTGCTTGGCACCGGTGGTCAAAGTCATTAAAGAGAAACTCGGCATCAAGCATGCGAGCATGACCACCATTCATGATTTAACCAACACTCAGACCATCCTAGACGCACCCCACAAGGATCTGCGTCGTGCGCGCGCCTGTGGCTCCAGCTTAATTCCAACCACGACTGGATCGGCGAAAGCGATTATCGAGATTTTTCCTGAACTGGCGGGTCGTATCAACGGTCATGCGGTGCGTGTACCGCTGGCCAATGCCTCTTTAACCGATTGTGTATTCGAGGTTGAAACACCGACCAGTGCGGAACAGGTCAATGCGTTTTTAAAAGCCGCGTCTGAAAACGAGTTGGCGGGCATTCTGGGCTATGAAGAGCGCCCATTGGTCTCTGTGGATTATCGTGGAGACTCTCGTTCCAGCATCATCGATGCGTTATCAACGATGGTGGTGAATGAAACGCACGTCAAAATCTATGCGTGGTACGACAATGAGTGGGGCTATAGCGTCAGAATGGTCGAGCTTGGTCGTAAAGTTGGCTTATTAGATCTAGGACAATAACCATGTTAGCAGGGCTTTCGCGTGAGGTGCGGCAATATCTGATTGTCACAGGAAATTATTGGGCATTTACCCTGACAGATGGCGCACTGCGCATGTTGGTGGTGCTCTATTTTAACCAGTTAGGCTATAGCCCCTTACAGATTGCCCTGTTGTTTATTTTTTACGAGATTTTTGGCGTGGTGACCAACCTTGTGGGAGGTTGGCTCGGTGCGCGTTTAGGTTTAAACCGCATTATGAATGTGGGGTTGATTCTGCAGGTCGGCGCGCTATTGATGCTGACACTGCCTGCAGAATACTTAACCGTGGCTTGGGTCATGCTGGCGCAGGCCTTGTCGGGGATTGCCAAAGATTTAAACAAAATGAGTGCCAAGAGTTCGATTAAACTCTTGGTTCCTGACAATGCTCAGGGCAAGCTCTACCAATGGGTGGCGTTGCTAACCGGTTCAAAAAATGCGTTGAAGGGCATCGGTTTTTTCTTAGGGGCCATGCTGTTAACACTTCTGGGCTTTACGGGAGCGGTTGCTGTGATGGCGGCAATGTTAGGGTGTGTTTGGATCTTTTCCATCCTGACCTTGCGCGATGATTTAGGCCGTATGAAAAATAAGCCTAAGTTTACCGATATCTTCTCGAAAAGCCGTGCCATCAACTATCTGTCAGCTGCGCGTTGCTTTTTGTTCGCTTCCCGGGATGTTTGGTTTGTCATCGCCTTACCTGTTTTTTTGAAAGACGGCTTGGGTTGGAGTTTCTGGCAAGTGGGCTTTTTCATGGCCAGTTGGGTGATTGGTTACGGCATTGTGCAATGTTTAGCACCGTATTTTACCGGCAAACGCTCGGGGCGAATTCCGGGACGCGGGGCCGTGGTTGCTTGGGGCAGTGCTTTGGCAGGTTTACCCTTGATAATGGCCGTCGGCTTATCACTTAACTGGGATGCGCAAACCCTATTAATCTCAGGTTTAATGGCATTTGGTGTGGTGTTTGCTGTGAATTCATCTCTGCACAGTTATTTAATTGTTAGCTATGCCCGCGGTGATGGTGTTTCGCTAGATGTTGGTTTTTACTACATGGCCAATGCCATGGGACGTTTACTCGGCACCGTTTTGTCAGGATGGCTCTACATGGCCTATGGCTTGCAAATGTGCTTGAGTGTTTCGGCGGTCATGGTAGGGTTAGCGGTATTGATTTCATTGGCCTTGCCGCAGGGGCGTACACTGGCTGTAGTAGAGGAAAAGTAGAGTGATAGGCGTTGAAAAAACAAGGAATCAAGCAAGTTACGAAGAGCAACGGCTGAACCTTACCGAAGGGGCAGGGGATGCCCTAATGTTCTATAAGAATCTAGCGGAAGAAAACCGTTTACTAAGTCTGCTGTTGTTGAAGCAAGAAGGTGAGCTATGTGTGTGTGAGATTATGGAGGCGCTCAATCAATCGCAGCCCAAAATCTCTCGTCATTTGGCGCAATTACGCCGATCAGGGCTGCTAGTGGATCGACGCCAAGGGCAGTGGGTTTTGTATCGGCTTAATCCTGATATGCACAATTGGATGCAGGATGTTTTAGAACGGACGCTCATCGAAAACCCTCATCTATTGGAAGAGCCCAGCCGACGTTTAAGCGATATGTCGACTCGGCCAATCTTTTGCTCCACGTCAGCCTGAATAGACCGTCTTCAGTTGCCGATAAAAGGCTGCTGAAGAGGTGTTTAGGTTTGCGAGGACTTGACGGCTAAGCAAACTGTCCTCGGGTACGATTGGCATAGCGCACCAGCGCTAACATCAAAGGCACTTCCACCAAGACGCCAACCACCGTTGCCAAGGCCGCGCCAGATTGTAACCCAAACAGGGCAATCGCAGCGGCAACCGCCAACTCAAAAAAGTTACTTGCGCCGATCATCGCACCGGGTGCAGCAATATTATGTGGTACCTTCCAGCTCTTTGCCCAGTAGTAGGCCAGTAAAAATATCAGCACAGTTTGTATGATAAGTGGCACAGCAATGAGGGCGATATGCAAAGGGTTGGCTAAAATCACATCGCCTTGGAACGCAAACAGCAGCACCAGTGTAATAATTAAGGCAATGGGTGTGACAGAGCCAATTTTGGGTAAAAAAACCTGGTCAAACCAATCCTGACCTTTGTTTTTAATGATGCTAATGCGGGTGAGATACCCCGCCGCCAAAGGAATGACGATATACAGCACAACTGACAGGGCGACAGTGTCCCAAGGCACGGGGATATTAGAGATCCCTAGTAGTAGCACCACGATGGGTGCGAAGGCGAAGAGCATGATGAGGTCGTTTAGCGCGACTTGTACGAGGGTGTAGGCGGCATCGCCACGGGTTAGGTAGCTCCAGACAAAGACCATCGCAGTACAGGGTGCCGCACCCAGTAAAATCGCCCCTGCTAGGTATTCATAGGCCAAGGCTTCAGGAATAAAGGGGCGAAACAGCACCACCAGAAAAAACCAGCTGATGGCGAACATGCTAAAGGGTTTAATCAACCAATTGACGCAGGTGGTGATCATCAATCCTTTTGGCTGTTTACGCACGTTCATCAAGGCTGAAAAGTCAATTTGCACCATCATCGGGAAAATCATACCCCAGATTAAAATGGCGACGGGTATGGAAACTTGAGCGACTTCATAGGCTGCTAAGGCTTGCGGCAGGGCGGGTGCAAACTGCCCCAATAGTATTCCTGCGATGATGGCGAGCCCAACCCAGACGGACAGAAATCGGCCAAAAATTCCCATGCTTTCACTAGAGGGTTCAGCGTGATCAGCGGTATGCGGCGTCATTGCGGCTTTCCTTCATTGCCTGAGTGGTAATATATATGGATTTTCATATCTAAATGCACAGGCTTAGATTATGTCCTGCTACCAGTAGGTTTAACAAGTCTGAACGGCAGACAATTCCGATTAATTGGTGTTGATCATCCACCACTGGCATTGCTGTTGCTTTGGTTTGTATTAAATAATCGGCAATGTCGCGTACCAGTGTATCGCTGGTAATCGCAATAACTTGACGCTGTGAAAGCGTAGCGAGGCTATTCTCTGAGGTGATACCCACCTTGAGCAGTTGCAGGCTGGTAATGAGATTAAGCGGTTGCTGCATCTCGTTTACCACCACCAGATGGTCTATTTCTTCCGTCTGCAGGGTGTTCCAAGCATGGCTTAGACTATCGGTTAACTTAGCTGTTATGACTGGGGCTGTCATGATATGGAAGGCTTGTAACTTACGACGCTCATTGAGAGTATCGAGCTGCTTTTGTGTTTCGAGATACTGGTTCGTAGAAGCCGTCGACTTGGAAGGCGAGCGATTCGGTTTGTCTTTCGAGAAATCAATGGGTTTGAAAAGCTGGCGGTCCTTTCCGCTTTTCTGCACTTCACTGAGCCCGACATGACTGAGCTCTATACGTCCTATTTTATGGGATATTGGAAGGTTATCGTAAATTAATAATGCCATTTTCCCTCCTAGCACAGGATCCTAGAGCAGCCTCATCAAATAGGTACATGTATAGGTAATCGGCATCTTGCCCAGAAAGTTTAGGTTTACTTAAAAGGTGAGACACAGTAATCGTTGACTGAACTCAATAGTACAGGTAATAGAACTTGGAATGCGATGGCTTCTCTGGTTAAAATGCGATGAATCTGCGAATCTAGACCCAACAATAACAACATAAGCCCGAATGAGAGGCAGAGAGCACATAATGAGCATAACCCTCCCCTTGCCTCAGGACAAAAAGATCACCTTTACCTGCCGTGTTGAGGCGGGCTGCTTAGGTCCAGATGGTCAGCTTCATGTAAAGGCTTTTTGCCAACATGCCGAAAAGGAAATCGCCTTTTTTGATACCGGCGTGATTCAATGGCGTTTGGTTCCTCGGCATGATAAATCTGAGGAGGAGATCCAGTATTCCATCGCCTCAAAGATCCTGACGCGTGAGCAAGCGGCTCGCTATTTTTCTTTGTTGGATCGTGACATCGAAGATATTGAAAACTTCTTCCATGGTTTTCTTGTACGGTTGATTAATGAATATCTCGGGCACGAGTAAGTACTTACTTATGCTTATCGATGACTGCCAGGAAAACCTTGTACCTATTACGCCTCTTACTCTGATCGCTGCTTTCGGTTCTTAAAAATCCATAGGCTCAGGAGCGCTGTGATCGCGGTTAAACTCCAATAGAATTCAGTGATTAATGCCTGCTCAATTAAGATTGCTGCAAATAGAGCGCCAATCGCAACGGAAAAATCACGCCAGAAAGTGAAGGCACTTAATGAAAGCTGACGCTCATTATCATGCTCGCTGATATCCGCTAACAGCTTTGGCATTAAAATCATGAGAAGCGCATGCCCCGTGGCCGCCAGCACGCTGGCAAAGAGAATCCAAGTCGTTGGCATCAACATCCCCGCTATTAATAAGCATCCCACTGTAAATATTAGCCAGCCATAGGTGTTGGCGAAGAGGGCGAAACGCACGGAGATGAGCCCGATGACCATGCTAAAAATACGCTTTGCCGCAAAAATAAACGCCACGGTGGATAAGGCTAGATGGATTGAATAGCCCATGCTGACCAGTTGTGGGGCCAGGATGATGACCCAGACACCATCAAACAGCAGGCATAATAAAAAGGTGAGCTGGTGTAGTGGAGCAGGCTTTGGCCAAGCCGCCGTTGCCTTTGCTTGGCTTTTGCGTTGCGGGTTGGGCAAGCCTAAGGCAGGAAGAATGGCGAGCACACACAAGAGCGTACCGAACATCAGCACCTGACTCAGCGTTAAAAAGGTCAGCAGCCAAGGCGATAGCAGCATGACTAACAGCGGCCCGATTTCTTGAAAGCTGGTAAACCAGCCTAGGTTTTTAAGGCTAAGTGATCGTTCTTCAGTCGCATAATGCAAACACGCCAAACGCATTAGGGCAAAGGCACAACCCCAGAGCACACGTGAAGCCAACAAAATCCAAGGGCTGGCCATGAGCACAAAACATAGGCTTGCTATCGTGGCTAAGGCAATGGCCTGCAATAAGGCCTTTCGAGCACCCATAATCTGGAAATAACTGACGAGCCACGGATTGATGAGCAGTCGAATAAAACGATTTAAGGATAACAGCAATCCCACCCATAACAGCGTTAAGCCAAAAGACTCGAAATAAAGCGGCAACAACAAATAGAGTAACGCGTCCGAGACCAAGGTGAGGGTTAATACCAGGCTGGATAGCAATGTGTTTCGAGTGGAGTGCTGGGCAGGTGTTGATGCGGACATAACCGCCGCTCCTTTTAGCATAAGAAAGCCGACTAGAATAAACCAAAACCCAGCACTTTTGGTAAGTGAAGACGTTCATAATCGGTTTATATAGTGTTGGCTGACGATGGATCAAGTAATATTAGCTTTTTAAATCATGTGGTAAAATTTTGTTAGTTGCTCTTTATAGTAAACGGACGAGAGCAACGCGATGAATGAGGAGCCCCCGTCCTCCTGATGAATAAGTCCCAGAACACGAATTAGCTACGGCTGCCTAATAATAGATGTGAGGAAGAACCATGAAATCATCGCTACTGATCGCAATTGTAACCGAGGATGTATCTGAAAAAGCACTGGATATAGCCGTACGTGAAGGTATCAAAGGTGCAACAACCTTGCCGGCCAGTGGAATTAGTCAAAATCCTCTCAAAACATTCTTTGGGCTCACGTTTCAAGCACCGATGACCATTCTTTTTTGGATCGCAGAGACCGAAATGGCGAATCAAACCGCCCATGCTTTAAAAAATGAATTGAATCTTGATTCTCCACAGCAAGGCTTGGCAATGACACTGGAAATTGACCAATTGTTTGGATTGAAGATATAAGAGCCAAGCCGAAGAGTCGTAATAATTATTTTAATAAGCTCTCAGTGGGGTCTCGTTTGTGGATTGGATGTCAAATATTATTCTTGTTGGGGCAGGACTCATTGCCCTGTCCATCCTTTCCAGTACTTTCGCATTTCGCTTTGGCACGCCACTGCTTTTGGTATTCCTGTGTATCGGATTAATTGCAGGTGAAGATGGCCTAGGGTTAGAGTTTAACGATGCAGAGCAGGCGTATTTTATCGGGAGCCTTGCTCTGGCGGTGATTTTATTCGACTCGGGTTTTGGAACCCGTGTGCAGACATTGAAACGTGCGGCTGCTCCCGCATTTGTTCTCGCCACTGTTGGGGTCTTTCTGACCACAATGTTTGTTGGGGTAGCCGCCCATTTTCTATTTAATTTGCCTTGGTTATATGCCCTGTTGATGGGCGCTATTATTAGCTCAACTGACGCCGCTGCCGTATTCTTTTTATTACGCACAGGAGGGGTCAAAATATACAAACGTGTTCGATCTATGTTGGAGGTCGAATCAGGCTCGAATGATCCGATGGCGATCTTTTTAACTATCTTGTTGATAGAAATGATCATCACAGATGCTCGTGGCAGTGTGGTGACCAATTTCCTTCATGGTTTCGGTATGCAAATGGGTCTAGGCCTAGTGATAGGCTTTATCGGTGGCTATCTGATCGTTGAAGTCATTAACAGAGTTCGTCTTGAAGAGGCACTTTACCCAATCCTGGTTATGTCTTGTGCCCTCTGTGTTTTCGGCATCGCTTCTTATTTTGGCGGCAGCGGGTTTTTGGCCATTTATGTCGCAGGCATCGTGGCGGGTAACCGATCGATGAAGGGCTCATCAGTTTTACGGCGCTATCAACAAGGTATGACGTGGCTTGCGCAGATAGTGATGTTTTTGGTGCTTGGCTTATTTGTGACACCCTCAGAGTTTGGTGCTGTTTTCGTGCCTGCACTCTTACTTGGGCTGTTTCTTATCTTTATTGGCCGCCCACTCGCAGTGATGTTGTGTTTAATACCCTTCCGCTACGACCGACAAACAATCGCTTTCAATTCGTGGGTTGGGTTGCGTGGCGCGGTCTCTATCCTTTTGGCTATCTTACCAGCGGTCATGGGGGTTGAAGGTGCGGACGTCTTTATAAACATTGCTTTTATCATGGTTGTAACGTCATTACTTGTGCAAGGTTGGACAATTAAGCCTGCTGCGAAGTGGTTGAAATTGATTGTTCCATCAGGTGCAGGGCCTTTAGAACGAATTGAGCTGGAATTACCCGGTAGCCCTAAGCATGATTTTTTAATTTACCGCGTGCCTGAAAACAGCCCACTGATAAAAGACAAAACCACGCTACCTAGGTGGGCTAGGCCAGCATTAGTGGTTCGAAATGGTCGATCAATACATCCTGAGCATGTCGAGCATCTGGATCCTGGTGATCTTGTGTACGTGTTTACACCGCCCGAATATACACCCTTACTGGATCGATTATTTTCCCAACTTAAAACACCAGATCAGAGTGATAAAGAATATTTTGGTGAGTTTTTAGTAAACGCCGATGCCTTGTTAATAGATGTCGCGAAGTCCTATGGCTTGCAAATTGCGTCTCAAGATATACCCTCTGATGTTACGGTTAGTGAATTCATGATGTCTGAGTTGGGTGGGCAACCCGTTGCAGGAGATCGAGTTGCAGTAGGCGCGATAGATCTTGTGGCTAGGCGCGTGCATCAAGGGAAAACAATCACAGAGGTAGGCATTTCACTTTTACCTGAAAATAGGCCCTTTGCGTATGTGCGAAAACATCAGCGATCCAAGATGCACTTATACACGAAGATTAGGGATTGGATGAGCCGTAAAAGTTAGTCGTGATGAATGGGCTCTAGGCCCACATCTAACATCAATTTCGCCATGATCTCTGTTGCTCGATATTCAGTTTCCCGAAGTTGCGCGCCATTTTGAAGTTTTTGGCGCGCTTGCAGCTCCCAGTGTAAGTATTGGCAGACAATCTGTGCCATTTCTGTCGCATTTTCAGCGGTAAAGGAGTTAACGCCATGCTGAATAATGTCTTTCGGGCCTTTTACGTTATACGCCACAACAGGAAGGCCCGTTGCCATCGCTTCTAACACTACACAGCCAAAGGTATCAAAACGCGAGGGTAGCAGGAGCAGATCGGCTTGCAGGTACAGCGAGGCGAGCTTATCTTTCTCAACCCATCCTAAGTAGCAGGCATCCGGCATACGTTTTTGTAGCTTTTTCAGTGCAGGGCCTTTGCCCGCAATCAACAATTGGGCATCTGGGTGGATAGTTTTGATGGCAGCAAAAATAGCGGGTAGATCCAATACGCCTTTCTCACGACTGATGCGCCCAGCAAACAGCAGTGTTTTACCTAGTTGCATATCACGGCGCTGGCTGCCAGCTTCGACATAACGCGCATCTATCCAATGCTGAGTGCTATAGAGACGTTCAATTGGAAAATCCATTGCCTCGGAGGCTAGCCACGCTTTGTGGTCGGAGTTGAGGACAAACAAGCCGTCGTACTGTTGATAAAAAAAGCGTAACAGCCGTCGGAGGCGGTCGCTGGACTGCGCATCCAGTGCGGCGCTACGCTTAAAGAACTCATTCCAGTCTGTATGCATATAGAAGTAGGTGGGCACTGAAAAGGCTTTTTTCAGATACAAAGCGATGAGCCCCATCACCAGCTCTGTGGAGCAGATGATTCGATCATAGCCACCCACTTCAAACAGTGTTTGTACCTCGAGCATGTCTGGGATATAGAGCGTTTGTTCACTCAGCGATGGAATACTAAAGGACTTCATCGGCTTTAAAACATGAAGATGTGCCTGCGCCTCCTGAGTGGGATGACAGATCAGCATATCAATCGGCAGTTGATGCGTTTGTACATGAGCAAGGGTCGACTGCAGCACCGAGGACACACCATTGGCATCGGAAAAGCTATCGGTTAACCAAAGCACGCGCTTTGAATGCTGGCCTTCTTGTAAATCCTCGGCAAGATCGTTTAAAAAGTTGCGGTTGGCGTAGAGCACTTGGCTGCCTGCAAAAGAGGCTCCGCCTATGACAAAGGTCGCCAGCGCTGGAAAGGTAACCTGATCGAGCAAGCCAAAAATGTTCAAATCAGTCATGCGTGGATGCTTAGCGTAGCTGTTGTTAAACAGACTTCTAAACGAGGTCGGCAGCTCGAAATGCTCAATTAAGGTTTGGGCGTTGATGCGTTTGAGGGTTTGCTTGGGCAAGGATAGAATTTCGTGCTCTACGCGGTCAAAAAAGATCTGAGTCACTTCTCGATATAAGGCGGGAAGGGTTTGGCGTAGGGTTGCTGTAAAATGCTTAGGCTGCTGTTGGCGGGCTTTGGCAATGTCTTTAATAATTTTTAACGTGGGTTTGAAGGCTTTACTGACGCCTAAGCTTTTCCACAGGGCAGGTGATTGGCCATGCAGGGCTTGATGAAAGGTTTTTAAAAAGCTAAGTGTGTATTTGTGGCGTTGTAATTCTTGCATCGCATTACTGACCGCCAAACACATCACTTTGTCTTGTAAACTGCCTTTATGCAGCATTAAACGCAACAGGCCGGGATCCTCCATGTTCAGCGTCACCTGCGCGAAATAGTCCAGAAAGGCCGTGGTTAGGCGTTCCTCTTCACCGGGTTCTCCATAGGGAGCGGTATACCCCTTGCGTAGGGCCTCTAGCGCCAGTTGCGATAAGGGTGTGGTTTTACGCCGCTCTGCCAAGTTATCCACATGCAGGAACGTGCCACATTCTCCTGCAAAAATGCCGTTATGGTCATCGGAGCCGCCCGTCATGCATTTGTTAAACGGATGAGCAGAAAAATCGGCTGGATTAATTTTGTGTTTATGTGCCAGTTGTGTGATTTTTTCATCTGTCAAACTGGCGACCCAACGTTGGGTTAGATGATTTTGCCAATAACCGCGTTGACCGTTGAGCACTTCAAAACGCTCAAACAATAGGGCGAACTTTTCCAGTAATTCGATGCTTGGCTTCTTTTTAGCGGTATAAAAGAATAAGGGATGGGGTAAAACCGTGGGAATATCTTGTTCAAGCGCATAGGCTTGGAACTGAAAAATATTGAATCGTAGTTTGTTCAGCCGCATCTCTTGAGCCGGAGAGAAGCCATAGGCCAAGACATGAATGCTTAAACTGTCATCAGGAAAGTGGCAGGTAAACTCAGCGCCCGAGAGAATATCCAGCCCTTTGTCCATCAACGCCCAGCAGGAGCGAGCATTGTTATGATTGGTAACGGTCATTAAATCCGCCCCAGCATCATTCAACCGTTCCAATAGCTTATTTGAAGGCAACCAAGTCTCGGGTAGCTTAAGCAAACGCCCCCAGAGCTCATCAGGAACATCGCTATTTAAATCATGACAATGCAGGTCAATTTTTAGCCGATTCTCAACGGGAAAGCGCTGCTCTTGTGCTAATAAAAAGCGATCATATTCTTGACGAATCTGAGAGTGAAAAGGGCTACCCGTCATGGCAAGGCGTTCCTGAGAATAAGTTACATTCTATGGTATGAAACCTATGTGACAGTTTTCTTACAATGGCAGAAAAAGGCCCTTAAATAAGGCGTAATTGTTTTGTCATAAAATCGTCACTCGAATGACACGAAGTCTCACTAAAGTTTTGACCTAAGTTAAAACCAAGGGTACAACTTCAATGAACCTCGTCTCTGAAATTAAGAAATTCGCTACGCTACCCGTGTTGTTAGGTCTAGCGATCTCCAGCGCAACCTTACAGGCCAGTGATTTGGCACCTCGTTTCACGGATGCGAACGGTGATATGGTGGCCGATGCGCCAACAGATCCTAAGGATTGGATTGATCCTAATGTTTTGATTTTTGCCTATACACCGGTTGAAGACCCTGCCGTTTACGCTCAGGTGTGGGACGATTTCTTAAAGCACATGGAAAAAGTGACTGGTAAACGTGTGCAGTTCTTCCCAGTGCAATCGAATGCGGCTCAGTTAGAGGCCATGCGTGCTGGACGCCTTCATGTGGCGGGCTTCAATACAGGTTCAAACCCTATAGCGGTTAACTGCGCGGGCTTTGTTCCTTTCACAATGATGGCACAGGAAGATGGCAGCTTCGGTTATGAAATGGAAATCATCACCCGTCCTGATTCAGGGATTGCCAAGGTTGAAGATATCAAAGGCCGTAGCCTAGCCTTCACCGCGCCAACGTCTAACTCGGGCTTCAAAGCACCTTCAGCCTTGTTATCTGCAGAGTTTGGTTTGGTGGCAGACGTGGACTTTACGCCTTCATTTTCAGGCAGCCATGACAACTCGATTCTAGGTGTTGTCAACAAAGACTACGACGCCGCTGCTATCGCTAACTCAGTGTTAAAGCGCATGGTGTCTAGAGATGTTGTATCTGAAGCCGATTACACCACAATTTACACGTCACAAACCTTCCCAACCACGGGTTACGGCTATGTCTATAACCTGAAACCTGAGTTAGCCGAAAAAGTGCAAGAAGCCTTCTTCAGCTATGAGTGGGCAGGTTCACCCTTAGAAGCTGAGTTTAAAAACTCAGGTGAGGCTCAGTTTATTCCGATTACCTACAAAGAACATTGGGAAGTGGTTCGCACGATCGATAAAGCGATGGATGTGACTTACAACTGCAATTGATTTAAGGCTCGAGCTTACGCTCATTTGGCCCCTCTTAATGAGGGGCTGTTTTTTTTGTATAGTTTAGGAGCCATTTGTTATGTTAACCATTCAATCCTTAAGTAAACGCTATAACACGGGTGATAAAGCCCTCACTCAAGTCAATATTCAGATTCCAAAAGGGCAGGTCGTTGCTCTTATAGGTCCTTCTGGTGCGGGAAAAAGTACGCTCATTCGTTGTGTCAACCGACTGGTTGAGCCGACCGAAGGTCAAGTTTTTTTGGGTGATACTCAAATTACCAAACTGAATACTCGCCAGTTACGCTCGGCTCGTCGTCGAATGGGAATGATTTTTCAGGATTATGCACTGATTGATCGTTTGTCGGTGATGGAAAACGTCCTGTCTGGCTATTTAGGCTATACCGGATTTTGGCGCAGTTTTTTGCGTCGCTATCCCCAAGACGTGATTGTCGAAGCCTTTCGTTTATTGGAGCGCGTTGGCTTAGAGTCATTTATTGATAAGCGTGCCGATGAGTTATCCGGTGGACAGCGCCAGCGCGTTGGTATTGCACGAGCCTTGTTACAAAACCCACAGATTTTATTGGTGGATGAGCCGACCGCCAGTCTAGACCCGAAAACCTCACGCCAAATTATGCGCCTGATTCGTGAGCTATGCGCGGAGCGTCAGTTGTCGGCGATTATCAATATTCATGACGTACATTTAGCACAGCAATTTGCCGACCGCATTATCGGGCTCAGAGCAGGAGAAGTTGTGTTTGACGGTCAGCCAGATGCATTGGATACAGAGATGCTAACGCTGATCTACGGAGAAGAAGACTGGAATCCGCAAATAGACGCGGATGAGGAAGAAAACGCTAAACATAAAGCACCTGATCAGATGTATATGGATTCTAAGGCGGCGTTGGTATGAAGCCTGTGTTTACCCGTACCGATTTGGCTCGCCAGGGGCAGTGGCGTCCCTTGCCATTAATTCGAGATGTGCGTTATCGCTATCTGTTGATTCTGGCTGTATTGGTGTATTTCTGCTTGGCCTTTCTCAGCATTGATGTCAATTGGGCACGTGTTGCAGAAGGCATGAGCCGGGCTGCGCGCTTCTTAGCGGCCTTTTTACAACCGGATTTTACCACCCGTAGTCAGGATATTATCAACGGCTTATTAGAATCCCTGACCATGACCTTCACCTCGACGGTGATTGGCGTGTTACTGGCGATTCCGGTGGGCGTTGGGGCCGCACGTAATATTGCGCCTTTGCCAGTCTACTTGTTCTGTCGTTCCATTATCGCGATCTCGCGTACCTTCCAAGAAGTCATTATTGCCATACTGTTTGTGGTGATGTTTGGCTTTGGTCCCTTAGCGGGCATGATTACCCTGGCCTTCGCGACGGTGGGCTTTATGGCGAAGCTGTTGGCTGAAGACATCGAAGATATTGATGAGCGCCAAGTGGAGGCCATACGTTCAACAGGCGCGCGTTGGTTGCAGTTAATGAATTATGCGGTGCAACCCCAGGTGATGCCAAGGTTGATCGGTTTGTCTGTGTACCGATTGGACATTAATTTTCGGGAATCCGCGGTGATCGGTATCGTCGGGGCTGGAGGTATAGGTGCCACGCTCAACACGTCTCTGAGTCGCTATGAATACGGAACTGCCGCGGCAATATTGATTATCATTATTGCGATTGTCATGTTAACTGAATATTGCTCGGGTTATATCCGCAGGTGGGTACAGTAATGCCAGTCCGTTATTTAGACAATTCGACATCGCTTGCAAATGCACAGTGGAGCGCTAAAACACGCAAGCAGCAATGGTTAAGCTGGTTGGCTTGGTTGCTGGGTGTTTCTTTATTTATTCTTTGTTGGAAAATGATTTCGGATAACACTCTTTGGGTCTTTGTTGAAGATGCACCCAAACAGGGAGCCGATCTCATCTCTAGGATGATTCCACCACAGTGGAGCTATACACCTAACCTTTGGCAGCCGCTGTGGGACACTCTTAACATCGCCACATTTGGCACCGTATTGGGCATCATTATGGCGTTCCCCTGTGCATTTTTGGCCGCGCGGAACACAACCCCACATCCGTTAATCCGCTCAGCAGCGTTGATGATCATTGTTTCCTCTCGCTCTATTAACTCGTTAATTTGGGCGATGTTACTGGTCACTATTCTTGGCCCTGGATTGCTAGCGGGTATTTTGGCCATTGCTTTGCGCTCCATTGGCTTCGTTGGAAAACTACTCTATGAAGCCATTGAAGAAATCCACCCAACACCCGTTGAAGCCATTACCGCAACCGGTGCAAGTCGATTGCAAGTCATGGCCTACGCTGTTTTACCGCAAGTGATGCCCGCATTTGCCGGCATCAGTATTTATCGCTGGGACATCAATATTCGTGAATCAACGGTGTTGGGGTTGGTCGGCGCTGGTGGGATAGGTCTGCAGCTCAACGCCGCAATCAATACCCTGGCTTGGGACAAAGTCAGCATGATATTTATTTTAATCTTTGCGACGGTATTAGTGTCTGAGTGGATCTCGGCTAAAGTCCGCAAAGCCTTTTTGTGAGGGTTTAACATGCGTTTAACAGATGCGAATTTAACGCTGGTCGACCTGAT
This sequence comes from Nitrincola tibetensis, assembly GCF_003284585.1. Taxonomy (GTDB): domain Bacteria; phylum Pseudomonadota; class Gammaproteobacteria; order Pseudomonadales; family Balneatricaceae; genus Nitrincola; species Nitrincola tibetensis. Next base: position 193,772 of record NZ_QKRX01000006.1, read on the forward strand.
ACGTCATGGCGAGCCAGAGGGAGGTCGCAAGTTTCGTGGCAGTACCGATCATCCTCTGAGCTTATTGGGCTGGTCTCAAATGCAAGCGGCTGTAGGTGAGTATAATCAATGGGATGCGATTGTAACGTCGCCTTTACTGCGTTGCTGCGAGTTTGCACATTGGTTAGGAGATAAGCATAACATCCCCGTGGCAGTGGAGACGGACCTGGCTGAAATGCATCTGGGCGACTGGGAGGGGCTGACCATGGCCGAAGCGAAGGCTCGTTTTCCGGCCATAGATGAATACCCAGATCAGGTTACGGCTTTCTGGGCAGACCCTTTGCATTATCCGCCACAAAATGGTGAAACCTTCCAGCGCTTTGACTTGCGGATACAGCAAGTGTGGACGCGTATTTTAGAGGCGTACAAAGGCCAGCGCGTGTTGATTGTGGCGCATTTGTTCACCTGTAACTTTATTATCCGCCAAGTGTTACAACAGCCACTCGAAAAGGCAATCTTCTTTGACTTGCCTTATGCCGGCCTTAGCCGTTTGCGCTTTGAAGACACGCCGACCAGTGAGCTTATTCAGTTGGAATGGGTGGGGCGCAGTGACATACCCAGTGCGCCGTTGAAGTCTTAGGGCTATTAAGGAATAAGGAATTAAGGGGAGCAAATATCTTAGTGTACGTTTTCGTTCCGCTGGACTTTACACCCCTTAATATGCCCAGTCCCTCAGCGCTTGCCAGTATGTAAGTAGTGAGTCCAAATCTGGCCTTGCTTTTCTGCGTCTGACCAACGGGCAGAGGTTAGTACTATGGCTTGCCGAGAGTTTAACGATGGTCTGGTGTATAACGCCGAGTTTGCCAGTGTATTTTCGTTGGAGCCAGAAAAGGCTTTATTTTAATAATGCTTTGAGATCCTTAAGCATTAGAAATAAGTGGTATGGATCGGTTGGGCTATTTTCGAAATCCCATGCTTCATACCATTGTCGAGCGGTCTCATTCTTGGCATGAACCAGCAGGCATCGAATACCTGCGATGTCAGCAGCTTGTGCGGTACGCAGCAATGCGTCTTTTAATAGAGCCTTACCTAGACCTTTTCCTTGGTGTTGTTGATCAACTGCTAAGCGTGCTAACACCATGACAGGTACGGGGTGTCGAGCTAATCCTTTTATGATTCTCTCTGGGGCGGAGCTTGGATCAACACTTCCGACTGTTAAACTGTAGAATCCCACCACTGCATCGTCGAGGCAACACACATAGGTGTGTGCACTGTTGGCCTTTTGATTGATCAGCGCATATCGTTTCAGAAATTGATCTAGAGCTGTTTGCCCACTATCAAATCCATTTACAGAGTCCGTCGGTTGAAGTTTGCGAATGGGTTGATAACGAGCCATTAATCCAGAAGCCCTGGCTGGCTAAGCAATTTTTTCATGTTCGGTTTAGCTTGAGCGGGACGATCCAGAGCATCTTGAAAAGCCGCCCATTGCTCATCACTGAGTACAAATTTTTGGCGATCTGCCAACGCTTGATTAGCTGCAGTCACTCCTGCATCCAGCAGGAACTCACTAACACTCTTATGACACGAACGTGCGGCATCCTGTAATAACTGCTTAACAGCGCTATTCGCCCGAATATCGATCCGTTCAGTCTTTGATTGATTCACATTGTTCATATTCGTCACCATCATTCTATAGGCTTAATCGTAGCGTACGTACAATATCCTGACAAGCGTTGCATTTGTATTTACTAGAGTGCAGCAGTCTATGAAAAGGTATGTTGGTATATCAACGGAGATAATCTGTTCGGTCTTTACCGTCAATCGAGTGGTGCCTTAAATCGGGTTACTCTCTCCGTTTCCTGACTGCTTCCTTATTTTACAAAGCTGCCTATTTATTTTAGTATCGATCCCGCTTTTAAAACTCTGCAAGGATGTATAGCAGAGCACATCATCAAGGAATAAGGAATTAAGATGCCCAGTCTGTTAGATCTCGCAAAAGCGTGTGAAACTAGTTATAAAACTGAACCTAAGTTAAGTAGTTGGGTCGCGCTACATGAATATGGTCCCCGTCCCAGTGGATTTTTTGGTGTGCTTTTTAGACGTCAGTTAGAGGATGGTATTTTCGAAAATATTTTAGCCTATCGAGGAACCGACGGCCTGTTAGATGGCGATATGGCCAGCAATCGTGACATACTTCGAGGGCGTATGGTGAGGCAGTATCCGGATGCCTTAGCGGCGTTACGAGATGCACTAAAGCAAAGTGAGGGTCACAAGCTGTATATCACGGGTCATTCTTTAGGGGGTGGGTTGGCCGCTCTATGTTCTGTAGATAAGTGGCGCCGGGGTGTACGTGATTTACCTACGGTGACATTCAATGCGCCGGGCGTCATGCGCAGTGCACGTTATCTTTGGGGTGAGGGCTCTGTACGATTTGCACGAGACCGTGTGTTGAATGGATTGGATTCTTATTACAATAGTCACCGAAAAGGCCTCCATGTCGTAACTGAAGGGGATCCTATCGCTCATTTTGGTTCGGCAACCATGCAAGAGTTGCTAGCTGTACCGAACCTAGAGTGCGAGGTAAAGGCGCGACAAGTCTTACCTGAAACCCATCGTCACCGTTCACAATTAGGAATGATACCCACTCTGCAGATGAGGACGAGCACCGCCCTGTGTGCGCATAGCATTCGAAATCTTGTGCAAATCCTTGAGCGTGACCCCATCCACTAGGAGCCTCTCGAATGGTCGTAATGTCTAGGCAGTTTTTATTAATTGGCAGTCTTGCCCTGTCTCTCAGCGCTTGCCAAGATGTAAGCAGTGAGTCTAAAGCTAGCTTTGCTATTTCTGCTTCTGACCAACAGACAGAGGTCAGCACTATGGCTTGCCGAGAGTTTAACGATGGTCTGGCGTATAACGCCGAGTTTGCCAGTGTATTTTCGTTGGAGCCGACACAGGCGGTAGAGATGGACCCCGGTTTGATGGCCGTGAGAGTATATTGGACTGAGATGGCAAATCATCCTGATGAACCAATGATGCAGATGCAATTGTACTTAGAACCAAGTGTGAATTTACAGTTCCCGAAAGACGAAGGTACTCATAATGTAGTAGAAACCTTAGTACGGAGCGGTTTTCGGTATTTTCCACATAGACCTTATACTTACCCAGATAGTAACGATGAGTTCAATTTTCGCTATGTGATTCAGGATGGAGAGGAGTTGGTTTCAACTTACTTACTGCGTTATCGAACAAATTTGACAAGCAGTGGCATTCAAGCAATCCAGCTGGGCACTACCTTCCGGAAAAATCCAGTGGTGTATTTGTATATTGGCGAAGATGACCCGTTGGAGAGTGGAAGAGGTCAGCTTCGCCATGATCTTGCGGCAGGAAAAAGTCATGACCCCGCTCGCTACCTCAAGCTCCGCATACCCACAGAGCTACAGCCCGTGATGCAGTCCCCTTATCGACCTTGTCAAGGAGGCGTAGCACAGCGCTGATTTTAATTTAGTACTCCATTCATTGGGTTTCTTCAGAAGAGGGTGCGTCTCAATTGTTTCCGCAGTGCGGAAACAATTTACCTAGACCTTTTCCTTGGTGTTTTTGATCAACTGCTAAGCGTGAGGAAAATAGCTGGACTTCCCCCGATTCAGTTTCGATGACTGCTTCAACTCGAAGGTCACACTATCATGAAGCTTTATAGAGGCACCATTATGACGTACAATTATCTCATGTAATTCACATTGAGGTATTCACCATGGATGAAGCCACAGACACCAAACAAGACCGTATCAATCTCCGGTTGAAACACAGCGCCAAGAGAGCGATAGAGCGTGCCGCGAGCCTTGAAGGCAAGACCGTCAGCAATTTCATCCTGACCAGTGCGTTGGCTCATGCCGAAAAAACCATTCATGAGCATGAAGTCATGAGCTTGAATAGCCGAGACTCCGAAGCCTTCTTCAATGCATTGGTCAAGCCGATCCGCTTCAACAAAAAACTGGCAGCCGCCTTCGAGGAACATGATCAGCGCGTCACCAACACATGACCGATTATTCAAATTTGGTTATACGGCCACTGGATAGTGATCATGACAGACTTGGATTTCATTGCGGTGTAGCCTCACTGGATGACTATATTCAAAAGCAGGCCCGCCAAGATGTGAAGCGCCGTGTCAGCCGGGTGTTTGCGGCAACTACGGTGGAGCGGCCGAATAGTATAGTGGGCTATTACACGCTCTCCACCCTGTCGATTGAACTCGGTCAATTGCCATTGGCTCTCGCTCGTAAACTCCCCCGGCATCCTGTTCCAGCAGCCTTGCTTGGCAGGTTAGCGGTAAATCAAGCAGCTCAGAGTCATGGGGTGGGGAAAATGTTGTTGGTCGATGCCATCAAGCGAACGCTGGCCGTCAGCGATGAGATCGCCATTTACGCGATGGTAGTCGATGCCATTGATGAGCGAGCACAGCACTTCTATGAACAATTCGGTTTTTCGCTTCTCAGCTCAGGAAACCAACGCTTGTTCCTTCCACTCAAATCCATCTAAATCTATTGATAAGGGGGTAAATTTCTTAGTGTACGTACAGTATACTGACAAATGTTGTGTTTACATCCAAGTATTCCGTACTACAAAATATGGCTTACCTAAATGTTTAATTCAGTAGCGCAATTGCATTTTGCTCAAGTCATCACTTCTCTACAGCATCAAATTATCCGCTGGGTATGCACACCGATGAAGGTGTGGGGTGAATGGTTTGCAGTCGAAAGACAGCTTTTACTGTAAGTACATACAGCACAATCAGTTAGCACCCAGTAATGGGAATCCTCTCCCTAGGATGTGAAGGGTGTCATATACCGCTGCCGCTTTTTCTCTTTAATCTTATCGATCCCCACCAAGACCAGCCCATCAATACAGTAGCCAAAGTCCGCGTCGACACTAAAGTCGAGAAAGCGTACACCGCCATCTTCACACAGCTCAGTGTATTGTTTGTACAGCGTAGGGACGGTAACTCCGTACATATCCAAACGCTCTTTCAAGACAATGAAGTCGTCTTTGGCATCTTGGAAGGTAAAGAGTTTTTGCGCTTCTTGGAGCCCTGCTTCGGAGGCGAGGTAGGGGGCATTGGCACTGGCCAGTTGTGAGATTTCACCAAAATAGTGCCGATAGTAAATGACAAGCAAGTCACGCGCGGTTTGTGGGAGCTTTGCTGAAATCGAGACAGGGCCGATCATATGGGTTATGTGGGGGTGTGAGCGTAAATACGCGCCAATCCCGTACCAGAGATAATCCAAGCTGCGGCGTCCCCAGTATTTGGGTTGCACAAAGCTGCGACCTAGCTCAATCGTGGTGTTTAAGGTGGCGTGAAACTCTTCAGCGTAACTAAATAACGTAGATGAGTAGAGGCCTTTAATGCCCAGTTCTTTCATCAGTGTATTACCATCACCAATTCGATAGGCACCCACCAACTCTAAGGCTTCATCATCCCAAAGGATCAGGTGTTGATAATGGCGGTCGAAACTGTCCACATCGACACGCTCCCCAGTGCCTTCACCCACCCGACGGAAGGTGAGTTCGCGTAAACGACCCAGTTCACGAAGAACCGTCGAATCCGGCCGATAATCGAATAAAAAGATCTGCATGCCCTCCTGAGTGACGCCTAAACGCTCGGCCTGGCGCAATTCGCGCCGTAAAGCAAGACGCTCCTCAGGATGAGCAATGGGCTTTTCGGTAACAAATAAAGGCTTTTTGTTTTTAGGAAGACGATAGACATGCTTCTTTAACAGCTTAATCTTTGTTTTTAGCGGTAAATCCGAGCCATCAAAACGCTCTAACGGGATCAGTTCACCGATGCGCACCGGCATATCTTCGGCATGTTTTTTAAACATCTCATTCACCAGCATTAAGCCGCCAATGGGGCGGTAAATTAAAGACAGTGAGTAAAATAAGGCTGAGTTTTTGCTGCTTAAATGAACGGGTAGAATAGGTGTATTGGTTTTACGGGCGAAATGCACAAAGCCACTTTGCCAAGGTCCATCTTTAATACCGGTGGCACTGGCTCTTGAGACCTCTCCTGCAGGGAAGATGATGAGCGCTTCTTCCTTCTTTAAACAATCGGTTACTTTACGCAGGGTTTGCCGATAACCGCTTTTGCTTAAGTTATCTAAAGGCAGCAGTAAAGGGCGCAAGGGCTCGAATTGCCAGAGTAAATCATTGGCGATAATTTTGACGTCTTTGCGCACTTCTCCGATCAGCTTTAACAACACTAATCCATCTAGAGTCCCAAGGGGATGATTGGCAACGATGATCACCCGACCTTGAGTTGGAATGTTTTCCTTCTCGCGTGCGGACACCAAATAACTGATATTAAAGTGTTCCAATACCTTATCGGTAAATTCAAATGCACCGAGGGCTTGGTGCTGATTTAAGAAGAGGTTCACTTCTTCTTCATGAAATAAGTGCCTGAGCATATTTAGAATCGGGCCTTTAACCATTTTGGGTTTGGTTAAGAGCTTGGGATACTTCTCAGAGATCAAGGTTTCTATGCTAATCATCGGGCAGATCCTATGGGATTATCTATAAAGATCTAACCTGATTTAGATGAAAGACACGTGACAACTGCGTGTCATTTCGATGAATCAAATGCCCCAAACAGACTCAACAAACCGCGCCACGGGCTCCTCACAACCTGATGCTAACCAAGCGGCAATCGCATCTGCCACGGGAGGAAAGACCATAGGTGTTGCACAGGGTTGTTTCAGCCACTCTAAAAGTTCATTCGGATCAAATCGCTTTAATAGGGTGCCTTTTTGCATTTGGACTAGTGCTTTGGCGTTGCAGACTTGTTCAATTTGTCCTTTAAGGGGTTTGGTGAGAATTTTTTTACCCGCGACGAGGGCTTCGCTGCACAAACCAAAACCACTGTTGCAAATGACGCCTTGGCTGGCGACAAGATCTAACGGGAATTGAGTCCGTGATAGGGGCACTAAATGAACATTCTTATAATAAAGAGGATAGTCGACCTGGGTATACACACGAAAATACTGTTCAGGGCAGCCCTGTAGCCAACTGACGACCTGTGATGTTTCTTCGAATGGCAAGTACACGAGGATCATACTAGGCTCCGCTTCGTGCGGTGCGCACGGAAGAGAGCTGATCAAGGGGGGAAGTATGGGCGCATTAAATGCCTGCCAATGGATACCAAGATAATGGGTTGCGGGAGCAAAGGCACTTAGGCTGTGTTTAAGCCAAGGAGCGCGCTGGGTTCCGGGCACCTTATACTTGAGGGCATATTGATGCGCCAGACCAACACATAAACGTTTTTGACGTTTTGCGGCCCAAGCGCTAATCGGTTCGAAATCGGTTAAAACCAGATCATATTGGTTAACATCCAGTGCACGAACGTCTCGTAAAAATTGCAGGGGTTGCGCCTGTAGAAGGGTTTGCAGGGACTGAACCTTACCTTGATCCGTTTTAAATGTGAAACCAGAAAAACACCGATAATGGCCAAATATATCCATATCGAATAGATCTCGAACCGGGCGGCCACTGAAGATAAAGTCAACGTCTATGCCTGCGCGCTGTAAGGCAGGCAGCATCGCTCGCGCACGCGTTATATGGCCATTGCCAGTGGCTTGCACGCCATAGAGGATTTTCATCTCAAACGCTCTTAAAACCCAAGAGAAGGCTGGCGATGGATACCCCTAAACAGCAGCCCGCCAAAATATCGGTCGGATAATGAACGCCCAGTAACACACGAGACACTCCGATGCTTGCCGCAACTGCAAACGCGATTAAACCGAAACTTGGATAGAATTCCGCTAACAGACAAGCAAACATAAAGGCAGCGGCGGTGTGCCCTGATGGAAAACTAAAACGATCTGAAGGTGCGATACTGGCATTTAATCCTGCAAAGCGCCGATAGGGCCGCTCTCGTTGAATCAGGTTCTTCAGCACTAGATACAAAGGCAACTCAATTAAAAAGGCAAGACTGACCCAAAGTAAAAATGCACTGCCAGTTGCACTGTCAAAAACGAAAACACCGAGTACAATCAACGCGTATAAATAGCCATCGCCACACTTAGACAGGGTTAAGCTTAAATGATGGATAGGGCGGTGTTTACCCCAATCATACAGGTAAAAAAAGAGTTGCCGATCGACGGATGTGATTTTATCCAGAGTCATCATTTTTTCACTCCTTATTTCAGTCGCTTCATTATCCTGCATGAAAAATGACAGAGGGATGACAAGTGCGTTAAAACTTAATGACGCAGACCCTTCGAAGCTTAAGCAGCGTATTAAGATTTAGCGAATATGGGTAAACTAGCCGATTTTGGATGCTGTCATGTCAGACCAGCCACTCTACTTACAACTCAGGGACCAATTGCTTGAGCACATGACGCAAGGTGCTCTTCAGCCGGGAACGCGTTTGCCTTCTGAACGAGCATTGGCTGAGACCTTCGAAACGACGCGTGTGACATTAAGACAAGCGCTGGCTCAGCTAGAAAGTGAAGGGGCTATATACCGCAGTAATCGCCGTGGCTGGTTTGTATCAGCCCCTCGACTGGAATACGATCCGGTGAAGGACATTAGCTTCACGCGTTACGTTGCCGATCAAGGTCGAGCGCCGCGAACCGAAGTCGTCGGTATTGAGTTGACGCCCGCTCCAGCACATGTTGCACAGGCATTGCGGTTGGGCGAGGTCGCCGATGTGTATTTGCTCAGACGCAAACGCTATGTTGATGAGCGCTTAGTGTTTATTGAGCGTATTTGGTTAAATCCTATCTACTTGCCGAATATCGATCAGCAACCTGTGGATGCCCTATGGAAACTGCTCAACGAGAAATATGGCATTTCGCTGAACCGAAAACAAATCACCATTACTCCGATTGCGCTCATTGGTGCTATTGCTGAAGCTTTGGATGTCAACTCGGGTTGTCCTGGATTATTTATCACTCGTTTAGGTCAAACCGCAACAGGTGACGCCATTGAGTATGATGAGGAGTATTGGCTCCACGATGTACTGACCATTCGCGTGAGTACCCAAAGTCTTTAATCCGGTTATGGGTATCTGGATTGTCATCAAGTTGTCATAAATTCTACATATTCTGATACAGCGCTATGTTTTCAAGGTATTGATTTATAGTCAGTAAGCGACTCAGGGAAAAGAGTCAGTTCATGAAACAGCCGGATGTGCGCGCAGGATAGACCGAAAACGACTCAAGAGTTCAGATGCCATGTCCACGATTAGCCCCTTATTACCCACGAATGAGCAACTCTGTGTCGAGTTATCGGCAATCTTGGCGAACAAGCGTATCAGCACCTTGTTTCAACCGATTGTGGATATACAGCAAATTGAAGTCTTCGGATACGAAGCATTAAGCCGCGGGCCTTCCGACAGTCCATTGCATGCGGCACCTATTTTGTTCGAAACAGCTGAGCGTTGTGATAAAAACAATCAACTGGAGTTGTGCTGTCTAAATTCAACGTTACAGCACTGGCATCAACACTCCCTGACCAGCAAGGTGTTTATTAACATGAATCCTGAGATGCTGATGCATCCGGGGGTTGGCATTAAAAAACTGCTGCTCAGTCTAAAAAAATACAACATTTGTGCCAGTAATATCGTGATTGAGATGTCGGAGCGCTTTCCAATCAATAATATAGCGCACTTGAAATTAGCTGTCTCTTGGCTCAGAGAGCAAGGCTTTTTGATTGCAATCGATGATCTTGGCGCAGGCTATTCTGGGTTGAAGCTTTGGTCTGATTTAAAGCCCGATTTTGTGAAGATAGATCGCCATTTTATTCGTGATATTCATGAAGATTTAGTCAAACGGGAGTTTGTGCGCTCCTTGGTCGATTTATCGGAACGAATTGGTTGTGACATCATTGCTGAAGGTGTTGAAACCAGCGCTGAACTTAAGGTGGTTAAAGAGTTAAACATACATCTTATTCAGGGCTTTTACTTTGGACGACCACGAGCGATTCCCAGCGCTTCGTTGGAACTGTGTCAAACCAAAGAGGAGCCTCAGCCCCGTGCGTATGGCCAGTTTGCACGTGATTTATCTGAGTATGTTGAACCTGTGAGTTCAACGACTTTGTTAAAACACGCCTGGGAAGTATTGCAAAAAAATCCTACCATTTTTTCCCTGCCGATCGTGGATGATGGCCGACCTTTAGGGCTTTTGCACCGTTGGCGTGTATTGGAGTTATACGGTAGCCAGTATGGTCGTGCATTGTATGAGAAACATCCCGTCATCAAATTTATTAACAAGGATTCGTTGATCGTCGATGTGAATATGTCGTTGGACGATGTCAGCCAACGCTTGATCGATGAAGACTATCACTACCTTAAACAGCACTTTATTGTGGTTGAGCAAGGGTATTATCTGGGGATGGGCACGACTCGCTCGTTGCTCAAACAGCTAACCCATCAGCGCATTCAAATTGCGCGTTACGCCAATCCTTTAACTCAACTGCCGGGCAATGTTCCGATTAAAACCGAAGTTGAACAGCGCATCGCGCAGCGCGAAAGTTTTTATTTTGCCTATGTCGATATTAATCACTTTAAGCCTTTGAATGATTACCTAGGGTACAAAGTGGGAGACACGGTCATTTTAAAGTTGAGCCTATTGCTGAAAAACACCTTTACCAGTGCTAAGGATTTTGTAGGGCATATTGGCGGCGATGACTTTGTGGTGATGTCGAGTCATCCGCATATTGAGTCTGTGTGTCATAAGCTCAGGAAGGATTTCTTTGAAAGTATCAAACATATCTATAACCCGAGCATCTTAGAGCAGGGGTATCACCTTGGCAAAAATAGAAAGGGAAAAGAGCAGAAAATGCCCTTGGCGTCTATCTCGATGGGCGTGGTGTGGATCAAAGGAGACAGCCGGATGACAGAGGATGAGTTGGCCGAACTGGCGGCGACGGTAAAATCTGAGTCGAAAACAGCTATCAATGGATACTTTCAATTAACAGCGGAATAAGCGTATTTCGCCTCTCCTGGTTTGAGTTTTATTTCATACTTTTGTCATGCTTTGGTCATTGAGACGTCATCGAAGTGTCATGAAAAGCGATTAGGCTTCTGTGATCGTTTTTTATGATGGTTTTCCCGTGAATGCATTGACACAACATACAACGCAACCTGCTCTAGAAGTTAACGGTGTCGTAAAACGTTTTGCAGGCGTTGAGGCCTTAGCCTCAGTCAACCTGACTTTACCGGCCGGGCAAGTGTTAGCGTTACTCGGCCCTTCTGGTTGTGGAAAAACCACCTTGCTACGCTGCATCGCAGGGCTAATTGAGCCATCTGAAGGCCGGATTCTAATCTCTGGCGAAGAGGTATCGGGTCCTCGTGGTTGCCTTCCGCCAGAGGCTCGACGTTTGGGTATGGTGTTTCAGGATTATGCCTTATGGCCGCACATGACCGTGGCTGAAAATGTTGCCTTTCCTCTGACGATGCAAGGTATCGCTAAACCGGAACGTCAGAAAAAAGTTGAATGGGCATTAAAAACAGTGGGTCTGCAAGAGTTTGCCAGTCGATCTCCGGGTACCTTATCCGGCGGTCAACAACAGCGTGTGGCGCTGGCTAGGGCAATCGTTAGTGAACCGCGTTTATTGTTGATGGATGAGCCCTTGTCGAATCTTGATAAGGGATTGCGAGAGGCTTTAGCGGTTGAGATACGCCGCTTGATTAAATCGCTTCACCTAACGGCGGTATTTGTCACGCATGATCAACATGAAGCCTATGCCATGGCGGATCAGGTCGCGGTATTGCATAAGGGTGTAATACAGCAAATTGCGCCAGCCCAAGTCCTCTATCGACAACCCGCGACGCCAGATGTCGCTAAGTTTTTAGACGCCGGGACTTTGATGAGTGCAACCGTCGATGCCAAAGGGCTTTGGCTTGATTCTACTTTACCACCCTTGCCTTTGTGTTTGCCTAATGCAGAGCAAGGTCACCTGCAGATTATGCTGCCGCGATCTGCATTACAGGTGTCATCGATACCCTCGACCTATCCGGTCGAGGTGTTTGCCTCGGTGTATCAAGGTGAGTTTTACAGTGTCACTCTAGAGCTCTCATCGGGTGGTCTTCGTCTGCAAATGCTGACGCAAGATGCCCCCGTCTCTCAAGGCTATCTCTATATTGATCTGCGCCAGATTCGGGCGTGGGATTCGAATAACCGTGCTATCGAACTGCGTTCCGTATCCGATCATTCTTACATTTAAAATTTGAGGTTTCGTTGTGAACACAAAACAACTTTTGGCGTCTGCTGTTTTATCGATCACCTTGGCTGCGAGTGCTCAGGCACAGTCGTTAACCGTGTATTCCGCTGGTCCTGAAAGCTTGATTAACCACCTTGCGCAGGATTTCACGGCCCAGTCTGGGATTGCCGTTAATGTGTTTCAAGGAACCACAGGGCAGGTAATGGCTCGTTTAGAAGCTGAACAAGCCAATCCCATTGCCGATATTTTGATTTCAGCCTCTTGGGATTCAGCGATTGCTTTAAAAGCGCGTGGTGATTTGTTGGAGCATGTGTCGCCAAACGCAGTGCAGGTTCCAGAGTATTTAAAAGACACACATTATGTTGCGCAAGGGGTATCGGCCTTGGCAATGGTGTGGAATAAAAACAGCCAAGTGGATATGCCAAAAGACTGGTCAGATTTAGCCCAGCCTGCCTATAACAACGAAGTGACCATGCCAGACCCCGCTCAGTCAGGTGCCGCTTTTCAATTGTTAACGGGCTTGTTGGCCTCGCAGGGTGAGGATGCAACTTGGTCATTGATGCAACAGCTGAAAGACAACAACATGATTGTACCGGGCCCGAATGCACGTGCCTTAAATCCAGTGTTACAAGGTGCGAAGTCCGTAGTGTTTGGTGCGGTGGATTACATTTCGCTCGGTCAACAAGCCGATGGCGAGGCGATTGAAGTGGTGTTTCCTGAAAGCGGCACGGTGATTGCGCCAAGACCTATGATGATTTTCAAATCGACAAAATCACCCGATCAGGCGAAAGCCTTTATTGATTTCGTATTGTCCGATGCGGGTCAAGAGCGTGTGGCTCAAAGCTATTTAATGCCAGCGAGAACCGATATTCCTGCATTGCGTCCAACGCTCACTGAGCTCAATCTGATTCAGTATGATGAAGCGCAATACGAAACGCGTCGTGAAGACATACTGCAATCCTTCAGAGCGATTTTTGGTCAGTCAAACTAATGAGATTATCGGCTTATACGATGCAAGGTGTGATGCTAGCCACGGCTGGCATCCTTTTGCTCTTGGTTGGATTGCCTTTAATCTACATTGTATTACAGGCTATTTTCCCAGATTTAAGCCGGGGCAGCTGGGCTCAGCCTTTTTCGGTGTTTATGCCAACACTAAAAGATCCTGAGCTCGCGCATTTGCTCGGCAATACCCTCAAGCTTGGTTTGGCCGTTGTGCTGGGCAGTGCCTTGCTCGCGATTCCACTGGGTGCCTTAAGAGCACTGGCGAAAGTGCCAGGCGCTGCTATTTGGGATGTGGTGTTTCTGGTTCCTTTCTTGATACCGCCTTACATTGCGGCTTTGGCATGGATGATGTCCTTACAAAACCGTGGCTACTTGCAACAACTCCTTGGGTTTAATGCCGATGCATTTTTATTCTCCTTCTGGGGGATTGCATTCGTCATGGTGCTGAATGTTTTCCCTGTGGTTTACTTTGCCATTTCAAGAACATTAATGGCTGTCGGCGGGCGTTATGCATCGGTGGGACGTGTCTGTGGTGCTGGACCATGGCGGTCATTCTTTCGAATTAGCTTGCCCTTATCGATCCCTGGTATGGCGGCGAGTTTGCTGTTGGTGTTTGTTTTAACGATTGAAGAGTTTGGAACACCCGCGACATTGGGGGCTCAATCTGGCTACTTTGTGTTAGTAACGGGCATTCATGAGCGTTTTTCCGACTGGCCTTTGGATATTCCCGGTGCGTCGGTCTTGTCATTATTGTTGGTGATACTGGCCATGGCGGCCTTTTATTTTCAGCATTGGTTGGTCACGCGCCGTTCTTACATTTCGGTGACGGGTAAGCCGTCTGCGATTGAACAGATTGAACTAGGTCGTTTGAAGTGGCCGGTGTTTATGCTGTTTATGTTGGTTGCGTTTATTTCAGTGGCGGTTCCGATTTTAGCGGTGCTGGCAACGGCGCTCTCCTCGACCTTATCGGGTGGGTTGAGCTGGAGTAACCTATCACTGCGGCATTTTGAGGCGTTATTTGATAACCGTGCAGGTGCGCTGCAGGCCTTGTCGACCAGTCTAGGTTTGGCTACGGGGGCGGCGCTGTTAACGGGAATTCTGGGTGCCTTGATTGGCTATTTAGTGGTGCGAGCGCAAGTTAAAGGCCATAAGCTTTTGGATTTCCTATCGTTATTGCCCAATGCGATGCCTGGGATAGTGATTGCTGTGGGGTTAATTCTCGCGTGGAATCAAACGCATTGGCCGATTCAGGTGTACAACACCAGTGCCATGCTGTTGTTGGCCTACACCTGTTTGCTACTGCCATATCCGGTGCGTTATGCTAGTGCAAGCTTCCGGCAAATGAGTGAAAATCTTGAAGCCGCCGCGCGAGTCTGTGGGGCTGGGTTTATTCAAATGTTTATCCGAGTGTTGCTGCCCGCCTTATCTCCGGCACTGATTGTGGCGATGCTACTGGTGTTTGCGATCGCGTCAAGGGAGCTAGTTGCCTCGCTCATGGTTGCTCCAGCAGGCCTGACGACGGTATCAACCTTTGTCTTCGGTCAATTTGAGCAGGGGTCACCTGGTTTGGGGATGGCGATGAGTGTTGTGGCCATTTTTAGTACGACATTTCTCTTATTGGTATTGACCCTGTTGGGGCGTCGTCGACTGAGTGGTGAATATTAACGTTAATACCTGACAGAATCAGAGGGGCGGAACAACGAATGCGTTTTATTGGCAAGTTACTCGCCCCTGTGGTTTTCTGGATTGCGTATGCGTTGTTTCGCTCACCTTTTGCCCGCAGTGGAAAAGCCCAACACCAAGGCGTGATGAAGCTTTTCCGGTATGCTGCCGATCATGACAACCGTCGTGCTTTATCCGTTTACGGACATTTGCTGCATTTCCGAGGGGAGGGCGTTAGTAACCGTGTGCAGGGTGCTATTTACTTGCAGCGCGCTGCTGATTTAGGGGATATGAAAGCGCAATATCAGATGGGTCGGGTATTTGAGCAGGGCTTCGAGCATTATTTTCAGCCGGATGGTGTAAAAGCCAAACAGTATTATGCGCTCGCGGCCAAACAAGGGCATATGTTGGCACAGCGTTGGTTGGAGCAGAGTGATGTGTAAGGGCTCCAACCGTTTGTCAACGTACTAGTCTTTACTGCCTGCTCTGTCAGCCAGCACTTCAATCCATATCGCACTTGCTAAATGTTTACGTATTGCGGCATTCACTTGGTCTAGAGTGACAGCAGCAAAGTCATTATTGCGCTTGATCCAGTCGTGATAGGTGTGTCCTCGATAGGTTTGATTGGGTAGCTGCGCTAAAATGATTTGGTCTTGGCCAAGCGCTAATTGTCGCTCTTGAAAAATTGTCTGTTTTGCCTGTAATAGCTCCTCTTCCGTAATGCCAACCTCGATCAACTTTGACACTTCATCTCTTACTAAGTCAGCAAACTTTTCACCTTGCGTCATCGGGTAGCTCGACTCTATATTAATCCAACTGTCTGTTCCTAAATTGGCAATTTTAATCGACGTTCGAATACCATAGGTTAGCCCTTTATCTTGGCGAAATCGCTTGCTTAAACGTGACTGGGTAGGATGGCGGCCAAGTACACGTTCAGCTTCTAAAGCGAGCAAAAAATCTAGTTTTCCGAGTCCGAGTCTAACATCGCCGAGTAGCGTGTGCGGTCATAACTTGTCGTCGCATTGAATTGTATGCCGCGCTGGGACAGTTCTTGCGTGAGTGCTTCGCCTGAGCGCTGCTCGGTGCCCCTGAACATCAGATGTTCGAGCAAGTGAGCGGTTCCACTTTTGCCCTCTGGGTCATCTAAGGAGCCGACTTGATAGATCAAATTGAAGAAAACGGCATCTCCTGAAGCATCGGGTGCGAGAATGATTTTCAAGCCATTGGCTAGTCGGTATTTGGCAATATCACCCCGTTCCGCCACTTTTTCCAGTGCAACTGAATATGTTGAGGCCATCAGTAGTAATAAGGCGAATAATACAGACTGAACTCCATTGTTTTTAAGCATTTCGATTCCTGTTCATTGATTTGTTGTCTGAAACTTACTTTTTAACGTTAGCTATTTCTGAACAGTCTTTAGTCATTCAGAAATAGCTGTATCAAGTCTTATATCTTCAGAAATAACGCCTTTTTCCAAGGCAATGATGCGTTTGACAAGAGCAACTGTCTCTCGGCGGTGTGCAATAACAATACGTGTCATTGATAAGGCTTGAAGATTTTGAACCACATGGTGTTCGCCATGTAGGTCAAGGTGACTGGTTGCTTCATCTAATGCCAGAATGACTGGTTGCTTATAAAGGGCACGTGCCAATAGTAGCCGTTGTTTCTGACCGCCGGATAAACCGCTACCCATTTCAGCAACGAGTGTTTGGTAACCCATCGGCATGTTGATAATGGCTTTGTGGATATTCGCTTGTTTCGCTGCAGCTTCTATTCGCTCTTGTGTCGCTTGTGGATCAAAGCAGGCGATGTTTTCAGCCAAAGAGCCTGCCATCATTTGATCATCCTGCATCACTACTCCAACTAGATTTCTCAATGCCGTTGGCCCTAATTGACGCAGAGAGATACCCCCAATGCGTATGTCGCCTTCTGTTGGTGTTAGTAGCCCTAGCATTAACTTGAAAAGAGTCGATTTTCCGCAACCTGAGCGACCGACTAAGGCAACTGAGTCGCCGGCATTCACTTTGAGATTTAAGTCTCTTATTACCCAAGGTTCACTATCTGCGTAGCGAAAAGAAACATTGATAAATTCAATAGAGGGTTCGATTCTGGTTAAGTCTGTTTCCATGAAGTTGTCGGGCTCGGGTGGCTCAAGAGCAATATCTGCTAAACGCTCTGCGTGCAATGAGAGCATTTTGATTTCCACACCTAAGTCGATGAGTTTGCTTGCGCGGTTAGTGAATTGACTTTTATAGGCTAAAAACGCGAGTAACATCCCGAGTGTTAGTGTGTTGTCCAGTACAGCAAGGCCGCCAATATAGAGGATAAACATGCCTTCAAGACCAAAAATCAATGTGTTGCAGCCTGCGAAAACGAGTAATATTTTTTGTGTTTTTAAGTCTCGATTTTGTACATCGGTTAAAAGGTTTTGCCAAGTGGCGAGCCGTAAGGGAGTCGCATTAAAGAGTTTTAAGGGTTGGACAGCGCGGATTGTTTCTAGGAAATAGGCATTCTCTCGTGTTGCTAACACTATGCGTTCTTCTGTGGCGTTACGCAATGGACGGTAAAAAACGAGCCGTAAGAGGCTGTAAAAGACAACGGCAATTAGCACAATGCCTGTCAGTGCTTTGTTGTAAAGTAACATCATGCCTAGCGTTATGAGTGCCACAAGTGCATCAAGCACAATGGTGACAGCACCCTGAGCCAGAATATTGCGAATAGCTCCTAGAGATTGGAATCTCGCTGTTATGTCACCTAGGTGGCGCTTTTCAAAATAGGGCCAAGGTAGGCGTAACAAATGGTGAAAAAAGTTGCTGGTCCATTGCAAGGTTAGCTGTTGATTTAGGCGCAACCCCATCCAGCCTTGTGCCATGCGTAATGCAAAGTCAATAATTAGCAGTAGGCACCCACCCAGCACGACCAGTAACAGTAAATCATAATCGGCTGAAACAAGAGCATGATCAACAACCCATTGAGTAACTTGCGGAGACAAAAGAGCGATAACTTCTAAAGCGAGAGCCAGTAAAAGAATATTACCGAGTGCTCGCTTTAGACCTAGAATTCGGCCTGTAAGGTCTCTTAGTCGTAATCGAGGTTTTTGTTGAGCGGGTTGAAAGTTAGCACTTGGCGTGAGTTCCAAAGCAACACCTGTAAAGCAACGAGACACCTCATCCATTCTTAGTTTTCTACGGCCAACGGCTGGGTCAAGAATTATTATGTGGTCTCGTTTAACTTTTTCCAACACAACGAAGTGGTTTAGATTCCAGTGGAGAATACAGGGCAAGCGCAGTTGTTTAATTTCATCAAGTTCCAATCGCAGAGGACGACAAGAAAAATTAAGCGCCTGGGCATAGTTGGCAATTTGTGCTAAATGGCTACCTTTGACAGAAATAGCAAAACGGCGCCGTAACATAGAAAGGTCCAAATGCAGGCCATATGCACTTGCAATCATAGCTAGGCAGGCAAGCCCGCACTCTTGGCTTTCAGCTTGTAAAATGGCTCTCATATATCAAATTACACTGAGTTCTTTTGCAATTTTTCCTGTTTGAGGTATTGAACTAAATTTCTCGCTTATTAGTTCGATAACATCATTCAAGGCAAGTTGAAAAAGCAGTTCATGTAATTTGCTGGTTGGATAATCAGAGAATTCATCAATGATATCTTTTACCCTACAAGGGTTATGATTATTTATGTAAGTAATGAGATTCTGTGCAATATCATCGACATTGAGCCTGTTACCATTGACTATCATCTGCCCATTCGAAAATGGATGAAGCATGTTTACATTGAGTCGGACGTGTTGTGAATCTTTGAGTTGTTTTACTTTGTTATTGGCTAAAACACCTAAAGAGATTTTAGAATCTACTCGCTGCTGTCCAATGTAATCAGCCATAAACCTTTCAAACATATCACGGTTTGGTATTAATGCACTAAATTCACGTCCAAAGGATTCAAGCGATATTTGGCTACCTTCATAACTATGTAAATTTCGACGCCCTTCTAGCATATCGGGAGCAAATTGAATGAGCCAACTCAGATAATCAAATCCTGTTGGAGCAAAAGTACCAATTGCTAAGTGAAAAGTTTCACCATCAAGTGGTATAGGGTTATGCCACCATCCACGAGGGACATAGAGTACATCTCCAGCTTCAAGAATTATATCCCAGTATACCTCTTCTGGCTCTTTGGCATCTGCTATATTCTTGGTTTGCTGCATATAAAGAGGTAACTCAAAAGTTGGTTTCTTTAAAATCCAACGCTTGCGACCTTTTATCTGAACTGCAAATACATCTCGAGTATCCCAATGGGATCTATAGGAAGACTTTGCACTAAATGCGGCATAGCCACTGGTGATCACTTGAGCATTTGCAAATTGAGCAATCTGTCGGGAAATATTACTTACTAAAGGCTCATTTCTAATTCTGTTATATACTAGGGTTGCGCCCTTTCGCATATAGTCATAAACTACCGGCTTTATAAATCGGTGCTCTACTTTCCCAACGTTAATATAGGCCTCAACATATTCCTCTTTGGGAACCTCGTAGCCATTCATTAATTTAAAACTTTGATCTGATGCATCTGCACGTTCATATATTTCGCTGATTTCGTCCCAGCTAATATTTAAACTATGAATAGATTGCTTGAATAATAAGGGTTTTTGATAGACATAGTCTGAAAAGAATACATCTTTTTTAATTCTGAATTCTATGTGATTATTTTCCATTATTAGCGCCTATTTGTATTGGCATTTTTCTTATGTCCTAGCTTGATTTTTTGGTGATATCTATAAAGGGTTGGCTTTTTGCACTACGAATTTCAACTTAATGATTTCCATAAAAAAATACCCCTATAATGACTGGAACTGATATTAGTATCCAAAATGTCATGCCTGGATTTTCTTTTTTATCAGGAACGGTTACAAGTCCCAGTTTTACAGAGACTATAGCTAAAAATATAACTATTATTAATATTAAAGCAACTGCTAGGATATCTGATGTCATAAATTGTTCCATGCTATAATTGAAGCCCTATATGGTATTAGAGCTCCAGTTTTACTATTTAGTTATATGGTGTTCCGCCAGCGTAATCATTTTCATCCATAAGCCCCGTCCCTATTGTGTATCCACCAAAGAAAGAAAAGGCTATAGCGCCACCTATCCCGACCCATCCGACAGGAGTTGAGGCTATAACTAAACCAATGCCGACACTTGCTAGGCCAGTTCCAACCGCCGCATAGTCTACTCCACCTGATATAACATCCATCTCAGAGATTTTTAAATCTCTCATGTTAAGTCCTTTCTTTTTAAGGTTGTTTTAATTCGAAAGTATGTAGTGTTAATCATTTTTTAGTATCAAAAATTTGGTCCAAACCAGTAGCCATGATAGGTAAGCACCAACATAAATGAATGCAAGATTTTTGTCTTCCAAGCTTAAAAGTAAGGCTGCAAGAACAATGTAAAATGCCAGTGATCTAATTATATTGGTTTTAATAGAATATCTTTCGTAAAACCTTAGCTCAATATCTAACAGTCTTTCTAGTATCTTCATGCAGCTAACCTCAAAATTGATTTCTAGAAAATAATGCATACAGTCTTCTGGGTTTGAAACTATCCCTTTTGAAGGGAAGGTTTTTATGTTATTTGAGGTGCTTGGATGGATGACTATTTTTGTGTGTTAGGTGAAAGAACACTCTTTTAAAAATGTATTTATGATTTGTTATTCTGATTATTTAATGATTCCTCTATCGTTTTTGATTTGTATAATAGTAACATCAATAGACATAAGATTATATTGAAACTAGATTCTAACATTTCATCTCTTCCTCCAGTGAAGCTATAAAAAATATATCGCATACCACTAAATAAAGAGAAAAAGACAAGAAATGAAACATATGCTTTTAAAGATAATTTATATATCCATGACCTATGCTTGATCTTGTTCATAATTGTTATCCTGATGATATAACTTATTAAATATTCAACTTGTTCATTATGAGATTAGTTAAGCTGTTCACTAATCTATAAAAAAACTTATGTATTAATATGTTAGTTATGAATAACTTGTTCCATCAGCGTAGTCACTCCCATCTTGAAAATAATCCCATGCTGCGGCTCCTATACCCCACGCGGCTCCAACTCCAGCACCCCAAAGACCACCTACTCTAGCGCCAACGACAGCTCCTCTGACACCACCTCCAATTATACCGCCAACAGCACCCCATGTTACAATTGATGTACCTATTGAATTGGTAGTATCCAATACACCTGAGCCGACAACAGCTTCCATGTCTGATATATTAATCTCTCTCATATATTTAACCTCATGTTTAAGTTTTTGGTGTTTTTGATAATATAAGTACACTTGCTGATTATACTTCTTGATATGTTTAAGGTAACCCCTATAGATGTAGGGTGTAATTATGAAAGTAGAAATTTCAACTGTGAATTCAGTTGATTTTTAATTGCATATAAACATGCGAAAGAAATGGATATTCTATATTCGGATGTAAGGTTGTTGATAATTCGCGAATAAAATGCCTTCTTTTTATTTAAGATCTCCAAAAAATATTTTAAAAATATTTTTTTTCGTTGGTTTTCTTGAGTAAGATTCTATATTTTTTTTGTTTGTGTAAAAAAACCTGGCGATAGGAATGCATCCAAGGCTAAAGGTGATTCCAATAAATGCTATTTTCTCAATAGGGTCTAATGATGATTTGCTGGCCATGAAAACTATTGTTATTAAAAGTATTATGTAAAAAATTGATGAGAATTTAAAGTAGCTCATGGTAGTGATGGTTTGCCTATTTAATTAAGATCAGTGTTTTTAAATTTAATATATAAAATGTTTGTAGATTGTATTGAGTTTTTATGGGTAAAAAATCCTACAAGTGTAGGGTATTATTGCTTTAAATGATGGGCTGCAATCAATTCAACACGATTACTCACACCCGTCTTGCGTAGCATAGACGAAACATGATCCCTAACAGTAAAATCACTAATATTCAAATAAACAGCGATCTGTTTATTGGTTTTTCCTTGAATAAGCAGTTGGTAGACATCCTTTTCTCTTTTAGTGAATTCCATGTTAGTCTCCATTATGTTATCTACAGCTGCTTCTTGGTGATTGAATAAACAGGCTCGAGTATCCATTCATATATTCTTCGTTTGTCTTGCAGTATGTCGGCCTCAAAAAGCATTCCCGGCATCAGTTTCTGATCATTGCCATAGATTCGAATATCTTGTGAATCGAGTTCAACAGTGACAAGGTAATAAATTCCATCGACTCCTTGTGCTCCATGCCCTTGTAATAAGCTGACAATATGGGGTTGTAATTCGTGAATAGAATAAGGGGTGGCTGCAATATTGATTACCTTGCCCTTGCCCATACCAAACTTCTGATAAGGAAATGAGGCATATCGAAGCATCACCTTTTGATTTGGCTCAATAAAGCCAACTTGATGTGGAGGTACATAAATGTGTGCTTGTAGATTTCGGTCTTTGGGGAGTAGGCTGGCCATAAGGTAATTTAGGTTTACTTGCTGACCAATCTGTATATTGAGCCCTGTTACTATCCCGTCAAAAGGTGCAGTGACTAACTGCTGTGAGCGCACTTTGTTTTCAGCGACTTCTTGCTGCAATAAAGTATGAGTTCGTTCAGCGTCGACAATCTCTTGTTGGAAGCGTTCTTCGGCTTCACGCCGTTGAGCTAATAAAGTTAAGCGGTCTCTTTCCAGTCCCATTTGGCTGCGTTGAACGGCCTGCTTCTGGCTTGTCAGCAGTAGTAGGTCGGATTCTACTTTCTGTAATTCTGATATTGATACATGCCCCCTAGCACGTAATTCTTGTACGCGCTCTAGATTATTTCTTGCAAGTCGTTCCCGTTGCTCCAGTACACTAATTTCTGATTTAAATTGAGACTCTTCTTCCTGCATGGCTTGAAGGCGCAGTTCAAATAGCTCTTTTTGACGCTCAAGCCTATTTAAAGCTTGTGCTTTGTTCTGACTGATTAATTCTTCACGTTGCGTTAGCAGGTCTCCAATGAGTGTTTGGAATTCACCTAGCATAGAGACACGCTCATCCGATATAACAAACAAAGGGTCGCCCGCTACGACTTGATCACCTTCTTTAACATGGACTGCGAGTACTCGACCCTGAGAGGGGGCAAAGACTCTAAGTACACCTTGGTCCGGGATGAGCATTCCTGGAGAGGTCGCTTTACGGGTATGAGTCCCGAGTGTAATAAAGCTTAATGCTAATATAATAAGCAGCAATGCAGCCAAGCCAATAAGCCAGTAGCTTGAGGGTTGGTGAATCAACACCTGCCCGATATGCCTGTGGGACTGGTGTTCGATTACCTCTGGCCTAAAAAATGGCGCTGGCTGTTTTTTAGTATCATCCATGAAACGGGGGTCTCTTGTCGTTCTTGTTCAGAATATAGTTATTTTTCAAAAGCACACAAAACTCATGTGTTTGATGTTATCAAACAATAATCGTTCGTGTCTATTTTTTCATTCATATTAATTTTTTGTTCGATAGGTATTTACCCTATTTTTTCGGAGAGCTAAAAAGGCATTGGTTTCGGCAACATTTAAATAGATAATCGTTGGTGATTAAGTTGAAAAAAATTGATCAGATGGTAGGTAATGTTTTGATTTTGTTATATTCTCTACAGAGTGTGTGTCGTGCTGTAATGTGCTTCATACTAAAGTTAGCTCAGCCACGGAGTTTGGCTTAGGGTGTGAACTACTCGCCGCTAAAGCGGCAGAGCTTCCAAACCAGCGACCTGAGTCGCTCGTTTTTCTTTTTTGACGCTTCGCAGGCCACGGCTAGTTGAGCTTTTGGCTTGGCCAGTCTTACGCATGCCTCCACGTCCAGTATCTGATTTCGGTTTTAACACCCCATCATCAGACAACACCGTTCCAGTGTCTAAAATTAAGTTAATGGCCCGTTTCTTAATCACCATTGACGCATTGTGATCCGCGTTGTCAGTGTGTCCACAGTGACCGCAAGCAAATACGTCTTGTGACTTGCGATTGTCGGGGTGAGTGTGGCCGCATAGAGCACACTCCTGACTGGTTCTTGGAGCCGGTATTTTAAATACCACCTTTCCCGCATGAAAGGCTTTGTATTTTGTAAAGGCTTCGATGAAATGCCAGCCCACGTTTAATATGGACTTGTTCAGTCCAGCCTTCTGTTTGGCTCTATTCGAAACATATCGTCCTTGCTCATCCTGTTGCGCTTTAGGCTTGTGCGTCATCATAGCCGTTCTCAAGGCTTCGAAGACAATGATGTTAGCATCGCTGTTCACCAATGAACGACTGGTTTTATGCGCAAAGTCATGGCGAATATTCGCTTTTTTTGCATGGTGTACCGCGATGCGATGTTTAGTTTTGGCTCTGCGATGAGAGCCTTTCTGCTGACGCGCTAACCGACGCTGTAATCGTTTGATATAGCGCTCGGATTTGCTCATAGATTTTTTCTGATCCTGAGTAAAATCATACGTTTTCTTTCCTGCATGGACAGGAATGATAACGCCCCGATCAATACCGAGCGTGTTTTCTTCCAGGTAGTCACGCGTAGCGCCTTGCAGCCGGGTTAGATGCTGTTCAGGCGTGAGCAGATCCGCATCGGATACATTGTTCTCATAGCAAAATGATAGGGTGTATTGACCCCGTTCCTTGCGAATATACATCGAATTAGGGATTTGGAATTTATCATGTGCCTTGAATGATAAGTAGCCGATATTGTTCGTTTTCGTCCCAATAAACAAGCGAATATTGCCATCTTCGCAGCGGTCAAATCGAAACACTTCGCGGGTCAGGTGGATACTGCCCTTATCCGTTTTCGGTTTGCGCTTGGGTCTACCACACTGACCGCTCATGAACTTTTTATACGTCTTAAACCAGTTAACGGCACTGTTACGCAGTATTTGGCTAGGGCAATTATCCAGCCATGGCGTCAACTCTGCTGACTTAAACTGGGCCGTGGTTTGATCGATGGGGGCATAGGTGCCGATCGGGCAATATTTACGGGCGAAGGTACGATAATAGTGTTCTTCTTCGACCTTGGCATTCCAGATGCTACGAGCACACCCCATCCATTGGCTGAGTATCAGCCTTTGGTGTGGTGTTGGGTTAGCCCTCAGCTTGATGCCTATTAACATTATGCCTATTCATTTGCGTTTTATGTTCCAAATTATTACTCTTGGTTCTGGAATTGTCAATCTAGCATGAGGTCAAAATGTACGACTGGAGAACAGGAAGAAGATGTCTTTTTAAAAACAATATTCATCTAGTCTTTGTAACTAAATATCGCAGTGGCGTATTTACCAAGGAAATGCTCGATAGAACCGAAATCATCTTAAAGGAAACATGCGAGCAAATGGATTGTGAGCTATTAGAGTTCGGAGGAGATCATGATCACGTACATCTAATGGTATCTGTACACCCCAAAGTGGCGATATCTAATCTAGTGAGCAAACTAAAAGGCAAAACTTCCTATATGATCCGTAGAGAATACTGGGATCGTGTAAAAACCATGTTATGGGGTAAGCATTTCTGGTCGCCAAGTTATTGTGTTGTATCCTGCGGCGGTGCCAGTCTTGACGTTGTAAAAGAATACATAAACAATCAGCAGACGGCACCTAGTGAGAGAGCGGTAAAAACATCGCAGACGTTAAGCCAGAAAAAGCAGTGACCTCTTGCTTGACTCGCCCCTAAAGGAGCGAGATTGCGCAAGCATTATGTTCAAACATAACATGGAGGTTCCCGAGATGCCGAGTCAGCATCATGATACAGGCTATAAAGATGTATTTAGCCACCCAGAATTTGTTCAGCAATTGATCGAAGGTTTTGCTCCGCCAGAAATAGCGGAGATTATGGATTTTTCCACGCTTAAAAATCATAGTGGTCATTACATCACACCGCTATTCAAGGAAAGGTTTGAGGACGTTGTTTGGTCGGTTGAAGTGAATTGACAGGGGATACGGCAGCGAGTATTTCTGTATATTCTGCTAGAGTTTCAATCACGTATTGACTACCGCATGCCGATCCGGATAAAGATCGGGTTGATAAGATTGTAACGCGTTGGATTAAACGGCATTTACAGCGGCTAAAGGTGGATGTGAACTTAGATGTGTTAAATAGCTTGGTGGAGGATAAAGACATGCTGGCTGAAAATATAGAAAACCTTGTTAAGAAAGAACGTCGTGAAGGTGAACAGATAGGCATGCGAAAAGGCCTAGAGCAAGGCATTGTAAAAGGTCGTCAAGAAGGACGAAAGGAGCAAATGCATGAAGTGGCACGCAATTTGATTCTGATGAACCTACTCACCGATGCGCAAATTGCACTAGCATCAGGCCTAACCGAAGAAGGCATTGCTGCATTACGCACGACACTTCAGCACTGAGTGTGTTTATAGGACGTACTCAGCCTACCAACACGTCCACCTGTTTGGTGGATAACTGACTGCGTAGGCTTGAGTGCAGTGCCTCGTCGCTAATCACGCTGTGGAAATCACTGATATGACCCGCTCGACACACGCCCTCAGAATTAAACTTACTGCTGTCGATTAACAAAATATGATGTCGGCTGTTGCGCAATAAGGCTTCTCGGGCCATGACTTCGTCTGTGTTGTAGTCATATAGATGCCCTAATTTATCCATACAACCCACTGAAACGATGCCAATTTCGGCATTAAAGCGATTAAAAAACTCAATTGAGTCACCTCCGACAACATCCTGATCTCGCTTTCTGACCAAACCACCGGCAATTAATAACTCACAACTCGGGTGATGGCAGAGATGGCGTGCGGCATGCAAATTGTTGGTCATAATCCGCAGACCAGAGACTTGATAGAGCACTGCAGCCAAATGCTCGACAGTGGTGCCTGTGCCCAATAATAGGCTTTGATGCTCTGCTAGCAGGCTTAAACAGCGTTGAGCGATACGTGCTTTTCCTTGAGCGTTGCGGATTTGTCGTTGTTCAAAGTCCACGTTCTCTCGGCCTGGAAAGGGTGCAACAACACCATGACGGCGAATCAGTAACCCTTTATCTCCAAGGGTGCGTAGATCGCTGCGAATGGTTTGCACCGAGACCTGATACTGCTCGGCCAATTGCTCTGGGCGCACGGCGCCTGCGTGATTAATCTGTTTTAAAATTCGCTGGCGTCTTTCTTTCGAATTCATAATGACCTTCTCAACAAATATAGGCTTGGCTAAAAAACGAAAGCATTCAGCTAGCATACGAAAGAAAGATGTCATTTTAGTGTCACCTGAACCCTTTAGCATGGACACCTCTTCTTGATGAGACAACAAAAGGTGATGTCCATGTTCAATGTTAAAAAAGCGTTACTCTCCGTGGCTCTTGCGCTGCCGTTGACGGTTCAGGCTGCCGAAAAATTGGTGCTGTATACAAGCCAACCCAATACCGATGCTCAGATGACGGTCGATGCCTTCATGAAGGCAAATCCAGGCATTGAAGTTGAGTGGGTAAGAGACGGCACGACTCAGCTGATGACGCGCTTGCGTGCTGAATTGAGTGCGGGTATTTCCAAACCAGACGTGCTCTTGATTGCCGATAGCGTGACAATGGAGTCTCTGATAGAAGAAGACCTTCTCCAGCCGTATATGAGCCCCGAGCGTGCGGGCTACGATGCCGCGCTTTATCATCCAGAAGGTTATTACTACGGCACAAAAATGATCACCACGGGCATTGCCTATCATACCCGTGCTCCTCACCAACCCACGTCTTGGACGGATCTGACACACGAAAATCTTAAAAACCAAGTGGTGATGCCGAGTCCGTTGTATTCGGGTGCGGCTTTAATTCATTTGGCGGCCCTGACCGATATGGATGGATTTGGTTGGGACTATTACCAGCAGCTTCAGGCTAACCAAGTCAGTGCTCAAACGGGCAATGGAGCCGTGTTATCCGCAATTACTGCCGGCACAAAACCCTATGGCATCTTAGTTGACTTTATGGCGATACGTGAAGCCGCCAAAGGTGCGCCGATTAAGTTTGTTTTCCCCACTGAAGGCGTCACCGCCGTGACTGAACCAGTGGCGATTTTCAAAGAGGCTATGCATCCAGAAGCCGCTCAAAAGTTTGTCGATTTTCTCTTGTCGAGTACAGGCCAAGCGTTGGTATCTGAGCAAGGCTACATTCCAGCATTGGAATCCATTGCGTTACCTGACGGATTTCCGGATCGCTCCGAGATACGCTTGATGCCATTGGACGCCGCTAAAGCGCTGCAAAATGCTGAAGACAATAAAAAGCGCTTCAGTGAGATCTTTGGAAGCTGATGGCCATGCAGCAAACCCCGAAAATCAGCAGTCAGCCTTCGCGCTGGCTGCTTTCTCTACTCCTCTTGACAATCTTGCTACTGACGTTGATTCCGAGTCTACGTTTGTTGATCGAGGCGTTAAAGGACTGGCATTTATTAGGCGATTCCACCTTTGCTCAGGTATTGCAACAGCCTTCGACTTGGAGAGCTTTTTCACGCAGTCTTTACACCTCGGGTCTAGGCACTCTGATTGCCCTGTGTTTAGGCAGTTTATTTGCCTTTAGTGTGACCTTGACCAATATTCGTGCGAAAACGGCCTTGGTGTTTTGTTTCATGTTGCCGATGATGATTCCGCCACAAGTGACGGCCTTAAGCTGGTTGCAATTAATGGGTCCTGGTAGCCCTTTATTGAATACCTTGGGTTTGGCTCCGGCATTGGGTTCTCCACAACCCTTGTATTCGGCGGAAGGTATTGCCATGTTGTTGGGCATTCAGCATGCGCCTTTGGTGTTTTTAGCTCTGCGCACCAGTTTAATTCATTTGCCTGGTGACTTAATCGAAGCTGCCCGTTTATCGGGTGCACGTCAGCATCAGATCTGGCTCGATATTATTCTGCCTCTGACGCGCAACGGTTTGATTGCAGGCACATCAATTGCGTTTGTATCGGCACTTGGGAACTTTGGTATTCCTGCGATGTTGGGCATTCCAGCGTCTTACTACGTATTGCCCACGCTCATTTATCAAAAAATGTCGGGTTTTGGGCCGAGCGTACTGCCTGAAATGGCGTCGCTATCCGTGTTAATCGGCTTATTGGCCTTGATTGGAATACAAATCCAACAATATGCCGCACAAAAGGGCCGTTTTCGCTTACTTGGTAACAGCAGTAAAGCGCAGTCATTTGATTTGAAAAGAGGGCGAGTTGGATTAGAAGCCGCTCTTTGGTTGGTGATCAGTCTGATTTTAATGGCCCCCTTACTGGCGTTAATGACCAGCTCTTTAGTGCCTGCATTAGGGGTGCCGTTGACTTGGGAGACCCTGACGTTCTCGGCCTATGATGAAATGGTCTCTCGTCAAGGGATGACTCGACGTGCCTTTTCCAATAGTTTGCTGCTGTCTATTAGTGCGGCGTTGTTACTGATGGTGCTCTCCATCCTCATTGCCAATAGCTTGCGTAAGTCATCGGCGAAGGTAAGTACTTGGCTGCTCAGTAGCATTGAAATTCCCTATGCCTTGCCAGGCGTAGTCTTGGCGATTGCCTGTATTTTGCTCTTCGCTAAACCCTTGCCGTTCATCAATCTCGCGCTCTATGGCACCTTGTGGATTATATTTATCGCCTATTTAGCGCGCTTTTTAAGCGTTGCGTTAAAGCCCGTCTTGGCCAGTATCAATGAAATGGATCCGAGTCTTGAAGAGGCCGCACAAATTGCAGGCGCGTCGCCTTCACGACGACTGATCGACATTGTTTTACCCTTAATTGCACCGGCTGTTGGGGCGGGAGGCCTGTTGGTGTTTTTAACATCCGTGAATGAGTTGACGGTCTCGGCCTTGCTCTGGAGTGCGGGTCGCGAAACCTTGGGGGTTCTGATTTTCAATCTGGATGAAAGTGGTGACAGTATTCTCGCGGCCGCCATTGCGGTGCTTGTCGTGCTGATGGTGTTTGTATTGATGATGTTGTTGAGCCTCTGTGCTCGCTATTTACCCAAAGGAGTTGTCCCTTGGCAGAGTTAATCCTGAATCAGGTCAGTAAAGTATTCGAACAAAATCACGTGGTGGATCAGATTTCACTTAACATTCCACAAGGTAGCTTTGTTGCGCTCTTAGGGCCTTCCGGTTGTGGAAAAACCACCACTCTGCGCATGTTGGCAGGATTTGAGACGCTCAGTGAAGGTGAGCTACGCTTAGGACATCAAACCCTTGCAACAGCGAAGACTCAGCTACCACCTGAAGACCGTAATATGGGCATGGTGTTCCAGTCGTATGCCTTATGGCCGCATATGACGGTGGCTGAAAATGTCGGATATCCGTTAAAGCACCGACGCATTCCCTCTGGCACGTATCAAAAAAAGATAAAAGACGCCTTAGAAACCGTGGAAATGATGCCTTACGCGCAACGTTATCCACAAGACTTGAGCGGTGGGCAGCGTCAGCGTGTTGCGCTGGCGCGTTGTTTAGTGACCGATCCTGACGTGGTGCTGCTGGATGAGCCGTTGGCCAATTTAGACCGCCACCTGCGGGCATCCATGGAAGAGAGCTTTCGAGCCTTTCATCAGCGCACGGGCGCGACCATGATTTACGTGACGCATGATCAAGCTGAAGCCATGTCGTTAGCCAATCAAATTGCTGTTATGGAAAAAGGTCGGCTAGTGCAATGGTCCAGCCCAGAAGCGCTGTATCATCAACCCAAAACCCAATGGGTGGCTGAGTTTATCGGGCAGGGCAGCATTTTGATGGGGCAGAAAGTTCCCGAGAACCAAACCCTGATGGGAGAGGGCGTCAATGCGTTGTTTCATCCAACGAATGAGCGTGCGCAAAGTGCATTTCTGGTTCGACCCCAGCATGTGCAGATTGAGTTAATCAACGCTTCATTGCCGCAATCAGCGGCTTTGACGGCTCGCGTGACCTCTCAGGTGTATCGTGGTGAGCGTTATGAAATCCATCTGGAAATGCCTAACCAACAGCGGCTACAGGCCTTTCATTCAGTGGCTGTACCGATTGGAGCCACGGTTAGCCTTAACCTCACACAGGCTTGGTCATTGGCGGCATAAGGAGTCAGTATGTCGGTTGTAATACGTTGTCTTAGCGGGTTGGGTGATAAAGCGCCTGCCGCGATTTTACTGCAAGCAGACGGTGTCAACCTGCTGTTGGATGCCGGAGGGGCTTTGCAAGCCGGTGAAACGATTCATTGGCCTGAGCAGTTAGAGGGCACCAAACTGGATGCCATCTTAATCACACATGATCATATTGATCATATCGGCGGCGTTGCCCAGTTGGATTTTAACATTCCTCTCTTTTGCACGGAGATTGTGGCACTTAGCTTACCCAAAGGGCGAGACTGGCACCCTTTGCCATTGCGCGGTACCTGCAGGATTGCCGGGATTTCGGTGACAACAGGCTTAAACGGTCATTCATTAGGTGGTGTTTGGTTGCATTTTGGTCTTGATGAAGGCATCTATTACTCAGGTGACATCAGTCTGGAGTCCCTGAGCTTTGCCTTTGACTGGCCACCCAAAGCCAAGGTAGCGCTGTTGGATGCCTCGTATGGCGATTATGATCAACCTCAACAGGCGTGTATCGATGACTTGATGGAGCGAATGCTGCCACAGAGTCTGCTGCCAGTGCCTCCCTCGGGTCGCGCATTGGAAATGGCGATTCAGTTGGAGCAACGTGGTTATACCGTCAGTTTAGATCCCGTATGTGTAAAGTTTTTGGAGCAAGTTAAGTCGCTTAGTCCTAGGTATTTTCAAGAGGGCTTTCATGCAGCTCTGTCGCAATTTTCGCCAAGGCCATGGATGGAAAGTGATCTAGACGCCCTTTGTGTTCGCTTGGCGGCCGATCCTGATGGTTGTTCCGGCGCGGCGGGGCGTTTAATTGCACATCCACACTATCAAGGTAGGGTGATTTATACGGGCTATATGCCAGAAAAAGCATTGAATGACGTGCAAACAGGACGTGCCGAATGGACGCGCTGGAATGTACATCCAAGGTTCAGTGATAGTCGTGCTTTGGTTGAGCATCTGCAGGCTGAGCGTATCTATCCCTTGTTCGCTAAGCCTGAGCAGCTGCAGCGCTGGCAAGAAACCTTTAAGCAGCGTCTGTGTTTATCGAATTGTCTAACCGATTAAGCCTGTCGATTGAACCATTACTATCCAAAACTATGTTGAAACAATTTTTAAACAAAAAAGGACATATGCATGAAAAAATACTCCGCCGTTATTGTTGATGTGGATGGAACCTTAGCTGAATTCGATCCTGAGAGAGTCCGGCATTGGGTGTTGGGTGAAGAGAAGCATTGGGATGCGTTTTTTGATCATATGGAAACGGCGGCGCCTATTGACGCTGTTGTTAAGCTCGTTCGTATCCTGCATCAGCAAGGGCAAAAAATCTTGATTTGCAGCGGTCGTCCTGAAACGCATAAGGCACGTACCCTGGCTTGGCTGAATGCTCATGAAATTCCGTATGATGGTGTTTATTTACGTAAAGAGCGCGATGACCATTTGCGAGATGAGGTGGTCAAGGCCGAGTTGCTTGAAGATATGAAAGTTGCCGGATTTGAGCCTTGGTTGGTACTGGATGATCGTGATGCGGTTGTTGCTCAGTGGCGAGCCTTGGGGTTGACGTGCTTGCAGTGTGCGGAGGGGGATTTTTGAGGCGGTAGTGGGGTAGTAAGCCCTGACCTATCAAGACTCAAGACACGGCATTAATCCGTCCATGGAGCCTCGCGTTCGCCATTCATGGCGAACGACGGTCTTGAGTCTTGCTATGTCAGGGCTTTTGCAGAGATGTGTGCTGCGTTTAGGTCATTTGAGTATTAGAGGCGTTGTTAGTGTTTCGATGTTGATCGAAGCTCAGTTACAACCTTGACGGGTAATCCGGCTATTTCGGCGATCATTGCATCATCCATTTCCGTCAATTTTATTAGGTTGCGGGCGACTTCACATCGGGCTTCAGTACGACCCTCCATATGGCCTTCCAGTCGACCCTCCATACGAGCGGTATTGCGCTCTTTTTTAACTAAGTTTTCTAAGTTCTCTGCTAGCATGTCTTTGTCCTCTACTAGGCTATTGAGTCGATCGAGTTTGATCTCGGCTCCTAGGTAACTTAAATGTCGCTTAATCCAACGTGTCACAACTCTATCAATACGCTCTTTATGCGGAGACGCCTGAATGATCGCTGTGATTTTATCGACCGACCACACGACATCTTCCAGTTTTTCTTCAAATAGTGGCGTGATGTAATTGCCGCTGTGGATAGTAAGTGTTGAGAAATCCATGATGTTAGCGATTTCGGAGGGTATAAAGCCTTCAATCAGTTGCTGGACAAACTCAGGATAGCTAAAGACTTCCTTGTACGCGGTATCGTAATGCTTTGCCATACGAGAGACTCCTTTCTGTTGGTATTGTGTTACATCCTTGTGAGTGAGAAGAGCCTTGTGGTGTGAATAATCAACGAGGCCCTTTTCGTGGAAATGAGAATAAGCCCTGATCTATCAAGACACAAGACACAAGACACGGTGCAAGCCGCTTTCACAACCGCATTACACTAAATAAAGTTTGTTGGTGCCGTCATTAGTGGATATTATTGAACGCTAACATACAATCTGATCTGCACCCCCCGTTAGCCTTCACGAGGGTGTAACCTATTGTTTTATCAATCATGCGAGGTAAAAAGGAATACACATGATTCGCAGCTTGGATGTTTTGTTTTCAGCGTTAGGATTGGTTTTTGGGGCTCCGATTTTTTTGGTGTTAACAATTATTGGCTTTTTTGATACTGGCTCTCCCATCTTTCGACAAACGCGTGTAGGGCGCAATTTACAGCCCTTCACCCTAGTTAAATTCAGAACAATGAAGCCGGAAACAGCCTCTGTTGCGACCCATCTGGCCAATAGCAGCGACATTACCCCCTTTGGTCATTTTTTGCGTCGAACAAAACTAGATGAGCTACCCCAGTTATGGAATGTGCTAAAAGGGGAAATGAGTTTAGTTGGGCCGCGTCCTTGCTTGTTTAACCAGCATGAGCTTATTCAAGAAAGAGACGCGCTGGGTGTGTTTAACGTGCGGCCAGGGATTACAGGGCTGGCGCAAGTGAATAATGTCGATATGTCGACACCTGCCATGCTTGCCGCGATGGATCAGCAAATGATCCTGAACCTTAATTTAAGGCAGTATTTTCGCTATATCTTTCTAACGGTGTTGGGTAAAGGGCAAGGTGACAGGACTGTCTCATGAGTAATATTAAGAAAACGGATTTTTTTCACTCAAAACTGATGCAGTTAAGCCGTTATCAAAAGCGTCTGCTGATGGTGCTGGCCGATGCCGTTGCCTTGCCTCTTGCGCTGTGGTCTGCGTTTGCTCTACGCTTTTCGGAGCTTTGGCCAGAAGAGTATCTATACCCGGCTGCAGTTTTATTTATGGTGTTACCCATCATGGGTATTCTGATTTTTATCCGAATAGGGTTGTATCGAGCCGTCATTCGCTATATCGGTAGTCAGATGATATGGACAGTTGCATCGGGAGTAATGATACTGTCTATGATGCTTTGGGCC
This sequence comes from Nitrincola tibetensis, assembly GCF_003284585.1. Taxonomy (GTDB): domain Bacteria; phylum Pseudomonadota; class Gammaproteobacteria; order Pseudomonadales; family Balneatricaceae; genus Nitrincola; species Nitrincola tibetensis. The sequence goes on from NZ_QKRX01000006.1 coordinate 228,173, forward strand.
GCTGCATTTGTACTCAAAATTGAACCTTTTCCAAGAACAGTTCCTGTTAATTTTGCCATCATTGCCTTGATTTATGTAGGAGGGACACGCTTTTTAATGCGCAGTTATTATCAGTGGAGCTTAGACCTGTTCATTGATAAAAATCCTGTACTTATTTATGGGGCAGGCGAAAGCGGAGTACAGCTTTGCCGAAATTTACAAAACAATATTGAATATAAATGTGTCGGCTTTTTAGATGATGACCCGCTGCTCATTAGTAGTAACGTGGCTGGACGTAAAGTGTATGATCCAAGGCACTTAGCAACATTAATTGATTCGCGCAACGTAAGTGCTGTGTTTCTTGCTATGCCCTCGATTAGTGCAAAGGCGCGCCGCGATATACTGCAACGACTGGAGGAGTTTCCAGTTCATGTCAAAACCCTGCCGTCCATGCACGAGATTTTAGCGGGCGAATCCATCACCAGTTTGCGTGAAGTGCAGATAGAGGATTTGTTAGGTCGAGACCCCGTTCCCCCAATTCGAGCGCTGATTGATGACAGCATTCATAACAAAGTTGTAATGGTGACCGGGGCTGGAGGCTCTATAGGCTCAGAAATATGCCGGCAAGTATTAAAGAATACGCCACGTTGCTTAGTGTTGTATGAGCGAAGTGAGTACGCACTCTATGCGATTGAACAAGAGTTGACGCTGTTATCCAAGACACTGGGCATCAATGTTCCACGGATTTCACTGTTAGGGTCGGTGACAAATAAACAGCGTATTGACGATGTACTTAGTCGGTTTCAGGTACAAACGCTCTACCACGCCGCTGCCTATAAGCACGTCCCCTTGGTTGAGCATAATATCCTTGAAGGCATCGAAAACAATGTACTGGGCACCCAAATACTCGCCGAGGCTGCATTACGGGCAAAGGTTGAGCGCTTTGTATTAATTTCTACAGATAAAGCCGTTAGACCCACCAACGTGATGGGCGCGACGAAACGACTTGCTGAACTGATATTACAAGACTTGGCGCAGCAATCCTCTCAATCTACATCCGAGACCATCTATTCCATGGTGCGTTTTGGTAATGTACTGGGGTCGTCTGGATCGGTGGTTCCTTTATTTCGAAAGCAAATTGAAGAAGGAGGGCCTGTCACCGTCACCCATCCTGAAATCACCCGCTATTTTATGACGATTCCAGAAGCCGCAAACTTAGTGATTCAAGCGGGTTCTATGGCTAAAGGTGGGGATGTATTTGTTCTTGATATGGGTGAACCTGTCACCATTACGGATTTAGCTAAGCGTATGATTCGACTAATGGGCTTTTCCGTTAAGGATGAACACAACACCCGTGGGGATATCGCGATTGAATACACAGGGCTTCGACCGGGTGAAAAATTGTATGAAGAGTTATTAATTGGCGATAACGTAACCCGTACACAGCACCCGAAGATTATGAGAGCAAATGAAGAAATGCTGTCCCCCGATGTTTTGCAGCAAACATTGGTTGAGCTAGAAACAGCGGTCCACCAGAATCAAGTCGACGTTGCACGTGAATGTTTAACACGAAGTGTGTCTGGTTTTACACCATCCGATGCATGTGTTGACTGGATGACAACGAGTTTGCCGCCAATGCACTATGCCTAGACAGGTATTGCACTGAGTGGTATAGTTTTTCAATGAGACGAGTCTTTAAAACACGCACCTTCACCCGCTCGATGAAAAAGGCCGGACTAACCGACGCAGCTTTATGTGCCGCAGTCGAAGAAATGAGCCAAGGGCTCGTGGATGCCGATTTGGGTGGCGATGTTGTCAAGAAGCGCGTCGCGCTGCCTGGCCAGGGCAAGCGTGGCGGGGCCAGAACCATCATCGCTACGAAAATGGCAGGGCGCTGGTTCTTCCTTTATGGCTTCAGCAAGAACGAACGATCCAACATCGACAAGGACGAGCTGAGGGTGCTCCAAGAGGTGGCAAGGGAGTTGCTTGGCTTTGATGATCGGCAACTGACCATTGCGCTGGCTGCCGGTGAAATTGTGGAGATATGTGATGGCGACGACAAAGCGTAACAGCCGAATTCTGGACGAGATGCACGAGACAGCACGTGGGCTTCATGGCGCGGGACTGATCAGCAAGCGTCGCATGGGCGAGTTCGAGGCGCTGTGCAATCTCGATGTGCACGAAATACCGCCGCAGCAGATCAAGGCGCTGCGTGAAAAGGCGCACGTAAGCCAAGCGGTTTTTGCCGCCGTGCTTAACACTAGCCTGTCGACGGTTCAAAAGTGGGAAATCGGCGACAAGAAGCCGAGCGGGCCGTCGCTCAAACTGTTGAACCTGATCGAGCGAAAGGGGCTAGAGGCGGTTATTTAGGCAGTAAAGTGCATTAGCTCAGACTTGAATGTACATATTCGTTAAAACTGGCAAAGCCTGCAGATTGAAGAGCCTTAGACACTTTGCACGCCTTCTCATCCGCGCAGCTCAGGAATACAACCCTAATGCTGCTCGATCTGTTAGACCTTTCAGGGGCACTAGTTTAATAAGTAAACTAAAGGGACGAAGGACGATGAACGATGAACAATACGCTTCCATTGAGAGGTCAGTTAACGTTTTTGTATTTGAACAGTTTTCTGGTTTTTCTACTGCTCGTTAACTTGATCGTTGGTGATGTGCATTTAGTCCGAAATATATTCGCTCTACTGGCCTTGCTGGTTGTGCCCTTCGTCATATGCAAAGCAAAGATTGAGGCATCTGATGGATTTTGGCTTGTCTCTTTGCTGGTCTTTGGGGTCTATCACCTTTTACACATCCTGCTGCTTGGCGACTGGTCTGAACATGGATCAGGCTATATTAAGTTTGTGTTGTTTGCTGTTTTTTATATCTATTTACTACAGACAGGCTATATCCGAGAGTCCATTTACCTTGGAGTCGTTTGTGGTAGCTTACTCACGTTGTTTAGTGGTGCTTTGGAAGTATGGCAAAGCAGTGGTGATGAGCGCATAGGTGTAGGTCATAATCCCATTGTATTTTCAAACTTATTGCTGATTTATTGCTTGGTGCTGGTTAACTTTCTGTTTCGTTCTTATGCGCTACCTTACAAGCTAGGTGTTGGTGTTATCCTGCTAGGTTTGCTGATTCTTCTGTCTTTTACGGGCACGCGCGGTGCTTATTTGACCCTGATTGCCTTGGTTGTATTTTTCGCCTATATGAAACTGCGCACTTCAGCTAATAAACGAAGCCTAGCCATCATAGTGTTGGTCTTGGTGCCAATTGTGTTGGTGGGCTCCTACTTCTCACATGATGGTTTAAAAGACAGAGTACAGGACACAAGAGTCGAAATTGAAACCATCATGGAGGGCGACTTTAATACGTCACTTGGGCTGCGACTCAATGCGTGGTGGATTTCGGCTGGATTGATAAAAGAGCAGCCTTTATTTGGCATTGGAGAGAGCCTTGATAGGCTTAATGCAGAGTCTGAACGATGGGTTGCCGAGCACCAACTCTCCTTCAATGCAATAACCGAGCTGTCACACGTGCATAACCAGTATGTGCAGGAAACGCTTGAATATGGCGTGTTTGGGTTGCTGTGTTTGATACTGCTCGGCATTGCATTTGCCTTCCGAGTACCCGAGAGCACGAGGGTGCTGGTGTATGGCCTGTTGATTATTTTTCTGGTGTTGTCCTTAACCGATACGGTATTCAAAACGAATGTGTGGGTGACGGCCTTTTTTGTGGTGGGGTCCATTCTGCGCCTAGAGTCAAAAGCGGTTTCCATGCGGGATGTTCTTCGTTAACACATTGGCGTAAATCTGCCCCCAACTTTTTTGAGTGAGTCCGATTCCAACTTCAGTCGTCCGATATACCATGATTGCAATGGAATTTGACTTGAATCAATGTTGAGTATAGCTGGAGACGATGTCAACAGGTTAATTATCTAGATAAAGCTCCTGATAGCTGAAGCCAAAGCGTGATACTTTGCCGACTAAGCGCAAGGAATCTCCCGGCATAATGCTATCGTATGTGGGCTTATATACACAAAATTGGTTAAAAGGTGGTACAAACTCATTTATGATTAATGTGTACCCATAACATCTTTTTGAATTCTTATATCCGCCCTTTGTATTGTGCTCTTTCGATTTAACGGTAACGACTATTTCACCTGTTTCTTTTGTTATTTGATGAAGGAGGTTAGGGATGCTGTTATATGCAGGAAAGGCTAAAATTAAAGCCATTACTGGTATTACAACACACCAAGATAATGCTCGATTTAACGGGTTAAGATTCTTATGCTTTTGAAACTCGTAATGGTTTTGATTCATTTTGTAAGATGCTGCGATGTATTTAACAGCTAGAAATGATAAAATAATAAAAATAAAGTGACTTACGATTAAATCATTTTTTGTTATATAGGCAATTTGAATAAAAAAAGGGTAATAACAAATTATAATGAGCCCCCAGAATGCGTTTTTAAAATTCTTCTCCATGATATGATCTCCTAATGTAATTTCTAAAAAAACCGAGTTCAGATAATAACCGAATTACATCATGTGATGAACTAGGTCGAAAGGGGGGCAGCTATCAAAATGTGCTAGCCTTATAATTGGACCGAAAAACGAGATTTTCACATGTGTTATCGGCATCTGACCGATGGGCCAATAATACCAGATCTTTTCGTTGCTCTCACTGGAAGTTTAACAAAAAGTGATCGCAGAAAAGCTAAATATTGCTCATTAGATCAGGGAGGGCTGGGAAGAAATTGCAGATTTTTGTGAAGCGCACCTTGATTGGTTGAAGCGCTACAGCGATTTTGATAATGGAATTCCGAGTCACTCGTTCCAACAATAAGGTGAAACCATCTTTAGCCATGTGTTTTTTAATGTGCAGTGACGATCAGTTGAGCTTAGGCATATTCATGGATAAACCCCCGAAACTCTGTCAGAAAGTGACAATATTTGTCACTTTAGGTGCCCTAAACTGTCACCTTGGTGGGAGTATAAACGATTGAATGTGTGAATACGGAAAATAACATTTCATTAATTAATTGAATTATATAGATAAAATAAAATGATTTTTGAATTTTCCGATTTTGGCACGATACCTGCTCTATAGTTAGTAAGCTTCATGCAATCCTCAAGGATCAGAGGCTTGAATCCTAAACTTACTTTTTTGTTGGAGAAACAAATGAAAAGACAACAAGGTTTTACATTGATCGAGCTGATGATCGTTGTGGCTATCATTGGTATTTTGGCTGCTATCGCGCTGCCACAGTATCAAAATTATCTTGCCCGTTCGCAATTTGCAGAGTCTCATACTCTTCTCAGTGGTGCAAGGACAGCAATTCAAGAAAGAATTGATTCAGGTACAGCTTTTGCTGCTTCTACTGGAGCACCGAATGCTGCAACTAACATCTTAGGTGTTCAATTAGTTGGTCAATATGGCTCTCTAGGAACTGTCGCTGCACCAACAGCACCAGCTTTTGCAGTTGCTGATGCAACTTATAATCTAGACTATGAGTTCGGGGCTGCTACTAACCAAAACCTAAGTGGTTTAGCTGTCCGTTACCGTTATACTACGGCTACTGGTGTTTGGGATTGCTTTACTACTGTTGCTGCTCAATATGCAACTCAATGTCAAACTGTTGCCGCGCTACCTTAAGCACTTTGAAAGCTGATAAGTTTATTTATAATACTTATCAGCTTTTTAGTTGGCTATTAGAATGATGGTGATAACTTGTTCAAGCAAATAGGATTCACATTACTTGAGTTGATAATTGTATTACTGATAATTTCTATTCTAGCGCTCATAGGTATAAATCAATATCAGTTATTTGTTGCAAGAGCCCAATTCAGTGAATCCCTGGTTGTTTTTAGTGGTGCTAAAACTCCAGTACAAGAGAAAATTGATTTAGGCGTTTCTTTTTCTGCATCTACAGGGTTACCAAACTCATCTACAAATGTGCTAGGTATCGCCCTAACAAGTAACTATGGCATTTTATCTGTCCCAGAGTTTAATCCAAATAACAATATTTATATACTTACTTTTACTTTTAATGAAAATGTTAATGCAAACTTACGTAATCGTATTGTTAATCTAGAATATGATAGATCTATTGGTGAGTGGAGTTGTGTAACTAATGTTACCGACCGTTTTTCTGTTGGTTGCGTATCATTATAGCTGGAATTGATTTTTATTAACCTTATTAAAGGTGTTGTTAATTTATAATATTAGTCCGGTAGTGCTTTATATTTGATTTAATATAGTTCCTTCATGATGTCCCCCACGCAAGCTCAGCCAAGAGCAGCAAGAACTACTTAGGTAGAAAGCGATTCGGCTCCGAGATAAAGGCAAAGCCTTCCGCGAGATCAGTCAAGTTTTCAGGAAAAACGCATTAAACCATCAGGGTGGATGCAGCTTGTAGCTGATTTTTAATTTTCAATATACACGCCGGAGCATAATGTGATTTGATGATTCCTTTGTAAAGGAAAATCCTAAAAATGGCCTCTCCCGCTGAACATCTTGCTGTGATCAAAGATCCTCGTCAGACATGGAAGGTAGAACATAATTTAACTGACATTCTCTTGCTGACTATTTGTGCAGTGATGGCAGGGTCTGAAGGATGTGATGAGATTGAAGATTTTGGTGAAGCTAAACTTGATGTTCTAAGAAGTTATGGTGATTTTGATTCAGGCCCTCCTAGGGCAGATACGATTGCAAGAGTTATCGGCATGATTAATCCAAAGCATTTCCAACGAATCTCTGCCGATTGGATGCAAGAGCGACATCAAGCCACCGCAGGTGAAGTCATTGCAATTGATGGAAAAACACACCGAGGCTCTTACGACAAGAGTCGAAAGAAAGGAGCGATCCACATTGTTAGTGCTTTTAGTGCGGCCAATGGTGTGGTTCTTGGACAGGTGAAAACGTAGCAGAAGTCGAATGAAATTACTGCGATCCCAGAGCTGCTTAAATTGCTAAATTTAGATGGTTGTTTGGTTACGATTGACGCAATGGGTTGCCAGAAAAAATAGCATTAGACATTGTTAACTATAGCGCTGACTATTTATTATTGGCCGTTAAAGGCAATCAGCCAAAACTTGATAATACTGTTGAGCGCAACGTTCCGATGAACAAGATAGCGGTCTATGATGGAGATTCGTATACAGCGCAAGAGGAAAGTCATGGTCGTTAGGAAATGCGCGTACATGTAGTTGGTGATATTGATGAAAAATTTCAAGATATTACCTATGAGGGGGCTGGATTAAAAAAGCTTTGTGTCGTCGTTTCTTTCCGTCAGGAAGGTGATCAAATACCCGATCATGCTACGATATGTTACTACATAAGTTCGAAAGATCCCGCTCTGTTAGCCTAGTTGTCCACTTGGCAATTTAACCTTTTAAAATCCTTTGAGCGGGTGGAATGAGAACCGTTATGCCTCGTTATTCCAGTGAGCGTAAAGCGTCAGAACTAAAGAAGTTGCAACCCCCTTTAAAGTGTTCAGTTGCATCCGTATCTTCAGAAGAAGGCATTCTTTCGATAACCCTGTATAGTTGGTTAAAAAAATGCCGTTTAAAAGAAAGCGCTCATTCTAATACGTTCTGTCCCTCATATTCATCGCGCGATAATCTAGCCTCCTATTTATTTAGGAGAGCATCATATGAAACTCTATACCCGTCATACCCCAGAGCAATGGCAGATCTTTATCGATCAGTGGCGCAACAGCGGTCTCTCCGTTGCACGTTTTTGCGATGAGCAAGGCTTAGGCTATGCCAGCTTTTGTGACTGGCGCAAGCGATTTATCAATGAACGTCCAGTCAGCTCCCAATCCCAGCGCTCAGAAGAGGCTGCATTTATTGACCTTGGCACCTTGGCACCTTGGCGCCTTGTCAGTCAGTCATGCAGGTAGCGGCTGGTCGATAGTGCTCAGTTTAGGCGAGGGTGTCGAGCTTCGCCTGAGTCGTCACTGATGTTTGCGCCCGGCAATCTTGCTCGGATCTGGCTTTGCACTCAACCGACTGACATGCGCAAGTCATTTCAAGGATTGAGTGCATTGGTGAAGAATCAGCTTAACCACAACCCGCTGAGAACAGTGTTCTACGTGATGAAAACGAGGCACTGAAACGACGAGTGGCCTGGTTCGAGAAGCAGTTATTTGGTGAGAAATCGGAGAAGCGTCCGGTTGATAATCCACATCAGCCC
>NZ_QKRX01000007.1 GCF_003284585.1 Nitrincola tibetensis
AGAAGTGAAACGCGTCATCGCCGATGGTAGTGTGGGGTTTCCCCATGTGAGAGTAGGTCATCGCCAGGCATTTATTTAGAGAAGCCCCTGATTCCATGAGTCAGGGGCTTTTTGCTTTTTTCCGGGCTTAAGATTGTAAAATTTATGAATTTTATCTCCTTTTCCAAGTTGCCAATTATATATCTATTTACTTTTCTCCAATAATTGTTAAAACTGCACTACATTTATAATAGGTGTATTCAATGTATACTGAAGAAGATATTAGACGATTAACATGGCAGTGCCGAAGAGGCATGTTAGAGCTTGATGTTTTGTTAGGTCCTTTTGTCGAAACTACTTTTCGCAGTCTCAATGAGGCTGATCAGAATAGCTTTGTGCGTTTATTGGATTGTGAAGATCAGGATTTGTTTACTTGGCTTATGCAGCGAGACGAGTCAGAGGATGCTGACATACAACGTATTGTAAGGATGATTCTTGAGCGGGTTCAACCATCTTGAAGTAACGATCGGTAAATCAAAAATAGTTATAACTATTTTGATTTTGATTCTAATGGTGGCGTTGTTGTCTATTTCTTTAACGTCACTATTTTCAGGTATGATCTGTATTTTCTTGGTTTTGTTGTTTTGCTGCTATGGATTTATAGCTTATAGATCCTATCTAAACAGCTACCTAGGCGCTAGGTTGACATGGTTTCCAGATGCTGATGTCATTTATCTCACTGATTTGCAAGGTGGGATACATCGCTTTACGATGATTAAGCGAATGTCAGTACACTATATCTGGATATACGTAGTGCTTGTGAATGAAGAGGAGCAAGTCAATTTATTGTTGCCAATAGATTGCATGTCCTCATCCGAATTTCGTCGACTAAGTGTTATTTGTCGTTACACTAAATAGACCTTAATGCATTAGGCCAAGGATAGTTCTTTGGTGCTAATATCGTATCAGCTATATCTTTTGTGGCTTCAGGATAGTCCTTTGTGTAGTGCAACCCACGGCTTTCTTTGCGTTGCATTGCGCTCAAAATGATAAGCTCTGCAACAGTTGCCAGATTTCTAAGCTCAATTAAGTCGCGGCTGATTTTATAGTTCGAATAGTATTCTGATATTTCCTTTTGAAGCATTTCAATTCTGTGATGTGCACGTGCAAGACGCTTGGTTGTTCTCACTATGCCGACGTAATCCCACATAAATCGACGCATCTCATCCCAATTGTGTGAAATAATCACGTCCTCATCAGAGTCTGTTACTTGTGACTCATCCCATTCAGGAATATCGACGTTGGTTTCATCTGAATAGGTTTCAAGTTGCTTTCGTATGTGCTGTGCGGCGGAGCGGGCGTAGACAACGCACTCTAATAATGAGTTTGACGCGAGTCGGTTTGCGCCATGTAAGCCAGTAAAGGCGGTCTCACCAATTGCATAGAGCCCAGGTATGTCGGAACAGCCATTTATGTCTGTTACTACGCCGCCGCAGGTATAGTGAGCTGCAGGTACCACAGGGATAGGATCTGTTGTAATATCTATCCCATACTCTATACAGCGCTCATAGATAGTAGGGAAGTGTTGTTTAATAAAATCTGCAGGTTTGTGCGAAATATCTAAGTACACACAGTCACAACCAAGGCGTTTCATTTCATGATCGATTGCCCGAGCGACAATGTCACGTGGTGCCAATTCCATACGAGAGTCGAAGTTTTGCATGAAGCGTTCGCCGTTGGGCAGCAAAAGATGCCCACCCTCACCGCGTACCGCCTCAGTGATTAGGAAAGATTTTGCATTTGGATGATATAAACATGTAGGGTGGAACTGATTGAACTCCATATTAGCAATCCTACACCCCGCTCGCCATGCCATGGCAATACCGTCTCCGGTTGTTCCATCGTGATTGCTTGTGTACAGATATGCCTTAGAGGCGCCACCAGTAGCAAGAATAACTTTTTTTGCCTTAAACGCGATGATTTCGCCAGTCGTATGATTCAGTACGTATGCACCGATGCATTGGTTGTTAGGTAATCCAAGCTTTCGTCGTGTAATCAGATCAATCGCGATATGATGTTCAAAAACTTCAATGGATTCTTTTTCTAGAGCTCTCTCAATAAGGGTCTCAGCAACAGCTCGGCCCGTTGCATCTGACGCATGAATAATGCGGCGATGAGAATGCCCACCTTCCTTTGTTAGGTGATATCCTTGGCCTTCTTTTGTGAAGGGAACCCCTTGGTCAATAAGCCACTGAATTGCCTCTGGGCCATTATTAATTGTATGCTCAACCGCAGATGGAATACTCAAGTGAGCACCTGCTACCAAAGTGTCAGCAACGTGGTTGGCTAGTTTATCCCCCTCATCTAAGACTGCTGCAATTCCACCCTGCGCTAACCATGTGGAACCTGTTTGAACAGAGCTTTTGCTTAGTACTGCGACATGTGCGTGACCTTCTAAGTTGAGTGCAAGGGTTAATCCTGCAGCTCCACTGCCAATTACCAGTACATCATATTCTTTCGTTTTGGTCATCGTTATGTCTCTTTGGACTGCTAATCATTCAGCATAATACGGATTTTGACTTTAGTATGGTATTTTATGACATTAAATAATATTTAGATCGGAACTTCACCCAAAATAAAAGATCATACCTACAGAATCGTTTTTTGACTGCTCGGGGTTGAAAAGCAGGTAATAGTAATTACATACTCACTCTGAAGCCCTCCAACTAGAGGGGGTAATTAACCAGCTTACATAAGGAATCCGAGTGTCAGAAGATAATCAGATACAAGCTGATCAACTCTTAGTTGAGCGTGTACAGGCTGGCGATAAGCGAGCCTTCGATCTGTTGGTTAAAAAGTATCAGCACAAGATCATTGGGCTTATTTCTCGTTACATATACGATCAACACGAAGCGTTGGATGTGGCACAAGAGTCTTTCATAAAAGCGTATCGTGCACTGCCAAAGTTTAGAGGTGATAGCGCATTTTACACTTGGCTTTACCGTATTGCGATTAACACGGCCAAGAATCATTTGGTATCACGAGGTCGTAGGCCACCAGATACAGATATAGATGTAATGGACGCACAGTATTTTGATGGGGATACAGAGTTACGTGATATCGAATCACCAGAAAATAGTCTTTATCGCGATGAGTTGCAAGGTGTTATCAATCGAGTACTTGACAAATTACCAGAGGACTTGCGTGCTGCTTTAACGCTTCGTGAGCTTGAAGGAATGAGTTACGAAGAAATTGCTCAAATCATGGATTGTCCTGTTGGTACGGTTAGATCGAGGATTTTTCGTGCAAGAGAGGCGATCGATAACGAAATAGCCCCTTTGTTAAAAGATGATTGATGTTGGGCTTTATTATATTTTAGGTTGAGGTACGCAGATGAACGAGCAGGCAGAGTCCCTATCCGCTCTAGTTGATGGCGAAGTCAGTGAACTAGAGTTGAGACGAATTCTTAAAGAGATCGATCGAAATCCTGTCGAGGCCGATAAGTGGCGTCGTTATCATTTGGCATCAGCTATTATAAAGAATGAATCACCCTCTCTGTACACAACAGATCTGAGTTTGGCTGTAATGTCTGCTATAGATAGGTCTGACTTTAAAGAACACAGTGACGGTTCGGGGGATCTTATCAATGGACGACAAAATCAATTTTGGAAGTCTTTAGCTAGTATGGCGGTGGCTGCATCGGTCACAGCGGTTATTATCCTCGGAGCTGGATGGCAATCACCATCTGATGATGCGGTGGTTACTATGCCAACATTGGCGGCTAATCAAAATGCTGTCCCATCTTATGCTCAACAAGCGAGGTTTGGTGGGATACCATCAACCCAGTTTGATCAATCATCTGAAATTATACGCTCACAAGCAACCATGCAGCGTTACGTTGATCAACACCGTTTTTATATTTCAGATCAGCGATATCCACAATGGTCAATTGGTTGGTTGCCTGATGGATTTCGAAATATACGTCACGAATCTGTTCAGCATGGCGAGGTCATGGTTTTTTCAAATGGCAGGCAAGCCTTCTCAGTAACAATTGAAGACAGAGGTCAACAGTCCTTACAGGAAGGTGTGTCTAATGTTGGTGACTATATTGCTGTAGGTAAAATCCAAGGGGATAAATTTGTGACAGTAGTCGGAAATATGCCAATTATGATTGCTGAGAGAATCGCCTCTTCCGTTGATGTTAGTAGGTAGCACCAGTGGTCGAAGAAACAGCAAAGGTTATCCGAGTTTTAAATAAGGCTCTTGTTGTTGAAACCAAAAGACTTAGTGCCTGTCAAACCTGTTCGTCGAGTGACGGGTGTGGGCAAAAAAAACTGACGTCCTTATGGGGTAATCGGGTGTCCGAGCTTCTAATTGAAAATCCAAATGGGTTAGAAGCACAGCCGGGTCAGCATGTTGTTATAGGGCTCAATGAACAGGCAATTTTGAAGGCCTCTTTATTGTTGTACTTATTGCCCTTGTTTTCGATGATTGCAACAGCAATTATGTCTTATGCCTTAGAACTATCTGAAGGTTGGATGATTATTATTTCGTTTACAGGGCTTATGATCGGCTTCGCTTTTGCACGTTGGATTTCATCTGTATTTTTCGCATTGGCTGACTATCAGCCAGTATTGTTAAGACTTGCATTATAAACTTTGAAAAAGGTCTCAATGATGAAAAAAGTATCGCTAAGTATTGGACTTCTGCTCTTTTCACTTGCGTTTGCACTCTCCGTTAAAGCGCAGACTTTTCCTGATTTTAAAACATTAGTAAAAGAGGCTTCTCCGGCTGTTGTAAATATTAGCACGGTGCAAAAGGCAGCCCCTGTTTCTCAAGACCCATTCAGTCAGTTTCGAGGGCCAGGAAGTGAAGATATACCTGAAATCTTCAGGCATTTTTTTAGAGGCTTTCCTGATACTCAACCGCGCAGAGGCAATCCTACGCCTAGATCCTTAGGCTCTGGCTTTATTATTTCTGACGACGGCTACATTTTAACAAATCATCATGTGATCAAAGATGCCGAGCAAGTCATTGTCCGATTAAGTGATCGTCGTGAACTTGAGGCTGAAGTAGTAGGGTCTGACCCCAGATCAGATGTTGCACTTTTAAAAGTTGCTGGTGAAAATCTCCCTTTCGTGAAAATCGGTGCGTCGAATGAATTGGAGCCAGGAGAGTGGGTATTGGCCATAGGATCTCCATTTGGCTTCGACCATAGTGTTACGGCTGGAATAGTGAGTGCAATAGAACGCTCTCTTGCTAATGACACCTATGTCCCTTTTATTCAAACTGATGTCGCCATTAACCCCGGAAATTCAGGTGGCCCTTTGTTTAATTTAGCAGGAGAGGTTGTCGGTATCAATTCACAAATCTACACTCGCTCGGGCGGCTTTATGGGACTTTCATTTGCAATTCCTATTGATGTTGCGATGGAAGTATCAGAGCAAATAAAGGGGCAAGGATTTGTCACGCGTGGGTGGTTAGGCGTTGTTATCCAAGAAGTGAGTCGTGATTTGGCAGAGTCTTTTGGTTTGCCTAAGCCATCGGGTGCGTTGGTTGTGAAAGTGATGGCTGACAGCCCCGCTCAGGCAGCTGGTTTGCAAGAGGGGGATGTCATAGTTCGATTTGAAGGGCAAGAAATTAATCTGTCCTCTGATTTGCCTCATCACGTTGGTCGGGTTCGTCCCGGGCAGTCAGCTTCAATTGATTTAATCAGAGGTGGGGAAGCCTTGACGCTGAATGCAACCATTGGTGTGTTGCCTGATGAAGATAATCTTGCTCAGATACCCGATGTTCAGCAAGGCGAGAGTCTCGGTTTAGTTGTACAACCTTTGGATGCTGATTTGCGGGCTCGATGGAATGTAACTTCAGGTGTTGTGATAAGCCAAGTTAATGACGGGCCTGGTGCTTTGGCAGGCTTAATGGTTGGCGATATCATTACAATGTTAAACGGCCAACGCATTGAAACCATCGAGCAGTTTAACCAAGTTGTTGTAGGTTTGCCGAAAGGACGCTCAGTGCCTTTACGAATTGTTCGGCGTGGAAATCCTATGTTTATACCTCTCAAACTTTAACATTCCTATCTTGATAAGAAGGCTTGGTAATTCTACCAAGCCTTTCCACTTTCAATCAGATAGCTCAAAAGCCCCGAATGCGGTAGACTACTGCGCTTATTGTTGGGTGAAAAAACCCAGTACCAAACTGACTCGAGACGTGCATTGTGAGTAACCTGGACCATATCCGTAATTTTTCAATAATTGCCCACATCGACCATGGCAAGTCGACCCTCGCTGACCGCTTCATTCAGGTCTGTGGTGGTTTGTCTGCTCGTGAGATGGAAGCTCAAGTTCTTGACTCTATGGATATAGAGCGTGAGCGTGGCATTACTATTAAAGCTCAAAGCGTTACTCTTAATTACACAGCAAAAGATGGGAAAACCTATCAGTTAAACTTCATTGACACGCCTGGGCATGTTGACTTTTCATATGAGGTTTCGCGTTCTTTGGCTGCCTGCGAAGGTGCATTGTTAGTTGTGGATGCCGCTCAAGGGGTTGAGGCTCAATCCGTTGCCAATTGTTACACGGCGATTGAACAAGGTTTAGAAGTTGTTCCGATTTTAAACAAAATGGATTTGCCTCAGGCGGAGCCGGATCGTGTTAAGGTCGAAATTGAAGAGGTTATCGGTATTGATGCAACTCACGCAATCGCGTGCTCAGCAAAGAGCGGCATGGGAGTTGAGGACGTTCTGGAAGAGCTTATTCGTGTGATTCCACCACCTGTCGGTGATCTAGACAAGCCCCTCCAAGCGTTGATCATTGATTCTTGGTTTGATAACTACTTAGGGGTTGTATCTTTAGTTCGTGTTAAAAATGGACGCTTACGTAAAAAAGATAAGATCTTAGTTAAGTCCACTGGCCAAACTTACATCGTCGATACTGTCGGTGTTTTCACGCCTAAACGTTTCGTTACGGATGAGTTGAAAGCAGGTGAGGTAGGTTTCATTGTTGCAGGAATTAAAGACATTCATGGAGCTCCCGTCGGTGATACGTTAACCCTTTCAAAAACACCAGACGTGGACATTTTACCAGGTTTCAAAAGAGTGCAGCCGCAGGTGTATGCCGGACTCTTTCCAACCAGTTCGGATGATTACGAAGATTTCCGTGAAGCGCTCGATAAGCTGACCTTAAATGACGCGTCCCTGTTCTTTGAACCTGAAACCTCAGACGCATTAGGTTTTGGTTTTCGCTGTGGTTTCCTAGGCATGCTTCATATGGAAATCATACAAGAGCGCCTTGAGCGTGAGTATGATCTTGACCTTGTAACCACAGCTCCAACCGTTATTTACGAGTTGGAGTTGAATAATGGTGAGGTCATTCAAATCGACAGCCCCTCAAAACTGCCTGATCTAGGTTCAGTTAAAGAAATGAGGGAGCCCATCGTACTCGCAAATATTCTTGTACCCCAGGACTACCTTGGTCAAGTCATTGGCCTTTGCGTCGACAAACGCGGTATTCAAAAGAATATGCAGTTTGTGGGTAATCAAGTGCAGTTAAGTTATGAGTTACCGATGGCTGAGGTTGTTCTCGATTTTTTCGATCGTTTAAAGTCGGTTAGTCGTGGCTACGCGTCTCTTGAGTACAACTTTATCCGTTTTGAAGCAGCTAGGCTGGTTCGATTGGATGTGTTAATTAACGGCGATAAAGTCGATGCCCTAGCTGTTATTTTGCATAAAGATAATGCACTTTATCGTGGGCGTATGTTGTGTGAAAAAATGAAAGATCTGATTCCTAGACAAATGTTTGATGTCGCTATTCAGGCGGCGATAGGTGGAAAAGTGATTTCGCGCACGACAGTCAAAGCGTTACGTAAAAACGTTTTGGCAAAGTGTTACGGTGGTGACGTCAGTCGGAAAAAGAAATTACTTTCTAAGCAAAAAGAAGGTAAAAAACGAATGAAACAGGTTGGTCGAGTTGAGATACCTCAAGATGCCTTCCTAGCCGTATTAAAAGTAGATAGCTGAGGCCTTCATGGATTTTGACTTCTCCCTCATTTTAGTAATTCTGACACTTCTAACAGGCGTAATTTGGCTGATCGACTTATTGTTCTTTGCGCCTAAGCGCAAAGAGTCCTTACGTTTAGCTAAAGCTGAGCATGAGGGAGAGCTACCTGAAGCAATTGCAACGAAGTTAAAACAACCGCCGGGCTGGGCTGATTTTTCAGTGTCAATTTTTCCGGTGTTAGCAATCGTCTTGGTGCTTAGATCTTTTTTGTTCGAGCCCTTTCAAATACCATCCGGTTCAATGTTGCCTACTCTGCAGATAGGTGACTTTATTGTCGTTAACAAGTTTCATTATGGTTTGCGATTGCCTGTGACGAATACACGCTTTTTAAGTGTAAATGATCCTCAGCGAGGAGATGTTGCAGTTTTTCGCTATCCAGAACAGCCTAGTATCAATTATATTAAGCGAGTCATAGGTGTGCCAGGCGACTTGGTGACCTATCACAATAAGACCTTCTACATTAATGGAGAAGTAGTGCCACAGGAGTTAGTAGCGAGAATGCCACCTGGAAATCCAGAAACACTCTTAATCAGGGAGTCGCTTGGTGGACATACATTTCAGATACAACATGACTTGGGTAGGCACTTTGGTAGCGCCCAGTGGCAAGTACCTGAAGGACATTACTTCTTTGTAGGCGATAACCGTGATAACAGTAATGACAGTCGTTATTGGGGATTTGTCTCCGAGGATTTGTTAGTGGGTAAAGCCGTTGCAGTTTGGATGCATTGGGATAATTTTTTCAGTCTTCCAGACTTCAGCATTGTCCGGAAAATCAAATAGGGATTTATTAGATGAAACAACATCCTAGATCAGCGCAACGTGGTGCTACGTTTTTTGGGGTCCTTTCCGTTGTTATTGTGGCAGGGATATTCTTATCGATCGCATTTAAGCTATTTACCCCTTATTGGGAACACAAAACGCTGGTCAGTGTTGTTAAATCGGCCAGTGAAGACCCTGAAGAATTACGTCGTCCCGTTAGTCAGATTCGTTCGAATCTAGAGCGTCGGTTTGTTATCAACCAAGTGACGTTGGCTTCGCCTGAAGCGCTGACCATCGTTGATGAAAGTGGCATGATAAAATTCACCTTAGATTACGAAGTTAGAGTTCCTATGTTTGCAAATGTAGATGCGGTTGTGAAATTTGAAGAATACTTTGAAGGCAGAAAGCCTTGAAAAAGCCTGTTTCTGAGCTGGCCCGGCGTTTAGGGCATGTTTATGAAGATGAGTCGTTACTAGAGTTAGCGTTGACACATAGAAGTTGCGGTAAACGTAATAATGAGCGTCTTGAGTTTTTAGGCGACTCAATCTTGAACTTTATCATTGCGGCTGATTTGTTTGATCGGTTTCCTTCAGCTAAGGAAGGACAGCTCAGTCGCTTAAGAGCTGCAATGGTTAAGGGTGAGACGCTTGCTGAAATTGCTAGAGAGCTTGATCTTGGGCAGTATTTACGTCTTGGGTCAGGAGAGCTGAAAAGTGGAGGTTTTCGTCGAGACTCTATTCTAGCCGACACCGTGGAAGCGATTATTGGTGCTATCTACATGGATGCCGGTTTAGAAAGTGCGCGGCTTTACGTGCTAAAGTGGTTTGACAAGCGCTTAACAGAATTGGATTTAGACGGGTCTATAAAAGACTCAAAAACACGCTTGCAAGAGTTCTTGCAGTCGCGCCGTTTAGACCTTCCCGAATATGATCTTATAAATGTTGAAGGTGAAGCGCATTCACAAACATTTTACATACGGTGCAAGGTGGCGTTATTAAACGAACCAACGGAGGGTAGTGGTAGCAGTCGTCGTCAAGCTGAACAAGAGGCGGCAAAAGCGGCTTTACAATTGTTAAAACAGGAATCCTCTTCATGAGTGAAACAACACGTTGTGGCTTTGTTGCGATTATAGGGCGACCTAATGTGGGTAAGTCGACCTTACTCAATCATATACTCGGTCAAAAAATCAGTATTACGTCCCGGAAGCCGCAAACCACACGTCACCAGATTTTAGGTATTAAGACGGAGGGAGACGACCAAATCGTTTATGTTGATACTCCGGGTCTGCATAATGATGAAAAAGGTAAGGCGCTTAATCGTTATATGAATAAAGCCGCGTCTGATGCGTTGCGTTTTGTCGATGTTATCGTTTTTTTGATTGACAGAACGCGTTGGACTGACGAAGACGAAAGCGTGCTGCAAAAGCTGGAGTATACCCAATGCCCTGTGATATTGGCGGTCAATAAAATTGATCAGCTAAAGGATAAAGGTGAATTACTGCCTCAACTAGAGAAGCTCTCGGTAAAGTATCCGTTTGCAGCAATCATGCCTTTATCGGCTAAGCAAGGACACAATGTCGAGGCATTAGAGAAAAAGGTGATGGAGTTTTTGCCTGAGGGTCCGCATCACTACCCTGAAGATCAAATTACGGATCGCAGTTCACGCTTTATTGTCTCAGAAATCGTCCGTGAAAAGCTCATGAGAAATCTAGGGGAAGAAGTCCCCTATGGCGTCACGGTTGAGATTGAAGAGTTTACTCACAGTGGCACGTTACTGACGATTAGTGCACTGATATTGGTCGAGCGCGAAGGTCAAAAGCGGATAGTGATTGGCGATAAAGGCGAGGTGTTGAAAAACATTGGTCGTGATGCACGCTTAGACATTGAAAAAATGTTCGAGTGTAAAGTGATGCTGAACCTTTGGGTTAAGGTTCGTCGTGGCTGGTCTGATGATGAGCGAGCTTTAAAAAGTTTGGGTTACAGGCACGAGTGATGCAGCACAGGGTGGAGCAGGCGGCTGCCTATGTCTTGCATACCCGGCCTTACAGAGAAACCAGTTTATTGGTGGATCTCTTTTCGTTAGAGTATGGTCGCTTAAGCTTAGTGGCAAACGGTGCTCGTCGTCCAGGTTCAAAACGACGGCATCATTTGCAACCCTTTCAGGCCGTCCAAGTGAGTTGGCGTGGTCGCCATGAGTTGAAAACCTTACAATCGTCGGAAGTACCGAGTGTCTTTATGCCGTTGACGGGCACGGCATTGCTATGCGGTTTGTATGTTAATGAATTACTGCAACGCCTGTTGTCCCCAGCAGAACCCTGCCCGCGTTTATATCTGTACTACGCCTATTTACTCAACGAATTACAACTTCAGCAGGACATTGAAGGTGCGCTTAGGACCTTTGAACGTCAACTATTAGAAACAATTGGCTATGGTATTGCTTTTGACGCAATTCAAGCGGATATAAGTTATACATTTGATCCGAATATGGGTTTTACACCAGTAGAGAATGATCTCGGAGCTTATTTGGGGTCGTATCTGCTGGAAATAGCAGAGGATCGATATGAAAATCTCATCGTGCGTCGGATAGCAAAGCGACTGATGCGAGAAGCTTTATCTGCTGTTTTAGGCGATAAGCCATTAAAAAGTAGAGAATTATTTTTAAATTATGGGAGGTCGGCGTGATCGATCCAGCGCGTATACTGCTCGGTGTTAATATTGACCATATTGCAACTCTGCGTCAGGCGAGGGGTACTCGTTATCCTGATCCTGTTCATGCAGCACTCTTGGCTGAAGAAGCCGGTGCCGATGGAATTACGGTTCATTTGCGAGAAGACCGCCGTCATATTCAAGAGCGGGATATTCGTATATTGGCAGAAGTCTTGCAAACACGTATGAACCTTGAAATGGCAATCGCACCTGAAATGCGAGAGTTCGCCAAAGTGATTAAGCCCGCACACATTTGTTTAGTTCCCGAAAAGCGGGAGGAGCTGACAACGGAGGGAGGGCTTGATGTTGTAAAATACTTTATGGAAGTGTCCGAGTACTGTGACGATTTGGGTGGAAGGGGAAGTGAAGTATCCCTATTTATTGATCCAGATAAGGCTCAAATCGATGCGGCTTTGGCCTGTAAAGCACCAGCTATTGAGCTGCACACAGGTGCTTATGCGGATGCACACACGATCGATCAACAACGTCTTGAGTTAGATCGAATCGTGCAAGCTGCTCAGTATGCTCATGACAAAGGCTTAATTGTGAATGCGGGTCATGGTTTGCATTATCATAATGTCGAGCCGATTGCAGAAATCAGCTGCTTAAATGAGCTAAACATTGGTCATGCGCTTATAGCACATGCAATGTTTGTGGGTATTAAAGCTGCTGTTATTGAAATGAAAGCACTAATGATCGGTGCGCGTTTGGGAAATCGACGTGCGTGAGTTTGTTTTATGATTCTTGGAACTGGAATCGATATTGTTCAGATAGATCGAATTGAGGCCGCCCTCGCCAGAACCAAAGGTCTGGCTGAGCGCATACTAACACCCCTTGAGCTGGATGGTTTCCATCGAAATGCAAACCCGCATCGATATCTAGCGAAGCGCTTTGCCGCTAAAGAAGCTGCGGTCAAGGCGCTAGGTACTGGGATAGGTCAAGGGGTCGGCTGGCATCATTTTGAAATTGTAAAGGATGCTTATGGCAAGCCATGTGTAGAAGTGAGTCAAGCTGCTCAGCGGTTGGCTCATGAAAAAGGCATAAAGTTCTGGCACTTATCCTATACTGATGAAAAGCAGTACGTTGTCGCCATGGTCATAGCAGAAGGTTGAGGTTTCAGTAGGCAGTGGTTAATATGCCTTCAATATTTTGGGATAGCCTAGCGGTTATTCCTCTGAAGTAGGGTTTAATTGATGACACAGATAACGTATCCCACCATTGCCGAATGCGTTGGCAACACGCCATTGGTTCGCCTTCAGCGTATTCAAGTCCCCAACAATAACACCCTTCTCTGTAAATTAGAGGGAAATAACCCGGCAGGCTCGGTCAAAGATCGTCCCGCATTGAGTATGATCAATCTTGCTGAGTCTAGGGGTGATATTATTCCGGGGGATGTGCTGATTGAGGCCACTTCCGGAAATACAGGTATTGCGTTAGCGATGGCAGCGGCGATCAAAGGCTATCGTTTAAAATTAATTATGCCAGCCAATATGAGCAGTGAACGTAAAGCGGCAATGACGGCTTATGGTGCAGAATTAATTGAGGTGACTAAAGAAGAAGGCATGGAGCGTGCACGAGATTTAGCGCTTGCAATGCAGGCTGCGGGCGAAGGAAAGGTCCTAGATCAGTTCTCAAATATTGATAATCCTCAGGCACACTATGTTTCGACAGGGCCTGAAATATGGCAGCAAACACAGGGCCGGGTTACCCATTTTGTCAGCTCGATGGGGACAACTGGGACAATCATGGGGGTGTCTCGTTATCTAAAAGAACAAAATCCCGCTGTGCAGATTGTTGGTTTACAACCAGCAGAGGGGGCATCCATACCTGGAATTCGTCGCTGGCCAACCGAATACCTCCCAAAAATATTTGAAAAAACACGTGTCGACCTGATACTGGATATTGCCCAGTCTGAAGCTGAGCAAATGATGAGACGAATCGCTCGGGAAGAAGGTATTTTTGCTGGGGTCTCTTCAGGAGGTTCTGTTGCAGGGGCAATTAAACTTGCTGAGCAAGTTGAGAATGCGACGATCGTGTGTATCATTTGCGATCGCGGTGATCGTTACTTGTCGACCGGCGTATTTGATTCCCATTAAGGAAACGATTAGGGAGTAGTACTTTTATGGTTAAAGTACGTGAAGAACACCCCATCAAGGAAGATGGAACAGTTGATTTAGACCTTTGGATATTACGACTGCAAAAGCAAGTTGAAATCCCAGATCCGATGCTCGTTAGGCAGGCATGTGAGCGCGTCAAAGAAGCTCGAGATGCCGTCGCTGGTGATGATGACATGTGGTCGGACAACAGTAAGGATGCGTACCTCACGGGCTTAGAAATGGCCCAGATATTAGCGGAGCTACAGCAAGATCAGGAAAGCCTTATTGCCGCGATATTGTATCGTGCAGTTCGTGAGCAAAAAATACCTATTGCTGATATTCGCAAAGAATTTGGTCAAACGATTGCAAGTTTGATTCAGGGTGTTTTACAAATGGCTGCTATCGGCAGCCGTAAAAATCCACGTCTTGAATCCAGCGTACTTGGAGATTCAGAAGGCCAGGTCGACAATCTTCGTAAAATGCTGGTGGCAATGATTGATGATGTGCGTGTCGCATTGATCAAAATTGCCGAAAGAACCTGTGCGATACGAGGCGTTAAAGATGGAAGTCGAAAAAAACGCTATTTAGTGGCCCGTGAAGTTTTTGATATTTATGCGCCATTAGCTCATCGCTTAGGGATTGGGCATATTAAATGGGAGCTAGAGGACTTATCTTTCCGCTATCTAAAGCCAAATGACTATAAACATATTGCCCGTCTTCTAGATGAAAAACGTCTGGATAGGCAATTGTTCATCAATGAAGTGGTTGAGATGCTGCGCAGCCGTTTATCAGATGCGCAAATTGATGGCCAGGTTCAAGGCCGAGCCAAGCATATTTACAGCATCTGGCGCAAAATGCAGCGCAAGAACATTGAGTTTAATCAGGTGTATGATGTGCGTGCTGTTCGTGTACTCGTGCCGGAAGTGAGAGACTGCTATACCGTTTTAGGGATCGTTCATGGACTCTGGCGCAATATCCCCCATGAATTTGATGACTATATTGCCTCACCTAAGTCAAACGGTTATCGCTCACTTCATACCGCAGTGTTTGGGCCTGAAGGAAAAGTTTTAGAAATTCAAATACGTACTTTCGAGATGCATGACGAGGCTGAGTTAGGTGTCTGTGCGCATCATCTGTATAAAGGCACAGATACCCGCGCCCGTCGCGATGGCTACGAAGAGAAAATCTCTTGGCTGCGTCAAGTGCTGGAGTGGCATGATGACCTTGGCGAAAGCGAAGGCTTACAAGATATTTTACGCGGCGATGTGACCCAAGATCGTGTGTATGTCTTCACACCGGATGGTCATGTTATTGATATGCCGTCAGGCTCGACCCCAGTTGATTTTGCATACAGAGTCCACACCCAAGTCGGGCATCGTTGTCGTGGCGCCAAAGTCAATGGTCGCATTGTGCAGTTAAACCATTGCTTGAAAACGGGCGATCAAGTTGAAATTTTGACCAGTGCTGAAGAGAGACCTCGTCGTGATTGGTTGAATATTAACCTCGGTTTTGTCACCACATCACGTGCACGAGCTAAGGTTGCTCACTGGTTTAAGCTTCAGGCGAAAGAGCAAAATGCTGAAGCCGGTCGAGAAATGGTTGAGCGTGAACTGCGCCGCTTAGCATTGGATATTAATCAACACGACCTTAAAAAAATTGCAGTGGCTGTTAATTTTAAGGCAACAGAGGATATGTTTGCTGCCTTAGGTGCGGGCGATTTGCGTCTGGCGCAAATCATTCATGAAGCGCAAAGACAGTTTGAGCCTCGTCCGGAGGAGCCTGCGGAAATTGTATCCAACTATCGTCATGCCAGTGACTCGCGTTCAGGTCAAGGTGATATACGCATTCAGGGGGTTGGGAATTTACTTACCGTGATTGCAAGTTGCTGTAAACCGGTGCCGGGCGATCCGATTGTTGGTTTTATAACCCAAGGACGCGGTGTTTCAATCCATCATGAAAATTGCAGTAATTTGTTGGCACTACGTGAAAATGAGCCTCGTCGCATTGTAACGGTAGAGTGGGATGAAGCGGGAGAAACCACTTATCCCGTTGATATTCTTATCGAAGCCTATGATCGATCAGGCCTGTTACGTGATGTTATGATGATTCTAGCCAATGAGAAGTTGAATATTTTGGCCGCCAATACCTTAACAGACAAAAGCAGCAACATAGCGCGTCTGTCAATGACGGTTGAAATATCGAGATTGGAGATGCTTGGGCGTTTAATGGATAAGCTTAACCAGCTTCCTAACGTCATTGATGTTCATCGTGAGCGTGATAGGGGTAAGTAAATGTCCTATTCTGTGAAGGATCTTTTGCATTTAATGACCCGTCTTCGGGATCCGGAAAATGGATGCCCGTGGGATCGTGAGCAGACCTACTCATCCTTAGTGAAGTATACACTTGAGGAAGTTTATGAAGTTGTTGATACTCTAGAGCGCGAGGATTGGCCTCATTTACAAGATGAGTTAGGCGATCTGCTTTTTCAAATTGTGTTTTATGCAGAAATTGCAAAAGAATCATCGCATTTTCAATTCGAGGACGTTATCCATCAACTCGTTGAAAAGCTGATTCGACGCCATCCTCATGTATTTCCAGATGGCCAACTCTATTCGTACGGAGAATTTGCAGTCGCTAAGACCCAAGAGGACGTTCAGGCTTCATGGGAAGAGATTAAACGGAAAGAACGTGCAGCTAAGTTGAGAGTGGGAGTTTTAGACGAAATTCCTCTAGCTTTACCAGCCTTGCCTCGTGCCGTAAAGCTGCAAAAACGTGCCGCTAGTGTTGGTTTTGATTGGACGGATATAGCTCCCGTTATTGATAAGATTGAAGAAGAGCTCGCTGAGCTAAAGGACGCCATTGCATCGGGTAACACTGCTGCCATTTTGGATGAAATGGGCGATTTTCTTTTTGCGCAAGTGAATTTATCCCGTCATTTGAAAGTCGATCCTGAAACGGCTCTGCGCAGTACGAACCGTAAGTTTGAAAGACGTTTTCGATTTGTTGAAACGCAGGTTGAGCAGGGGAAGGGTGATTGGCATCATTATACCTTATCGGAACTTGACCACTTTTGGAATCAAGCTAAACAAGGAGAATCCCCAAATGAGTGATCTGCATGAAGCATTACGAGATGATGTTAGAATGTTGGGTGAGAGCCTAGGCAAAACGATTGAAGCAGAGCTAGGTTCTGAGTTTTTGCAAAAAATTGAACACATACGTCAGTTAGCCAAAGAAGGCAGAAGTGCCGAGCGTCCTGAGCATCAAGAACTTCTGTTGGCCATTGGCGAACTCGAAAAGGATGAAGTGCTTCCAGTAGCTCGCGCATTCACTCAATTTTTGAATTTAGCCAATATCGCAGAAGAGCATCATCGTGTTCGCCGTCATTTAGATGCGCTAGAGCAGGACGTTCCAGATGATTTCGAAACGCTCATTGAAGAACTCATGAGCAAGGGCTTCTCACCGGAGACGATTCGAGACAGTGTGTGTTCAATGAATGTAGAACTGGTGCTAACGGCTCATCCAACCGAAGTAAATCGACGCACTTTAATTCAAAAGTACGATGGCGTATTGGATTGCCTGAGACGTTTAGATCGAGGCGAGCCCATTCAGGAACGTTTAGACCAGCTTATTGCTCAAATTTGGCATACCGATGAAATTCGAAAGCAGCGTCCAACTCCGGTTGATGAAGCAAAATGGGGATTTGCTGTAATCGAAAATTCCTTATGGACGGCAATTCCAGCTTTTTATAAACGGCTTGATCGCCAATTACAGGCTAAAACAGGCCAAGGCTTACCCTTGACTACATCCCCCGTCGTCTTTTGCTCTTGGATGGGAGGCGATAGAGACGGTAATCCGAATGTGACGGCTCGTGTTACTGAGCAAGTATTAGGTTTGTCGCAGTGGGTAGCCGCTGATTTGTACACTCGTGATGTGGATCAACTGCGTGCTGAACTATCGATGTATCGTGCAAATCCTGAGCTATTGGCGATTACAGGTGAGGTAGCTGAGCCTTATCGAGCGATACTGGGTGATCTTAGATCAAGGCTCTGTGCAACTCGTGATGCGATAAATGACCGCCTTAAGGGACGTGTGCCATCGCCTCATCCTTGTATTGAGTCGACAGAGCAATTGTTAGAGCCCTTATTAATCTGCCATCGTTCTTTATGTGAATGCGGCATGGAAAAGATTGCGGCAGGCTTGCTTGAAGATATCATTCGGCGTGTGGCGTGTTTTGGTTTGAGCTTAGTGAAACTGGACATCCGCCAGAATGCAGATCGTCATACCGCTGTATTGGATGAGATAACGCAGTTTTATGATCGTGGTACTTATTCACAATGGACTGAAGTAGAGCGCCAAGCCTTTTTAATACAGGAATTATCATCGAAACGTCCATTAATACCTAGAGCTTGGCAGCCATCTGACGAGGTTGCGGAAGTACTGAATACTTGCCGAGTTGCAGCATCGGCGGTGCCTTCTTCATTAGGCTCTTATGTTATCTCTATGGCTAGCTCGCCTTCGGATGTATTGGCCGTCATCCTGTTGTTACAAGAACATGGCATGGCTTGGAATATACCGGTTGTGCCTTTATTTGAAACCCTGTCTGACTTAGATGGAGGGCCTGATTGTATTGACGCGTTATTAAGCATTCCTTGGTATAAAGCCTACACTGAGGGCCGTCAAGAAGTCATGATCGGCTATTCTGACTCTTCAAAAGATGCAGGACAGCTAGCCGCAGCTTGGGGGCAGTACCGGGCACAAAAGTCCCTGACGGATGTCTGTCGTAAACATAGCGTGCATCTGACCTTGTTTCATGGCCGTGGAGGCACAGTTGGCCGTGGTGGTGGCCCAAGTCACACCGCAATTTTGTCGCAACCTCCTGGCTCGGTAGCCGGTACTCTGAGAGTCACCGAGCAGGGTGAGATGATTCGTTTCAAGTTCGGAATACCTGAAATCGCTATGCGAAATCTAGAGTTGTACACAGGTGCCGTTTTGAAAGCGACACTCGCCCCAGTGAACCATGCGAAACCCGAATGGAGTGAGTTGCTCGATTCCTTGGCAGCCGATGGCCTTAAGAGCTATCGAGCGGTTGTGAGAGAGGATTCTTTATTTGTTCCTTACTTTCGATCAACAACTCCGGAGCAAGAGCTGGCAAAATTGCCTCTAGGCTCGCGTCCGGCAAAGCGAAGAGCGGATGGTGGTGTAGAGAGCTTGCGTGCGATTCCATGGATTTTTGCCTGGACTCAGATACGGTTAATGCTACCAGCATGGTTAGGTTCGGATTTCGCATTGCAACGGGCGGTGGATGACGGAAAATTAGAACAGCTGCAGCAGTTGTATTTGAGTTGGCCTTTTTTCCGTTCGAATATCGATTTACTAGAAATGGTACTTGCTAAAAGCGACACCTATATTGCTGCCTATTATGAAAAACGCTTAACATCTGAAGATCTAGGTGTACTTGGTGCGAGCCTGCGTGATCGGCTTAAATCCATGCATGCTGTGGTTAAACAGGTAAAAGGGCTGTCAATGAACGAACGATTGTTATCAACGAACCCTGTGATCAGGCAGTCAATTGATGTTCGAAATCCCTATTTAGACCCGTTGCATTTTCTGCAGGCTGAGCTTTTGTATCGTGATCGAAATCAGCCTGATGAGCGTCTTGAACAAGCCTTAATGGTGACGATGGCTGGGATCTCAGCCGGAATGCGTAATACTGGCTAGTTCTAACGTCGAATTGTGAGCGGCTTAACTGAGCGTTACCCTCGGATACTATTTATTAATGCCTTGGCAGCGTTCATGTCTTGGGCGAACAGAATTACATATAATCAGGAGATAACTTTTAATGCGAATTATTCTGCTTGGCGCGCCTGGCGCGGGTAAAGGTACACAAGCTCAATACATTACTGAGAAGTTTGGTATACCTCAAATATCAACCGGTGACATGCTCCGTGCCGCCGTTAAGGCAGGAACTCCTTTGGGTGTCGAGGCAAAAAAAGTTATGGATGCCGGTGGGTTGGTATCTGACGAGATTATCATTGGACTGGTTAAAGAGCGTATTACGGAAGCCGATTGCGCTAAAGGCTTCTTATTTGATGGCTTTCCACGCACAATTCCACAAGCGGATGCTTTAAAAACGGCAGGTGTGAAGATAGATGCGGTTGTTGAGATTGACGTTGACGATGCTGAAATCATCAAACGTATGAGCGGCCGTCGTGTGCATCCAGGTTCAGGTCGTACTTACCACGTCATTTTTAATCCACCGAAAGTTGAGGGTAAAGACGACGTGACTGGAGAAGATCTGGTGCAGCGCGCTGATGATCAAGAAGAAACGGTTCGTCAACGCTTAAATGTATACCATGATCAAACAAAACCCTTGATTGATTACTATAAGGGTTGGTCAGAGCAAGAAACTGGCTCAGCGCCGAGCTATGTTTATGTTGCGGGCGTCGGAAGTGTTGAAGACATTCGCGATAAGGTATTTTCTGCCTTAGGTGTCTGATTGAGTGGATTCAAGGCTAGCGGGATCTATTGGAACCCCAGTCAACTCTTATTGAGTTAACTGGGGTTTTTAATTTTGGTAAACTTCTACTAAGAATATGTTTAAATGGGGGGATGCGCATGAGCGTGAATGATTTTGAAGACGAGCCGCAACCACCTGGCAACGATGAATGCTGTGGTGGTGGGTCCTGCTGTCCCTGTGTTTGGGATTATTACTATGAGCAACGTCGCTTGTGGAAAGAGCAGCAAGCTTCTCGTCAAACTAAGACGTTGGATGACTGAGTTTGTATTTGGTTTTCCGGTAAAAGTGTAACAAACGTTTGCCATCTAGGTGCTGTTTTATCATTCAACAGTGCTAAGGTTATGCACAGTATTTCTGTATAAGGCTGTGAATAACGCAAGGAAATCTGTGTAGTAACCCCCTCTAAAGCCCATGAATACTGGGGTTCAGTAAGTTGTACTTTTATTAGTCACTTGATGATCGCATTTTGAATATCCACATCATCATAAGGATACTTTATCTAAAGCCTGTATAAATGATTGTCTGTGTCAACTATCGCTCGCAGATGATTGCGATAAAATGGTTGTCGGAGAAAGTATTAATAGACAAGTCGGCAATCAGGCAAAGAAACGTAACTCTTGACTGTGTGACGAGCGAATGAAACTGCTAGAATAGAGTTTTATTTATCGGCAGTGGAAAACAACATGTCATTTGAGCGAGTTTTTGGTCTTCATGCAATTACAACTCTACTAGAGAGAGATTCAGGTCGAATCAAAGTATTGTTTGTGCAAGAGGGGCGAGAGGATGCACGCATTTCACCCTTATTAGAAATGGCAATTGCTCAAGGCATTTCAATTCAGAAAACAGCGCGTAAACGGTTAGATGATATGGTTGAAGGTAGCCATCAAGGTGTCATTGCGGAGTGTAAGCCTATCCAGACCTATGATGAGTCCTATTTAACGGCTCTATTGGCGAAAGCGCCGAGCAATCCACTCTTTTTGATTTTAGATGGGGTTACCGATCCGCACAACTTAGGTGCTTGTTTACGCACCGCTGAAGCGGCAGGAGTTTTAGCGGTCATTGCGCCAAGAGATAAATCAGCGCCCTTGAATGCGACGGTGAGTAAAGTCGCATGTGGAGCGGCCGAAATTGTTCCTTATATTCAAGTGACAAATTTATCTCGTACTTTGCAGTCACTGCAACAGGCGGGTGTGTGGATCACTGGAACGGCTGGGGAGGCTGAGCAAACGCTATTTGAGGCTGATTTAAAAGGGCCAATGGCACTTGTTATGGGGGCCGAGGGTAAAGGGATGCGGCGCTTGACCCGAGAGCATTGTGACCAGTTAATTAAAATCCCTATGCTGGGCAGTTTAACAAGCTTAAATGTCTCTGTGGCGACGGGAGTGTGTTTGTTTGAGGTATTACGACAACGCTGCAATTAAAGCGTTGAGTCGTCGGTACTAGCAAGCACCAGACGACTCAGGAAATGGATTAAGAGTGAACTTGATCGTGAGTATGCATCGCGATCATCATCTCTTCATCGGTTGGAATGACACGTACTTGAATCACAGACTCAGGTGTGCTGATCAAACTCTCTTGATGTGCATTGGCCGTGCTGTTCAATTTGACACCCAGCCAAGCGCATCGCTCAATGACTCGCGCACGAACATCCGCATCGTTTTCGCCAACACCACCCGTGAACACAAGTTGTTCTAGCCCACCGAGTGAAGCGGTTAAGCGGCCAACTTCTTCTGCTATGCGTAAACAGAACAAATCGATGGCTCGTTCTGCATCGGGGTGCTGTGCTTTGTGTAACTCGAGCATTTCGGAGCTAATTCCCCCCGAAACACCGTACCAACCACTTTCTTTGTACAAGAGCGCTTCGATTGCATCAAGATCCATTTGATACTCGCGCATCAAATAGAGTAGAACGCCTGGGTCGATGCTACCGCAGCGACTGCCCATAGGGAGGCCTTCAACCGCTGTAAAGCCCATACTGGAGGCAACTGATTTCTCTTGATTAATTGCGCACATGCTGGCACCTGCACCAAGGTGACAGACGATTGTTTTGAGTCTGCTAGAGTTGGAGTTGCGCAATTGTCTAACGATGTATTCGTACGACAAACCATGGAAACCATACTTCATAACACCTGCGTCACTAAGGTGTTTAGGAATGGCGTACAGGCGTTCAAGTGGATCCTGATGCGCATGAAACATGGTGTCAAAACAACCGACGGCAGGAAGCTCAGGAAGCAAGTTTTGCATGGCTCTAATTAGCATCAGGTTATAAGGCTGATGTAAGGGTGCTAAAGGGACAAAGGTATCGAGCATTTCTAACGCTTGTGCATCCACTTTAATGGGATGGCTGAAGCGATTTCCACCATGCACGATACGGTGGCCTGATGCCATGAGTTGATGATCTGGAAATTCGGATTTGAACCAACCTAAGACAAAATCCAATGCGGCTTGATGACGCTCATTGCGTGAAAAAGATTGGAAGTCAAGGGTCTGGTTATCAAGCACTTTTCCCTCTAAGGAGCTTGCACTAAAGCGGACACCCTCACCGAGAAGATTGCCAAATTTGACAATGCACAGGTTCTTTAACTCTGTCGGTTCGACTTGATAGAGGCCGCATTTGAGACTGGATGAGCCTCCATTAACGGTTAACAATGTCCGCATAGCCTTAGTTCCCTTTCGATGGATGGTAAACCATGTGTGATGCCATGGCACAGGAAGCAAGGCGTCCTAGTGTTCCCTCAGCTCGGCTTGTTAAGATGATTGGAACCTTAGCACCTACGGCGAGGCCTGCGGATTTTGCGCCTGCTAAGTAGATCAGCTGTTTCGCAATCATGTTGGCTGATTCTAAATCGGGAGCCAGTAAGATATCGGCTTCTCCAGATACTGGAGAATCAATATGTTTATCGATTGCCGCCTGCAGTGAAATGGCATTATCAAAGGCGAGCGGGCCATCTAATATCGCGCCAGTAATCTGGCCTCTATCGGCCATTTTGCATAAGGCGGCAGCATCAATGGTGCTTCGCATACCAGGTTTCACTTTTTCGACCGCCGCCAGAATAGCGACCTTAGGCTGTGCAATTCCAAGCGAATGGCAAAAGTGTATGGCATTTTGAATAATGTCGCGTTTGGTAATGAGATCTGGCGTCACATTGATGGCGGCATCGGTGATGATCAGTGGTTTGTGGTAATTAGGGACATCAAATACCCAGACATGGCTTAAACGACGATCTGTACGTATACCGGTTTGCTTATCTAAAATCGCGGCTAAGAGTTCAGAGGTTCCTAAGCTACCTTTCATGAGTGCTACGGCTTCAGCGGAGCGCACCAATGCACAAGCACGCTCAGCGGCTTCATGGCTGTGTTCTGTGCTAACAATTTCATAGGGCGATAAATCTATCTCTTCTTTTTCGGCAGCGGCACGTATTTTATGTTCAGGGCCTACAAGTAAAGGCTCAATAAGCCCTTGCTCTGCTGCCTCAATCGCACCCAATAAGCTGTTGCGGTCAACGGGATGAACCACCGCAGTGCGAATAGGCGTCGCTTGTCTAGCTTGTTCAATAAAAAATTCTAATTGATCGTGCACTGGCGGCCGCACTTTTTTTAGAGGGGCCAAGTTTAAATCAGACATGAATTGTGCTCCTTGTTGAACTACTTTATATCATACTAACATTAGTATAATGATTAATGATGCAGCGCAACAAAAAGTTAATTATTAAATGGGATCAACCTTCAAGGTTTCTTGGTAAGGTGGCCAACCCATGGGTTTTCCACCTAATAAATGTAAATGGATGTGATAAACCGTTTGTCCACCATGCGAGTTACAATTAAAAACGGTACGGTACCCTTTTTCGGCAAAACCTTCTTGCTTGGCTAATAGTGCAGCGATGCGATGCAGATGACCAACAACTTCACAGTCTTCAGGGGCAACGTCATTGAGCGTTGAAATATGCTTTTTAGGGATAATAAGGGCGTGGAAAGGGGCTTGAGGGTTAATATCCTTAAATGCCAGCGCATATTCATCTTCATAAAGACGTTCGGCAGGGATTTCATTGGCAATTATTTTACAAAATAAACAATCCATAGAGATGCTCCAATAGGTGATGTATGCAGGAGTATAGACGTCATGGGCATATGACCTCAAGCAACTCAGCAGAGGGTGGGCATTCGTAACGTTTGGTGACGGTTCCATCCGGTAAGATGGATTCCAAGCGGACATCAAAGCCCCAAAGCCTATGCAGGTGTTTCAATACTTCTTTACTCGAACTGCCAAGCGGTTGTTTATTATGCATGTAGTGGCGTAGGGTTAAGCTTCGATCACCTCTGACATTAACGTTGTAGACTTGAATATTGGGCTCGCGGTTTCCGAGGTTATATTGGCCGGCGAGGGTTTCACGTATCCGCTGGTAGCCTGTCTCATTGTGAATCGCTTTTACCTTCAGGATGGGTAAACTGGCATCATCATGTATATTAAAGAGTTTTAAGTCACGAATGAGTTTTGGTGATAAATATTGCTGTATAAAGCTTTCATCTTTGAAATTGCGCATTGCATAGTCCAAGGATGCTTGCCAGTCACTGCCCGCGAGTTGCGGAAACCACTCTCGATCTTCATCCGTTGGATTTTCGCAGATACGGCGTATATCTTGCATCATGTGATAACCCAGCGTATAGGGGTTAATTCCTGAGAAATGAGGGTGGTCAAAGGGGGGCTGATAGACAACACTCGAATGAGAGTGTAAGAACTCCATCATAAAGCCATCGTCGACTCTGCCTTCGTCGTAGAGTTGGTGTAATAGGGTATGGTGCCAGAAGCAAGCCCAGCCTTCATTCATGACTTGTGTCTGTTTTTGTGGATAAAAATACTGCGCTAATTTTCTAACAATACGAATTAATTCGCGTTGCCAAGACTCCAATAGAGGCGCATTTTTTTCAATGAAATAGAGAATATTTTCTTCTGGCTCAACGGGATAGCGTGTTTGTTGTGCGTCAGCGTGCCCTTCTTTTTTAGGAATGGTGTTCCAGAGCTCGTTTAAATGCTGTTGCATATAGGCTTCGCGTGAACGTTGGCGCTCACGCTCTTCAGCAGCGGTCAGAGGACGAGGGCGTTTATAACGATTAACGCCATAGTTCATGAGTGCATGGCAAGAATCAAGAATTGCTTCAACCTCTTCAACGCCATGGCGTTCTTCACATTCGCGTATGTAGTTTTTCGCAAATAAAAGATAGTCAATAATGGCTGAGGCATCGGTCCAGGTTCTAAATAAATAATTGCCTTTAAAAAAGGAGTTGTGTCCATAGCAGGCATGAGCGATAACAAGCGCTTGCATGCACAGCGTATTTTCCTCCATCAGATAGGCAATACAGGGGTCTGAATTAATGACAATCTCATAAGCTAAACCCATTCGCCCACGGCAATAGTTTTGCTCTGTTTCTACAAACTGTTTGCCAAATGACCAGTGGTTATAGTTGAGCGGCATGCCAATAGACGAATACGCATCCATCATTTGCTCGGATGTGATGATTTCGATCTGGTTTGGATAGGTGTCCAGGCCGAAATCTTTCGCAATACGTCCTAACTCTCTGTCAAATGCTTCGAGCAGCTCAAAGTTCCATTCAGAGCTGACCGATAATAATTTTGGAGACGAAGTGCTCATGAGTTCACCTCTGTACGCTTTTCAAAGAGTTTTCTGAAAACCGGGTAGATGTCACCGGGTTGTGTAATTTGCTGCATAGCAAATTGTTCTGAAAACTGATCTTTAATGCCTTCATATTCATACCAAAGGTTTTGATGAGGCCCCGTTGTGATCTCGACATACGCGAAATATTGAACCAGAGGAAGCAGCTTTTCTCGTAAAAGGTCGCCGCACAAACTTGAGTCGCCATCCCAGTTGTCGCCATCGGATGCTTGTGCTACATAGATATTCCATTCAGATGGCGAGTAGCGACTCTTGATGATGTCCGCCGTTAGGCTGAGCGCGCCCGAGACAATCGTACCTCCTGTTTCTCGGGAGTAAAAAAACTCTTGTTCGTCGACTTCTTTTGCTAATGTGTGGTGCCGAACAAAGACAAGTTCGATTTGTTTATAATTGCGCTGTAGGAAAAGATAGAGCAGGATAAAAAAACGCTTTGCCATATCTTTAATTGATTGTGTCATTGAGCCCGACACATCCATCACGCAGATCATGACCGCTTTACTCGACGGAATCGGAATCCTGACCAGGTTTTGGTAGCGTAAATCAAAATCGTCAATAAACGGCAGTTTTTTGACACTTTTTTCGAGCTCCAGCAACGAGGCTCTTAGAGCCTGGAGTCGCTCCGTAGTGTCGTCAGTCACGGCTTCTTTTTCCAAGGCCCAAATTTCTTTTCTAAGGGCACGAATATCATCTCGACGATTGCCAGATAGCGCAATTCTGCGTGCGTAGGCTGCCTTTAGTGATCTGACAATATGCAATTTATCCGGTGAGCCATGTGAAGAAAATCCAGCTCTTCGCGTCTCAAAACTTGTAGCATCTTTGAGCTCTTTTCGAATTAAGTTGGGTAGTTCAAGATCTTCAAACATAAAGTCGAGGAATTCATCCTGACTAATATTGAACGTGAACTCATCTTCGCCTTCGCCTTGATTACTGGCTTTCCCTTGCCCAGAACCGCCACCACCACCTTTCTCCGGGCGCTTAAACTCATCACCCTCAGAGAATTCTCTATTGCCGGGATACACACGATCAGTGATACCTCCAGGACCGTGATGAAAAATCGGTTCAGAGATATCCTTGCGAGGAATGCTGACTTTGCCTCCTCGCTCAAGATCGGTAATCGAACGATCGTTAATCGCCTGATCAACAGCTTCTTTAATGTGTTGCTTATAACGACGAAGAAACCTTTGTCGGTTTACCGTACTCTTTTTCTTGGCGTTTAGACGTCGGTCGATAATATAGCTCATACAACCAGCTCCACCCGTTGCAGCTAGGCTGAACGGGTTTCCAATTACTGAGATTTACGTACACGAATGTACCATTCTGATAACAGTCTTACTTGTTTCTCTGTGTAACCGCGTTGGATCATACGTTTTACAAACTCACTGTGTTTTTTCTGATCATCTGAGGATGCTTTTGCGTTAAATGAGATAACGGGAAGCAGGTCTTCGGTATTGGCAAACATTTTTTTCTCAATCACAGATCGCATTTTTTCATAGCTATTCCACTTCGGATTCTGGCCATTGTTATTGGCACGAGCACGCAGAACAAAGTTGACAATTTCATGGCGGAAATCTTTTGGATTGCTGATCCCCGCTGGTTTTTCTATTTTTTCGAGTTCTTCGTTGATGCTTTGTCGATCCAGAATGTCTCCTGTTTCAGGATCTCGGTACTCTTGATCTTGAATCCAGAAGTCGGCATAAGTGACATAGCGATCGAAGATGTTCTGTCCATACTCTGAGTAAGACTCTAAGTAAGCCGTTTGAATTTCTTTGCCTAAATACTCGATGTATTTAGGGGCTATATACTCTTTTAAATAGCCTAAATACCGATCTTGGATCTCTGTTGGAAATTGTTGTTGTGCAATTTCTTTTTCCAGCACGTATAACAAATGCACTGGGTTGGCGGCGATTTCAACCGGATCAAAGTTGAACACCTTAGAGAGTATCTTAAAAGCAAAACGTGTTGAGAGACCGTCCATGCCTTCATTAACGCCAGCAGAGTCTTTGTACTCTTGTAAGGATTTTGCCTTAGGATCAGTATCTTTTAGATTTTCACCATCGTAGATTCGCATTTTAGAAAAAATGCTAGAATTGTCGGGCACTTTAAGACGAGACAGAACTGTAAACTGGGCAAGCATGTTTAAGGTATCTGGCGCACAGGGCGATGCTTTTAGTGAGCTGTTCTCAAGGAGTTTGGCGTAAATATTAATTTCTTCCGTCACACGTGAGCAGTAGGGCACCTTAACAATGTAAACACGATCGATGAACGCCTCGTTGGTTTTGTTGTTTTTAAAGGTTTGCCATTCGGACTCATTCGAGTGGGCAAGAATAATACCGTCAAATGGAATTGCGCCCATTCCTTCTGTACTGTTGTAGTTACCTTCTTGAGTGGCCGTTAATAAAGGATGCAGCACCTTGATGGGTGCTTTGAACATTTCAACAAACTCCATAATCCCTTGGTTGGCACGACACAAAGCGCCAGAGAAACTATAGGCATCTGGGTCATGCTGTGGATACTCTTCAAGCTTACGAATATCGACCTTACCGACCAAGCTTGAAATGTCTTGGTTGTTCTCATCTCCGGGTTCTGTTTTAGCAAGTGCAATCTGGTTCAGAATGGAGGGATAGAGTTTTACCACTTTGAAGCGTGAAAGATCGCCCCCATATTCATGAAGACGTTTAACGGCCCAGGGTGACATGATGCCGCGCAAGTAGCGACGCGGAATACCAAAGTCTTCCTCTAACAAGGTGGCATCTTCTTCGGGATTGAATAGCCCTAAAGGCGATTCAAAGACCGGAGAGCCTTTGATGGCGTAGAAGGGGATTTTTTCCATTAGATGCTTTAAGCGTTCGGCCAGAGAGGATTTACCTCCGCCGACGGGTCCGAGTAGGTACAAAATCTGTTTCTTTTCCTCTAGCCCCTGAGCGGCATGTCGGAAGTAAGAAACAATGTTCTCGATGGCATCTTCCATTCCATAGAATTCACAAAATGCAGGGTAGCGTTTGATGACTTTGTTGGAGAAGATGCGGCTTAATCGAGGGTCTCTTGAGGTGTCAACGACTTCGGGTTCACCGATGGCTTTTAACATGCGTTCGGCCGCATTGACGTAGGTAAGCGGGTCTTCTTTACAGAGATTTAGGTACTCTTGCAGGGTCATTTCTTCCTGCAGTACCGAGGTGTAGCGAGATTTGTAGTGTTCGAAAATACTCATTGATCACCTTCCTGTCGTAGCTGAAGAACTAGCACTTTACATAGAGGAGTATATAAAGTTTAGACTCATGGATATCAGGGCTGGTTCAAGTTCTTTTCTTGAATGTGTAATTAAGTGTAGCTTATTTCCTTAAGATCATTATTCAATTTATACTTTCTTTATAAAGATAAATACGAAGATAATCAATGAAGTGATCAATGTCTTTTGGATGAGTTAGGCTGTTTGTGAAGAGGTGTGTGTCGATAGAAACCAAGCCAGTGACATAGGCACGGCTTGGTTTGAGAAGGGAGTTAAACTTTGTCTTACGATGTTTCGCGGGCTATCGCACGATAGCCAATGTCTTGGCGATAAAATGCACCATCCCAGTGTATCATTTTGGTTAAGGCATAGGCTTTCTGTTGTGCATCAAGCACGCTGTTACCCAACGCAGTGACACAAAGTACACGGCCTCCTGCAGTGACGGCTTGCCCGTTTTCGAGACGTGTTCCAGCATGGAAGACGCGACAGGATTCGGGTGTAGTATCTGGAAAAGAAATGACATCTCCTTTCCGGTAGTCTCCGGGGTAACCACCCGCCGCCATAACGACACCAACGGCACAACGATCATCCCACTCAGCCGTAACCTGATTGAGTGTTTGATCAAGTGCAGCATTACACAGGTCGACAAGACTGGATTGCAAACGCATCATAATCGGTTGCGTTTCAGGATCTCCAAAGCGACAGTTATACTCAATCACTTTGGGTGCCCCTGTAGCATCGATCATTAAGCCAGCATACAAGAATCCGGTATACGGCATGCCCTCGGCAGCCATACCTTTAACTGTTGGCATGATGATTTCGCGCATGACGCGATCATGAATTTCTGGGGTTACGACAGGAGCTGGGGAGTAAGCACCCATTCCGCCAGTATTGGGACCTGTGTCTGCATCGCCTACACGTTTATGATCCTGACTGGTTGCCATCGGCAACACATGTTCACCATCGACCATCACAATAAAAGAAGCTTCCTCGCCTTCAAGAAACTCTTCTATGACAACGCGGTGTCCGGCATCACCAAAGGCATTACCTGCAAGCATGTCTCTAACCGCTTCCTCGGCTTCCGCGAGGGTCATCGCAACAATCACGCCTTTGCCTGCCGCTAAACCGTCGGCTTTGATGACAATCGGAGCCCCTTTTTCTTGAAGGTAGGCCAGTGCAGAGTCAACAACCGTAAAGTTTTGATAATCTGCAGTTGGGATTTGATGCCGAGCCAAGAAGTCCTTAGTAAAGGCTTTTGAGCCTTCAAGTTGAGCAGCTGCAGCACTAGGACCAAAAATACGTAGGCCTTCCGCTTGAAAACGATCAACAACGCCAGCAACGAGTGGGGCTTCAGGACCAACAATCGTTAAGTCGATGGATGCGTCTTGTGCAAACGTAAGCAAGCCCTCAATGTCCAATACATCAATATTAACGTTGGACATTTTGTGTTCAGTTGCAGTGGCCGCGTTACCTGGAGCAACGAAGATCTGTGCAACACGAGAGTCTTGTGCAACTGACCAAGCCAGAGCGTGCTCGCGTCCACCCGAGCCGATAATCAAAATGTTCATTGCTTGTTCCTATAAATGAATGCCCATTAGTGACGGAAGTGACGCATGCCAGTAAAGACCATCGCCATGCCGTGTTCGTTTGCAGCATCAATCACTTCCTGATCACGCATTGATCCACCTGGCTGAATAACCGCAGTAATTCCTGCCTCGGCTGCAGAATCGATACCGTCTCGGAAAGGGAAAAAGGCATCTGATGCCATGACCGATCCCTTGACTTCTAACCCTTCGTCTGCGGCTTTGATAGCGGCGATGCGAGCTGAGTAGACGCGGCTCATTTGTCCGGCACCAATGCCGATGGTTTGGCCATCACGTGCGTAAACAATCGCATTGGATTTGACAAACTTAGCCACTTCCCAGCAAAAGAGTAAATCACGGATTTCTTGCTCGCTGGGTTGACGCTTAGTAACGATCTTAAGCTGTGAGGCGTCGATCATACCTAAGTCTCGGTCTTGGATAAGTAAACCACCATTGACCCGTTTGTAATCTAAGGATTTTGAAGGTTGTGAATCCCATTGTCCGCATTCGAGTAAGCGAACATTGGGTTTGGCTGCCACAATTTCAGAAGCTTCTTGTGTCACAGAAGGTGCAATAATAACTTCGACAAACTGACGATCAACAATTGCTTGTGCGGTTTTTCCATCCAGTTCACGGTTGAAGGCGATGATACCTCCAAAAGCCGAGGTGGGATCTGTTAAAAATGCTCGATTATAGGCATCCAAAAGGTTCTCGCCAATGGCAACACCACAAGGATTGGCATGCTTTACAATGACACAAGCAGGATCGCGGAAAGGCTTGACACATTCTAGAGCAGCATCTGTGTCAGCAACATTGTTGTAAGAAAGTGCTTTGCCTTGTACCTGCCTTGCGGTGGCAACAGAGGGTTCAGACGGATTGGCTTCAACATAGAATGCGGCTTTCTGGTGAGGGTTCTCACCGTAACGCATTTCCTGAGCTTTGATAAATTGCGTATTGAATGTGCGCGGAAAGGCCGATGGGAGCTCTTCATCACCTTCTATAATGGCACCAAGATAATTGGCAATCATTCCATCATAAGCAGCTGTATGCTCAAAGGCTTTGACGGCGAGGTCGAAGCGAGTTTTATGAGATAAGCCTTTATTTTCATCCAGTTCTTGGATAATAACGTCATAGTCAGATGCGTTAACAACAATCGCAACATCTTTATGATTTTTAGCCGCTGAACGCACCATAGTAGGGCCGCCGATATCGATATTTTCGATGGCCATGGCAAGGTCACAGTCTGGGCGAGCAATGGTTTGAGCAAAGGGATAAAGGTTGACAATGACCATGTCAATTGCCGAAATGTTATGTTCTTGCATAATGGCATCATCCTGACCTCTACGGCCGAGGATACCACCATGAATTTTAGGGTGCAGGGTTTTGACACGACCATCCATCATCTCTGGAAAGCCTGTGTAGTCAGAGACTTCAACTGCACTAATTTGGTTATCAAGTAAGAGTTTGTAAGTCCCACCCGTTGATAAAATTTCAACACCACGCTCAGTTAAGGCGCGTGCAAAGTCAAGGATTCCGGTTTTATCGGATACACTGATCAGTGCACGACGCACTGGGGTGATAGTTTGCTCAGACATAAGGGGTTCCGGCCAGCAATTGATGGTTCAAAAATTAAAGCAATCCGTACTGTTTTAGTTTTTTGCGCAGGGTCCCACGATTCAAACCCAGCAACTCAGACGCCTTGGTCTGATTGTCTTTCGTGTAAGCCATAACGCTTTCAAACAATGGAGCTTCGATTTCAGACAATACCATTTGGTAAACATCTGTAACTGGTTGGCCATCGAGTTGTTTGAAGTAGCTTGTCATGGACTGATGAACACTATCCCGCAGTGTTTGCGGGGGAGTGGTCTGTTGTGCAGTTGAGGCTTGTTTCACGATTTTATTGTCCATTGCATTCATAAGCTTATCCCGATATCAGGCGGCAGCGGAATTGGTCGAGGCTAAAAAAAGCACCAATTCATTTACTTGCTGTTCTGCTGTGTCAATTGAATTAAAAAATTTCCGGAACTCGGTTCCTGTTTGCTGTACGTTCAGATACCAGCCTATGTGCTTTCTAGCAATTCGAACGCCTAACACTTCACCATAAAAAGCGTGTAAAGCTTGAAGGTGTTCGAGCATGATGCCATGCACTTCCTGGGTCTCTGGTGGTACTGCATAAGTACCTGTTTTTAAAAAATGATCAATTTCTCGAAATAACCAAGGCTGGCCTTGAGCCGCTCGACCAATCATTACGGCATCAGCACCTGTCTGTTTTAACACCTCAGCCGCTTTATTCGGTGAATCAATATCCCCATTTGCAAAAAGAGGGATGTCGATAACCTCCCGAATTCTGGCTAAGGTCTCGTATTCAGCTTGGCCGCGATAGGCATCTGCTCGTGTCCTGCCGTGTACAGCTAAGGCTTGAATACCTGTGGCTTGCGCCATTTGAGCGATTTCGATGCCATTCTTAAGCTCGGACGACCAACCTGTTCTCATTTTTAATGTAACAGGGACGTCGACAGCACTCACAACAGCTTCCAGAATCTGTTTCACTAGTTCAGGTTCACGCATCAGAGCTGAACCTGCCGCACGGTTACAGACTTTTTTGGCGGGGCATCCCATATTGATATCAATAATTTGGGCACCGCGCTCGACATTCATTTTAGCGGCATAAGCCATCATTTCTGGATCTGATCCAGCAATCTGGACAGCGCGAGGGCTGGTTTCACCTTCATGGTCTAAGCGAAAGGCTGACTTTTGGGTTTTCCAAAAGCTGACATCGCTAATCACCATTTCGGAAACGGCAAGCCCTGCACCCATGCGTCGACATAACTGACGAAAGGGTCTGTCCGTGATCCCCGCCATAGGCGCCAGAATAACTTGGCTATTTATGATGTAGGGGCCGACCTGAAACATACTTAACCTTAAAATGAGTCAAAAAAATATCTGTCCGGTGCAGTTTACACCAGAGAAAAGAGCATTCGCGGAAGGTGGGTAATGATACCGCTTCTAGCCGAGGGCTCCAAGTCGATTCTGATGATTTTTTGATCTAAAGGGCAGTTTGTTTAGTGCGCAGGTAGAATGCTTAGGTTATAGCCAAGCTGCCCTTCAATGGGTTTCATCATTTCAAGCCCCACTTCAAGTCTCTGTTTTGTAGGCATTCTTTGGGAGTCAAATAGTGGAGAGTTTAGGTATTCTTGAGGTGTGAAGGCGCGTACCGCAACTTGGGTATTTTTTTGATCCGTAAAAGATAGGCGCAGAATAGGAAAGGGTTGATAAAAACTTGCGGTATTTTCAATTACTAAGCTTGCAATTAATCCATCAGGGTGACGAGGGTGCTGTCTGATGATCAGTTGATGAGACACAATTTCCTGATAGGCTTTATGGCTGGGTAGGTCGCAACTCATTAACACGCAAATGGCTTGGTAGGCAGTGTCGAGTGCCGGGTACTTGGCTAGAGACTGACGTTCAAACCATAAAACTTGGAAGGCGAGTATCATAATGCCTAAAAAACACGCAAGCATGATGGGCAAGTCATTGCGCTTGGGTTGTTTAAAGTCTGGATTACGCAGACTGAGGGGTTCTGCTGTTATATTTAAATAGGGTTTGCTTTGTAGTGCTTCGGTATCGATCTGCGCAGTATTTAGTTGACGAAGCTGAGATGCAAGCTTTGATAAGGGTTGCTCGATACTTTTTAGGTTTGATGGTTGATTGGATGAATGCAGATCATTCGCTAATTTTATAGAGTTGGAGGCATCGTCAAAATCTTTCGTTTGGGCAAACAATGAAATATTATCACTGCTTTCTGTGCCTGAGTAAGCGGCTTTCTGAGCATCAGTTGAATGGGTGTCGATATGGGCGCTATGGCCCACATCGGTTGTTTCCATCGTATCTGACCATTTGGGTGTTTCGGGCAACGCATCAAAGACGCTTAAGCACTTACCACACCGCACCTTACCTGATGCTATTTTTAAGTGGCCAGGCGTAATTTTGTATTGCGTATGGCAGTGAGGGCAATGGGTGGTAATCATTTCTATATTCACGAGCGACGAGTACCGCTAAGGCGAATCCAGCCTTCTTTTTCGACGGGAGCTTCCATGATAAAGCTGTGACTGTAGGTGTCCATAAGCTCATCAGCTTGTGCAGACAGCAATCCAGACAGTAGGATTTTGCCACCGGGCTTAACCAATTTAGTGAGGGTTGGGCATAAACTATTGAGAGGGCCTGCTAAGATGTTGGCAACTAGAACCTCAGCCGTATCTGCCGGCATGGATTCGGGATAAAACGTTTGAAGGAGATTGCTGTACAGGTTGTTTCTCACTAGGTTATCTTGTGTGGCTGAGAGAGCTTGCGGGTCTATATCGACGGCATGAACAGATTTTGCCCCTAACAGCAGTGCCGCGATGCCTAAAATGCCGGAACCACAGCCATAATCTATGACGAATTTTTCGTTTAAATCTTCAGAATCCAACCATTCAAGGCACAAGGCTGTGGTTGGGTGAGTGCCCGTTCCAAACGCCAAACCTGGGTCGAGAAGTAAATTGACGGCATTAGGGTCAGGGGCTGGCTTCCAGCTTGGACAGACCCATAAGCGTTGGCCAAACTTCATTGGATGGTAGTTGTCCATCCACTCACGTTCCCAGTCTTTATCTTCTAGTATTTCTGCCTTAATACTAGGGAGAGTTGCTGAGTCGGGCCATGTTGCCATTTGCTCTGCTTTTATCAGTGCAAGGGTTTCGTTTAAATCATACTCGGCATCAAACAAACCTGTGACGACAGTATTGGACCATAAAGGGGTGGTACCTAAGTCAGGTTCGAAAATTGGTTCATCCTCTGCATCTTGATAACTCACGACTGCACATCCAGCGGCGAGAAGGATGTCTTCGTATTGTTCGGCGCAGTCAGGTGTAGTAGATAACGAAATTTGTAACCAGGGCATGATGACTCCAATAACAACATAATGCGCAAAGTATCGCTTAATCACAGCATTATGTCAGCCGTTCTTCCGTCCGAAAGTGGATAAAAACCTTTGGCGTAATAGAGTGGGCTTTGATGCATGAAAAAAAACCCGCTGTTAAGCGGGTTTTTTAGATTAAAGACCGAGTTTTTTCTCGAGATAATGAATGTTTACGCCACCATTTGCGAAATTGCTGTCGCGAACAATATCTTGATGCAGAGCGATATTGGTACGAATACCATCAATCATCGTTTCATCAAGTGCATTTCTCATTCGGCGTAACGCTGTTGCCCTGTCTTCCCCATAGGTGATGAGCTTAGCGATAAGCGAATCGTAATGAGGGGGAACGGTGTAGCCATCGTATAGATGAGAATCAACTCGAATACCGTTTCCGCCTGGAGCATGGAAGTGTGTTACTTTACCTGGGCAGGGGAGAAAGGTTTTCGGATCTTCAGCATTGATACGGCACTCGAAGGCATGCCCACGAAGAACAATATCTTCTTGCTTGAAAGATAAGGGGAGGCCTGAAGCGATTCGTAATTGCTCTTTTACAATATCCACACCTGTAACTTGTTCAGTTACTGGGTGCTCGACCTGAACCCGCGTGTTCATCTCGATAAAG
Organism: Nitrincola tibetensis; assembly: GCF_003284585.1. GTDB lineage: Bacteria > Pseudomonadota > Gammaproteobacteria > Pseudomonadales > Balneatricaceae > Nitrincola > Nitrincola tibetensis. Next base: position 36,192 of record NZ_QKRX01000007.1, read on the forward strand.
TAAAATTTGCCGTCCTCATACAAAAACTCAAATGTGCCCGCACCGCGATAGCCAATATGAATGCACGCATCAACACAGGCTTTAAAGACAGTCTGGCGCGCTTCTTCATCAATCATCGGGGCTGGAGCTTCTTCGACTACCTTCTGATGGCGGCGCTGCATTGAACAGTCGCGGTCATATAAGTGGATAGCATTTCCTTGGCCGTCTGCCAGCACTTGTACTTCAACGTGGCGAGGATGCTCTAGGAATTTCTCCATGTAGAGCGTGTCATCACCAAAGGCCGCACCGGCTTCAGAGCGCGTGACATGGATGGCATTTAGCAAATGTGCTTCAGCTTGCACAACACGCATGCCGCGTCCACCGCCACCTGCGGCTGCTTTAACTATCACGGGGTAGCCAATTTTACGAGCAATCGCGAAAAGTTCGTCATTGTTGTCAGGAAGAGGGCCGTCTGATCCCGGCACTGTCGGTACACCGGCTTTTTTCATTGCTGCAATCGCTGAAACCTTATCTCCCATTAAGCGGATAACGTCAGCCGTCGGGCCAATGAACGTAAAGCCAGAACGTTCTACTTGTTCAGCAAAGATAGCGCTCTCAGCTAAAAAACCGTATCCAGGATGTATACCAACCGAGTCTGTGACTTCAGCTGCGCTGATCAGTGCAGGAATATTTAAATAGCTTTTAGCTGATGAGGCCGGCCCAATGCAAACGGCCTCATCTGCGAGACGTACGTGCATCAAATCACGATCAGGCACAGAATGAACTGCAACAGTTCGAATGCCCAACTCTTTACATGCTCGCAGAATTCGCAAAGCAATTTCACCACGATTGGCAATCAGAACTTTGTCCAGCATCTTGGAAAGATCCTTACGTTAAATTGAGGGCTTAGACGATTGTGAACAGAGGTTGATCAAACTCAACGGGTTGTCCATCTTCAACCAAAATCGCTTCAACAACACCAGATTTGTCTGCTTCAATCTGATTCATCATTTTCATAGCTTCAACAATACAGATGACGTCGCCAGCTTTAACTGTTTTACCAACTGCAGTAAATGCAGGTGAGCTAGGTGATGGTGCACCGTAAAAAGTACCGACCATCGGTGAGCGGATGACATGACCTGTAGATGCAGAAGACTCGACCGCTGGTGCACTTGCTGGAGCGCTCTGAGGAGCTGGCGCTGGCGCTGCACTCATATAATGCGGAGATGGCTGGTAAATAGGAGCACTGACGCTTGAGCCGCGGCTAATGCGAACCGACTCTTCACCTTCTTTGATCTCAATTTCATTGATATTGGATTCTTCAAGTAGTTCGATCAGTTTTTTGACCTTACGAATATCCATTCTTTAGTTTCTCTGTAGTCAGGGGGTTGATCGCGTGCATTTGAACACAAATTAAGCAAGTAAACACCTAAAGGTCTTTTACTCTTACCCTTATAGCTTAATAAGGTTGTTTTTCATTTCAATACTCAGCTTGAAAGTAAGCATCGTGTCTTTCGAGCTCATTTTGTAAATGATTTAGGCTGTTTTTTGCATTCAAAAATATAGGATAATTTTGCCTTAAATTAAGACCAGTGTCTATTTGTATGGAGGATTTTTGTCTGTTAGCTGCCAGTTAGGCGAAGTTAAGCACATTTTGTTAAGGTCAATGGCTTTTGTGTTGGCTTAGATGTTCTTTGGCTCTAACAACGTTGACCCGTGCGTTGATTTTAGCGATAGTGCGTTGCAATAAAAGCGAACGTCAGCTTGTTGAAGTTGGCTCTTGAGAGGTGGGTATGATCAGAGTGGTGTTCAACCAGAAAGGCGGTGTTGGTAAATCAAGTATTGCTGTAAATTTGGCTGCAATTAGTGCAACCAAGGGTACAAAAACGCTGATTATTGACCTAGATCCGCAATGTAATTCAACCCATTACTTGCTAGGTGATGATGCAAATTTGCCGCAAACAGACATCAAGGATTTTTTTGAACAAACCTTGAGCTTGCAGCTTAGACCGCAGTCGCCATTGCAGTTTGTTCATCCGACACCTGTCGAAAATTTGTCGTTAATGCCTTCGAACCCTGAATTAGGTGATTTGCAATCTAAGCTAGAGACGAAGCATAAAATTTACAAGTTACGCGATGCATTGGTTGAGTTAAAAGAGCACTTTGACGCCATCTACATTGATACACCACCTGCATTTAATTTCTTTACACTTTCTGCATTGGTCGGGGCTGAGCGCTGTTTGATCCCCTTTGATTGCGATGAGTTTGCGCGTCAAGCCTTATACAGCTTGCTCAATAATGTTCAAGAAACACGATTAGATCATAACTCGGCTTTAGTTGTTGAAGGAATTGTAGTGAATCAATTTCAGCCGCGTGCTTCTTTGCCGCAGCGTTTGGTTGCAGAGTTAGAGGCTGAAGACGTTCCGGTGATGAAAACGCGTATTTCATCTTCGGTTAAAATGAAAGAGTCGCACAATGCGGCGCAACCCTTAATTAAAATGGCGCCAACTCATAAGTTGACGCTTGAATTTATAGCACTTTACGAAGAGCTACATGGCTAATGCTTTACAGGCCTTTGACAGCATAAATCCCGGGGGCGTTACGCCAGTAACCTTTGTAGTCCATTCCATATCCGAAAATATAGCGATCTGGTATTTGTAAACCGACAAAGTCTGCTACTAAATCTGGGCGGGCTTTTCGGTCATGTTGCTTATTGATCAGAACGGCACTGTAGACTTGGCTTGCGCCTTGCTCATGGCAATATTCTAAAATTTCGGCCAAAGTATGGCCTTCGTCTAAGATGTCATCAACAATCAGCACTGGCCTGTTTTGAAAGTCAATCATGGGAGGGACTTTCCATTCCAGGGTGTGACCCGATGTGCTATTTCGGTACCGAGTTGCATGTAAATAGCTGGCTTGCAAAGGGAAGGTTAGCTGTGTAAGGAGTTGGCCTGTGATGACAAGGCCTCCATTCATGACGCTAAATACCACAGGGTTTAATTGGCTTAAAGCGTCGGTAATGTCTTTTGCCATGTGGCTAATGGCATCTTCAACCTGTTGCTGAGTGAAGAGAAGATCTGCTTCATAAAAGACGTTTTTAATTTCGTTCAACTCAGGCATGGTCATGTTACATCTCTCTTCATATTCAAAAGGTATGTCGCCGAAAATCTAGAGGCGATTTACTAAAAAATGCAAACGATACTGACCTATTATGAAAAGGGCAATACAGAATATTCAATGATCTATTCAGACAATTATTGAAAGTCAGCTGACTTTCCCTAAAAATGCTTATAATGGCTCGCGGTTGTGTAGTCGCCAACAATTACCAGAGAGGTTTTCATGAGTGTTCACGAAATACGTCACCCCTTAGTTCAGCATAAATTAGGTTTGATGAGATCTGTGCATAAAAGCACACGTGGTTTTCGTCAATTGGCTGCTGAAGTCGGGTGTTTATTGACCTATGAAGCGACTAAGGATCTTGAGTTAGAGCCTTATGAGTTAGAAGGTTGGGCAGGGCCTGTGACTGCCGAGCGTATCAAAGGCAAAAAGATTACCGTGGTGCCTATCTTAAGAGCAGGTCTGGGGATGCTGGATGGCGTGTTGGAATTGGTTCCCAGTGCTAAAATATCGGTTGTTGGTGTCTACCGCGATGAAGAAACGCTCGAACCTGTCGCGTATTTTGAAAAGCTGGCAAGCGATATAGATGCACGTATGTCGTTAATTGTCGATCCTATGTTGGCGACAGGGGGATCAATGATAGCCACTATTGATATGTTAAAAAAAGCCGGTTGCACGAGTATTCGAGCTTTGGTGTTGGTGGCTGCACCAGAGGGGATTGCTAAGGTGCAAGCCGCTCACCCAGATGTGGATATCTTTACGGCGTCAGTTGACTCCCATTTAAATGAAAAAGGCTACATTATTCCGGGCTTAGGTGATGCCGGTGATAAAATATTTGGCACTAAGTAGGGGAATAAGATGGTTAGTGAAAAAGACGGGACAGAAAAAGCCATGCACTGGCGAACCGCTTTAGCGGGTTCGCAAATGCTGTTTGTTGCCTTCGGTGCGTTGGTCTTGATGCCTTTACTAACAGGTTTGGATCCAAGTGTTGCGCTCTTTACGGCGGGCATTGGAACCTTGCTGTTTCATTTTGTTACAGGTGCGACCGTTCCCATTTTTTTAGCCTCTTCATTTGTATTTATCGCACCTATTATCTTTTCCGTTCAGAGCTGGGGTGTACCTGCGACGATGGGGGCTCTTCTAGCTGCCGGTGTGGTGTATATGTGCCTTGGGCTTTTCGTGCGGTGGCGTGGGCCTGGGTTTTTGCACCGTCTTTTGCCGCCTGTTGTCATAGGCCCGGTTATTATGATAATTGGCTTGGGTCTTGCGCCCATCGCTGTGAATATGGCCATGGGCAAGGCAGGGGATGGGTCCTTTGAAATCTTCCCTTATCAGGATGCTATTCTGGTATCGATGATTTCTTTGGCGACAACGGCTGCTGTGGCTGTTTTTGCTAAGGGGATTTTTCGACTGTTACCCATCTTATGTGGTGTGGTCGTCGGCTACTTTGCGGCATTGCTGATGGGGATGGTTAATTTTGATGCGGTTAGAGATGCCCCTTTAATTGCAGTGCCTGGATTCATCATGCCCGAGTTTCATTGGCAGGCCATTCTTTTTATGATCCCTGTCGCAATTGCGCCTGCGATAGAGCATGTGGGTGATGTTCTGGCAATCAGTAAGGTGACGGGAAAAGATTATGTCAAGAAGCCCGGTTTACATCGCACTTTATTTGGTGATGGCTTAGCGACATCCGCAGCAGCGATGTTTGGTGGCCCGCCGAATACGACCTACTCGGAAGTCACGGGGGCCGTTATGCTGACGCGTGCCTTTAATCCAATCATCATGATTTGGGCGGCATGTTTTGCCATCTTATTGGCATTTATTTCTAAGTTTGGCATGTTCTTACAGACGATTCCAACGCCTGTTATGGGCGGAATATTGATCTTATTGTTTGGCTCGATTGCGGCGGTTGGTATGAATACGCTAATCAAGGCGCGCGTTGATATGGCTGAACAGCGCAATTTGGTCATTGTCGCGACCGTCTTGGTGTTTGGAATAGGTGGGATGGCACTGGGTGATGGTGAGCTTAGCTTACAGGGCGTAAGTCTTTGCGGCATTATTGCGATTGCGCTTAATTTGATTTTACCGTCCTCAGTGCAAGAGGCCGATGATCTTCATGTTGAGCAGGAGGTGGTTGAAGATTTAGTTGAACACGGACGTAGAGATTAAAAGGATGTTAGTAAGTGCTCGGCATTTGATTGCCGAGCACTTCTTTTCATTATTTGGCAGCTTCGTACGCAGCAACCGAATCCATGATGGCTTGGCGAGCAGCAGCGGCATCTGACCAGCCTTCAACTTTTACCCACTTTCCGACTTCTAGCTTTTTGTAGTTCTCGAAGAAATGGGCGATACGGTCTTTTGTGAGTTGTGGTAGGTCGTTAATATCTTGGATATCGTTGTAGGCTTGAGATAGCTTTTGATGAGGAACCGCAACCAGCTTTGCATCTTCACCCGCTTCATCTGTCATATTTAGAATACCGACAGGGCGGCAGCGCACGACTGAACCTACAGCAACTGGGTAAGGCGTGATAACCAATACGTCAAGCGCATCACCATCATCGGCTAGGGTGTTGTTGATGTATCCATAGTTTGCAGGGTAGAACATGGGCGCAGCCATGAAGCGATCTACAAATACGGCATCAGAATCTTTGTCGATTTCGTATTTGACAGGAGAGCTTTCTGCAGGAATCTCAATAACAACATAGATGTCATTAGGTAGATCTTTTCCAGAAGGTACGTTAACGAAACTCATCAGTTAGTTCCTTTAGATTGAAAGTCAATAATAAAATGATATTACTGGCATTATAAAGATAATGCCTTGAGCCTGATATAAGACTAATGATCAGTCATTCTTGTTCGCTTGATGGTATTCAAGCAGCGTGTCTACTTCGTTGCGTGAACCTAAAGCAACAGAAACACGTTGATGAATCGCGTCCGGTTTAATTTCCATGATGCGTGTGTAGCAAGTGCTGGACTTTCCACCTGCTTGTTCAATCAGCATGCTCATGGGATTGCCTTCATACATTAAACGCAATTTTCCCGGCTTTTGGGGTTCGCGTGAATCCCAAGGGTAAGCAAAAATACCGCCACGAGTCAGAATGCGGTGGACTTCGGCAACCATAGACGCAACCCAGCGCATGTTGAAGTTTCTACCGCGACTGCCTTCTGAGCCAGCAAGAAGATCGTCAATGTAATTTCGCATGCCGGGTTCCCAAAAACGCTGGTTAGACATGTTAATAGCAAATTCGGCAGTGTCTGCTGGAATGGTGACGTCTTCATGCGTGAGTAAGAAGTCACCTGTGTGTGCAAGCGTGAACATGTTGACGCCATCTCCCGTGGTGAGTGATAGCACAGCCGACGGGCCATAGAGAACATAACCCGCTGCGAGTTGTTGCACGCCCGGTTGTAAAAACAAATCAACAGAGTTTTCGTGAACGCCTGCGGGTACTTCGAGGATAGAAAAAATGGTGCCAACTGAAACATTAATGTCGATATTTGATGAGCCATCAAGTGGGTCAAATGTTACTAAAAAGCGTCCTTCCTGATTTCCAAAAACAGGGAAGTCTTCTTCTTCGGAGGCAACACCTCGAACAATAGGGTTGTCCAGTAATACTTTCTTCAAAACTTCATTGGCAATGATATCCAGTTTTTTCTGGGTTTCACCTTGAATGTTGGTGTTGTCGGAGACGCCTAGCACACCTGCAAGCTCACCTTCACGTAGCTGTAAAGCGATCTCCTTACAGGCCAGCATTAATGTATCGATGAGTTCAATCAGTTCAGAATCAATTTTTTTGTGCTTTAAGAAATTGCTCAGAAGTTGCATTGCGTTCCATGTCCCCAGATTAGTCAGTCGGTATCAAATTTAAAACCCCAATATTTTAAGCGATTTTAGATAAAAATGCATGATAAATGCGGGTGGCGAGTAACCAAAAAACAGATGTTTTATTGGTTTTAGTGGCAGAAAACCCTAAGTGAAAACTGTTATGATGATATCAATTCAACCTTGAGGATTATTTGGCTGTGCATATTCATATATTAGGCATTTGCGGTACTTTCATGGGCTCTTTAGCGATACTCGCGCGTCAACTAGGGCATAAAGTGACGGGTTCAGATATACATGTCTACCCACCAATGAGTACCCAGCTTAAAGATCAGGGTATTGAGGTGATTGAGGGATACGATCCTAAACAACTCTCTCCAGCACCGGATCAGGTCGTCGTTGGCAATGCCATGTCAAGAGGGAATCCTTGTGTTGAATATGTATTGGAAAAAGGGCTGTCGTATACCTCAGGTCCGCAATGGTTGCATGATCATGTTCTTCAGGATCGATGGGTATTGGCCGTAGCCGGTACCCACGGCAAAACAACAACGGCGAGCATGCTGGCTTGGATTTTAGATCAGGCAGGCATGGCGCCAGGGTTTTTAATCGGCGGCGTTCCTAAGGGGTTTACGACCTCGGCACGAGTAGGGGAAACACCTTTTTTTGTCATTGAAGCTGACGAGTATGACACAGCGTTTTTTGATAAGCGTTCAAAGTTTGTTCACTACCGACCCAGAACCTTGGTCATGAATAATTTAGAGTATGACCATGCCGATATTTTTCCTGATTTAAGTGCAATTCAGCGGCAATTCCATCATTTATTGCGTTTAATTCCAGCCAGTGGTCAGATCATATGCCCCGCTGAAGATGCAAATCTAGAGCTGGTTTTGACAATGGGGTGCTGGAGTGAGGTGGTTAAGACTGGGTTCGAACAAGGTGCAATTCAAGCACGTTTGAAAAGCCAAGATGGACGTGATTTCTCGGTCGTCGTTGATGGAAATGATCTTTGTGATGTCCATTGGTCACTCACGGGCCATCATAATGTGCTAAATGGTTTAAATGCCATGATGGCCGCTCATCATGTGGGTGTTACATTTCCTCATGCGGCCGAAGCCTTGTCTCGCTTTCCAGGTGTCAAACGGAGAATGGAGTTACTGGCTGAGGTCAATCAAATTAGAGTGTATGATGATTTTGCACATCACCCTACAGCGATTAAAACAACGCTTGAAGGGGCCCGCGCGCATATCGGATCTCGACCTTTGTTTGCCATAATAGAGCCTCGATCTAACACCATGAGAATGGGGGTGCATCAAGATGCGCTTGCCGGGTCTGTGACGACAGCTGATCACGTTTTTTGGTTTCAACCGGCGGGAAGTGACTGGTCATTGAAAACGTTGATTGAAAAAAGCTCTGTTACGTCTGAGGTTCATGACTCCTTGACCGAGTTGATCGCTGCCGTTATTGGTGTGGTAACACCTGGGACAGACATTGTCGTCATGTCTAATGGCGGTTTTGGCGGTATTCATCAGAAACTGATTGATGCATTAAATGGAGTCCCAAAATGAGTGAGGTCTTTACGCGGCGAGTGTCACTGGCAATTACGGGAGCCTCTGGAGTGCAGTATGCTTTGCGTCTTATTGAATGTTTGGTTGCAGCCGACTGCCAAGTGCTGCTGATGATCTCTAAAGCAGCGCAGGTGGTGGTGGCGACTGAAACCTCAATCGGATTGCCAGGTGCCGCTGAGCAGCAGGAGATATTTCTCTCTAATAAATTTCAAGCGCGCCCGGGGCAAATTAAGGTCTTTGGTCGTGAACAGTGGATGGCACCAGTGGCATCGGGTTCTGGTGCACCGTCTTCGATGGTGATTTGCCCCTGCAGTACAGGCACTTTGTCGGCCATCGCTTGTGGTGCCAGTAATAACCTCATTGAAAGAGCGGCAGATGTGGCTTTAAAAGAGCGCCGTCAATTAATATTAGTGCCTAGAGAGGCTCCATTCTCTGAAATACACCTCGAAAATATGTTGAAATTATCAAGAATGGGGGCTGTAATCTTGCCTGCTTGTCCTGGTTTTTATCATCAGCCGACGACAATCGATGACTTGATCGATTTTGTAGTTGCTAGAATCTTATCTCAACTGGGGTTGGAGCAGGTGCTCTTGCCTCGTTGGGGTGAAAAATACATTTAACTGAATTGCTAAGCTGTGCATTCTGTGTTTTGAATCGTTAGAATGGTCTTTAAAATTTTGCAGTGCGGAAAATAAATTGATGTCGCGAATACTTGCGTTAGATACCTCAACGGATGCTTGCTCGGTGGCTCTCTTAAATGGAGACGAGTTAACTCAGGATTTTCGAATTGAGCCAAGGCGCCATACGCATCTCTTATTGCCAATGGTACAGTCTTTATTGGCATCATCGTCCTTGAGGCTTGAAGATCTTGATGCGATTGCGTTTGGACGCGGCCCTGGATCTTTTGCAGGTATCCGAATTGCAACGGGGGTCGCCCAAGGGTTGGGGTTGGCCGCTGATTTACCCTTGATACCGGTATCAACTCTAGCAGCCATGGCGATCACAGCACAGCCTGGTGCCCAAGGCTTGCCCATTTTAACCGCACTGGATGCTCGAATGAATGAAGTCTATTGGGCCCTCATTCGTTTTGATGAAAGCGGTATGGTTTATGAAGTGGAAGAACGAGTATCCTCACCGCGTGATGTATCTGTGCCAAGCTCAATTACTCAGGTATATGGTGTTGGGAGTGGTTGGGTATATGCTAGGGAGATGGAGTCTCTATCCTCTACTAAGGTGTCATTAGACCAGTCTGAATCGATTTACCCTACGGCTGCATCGATGCTTACAATTGCAAAAGACTTATTGTTAAAGGGGCAGGTTTGTCTTGCTGATGAGGTTAGACCTGTGTATTTAAGAGATGATGTGGCCTGGAAGAAAAAGGATCAACAATGAATGTCAGCGAATGGATTCAAACCGTTTTTTTAGCACTAGTTCAAGGATTGTCTGAGTTTCTTCCTATTTCCAGCTCGGCACATTTAATTTTGCCAGCCCAGCTTTGGGGTTGGGAAGATCAAGGCTTGGCATTTGATGTTGGTGTGCATTTGGGGACCCTCATCGCTGTCGTGCTTTACTTTAGACAGGATATTCTCACGCTGTTTAAGGCTTGGGTGCTATCACTTAAAGGTGTTTCTTCATCTGAGGGGCTCCTGAGCTGGTTGGTGATTTTAGGAACCTTGCCTGCTGTAATGGCGGGCGGGTTATTTGTCACCGCCATTGAACACTGGGGACGTTCCATTTTAATTATCGCCGCAACTACAATTATTTTTGGTGCGCTAATGGGGTTGGCTGATGTATATCGTTCTGAACGTCGTTCTTTAGCTGAAATTAAAATTAAAGATGCGGTTTGGATAGGGCTTGCTCAGGCAATGTCGTTGATACCGGGTACTTCTCGTTCAGGTTCTACAATCACCGCTGCACTGTTGCTGGGTTTTGATCGTCAGTCGGCTGCTCGTTTTTCATTTTTATTGTCAATACCCGTCACGTTTGGTGCTTGTGTCATGATGATAGCACGCGTGCAAACCGGGGCGAGTGTTTTGCCACTTGAAATGTTGTTTCTGGGGGCTTTGGTTGCAGGGGTGAGTGCGTGGTTTTGTATTCATCTATTTCTTAAGTGGATTTCAAGTATTGGTATGATGCCATTTGTTATTTATCGCATGCTGCTTGGTTCTGTACTTTTACTTGTTTATTTCTTTGGTAGTGGTGGTTAGATTCGATGAGTTGCGCTTTGAATCTTGCTTGCACCTGGTTTGATGCGGCTTTTGAACAGCCTGCACACGCTTTGGCTCTTAAGCTTAATGTGCCAGCTATAGGTTATGAGTCTTTGGATAACAGTGACTATGCCTGTTTGCTTATTGTGGATGAAGCTGGTTTACAGTTACAGGTGACGGGAAAAAAGCGACCAGGGCCCGTTAGGGTCGATTTTGTCTCGGGCGCGGTTGCGCATCGGCGTCAATTTGGTGGAGGTACGGGCCAGTTGATCGCCAAAGCCTGTGGTTTAAATAAAGGTGTACGACCATTTATCGTCGATGCGACAGCCGGTTTAGGTCGAGATGCATTTGTCTTAGCGACTTTAGGCTGCTCTGTCATCCTGCTTGAGCGTTCTGCGTTGGTATACGAACTTCTAAATGATGGTGTCGAGCAAGCGCGCGGCGTGCCTGAAATTTGTGAAATAGTTGAACGTATGACCTGTAAAGGGGAAGACTCAATAGATTGGTTGAATTCCTTGAATCCAGAGGATAAACCTGATGTTGTGTACCTTGATCCAATGTTTCCCCACACCGAAAAATCTGCGCAGGTTAAAAAAGAAATGCTATTGTTTCGCAGTCTAGTTGGACAAGATAACGATGCGGCGGCGTTATTAGATGCAGCTCTCAGAGCTGCACTTTACCGAGTTGTAGTCAAACGTCCGCGAAAGGCTCCTTGTGTTGAGGGCGTTCCTCCAACTTACCATTTAGAGGGAAAATCCTGCCGTTACGATATTTACGCTTTAAAAAAGTTTGATTAGCCTGCAATTACCTATAAGTAGTCTCTAATAGGCTTTTGGCTTTATCTGTAAGGTGTTTTGATAGAATGCGTTCGCATAGCCTTAAAATAGGCCTTAAGGGTCTAGAGGCTTGCATGACGCCCTCACTGGTGACGAGTAGTTGATGTTCCACGAGTTGGTTGATAAAGCTTTGAAGTACTCGCTTGTCAGCATACTCAGGGGCATGGAAGCCGAACACATCGTGTATTTCAATGGCTAAACCCTGTGTGCGCTCGATGAGTTCATCCGCTGTAGCTGGCCCTGTTTGTGCTTGAAGCGTCAGTAGCAATAAATACTGCCTAAGTAAAATTGGTTCAACGAGCCGCATTAGGTGTATCGCGATTACCGACGGCTCTGAAGACAGTAGCCTAAACTCATTTAGCTTTTGATACGCACTTTGCACTGAGCGCAAAGGTTCTGCAGACTCAGTGTTTAAACTGAGTTCTGCGGCAAGAAATGGGTAAACAGCAATCATCAGTTGCAAGCGTTTTAGATCGGATGTGTTGGGTAAACGACGCATGACTAACAACCATAAGCCGGGTATGGCGACTTCATGCAATAAAGTGTTGCGATAAAAAGTTAATTCAGCCGCCTGCTGCTCATTGACAGTAATAAAAGTTCCTTTTCTGACTATCTGATGGCGGTCTATGGCATCTTGAAACCATTGTTCAATAGGCAGTTTTGCGTGTTGATGATTCGCCAGTATGAATGCGTAGAGCTCATGAATGCGGTGTTTTAAGTCATTTTCGGCGATGGATAAGTCTGGTGTGCTTAAAAGTAAGGTCGCGATAAGACTCATTGGCATAGGTGTTGATGCAGCATTGATGCGACTCATGACAAGATGGGCAATTTTGTTTAGCCGTTGGTCAGAGGGGAGATGGTTAAAATCATCGGGTAGAACAGCCTCACCGATGCTTAAGGAAACCTTGCCGTAGGATTGAAACAGAATTCGTGCAGCCTTGAGTGTACCGACTAGGCTCTCTTTCTTTTTTTTCTGACCGGATAGTTCTTGTTGGTAACTATGGCTCTCAACCAATCGATCATATCCAATCCAAACGGGGACAAATGCAATTGGGCGTGAGGGGAGTTGGCTTGCCGCATCCAGTGTCATATCAAGTAGCCCAGTTTTGGCAGGCAATAGACGTCCTGTTCGGCTACGTCCACCTTCAACAAAGTATTCAATGCTATGACCACGCTGCATCATTAAAATCAGATAGCGACGAAAAAGAGTTGAGTAGTCGCGGTCGCCTTTAAATTGCCGGCGGATAAAAATAGCCCCTCCTTGACGCAGAAGTTTGCCGACAATAGGAATGTTTAAGTTATCTCCAGCGACCACGTGAGGCACCATGAGCCCGTTTTGATAGAGTAGCCACGAGAGTAAAATATAATCCAAATGACTGCGATGACAGGGAAGGTAAACAAGGTTATGTGTCAATGCCAACTTTTGCAGTGACTCAATACCGCTCAAGTTGACCTCTTGATAGAGGCGTTTCAACATGAAAGCGATCATACGATTCAGCACTCTCGCGGTTTGAGGCCTAAAGTCGGCTATCATTTTGTTGAGCTGAGCTCGCAAGGCAGCTTCTGTTTTAATAATAGATTTGGGTGACTCTTGTGCATGCCGATAAATGATATTTTGAATGTCATGCGACATGATGACTTGGTTGATGAGCGCACGCTTGCTCGATAGGTCAGGCCCAAGAATGGCTTGTTGCGTGCGCTGAAAATGTTCACTGAGCAACCAAATGCAGCACTGAAGTATTGCCAGTGACGAAATGCCCGGTTGGCTGATATCACGCAAATGTAAGGGTTCGTCAATACGAAGGAGTGTCGATCGACCTCTAATCAAAAGATTAAGCCAAGAGAGAAAAGGCGTTGGTTTTGTCCAGTTCTCATTAAATATTGCTATCAGCTTGTTTGGATGACTCGCAGGCATATGGCCGACTAGCAGCGTGATAGGTTGCAGCAAAATCTCATGATCTGATTGGCTCAATTGCAGATCAATCAGTTTTTCAAGGCTTAGTGTGCTTTGAGTATGAAGCTCATTTAAGTTAATGAGTTGCTCCGAGTGCAAATGAATTCCTTGCTCTTCTAGCCACTGGGCCAGAATTAAACCATGAACCGATGATGCGTGCTCCAACACATAATACACCTGAGTATTTCGTTGTAGCTTATCTTGACCTATGACCCGAACACGCGTTAATAATCGGATAAAATATCGGTTAATAGAAGTCAAAAAAGTCATAAAGTGGCTCAGTAGTGAGGGGGGAGTTGATCAACAAATGGCTCTTCACCGACAGTCAACTCGTTCAGTCGGTTGTTTAGATGGATTAACGAGTGCGTCAGGCGTTCAATCTCTTTTTCTTGGCGAGCGATGATACTGCTGAGTTGGTCAATCGCATCTTCCTGGAAGGCCACTCGGCTTTCTAAATCCTGCATACGCGTCAGTTCGGACATGTTGATGTACCTGTCATTTGAGTGTCAATGATTTAATAAGGTTAGACCATTATCTATATCATGATCATAACGCATTGAAAAAAGGTGTAAACTACGATATACCTGCAGGTTGTAATTCTGTTGTGCATGCCTTGTCGGGTAAAGCAACAGGTGTAGATGTGTATTGTATCTAAATTCTAAGTATTAAAAAGTGAAAGAGATAAGATAGATGAGTGGTAATCAATTGATCAAAAATAGTATTGTGAGTGGTGTTGTTGCCGTTATTGTCGCGGTTGTGGTGAGCCTACTAGCAGATAATCTGTACCTAGTGTTGGCGATTACATTTGCTTTGGTGTTTGGTGCGGGTTTTATTCAGGCGGGCTCATTGTCGAACGCATCCGCTGTACAAAATACGCTCGATGAAGATGACGACTTTATCAGTGAAGATGATGATCGAGAGGCTGGTGCGGTAAAGTGGTTTAATGCCTCAAAAGGATTTGGTTTTATTACACGGGATAATGGCGATGATGTATTTGTCCATTTTAGAAATATTCGTGGCAGAGGACATCGCTCATTGGCTGAAGGGCAAAAAGTTCGTTTTTATGTTCGTCAGAGTGATAAGGGCTTACAAGCGGAAGATGTATCGATTGTAAAAGTCTGATTTTTTCAGGCAAAAAAAGCGAGATTTGGTTCTCGCTTTTTTTTGCCTGATTTGATGGTAATAAGTGAGTTTATCGATGTATCAGGGCTTGAAACTCTACTTGCCTGATACGCTATTTCCGACGGCTCAACTAAGGTTTTCGGCAGTTAGGACGCTGCCCACTGCGAATCGCTTGTTCGTAAACTTGTATCGCGCTTGGCATAGAGTTCTCTAACGATCGAATTCGATTATTAGGACCCGGGTGAGTGGACAGAAACTCGACTGGCGCAGCGCTCGCTTTTGCCGCCATGTTTTGCCAAAGATTGACACTCTGGCGCGGATCAAAACCCGCACGCGCCATTAAATCCAGTCCGATGAGGTCCGCTTCGGTTTCGTGTTGCCGAGAAAAGGGTAAGAGAATGCCGACCTGAGTACCAATACCTAAAGCCGCCAATAGTTGATCATTGGGTTTGTCACGATTTGCAAGGATACCGGATAGCACGGCGACGCCCATCTGAGTGGCGAAATCAGCCGAAACACGTTCATTACCATGCTTGGCGACAACATGCGCAATTTCATGCCCAATAACAGCGGCCAATTGGTCTGGGGTTTCAGCTAAGTCGATCATACCCTTATAAACGCCTATTTTTCCACCCGGTAGTGCAAATGCATTGGGCGTGGGTGAATCAAAGACTTCAACTTCCCAGCTTCCTTGAATATTGTTGGCGTGCAGCAACTGATTGGTAATGCATTGGACGTAATTGCGGGTCGAGGTGTGTTTTAGTACCTTTTCTTCCTGCTTTAATTGGTCAAAGCTCGCGCTGCCCATTTGTGCAAGTTGTTGCTCATTAAAGAGCGTAAATTGAGAGCGTCCAGTCGGCGACGTGGCGCAGGCAACCGTAAGGCTAAGTAAGCAGGTAATTGATGCCACCTGAAAAAAGCGCTTAAGCATTTCATCACTCCAAATCAATATATGTCACTTAGTATAGCCTCACAAGCTGACTGGAAAATGAATGCGCTATATGCAGAAAAGGAGGCTATAGTCTTCGCGGGTTTTCATGAGTCTGAAGATTAAATTAATTGAGCTTTTTCAGTGTTTTGTTTGGCTGTGATACACTTTGAGATACGCGTTTGAATACCCTTTGAGTTATAAAGCCAATCCTTAATATTCTTGTGTTTAGAAGAGGTCGCGACTGAATGCTACTGATGATCGATAATTACGACAGCTTCACTTGGAACTTAGTGCACTATTTTCGTGAGCTAGGTGAGCAAGTCGAGGTCTATCGTAATGATCAACTAACGCTGGCAGAGGCAGAGAGGCTTGAACCTGCGGCCTTAGTTATTTCTCCGGGGCCCTGTACCCCAGACCAAGCAGGGATTTCAATGCAAGCCATTCAACAGTTTGCAAGCAGAATTCCTGTGCTGGGAGTGTGTTTGGGGCATCAAAGTCTGGGCCAAGTGTTTGGTGCCAAAGTGCGAAGGGCTGCCAAGGTGATGCACGGTAAGACCTCTTTGGTTCATCATGAAGGTCAAGGGGTGTTTCAAGGCTTGAGTAATCCTCTTAGAGTGACACGCTATCACTCATTAGTTGTGGATCACAATAGTCTCCCTGATTGCTTTGAGGTGACGGCTTGGACGGCACATCAGGATGGTTCAGTTGATGAAATTATGGGAATCAGGCATATTCCATCCGGTGCCGAAGGTGTTCAGTTTCATCCTGAGTCCATTTTAACGGAACAGGGGCATGAGTTACTGGTCAACTTCCTTCGAAAGATAAAAAGCACTACTTAATACTTTTACGGAGATTTGATCCATGAATATACAGCAGGCACTGGCTAGGGTTGTTGAGCATTTAGATTTAAGTCGTGCTGAAATGGTAGATGTCATGCGTCAAGTCATGACCGGTCAGTGTACGGAATCTCAGATTACTGCGTTCTTGGTTGCGTTGAGGATGAAGAGTGAATCCATAGACGAGATTACCGGGGCTGCACAGGTGATGCGAGAGCTGGCTGTGCCAGTGATACCTACAACAGAAAAGCGTTTAGTTGATATCGTCGGAACGGGCGGCGATGGTGCCAATCTTTTCAATATATCATCTGCCTCTGCTTTTGTTGCCGCAGCGGCAGGTGTAAAGGTCGCTAAACATGGAAATCGTGCCGTATCCTCTAGCAGCGGTAGTGCCGATGTGCTCGAGTCATCAGGGATTTTTTTAGGAATTACGCCTGATGAAGTTGCACAGTGCATTGATGAAGTGGGGGTCGGCTTTATGTTTGCACCTTCCCATCATGGTGCCATGAAACATGCCATAGGTGCCCGTAAATCTTTAGGTTTACGGACATTGTTTAATATTTTAGGTCCGATGACGAACCCGGCGGGTGTTAAGCATCAGGTGATCGGCGTCTTCAGCGAAAAGCTTTGTCGGCCGATGGCAGAAGTTATGCAGCAGTTAGGGGCTGAGCATATTTTAGTTGTGCATGCGGCAGATGGCTTGGATGAAATTAGTTTGGCAACGCATACGCATGTGGCTGAGCTTAGAGATGGACAAGTGACAGAATATTCAATTACACCTGAAGAATTAGGTGTTGAAAGTCAAAGCCTTATTGGCTTAGAAGTAAAGAGTGCGGCTGACTCTCTCCTCATTATACAGAATGCATTTTCTGGCGGAGCTGATAAGGTCTCAAGTAAAGCTAAAAGCATTGTTGCACTGAATGCAGGTGCAGCCATTTGGTTGGGTGGTGAAGCTGATTCTCATCAAGAAGGTGTCGTTAAAGCCTTTGAAATGATGGATCAAGGGCTAGCACTGAAAAAAATGACGGCGTTAGCTGAATTTAGTCAACAATTTAATAAGGGTGAGTCATGAGCGATACGCCAACCATCTTAAAAAAAATCATAGCTCGTAAGTATGAAGAGGTTTCCGAACGCTCGGCTCAGGTCAGTATTGAAGCACTGAAGGCTAAAATAGAGGCGCAAAAAGGCACTGAGTTCGAGCCAAGAGGATTTGTTAAGGCGCTGGAGTCAGCGCTAGCCGAGGGTCGACCTGCCATTATTGCAGAAGCCAAAAAGGCCAGTCCATCCAAGGGGGTTATTCGGGAAAATTTCAATCCTGCCGACATCGCGGTCAGTTATGAAAAAGCAGGTGCCAGTTGTTTATCCGTATTAACCGATATTGACTATTTTCAAGGAGCTGACGAGTATCTCCTGCAAGCGAGAGGTGCATGTCAGTTACCTGTGATCCGTAAAGACTTTATTGTAGATCCCTATCAGATTTATGAAGCTAGAGTGTTGGGTGCAGATTGCATCTTGTTGATCGTCGCGGCGCTCACAGATGAGCAATTGCGTGATTTGTCAGCTTTAACGCATGCATTGGGAATGGACGTCTTAGTCGAAGTCCATGGTGCAGAAGAGTTGCAGCGAGCATTGCCTTTAAATACGCGACTATTGGGTATTAATAATCGAGATTTGCATAGTTTTGAGGTCACGCTTGACAACACATTTAGTTTGCTGGAGCAGATACCAGCGGACCGTATTGTTGTGACTGAGAGCGGTATAGTGACACCTGAAGATGTGCGTTTGATGCGTTCGCACCAGGTTAATGCCTTTTTAGTGGGTGAGGCGTTTATGCGAGCAGATGACCCCGGTCGAGAATTACAACGCCTTTTTGCATAAGGTCTAAATTGGATGATTGAATTATGAAAGCAAGCGTAAAATGGGATGGTGATCTTCGCTTCAAGGGCACCAGCGGCAGTGGGTTTGATGTCATGATTGACGCAGATCTGCAGCAAGGGCCTCGACCAATGGAGTTGATGTTACTCGGGTTGGGCGGCTGCACGAGTTTTGATGTAGTGAAAATACTGCAAAAATCACGGCAAGATGTGACGGATTGCGTTGCAGAAATTGAATCTGAACGTGCAGACACCGTGCCCGCTGTCTTTACCAAAATACATGTTCATTTTATTGTGACAGGTCGAGGCTTAAAAGAGTCTCATGTGAGCCGTGCTGTGACCTTATCTGCTGAACAGTATTGCTCGGCATCCTTGATGCTGGAAAAGGGCGGCGTTGAGATTACGCATAGCTTTGAAATTCGTGAAGCTTGACAATATAGCCTGTTTTGCTGTTGTAAATAAAAACTTGACGGCGTAGAATATGGCTCCGTTTTATTTTATTAACTCCTTGCTTTCGGTGACACAAAACGTGTGATCTGAGGGCTGTAAAACCGTAAGGAGCAACAATGCGTCATTACGAAATCGTGTTTCTGGTTCACCCGAATCAGAGCGAGCAGGTTCCAGCAATGCTGGAGCGCTACAAAAATTTGATTGAAGGTGCTGAAGGCGCTATTCATCGTCTAGAAGATTGGGGCCGTCGTCAAATGGCTTACCCAATCAACAATGCTCATAAAGCACACTATGTTCTTATGAACATCGAATGCAACCAGGAAACCCTGGACGAGCTTGAAAGTCTTTTCCGTTACAACGATGCTGTTTTGCGTAGCATGATTATTCGTTGTAAAGAAGCGATCACTGAAATCTCTCCTATCAAAGCAGCAGAGTCTCGTGAAGAGCGTAAGCCACGTCGTGAAGACCGTGGTGATCGTCAGTCAAGAGATCATGACTCAAACGATATTGATGTCGATGCTGATGAGCAGGAAACTGCTGAAGATTAATTCCATTTTTTAGGAGAGTTAACATGGCCCGTTTTTTTCGTCGCCGTAAGTTTTGTCGCTTCACCGCTGAAGGTGTTTCACAAATCGATTATAAAGATTTAGAAACATTGAAAGCCTACATTACTGAAACTGGTAAAATTGTACCAAGTCGTATCACTGGCACTAAAGCTCGTTACCAGCGTCAGTTGGCAACAGCTATTAAGCGTGCGCGTTATATCGCGTTGCTGCCGTATACTGACGGTCACCAGTAGAAAGGGTTCTCGCCATGATGCGTACCCTTGCAGATGTGATTATGAAGGGGCGCAATCAGGCAATCATGGTGGTTGTTATTGCTGCCATGCTGCCGTTGCTCTATTGGGTTAGCGCAGCAGCAGTCAGTCTGATCACTCTGAGAAGAGGTGTGTCAGATGCGTTAAAGATTTTAATCTGGGCATTACTGCCAGCTTTCGCATGGGTGCTTTCGGGTGATCCCAGTGCCGCTGTTGTTATCGTTAGCAGTTTTTTACTGGCAACGTTATTACGGACAACGGCAAGTTGGCAACAAGTATTAATAACGATAATACCCATCGGTATTTTAGTCAGTTATCTGCTTGAGTTAGGGTTAGGGTCTTTGCTGGATCAAATTGTTGAAGTAGCGAGTCAGCTCGTTACTCAACGAAGTGCAGCGAATTCTGCATCTGCTTTAAATGGGTTTTCGGAAGACAATATACGAAATCTTATTTTGGGCGCCATTACGGCATTTCATGTTGCCGTCATGTTGGGATGTTTGATGTTAGCGAGAAGCTGGCAAGCCGGATTGTATAATCCAGGTGGGTTTCAACAAGAGTTCCATTCACTACGATTGCCGATCGTATTCGCAGTGGTCTTGGTGATCCTTCTGGTTGCCGGAAATGCACTGCTGCCGAATATGAGTCGATGGTATGCTTTATTGTTGCTGCCTCTTCTCGTTGCTGGTATTGCTTTGATTCATGGGGTGGTAGCAAAACGGTCACTTGGAAAGACATGGTTGGTAGTTTTATATCTATCGCTGGTCTTTATGGGTCCCTATGTAGTTACATTGCTGGTGATTCTCGCGTTGATCGATGCTTTATTGGATCTACGAGCACGAATCCCGGCTGGGAATTAAGACACTGCAACACTATTGCAGAAAAAAGAGGTTTACGAGATGGAAGTTATTCTGCTCGAAAATATTGGTAAGCTCGGAAAGCTGGGCGACAAAATATCTGTAAAAAGCGGCTTTGGCCGTAACTACTTAGTTCCTCAAGGTAAAGCTGTTTCTGCTACTGCAGATAACATTGCACGCTTTGAAGAGCGTCGTGCTGAGCTTGAAGCGGCTTCTGCTGCTAAATTAGCAGCTGCGATCGATCGCGCTGAAAAATTGAATGAAATGGAATTGTCTGTTGTTACCAAAGCGGGTGATGAAGGCAAACTGTTCGGTTCAATCGGTACACGTGATATTGCTGATGCCATTACTGGTGCAGGTATTGAAGTTTGCAAGAGCGAAGTTCGCTTGCCTTCTGGTACTATTCGCCACATCGGTGAGTTCAATATTGGTCTGCAATTGCACCCAGAAGTGAACGCATCTATTAAGTTGGTTGTTGTTGCTGAATAATTTCAGCGCATAAACACAACTCAAGCGTCGTGTAACTCTTAGAGTACACGACGTTTTTTTTTGCTTAACGCAAATGCTTGTCTGAGCAAGACACTAGTCGTTACAATGGCTTCCCTTCCAATGCTTCTCTTTCGATTCATATCAGGTATTTATTATGGACTATGCTGATCCTCAACAAGACATCGTTGACCAGATAAAAGCGCCCCCTTTCTCACTTGAGGCTGAGCAATCAGTGCTGGGTGGGCTTATGTTGGATAATAATGCATGGGATACCGTGTCTGAGATTCTGGTGGATGGCCACTTTTATCGCTCAGAACATCGTATTGTATTTCGAACCATGCAAAAGCTGGTAGACGACAGCCGTCCTATCGATGTTGTCACCCTATCGGAAGAGTTGGATCGTAATGATGATTTAGAGCGGGTAGGGGAGCTTGTTTACTTAGTTGAATTAGCTCGTAACACACCGAGTGCTTCAAACATACGTGCTTACGCAGAAATCGTCCGAGATCGTGCATTACTGCGCCAGATGATCAACGTCGCCAATGAAATAGCTGAAAATGCATTTTCACCTCAGGGACGTGGTTCAGATGAAATCCTGAACGAAGCTGAGCAGAAAATCTTTCAAATCGCAGAGAATCGTCCAAATCAGGGCGGACCTGAGCCGATCAACCCGCTTTTAAAACGGGCGGTTGAGCGAATTGACCATCTGTTTAATAATGCCGATGCCCTCACTGGTGTCACGACAGGTTTTGATGACCTAGATACAAAAACAGGAGGTCTGCAGCCTTCAGACCTAATCATTGTCGCTGCACGTCCTTCTATGGGAAAAACCACCTTTGCCATGAACTTGGTTGAGAATGCTCTGATGGGATCTCAGCGTCCTGTATTGGTGTTCAGCTTAGAGATGCCATCAGATCAGTTGGTTACGCGTATGTTATCGTCATTGGGTAAAATTGACCAAACCCGTGTTAGAAACGGTCAGCTTATAGAAGAGGATTGGCCAAAGCTAACGGCGGCCGTCAATATGCTCAAGGGAAAGCCATTGTTTATCGACGACACGGCAGGTATCAGCCCAAATGAAATGCGCAGCCGAGCAAGACGTATTGTCCGAGAACATGGTGATTTGGCGTTAATCATGGTCGACTATTTGCAGTTGATGCAGTTGAAGACGGGCAAAACAGAAGGGCGTACCGCTGAAATTTCAGAAATTTCTCGATCTCTAAAGGCATTGGCCAAAGAAATGCAGTGCCCGGTTGTTGCCTTGTCACAGCTTAACCGAAGTCTTGAGAATCGTCCGAATAAGCGTCCAGTGAACTCGGATCTAAGGGAGTCTGGAGCGATTGAGCAGGACGCCGATGTCATCATGTTTATCTACCGAGACGAAGTGTATAACGAAGACAGCCCAGAAAAAGGGGTTGCAGAAATCATCATAGGTAAGCAGCGTAATGGCCCGATAGGCACATCACGCTTGGCCTTTATTGGTAAATACACACGCTTCGAAAACTTATCGCATATTCATTACGACTATCCCGAAGACTAAGATTTACCGGCATCCTTTAAGACTCTATCTTTAAAAGCATCGGGTAAAAGTGATACTTTTCGGGCAGTGTAGTCAAAAAAGACGACACCTGTTTTTGCGTGAGCGATTTCAACGGCTGTTTTGCGATTGGTCAGTAAATAATAAAAATCGCATCCGTATTTGTTGAAGTCGCCCACCGAAATATCCACTTGGATGACATCTCTATGGAAGCCCTCTGCTTTATAAATGATCGCAGAGTCCGTTAGGATAAGTCCCAGTCCTTCGATATCAAGTTCGCCGTAACCCAGTTGATTGAGAAAGCGAATGCGGGATTCGTGAATGATTGAGAGAAGTGCATCATTGCTTAAATGCCCGCCATAATTAATGTCACTGATTCGAATCGGTATTTCAGTGCTAAATAGGTAGTTATCTGGCATGTCGATTTTGATGCGTGGCATGATTGTTCTTCCTTAGTCATGTGATATTTCTGACGCAATTTTAATCTATCTATATCATAAAAGTGCTTTGTAACAAGTCAATCTGAACGAGATTAAAGTGAGGTTACAACCCGCACTATGCCTTGGCATAAGGTCGCCAAATCCTCATCCGTAATAACATAAGGTGGCATGACATAAACAAGTTTCCCAAATGGGCGCACCCAAATTCCTTCTTCAACGAATTTTGGCTGCAAGCGTTTGAGTTCGCAGGGGTCTTTAAGTTCGACGACACCAATACCGCCGAGGCAACGCACATCGGCAACTTGGGGATGATTCTTGAGGATGGCGAGATGTTGTGTCAGTTGAGTTTCAAGCCTTAGGATATTGCTTTTCCAATCCCCCTCAAGCAGTAGTGTTACGCTTTCGAGAGCAATAGCACAAGCGAGAGGATTTGCCATAAAGGTTGGGCCATGCATGAAGCATCCAGCACCGCCTTGAGAGATCGTCTTGGCAACGTGATCCGTGGTCAGCGTTGCGGCTAGGCTAAGATAGCCACCCGTGAGAGCTTTGCCTAAGCACAGAATGTCGGGGACGATATTGGCATGTTCGCAAGCAAATAAGTGACCTGTACGACCAAAGCCAGTGGCAATTTCGTCGGCAATGAGCAGGCAGTTATATTGATCGCAGAGGCGTCTGGCATGACGAATATAGTCAGCGCAGTAAAAGCGCATGCCACCAGCACCCTGAACAATCGGTTCCAGAATAAGGGCCGCGGCCTCCGTATGATGCTGTTTGAACGTTCTCTCCAATGCATCTAGATCAGAGGAGAGCAGTGTCTCTCCAAAAGGTGTTTCAGGCGCCGGAAGGAAAATTTGGCTGGGTAAGGCCCCCTGAAAAATCTGATGCATGCCGGTGACGGGATCGCAGACCGACATAGCAGCAAAGGTATCGCCATGGTAGCCACGACGTAAGCTAATAATACGGTTTTTACGCGTATTTCCTCGAGCTTGCTGATACTGCAAGGCCATTTTGATAGCGACCTCGACACTGACAGAGCCCGAGTCAGCAAAAAAAACCTTATCTAGGCCCTCGGGCGTGATCTGCACGAGTCTTTGTGCTAAATCGATCGCTGGCGTATGCGTCAAGCCACCAAACATAACATGTGAAAAGGCATCAATTTGGTCTTTAGCCGCTTTGTTAAGGCGTGGGTGCCCATATCCATGAATCACAGACCACCAAGATGCCATACCATCAATTAGTTCTTGGCCGTTGGCCAGTGTGATTCTGACACCTTTGGCCGCTGTGACAGGGTAAACCTCTAGCGGGTCGGTCATTGATGAATAGGGATGCCAAATGTGCTCACGATCAAAGGTGAGTGCATCGGTCAAGATTGGATCGTGCATAGCGGGGTTCTCACAAGGTTTGTGGGTTCGAGGGGGAATCAGTCGGATCAATACTAAGGACCTGGATATACTGCTCTTTGACCTTCCAGCGTATATTAAAGTGGTGCAAAGTGAGCCCGTAGATTCGCTCATCCTTGTCAGACTTATAGGAAGGGCGTGGATCAAGTCTTAACACTTCTTCAATTTGTACTTTCAACGGATACCCTTGAGACTCCTCGATAGCGTCGCAAGATAGACTTGCCGTCTCAGAAAATATCACCTGTTTTAGCGAATAAGGTGCATCTGAAGCCCAGTTGAGCTCAGCATCCGTCAAGCAATCTGAATAGGGAAGATAGGGTTTGATATCCAAAATGGGGGTGCCGTCTAGAAGATCCGCACCAGACACATCCAACCAGACTTTATCTTTTTCAACGCGTACACCATCCAGTTTTACCGCAGAGAGTCCGATTGGGTTCGGGCGAAACGTCGAACGGGTTGCAAAAACCCCCATTTTTTCATTGCCACCTAATCGAGGAGGGCGCACGCTGGCTTTCCAGCCAGCGGCAGCCGTAGCACTGAATACAAACACAACCCAGATGTGTGTAACGGAATCCAGCCCCTTGATGCTGGCTGCAGAACCGTAAGGCGACCAAATTTCGATGCTCGCCTTAAGGGTGTTGGCCAAGCCTGGTTGCCTAGGAATGCCGAATTTCTCTTTGTATGGGCTATGCACTTGACCTATATAATCGAGCGTAATGGACATGAAACCTTCTTGTTAGTGTGTCGCCGCTGTCGGCATAGCCAAGGGAGCACGCTGAGCGGCAGGTGTTGCATAGCTCCAATAACGAGCTCCTTTTTCAACCTGTTCAGCAAGACGATTAATATGGCTGACGGCATCTAAAAGCGCGATGCTTTCATCACTTGATAAATGCCCTAAAGTGCTTTGCTCAAGCAAAAGGCTCTTCAAGTTTTGATATTCTTTTTCCAAGGTTAATACAAGTTGATGACCTTGCGTACCCTGCACAGAACTCTCTTCCTGAATCTCACATAAATCAATCAAACTAACCACTTGTTTTTGAAAATTAAAAATGGCTTGTTTAACACTTTTGTTTTCTATTTGATCAACCATGGAATAAAACTCAGGCAGTTTTGCCGATAAACGAGTGACTTCGCTGTAATAGCGCATGACTCGCATGGAAATAGGAAGGACCTCATGGATGTCGGGTGACAAATTTTGACGCCCAATTTCTTGATTGAATTCAGCAATCTTACTAATTAAATATTGAATGCCTTTGGCTTGCTGTTCTAGTTTAGCAGAGGCATTACGCTCTGAGCTAATGGCCTCTCGAGCTAAACGACTCGACAATTGACTGACTCGACCTAGCTCAAGACTGATGGCTTCGATGGCCAGAGTAGGTGTATTAATAATGGTTTTATCGATGAAGCGTGGTCTTGCTTCGTCTTCTTCTTGACTACGAAAGCGAGTGAGTAGAAAACGTTCGAGAGGTGTTGTCAGCGGCCACATGAGGATAACCCCCATGACATTGAATAGCGTGTGAAATAGGGCGAGTAAAATAACTAAATCGTATTGTTGCGGATTAAGTGCATCTAGGCGTCCGGCCAATAGCATAAGGAGCACGAGACCGACAGCACCCGTTAATAGATTAAAGGCGACATGTGCAGCGGAGATGCGTTTCGCGTTTGATGTCGCACCGATTGACGCCAGAATAGCGGTTGTTGTTGTACCTAGGTTTGCCCCGATGACAACGGCGGCAGCAGCAGACATAGTGATGGATTCGGTGTGGACCAAAGACAAGGCAATTGCCATCACCGCCGCTGAAGCTTGCATTAAAAACGTCATCACAAATCCTGCGATAACAAATAGCCCTAGGGCCAATACCCCGGTTCCTAGTGCGGCCAGCTGAAAGTCATCACTTAAACCGTCAAAACCGGCTCTCATGAAATCAAGGCCAATAAAGAAAATACCAAAACCGACGAGTGCTGTACCAAGATGAGAGATACGCTGTTGTTTTCCGATGACTTGTAGCAACATACCCATACCAATAATGGGCAGTGCAAATGCGCTGATCTGAATTTTGAAGCCAATTGTAGCAACAAGCCACCCCACCATGGTTGTGCCAATATTACAGCCGTAAATAACGGCAATGGACTGCCCTAGCGTTAGTAATCCAGCATTTACAAACCCTAAGGTTGCAACTGTAACCGCACTAGAGGATTGAACAAGCGCGGTAATCAGTGTACCAGATACGAGCCCCCTTAAACGTGAGCGTGTGGCAAACTCTAAGGCTTTTTTTAGTGAGCGCCCGGCTGCATTTTTCATACCATTGGTGAGCAATTGCATGCCGAGTAAAAACATACCTATGCCGCCGAGCAATTGGCCAAACATTTCAAATGTCATAGGGAGATCCTTCGTTGATCTGGATTGCTTTATTTTTATCTAATAATAGCCTGAATCTTAACGAATAATAATCTTTATACCTGTTTATTCGGGTGTGCGAGCTAATACCCAAATTTGAACGGTTTCAACACCATTGTTTTTGAGCAGTTTGCTGATTTCATTGGCGGTACTGCCTGTTGTCATCACATCATCCACGATTGCTACCTGTTTAGGAAGGTGTTCATTGAGTCTAAAACAGTTAATTAGATTCTGTTGACGCTCAATAAAATTTAACTCTTTTTGATGAGGTGTTCGTTTTATTTTACTGATCGCACTTAAATGGGCAGGCAACTTTAGTTGTTTAGAAATCAGATTGGCGAGCAAGGATGACTGATTATACCCTCGTTTAATTTCATCCCAAGGGTGCATAGGTACGGTTACTAACGCATCAGGAAGTGGCTTGTCTTGTGACAGGATGTACTGCGACATCAGAGTGGATAGCCAGCCTAAATGCGAGGTTTTATTTGCGTATTTAATACTGGGCAGCAACTTATCAATAGGAAAAACATATCGAAAAGTCGCGGAAGTTGCATCAAAGGAAGGGGGTTGTTTAATGCAGTTTGAGCAAATCTTAATGACAGGAGAGGAGGTAGGAAGTCCGCATTGGTGGCAGCAAGACATCGACCACGGAAGATCGGACATGCAATCGTCGCAGATACCCAAGGCGTTCGCTTGATGAAGGCCACATAGTACGCATGATTGGGTGTTTTTTAACCACTTGTTAACTTTATTTAAAAGCATTGGTTGACAAGTCCTTTTGTCAAATTATCATCGCTACCTAATAACCTGTACAAGCACATCAATGTCGGCATACATCCATTTGGCCAGTGTTGATCATTAAAATAAGGTAACTCCATGCAATACTCTAGCGCAATACGTCATGATTGGACAGAGTCAGAAGTTCAGGCTCTTTTTTCTTTACCCTTTAGTGATTTGATCTTTCAAGCGCAAATGGTACATAGAGCGTATTTTGACCCTAATGCGGTTCAAGTGAGTACGTTGCTTTCGATTAAAACCGGCGCTTGTCCAGAAGATTGTAAATACTGCCCTCAAAGTGCTCATTACAACACGGATCTCGAAACCGAGCGTTTAATGAAAGTGAGAGCGGTATTAGAAGAGGCCCGTGCCGCAAAAGCAAAAGGTGCAACACGCTTTTGCATGGGAGCGGCGTGGAAGAACCCTAGGGCAAAGGATATGCCTGCTATTTTAGAAATGGTGCAAGGCGTTAAAGCAATTGGATTAGAGACCTGTATGACGCTGGGAAGTTTAAGTTCTGAGCAGGCTTCTTCATTAGCAAAGGCGGGTTTAGATTACTATAACCATAACCTTGATACCTCCCCTGAATATTATGGTCAGATCATTACAACGCGTTCCTATCAAGAGCGTTTAGAAACCCTCTCACATGTTCGTGATGTCGGCATGAAAGTATGTTGTGGTGGGATTTTAGGGCTTGGCGAAAGTCAGCGAGATCGAGTCGGGCTGCTCTTAACCTTGGCAAATTTACCTGCACATCCAGAATCCGTGCCGATCAATATGCTGGTGAGAGTGGAAGGAACACCTTTAGCAGATGTTGAAGATCTCGAACCTTTTGAGTTTATTCGAACCTTAGCCGTTGCTCGTATCATGATGCCTGCATCACATGTGCGTTTGTCGGCGGGTAGGACGGCGATGAACGAACAAATGCAGGCGTTGTGCTTCTTGGCGGGCGCCAATTCCATTTTTTATGGTGAAAAACTGCTGACAACTGATAACCCCATGGCTGATGCGGACCGCGCGTTGTTTAAGAAGCTCGGTATTCATCCGGAGCCTATTCAGGTACCCGATGAGGATGAGGATATGGTGCAACTGATGGAGCAGATACAAGCTCAGAAGGATCGTGAATTTTTCTACGATGCATCACGATGAAAGCAATGGATTTTGCTTTGCAAGCCGCATTGGATGAGCGAGCCTTATCTCATTTGTATCGTAAGCGATTGACACATGCAGGACCACAAAAACCTTTTTTACAGGTTGGAGGGGAGCCATTACTGGCGTTTTGTTCAAATGATTACCTGGGATTAGCGGCAGATCCTCAGGTTGTTTCTGCGCTGACCAAAGCAGCGCACGAATACGGCTGTGGCGGTGGAGCGTCTCACTTAGTGTGTGGGCATAGTCAAGCCCATCATCAATTAGAAGAGGAGCTGGCTGAGTTTACTGGGCGAGAAAGAGCGCTGCTATTTTCAAATGGATATATGGCCAATATGGGCGTTATTACGGCGTTGACCCATGCGTCTGATGCCATTTTTCAGGATAAACTCAATCATGCCTCTCTAATTGATGGAGGATTGTTGAGCCGTGCAAAGTTCAATCGTTATCCGCACTTAAACTACGATCTGCTCGAAAAGCGGCTGATGCAATCCGAGGCTAATCGGAAACTGGTGGTCAGTGATGGTGTGTTCAGTATGGATGGCGATACCGCCGATATTAACTGCTTGAGCCATGTGTGTCAGTCACATAATGCTTGGCTGATGATCGATGATGCTCATGGCTTTGGTTGCCTGGGTGAAAATGGCGGTGGTGTTTCTGAGTTGTATGGCGCATCACAAGAAAATGTCCCGATTTTGATCGGCACGCTTGGAAAAGCCTTTGGCACCTCTGGCGCATTTGTCGTGGGATCGAATGCTTTGATCGAAACGCTCATTCAGTTTGCGAGAACTTATATTTATACAACCAGCCTATCGCCAGCCATTGCTGAAGCGACTCGTGTCAGCTTGTCATTGATTCAAACAGAGGGGTGGCGACGACAGCAACTTCGGGCGTTAATTGCCTATTTTAAAAATGGATGCCAAGCGCTCAATCTTCCCTTGATGCCATCATCGACACCGATTCAGCCTTTACATGTAGGTTGCTCACAGCAAGCCCTTAAGATCAGTGATGCGTTGAGAAAGAAAGGCATGCTGGTTACTGCAATACGACCACCAACGGTACCAGATGGGCAATCTCGCTTGCGAGTGACTCTAACAGCACTGCACGATTTTACACATTTGGATCAGCTGTTAGACGCCTTATCTGATTTAGGTTCACTGTTTGTCGAGCCAATGGAGCGTGAGTTATGAGCGCAAAACAGGCTGAAAGTGCGCCTTTGGACTTAGTGGTTTTAAGCGGGTGGGGCAGTGAGTCGAGCATATTTGATGCGTTCTTATCAGGTTGGTCTTCTCGCTTTCGGATAACAAAAATTGATTATCAGTCAGTGCCCCTGCCAATAGGTAATGAGTGCATCGAAGACCTTAAATCCCATTTAATTTGTGCTTTGCTTGAACAAGTGCCTCGTAAGTCGATATTGCTTGGCTGGTCACTAGGAGGATTGGTGGCCAGTTGGATCGCTAATCGACTGGATGCTAAAGCGTTCATTGCGTTAGCGTGGAACCCTTGCTTTGTTCAGAAAGCTGGGTGGCATCATGCCATGTCACCCGAGGTCTTTGATGATTTCGCTTCTGCTTTTAATGCCAATGTTCGGCAAATGCAGATGCGCTTTATTGCATTGCAATCGCAGGGTTCAGCTCATGCTTCAATGGAGCGTAAAGCGTTGTTAGCGAATCGAAAAGACTACTCAGACGTACTGGTATTGGATCAGGCTCTGCAATTCCTTAGATTATTGGGATGCGATGCCCGTATGGAATTAGCGCAACTCTCATGCCCTTCCTTGCTCCTTTTTGGTGAAAATGACGAGTTGGTTCCCCGAGAAGTCATTTCGGACATTAAGAATTTGAACCCTCTAGCAAGTGTTCGCTGTATTCCAGACGCGGCTCACCTGCCCTTTATCTCTCAGGCAGAAGAGGTTAATCGTTGCCTGCACGCTTTCCTTGCTCAGCAGAATATCTTGATTGAGGAGGATGTATGATTACAGGTTATGCTGACGAAAAACGCAAAATTGCGGCACAGTTTAGTCGTGCTGCAAAGGAGTATGACAGTGTCGCTTCTTTTCAGCGTGAGGTGGCCGACTATTTGTTGAACGCTCGGGTCACCCCTGCGCAACGTGCGAATGAAGTATGGTTAGATTTAGGGGTGGGAACGGGCTATGCACTGCCTAGTCTTCGACAGTTGAATCCAAAAGGTGCGCTCATTGCGTTGGATATAGCAGAGGGTATGTTGGTGCATGCATCCGAAACGTGTGATCGGCTGGCGGTTAGCCGAGTCTGTGGTGATGCTGAACACCTTCCCTTAGGCTCTGAGACTGTGCATCGTGTTTTTAGTAGCTTGGCAGTTCAATGGTGTTTTGACCCAACACAGTTGTATAGAGAGTTGCACCGGGTTTTAAAGGTTGGCGGTCGTGCGACCTTGGCAACCTTGACCGAATCGAGTTTATGTGAATTAAAGCAAGCATGGCGAGTCATAGATAACGATGTGCATGTGAATCACTTTTTATCTCACGGTGATATCCTCAAGCATGCGCAGCCTTATTTTTCGGTGAACTCTGAAGAAAAAACCTATCATTTGAATTACCCCGATGTTATCGGTTTGATGAGGGACCTAAAAAAAATAGGTGCCAATCACGTCATTGGCAAGGCATCATCGGGTTTGAGTAAACGAAATTATCTGCGTCAACTGATGAAGGCTTATGAGCCCTTTTCGGAGGATCAAGGCGTGAGAGCAACCTACGAAGTGTGTTTTTTAGATCTTGTAAAGGTATCTGAATGAAGCAAAGTTTTTTTATCGCCGGCACGGATACAGGAGTCGGCAAAACACTGGTATCGACAGCCTTGTTAAGGTTATTTAATCAACAGGGCTATGCAACCATCGGCTTAAAACCCGTTGCTGCAGGGTGTGAAATGACACCAGAGGGGTTGCGTAACGACGATGCGTTGCAGTTGCAAAAAGCGGCGAGCGTTGAGTTGGACTACGATTTGGTTAATCCCGTTGCTTTAGCACAACCCATAGCGCCTCATTTGGCGGCGGGTTTTAAAATGTTAAGTGCCGAGCGTATTGCCGCTTTTTGTCGGGGTGCTATGCTGCACGATGCCAACATTTACATTATTGAAGGGGCTGGCGGATGGCGGGTTCCTTTAAACCGCAGGGAAACAATGGCGGACTTGCCTAGGCTGCTAGACATCCCAGTCATACTGGTCGTTGGTATGAAGCTGGGCTGCCTCAATCATGCGTTACTGACTGCTGAGTCCATCCGCCGAGATGGGTTGCAACTGGCGGGCTGGGTTGCCGTTGAAACCGATGCGTCAATGCTCGCACTGGATGAAAATATACGTTCATTGCAAGAACGAATCCCCGCGCCATTCTTGGGGCATATACCTTATATGGATGTGCCAAGTGCAGATGTTGCGGCGGCAAGCCTTAAGGTTGATTATTTATCTGGAGGCTAAAAATTGAACAAAATATGCTCAATTCTGTCTTATGTGCTATACTGAGGTTGATGTTTCTAACGACTTTAAGAAACAAAAAAAGCAAACAGGTGACGTATGAATATCAATGGTGTTTCTGCCCAAGCAACGGGGCTTTTGAACGTTAATCGTGGATTGGACAACAATCAACGCCAGGCAGGTGATATTCAAGGAACTGGTCGTTCGGATCGGCCTGAATTGGCGACGGGTGTTGAAGTCAATCCGGCTGTCGCTCAATCTGCTGTTAATGCAAATGTTGCAGCGGCTTCCACTCAAGTGGTGAGCGAGAGCAGTGAAGTTCTAGGCTCAATGATTGATACCCGAGTGTGAGTAAACCTATCGGGTTTTGAATTAAACGGAGGGCTGTTGTATGCAAATCAATAGCTATACTCCTGTTATCCCTGCAGGAGGAAAAAGTGCGAACACTGGCACGATTTCCTCTTTGCCAGTATCTGCAAACGCTTCTGAGGTCGACACCAAAAATTCGGCCTCTCTGCCTCCTCCTTCGACTCGCATCGCTCCCACTGAAGGTGTTAATACGCCTGTAAACAGGGTGTCGTCCTCTACGTCTGTTTCCAAAGCCGAACAGCAGCAAGAGCAACAAAAACAGCAGGTTTTACAAGAGTTGGCGAGCCGTGATCGTGAGGTCAAGCAACACGAACTGGCGCACAAGGCGGCGGGTGGTCGTTATGCGGGAGCGATTACCTATGACTTTCAACGCGGCCCTGATGGTGTGATGTATGCGGTGGGGGGCTCTGTCAGTATCGATACCTCGCCTGTCCCCGGAGACCCCAAAGCGACGTTAGAAAAAGCCGAAACAATTGTGAGGGCCGCCTTGGCACCTGCTGAGCCGTCAACGCAAGATCTCAAAGTGGCTGCTAGTGCGCGGGCGATGGCAAACGAAGCTAAGGTTGAACTTCAGAAAGAACAGGCTGAAACTTTAGTCAAAGAAACAGAGTCTGAAGACACAGCTAGTCAAACCTCAACAGCGGAGCAAGAGAAAGAAGTTCCGACGCTTAGTACTCTGCAAGAGTTTCGTTCCGAAGCAGAGACCGAAGAAGCGTCCCAACGAGAAAAGCGTGAAGAGATTGCAGAAGCTCTAAAAGAGCAGCGACAAGAAACAGCCGAAAAGTTGAAAGAGTTTGTGCATCAGATGTCTGAGATTCAAGAAAAAATCAAAGAGTTAAATATCCGCTTGGTTGAAACAGGCGCTTTGCAGCGCCTAAATGAACCTGGCTCTTTATTTGATACTCAAGCGTAATCTTTCCCCTCGCTTAGTAAAAAGCGCTCAACCAACTTTAGGAAGAGCGCAGGCTTTTCTGCATGAGGCCAATGGCCCGTACCTTCAATAATTTTAAACTGATAGTTTGGGAAGAGCGTTTCAATCGCCTGTTGATGCTCGCGCTGAATATACTGGGACAAAGCGCCTTTTATAAACAGGGTAGGGCCTTGGTAAGGTGAACCCTTAGGGGTAGCCGAGATATTTGCATATTCTTGTTCTAACACGCTTAGGTTCATACGCCAAGCGAACTGCTTTGTGGGTGTTCTGTAGAGGTTTTTGAGCAGAAAAGCTCGGGTAGAGGCTTCGGGAATCATGTGTTTAAGCTGTTCATCCGCCTCGTTGCGTGAGGAAAGGGATGAAAGATCGATTTTCGATAAGCCACTAAAAACTTGCTCGTGATGATGTGGGTATGCCACAGGAGCAATGTCTGCAACAATTAGTTTGGAAATCAGCTGAGGTTGGTTAAGTGCTAACTCCATAGCCACTTTTCCACCCATTGAGTGGCCAAGCATATAACAAGGAGCCACTCCAAGGGTGTCGATCAACTCGGCGATGTCTTGAGCCATGGCGGGATAATCCATGGTTTCTGAATGGGGAGAGCGACCATGATTGCGCAAATCAATACTGATAACATCGAAGCGTTCGCTAAGGGTCTTGCTGATGCCTCCCCAATTTTCCAATGTGCCAAAAAGACCGTGTAAAATAAGTAAGGGGACGCCGCTGCCAGAGCGCTGATAATGAAGTTGCATAGAAGATCTCGTTTTATGTCAATGAATTATCGATACGAGTGACGCTAAGCTCTAAGGAGCCTTTTGAAAGCCTTGCGTTGATCGTCTCATTAAGCTTGACTTGGTTCGACTCAGTAATGCCAAGGCCATCGGCTGTTTGCAAAATAGCATAGCCTCGGCTGAGTGTGGCCAGTGGGCTCACTTGATGCAGAAGCGCTGCTTGTTGTTTTAAGCGATTATGTTGGTGGTTCATGAATTGCTGCATCGCTAATCTGTGTCGTGCGTCAAGTTGCTGCAGGTATCGATGGTGCTGCTGAACTAAATTTAAGGGCGCCTGCTTCAGTAGTCGTTTATTCAGTTGCTCAAGTTTAAGTTGGGCATTTTTGAGTTGGCGCAGCGTCAGTGAGTGCAGGCGCAGTTCTGCTCGATCAATACGCTGGGCTTGGTCTCTGAGTTTATCACCTGGGTGACGTAAACGTTTTTTTAGATGAGAGAGAGACTGACGACTGCTATCAATCTGCAGCATTATGGCTTGATGAAGTTGACGAGCCAGACGCGATAGCTGGTTTTGTATATCGAGTTGATTAGGGCTCAGAATTTCAGCCGCTGCAGAAGGGGTTGGTGCTCGATAATCGGCTACCCAGTCGGCAATGGTGATGTCTGTTTCATGACCGACTGCCGATACGATGGGGAGGCGACTGGCAAAAATAGCACGAGCAACGATTTCTTCGTTAAAGGGCCAAAGATCCTCAAGCGAGCCACCACCGCGTCCAACAATCAAAACATCGCAACGTTGATCGCGATTTGCAAACTCAATGGCCTTAACAATCTGTCCTGCGGCTTCTTTTCCTTGTACTGCCGTTGGGTAAAGTGTGACCGCTAGACCGGGAAAGCGGCGCTGGAGCACGTGTAAAATATCATGTATTGCAGCTCCCGTTGGCGACGTGATGATACCAAGATGCGTGGGATGCGCAGGCAGTGCGCGTTTATGCTCGGCGGAGAATAACCCTTCAAACTGAAGCTTGGCCTTCAAGGCTTCAAACGCAATTTGCAATTGCCCTGTTCCGCCAAGTGCCATTTGCTCCGCAATGAGTTGGAAATCCCCACGACCTTCATAGAGGCTAACCTTTGCAGTAAGAACCACTCGGTCACCCTCTTTGGGCAATGTCCGAATAAACTGAGTACGGTTTTTAAACATAGCGCAGCGAACCTGTGCGCGAGAGTCTTTTAACGTAAAATACCAGTGGCCTGAAGAGGGGCGCGCCAAATTGGAGATCTCACCTTCGACTTGAATAAGGCTAAAGGAGGACTCTAATAGTGTTTTGGCAGACTGATTGAGTTCGCTGACAGAGAGAGGCTTGGATAAATTCATAAGAGTGATTGTGACTGACTCATCTTTTTGTCTAAGGTCGGTTACATAAAAATAACACAGTATTGACATTGAAAGCTTGGGGTAGATTGAGAAATTATACTATCTTGTATATACTAATGGGTCTTATTTTCCAATGTCAGACAGGCTGCTTGATAATGTTGCGAATCGTTGAAGAAGCACTTACCTTTGATGATGTACTTTTAGTACCTGGGTATTCAGAAGTACTGCCAAAAGACGTTTCACTTAAAACCCGCCTCACCAAGGGCATTGAATTAAATGTGCCTTTAGTATCGGCAGCGATGGACACCGTGACTGAAGCCCGTTTAGCAATTGCTATGGCGCAAGAAGGCGGTATTGGTATTATTCACAAGAACTTAGCGCCAGAGTTACAGGCCGCTGAGGTTCGTAAGGTCAAGAAATATGAGTCAGGGGTTGTGTCCGAACCTGTGACTTGCTCGCCAGATACCCGAGTAAAAGAAATTCTTGAAATGGCCCATAATTACGGCTTCTCAGGATTTCCTGTGCTTGATGGTGAAGATTTAGTCGGGATTGTGACCAGTCGAGACGTTCGCTTTGAAAGTGATATGGATGCGCGTGTCGAATCCATCATGACTCCTAAAGATCGTCTAGTGACGGCAAGAGAGGGCGATGATCCTGTTTATATTCGTGACTTGTTACGTCAGCATCGAATTGAAAAAATTCTGCTGGTCGATGATAACTTCCGTTTAACGGGCATGATGACCGTTAAGGATATGAGCAAAGCCAAAGCCTTCCCATATGCTGCAAAAGACAGTAAAGGGCGCTTGATTGTTGGCGCGGCTGTTGGCACTGGACCAGAAACACCAGAGCGTGTTGAAGCTTTAGTGAATGCTGGTGTCGATTTAATTGTCGTTGATACCGCGCACGGCCATTCAAAAGGCGTTATTGATCGTGTCAGCTGGGTCAAAGAGACTTTCCCTCATGTTCAGGTGGTGGGTGGTAACATCGCCACAGCTGAAGCGGCTATTGCGTTGGCTGAAGCCGGTGCGGACGGTGTAAAAGTTGGCATAGGTCCTGGCTCTATTTGTACTACGCGTATCGTTGCAGGTATTGGCGTTCCTCAAATTAGTGCAGTTGCCAATGTTTCTGAAGCATTGAAGCCCTATGGCGTCCCTGTTATTGCCGATGGCGGTATCCGTTTCTCTGGTGATATCTCTAAAGCAATTGCTGCTGGCGCCTCTGCTGTCATGGTCGGCTCTATGTTGGCTGGTACGGATGAAGCGCCCGGTGAAGTTGAGCTTTTCCAAGGTCGTTCTTTCAAGTCATACCGCGGTATGGGGTCTTTAGGGGCGATGTCTGGATTGACAGGCTCATCGGATCGTTATTTCCAAGATGCGAAGGCAGGTGTGGAAAAGCTCGTTCCTGAAGGTATTGAGGGGCGTGTGCCGTGTAAAGGGCCTATGCACAATGTTGTTCATCAGTTGATGGGCGGATTGCGTGCTTCAATGGGCTATACAGGCTGTGCGACTATTGAAGAAATGCGCACTAAACCTAAGTTCGTTCGGATTACCAGCGCGGGTATTACTGAGAGTCATGTTCATGATGTCAGCATTACAAAAGAAGCACCTAACTACCGCGTAGGCTAAATCTGATACGGTAATTGATTGATAAAGTGGGGCGTTTGCTGCCCCATTTTTTGTTTTTAAACCCGGCTGCTCAAACGCTTTTGCTGCAGCGGATTTGATGATTAGACTAGCCTTCACCGGAGTCACTGAAATGAGTAAAGATATTCATGCGCAACGAATTCTAATTTTGGATTTCGGTTCGCAGTATACCCAGTTGATCGCCAGACGCGTTCGAGAGCTTGGCGTCTATAGCGAGATTCACCCATTTGACATGAGTGAAGATGCAATACGTGAATTCGCGCCAAAAGGAATTATTTTGGCAGGTGGTCCTGAGTCAGTGACTGAGTTGGACTCACCCAGGGCACCGCAAGTCGTGTTCGATCTTGGCATTCCGTTGTTCGGGATTTGCTATGGCATGCAGACCATGGCTGAGCAGTTGGGTGGTGCGGTAGAGTCATCTGAAAAGCGTGAGTTCGGTTATGCGCGGGTGCGTTTAGCCAGTAGCCCAAGCCGCTTGTTAGAAGGTATCGATGACCATATCGCCAATAACGGCTCCTTATCTTTAGATGTTTGGATGAGTCATGGCGATAAAGTGACTGTG
Organism: Nitrincola tibetensis; assembly: GCF_003284585.1. GTDB lineage: Bacteria > Pseudomonadota > Gammaproteobacteria > Pseudomonadales > Balneatricaceae > Nitrincola > Nitrincola tibetensis. The sequence goes on from NZ_QKRX01000007.1 coordinate 73,798, forward strand.
ATGCCTGAAGGGTTTCATGTGATTGCATCGACGGAGTCGGCTCCCATTGCGGCGATGTGCGATCCTGCACGTCAATTTTATGCCGTTCAGTTCCACCCTGAAGTGACGCACACTAAGCAAGGTATGCGGATACTGGATCGCTTTGTCAGAGAAATCTGTGGTACAGAGGCTTTGTGGACTGCACAAAACATTATCGATGACCTCATTGAAAAAGTGCGCGCTCAAGTCGGGGACGAGAAAGTTCTGTTGGGCTTGTCAGGTGGTGTTGATTCATCTGTCGTGGCGGCCTTATTGCACAAGGCGATCGGTGATCGTTTAACCTGTGTCTTCGTTGATAATGGTTTGTTACGCAAAAATGAAGGCGAGCAGGTCATGGACATGTTTGCTCGAAACATGGGCGTTCGTGTGATTCGTGCCGATGCTGAAGAGCGTTTCTTAGGGCGTCTGGTTGGTGAGTCAGATCCTGAAGCAAAACGTAAGGCGATTGGCAATACCTTTATAGAAGTCTTTGATGAAGAGGCTGAGCGTCTGACTGAATGCCGTTTCTTAGCGCAGGGGACAATTTACCCTGATGTTATTGAGTCAGCGGCTTCAAAAACAGGCAAGGCTCATGTGATCAAGTCGCATCACAATGTGGGTGGTCTGCCAGAAGATATGAAGTTTGATCTAGTTGAGCCTTTGCGTGAATTGTTTAAAGACGAAGTTCGCAAGATCGGTTTAGAACTAGGCTTGCCGTATGACATGGTTTACCGCCACCCCTTCCCAGGCCCAGGCCTAGGTGTTCGTATCTTGGGTGAGGTGAAAAAAGAGTACGCGGATATTCTGAGAGAAGCCGATGCCATTTTCATCGAAGAATTGCATAAAGCCGATTGGTACCATAAAACAAGCCAAGCCTTTGCTGTGTTTTTACCCGTAAAGTCCGTGGGTGTTGTGGGTGATGGCCGTCGATACGAATACGTTATTGCGTTAAGAGCGGTTGAAACGATTGATTTCATGACCGCGCGTTGGGCACATTTGCCTTACGACTTGTTGGAGACTGTTTCAAGCCGCATCATCAATGAAATCGCTAAGGTTTCACGCGTGACCTATGATGTGTCGAGCAAGCCGCCAGCTACGATTGAGTGGGAATGATCACGCGTTAGGCACTAGCTGGTATTGACCAGTAATAAAACACTTATAAGCCCATATTTTTATGGGCTTTTTTGTTTTTTGTGTTTGGCAGATTTTAGCAGCGGCAAGCACCCGACCGGGATGGCTTATATGTGGCCGTCACTCCTGCCGATTCCATCTCACAGCATTCGATTTAGGTAGGGTCTGGTATAATCCGCCCCCATGAAACTACCACGAAAACAAACAGAAACAGCCCGTTCCAAGAGCGACTTAACCGTCGCAGAACTGGCGCGCCTGAACGCTGAAAACAGTGTTCTACGTGATGAGAACGAGGCTCTGAAACGACGAGTGGCCTGGTTCGAGAAGCAGTTATTCGGTGAGAAATGCGCTTTAATGATCAGGTACCGATTAAAGTGATCTCACTGTCAACGCCAGAACTTGAAGGACCTTCACCCGAGTTTTTATCGTTAGCTCGTTGGCCTTTTTCGTTCTGGTGGGGTGCTGTTCGGTAATAGCGCCACGCCCTTAGAAAGGGTGGCGGTAACCGATTGATAGGGTTTCGAAACCGCTATTCGGCTTTTTGATCCCCGCGTTAGAGTAGTGGATCAGACTGACCGAGAGTTCGCTGTTGCCCAGTGCCATGCCGAGGGCGAGGCGGTCTTCGAACTGGAAAGTGGTGGAAAGTTGGTGCTTTTCAAGATGTGTGTTAAGAAACAGCGCCGCACCGATGCCCGTCTCGACAAACACCCAGCGCTCACCGACAAAGCTCCATCGCAGGGCCGGAGTCAGTGTCCAGATCGGCATCGGTCTGATGTACAATGAAGAGCTCCTGTTGATCGTGGCCGCTCAGCTCCCCTTTCTCGCCCCTTTGCCTCTGGCATTTGCCTGGTTACTGGCTTAAGCCCTGCTCAAGGTACTGTTGTGGGGTATGATCCTGATGATGGCGGCCGATGGAGGCTGTCCTCATCGCGGCCGAGCTGGCCGATATCGACTTGCCGACCATCAGCCTAGTGAGCCTGCTGGGAATGGCGATCCTGGTGTTTTTCTTCTGGCAGCTGTTCGCCTTCTGTCTGGGTTTCATGGCTATGTCCGAACGCCAGTAAAGTTACCGACTGGCGAAGGCCTACGCCGAACTCTCAGCGACTCGTCAGCTGCTGGCGGATAGCGCACGTGCCAGCGAACGCCTGCGCATCTCCCATGGAACGGCTGGTCGATGATATCCGGCATGTAGCCGCAGGAGGAGCGGCCATTTGCCCCTCGATTACCGAATGCCGAAGGAACGGTGAAGAATCAGGTTTCGAGCATTCTTTCCAAGCTGGGCGTACGCGACAGGGTGCGCGCGGTGCTGCGCGGCATCGAGTTGGGCTGGATCTGATGCTTGCAAGGGTCTGGCATGGGCGAGCGATAAAGCGTAGCCCATCCGGTTTGCTCGGGAGTCGAGTGGATTCAAGAGCCGGATGAAATATCCGGGCTAAAGACTCACAGCATTAACCCGGTGATATAGGAATGTACAGTTCCGATGCATTTATTGACCAGTGTTCAATTTGATCGAGTACCCCATCACAGTGCACAAAAATGATCACGCTTTTAGCTTGCTGATGGTCTTCAGGTGCCCTTCGTGTCAATTATATCAAACCAATTTCCAGGGCCTTCAGAACAGCTCGGGTTCTGTCTCGTACATCGAGTTTGCTCAGTATGGATGAGACTTGATTTCGAATGGTGCCTACGGATTTATGCAGTGCATCTGCGATCTCTTGGTTTGAATAGCCTCCTGCTACCAGTTGAAGCACTTGAATTTCTATCTCGGTTAACTGTTCGACTACCAGAGTGTCGTTTGTTTTTATCTGCTCTTTGTCTTTTTCGACCCGACAGGTGACAGCAGGCTGCAGCCAGGTTTTGCCCTGTGCAAGGCTCAGAATAGCATTGGTCAGTGCCTTAAAACTAACATCTTTGCGGAGATAGCCTTTAGCTCCCAGCTTGATGCACTCCAGTACCAAGTTATGATTATCAAACGTGGTAAGGATCAGAACGGGTGTGTTTATATTTCTGTCCTGCATTTGTCGTAGTACATCTTGACCATTAACGCCGGGCATTTGCAAATCCAGCAAGAGTACATCCGGCTGATGCTTGGCAATCAATGAAATCACCTCTGTCCCATCATCTGCCTCTGCAACGACATGCATGTCTGGCCTCAATTGGACCAGGCTTTTGATACCCTCGCGAATCAGATTCTGGTCATCCACCAACAGTATCTTGATATGTGTCATATGGGTTCCGGTATTCTGATCTGTAGATTGAGTCCGCTCTTTTCTGTGTTCAATATCAGGCGGCCGTCCAACGCTCGAATCCGCTCCATCATCCCGCGTAAGCCATTACCCGGTTTTATAGGTGATTGAACCCTGCCGTTATCTTCAATGGTAAGAATTAACTCTCCTGTATCCCGTATCAGGCTCAGCTGGCAGTGTGTTGCATGACTATGCTTCAGTACATTGGTGATGGCTTCTTGAGCCGAGCGAAAGAGTATTTCGGCTGCTCTGGCGTCAGTAATAACCAGATCAGGGTCAATGGCTACCTGAAGATCTAGGTTATCTAGATCTTCAGTCAGAGCAATGAGTGCGCTGCGCAGATCCAGTTCATTACTGCTGCGAATATCCGACACCGCTTCGCGAACATCACCCAGCAGGAGTCGGGTGATACTCTGCGCTTTGATGATATACGGTTTTGCATTATCCGTACTTATTTGACTGGCCACTTCCAGTTGAATGCTAAGCGCAGTCAGGTGATGTCCGAGAGCATCATGAAGGTCTCGCGCAATGCGCAGGCGTTCATCACGTCGGGTGGTTGAGTGAAGGAGGCTCTGTGTAGCACGAAGCTCACGCAGCAGGTGTGAGTTAATTTCCTTGGCCTTGCGCTCCTCCAGCATGCGATTGGATGCATAGAAGGAAAACAGGTTGAGCAGAATAAACAGGATGGTGTTGAACCAGGCGAACTCTGCAGGCATTTGTAGAAAGTAGATCAGAGGCATCGCGATGGCGATCACCAAGATCACTGGTGCGCTTAGATAATCACCTAGTTGGGAAACCAGCATGATGCCCAGAATGACGATGACACCATTAGGAAACAAGAAAAGCAGAATAGACAGTCCAGCGGCTTGAAGAATCAGGCCTAAATAATTGTTCTGGTCGGCAAAAATTCGCCAGACTAAACCAGTGATATAAAGTGTGAAGCATGTCGCAGTCAGAGCGATATTGGGCAGGGTGAAATTGAGTCTGTTGTGTACATCCGGATAATCAATTTCCCAGAGGTAAATGGTAAGGGAAAACACAAAAGCCCATGCAATGATGCTCAGGGAAAGGTCGTATATTTTGTATCTGGCAGTCTGATGTCTATTCATTTGGTCAGTATTCCATAGGTCAGGCTCTGCCAGCATAGGGCAAATGTCATGACATTTGTCACATGCAGTGTATGTGTGCTTCAAATAGTCTGGCTTTGGGTACAGCGATAGTCAACGGTTAAAAAAGTAAAGGTGGTTACGTGGACGGGCAGCGCAATAATGAAGTGGATGTAATCCGAATAGTGGCTTTGATGGGGATCTGCATCGTCAACGTGCCGTTTATGGCATTGCCGGTGGAGGCGGTATTCATGGTGCCCGACAATGCACCAGACAGGCTGGGTGCATTCATTGTTGAAGGCCTGTTTCAACTTAAGTTTTTTCTGCTGTTCTCTTTTATTTTTGGTTGGGGGATGGCAATTCAGGCGCGTACAGCTGAGCATTCCGGTCAGGCGTTTTCCGAACGTTACTTTCGCAGGTTGATTGGTCTGGCCTTGATGGGTGTCGGGCATGCCGTGCTGGTGTTCAGTGCTGACATTCTGTTGCTGTATGCATTGTTGGGCATATTGCTTTGGCTGTTAAGGGGGTTGTCTCCACATTCTCTCATCTATTTTGCGGTCAGTATGATCCCAGTCAGCCTCGCTTGTTTGTCGGTGCTGGCGGTTTTCATTGATGAGTTGCTCAAAAGCGATATGATCAATATGGGTGTTGAGGGGCATCATCTCGCTGGCTCATTTATTCAGGCGACACAGGGGCGGTTGCATGAATGGCCAGTGACCTTTCTCTTTTTACTGTTCTTGCAAGGACCCTTGGCTCTGGGCGCATTTACTTGTGGTCTGGCGGCAGCCAAAACTGATTTTTTCGTGCTGGGAAGCGATGGGTTTGTGGCCCTGAAAGCGTCAGTTCCAATGCTGTTGTTGATCGCATTACCTTGTAATCTTCTCTATGCGGCGACCATGAGCGGGGTGATTCCGTCCACTTCTGAATGGTTAAGTTTTGTCGGGTTTATTGCGATGGGGTTGGGTGCACCGGCACTATCTGCTATCTATCTGTATTTGATCATTATTGCTTCTCGTCGCTTCAGCTTTCCATTGTTGCTTATGATGGCAGGCCGAAACTCGCTATCGACCTATATTTTACAAGGGGTTGTATGTGGCTTCGTCTTCAGTGGCTACGGACTAGGGTTATTCAATCAGTATGGGCTTTTGGTGTTGGTGCCTGTCTCGGTTTTGATCGGTGTTCTGTCCATGTTGCTTGTGGGTAGTTATGCCAGATTGTTCGGTCGTGGACCGCTGGAGCCTTTATTACGAAAAATCAGCGGTTGAAAAGGGGAGATATTATGGGGCATGTCAGGCTTTATACTGCACTCATACTGCTGTTTTCATCTGTTGGTGTGAGCGCCCAATCTTTGTTTGAATATGCAGTGTATATTGATGGTGCATCTGCTTCCTGGTGCCGGGGAAGTTCTGGCGATTAGTGAGTTGATATTGTCAGATGAGCATGAGGCGGTAGTTGGTACTCGTTTTGCTCGTGATAGCTTTGATACCAGTTTTCTTGGTATTCCTTATCTGTGGAAAAATTTAGGGTATGTGCTTCCGGATAGTATGTATATCTTTGATACAGAGAAGATGTATATATACTCTGCTGAAATTGAGTATCGGGGTGAAGGGCACCACCACTTCAATGGTGCAGTTGTAACATCACATCACTATACATTAAACCCTTCAGGTGCTGATCCAGCTGAGATCCGGCTTGCCAGTGCGGATGGTCGTGATCCCCATTTTCTGGAGGTAGTAGGCGATTCATACAGAGTAGTGTTGACGTCTAAGCAATCTGAGAGACCTAGTAGAGTTCTTGAGTGAAGTTTTTCCGATCTGAACTGACACATCTTATGTCTTAAGGGGGCATCAGAGCCAAGAATATCCCAAGTCAATCAACTTCAGTAAATAGGCTGCACCTCAACAGTAATATGTGATAGTTCGTGAATGTGCTCAAGTTGTGCCTTGTAATGAGCAGGTTCTTTCGGTTCATGAGTAGCTAACGCGATGATCGCTGCAAAATGACCAGGGCCGACTTGCCAAACGTGTAGGTCGGTGATTCGGTCCTTGCTATGAGTCATCGCTTCCTGAATTTCTTGGCGAACTACCTCGCCCTCAGAGGCGGCGTCGAGCAGAACACTCCCAGCGTCACGGATCAAACTCCAAGACCAGCGAGCAATAACCAGTGCACCTACCACGCCCATGATGGGGTCTGCCCATTGCCAGCCATAGCTGCGACCGAGTAGCAGCGCGACAATCGCTAAGATTGAGGTCAGAGCGTCAGCCAACACATGCATATAGGCGGCACGAAGGTTGTTGTCACGTGCTTTAGGATGATGGTCGTGGTGATGCGCGTCATGTTCATGGGCGTGGTTATGATGATGGTGATGGTGGGTGTGATCGTCTTTCAGCAGCCACGCGGAGACTAGGTTGACGATCAAGCCGACAACGGCCACCGCGATGGCCTGTTCGAACTGAATGGCGACAGGATTGGCTAAGCGAAGAAAGCTCTCCCAGCCGATGAGCAGTGCGATCAACGCCAACACCACGGCGCTTGCAAATCCGGCAAGATCACCGAGTTTGCCAGTGCCAAACGTGAAGCGTGGATTATTTGCATGTCGACGTGCGTAGCGGTAAGCCAGTACGGTAATCAGCATCGCGCCTGCGTGAGTGGACATATGCCAGCCATCGGCCACCAGTGCCATGGAGCCATAGATAGTGCCTGCAATGATCTCGATTACCATCATGCTGGCTGTAAGTGCGATGACCAGCCAGACTTTGCGCTCATTTCGTTGGTGGTCATCACCCAGAAAAGAGTGCGTGTGACCTAGTGTAGGAACTTGTGTGCTTGTCATCTTTGAAATTCCTGTGGGGATTGGGGGTTATTTCATGTAGGTTCGGATGACCTCGATCATCTCCTCGCCGGCTTGTCGGCGCTCATCCTCAGTTGGCGCGGCGATGACGTGTTCACGAAGGTGGGCTTCCATCACTTCTGACGTCAGCCCGGTTACTGCACCTCGCACGGAAGCGATCTGACGTAGCACCTCGCTACACGCAGCATCTGTCTCTAAGGCACGCTCAACCCCTTCAAGCTGTCCCTTGAGGCGGCGAACGCGAGCAATAAGTTTTTCTTTTTGGCGAGTCGTGTGAGCCATAAGATTAAGCACCTAATATAGTATAGGGGGTTATATTAAAGTATCTATAAGGATGGGTAAAGGTAGATTGATTTGACCTAGCTGATTGAGTCGATGCGTTTAAAGTTTCATTGAATAGGCGAGCCTGCCAGAATCAAATATAAAGATGCCTTCAAATTCCTCAACGCTGTTGCAAACCGAATTGAAACAGCAAAGAACTCACGTATAATCACTAACCCATAATCAAGCTTAATCCGCGTGCGCTTAAGTATTGATTATAAACAAATTTATTTTTTCGTTTACTATCAAGTGAATCTATAGCAGCTATGTCGACTGAACAAACAGATCAACAATGGATGATGCAAGCCCTAGACTTGGCTCAGCATGCGGCTGATCTAGGCGAGGTGCCTGTTGGTGCTTTAGTCGTTCTGGATGGGCAGATAATCGGGCGAGGTTGGAATCGCCCGATTACGGGGCATGATCCTTGTGCCCATGCGGAGGTGATTGCCTTGCGTGAGGCCGCCTTAGCCGTGCAAAACTATCGATTAGTCAATGCGGATCTTTATGTCACACTAGAGCCGTGTATGATGTGTGCAGGTGCCATCGTCCATGCCCGTATTAGACGCGTCATTTATGCCGCTTTAGAGCCCAAAGCAGGAGCCCTTGTTAGTCAGCTTCAAGCGCTCTCGTTGGCCCACCTCAATCACAAGCCCGAAGTGGTTGGTGGTGTGTTGGCCACAGAATCTAGCGAGTTAATTAGCCTGTTTTTTCGACGCCGTCGCGAAGAGCAAAAGCGCCTCAAAGGCTTGGTGCAAAATTCCTAAGCACGCGCTCGCTAATGTCCTGCAAGCTATCTTCTGATAAGGGAGGTAAAGTGCCGAACTGCTCCAGTATTGAATTGCTTTGTAACTCCCACTGTAAGATATCCATGTATTTAATGATGTTGTCTACATATTGCACAGGTTCATGCCCGCGTGCGTACCCGTGGCGCAGTTGGCTGTAGTAACGCTCTTGTGCCAATAAGGGTAGGTGTAGGCGAACATCCTCCCATCGATCAGGGTTTTTGCCCTTTTGTTGTGTGAGACGCCTAGCATCCAGAAGATGTCCATATCCTATATTATAGGCAGCGAGTGCAAACCAAGTGTGATCAGGTTCGGGAATTCTATCGGGAATTCGGCGTTTCATCTGATGCAGGTAACGTGCTCCGCCCATGATGCTTTGTTCAGGGTCGGTGCGATCCTCAACATCGACTTCGCTTGCGGCTGCGTGTGTTAGCATCATAATGCCTCTAACACCCGTGGCCGAAACAGCGTCAGGATTCCAGTGAGACTCTTGATAGCCCAGCGCTGCGAGAAGTTCCCACGCAAAGCCAGTCTCGTTCGCCGCATTTTTAAAATAAGGTTCTAGAGGAACGAGTCGCTCTTCCAGGTGTTTTCGAAACGAAAGGGTGTCGAAAAAATTCAAGGGATTTTCTTGCGAAAAGTAACGGGCTTCTAGGGTTTCGATTAGCGTCTGTGTTTCTTCTAAAGCGAAAAAGCGATGCATCTCTTTTAGAAGGGAGGTATCGTTACTTTTGGTTAAAAACCAGCTAATGGGTTTTGTATCACCAAGTACAAATGCTTTACGAAGGCCTGGAAAAAAAGAGCGCTGAGTATTGAAAAAATAGGAGTCGATTAATGTGAAGTCGAGCTCATTGTTATGCACTGAGCGAAGTAGATCGATCATATCTTGGTTTTCTCGCTCCTCCCACGTGAGCTCTGTATGCTCTAGTTGAATCTGCTCCAATATGTCGGCATAGCTCGAGTTTGCAAGGATTGCAATCGCTTTACCATAGAGTTGTTCAATTGACTTTGGGGCTTTGAATCCTTGTCGAGTGCGATAGATGACCGAAGGAGCGGATTCCCGATAGGTGGGGCCAGGAATCAATTGATTTAAACGCTGATCCGTATTCAACAGGTTTGCGGCAATAAAATGAGCACTGCGTTGGTTGAGCAAAGAGAAGAGTTCGTTTAAATCTTTACTGACATAGAGTTCTAGTTCAACTCCTAGGTGTTGAGCGAAGGCCTTGGTCAGTTCATATTCAAAGCCAACGGCTTCGCCGCGTTCAAGGTAGTAGGTCATTGGATTATTAATGGTGGCGACGCGAAGAATGCCTTGATCTCTGATATAATCAAGCTGGGTCGATGATCTAAGACTGATCATTACCAGTGAGAACATGAAAATGACGACTGACACAAAGAGTATCAGCTCCCGTAAGGGATGAGGCTTCGTAGTAAATAACATAGTCTCTGCTTTTCTGGTATCCAGTGCCTCAGATCAGGTAAACTATACACTTAATTTCCCGCTGTTAATGCCTGCACGACGCAGGTACCAAAAGAGGCTCGAAATCGACATGCTCGTTCTGCGTGGAGCACCCGCTCTCTCGGCTTTTCGCCACGATAAGTTGCTATCCTTGTTACAATCGGTGAATTCATCTGTAACAGGCGTATATGCTGAATATATACACTTTGCAAATACTGAAGCTGCATTGAGCTCAGAAGAGCACAAGGTGCTAGATCAGATTCTGACCTATGGACCTCGGGGTGAAACAGAGGTTCCAGATGGAGACCTGTTTCTTGTTATTCCGCGGCCAGGCACCCTTTCACCCTGGTCTAGTAAAGCGACCGATATCGCCCATAACTGTGGGCTTAAGTCGATTCGTCGAATTGAGCGGGGTTTAGCCTACTATATTCATGCTGAAAGTGCACTGAATTCAAATCAGCGAGACCAAATATCTGCATTGCTGCATGATCGCATGACGCAATCTGTTTTTGCCACGCTTGAAGATGGCCAGCGTTTGTTCAGGCAAGAATCACCTAGGCCGTTGGCAAGCGTCGACCTTCTCGGTGGTGGTCGAGAAGCGCTTTCTCAAGCAAATGCAGCGCTGGGTTTAGCGTTGGCAGAAGATGAAATTGACTATCTTTACAGTAGTTTTGTCGAGTTGAAGCGAAACCCTACAGACGTAGAGTTGATGATGTTTGCTCAGGCAAACTCCGAACATTGCCGTCATAAAATCTTCAACGCAAGTTGGGATATAGATGGAGAGTTACAAGAAAAGTCGCTCTTTGGCATGATCCGCAATACCTATGAGCAAAGTGGCGATCGCGTATTGTCAGCTTATAAGGATAATGCGGCTGTGATAGAAGGCACCACTGCCGGACGTTTTTACCCAGAGCCGCAGTCGCTCGAATACGCCTATCATCAAGAGCCGATTCATATATTAATGAAGGTCGAAACCCATAACCATCCCACTGCAATCGCGCCCCATCCCGGCGCAGCTACTGGGTCAGGTGGTGAAATCCGTGATGAAGGTGCTACAGGTAAAGGTGCAAAACCCAAAGCAGGTTTAACGGGCTTTACGGTATCTGATTTGAACATTCCTGGATTTGAACAGCCTTGGGAGTCCGATTACGGTAAGCCAGAGCGTATAGTCACTGCGCTCGATATTATGATCGAAGGTCCAATTGGCGGCGCTGCATTTAATAATGAGTTTGGTCGTCCAAATTTAACGGGCTATTTCAGAACGTTTGAGCAGCAAGTGCCGGGGGTTGCCGGTGATGAGGTGCGTGGATACCACAAACCAATCATGATTGCGGGCGGAATGGGCAATATCAAAGCAGGCCATGTTGAAAAAGGGGATATCCCTGTCGGAGCTAAGCTGATCTGCTTAGGTGGGCCTGCCATGTTGATTGGTCTGGGTGGCGGTGCAGCATCCTCAATGACATCAGGTAGCTCTGCTGAGGATTTGGATTTTGCATCTGTTCAGCGTGAAAACCCAGAGCTAGAGCGTCGTTGCCAAGAAGTGATTGATCGCTGCTGGCAGTTGGCAGATAAAAACCCCATTGCGTTTATTCATGATGTTGGTGCGGGTGGTTTGTCCAATGCCTTTCCTGAGTTGGTTAAGGACGGTGGGCGCGGTGGGCGTTTTGAGCTGCGCAATATCAATAATGATGAACCGGGAATGTCGCCTTTAGAGATTTGGTGCAACGAAGCGCAAGAGCGTTATGTATTGGCGGTGACGCCTGATCAGCTCGAAACATTTGAAGCGATATGTGCCCGTGAGCGCTGTCCCTATGCGATTGTAGGTGAGGCAACAGATGAGCATCATCTTATCCTGAACGATCAGCACTTCGAATCAAAACCTGTCGATTTGCCTATGAGCATTTTGTTTGGTAAGCCGCCAAAAATGCATCGTAGTATTCAACGCTCAGAGTGTAGCTTGCCTGAGTTCGAGGCGGATGATATCGAATTAGAGGAAGCGGTTGAGCGTGTTTTGAAGCTGCCTGCGGTTGCATCTAAATCCTTCCTGATCACTATTGGTGATAGAAGTATTACGGGGATGGTTGCAAGAGATCAGATGGTGGGTCCTTGGCAGATTCCGGTTGCTGACTGTGCGGTGACCGCTGCAGCCTACGATACCTATGCCGGTGAAGCTATGGCGATGGGTGAGCGAACGCCCTTGGCGTTAATTGATGCACCTGCTTCAGGTCGGATTGCAATAGGTGAGACCATTACCAACCTGGCCGCTGCTCGTATAGACGATATTTCGGATATCAAGTTGTCAGCGAACTGGATGTGTGCAGCAGGTCATCCAGGTGAAGATGAAAAACTGTTTGATACGGTTGCCGCGGTGGGTATGGATTTATGCCCAGCGTTGGGAATCACAATTCCTGTCGGCAAAGACTCAATGTCAATGCGTACCGTCTGGACGGAGGATGGTGAGAAGAAGAGTGTGACAGCTCCGATGTCATTAATCATTTCTGGCTTTGCGCCAGTGGTTGACATACGTAAAACACTAACGCCTCAGTTGAAAACCGATCAAGGCGAAACGGATCTGATTTTGATTGATTTGGGGGCAGGCAAGAATCGTCTCGGCTTGTCGGCATTGGCTCAAGTCTATAATCAAGTGGGACAGGATGCACCGGATGTGGATGACCCGCATCTGCTAGCTTCTTTCTTTGCGGCCATTCAAGAGCTTAATGAACAGGGGCTGCTGTTGGCGTACCATGATCGTTCCGACGGTGGTGTGTTTGTTACCTTGGTTGAGATGGCATTCGCTGGGCGTTGTGGTTTAGATATCAGTTTAGATATGTTGGCTTCAGAGCAGAACGAAATTGTCCGTTCACTCTTTGCTGAAGAGCTGGGGGCTGTGATTCAAGTCCGTCGCACGGATGTTGAAATGGTGCTTACCGAGCTGACAGCAGCAGGTTTGGGGGATCTTGTCAGTGTGATCGGTAACATTAACGATGACGATCAGATTAATCTTTATTTTGATGAAGAAGAGATTTTCAGTGAATCTCGTTCAATGCTGCAAAGCTATTGGGCTGAAACCTCTTATCAGATTCAAATGTTGAGAGACAATCCCGAGTGTGCTCAGCAGGAGTTTGATCGCATTCTTGATCGTAATGATCCCGGTTTGCATGCCTCTTTGAGCTATTCCGTTAATGATGATATTGCCGCTCCCTTTATCGCGAAGGGAATTCGTCCTAAGGTTGCGATACTGCGCGAGCAGGGCGTGAATGGTCAAGTCGAAATGGCTGCTGCGTTTGAGCGTGCAGGCTTTGCGGCACTTGATATCCATATGAGTGATATTCTGGCAGGACGTATTTCGCTGGAGGCCTTTCAAGGTGTTGTTGCTTGTGGTGGTTTCTCATATGGCGATGTATTGGGAGCAGGTGAGGGGTGGGCGAAATCCATTTTGTTTAACTCCTTAGCTCGTGATCAGTTCAGTGCGTTTTTTGAAAGAAGTGATAGTTTTGCGTTAGGTGTATGTAATGGCTGTCAGATGATGTCGAATTTGCACAGTCTAATTCCAGGTGCTGAACGTTGGCCGCGCTTTGTGCGCAATCGCTCAGAGCAGTTTGAAGCGCGAGTTGCCATGGTTGAGGTACAGCAGAACTCCTCTATCTTCTTACAGGGAATGTCAGGATCGCGTATGCCAATTGCCATTGCGCATGGTGAGGGGCGTGCAGAGTTTAGAGATGATCATCATCTCTCTGCATTGTCGCAATCAGCTGATATTGCGCTGCGATATGTTGATAACTACGGCAAAGTGACTGAGAGCTATCCAGCCAATCCGAATGGATCACCGTTGGGTATCGCAGGGGTAACAACGCCAGATGGGCGCGTCACGATCATGATGCCTCATCCAGAGCGTGTGTTTAGGGCGGTTCAAAATTCTTGGTATCCTAGTGATTGGACAGAGGATGGCAGTTGGATGCGTATGTTCCGCAATGCTAGGGTGTTTGTCGGCTAGCCTTGAAAGACCCTGCTGCATTTGCTAGCAGGGTTGTTCGCAATTTGGCAAATCACAAGCAATAAAAAAGCCACTTTAAAAGTGGCTTTTTTGTGTCAGCTAGTCATTATTGACCGCGACGAGTGCCTTTGATTTCAACGTCTACACGACGGTCAGGGCGCAAGCACGCAATCAATTCAGCGCCACGGCCAGAGCAGTTAGCAACTGGTGAGCGGCTACCCATTGAACTGGTAGACATCAAGTTTCTGTTTACGCCAGCGTTGGCAAGAGCAGCAGCAACTGCGTCTGCACGACGTTGAGATAGACGGTCGTTGTAAGCCATGTTACCGATACGGTCAGCATGACCTGTTAGGCTGATGCTTTCAACGGTTGCCAAAGAACCAATGTGGTTAACAATCGTAGAGATGTCGCCTACACGGGTGCTGTCGAAATCGAAGTAAAGTGCGAATTTACGATCGATATCAGCAACTTCTGGAGCTGGAGCAGGAGCTGGAGCAGGAGCTGGAGCAGGTTCAGCTTGAGCTACGTAGCCTGCGCAACCTGGAACCGCTTTTTCAGGGGTCCAGGAAGAGGTTTGCCAGCACTCGCCGAAGCTGGTGCGCCATACAGTGTCGCTGGAGTTAGCAGCATAACCAGGAACCTGAGCCTGAGCGGCAGAGAAGCCGAGAGTCATGGCCAGGCCTGCAGCAATTGCAATTTTCTTCATCATCATTTCCTTGTGCCAGGTTGGATGTTGGTCTTTTTAATTAATTGTCAAAGCCTATTAAAGCCCATTATACCTTAACCTAAGGTAAACAGCCTATCAGGCAGTCTAAAAGGTATGGTTAAGATTTACACAAGTAAGTATAACAGATCCTGCGGGGATCAGGGCAATACCTTCTTGAAGGGTTTAACCAAAACACTTTTATACACCCCTGCAGCAAAATATGGATCTTCATCGGCCCATGATTTTGCTGCTTGTAACGAAGCGAACTCCGCTACGATTAGGCTTCCTGAGAAGCCTGCCGGGCCGGGCTCTTCACTGTCGTTGACAGGATGCGGACCAGCGATTAATAGTCTGCCCTCAGAATTCAGCACTTTTAATCGCTCTAAGTGAGCGGGTCTGGCCTGCATCCGGGCATCGAGGCTGTTATCCACATCCTCTGCTATTATTGCATAATACATTAGACATCTCTCCTGTTTAAGTATTTGTCAGCAATTTTTATTCAAAAATGAGTATTTTATGTCAAGCTCAGGTCTATCATCATCCCTTTATTGACATTATTGCAATATATTACCGAATTCACGTTACACTTAATGCACAGCATTTGAGGTTTGTTTCTATTGCATACCTATGGGATGGCACTCCTTTTGAGCTTAACCATTTTGCTTGGAGGGATTTATGGTTCACTATGATTTGCATTTGCACAGTCGTGCGTCGGATGGGGCTTTGGCACCAGCTGAACTTGTCAGTTTATGTGCGGCGCAGGGTGTGCAAGTGATGGCTTTGACGGATCATGATACGTTGGTGGGAATTAATGAGGCGAGATTGGCGGCTGAAAATCTTGGTCTAAATTTAATTGTGGGGACTGAGTTGACCTGTTTATGGAATCGTCGCTCCATACATATATTGGGGTTGGGTCTAGATGATGCCTTTCAGGGTGTTAAAGACTATGAAGCGGAGCTGTTTTGTTTGAGGCAGGAAAGAGCGAAGCGTATCTCTGAACGCTTAATTAAAAAGGGTATTGATTCTTCTATATTTGATTTGGCAATGAGTTATTCAGAGGGAGGTCAGATAGGTCGCCCGCATTTTGCTAAAGCGTTGGTAAAATTAAGGCACGTTAAAACACTGCAGGAAGCGTTTGATCACTATTTGGGTCAAAACAAAGTAGGGGATGTCAAAGCCTTGTGGCCTGATATGAAACGCGCCGTTGGGTTTATTCGTCAGGCAGGAGGTGTTGCAGTCATTGCTCACCCAACTAAATACAAGATGACATTTACTAAGTTGCGAGAGCTTGTTTTTGATTTTAAAAAAGCGGGTGGTGAAGGGATAGAGGTTGGTTATCCTGGCTTGAATCCAGATCAGGGGCGTGAATTGCTTAAATTAGCGACTCATCAGGAATTATTGATGTCGGCAGGGAGTGATTTCCATAACTCATTTAATTCCTGGACACTGCCCGGACGTTTTCCTGTGTTGGAGGTTAATGAACAGCATGTTTTGAGTCGTTTACTGTTATAATTACATCAATTATGGGCTGTTTTTTATCCTAAAGGGGATGATCCGTGAGTCAATTGTTTCAAATACACCCTGAAAACCCGCAGAAGCGTTTGGTTACTCAGGCGGTAGAAATTCTTAAGAAAGGTGGGGTTGTTGTGTACCCTACGGATTGTGCTTATGCGCTGGGTTGTTGCCTTGGTGATAAGCAGGCGATGGAAAGAATTAAGCAGATACGTCAATTGGATGATAAGCATAATTTTACCTTGGTGTGTAGTGATCTATCTGTAATATCAACTTACGCTAAAGTTGATAACAGTGTTTATCGTTTGCTTAAAGCACACACCCCAGGCGCCTATACTTTTATTCTGAATGCAACGAGCGAAGTGCCAAGAAGGCTACTCCATCCTAAGCGCCGTACTATTGGCATAAGGGTTCCGGCCAATAATATTGTGACGGAGTTATTAAGGGAGCTGGGTGAGCCGATAATGAGCACTTCTTTAATGCTTCCTGGTGACGAAATGCCACTGACAGATCCTTACGATATTCGCGAATCACTTCAGCATCATGTTGATCTCGTTATTGATGGTGGATTTTGTGGTATGGAAGCCACTACGGTCGTTAATTTAGTCAATGACGTGCCTGAAGTGGTTAGAGTTGGCGCTGGTGACGTTTCTTTTTTTAATTAAGGCCTGAGCTACTTATACATTTTTTAATTGCGCTATATAATATACTCGTATGTAACTCTAAAAGTCTTTTAAAGGAAACACTATGTCTGATTTTATTAAAAACCTGACGCGTAAAAATTCTCTAAGAAAACAATGTCAAGAGTTGTCTTTGATCGAGATTGAAAAGGTTTTAGGGGACCTTAACGAAATTTATACTGAGCGCAAGGAAGATGAAGCTAAGCGCGAAGCTGAAGAAAAAGCACGTGTTGAAAAAATTGAACAAATTCGCATGGCAATGAAAGAAGCTGGCATTGATCTAAATGATCTGGCCGAGTTAGTAGAATCGACTCCACGTAAAAGTGTAAAAGCAAAATATGTCATTACCGACGACGAAGGTAAAGTGCATGAGTGGTCTGGTCGTGGTCGTACACCTGTTATATTTCAAGAATACATGGATACAAAAGGCATCTCTAAAGAAAAACTTCCAACTGTTGATTAATAATCAAATAGTTGAGCAATTAAGGTAGCGTCAGTGGAAAACGAAAAGTTACAAAAAGTATTGGCGCGCTCCGGTTTTGGCTCACGTCGTGAGATGGAGCGTTGGATAGAAGAAAAAAGGCTTACAATTAACGATGCGCTTGCCACACAGGGTGATCGTGTAGGGCCTTCAGATAAAGTGACCCTTGATGGTCGTAAAATCGACTTGGTGTTCTCAGGTCACGTTCCGCGTCGTGTATTGATTTATAATAAGCCACTAGGTGAGGTGTGTACACGCCATGATCCTGAAGGGCGCCCCACAGTATTTGATTCTTTGCCTCCGCTTAAGCAAGGGCGCTGGATTGTGGTGGGTCGTCTAGATATCAACACCACAGGTTTGCTGATTTTTACAACGGATGGAGAGTTGGCAAATCTGTTGATGCATCCATCTGCTCAGATTGATCGTGAGTATGCGGCGCGTGTCTTAGGCGAAGTCAATGATGAAATGCTTGAGCGCTTAAAACAGGGTGTGTTGTTAGAAGACGGCATGGCTAAGTTCACTGACGTTCGCTTCTTCGATGGGGAAGGGGCGAATAAGTGGTTTCACTGTGTGCTGATGGAAGGGCGAAATCGCGAAGTTCGCCGTCTGTGGGAATCACAAGGTATACAGGTTAACCGCTTGAAGCGAGTTAGGTTTGGTCCTGTTTTTCTTCCTAGCGAAGTAAAAGTTGGGACTTGGCGAGAGCTCAGTCAAAAAGAGTGCAATATGCTTGCGGCTGAGGTTAATCTTGACGTTGATCGAGTTAAATTCGTGCGCACACCTGCTCAGAAAGATGAGGATGTGCGTCGATATAAAAATCAAAAAGTCAGACAGGTTGCCAAGGGCGGTGACCAGAATCGACCACAGAAGGCCGAGAAGCCGAAGAAACGACCTAGATCTGTTGGCAAACGAGGAGCAGGGCGTTAGTTTTAGGCCTTAGCTTTTGGTGCACAAGGATTGGATTATCCTTGTGCATCCATTGATTGACCATTAACGTTTTTGCTGTCAGGGCCCATCAAGTATAAATAGAGCGGCATAATCTCAGCGGGAGTTGGATTGTTTTCCGGCGATTCTGCGGGGTATGCATAGGCTCTCATCTGAGTTCGGGTTGCGCCGGGATTGATCGCATTGACTCGGATATTGTCTACGTTATCTAATTCATCAGCCAGCACTTGCATCATCCCTTCTGTGGCGAATTTCGAAACCGCATATGCTCCCCAGTAAGCCTTACCTTTGCGACCAACGCTAGACGTTGTGAAGATGATTGATGCGTCTTCAGACGCTTGAAGCAGAGGCATAAGTGTCTGTGTGAGCATGAAAGGTGCGTTGACGTTGACCTGCATGACTTGCTGCCAAATGATCGGGTCGTAATTGTCTATGGGTGTTCTTACACCGAGTATTGAGGCGTTGTGAAGAATGCCATCAATTCTTCCAAACTCTTGATGTAGCGTGTTGCAAAGCTCTATATAGTCGTGCTCCGTGGCTACGTCTAGATTCAACGGTACGATTGCGGCTTGTGGGTATCCCGCCGCTTCCAGTTCGTCGTAGAGCTTTTCAAGCTTTTCTTGTGTTTTTCCTAGAAGAATAACGGTAGCGCCGTGGGCAGCATATTGGCGAGCAGCTTCTTTGCCAATGCCATCTCCAGCACCCGTAACCAGTATGATTCGATCTTTCAGTAAGTCTGCGGGAGCGTTGTAATTAAAAATCATGTTATGACTTCCAGCTTTATATTCAGTAAGTGTTCTTTCGCATACAGTAATAGAGATAGTGTAAATGATTTACATAGATTGTAGCAGTGATAAGAGTTCTGTGGCGTGGTCAACTTTGAAGTGGCTTGACCAGTCGTCAATTGACTCGTTAATCGCTAAGTAACCGAAACCTGCCGCGACGGTCGTCATGCCTGCTGCATGCCCTGCTTGTATATCACGGATATGATCGCCAACGTACAGTGTTTTCTGAGGGGCGATATTCATTTGTTGGCATGCCAGTAACAGCCCTTCTGGAGATGGTTTGCTGGCACTGACATCTTCAGGGCATATAATAGAAGAGCAGCGTTGATTTAAATGGAGTTGTTGCAAAATTTTATGGGTGAAGCGGGATGGTTTGTTTGTGACAACTCCCCAAAGAATCTTTTCTTGATCAAGCCATTCAAGTAATTCATTAAAGCCATCGAATAATCTAGAGTGTAAAGCAGGTTGTTTTTCATACTCTGTTAATAGTTGGACGAGTAAGTCATCAAAGTCAGGGTGCTCAGGTTCTATTTGAAACGCAGTTTGAATGACCGCTTTACCCCCATTTGAAACTGAGCGGCGTAGGGTTTCATAATCAAGTGTAGATGAAACATTGCGCTCTTTTCTCATGTTAGTGACTAAGTGGTAAAAATCTGGAGCGCTGTCCACCAGCGTGCCATCTAAATCAAACAAAACTGCATTGAAAGATCTCATGATTGCTCCGCTTTTTGTGTGGCCATCATGTAGTTTACGTCAACATCCTTCGGTTCAAGTCGATATTTTTGTGTGAGTGGGTTGTAAACCAGTCCTGTCATTTCAATCACGCGGAGCTGGTTGTTTCGTACCCATTGAGCAAGTTCGGAAGGCTTAATGAATTTTGAAAACTCATGTGTGCCAGCGGGAACGAGTTTCAGGAGCCTCTCAGCGGCGAGAATGGCGAAAGCGTAGCTTTTGGGATTGCGGTTGAGTGTGGACAGAAACAAATGACCACCGGGTTTAACCATGCGTGCGCAGGCTTGAATGACCGATGCTGGGTCGGGAACGTGCTCAATCATTTCCATGCAGGTCACGATATCAAATTGCTCTGCATGGCTCTCAGCCATTTCTTCCGCTGTAATCTTTTGATAGCTCACTTTAACGCCACTTTCGAGGCCATGAAGTTTTGCCACCTTAAGCGGAGCCTCTCCCATGTCAATTCCAGTCACCTGGGCGCCACGTCTTGCCATCGCTTCAGATAAAATGCCACCGCCACAACCCACATCAAGTACTTTTTTTCCAGAAAGCTGGCCGATGCGATCAATAAAGCCAACCCGCAGAGGGTTGATGTCATGTAAAGGCTTAAATTCGCTATTTTTGTCCCACCAGCGGCTTGCCAGTTCTTCAAATTTAGCGATCTCAGCGGGGTCAATGTTGAGTGAACGGGTGTTGCTCATGAGAACTCTCTTTTAAATACTGAATTTAACCTAATTCTAACACTCATAGCAGAGGTGAGTCAGCGTGTGTTTATGGTACAATACCGCGTTGATGAATTACCGTAATTACGGTGTGTAAGCATACCGAATCAAGGAACACTGAGCGAATGGGTGATCTAGCTAAAGAAGTCCTGCCAGTCAATATCGAAGATGAGCTCAAGCAGTCTTATCTCGACTATGCCATGAGCGTGATCGTAGGGCGTGCCCTACCTGATGTACGAGATGGCTTAAAGCCTGTTCATCGTCGTGTATTGTTTGCGATGAACGAGCTGGGCAATGATTGGAATAAACCTTATAAAAAATCAGCCCGTGTGGTGGGTGACGTCATAGGTAAATACCATCCACATGGGGACAGTGCTGTCTACGATACCATTGTTCGTATGGCGCAAACCTTTTCGATGCGAGCAACGCTGGTTGATGGACAAGGTAACTTTGGATCCGTTGATGGTGATAGCGCGGCGGCAATGCGTTATACCGAAATTCGAATGGCTAAGATATCGCATGAACTCTTAGCGGATCTTGATAAAGAAACCGTCGACTTTGTGGACAACTACGATGGCACGGAGCGTATCCCTGCTGTTTTGCCAACACGAGTACCTAATCTCTTAGTGAATGGCTCGTCAGGTATTGCCGTGGGGATGGCAACGAATATTCCTCCCCATAACTTGTCGGAAGTGGTTAAAGCCTGTTTGGCGTTGATTGATAATCCTGAGCTAACCGTCGATGAGCTAATGGAATATATTCCAGGTCCTGACTTCCCGACGGGCGGCATCATCAATGGGCGCGCGGGTATCTTGCAAGCCTATCGTACTGGCCGCGGACGAATTTATGTCCGGGCACGTCACCATGTTGAAGACAATCCTCGTAATGGTCGTCCCATGCTGGTTATTACGGAGATACCGTATCAGCTGAATAAAGCTCGGACGATTGAAAAAATTGCTGAGTTGGTGAAAGAGAAAAAAATTGAAGGCATTAGCGAGCTTCGCGACGAGTCTGATAAAGATGGAATGCGTATCGCCATCGAATTGCGTCGTGGTGAAATCGCAGAAGTTATTATCAATAATCTGTTTACTCAAACGCAGTTACAAAGTGTGTTTGGGATTAACATGGTTGCTCTGGTCGATGGCCAGCCGAGAACGCTGGATTTAAAGTCAATTCTTGAATGTTTCATTCTTCATCGCCGTGAAGTGGTGACACGTCGTTGCGTTTACGAATTGCGAAAAGCACGTGAGCGTGCGCATGTCTTAGAAGGTTTGGCAATCGCACTTGCCAATATTGACCCCGTTATTCAACTGATCAAACAGTCTCCGTCTCCAGCCGAAGCACGTGAACGACTGATTGCCATGCCATGGTTGCCGGGTAACGTTCTCGATATGTTAGAGCGTGCTGGTGAAAATGCCTGCCGCCCTGATGACTTAGCGCCTGAGTTTGGCATGCGTGATGGGCAATATTATTTATCGCCCGTTCAGGCTCAAGCCATTCTTGATCTGCGTCTGCATCGTTTAACTGGCTTAGAACACGAAAAGCTAATCGCTGAATATCAAGGTTTAGTTGATAAAATCACCGAACTTCTACATATTTTGGGTTCTCGTGAGCGGTTGATGGAGATTATTCGAGAAGAACTTGAAGCCATCGAAAGTGAGTACTCGGATCCACGTCGTACCGAAATCATGGCATCTCAACAGGATTTGACGCATGCTGATTTGATTACGGAAGAAGACATGGTCTTGACTGTGTCTCATAACGGTTATGCGAAAACTCAGCCTATCACAGATTATCAATCTCAGCGTCGTGGTGGTAAGGGTAAATCGGCAACTGCGATGAAGGATGAGGATTTCATAGAGCATCTTCTAATTGCTAATACACACGATACTGTGTTGTGTTTCACTACTCGAGGCAAGGTGTACTGGCTCAAAGTGTATGAAATTCCACCGGCAAGTCGTGCATCTCGTGGTCGACCGATTATTAACATTCTTCCATTAGAGGAAGATGAGTGCATTACAACCATTTTGCCTGTGAAAGAATTTGATGAAAATCGATTCATTTTCATGGCAACAGCGATGGGCACAGTTAAGAAAACGCCTCTGCAAAGTTTTGCGCGTCCAAGAAGCACTGGATTAATTGCTCTGGATACGGTTGATGGTGATCGCTTAATCGGAGCGTCGATTACCAATGGCAATGACGATGTCATGCTGGTAACGAGTGCAGGTAAAGCGGTTCGTTTTAATGAGCAAGATGTTCGTCCAATGGGTCGAACTGCACGTGGCGTTCGTGGCGTAAAAATGCATGACGATACAAGGGTTATCTCTCTTATAATCCCGCAAGAAGGGGGGAATATCCTTACGGCTTCGGAAAAAGGCTACGGTAAGCAAACGGCTGTTGAGGATTTCCCACTGCGTGGACGCGGCGGTCAGGGTGTTATCGCGATGCAATGTACGGAGCGTAACGGAGCTTTAGCAGGCGCTGTTCAAGTGTTTGCTGGTGATGGCATCATGCTAATCAGTGATAAAGGAACACTGGTACGTACTCGCACAGATGAAATTTCGGTGCTAGGACGCAATACACAAGGTGTTATGTTAATACGTTTATCTGACGAAGAAAAACTCGTGGGTATTGCTCGGATAGAAGAGCCAGAGGATGTGCAAACGGATTCTGATACACTTGCCACTGTTTCGGATGATGACGTCCATACTGATTCCGATGTGTCCGATGTGTCCGATGTGTCCGATGTGTCCGATGTGTCCGATGTGTCCGATGTGTCCGATGATCAAGATGTTTCAGATGATCAAGATGTAGAGTAATAGGCTTACTTTAACCCTTTCAAGGCAGCCGTTCGCTGCCTTGAATTTATAGACCGGAAATGAGTCATGACGCGCAAGTATAATTTCAGTGCAGGACCCGCTGCGCTGCCTGATGAAGTGCTCAAACAAGCTCAGGAAGAAATGTCGGATTGGCAGAGAAAAGGCTTGTCAATCATGGAAATGAGTCATCGTAGTGACGAGTTCGTGTCAGTGGCTGAGCAGGCTGAACAAGACCTGCGTGATCTGATGCAAATTCCAACGAATTACAAAGTCTTATTTTTGCAAGGTGGAGCAACGAGCCAGTTTGCCATGCTGCCGATGAATCTCTTGAGAGGGCATTCAGCAGCGGATTACATTAATACGGGTATCTGGTCTAAAAAAGCGATTGCTGAGGCGTCTCGTTATTGTGACGTTAACATTGTTGCAACGACTGAGTCAGATAAGTTTTGCAGTGCCCCTACTCAAGAAGACCTGGTTTTAAACCCGAATGCTGCTTATGTTCACTATACAAGTAATGAAACAATTGGTGGTGTTCAGTTTGATTATGTTCCCCAAACGGGTGACGTACCTTTAGTGGTTGATATGTCATCTGATATTCTGTCTCAGCCGATTGATGTCAACCAGTTTGGATTGATTTATGCGGGCGCACAAAAAAATATTGGTCCTGCTGGCTTAACGGTTGTGATTGTGCGAGACAATCTCTTAGGGAATCCTTTAGCAGCAACGCCATCGATGTACGACTATAAAGTGCATGCCGAGGCAGGGTCTATGCACAATACGCCACCGACCTTTGCTTGGTATCTTGCGGGGTTAGTCTTTAAATGGTTGAAAGCTAAAGGTGGAGTTGAAACCCTTGCCGCAATTAACCTGCGAAAAGCGGCAAAGCTTTATGCCGCTATTGATCAAAGTGATTTTTATGGAAACCCTGTGGCGATTCGAAATCGTTCAATCATGAATGTTCCATTTACGCTTGCAGATGCGCGACTTGAAAACGCTTTTCTAAGCCAAGCGGAAGCGGCAGGCTTGGTGAACTTGCAAGGGCATCGCTCAGTCGGTGGTATGAGAGCAAGTTTGTATAATGCAGTCCCTGAAGCAGCAGTGGATGCACTGATTGAGTTTATGGTTCAATTTGAAAAAGAAAACGCATGAGCGGTCAACAGGTGTAACCGATGACAAAACCAAATACGCTTAACGAGCAAGAGCAAGCACTGCGTGTACTGCGAGATCAGATAGACGATATTGACTTGAATATTCAGCGCTTGATTAATCAGCGCGCTGAATGTGCAGGTAAGGTCGCAGACGTTAAACAGCGATATGGTCAGTCAGCGTCTCCTGTTTTCTATCGCCCTGAACGTGAAGCTCAGGTGCTTAGGCGTGTGATGGAACGCAATACAGGGCCCCTTCCTGATCACGAAATGGCAAGGCTATTTCGAGAAATTATGTCATCGTGTTTGGCGCTAGAGCAGCCTGTCAAAGTTGCTTTTATGGGGCCGGAGAATAACTACACTGAGCAAGCGGTACGTAAACACTTTGGTTTATCGGCTCAGAGTGTTGCATTTGCAAGTTTAGAGCAAGTGTTTAAAGCGGTTATGGACGCCAGTTGTCATTATGCAGTATTGCCGATTGAGTCTCCACAAGAAGGTTTAGTGAGTCATACACTGGACCTCTTGGGGCAATACGATGTATTTATTTGTGGTGAGGTTGAGTTGCAACTCGGAGGAGGGACATTGTCATCGACGCTCGATACGCGTTTTCTCGTTTTAGGTCGTCAACAAGTTGCACCCAGTGGATGTGATAAAACCTCAATCTTGATTCGCTCAGAAGACGATCGCCCAGGAGCTCTTTATAGCTTGTTGGAGCCTTTTCGAAAGCGTGGTATTAGCCTTACCCGGTTAGAAACGCGCTCAAATATAGGTGCGCGTCCTGCATCATTGTTTTATATGGACTTTGAAGGGCATAGAGACGATGAGACTGTGGCCGAAGTCCTTTTAGAACTGCAGTCTACCCCTGTGATACTTAAAATATTGGGCTCATACCCACAAGCGGTTCTTTAAGGTAGAACCTAGAGGTGAACAGATGTCGTGTGATTATGTGGCATTAGCCAATAGCGGAGTTCAGCAGCTCAAACCCTATCAAGCGGGTAAGCCGATTGAAGAGTTAGAACGAGAGTTGGGAATTTCTAATATTATCAAATTGGCAAGTAATGAAAATCCATTAGGGCCATCACCCAAGGCCATTGCCGCCATTCAGCAAGAAATAGCAGAGTTAACTCGCTACCCTGACAGTAATGGTCATCAGCTTAAACAAGCAATTTGTCAGAGTTTCGATTTAGATCTGGCTCAAATTACGCTTGGTAATGGTTCAAATGATTTGCTGGAGTTGATTACTCGCACCTTTTTAAATCCTGCATGCGAAGCTGTGTATTCAGAATTTGCATTTGTTGTATATCCGTTAGTGGTGCAAGCTGTGGGCGCTAAAAGTGTTGTTGCGCCAGCTAAAGACTTTGGGCATAACCTTCAAGCGATTTCAGAGGCAATTTCAGAAAAGACGCGTCTTATTTTTATAGCCAATCCAAATAATCCGACAGGCACTGTGATTACGAACGACGAGTTATGTGCATTTTTGGATAGTCTACCTGCGAATATACTTGTTGTGCTGGATGAAGCCTATAGCGAGTATGCGATGGACGCTGCAATGCCAAATGGATTGGCGTTGGTTAAACGCTACCCTAACTTAATCGTCACCCGTACTTTCTCCAAAGCCTATGGGTTGGCGGCACTACGTGTTGGATTTTCCGTGTCAAATCCGGCCATAACAGATTTATTGAATCGTGTTCGCCAACCCTTTAATGTGAATAGTTTTGCGATGGCTGCTGCTGTTGCTTGTCTGAATGATACTGACTATTTAGCCCATACAGTGGCTTTAAATGCTCAGGGAATGCAGCAGTTAACAAAAGGCATTCAGCAAATGGGGCTGGGTTATATACCGTCTAAAGCCAACTTTATTACGATTGATATGGGTGAAGAGGCCTTGCCGATTTATCAAAAACTGTTGCATGAAGGCGTTATTGTGCGACCGCTAGGGGTGTATAATTTACCCAATCATTTAAGAGTGACGATTGGTACAGAGTCAGAAAATACACGCTTCCTACTTGCGCTAAAAAAGGTTATTCAGTGTTAACCTATACGACACATCGACTTCTTATTATTGGTTTAGGCCTTATCGGAGGTTCATTTGCTAAGGCTTTAAAATCACGAAAAGTGGTGCAGCATGTTGCTGCCTATGATCGTCATCCTCAGGAGTGCGATTTAGGCATACGCTTAGGGGTGATTGATGAAGCCGTGCAAGATTTAGCCAGCGCAGTTCAACAAGCGGATGTGATTGTGTTAGCGGTGCCAGTCAAGGCGATGGAGGTGGTCTTAAAGGATATTCAACCTTTTCTAAGGCCGACAACTCTGTTGACCGATGTGGGGAGCACTAAGGGTCACCTAGTGCAAGCCGTTCGTCAGGTGTTTCAAAAGATTCCCCCGGGATTCGTTCCGGGGCATCCAATAGCCGGTGCTGAAAAAAGTGGTGTGGTCGCAGCCGATGCGGATTTGTTTGAGCGCCATAAGGTGATTTTGACACCACTTCCTGAATCCGATCCTAAGGCAACGCTAGAGATTGCTCGTTTGTGGCAGTCGGTCGGAGCGGAAGTGCTGCAGATGGACCCGTACCGGCATGATCAAGTGTTAGCTGCGACGAGTCATTTACCGCATGTATTGGCTTTTTCATTGGTCGACACCTTGGCGCATGAAGAAGAGAATCGCGATATCTTTCGTTATGCCGCTGGTGGTTTTCGTGACTTTACACGGATTGCAGCGAGTGATCCGGTAATGTGGCATGATATCTGTCAGGCCAATCGTGATGCGATTCTTAAGCAAATTGATCAGTTTACATCAGGTGTGGCGCGCTTAAGATCAGCGATTGCTGCGGGCGATAGTCAGGCAATGCTGGGCATTTTTAGTCGCGCTAAAGTGGCCAGAGAGCATTTTTCAACCCTGCTCGCGGGCTCTGCTTACTCAGCAAATACGCAGGATATAGATTTGCGTATTGAGCCAGATAGTCCTTTATCGGGGCGGGTGGCAGTACACAGTGACCGCTCAATTTCACACCGGGCGATCATTATTGGTGCTCTATCGGAGGGCGTCACTGACATCGAAGGTTTTTTCGAAGGTGAAGATAGCTTAATGACCATTAAAGCCTTTCGTGAAATGGGCGTTGTTATTGAGGGGCCTCATCAAGGCAGTGTTCGCATTTATGGTGTTGGCTTGCATGGCTTGCAACCACCAAAGGGACCTTTGTACCTAGGTAAGTCTGAAACGTCATTGCAACTCCTCACTGGGCTATTGGTTGCTCAATCCTTTTCGACAGAGGTCTTTGGTGATGAGGCCTTGAGTCAGAAAAGTTTGCTATCGACCTTGGAACCCCTCAGGAAAATGGGTGCCAAGATTGACAGTAATGAACAAGGCGGCCCACCTTTTAGAATATCGCCTTCAATCCTGAAAGGCTCAGAAATTGAGCTCACCCATGCGAGTGCGCAGGTAAAGTCCAGTTTGTTGTTAGCTGGTCTTTATGCGCAGGGGCAGACCTGCTTAAAAACGAATCGTTTCTGTCGAGATCATACCGAGCGTATGCTAAAAAGCTTTGGCTATTTTTTGTGTGAAAGTGAAGAGGCGGGTGAGGTTAGGACGACAATCGACTGCGCTGGGACATTAACGGCGACTAAAATACGTGTTCCAGGTGATTTCTCGACGGCGTTGATGTTGATTGCAGCCGCAACGCTTGTGCCTGAGTCCTCATTAATATTGACCGATATCGGTGTGAATCCACATCGAACAAAGCTTTTACCCCTTTTGTCAAAAATGGGAGCAAATATTCAGGTTACCTTGCACAAAGATACGGGGTTTGAACCTGTTGCTGACATATGGGTTACCTATGCTCAGTTAAAAGGACAAGAGTTCTCTGCAGACGATGTGGCCTGCGTGGTCTATGAATTACCTTTTCTAATGGTCTTGGCATTATTCGCAGACGGCCAAACCCTTATTCATCTGCCTGCGTCTTTGTCAGCCAAGGAAAGTGCCCTGATTGCGAGTACTGTAGCGGTTTTGCTAGAGCAAGGTGCTCAGATTGAGCTAAGCGGATCACATCTGTTGTTGAAACCATCATTATTGCTCGGTGGCGAGATTTCAGAAGCTTTACCGCCCATTGTTGCATTTGCAATGATCGTGGCTTCAACAAGAGCGCAACAGGCATTAAGGATCAAACATTCAGCGGCACTGCTCACAGCCTATCCTGCATTGGTTGAACAATTAAGGCGTGCCGGTATTAGCATACATAAGGAGTCGGACTAATGTCCTCACTATTACCTCCAGTCATAACAGTTGATGGCCCAAGCGGTTCAGGGAAGGGAACGATCTGTCGCTTGTTAGCCAATGCACTGGGTTGGTCATTGTTAGACAGCGGTGCTTTGTATCGCTTAACGGCGGTTGCTGCGCGTCATCATGGTGTTTCTTTAGATGATGTCGAGTCCCTGCAAGTCATGGCTGCGCATCTGGATGTGCAATTTTTGTCTGAAAGTGCCGATGGCGAGTTGAAAATTATTCTTGAAGGCGAAGAGGTTACACAAACTATTCGCACAGAAAACGTAGGGGCAGACGCCTCTGTTGTCGCGGCATTGGGGCCTGTTAGACAGGCTTTATTGCAAAGGCAGCGAGACTTTGCGCAGCTTCCAGGGTTGATCGCAGATGGGCGTGATATGGGCACAGTTGTCTTCCCAGAAGCCTGTTTGAAAATATATCTTGATGCAAGTGCAGAAGAACGTGCAAGCCGACGCTATAACCAGTTGATTAGCAAGGGACTGAGTGCTAGCCTTGAAGATATATTAATTGATATTAAATCGCGGGACGATCGTGACATGAATCGCACGGTCGCACCTTTAAAACCGGCGCCGAATGCGGTGATTCTGGACACCACCAAAATGACAATTGAGGAGGTGTTAGAGGTGGTGCTGGATGAAGCGAAACATAAAGGGCTGCGTTAGGCAGTACTATTCTGAGGATGCACGGTAATGACTGAAAGTTTTGCACAGCTATTTGAAGAGAGCCTCAAAGAGCTGGAAATGGCGCCAGGTTCGATTGTTTCTGGCACAGTGGTGGCGATTGAAAATGACTTTGTCATCGTCAACGCAGGATTAAAATCAGAGGGTGTCATCCCAGTTGAGCAGTTCCGTGATGAGAAAGGACAGCTTGGCATAAAAGTGGGTGATGTAGTTAAGGTTGCCCTAGAGGCCCTAGAGGATGGTTTTGGTACGACGCTCTTATCAAGAGAGAAAGCTAAGCGTGCAGAGTCCTGGCAAGTGTTGGAAAAAGCCTTTACTGAACAAGAAACCGTTACGGGTTACATTATAGGTAAAGTGCGCGGTGGCTTAACTGTTGATATTAACGGTATTAATGCGTTCCTACCGGGTTCTTTGGTCGATGTGCGTCCACTCAGAGACACGGCGCACCTTGAAGGCCAGGAACTCGAGTTTAAATTGGTAAAGCTTGATGCACCCACCAATAACATAGTGGTTTCACGTCGTGCTGTATTGGAAGAGTCCTACAGTGAAGAGCGCCAAAAACTGCTTGAAAAAATGGAAGAAGGAATTGTCGTTAAAGGCGTGGTTAAAAACCTCACTGACTACGGTGCTTTCATTGAGTTGGGTGGTATTGATGGTCTGCTTCACATTACCGATATGGCTTGGAAACGCGTTAAGCATCCGAGTGAGTTGCTCAGCGTAGGTCAAGAGTTAGATGTTAAAGTGCTTAAGTTTGATAAAGAGCGTAGCCGCGTTTCTTTAGGTCTTAAGCAACTGCAAGCGGACCCTTGGGAGCAGTTGATCGGCAATCATAAAGTTGGTGACAAGCTTAAAGCAAAAGTCACTAACTTAACGGATTACGGCTGTTTTGCTGAACTGGATCAAGGTGTTGAAGGTTTGGTACACGTATCTGAAATGGATTGGACTAATCGCAACATCCATCCATCTAAAGTTGTCCAAGTGGGTGATGTTATTGACGTTATGCTACTGGATATTGATCAGCAACGTCGACGTATCTCGTTAGGTATGAAGCAATGCTCTGAGAATCCATGGCAGCAATTTGCATCGACTTTCAATAAAGGTGATCGTCTATCCGGCCAAATCAAGTCTATTACAGACTTTGGAATATTTGTTGGACTAGAAGGTAATATCGACGGCCTTGTTCATATGTCAGACTTATCTTGGGATGAGCCGGGTGAAGAGGCAGTTAAGCGCTTCAGCAAAGGACAGCAGGTCGAGACTGTTGTTTTATCTGTTGATCCTGAGCGTGAACGTATTGCACTCGGTATTAAGCAAGTCGATTCAGATCCGTTTGCGGAGTATGCCGAAAGTCATCCTAAAGGAACGGTTGTGAAAGGTGCGGTTGTTTCTGTTGATGATCGTCAAGCACTTGTAGGTCTTGCAGAGGGTGTTGAGGGAATTCTGAAAGTGTCAGAAATCTCAAAAGATCGCGTTGATAACTTGCAAGCCCTCTATCCAGTAGGAACAGAGGTTGAAGCATCAATTATTAGTGTTGATCGTCGTAATCGTACCTTAAACTTATCTGTGAAGCAGCTTTCGGATCAGGAAGAAAAACAGGCGATTAAATCTGTTCAGGAGCAAGTAGTTCCTGAAGCGGCTGGCCCAACAACAATTGGCGATTTGATCAAAGCGCAAATGAAGAAAAACACTAAATAACCACCTGCGGACCGGGGTGTCATAGTTGCCGGGTTAGGTTTAACCCGGCATTAACTTAAGTGGAGGAATAACATGACTAAATCAGAGCTTATTGAGCGCCTGATAGATCAGCACCCACAGCTTTCTGTTAAAGATGTTGAGCTTGCCGTCAAAACGATGCTTGATCACATGACAGAAGCGCTTGCTAGCGGTGATCGAATAGAGATTCGAGGTTTTGGCAGTTTCTCGCTTCACTACCGTGCTCCGCGAATTGGTCGCAACCCAAAAACAGGGGAATCGGTTTCGTTGGATGCGAAATATGTTCCTCACTTTAAGCCAGGTAAAGAAATGCGCGATCAGGTCAACGATAGCCTGAATGCGAGTATTTAGACTCTAACCTATGGGAGGGTAGCGCGTGCGCTTAATTAAACGAATCATATTATTCCTCGTGCTGTTATGTGTGTTACTGGTTGGTATTCTCTTTGCAATACACAATACAACACCTGTCACGATAGATTTGATTTTCCTCACCTTGCCTCAAGCAAGCCTTTCACTTTGGTTGTTAGGTGCGTTTGTGATAGGCGGTGTTCTGGGTGTATTGCTTAGTTCGTTTATTATTTTTTCACTGAAAGCAAAAATACACTTTTTGAAGAGAAATATTCAATCGGCTAAGTCTGAACTTGATAAGTTAAAAACATCAGGTGTCAAAGATCTGGTTTGACCCTTATGGTATGTTTCTATCGGCAGTGTATCGAGCACTGCCTTTTTTATTGCAGATCTTCCGATGTCATAGGTAGGCTTTATGCAAAAAGACGCTAAACAAATTATTGTTGCTTTAGATTATCACAATGCTTCAGATGCGCTAGCAATGGCTTCTTCACTGAATCCTGATGATTGTCGAGTTAAAGTGGGTAAAGAGCTATTTACTCTGACAGGACCGAGCATTGTTGAAGCGCTTCAGGCAAAGGGGTTTGACGTTTTTTTAGATTTGAAGTTTCATGACATTCCTAATACAACGGCAATGGCGGTTAAAGCGGCGGCTGAAATGGGGGTGTGGATGGTAAATGTCCACGCATCGGGTGGTCGACGGATGATGGAAGCTGCTAAAAATGCCTTAACACAAGTCAATCAGCAGCAAACCCTGCTTATTGCCGTAACTGTTCTAACGAGTTTAGAACAGTCTGATTTAGCCGAAATTGGCTTGAATATATCTCCCTTGGAGCAGGTTAAGCGATTAGCGCTTTTGACAGAAGCATCAGGTCTTGATGGGGTGGTATGCTCAGCACAAGAGGCAAAAATGCTGAGGCAATGCATATCACCGAATTTTGCCTTGGTGACGCCCGGAATCCGTCCTGCCAGTGTTGAAATAGGCGATCAAAAACGAGTAATGACTCCGCTTGAGGCCGTTCAATCCGGTAGTGATTATTTAGTCATAGGTCGTCCAATAACGCGCTCGGCGGATCCTCAAGCCACTTGTCGCCTGATTCAGGAAAGCCTTATTGTTTGATACTTAGTTAATAAAATCATCAGAGAATATGCATTTCGGCTAGACAATGAAATGCATATTTATTATATTGAGCCAGTCGGTAAGGGTTGCCGATATTTAATTTATAAGGACATAAACATGAAAAAATTTCGTCTGCTATCCTGTGCATTACTTGCAACTTCTCTCTTTGCTTCTTTGTCTTTTGCATCTGAAAAAATCAATTTAAACACCGCATCCGCATCTGAACTGGCAAATGCCTTGCAGGGTATAGGTGTGGCTCGTGCTGAATTGATTGTGGAGTACCGAGATGCAAAGGGACCCTTTGTTTCTGTTGAAGAGTTGACAGAAGTTAGCGGTATTGGTCCTGCAACCTTGGAAAGAAATCGTGCAATTTTGACGGTTACTGACGAAGGTAGTCAAGAGTAGAGCGTGTGAGTTTGGGCACGGTGTTTACCGTGCCTTTTTCAAAGTACGAATGCCAAAACAATGGGTATAAAGAGCAGGCTTCCTATGTTGCCAATTAATACGATGGCGGCAACCAAGTGAGGCTCTTGATTGTAGCGCTCGGAGACCATGTAGTTTAATACGGCGGGAGGAAGCGCTGCGAAAATCAACAAATAGCCAAAATGGGTGGCTTCAAGCTGAAAGAAGGGTTGCAGCAGCAAAGCCAAAATTAAGCCAGAGGCTGGAGCGAGTATTGCTCCCCATAATCCAATTTTCCAATGCGTAAAATCGATGCTTGTCATGCGTACGCCTAAAGCAAATAGCATGAGAGGGATCGCGATTTGCCCGAGCATGTCAATAAAGGTTTGTAACGCAGAGGGCAGGGTAAAGTGACTGTAACTCCAAAAAATACCCGCAATTGTGGCAATAATCATCGGCATTTTAAGAAGATTACGTAACCGCGTTTTGTTATCGAGAATATAAAGCCCAAGCGTAAAATGTAGCAGGTTTTCGACAAGAAATAAGACGACGGCTGCAGGTAAGGCGGCCTCACCGAATGCCAGTACGATGAGTGGAATGCCTAGATTACCACTGTTAGTAAACATCATGGGCGGTAAAAAGGTTTTAGGCTGTACCCCAATGATTCGACATAAGGGCCAAATCAAAATACCTGAAAGGATCACAATTAATCCTGCCGCCAAAGCAAGAGGATAGTAATTCTGCAGATCAAAGCTCTCAGCTGACATGACAGAAAAAATTAGAGCCGGTGTAAAGATATCAATATTGATTTTGTTTGCAACGGCCATATCTGTTGGCCGTTTACGAGCATAAAAATAGCCAACAGACACAATTGCAAGTAGCGGAAATATGGTTTGAAAAATACGCTCTGCAACCGAAATTGAGAAAATATCCATGATTAAGAAAGCCGATAGAAAAAACAAAACTATACGGCTTTGTTCAAAAAATACCAGTCTAAGCGCTGCTGTCTGTTGAATTAATTGACCCTACGGTCGGTTTTCTTCAATGGCCTTTGATTGTTGGTCTAAAAGATACAGAATAGAGCGATATTCAATGCCACTGTGTTGAGTGAGACCAATTTCACAGGTTCTGCTCGTTGAAACCCCCATTTCGCAGGTTTGAACAGCCGTTTTTAAAGTTCGTAGCGAGGAGGCATTGAGCTCGGGATGGGTAAAACCCTTGTCGCCAGCAAAGCCGCAGCAGGTGATTTGGTCAGGCAAGACAATATGCGATGCACAACGACGGCTAATTCGAACGAGCGCATCTGCCAATCCCATTTTAACTGTGCTGCATGTCACATGCACGGCGAGTTGCGTTGCTTTCGCTTCAATGTTGAGCTTGTTTAATACGAATTGATCAATAAACTCGACACTATCAAATATTTGCAATCGGGGATCAAGATTGTCTTTCATCCGCAAGCTGCAGGGGCTGGTGTCCGAAAAAATTGGAATAGACCCTTGTTGTGTAATCTCAAGTAGCCTTGTGTTCAGTTCGTCAGCTTTTAAGCTCGCTGCTTCAAACAGGCCTTTAGATTCAAAAGGCATTCCACAGCACAGTTGTTCAATTTTGGGAGGGAAAATAACCTCAAATCCGGCTTTGGTTAAAAGACTAAGCGTAACCTCATGGAGCGACCTTGCTTCCGTATCTTGCGATGACGTCCCGAAGGTTCGGCTGGCACAGCTTGCAAAATAAATAACTTTGCTCTTTTTGCTTGTTTGAGAAGGCAGTTCCAGTGCTTGAATTCTATTCGCAGCTCTTGGCATAGAGGGTGACCAAGTTGGAATTTTCCCTTTTGAGAGTCGTGTCATTCGGGAAGATGTTTTGCTGAGAAAGTTGGCTCCTAAAATCTTTTGTGTTTGGTGTGCTACTTTTAACAATAAACGACCTGAGGACAAGAGTGTCGAAAAGTTTTGTGCTAGCCAGTTGGCTTTCCTATTCCAGCTCATGTGATTTTCAGCACGAATAGCACGGGTTAAATTACCTGTATTAATAGAGACAGGGCAGGTGTTCGCACAGAGACCACAGGCCGCGCAGGTTTCTTCTCCTTGGTACTGATAATCTGTTTCTAGGCTCAGTAACCGCTCAGGGTTGCTGCCAGTGCGACGCAGCTCAGAAATCTCTCGCCAAATAACGATTCTCTGTCTCGGAGTGAGTGTCAGTGCCCTTGATGGGCATGAAGGCTCGCAAAAACCACACTCAATACACTTGTCGATCAATGGGTGTGCAGCGGGCATTGGCTTAAGGTTAGCCAAATGAACCTGAGGGTCATTGTTAAGTAGAACACCCGGGTTTAGTAAGTTGTGCGGGTCGAGTAATTTTTTGAGGCTCCACATAAGCTGATAAGCGTCCTTTCCCCATTCACGCTCGACAAAGGGAGCCATATTGCGGCCTGTACCATGCTCTGCCTTTAATGAACCATCGTATTTGTCTACAACTAGGCGAGCGACGTCTTCCATAAGTTGCTCATAACGCTTAACTTCATCTTTGCTGTCAAAGGATTGGGTAAAAACAAAGTGAAGGTTGCCTTCTAAGGCGTGTCCAAATATCAAGGCTTCGTGATAGTTCAACTGTTTGAAGATGGAGTGTAAGTCCTCAACTGCATCGGCAAGACGTTCGACAGGAAAAGCGACATCTTCAATGATAACAGTTGTCCCGGTTAATCTGACCGCGCCCACCGCGGGAAATAAGCCTTTTCGAATCGCCCAGAATTCAGCACAGCGCGCAGAGTCTATGTAAAACTCAACTTGAGAGGCCGTTTCAAATTGACTTAATGTCGCAATAATCTGATTAATTGCTTGATTCAACTGTTGTTCGTTGCTGGCACGAGTTTCAACAAGAAGCGCCGCTGCGTTCGGGTTAAGGTCAGAAATAAAATCAGGCATGCCGGGTTTGTGCATGACTGATGAGAGTCCAGCGCGGTCAATTAGCTCCACTGCGGCAACGGGTGTTTGTTTTAAGGCGGCCACAGCTTCACAAGTAACGCGGACGCTATTAAAAAAGATCAGTGCCGATGCTTTGTAGGGATGCTCTTCAACTGTGTGGTAGGTGATTTCTGAAATAAATCCAAGTGTACCTTCCGAACCAATCATTAAATGCTGAAGAATATCAATTGGGTCGGTAAAATCGATCAGTGAATTAATCGCGTAGCCAGTCGTATTTTTTAGTCTATATTTATGCTTAATGCGTTCTGTGAGTGCTTGATTGGCAAGTGTTTGTTGTGCCAACAGGCTTAGCTCATTCAGAAGCGTTGCGTGAGACTGTTTAAACGCCTGAATGGATTCAGAGCACTGGGTGTCGAGCAGGCTGCCATCGGCAAGAACTAGGCGCATCGATTTTAATGTTTGATAGCTGTTTTGTGCTGTTCCACAGCACATGCCGCTGGCATTGTTTGCGGCAATTCCACCAATTTTTGCTGCATTAATAGAGGCTGGGTCAGGCCCTATTTTTCGCTGAAATGGAAGTAGGTATTTATTTGCATTGCCGCCAATAACGCCAGGTTGCAATGAAATTTGCATGGCATCCTGCGAAATTTTGTAGCCATCCCAGCCGTCAGCAAGCACAATAAGGACTGAGTCTGTGATGGCTTGGCCCGACAAGCTTGTACCCGCGGCACGAAAGGTTACAGGTATCTGGTGATTATTTGCTGCCCTTAAGAGTTGTTGTACTTCCTTTTCGCAGGTAGCTTGAACAACGATTTGCGGTATGAGGCGATAGAAACTTGCATCCGTTCCATACGCAAGTGTTCGTAAAGGGTCGGTAATGAGGCGCGATAAAGGGATAAATGAACTGATATCATCAAAAAAGGGTTGAAAGTGCGTATTCATTGACAGTCCTGAGTGATTAATTGGTAATACCAATTTACATTTATTATAGTTTAACTTTATTCTTTATGATTGGTTTCGTCAATGTCTTCAGAAGATATAGCATTTTTCATGTTGTTTTGTTTTATTTATTGGTAATACCAATTTTATACGGGGTGTGTAAGTAAGATTAATGGGGTATCTTAGAGTGAAACAGCCGAAAATTTCAGATGTGATTATGCAGCAAATGGAAGCGATGATCTTAGAGGGGGCGCTTAAGCCCGGTCAGCGCTTGCCGCCTGAGCGCGAATTGGCATTAAGATTTGAAGTGTCGAGGCCTTCTGTTCGTGAAGCGGTACAGAAAATGGTGGCAAAAGGGTTGTTGAGTAGTCGGCAAGGTGGTGGGACCTATGTCACGGAACGTTTAGGCGAAAGCTTGTCAGATCCCTTGTTGGACTTATTTAAGCATCATCCCGAAGCTCAATATGACTTGCTTGAGTTTCGTCATGCACTTGAAGGTGTGTCGGCTTACTATGCCGCCATGCGAAGCACTGCCGCTGATAAGCGTGAAATCCGAAAGTGCTATGAAGATTTGCAGCGCTACCATGATGAAAAAGCTTTTGATAAAGAGGTGATGGCGGATGTTGACTTCCATCTTGCGATAGCCGCTTCAACGCATAATATGGTGTTGCTGCATATGATGCGGGCCCTGTTTACCTTGCTGCGACACCACATAGGTGATAACTTAAAAAATATCTATCCAAAAGATAATTGGCGCTCCAACATTCATTCTCAGCACGGTGTTTTGCTTGAAGCAATTGAAAATGGTGAGCCTGAGAAAGCCCGAAAAGCTGCGCATGACCATCTCATGTTTGTCGAAGAAGCACTTTTGGAGCAAGGGCGCGAAAATACACGTCTTGAGAGATCCTTGCGGCGTTCCTCATTAACCGAAATTGACGGGCACTAAAGGATATTTTTGTATTTTTACTACAAAAACAGCTTGTAAACCCTAACTCGTCGTCAATATTTGGTATCTTATAGACAGTTATTCCAATATTGCGTAGTATTACTACACGAAATCATCAATAAAAACTGTGCAATGCAGCATGAAAACATGCCTAAGGGCGTCTAGTCTTTCAGAACACGGTTAAAAAACTGACTGGAGAATAACAAAGTGCAAGATATCATCGACGATGTAGATCCAATTGAAACTCAGGAATGGCTTGAAGCCCTCGAG
Source organism: Nitrincola tibetensis (assembly GCF_003284585.1). Classification (GTDB taxonomy): domain Bacteria; phylum Pseudomonadota; class Gammaproteobacteria; order Pseudomonadales; family Balneatricaceae; genus Nitrincola; species Nitrincola tibetensis. The sequence continues at coordinate 111,847 of NZ_QKRX01000007.1, forward strand.
TCGGTTGCAAAAAATGAGGGCAGTGATCGCGCTCGTTATTTATTGAAAAAACTCGGCCATAAAGCCTCAGAAATTGGTTTAGGTGCGGCAGGAACACTCACCACACCTTACCGTAATACGATCAACCCGCGCGACGAAGCACGTATGCCGGGTGATTTGTTTATGGAACGCCGCATACGCTCATTTATACGCTGGAACGCAATGGCAATGGTTATGCGTGCCAACAACAATAGCGACGCGTTGGGTGGTCATATATCAAGCTTCTCATCCTCTGCAACACTTTACGACATCGGTTTTAATTACTTCTTTCATGGTCCAGAAGGTGATCGTGAGTCGGATATGGTATTTTTTCAGGGACATATTTCACCCGGAATCTATGCTCGCGCCTATTTAGAAGGACGTTTGACAGAAGAGCAGATGGATAATTTCCGCCGTGAGGTTGATGGTAATGGTTTGTCCTCTTATCCGCACCCATGGTTGATGCCTAACTTCTGGCAGTTCCCAACTGTTTCAATGGGTCTAGGCCCAATTCAAGCGATTTATCAAGCTCACGTGATGCGCTATTTGTCGGCTCGTGATTTAGTCAAGCGTGGCAATCGTAAAGTCTGGGCGTTCCTAGGTGATGGCGAGTGCGATGAACCAGAATCCTTGGGTGCAATTTCTTTGGCTGGACGTGAACAGCTCGAAAACTTGGTTTTCGTTGTTAACTGTAACTTGCAGCGTTTAGATGGCCCTGTTCGTGGTAATGGTAAAATTGTACAAGAGCTTGAATCTATTTTCCGGGGTGCTGGTTGGAACGTTATCAAGTGCTTGTGGGGGCGTCATTGGGATCCTTTGTTTGAAAAGGATTCGAAAGGGTTGCTGCAAAAGCGCATGGATGAAGTGGTTGATGGTGAATTGCAAAACTACAAAGCCAACGGTGGCGCTTACACGCGTGAGCATTTCTTTGGTAAATACCCTGAGCTTTTAGAAATGGTCAGTGATATGACTGATCAGGATATTATGAATCTGAACCGTGGTGGTCATGATCCATACAAGGTATATGCGGCTTACAATGCGGCAATGAACCATAAAGGGCAGCCGACAGTTATCTTAGCGCAAACAGTTAAAGGCTATGGTACAGGTAAATCTGGAGAAGCGAAAAACGACACGCACTCCATGAAAAAAGTCGCACTCGACGACCTTAAAGCCTTTCGTGACAACTTCAACATCCCTCTGACTGATGATCAGCTCGAAGATGTTCCTTACTACCGTCCATCACCTGATTCGCCTGAAATGAAGTACATGTTCGAGCGACGTAAGCAGCTCGGTGGCTTCTATCCTGCACGTCGTAATGAATTTCAGCAATTGGAGACACCTGATCTTGAAGTCTTTAGCGGACAGCTCAAAGGAACCGGTGAGCGTGAAATTTCAACTCAGATGGCTCTGAACCGTGTTCTAAGCACTTTAGTAAAAGACAAGAATATCGGTAACCGCGTTGTTCCTATTGTACCAGACGAAGCACGTACCTTTGGTATGGAAGGTATGTTCCGTCAATTAGGTATCTATACATCTCAAGGGCAGCGCTACACACCGCATGATCGCGATCAGATCATGTTTTATAAAGAGTCTAAAACAGGTCAGATCCTGGAAGAAGGTATTAACGAAGCTGGTGCATTCAGTGCGTGGTTGGCTTGCGCTACTTCGTACAGCAATAACAATTGCCCAGTAATACCTTTCTACATCTTTTATTCTATGTTCGGATTCCAGCGTGTGATGGATCTAACATGGGCGGCTGGCGACTCGCAAGCGCGTGGCTTCTTAATTGGGGCAACGTCAGGTCGTACAACGCTGAACGGTGAAGGTTTACAGCACCAAGATGGTCACAGCCATCTTATGGCTCAAATGATACCTAACTGTGTAAGTTACGATCCAACCTATGGTTATGAGTTGACAGTCATTGTTCAAGATGGCTTGAAGCGCATGTTCCATGACCAAGAAAACAAGTTCTACTACATCACGACTTTGAATGAAAACTACACTCACCCAGATATGCCAACGGGTGCTGAGGAAGGGATCATTAAAGGGATGTACCTCTTAGATGAAGGTAAAAAAGCAGACCTTAAAGTTCAATTGATGGGCTGTGGTTCGATCCTTCGCGAAGTGAGAGAGGCTGCGCTAATACTGCGTGATGAGTTTAGTGTTGAATCAGATGTGTGGAGTACAACCTCTATCAATGAACTGCGCCGTGATGCGATGGCCGTTTATCGTTGGAACTTCCTCCACCCAGAAGAAGCACCGCGTGAGTCGTTTATTGAGCAATGCTTAAAAGGCCACGAAGGTCCAGTCATTGCATCAACTGACTATATGCGTATGTATGCTGATCAGTTGCGTGAATACATCCCACGTCGTTATAAAGTATTGGGTACAGATGGTTTTGGTCGATCTGATACGCGTGCTAAATTGCGTGAATTCTTCGAGGTAAATCGTTACTACGTCGTTGTTGCAGCTCTAAAAGCCCTGCAGGAAGAAGGCAAGCTGGAGGCTTCAGTCGTCGCCAAAGCCATGCAGAAGTTTAATATTAATCCTGAAAAGCCGGCCCCTTGGACCGTGTGATAACAGGCACTTCTGATAGGTTAAGCGAGAGGATATTATTGTGAGCAAACTGACAGTTACAATTCCTGACCTGAGCGGTGCATCAGATGTTGATGTTATCGAAGTTTTGGTCAAAGTGGGTGATCGTGTGAGTGAGGGCGATAGCCTAATCGCACTTGAAACGGATAAAGCTTCAATGGAAGTACCTTCAACGGCTTCCGGTGTGATCACAGCTTTTCATGTTAAAGAGGGTGATCAAGTTAATGAGGGCGATTTACTGCTGGAGCTTGAAGTAGATTCCGAGTCAGCAGTACTAGAAGTGCCTGTGGCGAAGGAAGTAGCTAAGGAGCCTGTAGCGGCGGCACCAACGGCACCCGTTGCGAGTCCGGCGCCAATCACAACGTCTAGCTCCGTTGAGAAAGTGTTAATTCCTGATCTTAGCGGTGCATCCGATGTTGATGTTATCGAAGTGTTAGTGAAGATCGGTGACAGTGTTAATGAAGGCGATAGCTTGATCACACTGGAAACAGACAAGGCTTCGATGGAAGTTCCGGCGCCGTCTTCTGGTGTTATTAAGGCTTTGCACATTAAAGAAGGCGATAAGGTTAACGAAGGCGATTTGTTGATTGAGCTTGAGAGTGAGTCAGAAGCGGCTGTTGTATCGTCATCTGCTCCTGCCCCTGCTCCTTCTTCTTCAGTCGCTCCGGAAGCGGCTCCAGCGCCCGCTGCAGCTGTTATATCTTCCGGCGTGCAATCTGTCTTGATTCCAGATCTCAGTGGAGCTTCAGATGTTGATGTTATTGAAGTTCTAGTAAAAGAGGGTGATAGCATTAATGAAGGCGATAGCCTGATTACCCTAGAGACGGATAAAGCGTCGATGGAAGTTCCTGCCCCCTTTGGTGGTATGATCACTTCTATGAAGATTAAGGTGGGCGATAAGGTTAATGAAGGTGACTTGTTGCTTGAAGTCGAGGTTAAGGGTGTTGCTGCACCTATAGCTCCGGTTGCTACTGTAACGGCTGCACCTGCACCTAGTGCACAGGCTCCAATCGCAGCCAAGGCGAATGCCACGGTTGATTTAGCGAATCTTGAAAAATCAAATCGTCAAGTTCATGCAGGACCCGCTGTTCGGGCCTTAGCGCGTGAGTTTGGTGTTGATTTGTCTCGAGTAACAGGCACAGGCCCTAAAGCACGTATTCTTAAAGAAGACGTGCAGCTCTATGTCAAAACGACGTTGAAGCAGTTAAGCGAGAAGCCGGAATCGGCTCCAACGCTTACCAGCGGTTCTGGTATACCTGCTATTCCGGCTGTCGATTTCAGCAAGTTTGGCGAAGTCGAAATGGTTAAGTTGAGCAAAATTGACAAGCTGACGCGAGATAATATGTCGCGTTGCTGGTTGAATATCCCTCACGTAACTCAGTTTGATGATGCGGATATCACGGCTCTGGAGGCCTTCCGTAAGGAAGTTAAGGATGAAGCGCTGAAATCTGGCGTTAAGCTTACTCCTTTGCCTTTTTTGATCAAAGCCTGTGCAATCGCATTGAAGCGTCACCAGAAGTTCAATGCGTCTTTGCATGCTGATGGTGAGCACATTGTTTATAAAAAATATGTAAACATTGGCTTGGCAGTTGATACACCAAATGGGCTCATGGTTCCTGTCATTAAAGATGCGGATCAAAAGTCAGTGTATGAATTGTCGCAAGAGTCAGCTGAGTTAGCTGGAAAAGCAAAAGATCGTAAGTTGAAGCCTAATGAGATGCAGGGCGCTTGCTTTACGATTTCTAGCTTAGGTGGCATAGGTGGTAAAGGCTTTACTCCTATTGTAAATGCGCCTGAGGTGGCAATTCTGGGTGTATCTAAGGCTGATATTCAGCCACGCTGGAATGGAAAAGAGTTTGAGCCTCGTTTAATGTTGCCTTTGTGCTTGTCATATGACCACCGTGCAATTAACGGTGGAGATGCAGGTCGTTTCTTAACCGACTTGAATGCACTCCTGAGTGATATTAGACGCTTGTTACTCTAAATAAACTCCCCTTGAAAAAGGCTCCCTTGTGGAGCCTTTTTTGTTTGCCCTTCATCGCACTGTAAGGTTTGCTTACCTAAAGACCTAAAGACCTAAAGACCTAAAGACCTAAAGACCTAAAGACCTAAAGACCTAAAGACCTAAAGACCTAAAGACCTAAAGACCTAAAGACCTAAAGACCTAAAGACCTAAAGACCTAAAGACCTAAAGACCTAAAGACCTAAAGACCTAAAGACCTAAAGACCTAAAGACCTAAAGACCTAAGTGGGGGGAGGTAAGAGGCTTAAAAATGAAAAAAGCTCCAACTAGCGGAGCTTTTTAACAAGATTTTAGATCATTACTTTTTGTTTTTCAGGCGCTCTTCCCAGAAGGTAGCATTCTTGATGCCAAGCTTAACTGGGTCAAAGGTGATAGGGCCACCTGCCTTTTTCTGCTCTTCATAGTCTCTGAGCGCTATCATAGTAGGCTTCGCAACGAAGAAGATAATAATGATACCAACGATGTTGATCCAAGCCATGAGTCCTACACCAACGTCGCCTAAATCCCAAATGTAGCCTGCGCTGTTAACTGTGCCATAGGCCACCATAAACATGATAACTAGTTTTACAATGGTTAATGGGATGTTGATTTTAAACAGGCGGTTCAGGTAAGCAACATTGGTTTCGGCAATATAGTAGTAAGCTAATATAGTGGTGAATGCAAAGAAGAATAGTGCAAACCCAACAAATATAGGTCCTATATTACCAAAGACGCTTAATAGGGCCATCTGAGTGAAGGCTGCAGATCCAATAACGGTTGATGCATCGACGTTTTGAACAATGAACTGACCCGCTTCAAGTGTTCCTTGAACGTTATACTGTTGAGTGATCAAAATCATGAACGCAGTTGCAGAACAAACGAACAATGTATCAACATAAACAGAAAATGCTTGAACGAGACCCTGCTGAGCTGGGTGATCGACTTCCGCTGCAGCTGCAGCATGAGGGCCAGTACCTTGTCCAGCTTCGTTTGAGTAGATACCACGCTTCACACCCCAACCAATCGCAGCTCCAAAGCCTGCTTGAGCTGTAAAGGCATCAGACAAAATCAAACTAAAAATACCGGGCAGCTTGTCGAGGTTTAAGAAGATGATGATCAAGGCCATGATAATGTAACCAAGTGCCATGAAAGGAACAACGATCTGTGTGAAATGAGCAATGCGCTTAATACCACCAAAAATGATGAACGCAAGTATGATTAATATGACTGCCAAAGCAATCAACTTGTTTGTACCAACTTCACCATAGCTACTGCTGACCATGTTGCCATCACCAAAGACTTGAGTGAAGGCGTTACCAACTGCGTTAGCTTGGATCCCTGGTAAGAATACACCACAAGCAATAATAGCTGAAACGGCAAATAAGACCCCTAACCAACGCCAGCCTAAACAACGATCAAAATAATAGGCCGGACCACCACGATACTGGCCATCATCATTAACCTTGTAAATTTGACCCAGAGTTGACTCTGCATAAGCTGTGCTTGCACCTAAGAAAGCAACCACCCACATCCAGAAGATTGCACCGGGTCCACCAAATCCAATAGCGGCGGCGACACCCGCAATGTTACCTACACCGACACGACCTGAGAGAGAGACTGCAAGCGCTTGAAATGAAGAAATGCCCTCTGCAGATTCACGCGAGCTAAACAGCAAACGCCACATTTCTTTGAAGTGGCGAACTTGTGCAAACCGGGTAAGAATTGAATAGAACAAGCCTGCGCCCAAGCAGAGGAAGATAAGAGCATCGCTCCAAATATAGCCATTGAGCGTATTAACAAGTGTTTCCATTGTTAGTTCCTGGTTCATTATTGTTGTTAAATCAGCTGAACGCTGAAGTCGATTATTTTCCTACAACATATATCTAATATCTATAAACAATACTATACAATATGTCTAAATAAGCCATTTATACGATATTATTTTCTGTTTTTCGTATTAAAAACAGGATAAAAAAATTTGTACTTTGAGTTGAAGCTTTGTATGTAGCAGTTGAAATGGTTTTTTATTCAATTATTACAATGGATTAGATTGGTTTTGTCCTGTTGACTCTCGGTCAATGATGAGTTTTTCTATTGTTCTTGCAGATGAAGCCAGTAAGGCGTGTTTCAGGAGGGATAAGTCGATACTCACTTAATTATTGTGTGTATCGACTTGCTGCAAAATTACAGGCTTAAAGCGGTAACACCCGCTTTTGCAATTTGTGCATCTTCGTTTGATTTAACACCCGATACTCCGACAGCACCAATCACTTGATTATCGACAATAATTGGAACGCCACCTTCAAGCGTTGCACTGATAACGGGCGCAGATAAAAAAGCAGTACGTCCAGCGTTGATCATATCTTCATACACTTTCGTTTCGCGTCTACCCAAAGCTGCTGTTCTGGCTTTTTCAATAGCGATATAGGATCCAACGGGAGCGCAGGCTTCGGTGCGTTGCATCGCCAGCAAGTGGCCACCGTCGTCAACGACCGCAATGGCGACTGCCCATTGGTTATCATTTGCTTCTTGTGCCGCCGCAGCTAAAATTTGCTGGGCATCTGAAAGAGATAAAGCGTGTTTAGTGTACATATAGATGAACTCCTAACAAGGTTAATTGTGATGATTTAGGGCGCTTTCGAGAATTTCAATCCAGTGTAAAACAGGTGTCCTGTCCGCTGAGTTGAGGTGTGTTTGACAGCCGATATTGGCAGTTGCAATGACATCAGGCTGTTCTTTTTCTAATGCCTCGAGTTTGTTATCACGTAATTGTATAGACAATTTGGGTTGAGTAATAGAATAGGTTCCTGCAGATCCACAGCATAAATGGCTATTTTCAACGTGTGTTAATGAAAACCCAAGATTTTTAAGTAGGGATTCGACTTTGCCATTCAGTTTGAGCGCATGCTGAAGTGTGCAAGGGCAGTGAAAGGCAATGCGTGTGTTAGGGTGGATCTTAAACTTTTCGAGGTTCTCTTTTTGCAAGACCTCAATAATATCAACACTTAGCTCTGAAATACGCTCAGCTTTGTGAGCGTAATCGTCATCATGCTTAAGCAAATGCCCATAGTCTTTAATGAAAGCGCCGCAGCCGCTGGCTGTTTGAATGATCCCTTCAGCACCTGCTTCAATACTAGGCCACCAAGCATCAATATTTTTTCTGGCCCTTTCTAGAGCGGCTTCGTGTGCATTTAAATGATAATCTACGGCTCCACAGCAGCCTGCTTCTCGAATGTTAACAAGATTGATTCCTAGTTTATCTAATACACGTGCCGCTGCCGCGTTCGTGTTGGGCGACAGACTTGGCTGAACGCAGCCCTCTAAAACTAAGAAGGTCCGCGCATGAAGGCTGTCGGGGCGGCTAAGCCTTTTCGAGGTGGCTGCTAGCGGAATTTTATATTTTAGCTTATCCGGTAAAAGCGGACGCAACCATTGCCCTGTTTTTAATAGAGGGGTAAACACTATTGGGTTAGGAATGACGTGTCTAAGTGTATTGCGCGTGAGTTTCTCAACAAATGGGCGTCCTACCTTGTCCTCAATGGCAGCTCTTCCTATGTCTAAAAGATCATGGTATTTCACACCAGATGGGCAGGTTGTTTCACAGTTGCGGCAAGATAAGCAACGATCAAGGTGCTGCTGTGTTTCTCGGCTGACTTCAGCGCCTTCTAAGAAGGATTTAATTAAATAGATACGTCCTCTTGGCCCATCTAGCTCATCACCTAATAGTTGATAGGTGGGGCAGGTCGCTGTGCAAAAACCACAGTGAACGCAGCTTCGTAAAATATCTTCAGCCTCTTTGGCGCGAGGCAATTTTTTAGCTTCATCAGACAAGTTTGTTTGCATGTGGCTCTCTCTTTTAATAATCGCTATACATGCGTCCGGGGTTGAATAGTTGGCTTGGATCCAGTTTGGCTTTCAGCCGTTGGTGGTAGCGCATCAGTAAGTTTGGCAACGGATGGAAGGGAGTTGTAGTGATACCTGGCGTAAAGGAGGTAGCATGCCCGCCTAATTTGGCCACGGCCGTTCGAATGGCTTCTGGTGATTGCGATGTTTTTAGCCAGCGCTGAGCACCACCCCAGTCAAGGATTTGTTCACCGGGGAGGTCGAGAACTGGGCTTTGAGAAGGAACAGAACAGCGCCAAAGTAAGCCTGAGTCCTTAAAGAAGGGGAGCTGTTGCTCCTTTAGGCTAACCCAAAAGTTTGGATCAATTTCACTGCCATTTAATTGATTTGCAAAGGTTTTGACAGAACTATCACCGCCTTCCAATCTCAAATAGAGGGTGTCATTAAAAAAACATGCCGCTGTTAAGGGGAGTGAGGCTTGTCCCCATTTTTCTAAGTAGGCGAGCGCGTCCCTTTGAGGTAGTTTAAGCGAAAGGTGTTGCTGATGTTTAGGTTTGGGTAATACTTTCATCGACACTTCGGTGATGAGGCCTAGGCAGCCGTAGCTTCCTACCATGAGTCGCGAGACATCATAGCCTGCTACATTTTTCATTACCTCGCCACCAAAGCGCAACAACTTACCCTGCCCTGTGATGACTTTGGTGCCCAAGACAAAATCACGAACGGAGCCAGACCAAGGTCGTCGTGGCCCCGCAAGACCTGTTGCAACCATGCCACCAACGGTGGCTTGTTCGCCAAAATGGGGTGGCTCAAATGCCAGCATTTGGCCTTTTTCGTCTAAAATAGTCTCTAATTCGGATAAAAGCGTACCTGCACGCACAGTGACAACCAGTTCGGTTGGATCATAGCTAACAATCCCTGAATGTGATTTTGTGCAAATAACAGGGGCCTCCACGGGGCGACCCAAGAATGATTTGGTGTTACCGCCCTGGATACTTAGAGGCTTTTTTTCAGCCATGGCTTGGTGTACTTGCTCCAATAACAATGCTTCAGATGTTGTTGTAGGACGGTCACCTGGACGGTAAGGGGAGTCATGAGCCGTATGAGAAGGTGCTAGGGTCATTAGAAACGCTCCAATTCAGGAAATGGGAGTTCGCCATTGTGAATATGCATTTTTCCGAACTCGGCACAACGATGTAGGGTTGGAATGTTTTTTCCAGGATTTAGCAGAGTTTTTGGGTCAAAGGCCGCTTTAACCGCATGAAAAACTTCAATTTCATCGTTATTAAATTGGGAGCACATTTGATTGATTTTTTCGCGGCCAACGCCATGCTCCCCAGTGATAGAGCCTCCAACTTTTACGCACAGTTCTAAAATCTTGCCCCCCAGTGCTTCGGCTTTTTCTAACTCTCCAGGTTGGTTTGCATCAAATAGAATCAAAGGATGCATATTGCCATCCCCTGCATGGAAGACATTAGCAACGGCTAGGCCGTACTCTTCGGATAGGGTTTGGATGCCCGTCAGTACGTTGGAGAGTTCGCGGCGAGGGATGGTGCCATCCATGCAATAATAGTCAGGCGAAATGCGACCAACCGCCGGAAAGGCATTTTTACGCCCAGCCCAAAAACGTTGACGTTCGGCTTCATCCTTTGCCATTTGAATAGCCGTTGCGCCTGAGTTTTCCAGTACGGAACGAACGATTTGGCAGTCTTCTTCAACGTCAGATTCAACGCCATCTAGCTCACAGAGTAAAATAGCTTGTGCGTCTATTGGGTATCCTGCGTGGATAAAGTCTTCAGCCGCTTTAATGGCAAGATTGTCCATCATTTCAAGACCGCCAGGAATGATGCCTGCTGCAATAATATTGCCTACAGCCTGTCCTGCTTTGCCAATATCGTCAAAGCTCGCCATTAATACTTTTGCAACGTTCGGTTTGGGCAGAAGCTTAACGGTGACCTCTACGACAATGCCGAGCATCCCCTCAGAACCGGTAAATAGTGCGAGTAGATCAAAACCCGCGCTGTCGAGAGCATCACTGCCCAGCGTTAAAAATTCACCCTCGACCGTAATAATGTTGATTTTAAGTAGATTGTGTACAGTTAATCCGTACTTGAGGCAGTGAACCCCTCCTGCATTTTCCGCAACATTACCGCCAATCGAACAGGCAATTTGTGATGAGGGGTCAGGGGCATAGTAGAGGCCATAAGGAGCGCTTGCTTCTGAAATGGCGAGGTTCCGAACGCCTGGTTGCACACGAGCAAAGCGACCCTCTGGATTGATTTCAAGGATTTTGTTTAGCTTTGCCAGTACTAGCAACACACCTTGTTCGATGGGCAATGCGCCCCCAGAAAGCCCTGTGCCAGCACCTCTTGCCACAACAGGAGCGCCAAAATCATGACAAATCTTCATGATCGTTTGAACTTGATCAACTGTTTCTGGTAAGACCACAAGCAGTGGTTTGGTGCGATAGGCAGAGAGGCCGTCACATTCATAGGGTGCTAAGTCTTCATCCTTATGTAAAAGGTGAAGACCAGGTAAGTGTGCGGTTAGCTCTTGTAACAGAACTGAGCGATTCACACGCGGTAACTTTCCATCAATACGTTCATCATGCAAGATATTCATTGCGTTCACCTAGAGTTGGGTTAAGGCAATCTTGGTATCAGAATCGCATTAGGTCAATCAATTCAGTCACTGGTCAGACCAGTAATTGGTGAGTCTTTACTCATTAGGTTGCTGAGTGAGTCTCCTGTGCTAAGGTTTTAAGCGTCACATAGTCTATTTTGCCTGTTCCGAGAACAGGTAAGCGATCAACGTAGTGAATTTCACGAGGCACAGCAATCTCGCTTACACCAGATGCCTGTGCATGCTTAATGAGTTGATCTTTCGTGAGGGTAGGGTTTGTTGTGAATAGAACCAAGGCTTCGCCTTTTCGGGAATCGGGCCTAGAGGAAACAGCATGGAGTTTGTCAGGTGAAACCGCATAAGCAAGGTTTTCTGCGACCTCTAAGCTAATCATTTCACCCGCTAGTTTCGCAAAACGCTTTAGCCTGCCAACGATTGCGATATACCCGTCATCATCAATTTCAACAATATCACCTGTTTCGTACCAACCATCACCCATGATAGAGCTAGGGGGCTGAAGAATGCCGGGTTTATCGGTTTTTAAGTAGCCAGACATCAGATTTGGCCCTCGTACATGCAGAGCACCGCCTTGTTCAATACCTTCAATCAGCGTGATGCGGGATTCAATCAAGGGGAGAAGCTGGCCCACACTCCCATAGCGATAGGCCATAGGGGTGTTGACTGCCAACACGGGAGCGGTTTCTGTTGCGCCGTAGCCTTCAAATACACGCAGACCAAACTTTTCGAACCAAAGGTTTCGCACTGAATCGGATAGTTTTTCAGCTCCCGCAACCACATAGCGTAAGCGGTGGAAGTCATAGGGGTGTGCGTATTTTCCATAATGATTTAAGAAAGTAGAGGTGCCGAATAGGATTGTACATCCCCGATCATAGGATAATTCTGGAATTACTCGGTAATGCAGGGGAGTTGGATACAGAAATAGACTCATCCCCGATAGCACAGGCAAAAGAGCACCTGCCGTTAAACCAAATGAGTGAAAGATAGGTAAGGCATTAAACACCTTGTCGTACACAGAAAAGTCAGTCACTGCACGTATTTGGTTAATGTTGGCCATGATGGCGCGGTGAGAGAGCACAACCCCTTTCGGTTTGCCTTCAGAGCCTGAGGTGTACAAAATAACCGCAGTTGATTCTGTGGAGACAGGCTTCTCAAACGATAAGGGGCGATGAAGTGCCCAGCCCATTAACCATAATTTGTCTGCAAGCGTGATGCTGGCACGAATGTCCTCTAAGTAATGAAAGGTGATTCCGCGCAATTGAGTAGTTTTATCTTCAAGCTTTGCTTGTTCTATGAAGGCTTTGGAGGTGATGATTTGCGTTACTTTAGCTACGTCGCAGGCAGACTGTAATGCCTCGACTCCGGCTGTGTAGTTCAGCAGGGCAGGAACTCGTTGTCGAGCCGTCATTCCAAAAATCAAGCCAAGGGTCGGAGCAAGATTCGGTAATAGAACGCCGATATTTTCTTGTTCACTTGAAAATGCTTCCGTTTTTTTTCCAAGCATTAACGCCATTTTGAGCAGGTCGTTGTAGGAGTATTCAATTTGCTTGATATCTTCGACCAGCTTACGACGCTTACCGTACAGTTTGCTTGCTTGGCACAGTGAGTAAAAAAGTGTATCAGGTTTGCGAGAGGTAAAAATCATCTCTTGCATCACGCTTCTGAGGGCTTCTCCCGCTCTTTTTCGACGTAGCTTTGCGCTTTCACCCTCTGGCATTCTGAAGGGGCGTGTAGGTAAGAAGGTTAAGCTGAGCTTGGGAAAGAGTTGCCGTGGGTGCTTGCCCGACAATCTAGAAAAATACGTGCGTGAAGCGCCGTCGATGCACACGGGGAGCAGTGTTGCTTGTGCTTTTGCAGCAACAAAGGCAGGCCCTTCGTATATTTTCATTAACGAGCCTGTTTGGGTGATACGCCCCTCGGGGAAGATGACGACTGGTCTTCCTGACTCAATGAGTCTAATTACGGTTTTCATTGCCATAGGGTGGGCAGGATCTACTAATACAAACTCAACCTTGGAGAGAAAATAACGGAAAAAGGGATTGGCGCTGACATCAGAATGCACAACAAATACAGGCTTAATTGGTAAGTACAGAGCCAGTAACATTCCATCAATGAAGGACTGATGATTCGCAATAATCAGTAAGCGAGGGTGTGAAAAATTCACGCCCTCTTGATGAAGGGTTAGTTTGAATAAGCGTTCAAAAATCGTCCTTAAAAGGAGTTCGATTATCCTACGTATCATAGTTGTCTTAAGTATTAGGTTATGGGTTAAATGAATATTGATTCAACGATGGTCTTTCAGTGTTTGTAAGTTGACCTGATTTGTCAAGTTTGGTTCATAAAGACTATTTTGGTCTTGGTCTTAAATTCTGGTCTGACCAGTTTGAAGTGGTGGATTGCTATAAGGGTTTATAATTCCTGAACAGATCAGGCTATCATGGAAAAACGGAGATGAGATTAAGCTATCTTGGTCGTACCAGATACATCGAGGTGATTATGGAAAAAACATCTGCACAGGTTGCTGATCAGGTTGCTGAGAAAATTGAAACGCTTATCCTAGATGGTGTATTAAGTGTTGGGCAGCGTTTACCTTCTGAGCGACGTTTAACCGAAAAACTGGGGTTCTCGCGCTCAGGGTTAAGAGAAGGGTTAAAGTTGTTGAGGGCTCGCGGTATTATTCGAACAGAGCAAGGCAAGGGATCCTATGTTGCTCCCCTTTTAAACGGCCCATCAACACCCTTAATGCATTTGTTTAGTGATCACCCGCGAACTCTCTATGATTTATTGGAGGTGCGTGCTTTATTAGAAGGAGAGTCCGCACGTCTTGCGGCCATGCGTGCCACGGCGGCGGATGTAATTATGATTCGTCGACGCTACCAAGAATGGGTCGAGGCGCATAGTGCCTCAAATACCCTTAAGCCCCAAGATCATGCACGCTTAGATCATGGCTTTCATCTCGCTATATGTGAGGCCTCTCATAATCCTGTGTTGGTGCAAACATTGCAATCGCTAACGGATTTATTGATTAGCTCAGTCTTTGCATCGGTAAATAATTTGTACCACCGTCCTGCTGCGATGTGCCAAATCAATGAGCAGCATGCACGTCTATTTGAGGCCATTATTGAAAAAGATCCCGATAGAGCTCAGAAGGCGGCAGTGGATCATATTCATAGTATTCGAGATAATTTGTATGAGATTGAAGCCGAAGAGCAGCGCTTAATACGTGCATCTATGCGTTTAAATGGATGGTAATTTCTAAAAAAGGTTGAAATTAATGTTGCAGGGCTTATTCGTTTTGCTGTTTTGTCAGTTATTGGGAGAGTTATTGATGATGGCCATCAATGCCCCTATTCCTGGACCTGTTGCTGGAATGCTGATCTTGTTGATCGGGTTAATGGTTCTGGGGAGGGTGCCGGATGGTTTGCGATTAACCTCAACAGGCTTGATTTCGCATCTTTCATTGTTGTTCATTCCCGCTGGAGTTGGCTTAATGGTCTTTGCTGATCAGATAAAGCAGCAGTGGTGGATCATATTGGTGGCACTTTTGGTCAGTACGTTTTTGACCTTAATCGTAGTGGCATGGGTGATGGAAAGGTTTAAATCAAAGGAAGGCCAGGATCATGGAGCTCACTAAATTCTGGGTATATTTTTCGGCGCAGCCTTTGTTTTGGATTATTGTCACCCTTGCCGTATTTATGTTGGCAAAAAAGTTGAATGATTGGGCGAAAGGATCAGCTCTTTTGCATCCAGTCCTTGTTGCAATGGCAATTATTATTACGTTATTGATGCTCACTGGCACGGATTACGATGCCTATTTTTCCGGGGCACAATTCATACATTTCTTACTGGGGCCGGCCACAGTTGCGTTGGCAATTCCGCTGTTTGATCACCTGTCTCGTATTCGTCGTTTATTTTTTCCTGTTTTATTGGCCTGTATATCAGGGAGTGTTACGGCAGTGATCACAGTTGTTGCCCTTGGGAGCGTATTGGGTGGCTCAACAGAGGTGCTTCTATCCTTAGCGCCTAAGTCGGTGACCTCTCCCATCGCGATTGGAATTGCAGAACAAATAGGGGGTTACCCATCATTGGCCGCCGGACTTGCATTGATTACAGGTGTGATGGGGTGTTTATTGGCGCCGTTAGTCTTTCGTTTACTGAATGTTAAACGTCAGGCGAGTCAAGGTTTTGCTCTAGGGTTGGCTGCCCATGGTTTTGGTACTGCTTATGCGATGCAGTTAAGCACTCTGACGGGGGCTTTTGCTGGTTTAGCAATGGGGCTGACAGGTGTACTTAGTTCTATTCTAGTGCCTTTTGTTGTTCGCTTGATGGGTTTATAAAAATAATACAGCTCTATGCTGATCAAAAGTGAGTGTAAGGATGTCAGTTGCAGAATTTGATTACATTATTGTTGGCGCAGGTTCAGCCGGGTGTTTGCTGGCAAATCGCTTAAGTCGAGATCCCTTGAATCGGGTGTTATTGATTGAGGCGGGGAAGAAGGATAATTATCACTGGATACATATTCCTGTTGGTTATCTTTATTGTATAGGCAATCCTCGAACGGATTGGTTATATCAAACCCAGCCAGACGCAGGCCTTAATGGACGCGTGCTTCGCTACCCTCGTGGTAAAACCTTAGGTGGATGTTCCTCTATAAATGGCATGATCTATATGAGAGGGCAGGCAAGGGACTACGATACATGGGCTGAGCTTACGCAGGACCAAGCATGGAGATGGGATGAGGTGCTTCAGGATTTTAGAAAGCATGAGCATCATTACCGATTAGATGATCCGTCTTTTTTACAATCTACAGAAGGGCAGGCCTTTTCAAAGTACCATGGACATGGAGGCGAATGGCGGGTTGAAAAGCAACGCTTGCGTTGGGATGTGTTAGAGCGATTTGCTGAGGCGGCAACGCAAGCTGGAATTCCGCGCTCTGATGATTTTAATACAGGCGATAATGAAGGCGTTGGCTACTTTGAGGTGAATCAAAAGTCAGGTTGGCGTTGGAATACATCTAAGGGGTTTCTGCGCCCTGTTTTATCAAGACCCAACTTAACGGTATGGACAGAAGTTCAAGTTGAAAAAATTTTGTTAGTGCCGGGAAGTGAAGGTGCTCCAAGAGCTCATGGTGTCAGTGTTATTCGGTCAGGGAGGCATGATTCGGTGATAGCGGCCAAGGAGGTGATTGTTTCGGCAGGAGCGATAGGATCGCCACAGTTATTGCAATTGTCAGGTATAGGGCCTAAATCTTTGCTACAGCGTCATGGAATAGACGTGTGGCTGGATGCACCAGGGGTTGGGCAAAACTTACAAGATCATTTGCAAATACGATCAGTCTTTAAGGTTAAGGGGGTGAAAACACTCAATACACTGGCCAATAGTGTGTGGGGAAAAGCAATGATTGGTGCAGAGTATTTGCTGAAACGCTCGGGACCCATGAGCATGGCTCCGAGTCAGTTAGGCGCATTTACCCGTTCAGATTCAGGGCAGCCTTATGCGAACTTGGAATATCATGTTCAACCACTGAGCTTAGAGGCATTCGGTGAAAACCTACACCCCTTTCCTGCGATGACTGTGAGTGTTTGTAATTTAAACCCAACCAGTCGGGGTGTGGTCGAAATTGCCTCGTCCAGCGTAGTGGACTCACCTCGTATTTGCCCAAATTATTTGAGCACCGATGAAGATCGATTGATTGCTGCTCAAAGCCTTAAACAGGTGCGGCAAATCGTAGCCCAATCAGCACTTGCTCCTTTTGAGCCTGAGGAGGTTAAACCCGGTATAGAATATCAAAGTGACGAAGAACTGATTCGTTTAGCGGGCGATATTGCGACCACGATTTTTCATCCAGTGGGTACCGTGAAAATGGGGGCAGAGGATGATCCTATGGCCGTTTTGAATTCGCGTTTGCAGGTGAAAGGTATCTCAGGTCTTAGGGTGGTTGATGCCAGTGTGATGCCTACAATCACTAGCGGAAATACGAATTCACCCACATTAATGATTGCAGAAAAAGCATCGGCCTGGATTTTAGAGGGTATGTGCTCACAAAAGTCCGAGTATGTAAAATGATTATTCGTTAAGGCCAACGAATAATTGCAAGTCAAGTCGGTGCGCAGTAAAGTTGCTCGCTTGTTTCAAACGATTGGCAGAGGTTGGAGCTTAATGACACCTTTAGAGCGTTACAAAAAAGATCTTCAGCGTGATGATTTTACCTATGATCCTACACAAGAGATGGCTGTTAAGCATCTTCAACGCTTATACGATGAGCTGATTGCGTCTGTTAACGCACCTGTGCCCAGTATGATTCGTCGTTTGACGGGGATTATGCGTAAAGAGTCCAAAGAGCCCTTAAAAGGCCTGTATTTTTGGGGTGGAGTGGGGCGTGGCAAAACCTACTTGATGGATACCTTTTATGACAGCTTGCCTTTTGAGCAGAAAACGCGCACGCATTTCCATCGTTTTATGCAACGGGTTCATAAAGAGCTGAAGCAGCTTGAGGGCACTAAAAATCCTCTGGTGGAAATTGGAAAGAAATACGCCTCTGAAACTCGAATTATTTGTTTTGATGAGTTTTTTGTTACCGATATAACCGATGCTATGATTTTAGGTGGGTTATTGGAGCAATTGTTTGCAAATGGTGTGTCCTTGGTTGCAACCTCAAATATTGTGCCCGATGGTCTCTATAAAGATGGATTGCAGCGCGCGCGTTTTTTGCCTGCAATTGCTTTGCTCAATAAATACACTGAGGTTGTGAATGTTGATGGTGGTATTGATTATCGTTTGCGGGTGTTAGAGCAGGCTGAATTGTACCATTATCCGCTAGATGCTGAAGCAGACATCAGTTTGAACAAAAGTTTCGAAAGTCTTGCGCCCGATATCGATATAGCTGAAAGCGATAAAATGATCGAGGTTAACGCTCGTCAAATAAAATGTCGTCGTGTGTGTGAAGATGTTGTGTGGTTTGATTTTAAAGAGTTGTGTGAAGGTCCTCGTTCTCAGAATGATTACATCGAGTTGGGGAAAATCTATCATGAAGTGCTGGTCAGTAACGTTCCGCAGATGGGACGTCAGAATGATGATGCTGCGCGTCGTTTCATAAACTTAGTGGATGAGTTTTACGACAGTGGTGTTAAGTTAATTTTGTCTGCAGAAACCAGCATACATGATATTTACACTGAGGGTCGTTTATCCTTTGAGATTGAGCGTACTAAAAGTCGTTTGCTTGAAATGCAGTCGCACGAGTATCTCGCAAGAGAGCATAGATCTGCATAAAAAGACAAACTAGTACTCGTAAACCTTGGTTAAAGTCAGTATAATGCCCGCTCTCAAAATTTGGGAACGTGAAGGTTGGATAATGTTTGTCCAACGAATAACTATAAGCTAAGTCGGGCCCGTACTTTTTACAGTGCGGAATGAGACTTATCGAGTTAAGGTGATCATTTCATGAATAAAACAGTAAGCGCTAAGCCAGCCGAAGTAACACGCGACTGGTACGTTGTTGACGCAGAGGGTAAAACCTTAGGTCGTTTGGCAACTGAAATTGCTCGCCGTCTGCGTGGCAAGCACAAGCCTGAATATACTCCACACGTGGACACAGGTGACTACATTGTTGTTGTTAATGCTGAAAAAGTTCACGTAACAGGCAACAAGCGCAATGATAAGATGTACTACCGTCATTCTGGTTTTCCAGGCGGTCTTAAGGAAGCAAACTTCACTAAGATGATTCAAACCTTCCCTGAGCGTACGATTGAATTGGCTGTAAAAGGCATGTTGCCAAAAGGCCCACTTGGTCGCTCTATGTACACTAAGCTGAAAGTGTATGCTGGTAATCAGCACCCGCATCAGGCTCAGCAACCTAAAGAACTGAATATCTAAGGGGAAGGCGAATATGTCTATTACTCAGTATTACGGCACAGGCCGTCGTAAAACCTCTACTGCTCGCGTCTTCTTGCGCCCAGGTACAGGTCAGGTCACTATTAACCAGCGTACCATGGAAAATTATTTTGGTCGTGAAACTGCGCGCATGATCGTAATGCAGCCGCTGCAGTTGACGGGTACAGCTGAAAAGTTCGATGTATATGTAACGGTTGCTGGTGGCGGTGGCTTCGGTCAAGCTGGTGCGATTCGTCACGGCATTACACGTGCTTTGATGGAGTACGATGAAACATTGCGTGCATCTTTACGTGAAGCAGGTTTTGTTACTCGTGACTCACGTATGGTCGAGCGTAAGAAAGTCGGTCTGCGTAAAGCGCGTAAGCGTCCACAGTTCTCCAAGCGTTAATTTCTGTTTGCCTTTTGGGCAAGTTGATCTTTATCAAAAAACCCGAATCTTTCATGGTTCGGGTTTTTTTATGGTTTTTTATCTTTTTCAAAACTTTAATTGCGTATTTGACTGTTTTTTAAATGTGAATAGGCCTAAGGTAGACTGGTTTTAACCTTGTAAAAATCGGGTATTTTCTTTACTATTTGCGCCATTTGAAGAATCCGATTTATAGGTTTTAAATGACTGGCGACGGAGCTGACCGTATTTTTCGGAAAGTGGTCGTCGAATGAGTGGAGATGAAGTTAATGAGCAATGACGGCGTGAACAAAGGTCGGCGTCGGCTTCTCCTAGGTGCGACATCTGCGTTAGGCGCAGTTGGTGCTGTAGGTGTGGCTGTCCCGTTCGTAGCGTCCTGGCATCCAAGTGCTAAAGCAAAGGCAGCGGGTGCACCCGCAAGAGCTGATGTGAGTAAACTTGAGCCTGGTCAGCAAATGATTGTTGAATGGCGTGGAAGGCCAGTCTGGATCGTACGTCGTGGCGAAGAAGCCTTGGCGAATCTAGAGCAACTGAATGATCAACTGGCCGATCCAGAGTCAAATCGATCAGAGCAACCTGATTACATACCTAAGACGCCAGCAAGGTCGTTGCGACCCGAGTATGCGGTCCTGATTGGTATTTGTACGCACTTAGGCTGTTCGCCCACCTATCGTCCTGAAGTTGCTCCTGCTGACTTAGGTGATAGATGGCTAGGTGGTTTCTTCTGTCCGTGTCATGGTTCACGCTTCGACCTGTCAGGCCGTGTGTACCGTGCTCAGCCAGCACCAACTAATCTAGTTATCCCACCTCATTCGTATCTGGATGATTCGATTCTTATCATCGGTGTAGATCAGGAGGCTTCATAATGGCTGGTCATCGTAATAAAGGTAATCCTGGCCTAATGGGCTGGATAGATGATCGTTTCCCAGCAACCGCGCTTTGGGATGATCACTTAGCTAAATACTATGCTCCTAAAAACTTTAACTTTTGGTACTTCTTTGGGTCTCTAGCGTTATTGGTTCTAGTTAACCAAATTGTGACGGGTATCTGGTTAACCATGAGTTACAACCCAACTGCTGAGGGGGCATTTGCGTCCTTAGAATACATCATGCGTGATGTAGAGTACGGCTGGCTATTGCGTTACATGCATTCAACTGGCGCGTCTGCATTCTTCGTCGTCATCTATTTGCACATGTTCCGTGGATTGATGTACGGCTCGTACCGTAAACCACGTGAGCTTGTATGGATTTTTGGTATGACAATCTACTTGGCACTGATGGCTGAAGCCTTCATGGGATATCTCTTGCCATGGGGTCAGATGTCATACTGGGGTGCTCAAGTAATTGTATCTTTGTTTGGTGCAATTCCGGTTATTGGCCCTGACCTGCAGCAGTGGATTCGTGGTGATTATCTGATCTCAGGTATTACGCTAAACCGCTTCTTCGCTCTTCACGTAGTTGCCTTGCCGATTGTTATTCTTGCGCTGGTCGTTTTGCATATCATCGCTTTGCATGAAGTGGGTTCAAATAACCCAGATGGTATTGAAATCCACGATAATCTGGATGAAAACGGTATTCCCAAAGACGGTATTCCTTTCCATCCGTATTACAGTGTTAAAGATTTAGTGGGTGTCGGCGTATTCTTGTTCGTCTTCTCAATTATCGTCTTCTTCTTCCCAGAAGGCGGCGGTTATATGATTGAACGACCGAACTTTGAGCCAGCGAACGCATTAAAAACACCTGATCATATTGCTCCTGTTTGGTATTTCACTGCTTTCTATGCGATGTTACGTGCGGTTACATTCAACCTGTTCGGCTTAGATGCGAAATTCTGGGGCGTGGTTGTCATGGGGGCTGCGATTGCAATTCTGTTCGTATTGCCTTGGTTGGATCGCAGTCCAGTTAAGTCTATGCGCTACAAAGGTTGGATCAGCAAAACTTACTTGATTGTGTTCGCCATCAGCTTTGTGATTTTGAGCGTGTTGGGTGTATTGCCTGCGACGGATGCGCGTACTTTAGTTGCGCAAATCTGTACCGTGCTTTACTTCGGTTACTTCCTCCTGATGCCCTTCTACACCAGGTTAGAAAGTACTAAACCAGTTCCGCAAAGGGTGACAGGCTGATGAAAAAATTTCTATTTGCACTATTGATGGTGTGTCTGCCAGCTGTAGTTCAGGCGGCAGCCAGTGCGTATCCTAAAGATTCGATGAAGCCAGATCTAAGAGATCAAGCCTCGTTACAGCGAGGTATGGCTCTGTATGTTAACCGCTGCATGGGATGTCATTCCATGGAGTTCCAACGTTTTGAGCGTACAGCTGATGATATTGGTTTGCCTCATGATTTGATGGAAGAGTATTTGATTCGTGGTGATCTTAAAATCCATGATCAAATGACCATTGCCATGAGCAAAACAGATGCTGCAGGTTGGTTTGGTGCGCCACCACCTGATCTGACGCTTGAAGCGCGTTTAAGAGGCACAGATTGGTTGTACACTTACTTGCGTACTTTTTACCGTGATGATTCAAGACCTTGGGGTGTTAATAACGCACTTTTCAAGGACGTAGGCATGCCAAACGTGCTTGAAGATCTTCAGGGTGTAGTTGTAAATAACTGTACAAGTGAAGAACTTGAGGCTCGAGGTGGATTTAGTGGTACACTGGATCCGTTAACAGGTACTCGCAGTGGCCAATGTTTGACAGTTCAAGCCGGTACTGGAAGTATGAGTCCTGCAGAGTTTGATCAAGCAATTTATGACTTGGTTAACTTTATGGCTTATGTCGGTGAGCCTTCGCGCTTACAGTCTGAGCGTATTGGTACCTATGTTCTAATATTCTTGGCCATCTTCACTTTCTTTGCATACTTGCTGAAGAGAGAGTACTGGAGAGATATACACTAATACTCAGGTATTGGTTTATGAAGCTACGCGGTCGTTAGGCCGCGTAGATTTTTTTGTTTATAGCAATTGATTGTTTGTGGGGTAACTCGATGGGAGTTGTAGCAAAACGTTCTTCCATGACCTTTTTTTCGGATGGCGATGACCATTACAGCCATCGTGTAAGAATTGTTCTGGCTGAAAAAGGGGTCGCAGTGGATATTGTTGACTGTAAAGTTGATGATATGCCTGAAGATCTTGTAGGTCTAAATCCTTATAACAGTCTTCCGACTCTGTTGGATAGAGAGTTGGTGTTGTATGAGTCGGGAGTCATGATGGAGTATTTGGATGAGCGGTTTCCGCATCCTCCACTTTTGCCCGTCTATCCTGTTGCTCGTGCTGAAAGTCGTTTGTTTATGTACCGTATTCAAAGAGATTGGTGCAAATATGCAGACACAATTCTGCAGGGTGTAGCTGATCATGATGAAATCGAGCGTTGTCGTAAAGAGTTACGTGACAGTCTGGTCTCTATTTCACTGATTTTCAGTGAAAAGCCTTTCTTCATGAGTGATGAGTTTACGATTGTAGACTGCTGTATCGCACCTCTGTTGTGGCGTTTGCCTGTAATGGAAATTGAATTGTCACAGACTCAATGCGCTCCATTGTTTAGCTATATGAAACGTTTGTTCAGCCGTGAGTCTTTCCAAGCGAGCTTATCAGACGCTGAACGTGAGATGAGAGACTAAAGTCTCTGAGGTTGTATATGACACCTAGTAGATCCTATTTGTTAAAAGCATTGCATGAGTGGATAACCGATAACGACATGGCGCCGCATATTGCGGTGGATACGCAAGTTCAAGGCGTGATGGTTCCCGATCAATTTATGCGAGAAGAACAATTGATCTTGAATGTGTCGTATTCTGCTGTAAAAGATCTGGTGATGGATCAGGACGGTGTGTCGTTTAATGCCCGCTTTGGTGGTGTTCCAACCAATGTATTTTTGCCTTTACCTGCTATTTTGGCCATTTATGCGAGAGAAAATGGCCAAGGGATGGGGTTTGGTATGGAGCCTGGCGCAGAAATGCTGATCGCCGAAGATAATGGCCCTACAGAGCCACCACCGGATAAACCTAAGTTAGCGATAGCGAAGGAAAAGCCACGATTAAAAGTGGTCAAGTAATATTTCAAAGGGGGCTTTTCAGCCCCTTTTACTTAGAATATAAGTGGATTATCCACCAATATATTCAAATACTTTGACAATGCGTCTGACACCTACTATCCCACGAATAACGTCAACGGCGACATCGGCTTCTGCAGGGGTTACGAGCCCCATTAAATACACTGTGCCATTCTCTGTCACCACTTTGATTCTCATCCCTTCAGTCCGATTGTCGGCCAAGAGTTGAGTTTTTACTCTTCCAGTTAAATAAGTATCATTTGCTCGAATCATCAGGGATGTCGGTCCTTCAATTTCGAGTTCATTATGAATCTTACGTATTTCTCGGAGTACGTTAACCACCCTCTCTGCTTCGGTTTTTGTCGCTTCATTTGGCACTTGGCCTGTTAACAAAACCTGTCCATTAAAGCTATTGATATTGATATTAGAGGCTCTTAATGCATCACTGCCTTTGTTTACATTAACCTTGGACTTAAATTCGATTGAGTTATCTTCAATGTAGTTTCCGAGGGTTCGACGGCCTTCGTTTTCTTCTATTGGTGTCTCACGGGTTGCGCTGACAAATGTCGAGCAGCCTGAGATCCCTGCAAGAATGCTGATTAACATAACTGGGACAAGTATGCGCATTGTTAGGCTCCAAATAGTTGATAGTCGATTAAATCACAAAGGCAGTGAAGCAGTAAGAGTTGTGCATCATGCACCAAAATTTCATCTTCAGACGGTATACATATTTCGATTTCATCAGGGCGCAAAAGTGCAGTCATATTTCCGCCATCTCCACCGGTCAAAGCAATCACATCCATTTCTCGGTCGTGAGCCGCTTGTATCGCTTGAACCAAACTCGCAGAGCGACCGTTTGCTGAAATTGCAATCAAAATATCACCGGGCATGCCAATGGCTCGGATTTGCTTAGAGTAGATGTCAGCGAAGCTGCTGTCTTCGGCAATGGCGCAAATCGCAGCGCTGTCAGCATTTAACGCAAGTGCAGGGAGCCCAGGACGCTCGTGTCGAAAGCGATTAATCAGGAGGCTGCTAAAGTGTTGTGCGAGTGCACCTGAAGCGCCATTTCCTGCGCATAGTAATTTACGCTCACTCACTAATCGTTCACAGAGCAACTGGCCCGCTTGAGCAATTAGCGGAGTGAATTGCTCAATGGTTTGGGCGTTGACCTCCATGGAGTGATGAAATTGATTAATAATTTTTTCTTCAAGTTCCATTAACGGATATCCAGTGTAGGTAATTCAGGGTCTGAAGGCATCTTTATACCAAATGGGTGTTTGATTGCCTTCAAAAGCGACAACGTCAAAACGGCAAGGATAACCATCCCAGCCTGTTTGTCCACTCATAATATAGCGAGCAGTTCGAATTAATTTGCGTTGCTTTTGCCAATCTACTGAAGCCGCTGCCCCACCAAATTGAGAATGTTTGCGCTGTCGAACCTCAATAAAGACGATGGTGTCTCGGTCATACATTATCAGGTCTATTTCACCAAGACGGCATCGAGCATTACGTTTTAGAAGCATTAGTCCCTGATTGCATAACCATTCTTCGGCTCTTCGTTCGGCATCCATGCCAATGTTTTTTCGATCCATGAAAACACTATTCCTTTATGAGTTGAGGGATTCCATTCGTAAACGTAGCCCAAGAGAGTCTGCGTATGATGCGTTTATTGGGGCCGATACTTAAGCGTCCAGTTTCACCATCAACGTAACTTCCAGGCCGCATGCTAAGTTCGTTTAAGACAGAGTGCAAACGCCAAGCATCAGCGCCTAATGCATAAAACTTGCCTTCATTTGTATGTGTATTGTCACGTGAAGCGGCCAATGTATTGCGCAGCTCGGATGAATCAGAAAGGCGCCACGGAATATCAGTGAAGCTGATACGAGCCAGATCGGTATCTCGTACGTTATCAATCGAACCTTCGAACAGATGAGAGGTTGCCATAACCGGAATTTTAGCAACATAGTGGTAAGCCAGCATTGGGTTAATCAAGCGAGCATCACGAGCATCAACAGCCATAAAAATGACATCTGTTTCATGACTAACATTTACTCTCTGGCCACTTTGAGAACGACGCGGCATCGTTCGCGCCAACAGAGGATCATTGTTAAGCAGTCCTCTGATTTGTGCAGAGGTATCGCCTTGACCTTTGAATTCGAGTGTAGCAAGGGTTTGCCCGCCTTGTCTGAAAAATTCCTGCTCTATTGATTGACCCAAGCGTTGCGCCCAAGGAGTGTCACTTGTGATAATCATAGCCGTTTGATAACCCAGCTCAGCGGCGCGCCTTCCTAGTTCGCTGGCTTCATGTTCACTGGATAAATCCAGTTGAAAGGGTGGGTTCGAGCCTGTATTGGCCTGGTTAAGTGCCAGTACAGGCACAGGATGGTTGGGTAGCTCTGCTAAGCGATTGACATACTCACGCTCTAAGGGCCCAATAATAATTTCTAAGCCACGTTGTGTTGCAATTTCAAAGAGTTGTTCAGGATTCGTTATTTGCGTGCTGTCGAGCGTTTCAATATGCGTGTTTAACGCACCGTCCGTTAGCATCGCGGTTGTAAAGCCATCGGTAATATAGCGAGCGATCTCGGCTAATGGACCTGAGTAAGGAAGTAACAGACCAATACGACGACTACCCGGTGCTATAGACTCAAGAGCAGTGCCAGAGGAAAAAAGCGATTGTTGAGACGTTGGACTGGAAAGAGTTGCTGGATGTTGTGCCCATAAAGCCTCCCAGTCTTCTAGGGCATCTTCTTTTTCTTCAGCAGACAGCTCCGAGCGTTGAATCAATCCTAGCTCAAACCAGCCTTGTTCGAAATAGTTATTCTGCGGGCTTTTAACGGCTGCGTGTAAATCGGCAATAGACGTTTGCTCTAAGGATTTTTCAATCAACTCTCTGAGTGCGTTTTGTGTTTTTTGATCATCGGTCATTTGTGTACCTGTCACTAATTCACGAATGGCGCTGATCGGATCTGAAGTTTGCAGGTAGATAGAAGAACGGCTTTGACTGATTTCCAAGATGTCATCTGGCGCAAGTTCGGCAGGGAATCGTGCGTAAGACCAGTAATCAAGCGCCTGACGCGGATTATTATTGGATAATGCATGTTCAGCACGAATACTGGCAATGTTTAAACTTAAAAACGTCGGTAGAGTGCGTGTATCCAACTGATCTAGAATTTGATTGGCTTCATTTGTTTGGTTTCGGGAATATAAAACCCTTGCTGCTTCAATACGCAATTCGACAGAGCGTTCTCCACTGGCTTGATTGGCAGCGTTTAATAGACGCATGACAATATCATCCTTAGGAAGAGCGGGCTGCAAAGTGCCTGTTGACGGTGCACTGCAAGCCGATAGGAATAGAGCTAAAAATAGCAAAGTCAAAGACAAGGCTAATCTATTCGTCATATACTGTTTTTTCCTGCAAGTATTTGGAAACATCATGTCAGATCCGGTTTTATATGTCATAGCCACTCCCATTGGCAATCTTGGTGACCTGTCAGAGCGTGCAATACGTGTGCTGAGTCAGGTTGATTTGATCGCAGCTGAAGATACTCGGCACTCAGGTCGTTTAATGGCACACTTTAACATTAAAGTGCCCATGATTTCAGTCCATGACCACAATGAAAGTCAAAGAATTGAGCTGATTCTTAAGCATCTTGCGCAAGGGCATAGTATAGCCTTGGTTTCGGATGCGGGAACCCCTTTAATTTCAGATCCGGGTTATATTCTAGTAAGGAGTGTTCGCGAAGCCGGTTATCAGGTTTCGCCAGTGCCAGGTTGTTGTGCGTTTATTGCAGCATTAAGCGCATCGGGCTTGCCTTCAGATCGTTTTATGTTCTACGGATTTCTTCCAGCGAAGCGTGCTAGTCGCTTACGCACACTTAATCAATGGGCTGATGAAACCTCAACACTCATCTTTTATGAATCCACCCATCGCATACTCGACAGTCTAGAAGACATGATAGCGGTCTTTGGTGCTTCGCGTGAGGCCGTTGTTGCAAGAGAGCTGACCAAAACCTTTGAGACGATTAAACTTGACAGTTTGGCTTCTTTATTAACCTGGATGCAGCAAGACTCTAATCAACAAAAAGGTGAGTTTGTGGTGATCGTGCGTGGCGCTCCACCTCGGATAGATGAGGAGGAGTTAGATAAAAAAACGCTGGACATTTTGGCTTTGCTGGCGACTGAATTACCGCCTAAAAAGGCAGCGGCCTTGACATCAGCCATAAGCGGTGCCAATAAAAAACGTCTCTATCAGTACTTATTAGATAAGTAAGCTTGCACTTTGTTTAGATCCTGTTATCCTGCCCGCGGGAGTTTGCTGGACAGTCGCTGCTTTGCTTGCAAAGTGGAGGAAAGTCCGGGCTCTACAGGGCAGAGTGCCAGATAACGTCTGGGCGGCGCGAGTCGACGGAAAGTGCAACAGAAAGTATACCGCCTAAGGGCTCTTCGGAGTCACGGTAAGGTTGAAATGGTGCGGTAAGAGCGCACCGCGTGGGTGGCAACATTCCACGGCGATGGAAAACCCCACTCAGAGCAAGACCAAATAGGGATCCTTAAGGTGCGGCCCGTACTGGATCCGGGTAGGTCGCTAGAGGTGCATGGTGACATGCATTCGAGACGAATGACTGTTCACGACAGAACCCGGCTTATAGGCAAACTCCCAACTTTTTTACAGACCCATGGGCGTTAATGTTCGTCATCATAATGTATGACGGATAAAAGGCGAATAGGCACTTCGATAAGTTGCTCTGGCCCATGTGGTACTTCTGCATCAAATGAAAGGCTATCACCTGGCCCCATATCATATAAATGATTGCCGTGACGATAGAGAATTTTCCCTTCGAGCATATAAATAAATTCTTGTCCTGGATGCGAAAACGTTGGGAATACTTCTGCGGCATCATCCATTGAAATTAAAAAAGGCTCGTATGTTTTCTTCTTACCACGATGGTAACTTAGCAGTTGGTAAGTATGGCCTTTTTCCGTTCCACGTCTAACCACCTCCATGCCTTGTCCTGATTTTGTCAGTTGGGCCCCACCTTCAGGGCGATCATAATCGCTAAATAACTTCGAAATCGTTAAGCCAATCGCATCGCAAAGACGACTTAAAGTGTCCAAGCTTGTTGAAACCTGTGCATTTTCAATTTTGCTGACCATCCCCTGGCTAAGTCCTGCAATTCGAGCAACATCCATAATTTTCAGACCCTGTTCAACGCGTGTGCGTTTTACCTTCATCGCAATGTACTGCTCAAGTTGTAATTTTGGATCTTGTTGTGTCATGCCCTATGCCTCTTCTTGGTGCTGAAAGCGATCGCTTAGATCTAAATTGAGTCACGGCTCAGTGTCAATCTTGTGTCAACGATTCCCATTATAGCGCAACTATTAATTCCTATCAGGAATATTTATTTCATTATTTGTTTGGTTTTCAAATGGTTGAAAAAAATCTGTCTTAGGTCTTCTGATGCGTGTCAGTTTGGCAAGAATGTTGCTTTATCCAGAAGAAATTAAATTTCTTAAAGGTAAAAGTAGGTTTGCCATGAAGAAACAGCATTATTCACAGCTTTTAAAAAAGCGCTATGCGCCGCCGACTCGGGGTCAGCTGGTAATCAAGCGTTGCACGAGGAGAGCATTATGCCTTGGCAATTGTTGAAATATGGCTTCAAGCGGTCTCACGATGAGCCTCGCTTCTTTCCAGAAGCGCGGCCACTCAAAAAACAGTATGACGTCGTTATTATTGGTGGCGGTGGTCATGGGATGGCATGTGCTTATTACTTGGCAAAAGACCACGGTATTACCGATGTTGCTGTGTTGGAGCAGGGCTATATTGGTGGTGGCAATACTGGGCGTAACACGACGATTGTTCGTTCAAACTACCTGACCCCAGAGGGTGTTAAGTTCTATGACACAAGTGTCAAGCTCTTTGAGGATCTGGCCGACGACTTTGATTTGAACATCTTTTATTCGACGCGTGGGCATTTTACCTTGGCGCATACCGACAGTGCGCTCAGAACCATGCGCTGGCGTGCTGAGGTGAATAAGCACTTAGGCGTTGCCAGTGAAGTTGTTGATTTACAGACCCTTGCAGAAGAAGTGCCCTATATGGATCTCACCTGTGCGGGTCACAGTCCTGTCTTGGGCGCACTTTATCACGCGCCTGGTGCCGTTGCGCGTCATGATGCGGTTGCATGGGGCTATGCGCGTGGGGCCTATAATCGAGGCGTTGAACTGCATCAAAAAACACGGGTTTTAAATATCCGCACAGAGAAGGATGAGGTCTGTGGAGTTGAAACGGATCGAGGCTTTATCAGCTGCCGAAAAGTGATCTCAATGGTTGCAGGTTCCACCCCTCGGATTACTGAAATGGTCGGGCTTTCCACTCCGATTGAAATTTACCCCTTACAAGCCTGTGTCACTGAACCTGTAAAGCCATTCATGGACACGATTGTTGTGTCGGGCAGTTTGCATGTGTACGTCAGTCAGTCATCGCGCGGCGAGTTGGTGATGGGGGCGTCGGTCGATCCCTCCGTTTTACATTCAACACGCTCAAGCTTTGACTTCACGGAAGGGCTTGCCGACAAAATGCTGGATCTATTTCCTTTTGTCAGTCGACTAAATGTGATGCGCCAATGGGCAGGAATGAGTGATATCACCCCCGATTTTGCGCCCATTATGGGGACGACTCCGATTAAGGGCTTTTACCTGGATGCAGGGTGGGGGACCTGGGGATTTAAAGCCACGCCTGTGAGTGGGAAAACCATGGCCTGGACCTTAGCACAGGAGCGCAATCACGAATTAATAGAACCCTTTCGCCTCTCTCGTTTTGCTGACTTTGATTTAGTGGGCGAAAAGGGTGCGGCATCGGTTGGTCATTAGGGAGCACATCATGAAGCTTTTAGATTGTCCTGTGATTGGAAAAAGGCCCATCAGTGAGTTTGATTACATGGGCGAGATTCGTATTCCACCCGTTGATGCCGATGAGAAAACCTGGAGCGAGTATGTGTTTAATCGCAAAGGTGCGCCTTGCAGTCTGAGGGAGGCTTGGTATCACCGCCCAACGGGACGCTGGTATGTCGTTGTAAGAAATACAGTAACCGATGAAATAGAAGCGCATGTCGACATATCCGAGGTGCAATATGAATTACCGGCTTGAACCTCAACCCTATGAATGGATTTCTCGGGATAAAACGATCCGCTTCACGTTTGAAGGCCGAGAGTTTCAGGCGTTTGAAGGTGACTCTATTAGTTCAGGACTTTTGGCAAATGGTCAATTAATTCTGGGGCGCAGTTTTAAATACCATCGTCCTCGCGGGGCGTTGACGCTGGCTAATCATGATGCGAACGCACTTTTCCAAACGGAAGCAGAGCCGAATGTCCGTGGTGATGTGGTTGCGTTAGAGCCAAGCATGAAGCTAACGGCTTGTAATGTAAATGGCACTGTCGCTAAGGATAAAGATGCCAAGATAGAATACGTTGCTCGATTTCTTCCAGTCGGTTTTTATTACAAAACCTTCCATAAACCAAAAAAATTCTTTCCCTTTTGGGAAAAAATGATTCGTAGCAAGGCGGGTTTAGGGCACGTAAATACCCAATGGGATGCCCAGCGGCAATCTAAGTCGTATGCATTTTGTGATCTTCTAGTGATTGGTGCTGGGCTTTCGGGAATGCAATCGGCTTTGGCCGCAGCCGATGCTCAACTCAATGTTGTTTTGGTTGATGAGAACCCTTTCATTGGTGGTAGCCTCGATTATCAACTGGCACACGAACCCAGAGTTAAAGCGTTACGTGAGTCTCTGAAAGAGTCGGTATCCACGCACCCAAATATTCGCCTCTACACCTCAACGCTGGCTGTCGGTTGGTACACGGATCATTATCTGCCCCTGTTAACACCTCACGGCATGATTAAGCTGCGTAGCCGTGCTGTTATTCATGCCACCGGTGTCATGGAGCAGCCAGCCGTCTTTCGTAACAACGATCTGCCGGGTGTGATGATGGCCTCGGGAATTCAACGCTTGATCAGCCGTTACGCTGTTAAGCCTGGGCAAAACGCGCTTGTGCTGACCAGTAATGTCGAAGGGTATCGTGCGGCGCTGGATATGTTTGAAGCCGGGATAGCGGTTGTTGCTGTTGTCGACATGGAGTCCATCGCACAACGAGGTGAGTGGGCTGAGAGGGTGCTTGCAAAGGGCATTCGGGTTTTGGAAAAACACGGCATTTACGAAGCGATTGGCCGTCAGACCTTGCAACGTGCGATCGTTGCACCTTTGTCAGGGGAGTCGTGTGATCTATCTAAAAAAGAAATCTTTGACTGTGACTTGATCGCGATGAGTGTGGGATGGGTTCCTGCTGCTCAATTGATTTATCAAGCGGGAGGTAAGCTCAGTTACGATGACACTCTCCAGCAATTTGTACCTGAATTTTTACCCAAGGGTATTTTCGTATGTGGGCGTTTAAATGGCGCGTTTACAGTCGATCAGCGCATAGCGGATGCTAAGGCCGTTGCGCAGGAAGCCGTGGCATTTCTAAAGGGGCAGAAGGAGTCGCGTGACTTAACGCAGTATCGCGATACCACAGCCCACAGTCATCCATGGCCAATCATTGAACATCCCAAAGGCAAAAATTTCATCGATTTTGATGAAGATTTGCAGCTTAAGGATTTAAAAAACGCGATTCTGGAAGGGTTTGACAATATCGAATTGCTCAAGCGTTTCTCGACGGTTGGTATGGGGCCGAGTCAAGGCAAGCACTCGAACATGAATGCCATTCGAGTTCTGGCTCGCTCACAAGGGTTAGGCATTAACGCAACAGGGTCGACAACGGCTCGCCCATTTTTCCATCCGGTGCCTATCTCGGCACTTGCAGGGCGTCGCTTTCGCCCTGAACGACGCAGTCCACTTCATGCTTGGCATGAAGCGCATCAGGCGAAGTTCATGGAGGCAGGTGTTTGGCTCCGCCCCGAGTATTACGGTGCATCCTCGGCTCGACTGGACTGCATTCAAGAAGAGGTGGAAGCCGTTCGATCCCGTTTGGGAATCATCGATGTGTCAACGCTTGGCAAAATCGAAGTGATGGGGCCAGATGCTGCGCGCTTATTGGATTTAGCCTACACCATGAAAATGTCGACGCTAAAACAAGGCATGACACGCTATGCGCTGATGGTAGATGACAGTGGCGTCATTATCGATGATGGCATCGTTGGGCGGCTTGCGTCAGATCAGTTTTATGTGACGGCAACAACGAGCCACGCAGATGCAACCTACAAGATTTTGTCTAAGTATGTGCAGTTTTGTGGCTTAAATGTGCGATTAGTCAATCGAACGGGCAGTTTGGCGGCGATTAACTTAGCTGGGTCTGAAAGTCGAAAAGTACTTGCGCCCCTGACGTCTATTTCCTTGTCTGAATCTAATTTTCCATACCTTGGCATGCGAGAGGGGCTTTTGTGTGGCTATCCAGTGCGCCTCATCCGAGTGGGTTTTGTCGGTGAGTTAGGGTATGAAATACATCTGCCCCATAACGCGGCATTGGAGGTATGGCAACGGCTTATGGTCGCTGGGCAAGCGGTCGGAATCAAGCCCTTTGGCGTCGAAGCGCAACGCATACTTCGCCTAGAGAAGGGCCATATTATCATAGGGCAAGACACGGATGGTCTGACTCACCCATACGAAGTAGGTATGTCTTGGGCTGTTCCGCTTAACAGCAAAGCGTGGTTCACAGGAAAGCCCTCCTTGGCTCGCTTAAAGTCATCCTGCCAACGCCAGTTGGTGGGTTTCAAGTTGGCACAAGGTGCACCTAAAAATCTCGTTAAAGAATGCCATTTAGTAATTGATAACAACGAGATGGTGGGGCGCGTAACCAGCGTGGCCTATAGCCCGACACAGCAGTGTGTAATAGGTTTAGTGATGTTAGATCAACCCTATGCCGATACCTCCAACCCTATTCATATTCGCGTTGATGATGGCCGCTTAATCAGAGGGGAGCGTTGTTCATTGCCGTTTTATGACCCTGAAGGGATTCGGCAGACGTCGGCTGTAGAGGAGGTGTTGGTATGAAATCAGTACAACTCACACCCATCACAGATTGGCAGGCATGGATCTTGACGGGTCCTGATTCAACGTCTGCTTTCGCCGGGATAGAAATTCCCACAGAGGTTATGACGGCCGTATTCAGCGACGGAAATTTGATAGCAAAAACAGGGCGCGATGAGTTCTTGGCCTTTATTAAAGACACTGCAGCTCAACCTCAATCCAGTTGGTGCTTTCGTCGACATGATCGAATCCTGCATATCCAAGGGCATGCCTGGACAGAGCTGATGCTGTGCCTGTGTCAATTTGATTTCCATCAAATGCAGCCAGGTGAATGGCAAATGTTGGCTGTTGCAGGAATTAACTGCTGGCTTTGGAAAGATCCGCATCCTGATCAAGGCATTTTAATTGGATTTGATCCTGGGTATGCCGAGTATTTGGAACACATTTTTCACGACGTGATAAACGAAATAGAGCTGAGATCAGTCAATTTAGGAGGTGCATTATGATGCCCGCAGATGTTCAATCGTTCATCGATACTCATCAGATCAAGTATGTTTTGGCGCAGTTTGTCGACATTCATGGAGTCGCCAAAACCAAGTCTGTTCCCGTTCATACCCTGATGGATGTTGTCG
Source organism: Nitrincola tibetensis (assembly GCF_003284585.1). Lineage (GTDB taxonomy): Bacteria > Pseudomonadota > Gammaproteobacteria > Pseudomonadales > Balneatricaceae > Nitrincola > Nitrincola tibetensis. Next base: position 145,943 of record NZ_QKRX01000007.1, read on the forward strand.
AAAAGGGAGCAGGGTTTGCAGGGTTTGCTGTATGGGGAATGGGAATGCAACCACATGGACCTGACTTTATGGCTCGTGGTGACTTGTCGACCTTAAGTGCGGTGCCTTGGCAGCCCGGTTATGCCCGCTTGGCATGCGATGGCTATGTAAATAAAGCCCCCCATCCTTTTTGCAGCCGCGTGTTGCTAAAACAGCAGTTAAAGCGTTTAGAAAAGAAAAAATGGACATTAAACACAGGGTTAGAGCCTGAATTTTCGCTCTTTCGTAAAACGCAAGAAGGCAAGCTAATGCCTGTTGATGAAAGCGATGTGTTAGATAAACCCTGTTATGACTATAAAGGCTTATCGCGATCTCGGGAGTTCTTAGAGCAGTTGGTTGAGTCCTTGCAAGCCGTCGACTTTGATGTGTATCAAATCGATCATGAGGACGCCAATGGTCAGTTTGAAATCAACTATACTTATAGCGATGCATTAACCTCGGCGGATCGTTTTACCTTCGTTCGCATGGCGGCTGGCGAAATTGCCAATAAGCTGGGCATGGTTTGTTCATTTATGCCAAAGCCTGACGCCAGCCGAACGGGGAATGGCATGCATTTCCATCTGTCTATCTCTGATGAGCACGGGCGTAATTTGTTCAATGATGACTCGGATCCGCGAGGGATGGGGTTGTCTAAAATGGCCTATCACTTCATTGCTGGCTTACTGCACCACGCTCCGGCCCTCTGTGCCTTTGCGGCCCCTACAGTCAACTCATATAAGCGCTTAGTGGTCGGGCGTTCGTTATCGGGCTCGACATGGGCACCTGCATATATTTGTTACGGTGATAACAATCGCTCGGCAATGGTTCGAATCCCCTATGGGCGTCTAGAGTTTCGTTTGCCCGACTCCGGTTGTAATCCGTATTTGGTGCACGCTGCATTGATTGCGGCCGGTATGGATGGCATTGAGCGAGAGCTCGATCCTGGTGAGCCGCACAACATCAACTTATATGAACTTGATCGTCAGCAATGCAAAGAGAAGGGCATTGAGATTTTGCCACAAAACCTTGACGAAGCGATTAATGCACTTGAAGCCAACCGTATGTTCTCTGAAGCGCTAGGAGAGGCGTTTGTGAAGGAGTTTATCAATATCAAACGTATGGAATGGGTCGAATACAGTCGTCATGTTTCCGATTGGGAAATAAAACAATACGCAGAGTTTTTCTAGTTGGAAAGTAGGAGAGATTAGTATGTGTGGAATCGTCGGATTGTATTTAAAAAATCCTGCATTAGGTCCGAAGTTAGGCGCTTTATTTGAACCTATGCTGATTGCAATGACAGAAAGAGGCCCAGACAGTGCGGGGTTTGCCATCTATGGAGATGAAGTGCCTGAACATTGGATTAAGCTGACATTGAGGCATCCAGATCCTCATTTTGATTGGGAGGCCTTGGCAGAGCGGGCTAAAACGGAGCTGAGTGCGCAGTTGAGTTGGTTCCAAAATGCCAACGTGGCGGTTTTTAAGCTGGAAGCGGATGAAGTGTCGGCAAGAGATTGGTTCGCGGAGCATGCAAAGGATGTGTTGATTTTAAGTGTTGGCCGTTCTATCGAAATACTAAAGGAAGTTGGACTGCCAATTGAAATTTCAGAACGATTTTCCTTATCGGGAATGCAGGGAACCCACATTATTGGCCATACCCGTATGGCGACTGAATCAGCGGTAACGATGGCTGGAAGTCATCCTTTTTCAACAGGCATGGACTTGTGTCTTGTTCACAATGGCTCGCTTTCAAACCATAACCGCTTACGTGAAAACCTGAGGCGGGAAGGGATCAGCTTTGAAACAGAAAACGACTCTGAAGTGGCTGCTGGTTATCTGACCTGGCGTTTACGCGAGGGGGATAGCCTGAAGCAAGCGCTTGAAAGTGCGTTAACCGATCTTGACGGCTTTTTTACCTTCACCATTGGTACGCGCGATGGTTTTGCGGTGATTCGAGATCCCATCGCTTGTAAGCCTGCTGTATTGGCTGAAACAGACGACTATGTGGCGATGGCATCTGAGTATCAGGCCTTAACAAGCTTGCCTGGAATTGAAAATGCCAAAGTATGGGAGCCTGAGCCTGCAACTGTTTATGCCTGGGAAAGGGCGAGTGTTTGAGGAGCGATGAGATGAGAACAATCGATATCACCAGTCAAAGCGTTAGAGATTTAAATCAAGCCTTACATGATCAGGCACCCGAGTGCACTGAGCGCGAATGGAAAGTGCTTAACCCGGCCGGAAAACACAACATTGCCTGCGGTTTGGATCAAAATCTTTCAGTCGACATTATGGGGCACACTGGTTATTTCTGTGGGGGAATGAATAAAAAAGCCCATCTTGTCATTCACGGAAATGCGGGCCAAGGCGTGGGTGAAAACATGATGTCTGGCAGTATTCGTGTCAAAGGGGATGCATCGCAAGCCGCGGGCGCGACGGCGCATGGTGGCTTGCTGGTCATTGAGGGGAATGCGGGTGCGCGCTGCGGTATTTCAATGAAAGGTGTGGATATAGTTGTTAAGGGTAATGTCGGGCATATGAGTTGCTTTATGGGACAAGCGGGGCACTTGGTTGTTTGTGGTGATGCTGGGGATGCCTTGGGAGACTCGCTCTATGAGGTGCAAATCTTCGTGAAAGGAAATGTGAAGTCTCTTGGCGCGGACTGCATTGAAAAAGAGATGCGTGCCGAGCACCTTCAAACCTTGAAAGAGTTGTTTAATCGCTCAGGTATTGATGAAGAACCTGAAGCATTTAAGCGTTATGGATCTGCTCGTAATCTCTACAATTTTAAAGTGGATAATGCATCCGCCTACTGAGGAATTTAGTATGACTGATATCAACATTAAGCCCGGTATGCGCGAGTCCGCAACCTTTGATCGTAATACGATTGCTGAAATTCAACGTGCCGCAGAAACAGGAATTTATGATATTCGTGGATTTGGTGCGAAACGAAAAGTACCGCATTTCGATGACTTGTTGTTTCTAGGTGCCAGTATGTCGCGCTACCCACTTGAGGGCTACCGTGAGAAGTGCAATACCTCTGTCACCTTAGGCACACGTTTTGCCAAAAAGCCGATTGTGATTGAAACGCCAGTCACCATTGCAGGCATGAGTTTTGGTGCCTTATCGGCTAATGCTAAAGAAGCCTTAGGACGAGGAGCTTCTGCCGTTGGGACGTCAACGACGACGGGGGATGGAGGCATGACTCCAGAAGAGAGGGGGCAATCTAGTAAGCTCGTCTATCAATACTTGCCGTCACGCTACGGTATGAATCCAGATGACCTTCGTAAGGCTGACGCCATTGAAGTCGTTCTAGGACAAGGAGCGAAACCCGGTGGAGGTGGCATGCTCCTAGGACAAAAAATTACGGATCGTGTCGCAATGATGCGGACTTTACCTAAGGGGGTCGATCAGCGCTCTGCATGCCGACACCCAGACTGGACTGGGCCTGATGACTTGGCCATCAAGATTCAGGAGCTTAGAGAAATCACCGATTGGCTGGTGCCAATTTACATTAAGGTGGGTGCCACGCGAACCTATTACGATGTGAAGCTGGCCGTCAAGGCAGGAGCGGATGTCATCGTGGTAGACGGTATGCAAGGAGGAACAGCTGCAACACAGGATGTGTTTATTGAGCATGTTGGCATTCCGACTCTGGCCGCCATTCCTCAAGCTGTCCAAGCTCTGCAAGAAATGGGTATGCATCGAAAGGTGCAGTTAATCGTATCGGGCGGGATTCGCAACGGTGCGGATGTCGCCAAATGCATGGCGTTGGGGGCTGATGCGGTTGCAATCGGCACTGCAGCCCTTATTGCCTTGGGATGTAATCACCCTAAATGGCAATCAGAGTATGAAAAAATCGGGTCAGCCGCTGGTTTTTATGATGATTATCATGAAGGAAAAGACCCAGCAGGTATTTCCACACAAGACCCCGACTTAATGCAGCGACTAGACCCAATTGAGGGTGGACGCCGAATTGCAAATTACTTGAGGGTTTTGACCTTAGAAGCGCAAACGCTTGCTCGAGCCTGTGGCAAAAATGATCTCCGTCATCTTGAACCAGAAGACTTAGTTGCGCTGACCGTTGAGGCTGCAGCCATGGCTCGTGTGCCATTGGCCGGAACCCAATGGATACCCGGTCAATCCTTTTAAATGAAATGTCCTCTGTCAGAGAGCCTATTTGGGAGATACGACTATGGATCCAATGATTATTGAGTTGGGCTATGCCCTAGATACTTTCTATTTTTTGATGTGCACGGCGCTCGTGATGTGGATGGCTGCAGGCTTTGCGATGCTGGAAGCTGGGCTGGTCCGCTCAAAAAACACAGTTGAAATTTTGAACAAGAATGTTCTTTTATACGGCGTTGCCTGCACGGTTTATTTATTTGTTGGCTATAACATCATGTACCCAAGTTCACCAGTGAGTAGCCTGATTCCAGGTATCGACTTTTTGCTGGGCGAGGATCATACCTTGGAGAGTGTGTTAAGTGGTGATGAAGATGCCCCTTACTACTCCAGTATGGCCGACTTTATTTTTCAAGCCGTTTTTGCTGCAGCCACCATGTCAATTGTATCAGGCGCTGTTGCCGAGAGAATGCGACTTTGGCCATTTCTGGTGTTTGCCATTTTTATGGTGAGTGTTATTTATCCCGTATCTGGGTACTGGAAGTGGGGAGGTGGTTTTCTTGATGAAATGGGTTTCCAAGACTTTGCAGGCTCCATTGTCGTGCATGCAGCGGGTGCAGCCTCTGCCTTAGCGGCAGTCATTTTGGTGGGGGCGCGAAAAGGGAAATACGGCCCTAACGGTGAAGTAAGACCCATTCCTGGCGCTAACTTACCCATGGCGACCTTGGGTATGTTTATTCTTTGGATGGGATGGTTTGGGTTTAATGGTGGATCGGAATTAAAGATAGCAAATTTCGAAGAAGCCAATGCCGTTGCGAAAATATTTGTCAATACGAATGCTGCCGCAGCCGCTGGCGCTGTTGTCGCCGCTCTCTTTGCTAAAATCCTGTTTGGCAAAACGGATATTACAATGACTATCAATGGTGCTTTAGCTGGCTTAGTTTCCATTACTGCTGAGCCTCTGTTGCCTTCGCCAGGATTGTCCGTGTTGATTGGTGCCGTCGGTGGAATTGTTGTCGTTGTTTCTGTATTGGCTTTGGATAAGCTAAAACTTGATGATCCTGTAGGAGCAATATCCGTTCACGGCAGTGCCGGAATTTGGGGGATTTTTGCAGTTATGCTCAGTAACTCAGAAGCAACGTTCATGGGGCAGTTGATCGGCACTCTTGTGATCATTGCGTGGATGTTTATTGCCAGTTTTGTCGTGTTGTTTATCTTGAATCTGATTATGCCTCTGCGTGTGAGTGAGGATGAAGAACTCGAAGGCATGGATATCCACGAATGTGGGATGTTGGCTTATCCTGAGTTTGGTCCTGCATCCCAAGCATCGGATCCTTATCATGACTCAGCGTCTCCTTCATCAACAACACGTACCCCCCGCGTTTCATCGCCTGCTACAACAGGTTGAAACATCGTAAACCCTCCATCCAAAAGGCCTGCAAAGGCCTTTTTTTATGTCTGATGTTTACAAAAAATTAATAATTAAATTTGTATGAAAACACACTCTAGATTTTGTTTATTAGCACTGTTTTTATCAACAGCCTTCTGTTTTTTCTGACTTACAGGGTTGACTTTAAAGTGTTTTCTCAATGCTTAGCAGACAAGGTTCAAGAGAGCCCTTTCAAAGCTATAAATAAATGCTGATTTGCCCACATACCTGCCCTTGCATTGGTTGGGCTTACTATCTATAGTGTGCAAATGTGGGTAAAAGTGGTTCAAAGTGGTTCAAAGTGGGATAAATGGAGGTTCAGTGGGCATCATGTTCCGCGGAGTCAATCCGATCAATCTGGATGCAAAGGGACGCCTCGCGGTTCCGGCTCGTTATCGCGATATGATCACCGAGCATTGCAATGGACAGATGGTCGCCACTATTGACACTGAAGCACGATGTTTATTGCTTTATCCACTGCCCGAGTGGGAGGTAATACAAGCGAAAATTGAAGCTTTACCCAGCTTTAACAAAGCCGCTCGACGCATCCAGCGTTTATTAATTGGTCATGCGACAGATCTTGAGCTTGATGCCAATGGTCGTTTGTTGCTGCCATCAAGCTTGCGTGAGTACGCAGGGCTGGATAAGAAACTCATACTGCTAGGCCAAGGACGAAAATTTGAGATATGGAGTGAATCTCATTGGAATGAAACTCGTGATGAATATCTTGATGAGACGGATTCAGCAGAATTACCTGCTGAAATGCTCGATTTGTCACTCTAAATAACGCGATAGCATGATAAAACGATAGGATCTGCATGACTCAGGAATTTATTCACACCACGGTACTGCTTCAAGAAGCGGTTGACGCCTTGGTCACAGATCCCTCAGGTTTTTATATTGATGGCACATTTGGGCGAGGAGGGCATTCCTCCAAAATCATCCAAGCACTCGGTCCAAAAGGCCGTTTGATGGCCATAGATAAAGACCCTGAAGCGATTGCTTACGCTCAGGTGCACTTTGGCGATGAGCCGAGATTTGAAATAGAGCACGGCTCCTTTAGTGAAATCAGTCATTTTGCCGAAACGCGAGATATGCGCGGTAAAGTGACTGGTGTGTTGTTGGATCTAGGTGTGAGTTCACCTCAGTTAGATGATCCTCAGCGTGGCTTCAGTTTTATGCATGATGGCCCCTTAGATATGCGCATGAATACATCTGTAGGTGAAAGCGCTGCGGAATGGATTAATCGTGCATCCGAAGCTGAGATTGCTGATGTTTTGTACCACTACGGTGAGGAGCGTTTTTCGCGTCGGATGGCCAAGGCGATTGTTATGGAGCGCCAAGCATCTCCAATTTTGACAACAGGGCGTTTGGCAAAAATCATTACAGACGCGAATCCTCGTTGGGAAAAGGGAAAAAATCCTGCGACTAGAGCGTTTCAGGGAATACGCATCCACATTAATAAAGAGTTAGATGATATTGAGCAATGCCTAGACCAAGCGCTGGATGTTTTGGCCATAGGTGGGGTGTTGGTTGTGATCAGTTTCCACTCTTTAGAGGATCGCATTGCTAAGCGTTTTATTCGTAAGCATGTTAAAGGGGATGAGCATTTGCCCGCTGGAGTGCCCTTTACCCAGTCTATGTTAAATCAGCGCTTACGCTCGGTTGGAAAAGCGATTCGTGCAGGTCAAGACGAGTTGAATGCTAACCCGAGAGCACGCAGTGCAGTGATGAGAGTGGCTGTGAAATGCGCTTAGGCGATATTAAAAAAACAGTTTTTTCTTGGCGACGAAATGATGAGGCTTCCGTCGAGCCGTTGGTTGACAGTGGCGAGTTATTTCGTCCCGCTGTGATTTTATGCGTCTTGATTATTGCGATTGTGATGACGGCCTTGCTTGTGATTCAAGCGGCTTACGACTATCGGCGTTTATTTAATGATCATCAAGTTCTCGTACACCAATGGGACGAGTTGCAAGTCGAGTGGGGTCAGTTGCTGTTAGAACAGAGTACCTGGGGTGGACACAGTCGAATTGAAAGCGAAGCAGAGTCTCGAATAGGCATGAGAGCCCCTGAACCTTCTGATATAGAGATAGTAAGAGATGAGCAGTAAAGTGGAACAGCATCAAGGGCAAGCGGCTAAAGGCTGGCGTTTGTGGCTGGTCTTTGCCATTTTTTTGGTCATCGTGGTAGGTATTACCGGTAAACTACTGTCTTTGTACATGGTCGATCAAGCGTTTCTGCAAAATCAAGGTGATGCGCGCAGTGTACGGACCATGCTAATACCCGCACATCGTGGTTTGATTACCGATCGAAACGGAGAGCCTTTAGCCGTGAGCGCGCCCGTGGCCAGTATTTGGGTCGATCCGCGTTTCATTGACATACAACACCGTAATTTTCGTCGTTTAAGTCAAGTGCTTGAAATTCCTCAAGATGAGCTGCTGAGTCGTTTGCAAAGTAATGCTGAGCGGCGCTTCGTATATTTGCGTCGCCAAGTAACACCGGAATTGGCTGAAAGTGTTCAGGTTTTAGGTGTTCCTGGAGTCAATGTTGATCGGGAATATCGTCGATTTTATCCTGCGGGAGAGGTTACAGCTCACATCGTTGGTTTTACTAATGTCGATGGTGAAGGGCAAGAGGGCATGGAGTTGGCCTATGAGCAAATTTTAAGTGGTGAGCACGGCCGCAAGTTGGTGATGCGTGATCGTGTTGGACGCACAATTAGTCATATTCGTTCTATACAAGATGCACAACCGGGTACTGATCTGCAACTGAGCATTGATTTACGCCTACAGTATATGGCGTATCGTGAACTTAAAGCAGTGGTTGAAGCGCATAATGCGGATTCTGGATCTGTCGTTATTCTGGATGTGCAGACAGGTGAAGTGTTAGCAATGGTTAACCAACCTTCTTACAATCCGAATGATCGGTCGCGCCTCCAGCCAGCTGCGTTACGCAATAGAGCCATGACCGATTTGTTTGAACCGGGATCTACAGTGAAGCCTATGTCGGTGGCAGCGGCGTTAATGACCGGACGTTATCAACCCGACACAGTTGTTAAAACGTCACCGGGCACCATGAGAGTTCGCAATGCAACCATACGTGATTTTCGTAACTACGGTGACCTAGACTTAACTGGCATTATCACTAAGTCCAGTAACGTAGGAACCGTGCGTCTAGTGCTTGATATGGAGCCTGATCGTTTACCCTCGCTCTTGCAAAATATGGGTATGGGACAGATGACACATACGGGCTTCCCAGGTGAGAGAAGCGGTGTTTTGCCTTTCGTTTCTGAGCGTCAAGTGGTTGAACGTGCCACTATGTCTTATGGTTATGGCTTATCCGTCACACCCTTGCAGCTTGCGCAGGCTTATATCCCTTTCGCTTCAGATGGCATTATGCGTCCTGTTTCGTTGCTTAAAATTGATGAAAATAAAGGACATCGAATCATGCCTGAGGGCATAGGGCATCAGGTGCTGGATATGATGGAGACCGTCATTGGACCCACGGGAACAGCCAGACGTGCCGCCGTTACTGGATATCGAGTTGCAGGAAAAACCGGTACCGTGCATCGATTGGGTAGCAGTGGCTATAACCGAGATGAGTATACGGCCGTTTTTGCAGGTATCGCTCCTGTCTCGGATCCGCGTCTTGCTGTTGTGGTCATGGTTGATAATCCTAAGGGTCGTGAATATTACGGTGGTGAAGTGGCTGCTCCGGTATTTTCTCGTGTGACTCAGGGGGCGATGCGCCTACTTAATATCGACCCTGATAAATGGCCTGAAGAAAAAGGTCAGGTGGCGAAACGATGACCAACATCATAAATACCAATATATCCTTATCTACACTTTTGGGCATTCAGCAAGATCGACTGGATGCGTGTTTTATTAAGGGTGTTGTCACCGATAGTCGAGCTGTTAAGCCCGGTTTTTTGTTTATCGCACGCCAAGGGGTTCATTTGGATGCCACTGGGTTTATTGGGCATGCGATCAAACAAGGTGCGGTAGCCATTTTGCAAGAGTCAACGGCACCTTATATTGAAGAGCGATCTGGCGTTGTCTATGTCTACGTGACTAATCTTTTACAGTGCGCTGGACAGGTGATCAGTCGTTTTTTTGGTGATCCCTCTTCTACTATGCAGGTGATCGGTATTACGGGTACGAATGGTAAAACCTCCTGCACGCATTTTGTTGCCCAGGCGTTAGCTCGTATGGGCACAAAAGCGGCTGTAATTGGTACGATTGGGAATGGAATGCTCGGGCAATTAACCTCAGCCACTCATACGACGCCCGAAGTTGCTAGCTTACATGCGTTGTTGGCTGACTTTAAACATTCAGGTGTTCAATCGGTTGCAATGGAGGTCTCCAGTCACGCTTTGGATCAAGGGCGAACAGAGGGCGTTCAGTTTTCAATTGTTGGCTTAACGAATTTGACCAGAGATCATCTGGACTATCATGAGACAATGGATGCTTATGCTGAGTCTAAGTCTCGTTTGTTTCAAAACCCAGCAGCCACTCAAATTCTTAATTTAGATGACCCGCTTGGACAAAAAATTATAGATGAAACGACGGCAAAACGCCGTTATACCTACTCCTTGCATGATCGCCGAGCCGATATTTATTTGATCAATGCCACTCAGCATGCGCACGGAATGACGTTGTCTATTGCCTCTCCTTGGGGCCTGATTGAGTTTGAGTCCCGCTTAATGGGCCAGTTCAATATCAGTAACTTAATGTTAACCCTCGGAGTTTTAGGTGAGCTGGGTTTGGGTGCTCAGGCAATTGCGCACGCCTTAAGAGATCTTAACTCTGTGTGCGGGCGTTTAGAAAAGGTATCGGAGCATCAAGAGTTTAGCGTGTTCGTTGATTATGCACATACACCCGATGCTCTAGAACAGACATTAAAAGCATTAAGTGAACACCAATCCGGCTCTGGGCGCATTATCTGTGTATTTGGTTGTGGTGGGGATCGTGATAAAGGCAAGCGTCCTTTAATGGCGCAGGTGGCATCAACCCTTGCGGATGTTCTTATTATCACCAGTGATAACCCGCGCTCAGAAGATCCGCTTCAGATCCTTCACGATATTGAGGTAGGGGTTAAGCCTCATGCCGCACAACTTCTAATTGAAGTTGATCGAGCGCGTGCCATTTACCGAGGTGTTGAGTTGGCGAGTGCGGGGGATATTGTCTTGATTGCAGGTAAGGGACACGAGTCTTATCAAGAAATAAAGGGTATTAGGTTACATTTTAGCGATCAAGAAGTTGCACGTGCTGCACTTGCGGTAGAAGGGAGTTTGTTATGATTGGTCATTGGAATGTACATGATTTAGTGGACTCCTTGTCAGCTGAAACTCAGCAAAATATTGACGTAGCCTTTAACCAAGTTTCGACCGATACACGAAATATTGAATCGAGCGATCTTTTTGTTTGTTTGAAAGGTGAGCATTTTGATGCTCATGAGTTTGTTGCTTATGCTCGAGAAAAAGGGGCGGTAGCTGCGATTGTCGAGCACTTTGTCGAAGATGAATTACCACAATTAAAAGTAGCATCAACCTTAACCGCTTTAGGTCAGTTAGGCGCCTTAAACCGTCAACGCTTTCAAGGGCAAATGGTTGCCGTGACAGGGAGTAGCGGAAAAACCACGGTTAAAGAAATGCTAGCGGCTATGTTTGCTCGTAAAGGACCAACTTTGGCTACTTTAGGCAATTTGAACAACGAAATAGGGATGCCGTTAACCTTGCTGCGTTTGGATGACACACATCAATATGCAGTCATTGAAATGGGGGCAAGTGGCGCAGGTGAAATTGCCAGAATGGTACGCTTTGCACAGCCAAAGGTCGCCATTCTTAATAATGCTTTTGCCGCGCATATAGAAGGTTTTGGTAGTCTTGAAGGCGTGGTTAAAGCGAAGGCTGAAATCTACCAAGGCTTACCTGAAGATGGTGTTGGGATTGTTAACTTGGATGATCCGCACGCACCCTACTGGATAGAAAAGTTAAAGCAACAACAAAGCCGTTACATGACGTTTTCATTGAACTCAACTGATGCCGACGTATGGGCCTCTGATCTGGGAGAAGATAGTCGGGGATGTGGATCTTGTTTGCTTCATTATCAGCAGCAAACAATTGCAGTTCAACTGAATTTGTTGGGTCAGCACAACATTGCGAATGCGGCGGCTGCGACCTGTGCCTGGATTGCAATGGGGATGCGCTTTACCGATGCTAAAGCGGGTTTAGAAGATTGTGTTGCCGTTAAGGGTCGGATGAAACCTTCATTGTTAGGTTCAGTGCTCATTATTGATGATAGTTACAATGCCAACCCAGAGGCCATGAAAGCGGCCATCGATTATCTGGCTAAACGCCAGAATCGCAGTCTTTTAGTATTGGGCGACATGGCTGAGTTAGGGGAAGACGCGGAGCAACTACACGAATCGATCGGTCGTTATGCGGCGCAAATGGGCATTACGCGTTTGCGAGTATGTGGGCCTTTGATGAAAAAAGCAGCTGAAGCTGCGAAGGAAGAAGGCATGGATGCACGTTACTTTTCTAGCCAATCTGAATTGATTGATTCACTACAACAAGAACTGACAGAAACCGACACACTTTTAGTGAAGGGCTCTCGCAGTGCGGGTATGGACAGAGTGGTACACGCTCTGCTACATGGGGATAACTAGGCATGTTATTGCTGTTAACTGAGTATTTGACGCAATTTTATTCAGGCTTTACGGTATTTCGGTATATTACCTTACGAGGTATTTTAGGGGTGTTAACGGCATTAACCATTTCACTGGTGGTAGGGCCTCACCTTATTCGTGAGCTAAAAAATAAGCAAATTGGCCAAGCCGTTCGCAATGACGGGCCTCAATCGCACTTGAGTAAGTCAGGTACTCCAACCATGGGTGGAGGTTTGATTCTGTTAGCAATTGCTATTTCAACTCTATTATGGAGCGATTTAAGCAATCGTTATGTCTGGATTACCTTATTTGTATTGGTTGTGTTTGGTGCTGTTGGTTGGGTAGATGATTGGCGCAAAGTGGTTGAGAAAAATCCGCGTGGTTTGCCTGCGAGATGGAAGTATTTTTGGCAATCCATTGGCGGTGTGGGTGCGGCTGTCTTGTTATACATGACGGCACAGAGCCCAGTTGAAACGCAACTGATCGTGCCCTTCTTCAAATCAATCGTGATTGATATGGGGTTGTTTTTTATTGTATTCACCTATTTTGTGATAGTGGGCAGCTCCAACGCGGTGAATCTGACCGACGGCTTGGATGGCTTAGCCATCATGCCAACTGTTATGGTTGCCGGTGCACTTGCTGTTTTTGCTTATCTGAGCGGGCATTTACAGTTTGCGAATTACTTACACATTCCTTATGTCGCGGGCTCCGGAGAGCTGATTATTATATGTGGTGCGATTGTCGGTGCAGGTTTAGGTTTCTTATGGTTTAACACCTATCCTGCGCAGGTATTTATGGGCGATGTTGGTGCCTTATCCCTAGGAGCCGTTTTAGGTGTAATTGCGGTTATTGTCCGGCAAGAATTGGTTTTAGTGATCATGGGCGGCATTTTTGTGATGGAGACGGTTTCTGTCATTTTACAGGTTGCCTCCTATAAGTTGACTGGGCGTCGGATTTTTAGAATGGCACCGATTCATCATCATTTTGAGTTGAAAGGATGGCCTGAACCTCGTGTCATCGTAAGGTTTTGGATCATCAGTGTTGTACTGGTTTTAATTGGTTTAGCTACGTTAAAGCTTCGGTAAGCAGCCATTGGGTTTGGTGTAAAGGAGAGAATCGTGTCGTTAATAGCAACGGACAATTTTAAAATTATTATCGGTCTGGGTCAGACAGGTATGTCCTGCGCGCGATTTTTGGCGGCTAAAGGCTTGCGTTTTGCGGTAGTTGATACACGGGATGAGCCTCCTTTGGCTGCAGAATTCCGAAAAGCGTTTCCAACGACTGAGCTCCGCTGTGGATCCTTGGATGCTGCATTTTTGAAGCAGGCAAATGAATTAATTCTAAGCCCGGGGGTTGCCTGTGCACTTCCTGAGATTCAGTCGGCTATTGCTGAGGGTGTCTCTGTCATTGGTGATATTGATCTTTTCTGTCGTGAGGTGACAGCTCCGATTATTGCGATTACGGGCTCAAATGCAAAAAGTACGGTAACGACGTTGGTTGGTATAATGGCCTCAGACGCGGGAGTGAATGTCGGCGTTGGCGGAAATATAGGTACCCCTGTCTTGGACTTATTAAGCGAAGGCGTCCGTCATGATCTTTATGTCTTAGAGTTGTCGAGCTTTCAGTTAGAAACCACGCATGAGTTGAAAGCGGCAGCGGCCACTGTCTTAAATATTAGCCCAGACCACCTTGATCGCTATACCGATATGCAGGCCTACTATCATGCTAAGCATCGTATTTACCGTGGCTGCAATCTATGCGTTGTGAATCGAGATGATGCGTTAACAGAGCCTTTGATGGCGATTGGGATGTCCAAAGTTAGTTTTGGGTTGTCAACTCCTGACTTAAAAGACTTTGGTTTGGCAGAATACGAAGGGGCTGCTTGGATCTTTAAAGGCTTAACGCCGATCTTACCAGTGGACTCAATAGGAATTAAGGGCCAGCATAATGTGGCCAACGTCATGGCGGCTCTGGCACTAGGTCATGCTGTTAATCTTCCGTTTGATTCAATGGTTAAAAGTATTCAATCCTTTCAGGGATTACCACATCGTTGTCAAACGGTCGCTGTTAAACAAGGTGTTGTTTATGTTAATGATTCCAAAGGCACCAATGTCGGCGCGACGCTTGCGGCCATTGAGGGCTTGGGCCAACAATTGACTAAAGGGGCTGCGTTGCATGTCATCTTGGGTGGTGTTGGAAAGGATCAATCCTTCTCGGAGCTTGCTCAGCCTTTGCAACGTTATGCGCGATCCGTGTATTTAATTGGACGAGATGCTCAATTGATTGCCAATGATTTACAAGGCGTTGAGGTCAATTATCAAACCACGTTGCAAGCATCAGTGTTAGCTGCCTCAATGCAAGCACAGCAAGGGGATATCGTTTTACTATCACCTGCGTGCGCAAGCTTTGATATGTTTTCGGGTTATGATCATCGAGGCAATGTCTTCATTGAGGCAGTGGAGTCATTGCCATGAATGTACTGAAAAGTCTGCGTCCTGTATGGCCTCAAGCGCTGGATATTCCCAAAGGTCAAATGCCGATAGATCCATATCTAGCGCTTAGTGCTTTAGCACTGACGTTGACAGGTTTTGTGATGATCGCTTCCGCCTCTATGGATGTGGCAGCGCGTGACTTTGGCTCTCCGACTTTTTTTATGATGAGACATGGCTTTTTCGTCATACTGGCATTCATCACTGTGGTCGTTATCTCTCGTATCCCATTGAGTCTTTGGGAGCGTTACAGCGCACTCTTGTTGCTGGTAGGTATTATTTTGTTGGCATTAGTGTTCCTACCGGGCGTGGGTCGTGAGGTGAACGGTAGCCGTCGCTGGATATCGATGGGATTCTTCAACTTACAGACGTCAGAGATTGCCAAAATATGTATGGTTCTGTTTATGAGCGGCTATCTCGTTAGACGCTTGGATGAAGTCAGGTCTAGCTGGTTTGGTGTAATTAAACCAGCTCTGCCTTTAGCTTTGTACGTGTTGTTGCTAATTATTCAGCCAGACTTTGGTGCCACCGTGGTATTGATGGGCACGGTGATGGGCATGATTTTCCTAGGAGGAATGCGTTTTGGGCAGTTCTCTCTGGTTGTTATAGGTGTTGCCGGATTAGCCTATTTAATGGCGATTTTCCAACCCTATCGTTTGGCTCGATTGCGATCTTTCCAAGATCCTTGGGCTGATCCCTTTGGTACTGGCTATCAATTATCTCAAGCACAGATTGCGTTTGGCCGAGGTGAGTGGTTTGGTACAGGGCTGGGTAATAGTATTCAGAAGCTATTTTATTTACCGGAAGCGCATACCGATTTTATTTACTCAATCCTATCTGAAGAAATGGGCCTAGTCGGCGCGCTTGCCATTATTGCTATTTACATGTTGTTGGTGACGCGAATCTTTTTAATTGGGCGGCAAGCTGAAAAGCAAAGTCAATTTTTTAAGGCATACGCGAGTTATGGTTTTGGTTTTATTTTTGCTGGTCAAGCCATGATTAATATTGGTGTGAACGTTGGGGCATTACCGACAAAAGGTTTGACCTTGCCATTGCTGAGTTACGGGGGCAGTAGTTTGTTGGCGTCTGCATGCATGATTGCAATTATCCTAAGAATTGATTATGAGCTGAAACGGGAACGATTGAACCAAGTACGTCCAGGTAGGAAGCGCACTCAATGAACTCTCAAACAGCGAAGCGCCTATTGATTATGGCGGGTGGAACAGGTGGGCATGTATTTCCTGCCTTAGCTACGGCTGATGTTTTAAGAGAACAAGGGGTTCATATTGAATGGCTCGGCACTGAAAAAGGCATCGAAGCTAAAGTAGTTCCTGCTGCCAATATAACGCTCAATACGATTGCTGTGACTGGGTTGAGAGGTAAGGGCATCGCGAGTCTTTTGTTAGCACCCTTTAATTTGATTCGTGCCATTTGGCAAGCTCATCAAGTGATTCAGCACGTGAAGCCAGATGCTGTATTGGGAATGGGTGGTTTTGCATCTGGTCCCGGTGGTGTGGCGGCTTGGTTGCATAGAATTCCCGTAGTGATACACGAACAAAATGCACTGCCGGGTATGACGAATCGTATTTTGTCACGAATTGCAAAAAAAGTGCTGCAGGCATTTCCAGGCGCATTTCCAAAATTAAAGCTTGAACATACTATTGGCAACCCCGTAAGAGGGCCAATATTGGAGCTTTCTGAGCCGGATATACGCTTTCAGGATCGAGATGGCCCGATTCGATTATTAGTCGTTGGCGGTAGTTTAGGTGCTCAGGCTATTAATAGGTTGTTGCCTGAAGTCTTATCCGAAATGCCGATGGAATCTCGTCCAGATGTTTGGCATCAAACGGGCCGTACACATTTTGAGGCAACCACTCAGATTTACGACCAATTCAATGTTAAAGCAAAGGTTGTTCCATTTATTGACCAAATGGACGAGGCCTTCGCTTGGGCGGATTTGGTCCTGTGTCGTTCAGGTGCGTTGACGGTAAGTGAGTTGGCGATAGCTGGTGTCGGATCAATTTTAGTTCCATTTCCTTATGCGGTTGATGATCATCAGACCGCAAATGCACAGTTTTTAGTGGCCGCAGATGCCGCGCGCCTGGTGCAACAGTCAGAACTAAGCAGTGACCGACTTAAAACTCTTTTAAATGAACTTAATCAGCGTGATGTGCTGTTGGCTATGGCAAGAAAAGCACGCAGCCAAGGGCAGCCTTTAGCGGGCGAAAAATTGGCAGTCGCGTGTTTGGAGGTAATGTAATGATTAAAGATAGCACTCTTCAGGTGTATGAAGTGCCCGAAATGCGACGTATCCGTCAAATCCATTTTGTTGGAATTGGTGGCGTTGGCATGTGCGGTATTGCTGAAGTGTTGCTCAATCAAGGCTACAAGATTTCCGGATCGGATATGAAACCCTCAGCCACAACTGAACGATTAAGCGGCTTAGGAGCGGGGATTTTTATCGGGCATGCACCATCCAATATTGAAGATGCGGATGTTGTGGTCATTTCGACGGCTGTATCTGAAGCAAATCCTGAACTGATTGCTGCGAGAGAAAGACGGGTGCCGATTGTACGCAGGGCAGAAATGCTTGCCGAACTCATGCGTTATCGCCATGGCATTGCCGTTGCTGGAACACACGGCAAAACAACGACGACCAGCCTGCTTTCCTCAATTATGGCTGAAGCGGGATTGGATCCTACGTTTGTGATAGGCGGACGACTTAATAGTGCTGGAACGAACGCACAGTTGGGTGGAAGTCGCTACTTAGTTGCTGAAGCCGATGAAAGCGATGCGTCGTTTTTACATTTGCAACCGATGGTCGCCATTGTTACCAATATTGATGCTGATCATATGGACACCTATGAAGGGGATTTTAATAAACTGAAGCAAACGTTTATTAATTTTCTTCATAATTTACCTTTTTATGGCCTGGCTGTTTTATGTACGGATGATCCAGTGGTGAGAGAAGTTTTGCCAAAAGTGAGCCGTCCAATTTTGACCTATGGTTTTCATGAAGAGGCTGATTTCAGGGCTGTAGACGTGACACAGAAGGGGATGCAAACATCTTTTAAAGTGGTTCGCCCTACTGGCCATAAAGACCTCGACGTGACTGTTAATATGCCGGGCCGTCATAACGTTTTGAATGCATTGGCGTGTATTGCTGTCGCCACAGATGAAGGCATTCAGGATCACGCGATCTGTGATGCGTTATCTCGCTTTCAAGGAGTTGGACGACGCTTTCAAGTGTTGGGTGATATCAAGGTCACTGGCGGATCCATTCAATTGGTTGATGACTATGGTCATCATCCGCGTGAGGTTAAAGCTGTTATACAAGCTGTTCGCGATGGCTGGCCTGATCGACGTCTAGTGATGATTTATCAGCCGCATCGTTATACACGAACACGCGATCTTTACGATGACTTTGCACAAGTCCTGTCTGAGGTGGATTTGTTGATTATGCTTGAAGTCTATTCTGCGGGTGAACAAGCAATTCCAGGCGCTGATACTCGCAGCTTATGTCGAACGATTCGTCAAAGAGGCATAGAGCCATTGTTTGTTGAGTCCACCGATGATATTCCAGATTTGTTAAAAAATGTTCTTCGGCCTGATGATCTTCTGCTTACTCAGGGCGCGGGTGATATTACAGCCCTAGCGCATCGGTTGGCAGGACTTGATCTTCAATCTACTCGCGAGGAGGAAATAGGCCTATGAGTAGGATATCTGAACAAGAATCACTGCAGTTTGGACGTGTTGCTGTTTTGATGGGTGGGCGCTCTGCAGAAAGGCCGATTTCTTTGCGAAGTGGCGCTGAAGTCTTAAAAGGCTTATTGTCTGCTGGTGTCGATGCCTTTCCGATTGACCTTTGTAAAGAAGGCGCTGAGCCAGTTGCACAGCTGTTGGATGCTGAGTTTGACCGCGCCTTTCTCATACTTCATGGCCGCGGTGGTGAAGATGGAACCCTACAAGGTTTGCTAGAGATGATGGGCAAGCCTTATACAGGTAGCGGTGTTGCAGCGTCTGCGTTAGGAATGGATAAATTGCGCTGCAAACAGCTTTGGATGGGAGCGGGTTTACCGACTCCACCCTGTTGTGTACTTACACCAGAGACCGATCTCAATCAGGTTGCTGAATTGTTAGGCTACCCACTGATGGTCAAGCCCGTTCATGAAGGTTCCAGTATTGGTATCAGTCGGGTAATGAATCTTGATGAGCTAAAAGCCGCCTATGCTCAAGCCGTTTCTTACGATCATTTAGTGATTGCTGAGCAATGGATAAAGGGTTCTGAATACACCATTGCTATTTTAAACGGTACAGCGTTACCGATTATTCGATTGGAAACCAGCCATTCTTTCTATGACTTCAATGCTAAATATGAAGCGGCTGATACCCAATATTTATTCGATGATCAGTTAAGCGATGAAAAGCGCACAGAGTTACAACGTCTCTCCGAGTCTGCATTTGCTGCAGTGGGCTGTACGGGCTGGGGACGCGTTGATGTGATGATGGATGAAAAAGGTGAGTTCCAATTACTAGAAGTCAATACTTTACCCGGTATGACAGATCACAGTTTGGTTCCTATGGCTGCGCGCCAAGCGGGTTTGAGTTTTGAGGCATTGGTGATTGAAATCTTAAAAACCTCATTGAATACAGAGGCACGCTAAGATGAATCTTTCCTTACCTTGGATGAGACTACAAGGAGAGTCTGAGTTAGAGACTCGTCCGTCTGCACGGCCCGTTGTTGCGTCTAATCCGGTTGAGGTACGAGATAAGGCGTGGCGAACTGTGAATTCCTTGCTAGCGCTTGCACTATTTGTTGGTATTTTAGTTTATTTGTCTGAAAGGGTGTATATATGGCTAGATCAACCGATTCAAGAGGTGAGAGTCAATAGCCATGTTCGCCATTTAGATACAGAGTCACTTGCTCAAACGCTTGCATCGGGTATTTCTAACTCTTTGCTTTCGCAAGACGTTGGTTATTTACGTGAATTGGCGCTCGCCGATCCTTGGGTGCATTCTGTCAGCGTCCAGCGTCAGTGGCCTGCTGCGATAGAAGTGACCATCGCTGAGGAAGTGCCTGTGGCGCGTTGGGGGGATGTAGGTCTTTTAAATCATCAGGGCGATATTTTTTGGCCTGAGCGAAAGTCAGATTACGATAGTTTACCCAAACTGAACGGCCCGGCTCATGAGACGAGAGCCATCATGCAGCAGTTCCATGACTTGAACCGACTTTTTTCAGGTTATGGACTGAAATTGACCGGCTTGTCGTTGGAAGGGCGTGGTGCTTGGACACTTGAGTTGGATAATGGCTTACAAATTATTGCAGGCAGAGATCAGGTGATGCCGCGGCTTAGACGCTTTATGAAGCTCTACGATGCCAGGCTTAGCGATATGGTTGAAACCATTGAACAAATAGACATTCGATATACCAACGGCGTTGCTGTGAAGTGGCGAACCGAAGAGAGGCAAGATGATGCAGGGTAAGCAAAGTACTTCAGACGGCGGAATGGTCGTTGCGTTAGACATAGGTACGTCAAAGGTTGTCTGTCTTGTTGGTGAAGTCTGCGCGGATGGAAGTATAGAAATAGTGGGTGTGGGCTCCCAGCCTTCTCGAGGAATGAAGAGAGGAGTGGTCGTCAACATCGAGTCTACCGTTGCAGCTATTCAGCGAGCGGTTGAAGAAGCTGAGTTGATGGCGGGGTGTAAAATCCATTCCGTCACGGTTGGCATAGCAGGCAACCACATTAGCAGTTTGAACTCACATGGAATAGTTGCCGTCAGGGATAGGGAGGTTTCTGAATATGATCTTGAACGAGTAATTGATGCGGCCCGTGCAGTTGCGATCCCAGCAGATCAACGTATTTTGCACATACTTCCGCAAGAGTATCTGATTGACACCCAAGAAGGCATTAAAGAGCCCTTAGGGATGTCAGGTGTGCGGCTAGAAGCCAAAGTGCATCTTGTAACGGGAGCGAGCAATGCAATCCAAAACATAGACAAGTGTATTCGTCGATGCGGTTTAGGTGTTGATGCGATTGTCTTGGAGCAGCTTGCATCAAGTTATGCCGTGTTGGCCGAAGATGAAAAAGACTTGGGCGTTTGCATCGTTGATATTGGTGGTGGCACAACCGATATTGCTGTTTTTACAGGTGGGGCAATTCGGCACACCGCAGTGATACCTATTGCCGGTGATCAAGTGACAAATGACATTGCGATGGCCTTGAGAACACCCACTCAGCATGCTGAAAAAATTAAAATTAAGTATGCCTGTGCCCTTGCTCAACTGGCTCAAGCAGACGAAATGATCAAGGTACCAAGTGTGGGAGATAGGCCTCCAAGGGATTTATCTCGTCAATCATTGGCTGAGGTTGTTGAACCCCGCTATGAAGAGCTATTCACCCTAGTACAGGCTGAATTAAGACGTTCTGGTTATGAAGAGCTAATTGCTGCTGGTATCGTTCTAACGGGCGGTACTTCAAAAATGGAAGGCGCTGTAGAGTTAGCAGAAGAAATATTTCATATGCCAGTTCGACTTGCTGTACCCCAAGGGGCAAGAGGAATGGAGAGCTTATTACAGAATCCCATTTATGCGACGAGTATCGGGCTTTTGCATTATGCAAAAGTTGAGCAAAAGCCCGTCGCGCGAGAGCGAGAGGCACAACCGAATAAAGTTAAAGAAAAAGAAATCGTACCGGAAATGCGCGAAAAACGCCTTAAAGCGCCGAAAGCAAAGAGTAAGCCCAAGGTAAAGGATTTTTTTAGCCGGATAAAAGACTGGTTTAAAGGCAATTTTTAAATTTTATTGAATTAACAAGGTCATTGCCGGAATACAGTAGTAGGCAAGGGCGGGGGAGGACAAAATGTTTGAATTGATAGACAGTTTACCACAAGACGCGGTCATTAAAGTCATCGGAGTTGGCGGCGGCGGAGGTAACGCTGTCCAGCATATGGTGAATTTCGACTTGGCCGGCGTTGAGTTTATTTGCGCGAATACAGATGCGCAAGCGCTCGATCGTATGGCAACTCGGACGGTTTTGCATATTGGCGGCAATATGACAAAAGGACTTGGAGCCGGAGCAAACCCAGATATTGGGCGTCAAGCTGCGCTAGAAGATAGGGATCGTATCGCAGAATCCTTACGCGGTGCTGATATGGTGTTCATAACCGCAGGTATGGGCGGTGGCACGGGCACGGGTGCTGCTCCGATTGTGGCCGAAATTGCAAAAGAGATGGGTGTCTTAACCGTTGCAGTGGTCACACGTCCATTTCGTTTTGAAGGCCGTAAGCGGATGCAAATTGCTGAAGAGGGGATTCGTGAACTACGTGACTGTGTCGATTCACTGATCATTATCCCTAATGAAAAACTGATGCAGGTTCTTGGAAAAAACTGCAGTCTGATTAATGCCTTTAATGCCGCGAACGATGTACTCAAAGGCGCAGTTCAAGGCATTGCCGATCTAATCACCCGTCCAGGTATGATCAACGTCGATTTTGCTGACGTTAAAACCGTGATGTCTGAAATGGGCATGGCGATGATGGGCACGGGAATTGCGAAGGGCGATAATCGTGCACAAGAAGCGGCTGAAGCGGCTATTAGCAGCCCGTTGCTTGAGGACATAGACCTAAAAGGGGCGCGCGGAATTCTGGTCAATATTGCCGCGGGTGAGGATCTGAGTTTAGGCGAGTTCAACGAAGTGGGTATGATTGTTGAAGAGTGTGCTGCAGAAGATGCCACTATTGTTGTAGGTACGGTTATTGATCCGACATTAGGAGATTTCTTGAAAGTGACCGTTGTCGCGACAGGATTGGATCGTCCTAGAGACGCAGAGGTTCGTGTTGTCGCATCGAATCCTCAGCCGCGCAATGAAGCGAAATCAGTGGATCAGATTGAATTGCCGTCTATCTTACGCAGACAAAAGCAAGAAGCTTTGCTTGAAAAGCATGAGTCACGTAGTCAAGAAGGTGGCATGACATCTAAGCGTGATTACGGCGAATTGGATATCCCTACTTTTCTTCGTCGTCAAGCTGACTAAGTCACAAAGAGGATCATGGTAGAGTAGATTGCTTGAAAAGCGTCGAGTCTGTTATGATTCTCATTTAGATTGAAGCGCAAGCGGCGGATAACATGATAAAGCAGCGTACACTAAGTCGTAGTATTAAGGCGAATGGCATAGGGTTGCATTCGGGGAAAAAAGTGTACATGACGCTTAAACCTGCTCCAGAAAATATGGGGATCGTTTTTCGTCGCGTCGATCTAGTGCCAACTGTTGATATTCCAGCGTTTGCGTTAAATGTTGTGAGTACACAATTGTCCACCAATTTAGCAGAAGGCTCGGCGAGTGTTTCGACAGTTGAGCACCTCATGTCTGCTTTAGCGGGGTTAGGCATAGATAACGCGATAATCGAAGTTGATGCTGAAGAAATTCCCATTATGGATGGGAGCGCAGCTCCATTCGTTTTTCTCATTCAATCGGCGGGTATTCAAGAGCAGAGTGCGGCGAAAGAATTTGTCCGTATTGTAAGGCCTATCGGTATTGAAGTAGGAGAAAAAACGGCGAGTTTTAGGCCGTTTAATGGCTTCAAATTGGGTTTCAAAATTGAGTTTGATCATCCCGCATTTACCGAAAAGCACTTAGAGTCATCGCTTGAGTTCTCATCTCATAACTTTGTCAAAGAGGTTAGCCGGGCTCGAACCTTTGGTTTTATGCGCGACATCGAGTTCTTAAGATCCAATAATTTGGCCTTAGGTGGTAACTTTGATAATGCGATTGTGGTTGATGATCAAAAGGTTTTGAATCAAGACGGATTGCGTTACGAAAATGAGTTTGTGAAGCACAAAATCTTAGATGCCGTGGGCGACCTTTACCTTTTAGGTCGAAGCATTATTGGTGAGTACTACGGCTTCAAGTCCGGCCATCACCTTAATAATTTACTCTTGAGAGAGTTGCTAAATCACCCGGATGCTTTCGAGCGCGTCACCTTCGAAAATGGACAAACGCCCGTCCCGATTGATTATCAGCCGTCGACGAGCCTCTAATCGAAGGCTGAAAAAGATCCATTATTATGGATAGCCGGATCTTTTCCGGCTTTTTTATGAGCAAAAATTATAAATAAAGCCTTAAAAAAAGGTTTAAACCTCAACTATCTGCCCCAATCAATGTAAAATGTTTCGCATTCTTTGCCCAGCGTGGGCATACGTCATCTAATAAATGGTAAAAATTGAATTATGCTCACATCACTGTTGAAAAAAGTTTTCGGAAGCAAAAACGAACGCGAACTCAAACGGATGAAACGGACTGTCAAGGATATCAATGCATGGGAAGCCGAGCTTGAAAAGCTCAGTGATGAAGGGCTGACGGCATTAACAGAACAATACCGTCAACGTTACCAGCAAGGTGAAAGCCTAGAAAAGCTTTTGCCAGAAGCCTTTGCAACGGTTCGTGAAGTTTCCAAGCGTGTTATGAACATGCGTCATTTCGATGTCCAGATGATAGGCGGTATCTCTCTTCACGAAGGAAAAGTGGCCGAAATGAAAACAGGCGAGGGTAAAACACTCGTCGCTACCTTGCCTGCGTATTTAAATGCGATTACGGGCAAAGGAGTTCACGTTGTCACCGTCAATGATTATCTAGCCAGCCGCGATGCAGAGTGGATGCGCCCCCTGTATGAAGCCTTGGGTTTGAGTGTTGGCGTGATCCTGTCGGGTCAAGATCCGATCACGAAGCGTTCTGCATATGCCAGTGATATTACCTACGGTACCAATAATGAGTTCGGCTTCGACTACTTGCGCGACAACATGGCGTTCAGCATCGAAGAGAAAGTGCAACGTGGCTTTAACTTTGCCATTGTCGATGAAGTTGACTCGATCTTAATTGATGAAGCTCGCACGCCATTGATAATCTCAGGGCCTGCTGAAGATAGCTCGGTCATGTATGCGCGTATCAATACCGTCATTCCAAAACTTAAACAGTTTTTTGGAGAGGTTGACGTTAAAGACGACACGCAAACGATCGACGAACACTTTGTTGTTGATGAAAAAAATAGAACGGTTGAGTTGACTGAAGCCGGACATCAGTTGATCGAAGAGATTTTAAGTGAAGAAGGTTTGTTGGCTGAGGGTGAAAGCCTTTATGCACCTAATAACTTGAACTTGCTGCATCATGTGTTGGCCGCGCTTCGTGCACACTATCTTTTCCAGAAGGATAAAGATTACATAGTGCAAAATGGACAGGTTGTCATCGTCGATGAACACACTGGGCGTATTATGCCGGGTCGTCGTTGGTCCGAAGGTTTACATCAAGCTGTTGAGGCAAAAGAAGGCGTTAATATCCAATTGGAAAGCCAAACACTGGCTTCGACGACCTTCCAAAATTACTTCCGTTTGTATGAAAAACTATCGGGAATGACGGGTACAGCCGATACTGAGGCATTTGAATTACGGCAAATTTATGGTCTGGATGTCGTCGTTATTCCGACGAACCGCGAAGTTCAGCGTATTGACCATAATGATCTGATTTATCTCACCATGGAGGATAAGTTTAACGCAATTGTTAAAGAAATCCGTCATTGTAAAGAGAACAACAAGCCTGTGTTGGTGGGAACTGCGTCGGTTGAGTCTTCTGAACTTTTATCGCGCATGCTGACTAAAGAAAAAATAGAGCACAATGTTCTAAATGCTAAGAATCATGGCCGTGAGGCTGAAATAGTGGCTGATGCTGGACGTCCAGGCGCTATTACTATTGCAACGAACATGGCGGGTCGTGGTACCGATATCATGCTCGGTGGTAAGCTTGAAGCGGAACTGGCTGCTTTAAAGGAGCCAACACCAGAGCAGATTGAAGCGGTTAAAGCCGATTGGCAACAACGTCATGAGCAGGTGTTAGCGGCAGGTGGCTTGCATATTCTGGGAACAGAGCGTCACGAATCACGTCGAATTGACAACCAGTTGCGTGGGCGTGCCGGGCGCCAGGGTGATCCAGGTTCTACACGCTTCTTCTTGTCGATGGAAGATGATTTGATGAGAATCTTCGCGTCGGATCGCGTTCGTCAATTTATGCAAGCCTTAGGGATGGAAAAGGGCGAAGCCATTGAACACAAAATGGTGAGCAACGCGATTGAAAAGGCTCAGCGCAAGGTGGAAGGGCGTAACTTTGATATCCGTAAAAACCTTTTGGAATATGATGATGTCGCGAATGATCAGCGAACCGTTGTCTACGATCAACGTAATGAGCTGATGAGCACCAATGATATCTCTGAAACAATCAATGCAATTCGTGACGAAGTCGTGGAAGACACGATTAATGAGTTTATTGCTCCTCAAAGTTTACCCGAAACCTGGGATATCGCAGGTCTTGAAAAGGCGCTTGAAATAGAATTTTCGGTCAGTTTGCCAATTCAGACTTGGTTAGATGAAGACAAGAATCTCTATGAAGAACCCTTGCGTGAACGTATTCGTGCTGACATTATCCAACGCTATACTGAAAAAGAGCAGTTGGTTGGTGCTGAAACCATTCGTCTGTTTGAAAAGCAAGTGATGTTGCAGGTGATGGATACGCTTTGGAAAGAGCACTTGCAAACCATGGATCTGTTACGCCAAGGGATACATCTTCGCGGTTACGCGCAGAAAAACCCCAAGCAAGAATATAAGCGTGAAGCCTTCCAGCTTTTCCAAAACTTGCTCACGAATATTAAAAAAGATGTTGTTAGAATTCTGAGTCATGTCAAAGTACGTCAACCTGAAGAGGTTGAGGCGATGGAGCAGCAGCGTAGAGAAGCGGCAGAACGTCAACAAATGAATTTTGAACACTCGCAAAGCAGTGGCCTTGCAGGTGCAGATGATCAGGCGCAAACCTATGGGCAAGAAGAGTCTGATAAATCTGAACCCTTTGTGAGGGATGTCGCTAAAGTGGGACGAAATGAACCTTGTCCTTGTGGATCGGGTAAAAAATATAAACAATGCCACGGTAAAATCTGAGGTAAGCGCAATGGCAGTCGGCAAAGAAGAAGCAGTCGTGTATCACCCCGTAAAAGGGTTTAAGTTAGGAACAGGCTCTGCGGGCATTAAAAAGCCGGGCCGAAAAGATCTGGTGGTTATGGAAATACCCGTTGGTTCTTCATTGGCGTCGGTATTTACCCTCAACCAGTTTTGTGCAGCGCCAGTGCGTGTTGCCAAAAAGCATTTAGCGACGGGAGCCTTACCAAGGTATCTCCTAACCAATACAGGCAATGCGAATGCCGGTACAGGTGAGCAGGGTATTATTGATGCTGAGGCTTGCTGCCAGGCCTTAGCCAGTAAAATGCGCTGTGACGCGGAATCGATTCTGCCTTTTTCCACGGGTGTCATAGGTGAACCACTCCCTGTTGCTAAGATTACTGCAGGTTTAGAGAGTGCTATCGCTAACTTGTCAGAAGAAGGTTGGGAGGAAGCAGCTCACGGCATCATGACAACGGATACACGTCCAAAAGGTGCCAGCGACCAATTTGAGTATCAAGGCAAAACCGTAACCGTAACGGGTATTTCCAAAGGTTCAGGCATGATTATGCCAAATATGGCCACGATGCTTGGATACGTTGCCACAGATGCAGAAGTTGAACCCAATTTATTGCAACGTCTGCTGAGCCATACGAGTGATCGCTCATTTAATCGAATCACAGTTGATGGTGACACTTCAACAAATGATGCTTGTATTTTGGTTGCTACCGGTCAAAGCGGCGTCGAAATTACTGACCTTGAGCCCGTGCTGATGGAGCGTTTTACGCAGGCGTTAGAACACGTTATGTTGTCCTTGGCCCATGCCATCGTCAAAGATGGTGAGGGAGCAACTAAGTTTGTAGAGGTTCGTGTTGAGAAAGCGGGCAGTACTGAAGAAGCACTGAAAGTCGCCTATACCATCGCTCACTCTCCCTTAGTTAAAACCGCACTATTTGCATCTGATCCTAACTGGGGACGCATACTCGCATGCGTTGGTCGTGCAGGTGTTCATGATTTGGATGTGAGTGATGTGCAGATCTGGTTGGATGAAGTGTGTATCGTCGATAAAGGCGCACGTGCTACGAGTTACACAGAAGAGCAAGGGCAGCAAGTGATGAATCGGGAGAATATCTGTATTCGCGTGATTCTGAATCGTGGTGGTTTTGTTGATCAAGTCTGGACAACCGATCTTTCTCATGACTATGTCACTATCAACGCAGAATATCGCTCTTAAATGAAGTCCTTGATTCACGTTATGGTTGGGGTTATCAGAAATGACCAAGGTCAAATTCTGATAGCCCTTAGGCCCAAAAACAGGCATCAAGGGGGATTGTGGGAGTTTCCGGGCGGTAAGGTAGAAGGCGATGAGCCACCTTACCAAGCCTTAGTGCGAGAGCTAAGCGAAGAGTTAGGCCTTTTAGTACACGAGGCTACTCCACTTATTCGCATCCCCTATCACTATGATGATTGTTCAGTTCTCTTGGATGTATGGGACGTTAATCGCTTTACGGGTGAAGCCAAAGGAATGGAAGGACAGGAAATACGTTGGGTTGATCTAAATCATTTAAATGATTACTCCTTCCCTGCAGCCAATGTCCCGATTCTTTCTGCCGTTCGATTGCCTACGCAGATTGCCATCACAGGCGATGCTGCGAATAAAGATGAGTTTTGCTCAAAGGTGCAATTGATGCTTGAGCGAGGCTGTCGTTGGATACTTCTTAGGGATCACTCCTTATCTAAACGAGACTTCGCTGATGTGTTTCATTCAGTTAAGCCCATGTGTGATGCTCATAAAGCTATTCTCCAAGTCAATACATCTCTTTCGTTGGCAAATGAATTGAATGCACAGGCGTTGCATTTAACTGAGTCTCGTCTAACTGAGTTAATGGGAAGACGAGCATTCAACGGACAATGGCTAAGCGCTGCTTGTCATTCACCGGATGCATTGCAACTTGCGCAATCTAAAGGGTGTGATTTTGTGTTCTTATCACCAGTGAAGGCGACAGCGACTCACCCTGAACAGGCAGGGATTGGCTGGCATAGGTTTCATCAGTGGGTATCTGATGTAACCTTACCTGTCTATGCGCTTGGAGGGGTGTCTCAGTTGGATTTTCAGAAAGTACGAGAAGAGGGCGGGCAAGGGGTGGCTTCAATTTCAGCTTTTTGGCCTAACTAAACTCCTTTGGGTTGAACTAAACTAAAGCCGAGAGGTTTCTAAAATGCCGAGTTATATCAAGTAACTCGGCATTTTTATTTGTCACCTTGAACCATCAATCATTCAAACTGGGTTTAACTTCGGGCGCCTTTTGCTGTCTTGCTCGTGCAATCAGGTGTTGTCCCGTGGTTCTTTCAATCATCTTATTCTTTTGATGCAAGGCCGTTTTAGCCATCATGTGTGCACTAACAGGGGCTGTTATGAATAAAAACAGCGTGATCAGTAATTCGTGAACACTAATGCCAGGCTCACGCACAGTGAATAAAATCATTGATGCGATCAGCAGACCGCCCATACCAAGCGTTGTTGCTTTTGTTGGTGCATGAAGGCGCATAAAAAAATCAGGCAAACGCACTAAGCCAATCGAGCCGACTAAGATAAATACGCCACCAATGAGTAAGAAAATAGAAACAATGAGCTCAAGTAAAAAATTCATATTCAGGCCTATTCAATAATGTCGCCGCGCAGTAAATATTTACACAATGCTGCAGTGCTAATAAATCCTAACATCGCAATTAAAAGTGCTGCTTCAAAGTACAAGGCTGATCCGAGCCATATTCCCAGTAAAATGATAAGTGCGATACTGTTGATATACATTGTATCAAGAGCCAGTAAACGATCGGGTAAGTCAGGGCCTGCAAACAGTCGCCATAAATTGAGAATCAAAGAAATGGCCACCATGGCTGTTACTAAGGTTACAGTCCAGCTTAGCATGAAAATATCTCCATTAATGGGGCTTCATAACGCTGTTTGATCGTTTGAATCAGTTCTTCTTCATTTTTCATGGTTAACGCATGGACGTAGAGAAATTTTCGGCATTCAGAGACCTCGGAGCTGACAGTCCCTGGCGTTAAAGAGACAGTACTGGCTAACAACGTAATCGGGAGCTCTCCTTCTAGGTCAAGTGGAACCGCAAAAAAGCCTGGGTTGAGATTTTTGATTGGTCCCATAACCTGAAAAGCGACTTCGAGATTAGCCGTCACTATGTCACCAAGGACACGTAAAGCGTAACGAAACGTATGCATAGGTTTATGCAGTGCCGGTTGTGGTTTGCTTAAGCTGGAGGTCAATAGTGGGATACCTAATGCTAACACAGATCCTAAGAATAGATGTCCAGGGGCTAGCGTGTTGTTAAGCAGCAACCATGTGGCAAATAGTAAAATGCTGTGATATGGCATGGGCAGCCATTTAAAACGAGGTTTTGATAACATTACTTTATTCTCCTAACGCTGGCAGCAGGGCACGAACAGAGAGTTCGGGGTTGTGTAAAACCGCCGCCGCTTCATGAGTCATACTGGTAACAGGGCCTGCAAACAAGACCAATAAAGGGGAAAGACTTAGCAAGAATAAAATTGCCAGTAGTTGAGTAATATGAACTGGATTCCCTTCAGTGTCGGCGGTATTACCCGTGGTGCGCCAGAAAAGTGTTGTTCCTGCTCTTGAGAGCGCCACGATCGAAGCCAGTCCCGCGAACAAGATAGACGACCAGACCCAGCCCATTTCAGCACCAGTGTGTGCCGATTGAAGGAGCAGTGCTTTTCCAATAAAACCAGATAATGGCGGCATGCCCACCATAGCAATTGCAGCCACAAAGTATAAGCCAGCCAGTAGATCACGCTGCTTCATTATTCGTGCAGCTACAAAGCGATCTGCAGCTTTTCCACGTTGTTTGGCAATTAAATCAGCGATTAAAAACATAGCTGCCGACACCAAAGTGGTGTGTAGTAGGTAGTAAAATGAAGCACCGCTTGCATCCTCGCGTCCGAGCGCGGCCCCCGTTAGGAGGGTTCCTACTGAAATTAGAATCATGTTAGCGGTTAGCATTTTTAGATTTTGACTGGCTAGTGCGCCAATAGCGCCTGCGATAAGGGTTAGCACAGCAATAGGCCAGAGCCAAAATTGTGCAATATTGGCAAGATCGCCAGCAAAATCTCCGAAAATAACGGTATGAACTCTAAAAATGCTGTAAATGCCCACTTTGGTCATAATGGCAAACATGGCGGCAACAGGTGCGCTTGCTGCCGCATAGGTTCTGGGTAACCAGAAGTGCAAAGGAAGCATGGCAGACTTCAAGCCAAATACAATTAGCAAGAGTAATCCCGCAATTTTGACCAGTGTCGTTTCGTCAGAATCAAGGGTTTGAAGTTTTACCGCCATATCGGCTGTATTAAGTGTGCCTAGCATTCCGTAAAGAATACCCAGCGCAAACAAGAAAATACTCGATCCAACAAGGTTTAAAATGACGTAATGTAAGCTTGCTTGAGTTTTGTGTTTGCCGCCCCCATGAATAAGTAATGCATAAGACGCAATAAGCAGTATTTCAAAGCAAACAAACAAGTTGAACAGGTCACCGGTTAAGAAGGCGCCATTCACGCCAGCCACCAAGAGTAATATCAAAGTGTGATAATACATGCCAGTTTCATCTTCACCCGCACAGGCATAGAGAATGGAGGCAAGGGCAAGAATTGAGGTTAAGAGCACAAGTAGGGCCGCTAGGGGGTCCGCAACGAGTACGATTCCGTAGGGAGCCGACCAGCCTCCAAGTGAATAGACTTGCGTTCCTTGAGACATAACTTCTTTAAGAAGACCGCTGGAAACCACCAGTATCAGCATAGATGAGCCGACTGCAAAGATTCGTTGACGTATAATGCTATTCTGAATAGGTGGAAGTATCAGCAATACACCCGCTAACAGAGGCAGAAGAAATGGCATGATGACCAAGTGTTGCATCAAGATTTCTCCTTGTCCGTTAATGATGAGTGGTCAGGAATGCGTCCATCTACATGGTCATTTCCGAGATCACCTCGTCCTCTCATCGATAAAATCACAACAAATGCAGTCATCGCAAAACCGATTACGATTGCCGTCAGCACCAATGCCTGAGGCAGTGGATCTGCATAAGTGTTGTTCGCCCCAATGACAGCAGCAGAGTCAACTGACAGGCGCCCCATGGAAAAAAGAAATAAATTCACGGCATAGCTTAATAGTGTCAGTCCAACAACAACAGGAAAGGTTCGGCTACGTAAGACAAGAAAAATACCGCAAGTTGTTAATATCCCGACACAAAAAGCAAATAAGGCTTCCATTATTTATCCTCCATTTTTGGACGATGGGATGTGGTTAATTTTCCAAGGTTCGCTAGGATTAATAGAGTTGCTGCAACCACTGTAATATAAACGCCAAGATCAAAAATCATGGCGCTTGCCAGCTCAAACTCACCGAGTAACGGTAAGTTGAAGTAATCGAACCAACTGGTTAAGAAAGGACGATTAAATAACCAGCTACCGGCACCAGTCATGGCGGCAACTAAAACACCTATGGCAATAGCCCATTGGTAGTTGATTTTCAGACGAGGTTTAATCCAATCCACACCATGCGCGATGTACTGCAGAATAATAGCCACTGCCGTAATTAAGCCAGCAATGAAGCCACCCCCCGGCATATTGTGCCCTCTTAGGAAAATATAGGCAGAGACAAGTAATGCAAGAGGAAGCAGTGATTGAGAAACTGTTCTGAGAATCATCGGATGACTGTCTTTTGTCCAGTTGATACCCTTACTGTCACCGGATGGCATAAAGACTTTCATGCGGTTAATCAGCTTAAAAATACCAAGCGCTGCAATGCCAAGTACCAATATTTCCCCAAACGTATCAAAGCCACGGAAGTCGACTAAAATCACGTTCACAACATTGGTTCCCCCTCCGCCAGGCTTGCTGTTTTCTAAGAAAAACTCAGAAATGCTCAGCTGAGGACGTGTCATAATCGCATAATTGATGGTACCGATAATGCCGCCAATAATTGCAGCTACACCAAGATCTCTGGCAACTCGTCCAGGGCTTGATTCCTTTGGTGTTTGTTGTGGCAAAAAGAACAGCGCCAACATTAAAAGGGTAATGGTGACAACCTCGACTGACAGCTGAGTGAGCGCGAGGTCGGGAGCTGAAAAGTAGGAAAAAGAAACTGAAACAATTAAGCCGACGACAGACAGGGTTAATAGCGAAATGTAACGTTGCCTGTGCCAAATCACGGTTGCAAACGCTGACAGTACTAAAAGAGCGGCTATAACGATCGATAAGGAGGTTAGCGGTAGCTGAGTTCTTGTGCCTTCCGTTTGAACTAAATCCAACAGGGGAAGGCCTGCAAAGACAATGACCAATAGCAATACCATCAGCATATAGCGCTGCAATGAACCATTTTCAAAGTAGGCGTTGATTTTTTGAGTTGCACGCACGATGCATTGAATAAAGCTCTCAAAAACAATTTTTGCATCAGTTTCAGGGAATTGGCTCTGAAATTTGAAGAGCTTACGACGGTTGTGATAAATGATTATTCCAAAGAGCATCGCCACAATACTCATCGTTAACGGCAAATTAAAACCATGCCATATCGATAAGGAATAATCGGGCATATCCCCTAACAGAACAGCAGACGCCGCGCTGTACAAGAGCTTTCCGACAATTAAGCCAGGAAAAATACCGACGAGTAGGCATAATCCAACCAAAATTTCGACGGGGACTTTCATGTATCGAGGCGGTTCATGGGGTGTTTTGGGTAAGTCGATGGGCTCTCCGTTGAAGAATACATCGTGAATAAATCGAAGTGAGTAGGCAACGGAGAAGATGGCTGCTAGCGTCGCTAAAACAGGGATCATCCAAGATAAAGACCCCAACGTATGTTGGTGCAGTGTTTCAGCAAAGAACATTTCCTTCGATAAGAAACCGTTCAGTAATGGAACACCTGCCATGGATGCAGCAGCGACCATGGCGAGTGTTGCCGTGTAGGGCATAAACTTCCAGAGACCATTCAAGCGCCGCATGTCACGGGTCCCTGCCTCGTGGTCAATGATACCTGCAGCCATGAACAAAGACGCTTTAAAAATAGCGTGGTTGATAATGTGAAAAATGGCTGCAATGGCTGCTAGCTGTGTATCCATGCCAAGCAGTAATGTGATTAACCCCAAGTGGCTGATGGTTGAGTAAGCAAGTAAACCTTTGATATCGTGTTTAAATAAAGCGGTGTAAGCTCCTAATAGCAGAGTCGCAAGCCCCGTCATACTCACAATGATAAACCATAGCTCTGTACCTGACAGCGCGGGGTAAAATCTTGCCATCAAAAAGATACCTGCCTTCACCATAGTGGCAGAGTGCAAATAAGCACTGACGGGTGTAGGAGCCGCCATTGCATGAGGTAACCAAAAATGGAAAGGGAACTGAGCAGACTTGGTAAAGGCACCCAGAAGAACAAGTACCAATGCGACAGGGTAGGCACTATGAGCACGAATTAAGTCGCCACTGTTAATGACCACTTCAAGGTCATAGCTTCCGACTATTTTACCAATCAGGATTAGGCCTGCGAGAAGCGCAAGCCCACCTGCACCTGTTACGGTGAGAGCCATCCTAGCACCTTTGCGACCCTCAGTTTTTCCATGCCAGAAACTAATCAATAGAAAAGAGCTGATACTGGTCAGTTCCCAAAACATCCACAATTGAATGAGGTTATTTGATAGCACAATACCGAGCATTGCCGTCATGAACAAAATCAAATAGGCGTAGAATTTGCCCATTGAGTCCTTAGCAGACAAATAGTAACGAGCATAAAGAATAATCAGTAATCCAATGCCGAGGATGAGCAGTGCAAACAGAAAGGCGAGGCCGTCCATTCGAAATGACAAGTTCATCCCCAGTGCTGGCACCCAGTTCATACTGACAATTAGAGTTTCACCGCTAAAAACGGCGGGTGCCATCAATAATACAAGTAATAGTGATACAGCAGGCGCGGCGGCAGTTATAAAAGCGCACTGTGTTCGGCCAAGCTTTGCAGACAGTAAAGGGGCCAGCACTCCTAACGCGGGTAGGAGAGGAATCCAGAAAAGACTCATGGTGGCGACTTGCTCCTGATAGGTCCTGTGGACAATACATACAAAAGCAGACCTTATATATCCCGAGTTTTGGGTATAAAAGATCTGCCAAGTGTATTCATAATTACAATTAGTAGCGGACTTTATACACGCTCCAGCGCTTCTAGTCTAGATTTTGTAGTTTAGTTATATGCTTGTTCTAATTTAGAATAACCGGGTCTGTTTCCTTTTGGTGATTAAGGGGTGTTAAGGTTGGCTTAATCCAGTTGTCGCGGTTCTAGCGAATTGGCGCGCAGTTCTGAAAGTTGAATTAAGTGTTGAGCCAACTGCTCTAGGGATTCTATAGACCAGGTTGAATCTGATAGGGCTGCCCAAGCTTTAATATAATCACTTGTGGAGATCTCGTGCCCAAAGCCCGGAGGAGCACTACCTATGGATAAGTCGACCATTAGTTGAAGCATGGTAACAATTGGGTACCAGCTGAGATAGGGTGATACATCAGGTGCGCGCGGCTCTTGCATCCACTCGGGCTTTCGCCAAAAAGCAGCAGGTTCAAAAAAAGTAATAGGGTCGCTTCCGTATTGTAAAAAAGCTATGCGAAAATCGCCCCAAGGCTGTCCATTCAGATCTAGGCCTTGTGTTTGGTTCATAAAACGCACCACGCTCCCTTGACGAAAGCTTGGTAGCCATGCTGGTGAGTCAGGGTCACGATTACGCGTTACATTTCGCCAAGTCACACTTCTGAATGGCGGGCCGCTCCATAATGCGCCATTAAAAGGATCTTCTATAATGTCATAGAGATCAAACGAGAGGTCAGAGTTAAGTGCACCAAGACTCAGCCCGAATAAGTATAGTTTTGGGCGTGAGTCTTTGGGTAGGGATGTCCAATAGCTGTAAAGCGTATTGAATAAGGCTCTGGCATTTTCTGCACCATATTGACCTTCGGCAATTAGTGAGAGGTGGCTTGGTAAATAGGAGTATTGTGCAGCAACAGTCGCGATGTCTCCTTGATGAAGGTATTCGACGGCGTCCTGCGAGCGGGGGTCAATCCAGCCTCGTCCAGTGGGTGTTGCAATTATCAACACCGATCGCTCAAATCCACCGACTCTTATCAGCTCATCCAGTGCTAATTGTGCACGTAACTCTGGTGTTTCAGCTGCATTTAGTCCAACGTAGACTCGAATAGGGTCAAGTGCAGGTTTGTCTGTAAAGCGGCTAATGTCCTCGCTAGAAGGGCTTTGTACAACAAAATGTCGACCTCGGCTACCCAGTGCCTCCCAGCTGATTAAAGACTCCGCACTGCCGGGTTTGTTGGGGTCAAGAGGAGGGTGTAAATCGTCTTGAATCAACTGATCGGCATGTTGATAGGAGCGATCTGCCACTTGGAGTGCATAGGAATAAACCAAGCCTTCAATAATTGACCAAAATAAAGCCGTCACCATGACGATACCAAGCACATGTGAGACATGGCTTGGAAGAAACCGGGACATCCTCTTCGATAAATAATAGAAGATTATTTTAAATAATTTGGCAAATAAGAGCGCCACAGCAAAAACCGCAAGTGTGATGGCTGCAATCGTAAAGGGACGGGTGCTGTCTTCAGGCTCCATGCCCATTAGAGTTCGGATGCTGTTTTGCCACTCTGACGCTCGCCACAAGAACAAAATTGAAATGCATAGACTGATGGCGGCTAAAGCCAATTGTATATAGCGTTGCGTTGATTGTTTGGCAGAAGGTAGGTGTAAGTAATTCCAAAGCCAGTGACCCAGTACACCAAATGCATATCCAATCGTAAAGCTAAGTCCCGAGACGATTCCTTGAGCAATATAGGGACGTGGGACTAGGCTTGGTGTTAGCGATAGGGCGAACAAAAATGTAGCGAATACAAGCCCTGAGGTTGAAAAATGCTTAAGGAGGTTGTTGAATCTGTACATCTTAACGTGATTTATCATATTGAGAATGTGACGACTACCTAGTGTGGTCTATTCATTTATGATATAGATTTATTCATCGGCTGTGATCGATAAAATGAAATATTTTCGCTTTTTCTCTTTGCATATGTCTGGATCTGACTAGAACAACATGGATGCATCATAGATTGCGAGGAGGATATGATGATGGTGGGCCCAGCAGGACTTGAACCTGCGACCGATCGATTATGAGTCGAGCGCTCTAACCAACTGAGCTATGGGCCCTAAAAACGAGCGCTAATGATACAGATTTCATATCATTAGCGCAAGGTTATGATTGTAAAAGTTTTAATCGTCTAAGAAGCTACGCAGGTGATCAGAGCGGCTTGGGTGCCGAAGTTTGCGCAGTGCTTTGGCCTCAATTTGGCGAATACGCTCACGCGTGACATCAAACTGCTTGCCTACTTCTTCTAATGTGTGGTCCGTGTTCATATCGATACCAAAGCGCATTCTAAGTACTTTGGCTTCGCGTGCCGTTAGTCCAGAAAGAACGCTGCGTGTTGCTTCGCGTAACCCTTCCCCAGTAGCGGTGTCGACGGGTGATGACATGGTCACATCTTCAATAAAATCACCGAGGCTTGAATCTTCATCATCACCAATCGGGGTTTCCATTGAAATCGGCTCTTTGGCTATTTTCAGTACCTTACGAACCTTGTCTTCAGGCATTTCCATTTTCTCTGCCAGTTCTTCTGGAGTAGGTTCGCGTCCCATTTCCTGAAGCATTTGGCGAGAAATACGATTGAGTTTGTTGATCGTTTCAATCATATGAACAGGTATACGGATGGTGCGAGCCTGATCCGCAATCGATCGCGTGATGGCTTGGCGTATCCACCAGGTTGCATAGGTTGAGAACTTGTAACCACGACGGTATTCAAACTTGTCGACAGCTTTCATCAGGCCGATGTTGCCTTCCTGAATAAGGTCTAGAAATTGTAAGCCACGGTTGGTGTATTTCTTAGCAATAGAAATAACTAGACGTAGGTTGGCTTCAACCATTTCTTTTTTGGCGCGACGAGCGCGTGCTTCACCGATAGATAGACTGCGGTTCACTTCCTTGATTTCCGCAAGAGATATGCCAGTGTCTGTCTCTATTTGAATCAGCTTGCGTTGGGCTCGCTTCAGATCGGCTAAGTTGGCATTGATATTCTTAGCAAAGCTTGTGTTGCCTGATGCAACCTGATCCAGCCAGTCAGGGTCAGTTTCTTTACCAGGGAAGCCTTGAATAAAGTCTTTGCGTGGCATGCCGCAACGTTGAGTACAAATACGCATGATAGTGCGTTCTTGTGTACGAATTTTCTCAATGGTGTTTCTAACGCGATCGGCCAGTAGTTCGTAGAATCTAGGTGACAGCTTAAGTGGCGAAAAGGCTGTGCACAGATCATCCATCGCTTGTAGTGTGCGAGGGTCATTTTTGCCAAAACTATTAAAGGCAGTGCGATAATTTTCAAGTGTTTCTTGAATTAACCCAAAACGTTGTTTGGCTTCTTCTGGGTCTGGACCGCGATCTTTTTCGTCATCGCTGGTGTCAGCACCATCGCCATCTTCATCATCGTCATCATCGGTTGCGACGTCATCATCATCGACTTCAATTTCGTCTAGCTCAACTTCCGTTTCTGGAACAAAGGAGTCTGGATCGATGTAGCCGCTGAAAATATCGCTGAGTCGACCTTCTTCTCTTAAGGTGCCGTTATAGGCTTCCAAAATCTCGTCGACACTGCCAGGGAAGTGCGCGAAGGCGGTCATGACTTCACGGATGCCTTCTTCAATACGCTTGGCAATTTCAATTTCGCCTTCACGGGTGAGAAGTTCAACTGTGCCCATTTCACGCATATACATGCGCACGGGGTCAGTGGTTCTACCTGCGTCTGATTCTACCGCCGCCAATGCGGCAACTGCCTCTTCATCGGCCTCTTCTGCGGAGTCACCTTCCGTCATAAGTAATGTTTCAGCATCAGGCGCTTCTTCAGACACGGAAATACCCATGTCATTGATCATGCGAATGATATCTTCAACCTGATCCGGATCTGCGATATCTTCCGGAAGATGATCGTTGACTTCGGCGTAAGTCAGGTAACCCTGCTCTTTGCCTCTGGCAATAAGTTCCTTCAGTCGAGACTGCTGTTGGGAAGTGTCTGACATAGAGCCCCTGCGATGAATACTGATGTGAGTAAAGTGTAGAAAACGAAGCGCGACATTATAGCGGAATTAAGCCTTGCTGAATAGAGATTCACATTTTTTAACCTATAAATACCAGTTAAAAAATAGTCGATAAATCTAAAAATGCAAATGCAGAGCTAGACTTTTTTGTGACCGTCTAATAGCAGTTCTTGAAGTCTCGCTTTCTCTTCTTGTGTTAATGGTGTCTGTTTCGATTTTTTCAAGAGTTGATCGAGTCTTCTTTCTTGGCTGCGCTTCATTAGTTGCTGAAATGCGCCTTGCAACTCCATAAGGGCGTTGGCTTCAGCAGGTATAGGGTCTATGTTGGCAATTTCATTCAACAGCATCAAATAAGGGCTGTGTTGGGCTGAATGTTGCCAGTCAACCAGCAGTGTTCCTAGCGAGTTATTCTCGTCTTTTTTGAGATAGTTGATGAGCTCGATCAGTAGATCTATATTGTTGTCTTGAATGTTGCCTAGGTCATCAGGATGGCGGATCGATTGGGCTAAATCAGGGCGATGCAGTAGAATTGAAATAACTTTGTTGATCAAATTCAGACGTAAGCGTGGCGCTTGTGTTGTGCGTTTTGGATAAAAGGTTTCTCTTGGCTCGTGAGCATCAGAGTAGTCCGGGTAGTCTGGATAATTTGCATAGGCTTCTTGTGAGCCATAGGGGTCAAATTTAGAGGCAGGAGTAGTGTCTTGCTTCTCATGCGTTGAGTGTGAGGCTTGATGTAAATTAACTACGCTGCTTAATTGCGCTTGAGAGAGACCTGTCAGTTCAGTGATGCGCTCAAGCATCATTTGTTTTAATAGGCCTGCTTTCATGCTTTGTATTTTGGGTAAGGCGGAGTTTGCAAATTTTGCCCGTTCGTCAAGGCTCTCTAGGTGTGTGTTTTCCGTTTGGCTTTTGAAAAAAAATTCAGACAGTGTCAGGGATTGGCTGATACGCTGCTCGAAGGCTTCTTGTCCTTCTTTTCGAATTAAACTGTCTGGGTCTTCGCCTTCTGGCAGAAATAAAAACTTAACGGTCTGGCCATCTTGTATTGTGGGTAAACTGATGTCGAGCGCTCTTTGTGCTGCAGTTCTGCCTGCCTTGTCACCATCAAAACAGAAAATGAGTTCAGAAACGACCTTGAAGAGTCGGTTTAAATGTTGTTCTGTTGTTGCCGTTCCTAGTGTTGCGACAGCCCAAGTGATGCCGTGTTGTGCAAGTCCAACGACATCCATATAGCCTTCAACAATCATGATTTTTGAAAGGTTGCGTGTGGCTTGTCTTGCTTCATATAGGCCGTAGAGTTCTCGGCTTTTGTGGAAGGTGTCTGTTTCGGATGAATTAAGGTACTTGGGTTTTTCATCCCCTAAAACACGTCCGCCAAATGCAATGACTCGACCTCTGACATCGCGAATTGGAAACATGATGCGGTCACGAAAGCGGTCATAAAAGCGATTTTTTTCTTCGTTATGGACAACGAGTCCAGCACTTTGCAGTTGGAGTTGAGGGTTGGGAAGGTTTTTAAAGTGTTTGAGTAAGTTGTCCCACCCAGAGGGAGAAAAGCCAATTTGGAAGTGCTGGATAGTTTTGTCCGATAAGCCGCGTTTTTGAAGATAATCAATGGCTTTTTGGCGCTCGGATGATGAAGCGAGTTGTTGCTGATAAAAAGCAGTCGCTTGATCGAGTAAGTTTAGTTGTTCTTTTACTTTGTGCTTTTTGGCGCTGTTGTGTGTAGGGTTCTCATCTCTAGGTACATCTAAGCCAGCCATCTTGGCAAGCTCTGCCACAGCATCGGGAAAGGGCAAGTTCTCGTATTCCATCAGGAAGCCTAGCGCGTTGCCGCCAGCTCCGCAGCCAAAACAATAGTAAAATTGTTTATCAGGGCTGACTGTAAAGGATGGAGAGTTTTCTTTGTGAAAAGGGCAAAGACCAGAAAAATTTTTGCCGCTACGCTTAAGCTTGACGCGACTTTCAATCACATCAACAATGTTTACACGAGCCAGCAGGTCGTCAATAAAGTATTGCGGTATTTTGCCTGCCATGTTTTCTCCGCTGAGATATCCAGCGAAAAATGCTGGTTAGAGTCTTGCTTTTACCTTGGCTGAAACTGCACTTATATCCGCTCGCCCTTGAACAAGTGGCTTGATGATGCTCATCACCTTGCCCATGTCTTGCATCGAGCTTGCACCGCTTGTCAGCATCGCATTGTTAATAATATCTTCTATTTCCACATCACTGAGAGGCTGCGGCAGGAAAGTTTTAATCACCTCCAGCTCCTGCTGCTCCTTGTCCGCCAGTTCAGGGCGCTCAGCCGCCTGATACTGGGCAATCGAATCCTTACGCTGTTTCATCATCTTATCGAGAGTGGCGAGGACGCGGGCATCATCAAGTTCAGTGCGTTCATCAATTTCTATTCGGTTGATGTCGGCTAGCATCAGGCGTATGGCATTCAAGCGAACTTTATCTTTCGCTCGCATGGCGACTTTCATCTGTTCTGTTATCTGTTTTTTCAGATCAGACATCTGATTACCTGCTGGTTAAGTTGACTTAATGGCTTGCGTTAACGATTACAAGTCTTGGTTCTAACGCGTGTTGTAAATCAATATTGGTTATCTATGTGCTAGCTTCAATGAAGAGCTTAGTACATGCGTACGCGGCGTGACGTGTCGCGAGATACTTTTTTAGCGTGGCGCTTAACGGCAGCTGCAGCTTTACGCTTACGAACAGTCGTTGGTTTTTCATAATGTTCACGACGACG
Source organism: Nitrincola tibetensis (assembly GCF_003284585.1). GTDB lineage: Bacteria > Pseudomonadota > Gammaproteobacteria > Pseudomonadales > Balneatricaceae > Nitrincola > Nitrincola tibetensis. The sequence continues at coordinate 187,589 of NZ_QKRX01000007.1, forward strand.
AACTTCAGCCAAAACACCGGCTTTTTCGCAAGAACGCTTGAAACGGCGTAAAGCAACATCAAATGGCTCGTTATCTTTAACTTTTACAGCTGGCATGAAATTATCCTAACTCGTTTAATAAAATAAGGGCTTGAGTACCCCTGCAACCTCGATTTCTATGCCTTTTGCAAGGCGAAAGACATCAAGGTGCAAAATTTTACTGGGAGCGGAAGGTTAAGTAAAGTGAAAACTCACTATTCATGTGTGATGAAATGCAGACTTAACTCCGTCATAATAGTGTTTTTAGGCAGCTTAATCGTTGCAGTCTGTATCAGTGGGTAGAGGGTGAGTTATTCCATGCGAGTTTTAGGTATTGAAACCTCTTGTGATGAAACGGGTGTCGCGATTTTTGACAGTGAAAAAGGTCTACTTGCCGATGCACTATACAGTCAAGTTGCTATGCATTCTGAGTATGGTGGTGTTGTGCCAGAATTGGCCTCTCGCGACCATGTTCGAAAGTTGTTGCCGTTGATTCGAGAGGTGCTTGCTGAAGCACAGCTAAGCTTGCATGACTTGGATGGTGTTGCTTTTACGGCAGGGCCGGGTTTAATTGGGGCCTTAATGGTTGGAGCCTCGACAGGGCGAGCATTAGCGATGGGGCTTGGAATTCCTGCTATTGCTGTGCACCACATGGAAGGACATCTTTTAGCGCCAATGCTAGAGGAGAATCCGCCGTCTTTTCCATTTGTTGCTTTACTGGTGTCAGGGGGGCATACCCAACTCGTTAAGGTTGAAGGCATTGGCGAGTATGAGTTACTGGGTGAGTCCTTGGACGATGCCGCCGGAGAGGCATTTGATAAAGCCGCAAAAATGCTCGGGCTTGATTATCCAGGTGGACCGTTGATCGCTCGCTTGGCTGAAAAAGGTGATCGTTCACGCTTTCGCTTTCCTCGCCCAATGACGGATCGTCCGGGGTTAGAGTTTAGTTTCTCGGGCTTGAAGACCTTTACGCTGAATACAGCCAACGCACATCGCGATGAGCAAGGTCAAATTGACGATCAAACAATGGCTGATATAGCGGCTGCCTTTGAAGATGCAGTGGTTGATACGCTTTCAATAAAATGCCGTCGTGCACTCCAGCAAACAGGCCTAAAGCAGCTCATTATCGCAGGAGGTGTGAGTGCTAATCGTCACTTACGCTTAAAATTAGAAGCGGCTGTAAAAAAAGAGGGGGCGGAATTGTATTATGCTCGTGCTAAGTTTTGCACCGATAATGGTGCAATGATTGCGTATGCCGGTTGTCAGCGCTTACTGGCAGGGCAGGCGAGTGATTTGACCATTTTGGCGAAGCCCCGTTGGCCCATGGAAACGCTAGAGCCTATTTCATAGGTGCACTAAAATCGTCGCTCTGTGCCTTTTAAAAGGCTCCTAATATTGCTTTGGTGACGAGCAATGAGTAACAGGCTGATGAGCAAAAGCGCGCTGAGGGAGTCGGGGTAGAGAAAGTAAGCGGCGATAGGTGTGGTAAGTGTCATGGTAATAGAGGCCAGAGATGCGATTCTAAAGAGGCTGGCCATAATTAACCAAACAAATATTTGCACAAGGGCAATGGGCCAGCTTAGGACTAACGTGCAACCGATGAAGGTTGCGATTCCTTTCCCTCCACGGTAAGCGCCAAGAAGAGGGAACACGTGTCCTAAGATCGCCGCGAGTCCACACAGGCCTGCGACACTGGTTGTTAGGTCAAAGAGTAACGCTAAATAGACAGCTAGAACGCCTTTGCTGATGTCTCCTAATAAGGTGAGGGTGGCTGCAACGCGGTTACCAATTCTTAGTACATTGCTTGCACCAGGATTGCCCGAGCCTTGTTGACGAGGATCAGGTATCCCCATAGAGTTGCAAACGAGCAAGGCGGTTGGGATAGACCCCAATAAGTAGGCAAAGCTAATGAGCGCAGGTTCCAGTAAACTAGTGGTTAACATGGTGGCTCGCCAATGTTCAGGAGTGAGTAAGTGGATATAGTGTACATTCGTGAGTTACAGGTTGAAACGATTATTGGTATCTACGATTGGGAAAGGGAGGTGCGCCAAATCGTTTCTCTAGATCTTGAAATGGGGACTGATATCCGAGCGGCAGCCAATACAGAAGATATTGAAAACACACTCAACTATAAAAGTGTTTCGGACCGGCTCATTGCGTTTGTGGCTGAGAGCGAATTCTTACTGGTTGAAACGATGGCGGAAGAAATTGCGGCTTTGATTTTGCAAGAGTTCCATGTTCCGTGGTTAAGATTGCGTGTGGGGAAACCCGGAGCCGTGCCCCAAGCGAGTGATGTTGGGGTCATCATCGAGAGAGGGGTTAAAAGCTGATGGCCTTGGTTTATCTGAGCTTGGGAAGCAATGTTGACCGTGAGCGTTACATCCTTGCAGCGCTTGATGCATTAGCGGATCAATTTGGTGAGCTGAATGTGTCCTCTGTGTATGAAAGTGAGTCGGTAGGCTTTCAAGGCAGTCCGTTTTTTAATCTCGTTGTTAAAATTGAAACCTCAATGAGTGTCGGGGATTTGTCTCGTTCATTAAAGCAGATTGAAGACCAAAACGGCCGCAAGAGGGGAGGTCCCCGTTTTTGTTCTCGTACATTGGATATTGATATCCTGACCTATGATGATTGCGTAGGTGACGTTGACGGAATACAGCTGCCGAGAGATGAAGTAGATAAAAATGCCTTTGTACTCTGGCCATTGGCAGAGTTGGCGCCAGATGAGCTACATCCACTCCGTCAATTGCCCTATGCTGTTTTGTGGCAAAATTACACAGCGAACCAGCCCCTTTGGCGTGTCGATTTTTTTTGGAGAGGTCAGCAAATTTCACGCTCATCCATGTCAGTCGATACGACATTCGATACCAAGGTGACAGTGAGTTAGCCCATGTTAAGGCAATCTGAAAGACAAGAAGTACTTGTTTGGCAATGGATAGATGAGGTTGTCATCGGCTTGAATCTATGCCCTTTTGCGGCCTACCCTAGACGTAAAAATCAGATTCGTGTCCATATCAGTGAAGTGACCGAAGAGTCGGATGTCCTGGCCTTGCTAGTGGATGAGTTGATTCGTTTAGATGAAACGTCTGTTGAGTTGCTTGAGACCACTGTACTGGCGTTTCCAAATATGTGGCCCGATTTTTTGGATTATAATGATTTTCTGTGGCAAACCGAGCGTTTGTTAACAGAGTGTGATCGAGACGGTGTCTACCAAATCGCCAGTTTTCATCCTGGATATCAGTTTTCTGGGACGGAAGTTGAGGATGTGAGTAACTTGACGAATCGTTCTCCCTATCCAATTTTGCATTTGATCAGAGAAGAGTCGGTTGAGATTGCACTTGAAAAGCACCCCAATCCAGATGCGATTCCGTTTACAAATATCCTTCGTATGAGATCCATGCCTCTTGAGCAGAGAAAACGGCTGTTTCCTTGGCTGTTTAAATCGTAAATGGGCGAGTCAATTGCGCTGCTGGTTATTTAAAGAAGCGCAGTACCTTATCCTTATCCCATAGGGTATCACGGTAACCCAGTGTGATCAGTGCCTCTGTAAACCTAGGTGTGAAGAGTAAGTAGCTGGCGATCCCTGCGCCTCCTCCTTTGCGAGAGGCCCCTACCGCTTTCAGTGCAAACTTTAGCCCCTTAGGTAAAGCCTGTAACTTGTTGGCAGCAATCGCGTCTAATGCCTGAGAGGGCGAAATAATTAAGCTTTCGATTACTTTTAAGTCCAGTTTGGTTAACTGGCGTTGTTCATCTGGAATCTGCTTAAGTAAGTGATTGACGCGCTCCATATGTTCAATGTCATTTTCAAGTGCGTCAATAAAAGCGCTATTAAACAAGTGCCCCATAATTTGTGCCATAGAGGGGGAGTGATTGAGCGTTTCGCGCTTTGCCCAATGTTTGGGGCTTCTGTTGCCACTGACACCAATCACCAGAATTTTACTAGCGCCAAGATGCAAAGCGGCACTAATCGGCGAGCCTTGCCGAATCGCGCCATCACCAAAGTATTCGCGATTAATATGCACAGCTGGGAAAATCGTCGGTAGCGCGGTTGAGGCCATTAAGTGATCGAGGTTCAGCTGACAAGCAACACCGCTGCGACGGCTGCGTTTCCAGTTTTGAAGACCTGAATGCCCTTGGAAAAAGCTAACCGATTCGCCTGAATGATATCCCATGGCTGTTATGCTGATGGCGTCTAATTTTCCTGATTGAATCGCGTCGTTTAAGCGCTCAAAGCGAATGTTCTTTTTTAATAAGGTTTTGAGTGGTGTGTTATCAAATAAGGATAAGGGGGTGGTGTCGCTGATGCCTCCATTAAATAAAGAACAGCCTAGGTGCATTAGGCCTTTGAAAATGGAAAAACCATCGGCTTTAAAAACATCCTTTGGGGTTAATTGTGACCATATCTGTTCAAGTTCACGAACGGCTTCTGCAAAGTTTTCAGGATGCGACGCAAGCCAAAGTGCATTAATCGCACCGGCTGATGTTCCACATATAATTGGAAAGGGGTTGCTTGTGTTAGGTGGCAGCATTTCCGCCAGTGCTTTTAATACACCAACTTGATATGCCGCCCTAGCGCCGCCCCCTGATAAGATCAATGCTGGCTTCATACCTAAGGCCTTTGGCTGAAGTAAAGTATTGATAGTCTAGCATAAATTTTAAAGCATAACGCGCTAGGTGTATTTTGTGTCAAGCGCGCAAATGTCGAGTTGAGCTGCCTCAATGGCTTTGCCAAGTTCGGCGCCCGTTAGTCCTTTAGTCATGAAGCTTTGCGGTGAAAGTGCTCGAATTCGTTGAAGCAAACGCTGCAGTGATTCAAAGTCCTCATGCGTCATCTGAGGGTCTCGACTAAGGTAAAGACTGATGAGTTCAGGTAGGGTGTTGGGTTCTTTAAGCAGTCTTAATTCTTTGATGATGGTCAGTTTTTGTTGTGGGCTGAGCTGAGCAAAATCACTCATAAAAGAGTAAAACCTTACAAATTGCCGTGCAAGGTCGCGGTAGCGATTGGGCATTTTGATGCGTAGACAGAGATCTTGAATAAGTGAAGCTGTATTTACCTCCTGCAGCTCGCTAATTGCCTGGCATAGCAGAGCAAAGCTGAGCTCTGGTGCAGGGTTAAGTATTTTGAGGCGGAGCATGGAGGGTGAGAGCGGTTCTAAGTCCAATCGCGAAAACTCAGAAAAAAGACAATCCAGCGCATTGCATTGTTTGAGTATATCTAAGAAGACCAGAGGGTGCTGACTGCAAAGTGCTTTTTCAAACTCTTGTGCAACACGTTCAGCGCTTAAAAAACCGAGCTCACCACTGGCACTGATCTCGCGCATGAGTGACATCGTGTCGGTGGCGACTTGAAAGCCCAAATGATGAAACTGCGCGGCAAAGCGCGCCACTCTTAGTACACGTAAGGGGTCTTCGGAAAATGCTGAGGACACATGGCGAAGCACTTTATCCTGTAGGTCTTTTTGACCCGAAAAAGGGTCGATAATTTCTCCAGAGGGCAGTTGAGCCATGGCATTAATGGTTAGATCTCGACGGGCAAGATCTTCTTCTAGGCTTACGTCTGGTGAAGCAAAGAAGGTGAACCCGGCATAACCATGCCCTGACTTACGCTCGGTTCTGGCCAAGGCATATTCTTCACCTGTGTTTGGATGAATAAACACAGGAAAGTCGCGTCCTACAGGACGAAAACCTTGGACGATCATTTCTTTCTCTGTGGCACCAACGACAACCCAGTCACGGTCTTGACTTTGGATGCCTAACAGTTGATCACGGACGGCACCACCAACAAGGCAAATTTGCATTAGGATTCGCAAGCATCTGGGAATAACTGTTTCCAGCCCTCAAAGCCACCGTCTAAACTATAAACGTCTGAAAAGCCTTGCCCGACTAGGTAGTCGGCAGCCGATTGGCTGCTAATGCCATGATAGCAGCAGACGATCAAGGGTTGGTTTCGATTCGCCTGTTCTAAAAACTGTGGCAAATTATCATTGTTGAGATGCACCGATGCTGGGATATGAGCATTGGAGTAACTTTGGAAGTCACGAATATCGACAAGGGTGGCCCCTTGTTCAAGGAGTTCAACAGCAGTTTGAGGCGATAGGTGTTTAAATGAGCTCATAAGGTTCCTAAGCTTGGTGTATTTGATAGGCTGAGCAGTCTTGTTGAAAGAAGACATGATCGTCTAGACGCATGGCTGTTAACTTGTTTCCCCAGACGCATCCGGTATCAAGTGCAATCACGGCAGAGTTATTGACATTGCCCATGAGTGCTGCCCAGTGTCCAAAGAGTTGACGCTTTTCAAGAGGCTGATCTCTAGAAACTTGATACCAAGGGTAAAATCCAGGCGGAGCGGATTCAGGCGTGCCGTTTCCACTAAATTCAAGACGTCCGCTCGTAGAAATAAAGCGCATGCGAGTAAAATAATTTGTGATGAGTCGCAGGCGAGCCCAACCATCAATGTTTTTACTCCATATATCGGGTTTGTTGCCGTACATATGACGAAAAAACTCAGTGGCCTCTTTACCTCTTAAAACCTGCTCAACCTCTTGGGCATACTTCTTGGCTTTTTCTAGAGACCAAATATGAGGGATGCCAGCGTGGGTCATGACATAACCCAGGCTCGTATCGGAGACTAGCATAGGTTGTTGACGTAACCACTCCATCAGTTCAACACGATCAGGTGCATTTAAGATGGGTTGTAGTGTTTGGTTACGCTTATCACGCGTTGCGCCGAAATGAAGAGCGAGTAAATGGAGGTCATGGTTCCCTAAAACGCACTTGGCTTGAGAACCAAGCCCCTTAATAAAACGCAAAACGTCGAGTGATTGGCGCCCACGGTTAACTAGATCACCTGCAAACCACAAGTGATCTTGCTCATTGAAGTTAAGTAAATCCAGAAGCTGTCGAAGTTCATCATAACAACCCTGAACATCGCCAATTGCATACGTTGCCATAGTCTTCCTACTCTTAATACCTGAATCATAACGCAGTTATGGCGTAAAATTCTAATCAAAGTCGTCGGTTTTTGCGTAAACTCAAGTAAGTTTTTCTAATCATGAGTAAATGGAGTGTTGATTATGGCAATTGCAACCTTTGCAGCTGGGTGTTTTTGGGGTGTTGAACTGACCTTTTCGAAGGTGCCTGGTGTGCTGTCAACAAGCGTTGGTTACATGGGAGGACGTATCGATTCACCCTCATATGAACAGGTCTGCACAGGTGGGACGGACCATGCAGAGGTGGTTCAAGTTGAGTTCGACCCAGAGTTGGTTACCTATGAGGCATTGCTTACAACATTTTGGCAGTGTCATAATCCCACGACGAAAAATCGACAGGGTCCTGATGTCGGAACTCAATATCGTTCAGCCATTTTTTATCATGATGAGCAGCAAAAAGTCTTAGCAGAGCAAAGTAGGTTTGAGTTGAACAACAGCGCTGCGTATCCTCAACCTATCGTGACAGAAATTTCTCCAGCATCCAATTTTTGGAAAGCAGAAGAGTATCATCAACAGTATTTAATCAAGCGGGGAATGGGGCACTGTGCGTTCTGATGCAGGCTGGCCTGCGGTAGCATAGAGCATTTAAGTTGTTATGAATTTGGTTATCATTGATCCATCAAAAGACGCCGTTACATCCAGAGGCGTGACACTAAGCGATCGACGCTTTATTCATATTCGCGATGTTCATCAGGTAGTACAGGGAGATGTTCTTAAGGTAGGGCTGTTGAATGGATTGTTAGGTTTGGCGAGTGTCGAACATATCGATGAGGAGTCTGTATCTCTTACTTGGGCTGAGCTGTCTCAGTGTTCACCTCAGCCCTTGCCTGTTACGGTGATCTTGGCGCTCCCTCGACCAAAAATGTTAAAGAGAGTTTTGCAAACGCTAGCGAGTATGGGGGTGAAGGACATATGGTTGATTCACTCATATCGGGTGGATAAGAGCTACTGGTCCACACCCATTTTGAATGAGAACTCCTTGTATGAGCAGATGTTGCTTGGTTTAGAGCAGTCTGGGGATACAAATTTACCGACAATCCATATTCGCAAACGTTTTAAGCCCTTCGTTGAGGATGAGTTGCCTGCATTGGTAGAGGGCAAAAGGGCCTACGTTGCACATCCGTATCAAGCCTTGCCCTGCCCACCTTCTGAATTGCTGCCAACAGTGTTGGCCGTTGGGCCAGAGGGGGGCTTTATCCCTTATGAAGTCGAAAAGTTAAATGCTGCAGGTTTGAGTAGCTTAAGCTTAGGCCAGCGTATCCTTAAAGTTGAAACGGCTGTACCTGTTTTATTGTCACGTCTATTTCCCGTGATTTGAGCAAAGTCTAAGAATCTTGAATGTTAAACTGCGCTATTTTGTTATACAAAGCCGCTCGTGAAATGCCGAGCTGTTTTGCTGCTAGAACTCGCTTACCTCTATTTCGGCTAAGTGCTTTACGTATGGCTTGGATTTCGGCTGTTTTGACCTGTTCTTTTAGGCTCAGTGGCGGGTGTATCTCTGTCGTCTCAGATTGTGTACAAAAACTAACCGAGCTGCTCACCGGCGTTAGGCGAAACTCCATTAAGGCTTCAATATGCTCAGCGCAAATTAAGGTTTGTGACTCATTTAAAATACAGGCGCGCTCCAATAGATTGTATAGCTCTCTGACATTGCCAGGCCAATGATGTAGTTTCAATCTCTCTAAAGCGTCGGTGGCGAGCTCTTTGGTGGATAAATTTAGGCGTATACAGCATTCATCTAAAATACGTTCAGCAATAAACTCAATGTCTTCAGGGCGTTCCCGTAGTGCTGGCAAATGAATCGGCATTCCGCTAAGTCGGTAATAGAGGTCGGCTCTGAATTCGCCATCTTCGACCATTTTCAGTAAGTTTCGGCTTGTTGCGGCTACAATTCTGACATTGGTTTTTTGGATAGTGTTGGAGCCTATTTTTTCAAATTCTTTTTCTTGTAACACCCGCAAGAGTTTTGATTGAAGTACTAAGGGCATGTCGCCAATTTCATCTAAAAACAATGTTCCATCTTGGGCAAGTTCAAGTTTTCCGGCTCTGCCTTCTTTTTTGGCTCCTGTAAACGCGCCTGGGGCGACACCAAAAAATTCGGCTTCAATTAAAGTGTCGGGAATGGCCGCGACATTAATGGATACAAATGGACTTTCAGAACGATCGGATAAGTTGTGTAAGGCATGGGCAAAGAGCTCTTTACCTGTCCCTGTTTCTCCTGTTAATAGTACGGAGATATCAAAGCGTGCAGCTTGCCGAACTTGGTGTTTGACTTGTTTTAAAGCTTCGCTTTGGCCTGCAATTTGTGAAAGTTGGTAACGCGATGTACGCTCTTTCTGATAGTGGTTCGCATTCCTGACCTCGCTTTGTAAGCGGTTATACTTAGCCAATAGGGGTTTCATGCTAGAGGGGCGGTCAGTGGCGACAAAACCAAAAGCACCTTCGACTTGGCCTAAGTCGTTATGAAGAGGAATAACGCTCACCAGTACCCATTGGTGTCGAACATAGAGTAAGTCCAGGAAAACAGGTTTACCCGTGGCGATGACTTGAGGCAAGTAGCTATTTGGAATGACATCTGTAATGTGCTGGCCGATAGGTGATGTTTCCAGATGTAAAAAATCGCAATAGCTTTGGCTAATCCAAGTAAGGATTCCTTTTTGATCGACGGCAATCGTGTGCTCATAAAAAGTATCAAAAGATGTTTGTAAAAAGGATAAAACCTTTGCACGCATGGCGTGAGTGTCAAAGCGAATATTTTGCATATTGGGCATCTTTGTCTTAATTATTAGACGTTTTATGTATCAGAAATGAGACGTTGTGTCTATTTTTTAAGACGGTAAATGTGGCTGTTATATATATATTTTATTTAAATCAATTGGTTAGTTGGTTGGCACGTTGTGTGCTTTATGTAAATCAACTTATTCAAAATATTCGGTTAAAATAATAATAAGGGTTAACCATGCAAGAACCTCTCTGGACACCGACGTCTGAACGAGTCGCTTCGACTCAAATGTCTGATTTTATTGTTAAAGTTAATCAAACTTTTGGTCTAGACCTGGACAGTTATGATTCTCTTTGGCAATGGAGTACAAACTCTTCTGAAGATTTTTGGAATTTTTTCTGGGATTACGCTGGAATTCTATCCAGTCATAAGGGGTCACGTATCCTTGATAATGGGCACCTCATGCCGGGAGCGACTTGGTTTTCTGAGGCTCGCTTAAATTTTGCTGAGAATCTTCTACGCTACCGTGACGATGGAGCAGCCATCGTTTTTTGTGGTGAGGATGGTCGACGCAACGAAATCTCTTATCGTGACCTTTATTCAAGGGTGGCAGCACTTGCGGCAGGCTTGAAAGCTCAGGGTGTCGTCAAAAACGACATAGTGGCTGGCTTCATGCCTAATATCACTGAAACTCTAATCGCTATGCTGGCGACCACCTCAATAGGGGCTGTTTGGACATCCTGTTCTCCAGACTTCGGTATTAATGGCGTGATTGATCGATTTGGACAGGTTAAACCTAAGGTATTGTTTACAACCGATGGCTATTTGTACAACGGAAAGGCGATCGACAGTCTTGGAAAAATCCAAGGTATACTGTCAAGTATTTCCTCAATCGAAGCTGTTGTGGTTGTACCTTTCCTGAATGCCAATCCTGATGTGTCTGAGGTGCCTAAAGCAATCCAACTCAATGACTTTGTTCATGATGATGTAAAAACAATTGAGTTTGAGCAAGTGGCCTTTAATCATCCTCTATACGTTATGTACTCATCCGGTACAACGGGTGTTCCCAAATGTATTGTACATAGTGTCGGTGGCACTTTGATTCAACATCTTAAAGAGTTGATGTTACATACTGATCTTCGTAGAGATGACCACTTTTTCTATTACACGACCTGTGGATGGATGATGTGGAATTGGATGGTGAGTGGTCTGGCGACAGGTTGCACGTTAGTGCTATTTGATGGTTCTCCCTTTGCACCGACTCCCTCCATTCTTTGGCAGATAGCAGAACAGGAAAAAATAAGTGTCTTTGGAACGAGTGCTAAGTATTTAGCAGCACTGGAAAAAGCGGGAGTGAAGCCTGGTCATGATTTTGATTTGTCAGCGCTAAAAGCGCTCCTCTCAACTGGTTCACCTCTTTCGCATGAAAGCTTTGAGTATGTGTACCGCGATATTAAGCAAGATCTGCAGTTATCTTCCATTTCTGGGGGCACAGACATTGTGTCTTGCTTTGCATTAGGTTCTCCGATTTTGCCAGTCTATGCAGGTGAGTTGCAGTGTCGCGGGTTAGGCATGGCGGTTGATATGTACGATGACGATGCACAGCCTGTGCGCGGTCAGAAGGGTGAGTTAGTCTGCACTAAACCATTTCCGAGTATGCCAATCGGTTTTTGGCAAGATCCAGAGCAGCGTCGTTTTCATGATGCCTATTTTGCTCAATTTCCAAACATATGGGCGCATGGAGACTATGGCGAAGTCACGGAGCGTGGCGGCGTAATTATTCATGGTCGTTCAGATGCTGTATTGAATCCAGGGGGGGTGCGTATCGGTACCGCTGAAATTTATCGGCAAGTTGAAAAAGTGGATGAGGTTCTTGAAAGCCTCTGTATCGGTCAGCCTTGGAAAGATGATGTGCGAGTGGTGTTGTTTGTACGACTAAAGGATGGTGTCGAGCTTGATGACAGTTTAATTAAGCAAATAAAAAATGTGATTCGTTTAAATACAACTCCAAGGCATGTACCGGAAAAAATACTCCAAGTTCATGATATACCTAGAACGATTAGTGGAAAAATAGTCGAGCTCGCTGTCAGAAAAGTGGTAATGGGTGAAGAGGTTAAAAATAAAGATGCCTTAGCAAACCCTCAAGCATTAGATCTATTTAAAGATTTAGATGAGTTGAAAAACTAAGTACTTTTAGTCAGTTTTTTGCTGATTTAATTCTTGACAGTATTTAAGAAAACCCAGTAACATATATGTGTAAATTGGTAATACCAATTTATACATATAAAAATAAAAAAGGTTACACATGTCACATATCAAACGTGCACTCATCACTGGATCTACCAGCGGTATTGGCCTCGCGATTGCTCATCAATTGGCAGTTGAAGGGGTTGATATTGTACTTCACGGCCTTTCTTCCGAAGATGAAGGGCAAGCACTTGTGAAAGCGTTTTTAGATCAATATCCAGTCAGCGTAAGTTACTTCAAAGCGGATATTAGTGATCCAAGTCAAATAGCCGACTTATTTCATCGTGTTCATGAGGAAGTGGGACCCATTTCCATTTTGGTTAACAACGCAGGTATTCAATACACCTCGCCCATTGAAACCTTCCCCATCGAGCAGTGGGATAAAATCATTGCTGTGAACTTATCCAGTGCTTTTCATACGACTCAGCAGGTGATCCCTTTTATGGTTGAGCAGGGTTGGGGACGTATTATTAATATTGCTTCGGTTCATGGCTTGGTAGCCTCAGTAAATAAAGCGGCATACTGTGCGGCAAAACATGGATTAATTGGTCTTACCAAAGTGTCGGCTTTGGAATTGGCGGCAAAGAAGGTAACTGTAAATACTATTTGCCCTGGTTGGACAGATACTCCTTTATTGGTTGAACAGCTTAATGCGTTTAGTCAAAAAAATAACACCAGTTATGAAGAGGCTAAGCAAGGGTTAATTAAAGAAAAGGCACCTTATCCTGATTTTGTAGCGCCCGATGATATTGGGCGTTTAGTGGTTTTTTTATGTTCAGATGCAGCAAAAGCAATAACCGGTACATCTTTACCCATTGATGGAGGTTGGACAGCACATTAAAAACTTGCAGTTTTGAAAATAAAAGCTAGATATATAATAGTATCGATGCTTTAACGAGATTTGAAATATTTCAAATCTAATAAACCTATTTAATAAAATTAAAAAACAGGTATTTGCACTATGAAAAAGTCTCTTATGGCGGTTGCTGTCGCAACGACGTTACTGACCTCTACTGTAACCTTTGCTGATTTTGATCGTGTTCGTTGGCAGGTTCCAATGGGGTTTGCTTCTACGCTGACAGCGCTTGGAGATACAATGCCCGCTGTTTCTAAAATGATCTCCGACATGAGCGGTGGTCGTGTCACATTGCAAACCTTTGAGCCAGGTGCACTCATTCCTGCACTCGGTGCATTTGAGAATGTGAGTAATGGTAACGTACCTGCAGCCTATTCTTGGATGGGCTACGAATGGGGACAGTTGCCAGTATCGGCATTGTTTGGTGCCACTCCATTTGGTCTTGAGTCTCAGGAATTTTTAGCTTGGATGTATCATCACGGTGGTGATGAGCTTCTGAAAGAGGCGTTTGCTCCTCATAATGTCTATCCTATCCTTTGCGGTACGATAAGCCCTGAAGCGGCAGGCTGGTTCCGGGAAGAAATGACATCCCTTGATCAATTCAAAGGTCTGAAATTCCGTGCAGCTGGTGTCGGTGGTGAAATCATGGCTGAATTTGGTATGTCAGTCACTTTGCTACCCGGTGGAGAGCTCTATCAAGCACTAGAAACTGGTGTTCTGGATGGAACTGAGTTTTCTTTACCAACCGTTGATGAGCAACTAGGCTTCTTCCAGGTGGCTAAACACTATTATTTACCAGGCTGGCATCAGCCATCAACGAACCAATTTCTTTACGTTAACATGGATGAGTGGGCTAAGTTAAACGACCAAACGAAAGCATTGATTGAAAATGCATGTATGGCAGGTAATGCCATGGCATTAGCGAAGGCCGAGGCGCTGCAAGGTGCAGTCCTGAAGCGTTTCCAAGAGAAAGGTGTACAGATGCACCAGTATCCAGAAGAGGTCCTGAAGGCTTTTGAGGAAGCAACTGATCGCGTGATGGAGCGGCGTTCTAGCAGTGATCCAATGTTTGCAAAAGTATATGAGTCTATGAAAGCTTTCCAAGATGAGCATCGTGAATGGAAACACCTAGGTTACTTACCACGTAACTGGGGCGTTGAAGACTGATAAACAAGATCCTCTGACTTAAAAGGCGATATTCACAATGGCTGAATATAAAATAGATCTTGAAAAAGTCGAGGAGGCGGTCGCTCACAAAGCGACCGTCGTTTATCCTCGTACCTTAATCACAGATTTTATGGAAAATATCGTTGAGTTTTTCGGACGTTATTCTTCATTGGTCTGGATAGTGTTGATGTTATTAATCGTAGGTAACGTTTTAATGCGTTATATCCTCGGTACGAATTTTATAGCATTAGAAGAATTGCAATGGCATCTATTCGCTGTAGGTTTTATGTTGGCGCTTTCGTATTGTTTTCTGCATGACGGACATGTCCGCGTAGATGTACTAGCGGAGCATTTTCAACCGAAAACTAGAGCAATAATTGAGATTATTGGTATATTGGTATTCTTCCTGCCATTTTGTTACCTGATCTTGTCGTACGCCTACCCGTTTGTGGAGAGGTCCTATCGAATCAGTGAAATCTCTGCAGCCCCTGGCGGACTGCCAATGAGATGGATTATCAAATCCGTTATTTTGTTGGCATTTGGACTGCTATTTATGGCTGGGTTGTCACGAATGATTAGAGCTTTCGCTTTTTTAACCGGATTTCCGGCACCGAGAAAAATAGATTCAACTCATAACAATAATACTTCTACTTAATCGATCTTTTCTGATCATTTAGGTTGCGCAAGAGGGTAGCTCTGTGTTCGAAACCAATGAATTAATCGTTATAGCAATGCTTAGCAGTTTTATATTGCTGATCTTTTCCGGTTATCCGGTTGCTTGGATTTTAGCCGGTATATCTGTGCTCTTTAGTGTGGGTTCAATTCTTGCTTACCAATTATTTGATGTCGATACCTATTTCTTAACAGATTGGCGTATTTTTGGCGTAATGGTGCAACGTGTCTATGCTCAGATGACTAACTGGGTGCTGGTGGCCTTGCCCATGTTTATATTCATGGGATTGATGCTTGAGCGATCTGGTGTTGCTGAAAAGCTAATGCAAAACTTCGTTGACCTCTTTGGTCGCTTTAGGGGTGGCCTAGGTGTTGCTGTTATTACTATCGGTATTCTATTGGCGGCCTCTACTGGTATAGTGGGTGCGTCAGTTGTGCTCCTAGCTATGCTCTCGATCCCAACTATGTTGGAGCAAAAATACTCACCTGCTTTTGCCAGTGGTATTGTGGCCTCATCGGGTACTTTAGGTATCATTATTCCACCTAGCATAATGCTTATCATCATGGCAGATCAGCTTTCCTTAGCCGTGGGTGATTTATTTATGGGGGCTCTTATCCCCGGCGTTATGTTAGGGTTGATGTATATTGCGTATGTGATAATCGCATCAATTATGTTCCCGTCCTTGTCTCAACCTCGAACAGACTTACCACCTATTACCCTTAAAATGATTTTGAAGACGCTTGCTGCGGTTATACCTTCACTGGGACTGATCTTGGCAGTATTGGGATCTATTTTTTTGGGAATTGCGACTCCGACCGAGGCCGCTGGTGTTGGGGCTCTAGGTGCAACTATTTTAGCTGCAATGAATGGTCGCTTAAACATGGCTGTTTTGAAAGATGTGAGTATCAAAACCAGTATCACAACCGCTTTTGTATTTGGAATTTTTTTAGGTGCCACTGCCTTTGCTGTCGTGATGCGCTCTTTAGGAGGTGATGAGTTTATCGGTGGGTTGTTAAAGTCAATTCCGCTTTCACCTGAAGGTATCGTGATCGTCATTCTTTTGATTACCTTCATTGCTGGTTTCTTCTTAGACTGGTTAGAAATTAGTTTAATCTTATTGCCTTTGGTCGGTCCCGTTGTAGCTGCATTAGGTTTTGATCTTACTTGGTTCGTAGTGTTGTTTGCGTTGGCGTTGCAAACGTCCTTCTTGACTCCACCTGTGGGGTTCTCACTCTTTTACTTAAAAGGTGTTGTACCACCAAGTATCAAAACAACCGATATCTATAAAGGTGTTATTCCTTTTATCATGATTCAGTTGCTAGCCGTTGCTTTGGTTTTCTATTGGAAAGATTTAGTGCTTTGGCTGCCAGGCGTACGATATGGCTAAACAATGTTTGATTGGCTTAATCTAATGCTGTCCCCTAAGGCTCAAAATTTTTGAGCCTTAGTTTTTTAGGCTTTCGATAAATTATTGATACAAAATCACTCTTTTGCCATTAATGAAAAATCAGCTTGGATAAATCTTAGGTAGCATGCTAACTTTAGTCTTATGTGAGCAGCGTTTGAAACATTGTTGCTATCTAATTTAGTAACGCGTTGATAGGAAAGGCCGATGAGTATTAGAACTAAACTCTTGTTAATTATGCTCGGGGTTTCTCTGTTTGCCTCGTTAGCTGCCAGTTTAATGATCAGTTTTTCGAGTCTGCGTGCGGGTGAGAGTTTATTGGTTGAGCAAGCAGAGCTTAAACTTGCATTTATCAATGATACCCAAACTCAACGCTTGACGGGCTACCTAGATACCTTGAGCCAGCAAGTGGCTGGCTATGCCTCAGGCGTGCAAGCAAAAAGAGCCTTGCCTGCATTGGCGTCAGCCTATCGTGGTTATCGCCTTAATGCTGTGGTTCGCAGCCGAGAAGAAATACTCGAGGAACAAAAAGCTTTACAGGCCTATTTAGAATCAGGGTTCTTGGCAGATTTACAGCGG
The DNA here is from genome assembly GCF_003284585.1 of Nitrincola tibetensis. GTDB lineage: Bacteria > Pseudomonadota > Gammaproteobacteria > Pseudomonadales > Balneatricaceae > Nitrincola > Nitrincola tibetensis. Next base: position 204,242 of record NZ_QKRX01000007.1, read on the forward strand.
AATTCGGGGCAAAATAGTTTTGATGCCCGTACTTATGTTCAATCCCTTGAGAAGCCACAACTGATCCTTCAATACTATTATCTCGTTGAATCAGCGGTCAAATGGAATGAAGCACAACAGGTGTTTGAACCAGCCGATCGCTCACGTTATACCTTGGCCCATCGTGAATTTCATCCAGATTTATTAGATTTTGCAAATTTTTATGGCTATGAGGATGTTTACTATCTCAATCCAGAAGGTGAAATTGTCTATTCGCTGAAAAAACTGCCTGATTTCACCCTAGATGTTAACCATGAGATGATTGTCTTATCGGGTTTGAGTGATGTGTTTAGGCAAGCTATCCAGACCCCTGTTGGCGGTCGTCCCATTTTTTCTGACTATCATCCTTATGTCCCGGCAGGTGGAATGCCATCGGCCTTTATTGGAATGCCAGTATTTGATGTTCAAGATGGTCAAGCCAATCTCCTAGGCGTGTTTGCTGTTCGATTAGGGACGCGCTCATTAGATGAAATTCTTTCTAATCAAGGCAATCGTGTTGGACAAGGCTTAGGGGCGACAGGTGATACCTATCTTTTAAATCAAAATCAGTATTTATTGTCGAGTAAGCGTGAATACGATGAAAATCCAAGCCAATTTTTGGCTAAACTTTCATCAGAGCAAAGCCCACAAGCGGCGTTAATCCCGATACGAAATCAACTAGCTACCTTGGTGCGTTTTGAAAGTCAGGCGATTACCCAAGCAATATCCGGAAAAGAGGATGTAGCGCATTATATTAACCCAATAGGTGCAGAGGTTATTGGGAGTTATCGAACTGTTCCGGCTCAGGGGGTCGAGTGGATTATTGTCACAGAGATGGAAAAAGATGAAGCTCTGCAAATGGTCGGTACATTGCGTCAGCAAATTACGCAATCGGTCATTGTCGTAACGCTTGCTGTTTTAGTGATAGCGCTCATTCTTGCACTATTGGCTGCTCGTTTATTTAGCCGTCCTGTTAGCGTGTTGCACAGCAGTCTTTTGAAAATCCAGTCAACCCGTGATTTGACTCATAAAAGCCCGTTAAAAGGTCAAGATGAGTATGGAGAAATATCAGGTGCTTTGAATCAACTGATGGATGAAATCGCTCAGTCAGTTACTCTCAGTCGTCAGGCTAGCGAAACACTTGGCCAGGTTTCGGTTAAACTAAGCCTTGGCTCAGAAGAAACGTTTAACCAACTGCATTTACAAAATGAGCGCAATCAGCAAGCCGAGCAGTTGGTACAGGGGATGGTTCAGAGTGCGGTTTCGGTAAACCAGCAAGCACATCAAGCCAGTGAATTGACACGTTTGGCGAGTACCACAATTGATCAAAGTGCTTCGACGGTCCAGCTCGTCATATCTGATGTGCATCAAGCGGCTCAAGGAGTGGCAGAAGCGACTCAATCAATTTCAAATTTGGTATTGGATTTTGACCAAATACGTCATGTGTTAGAGGTGATTACTCAGCTGGCAGAGCAGACGAATCTGCTGGCTTTGAATGCGGCGATTGAAGCGGCTAGAGCAGGCGATCAAGGAAGAGGCTTTGCTGTAGTCGCGGATGAAGTTCGTAACCTAGCGCAACGCTCTAAAAACTCAGCTGCCGAAATTCACGTCATCATCAATAAGCTGTTAAATAACGCAGAAAGCACTAAAAATCTGATGACGAAAGAGCATGATCGCTTTGATGTGCTCCAAGTAACGGCAAAAGATGCGCAGAGTGCGCTGCAAACCATCCAGAGTTCTCTGCAAGATATTGTTCGCGCTAATATGGATATCGTCGCTATTTCAGATCAGCAAAGTCAAATGACAGAGGAGTTGGTTGGTGTCCTTTCCGATAGCTTTGAGAGTTCACGCATATCGATGGACAAAGCAGGTGAAACAGCTAAGTCCAGTGAAGAATTAAGCGTGGTATCATCAGAATTGAACACCAGTGTTAACCGTTGGAAAGTACGCTAAGATGAAGCGTCCTTGAGAATGAAACGTGTTATTTCAAGGACGCTTGTTGGATGATTAAGGTTTTCGTTGCTCATTTAGTTGAGCTTCGATACGTGCTAATTGTTCAGACATGCTTTGCATGTGCTCGCGCATCCAGTGAATTTCGGCAATTTCGCCTTCACCGGACTCCAGTTGCTCTGCAGCACTTTCTTTTTGCATGACGTCTAACACGATCCCGATCATCATATTCAGAAAAATAAATGCGTTTAAGAATATGAATGTTAGGAAGTAAATCCAGCTGTAGGGGTAGTGCTCCATTGTTGGGTAAAGAACGGCTGTCGCCCAACTTTCAAAGGTTGCAACTTGAAACAACGTAAGCATGGCCAGTGAAATATTGCCCCAGAGTTTTTCATCAACGCTTTCAAACAGAAAGCTACCAACCGCAGCGTAAATGTAGAAAATGATGAACATCAACAGAGCAACATACCCCATCCGAGGGATAGACTTTAAAAGTGCAGTTAATAAAATGCGCAGTTCAGGAATCATTGAAATCAAACGTAAAACTCTGAAAATACGCAGCAGGCGAGCGATCAGTACCATCTCCGAGTCGTCAATCGGAATCAAGCTAGCTGTTACAATCAGAAAATCAAAGATATTCCAACCTTTCTTAAAAAAATCGATGGTTCTCTTCTCAGCCGCTACACGTATGACGAGCTCAAAAAGAAAAAAGAGGGTAATCCCCAGATCAAGCCACACCATGACTTGTTCAAAACGGCTGCTTTCGTCGTAAGTTTTTGCCCCTATCAGCAAGGCTGAAATAATGATGACGGCAATAACAAACGTTTCAAAGATTTTGTTGGCACGCAGTGACTCAAGCCGGTCTCGCAAGCGGTACCAGTATATTTTCATTCTAGATAGCTCTCCAGTAAGAGGTGTACAAGGTGTTAGTGAATTGATGGCTATTATCGCTGATTGCGTCTGCCTTCAAAAGAGAGATTTAGTCGATCTGAAGCATGATTTACGTGTTTTAAGCTTGCTTAAGTGGTCTAGACTCCTAAAATTAAAACATGACAGAATTAATGTGCTTATTCCATTAAGCAAGGTGGGGCGTACATCATGAAAAGAGAAGCGCTATTTTTATTGATTTTTCTATGCCCGTGGTTGCAAGCCTCAGAGTTTCCTACTCGCCCTCTTTCAATGTTGATTGGCTTTGAGCAAGGGGGTAGCACGGATATACAAGGTAAGGTTTTGGCAGATGTGCTGTCAGAAGTGATTGGACAGCCGGTGAACATTATCTACTATCCTGGGGCAGGTGGTGCGGTGGCAGCGGCTATGTTGGCAAATAATCAAGATCAGGGATATGTGTTTCAGTTTGGTTTGTCCTTACCTTTTACATTTGCACCTTTAGTGTCTCCCGCTTCTTACCAGCTAAATAGTTTTCGTTATGTTGCGGGAGTGACCTTAGACCAACCCGCCTTCGTTACTGGAGGTGTTCAAGACTTCAAGACTTGGCATGAGTTTCTGGATTACGCCCGGAAAAATCCAGGTCTTGTCTATGCGACACAGAATTTGCAAGATCGTTTCATTATGCAGTACATCGCTAAAAAAGAAAGGCTAAGTTTGCGCTTTATTCCTACTACTGGTGGGGCCGGAATGGCACCTTTGGTGTTATCGGGAGCAGCGCAAATTGCATTTAGTGGAGGAACTCACGGTGTGTATACTAAGACGGGAGAAATGGTGGTTCTAGCAGGGCTCCCTGAAGAACGTTTATTCTATTACCCTGACGTCCCGTCATTAAAGGAGTTAGGTTATCCGTTTAGTATGGATGTGATACGTGTTATCTCTGTGCCAGCGAATACTCCAGATGCGGTTGTCGACACCTTGTATAGAGCACTTCAAACGGTGGTGCAAGATCCACGTTTTATTGAAGTTACTGAAAATGTGATACGGATGCCTGTTATACTAATGGATGAAGTTGAACTTAAACGTGTTTTTGATCTTCAAGTTGAAGCCTATCAAAGGCTAATTGAGCTCTCAAAATAGCGTTTAAACCTTAGTAACAACAATCATGTCTGAATATTGATTTGAATTGTTGAAATTGGAGTCAATATTGATGAGTGATGATGGTAAGCAGGTAAGTGAACGAGGTCCTAGGACGCATTGGGAGCTCAAGTTCACAACCAGAATCACTCTGATATTTGGGTTGCTGGGGTTTTTAACGTTAATTTTATCAATGGGGTATTCTGTTCAAACAGCCAAGTCTAAATTTGAAGAGGATATTAAGCAGAGTTTGTTACAACGCCAACGCACAATTGAAAGCATGGTAGAAAATCGAATTAACCTATTGGATGTTTATTTACACACGATCACTTCCAGTCGAAATTTCATGCCAAATTCCAACATTAGTGAAAATTCGACAGTAGAGTCTATAACAGATGACATGATTTTTATGTTTCAGGACTCTGTGATTGGTGCCAGTTTAGATATATTTTTTCTTGTCGATCATTCCGGCGCTCTTTTATTTGATGCCGGTATTCCGCTTTATCGAATAGGCCCTATTTTACAAAGCATAAAGTCCCCTATTTTATTTACAAATAAATGGACTTTGCTTGAAGATGAAAGTGTTTCTGTATTATTAAAAGCGGTTCCGGTTTTTGATCCGGCTAGTATTCAACTCAAAGGCTATATCTTTGCTGGGTTTGCAATTAGCCATAATAAGATATTTCATCAAGATGTTATTGCTAGAGCTGATTTAGATGTTTTAAGGATAGGTACGAGGGAATCTATAATATTCGACAGTGCTGCTAAGATTAATAATTCAAAATCTGTACGAAGGCCCTTAACATCTGATGGTGTACTCTGGTATGACAATGATGTTTATTTTATTAAGCAAGACTTAGGGCTAGATAAAATTATAACACCTATTTGGTTAGAGTTAGGAGTTGCAGGTAATCGATTTGACTCAGTTTACATTGAATATTGGCGATCTTTCTTACTCTTATCGGGTGGTTTCTTATTGTTGTTATTTATTGCCGGATCTATTTTGCATTTCACCCATAAACGGGCAATAGATAACATGATGAACTACATAGGTTCGATCAAAAAGGGAATGAAGGGGGTAGGCTTTACGCCAACGGGTGTATACGAATATAACCAAGTTAGTGAAGCCATGCAGAGCATGGTTGAGGATTTGAACATAGCTGCAACTGTTTTTGAATCAAGTGAAGGTATGTTAGTAACGGATCGTAATCAAGTGATTCTCCGAAATAATCAGGCATTCTCTGATATTACAGGGTTTCATTCGGATGAGTTGATAGGTAAATCATTAAGTAAACTTAGGTCTGAAAAGTATACTGAGCATTTTTACCATGAAATGAGTAAAAAACTCTTGGTGGATGGAAGCTGGCAAGGCGAAATATGGAATCAAAAAAAGAATGGGGAAGAGTATCTACAGTGGGTTAGTATCACGGCTGTTATGAGTGATGTTACGGGTAAAGTTCTGAATTATGTTGTGACTTTGAACGATGTCACCCAGCGTAAAGCGGCGGAAAATAAAATTAAGCAGTTGGCATTTTATGATCAGTTGACTCAACTACCTAATCGTCAACTCCTTCTGGATCGTTTAAAAAAGGCATTATTAGCCAGTGCGCGAACGAATACCTATGGGGCTCTGTTGTACCTAGATCTAGATGACTTTAAAACCTTAAATGATACGCGAGGTCATGATGCGGGTGATCAGCTTTTAGTGAAAACATCTGAGCGATTGCAAACCTGTACTCGACGAACTGACACGGTTGCAAGGATAGGCGGTGATGAGTTTATCATTCTGCTTGAAGATGTAGGCGAAACTGAAAAATCAGCATCGAATCACGTTGATCTTCTTTGCAAAAAAATACTAATGAGCTTAGGTCAACCCTATTCTATTGCAAATGTCGAGCATCATAGCACCTTAAGTGTGGGGGTTGCCTTATTTGTTGGTGATACTGAGGGAGTCGATGAACTTCTGAAGCAAGCTGACTTAGCTATGTACCAAGCAAAATCAGCAGGACGAAATACGTATCGATTTTTCAATCCCGAAATGCAAACCAAGGTTATGGAATATGCCGAATTTGCGAATGATATTCGCAGTAGCATACAAAACAAAGACTTCTTGTTGTATTACCAAGTCCAAGTCAATCACCATGGAAAAATTGTAGGTACAGAGGCACTTTTGCGTTGGGTGCATCCCGTAAAAGGCATGGTTCGACCCGATGAATTTATTCCTATCGCTGAAGAAACTGGGTTAATTATTCCGTTGGGTGATTGGATTTTGGAGGAGGCATGTCAAGTGTTGGCGGGTTGGACCACTCAAGCATCAACTCAGTCATTGACCTTAGCCGTAAATATCAGCGCTCACCAGTTACGTACGCATGATTTTGTCGAAAAAGTAAAAGATACGATATCTAAAACAGGGGCAGATCCCAGCAAACTGAAGTTAGAAATTACAGAGAGTATGTTGCTAGATGATATTGATGACACGATTGAAAAAATGCGAGCGTTACAAGCAATCGGTGTCACGTTTGCGTTAGATGATTTTGGTACTGGCTATTCATCCTTATCCTATCTAAAACGTCTTCCATTGGATCAACTGAAAATTGATAAAACCTTCGTTAGAGATTTGTTAACCGATACCCAAGATGCCGACATTGCATCGACAATTGTGTCATTGGCAAAAAGCCTGCACTTGTCCGTAATCGCAGAGGGGGTAGAGCAAGAAGACCAAAGAACACTTCTGGCAAGTTATGGTTGTTTACTTTATCAGGGGTATTTGTTTGGTCGTCCTGTTTCCTTAAAGGATTTGATGGATTCTTTGGTAGAATATGAGAACCACATTGGTTAAGTTTTAAAGTAGGCTCATCATAAGTCCATGTGGACAGCTAGGCGAACTGAGCGGGTAGCACCGCTCGCGATGGTTCAGCGATGAGATGATAATAATTAAGAAAAGGGCCTTAGACCCTTTCCTATTAAGTAAGTGCCAATAAATCAGCACTCTACCCCTAGCTGTACTGAGTCACTTTTTTTGAAACTTTTTCTAGTGGTGCATTCCACGGCAAGAGATGTTCAAGTTTCTCTAGCGTATCAGCTTC
>NZ_QKRX01000008.1 GCF_003284585.1 Nitrincola tibetensis
CGTCCCATTCGTCTAGTGGCCTAGGACACCGCCCTTTCACGGCGGTAACAGGGGTTCGAACCCCCTATGGGACGCCATTTACTTGTCTTTAGTTCTAAATACTCATTTATTGCATTCTATCAAATCAAACTTTCAAATAAGCTTGACTTTCATTTTTAATCCTCTGTATATCTTTTACTCCTTTACTCCTTTACTCCTTTATTTATTCCGTATTGCCTTTGTTTGTGCATCGCTCTAACTGTTAATTCGTTAGTTCTGCTTCATATTTCGTTTGTTTGAATTGCTGTGTCGATTGAGGCGATGACGATCACTCCAATCGATCACTATTTTTCCATATGCACTAGGCTAGTTCAGCTTGAACTGCTGGACGCTTTGTTGAAGCTGGGCAGACAGGCTGGCAAGCTCTTGGCTGGCTGCTGTTACTTGCGAAGCAGCAGAAGCTGTTTCCTCAATTGACTGCGAAACATTGTTGATGTTTTGATTGATTTCTTCGGCGACGGACGATTGTTGTTCGGCTGCTGTTGCAATTTGTGCATTCATGCTGTCTATCGTCATGACGGCTGCTGTAATGGCTTGCAAAGCTTCTCCGGCTTGATTTGCTTGAACAACGGTTTGCTCGCCTTGGTGTTTACTTGCTTGCATAAGCGTCGCTGCAGAGCCTGAGCTGTGTTGAAGTTGGCCAATGCGTTTGTGAATATCTTCGGTGGATGATTGAGTGCGGCTGGCCAATGATCTCACCTCATCGGCAACAACCGCAAACCCACGACCCTGATCACCTGCACGTGCGGCTTCAATCGCAGCATTGAGCGCAAGTAGATTGGTTTGTTCAGCAATGGACTGAATCACCTCAAGTACGCTGCCAATTTGTTCACTGTCTTTAACGAGGCCAGCCATGCTCTGCGAGGCTTGCTCGATATTGCTGGCTAGGGTGTTAATGGCACTTACTACATCCGACACAATTTTCATGCCTTTGTCTGCCTCATTGCGGGAGGCATTGGCTGCACTGGCTGCTGCGGTTGCATTTTTAGCAACATCGGAAACGGTGGCTGCCATTTCGTTCATCGCAGTTGCGACTTGGGTCATTTCAGATTGTTGTAGTTGAACTTGTGCATTGGTTTGAGCACTTGAGCTGGAAAGTTCCTCAGCAGCAGCAGTGACGTGTAACGCAGCCTGAGTTATTTCGCTCATTATGCTGCGCAAAGTGATCACCATTGATGCAAAAGCGGCCAGTAGGCTTGTATTATCACCTGCTTTAAGTTGGATTTTAGCGGTTAAGTCGCCAGCTGCAACTCGGCGCACAATGTCATTAACCTCAGAGGGCTCCCCTCCGATTAGGCGCATCACGTAACGAGTAATGGTCAGGCCTGCTATTAGCGAAATGATAAAGCCAAATGCCACGATAATAGAGGTAAGTAAAATTGCGTTCTTGGCGCTGCTGGTTGCATTCTCGACGGTTGTATTGGCGATGCTTAGATTTTGCTCTGATAGATTGTCTAGTAAATCACCAAGCGCCCTTGATGCTGGTAGCATGGCATTATAGGACTCTCTATATTCCAAGTAGGGCGATAAATAGTCACGTTGTGAGTTGGCTAAAACCATGGACTGCATACGAGCTTCTAAAGTTTCATAATGTTGTCGCCAGACACTAATGAGCAATTGCAGTTGATCGAAGTCTTGCTGTTCTTGCTGTGTGGTTTTTGGAATGCGTTCGTATTGGTTCACCAAATGATTGATCTTGTCCCAAGATTTTTGGCGAACCTCAAGGACTTCTTTAAGCGTGGTCTTAGCTTGATCAGAATACACAGTGTATCTCAGTACATCCAATGTTTGAGTGTGAATACGCAGCCGCTCTACATTCAGTTGATTGAGCAAAGCCACTGATTGAAGGCGAACCTCTCCGATATTGGCAATATCTTTGCTCATGCTGAGCTCGGCTCGTATTCCTAAAAAACCCACGACAAGTAGTACGATCGCAACACCAGAGAAGCTAGCTGCCAGTAAAGTGGTTAAGCGTATTTTTGGCATAATGAAACCTTTGTAATTGTTTTATAAATCGATACTTATGCAACCAGCCGATTGTAGCTGAATGACTGGTTGGATTGATCATAGACCAAATGATAAGGGGTTTGCACCTTTATGTGGATGTTTGATTGATCAGATTCGTTTAGAACTCAAACCTATTTTTGTGTATTTAGAAAGCTCACAAGGTAATACCAGCTTTTTCTATCGGCTGATAAGAGATAGGCAACACCTCTCTCTGGAGAGTTCGCATCGGGTATTGCAAAGGAATGCATCGCGTGACCTAAATCCACGAATGTCCAATCGATGTTCATTGTATTTAGGTAGTCCCGTATGTGTGCAATGTCATCTATGGAGACCATAGGATCGGAAGCGCCATTAAGGATTAGCAGAGATTTATTCTGTAAAGAAATTGCAGGTTTGGGGAAGTTTAATAAACCATGTAAGCTAACACCTTGTATCACTTCCTCTACCCATAAAGTGCTCTGAATAGCGCACAAACCACCAAGGCAATACCCCATAACACTGGCGTAGCCTGAATTCTCATCCTGCTGTAAGGCAAACTTAGCAAATGCACGAAGTCTTTTCTGTAGTTGTTCGTAATCGCTCAGTATTTTGTTCATTGCGCGGCGACGATTGTCTAAATCTGATAAATCCGTATCTTGCCCAAATACATCAATAATCCAAACATTCCATCCTAGGTCGGCCATTTTATGAGCCGTTTTTTGTTCAAACTCCGTAATTCCAGCCCAGGTTGGATAGAGCAAAAGGGTTTTTGGGGTCTTTGTGTTTGTTGCGTGTACGTATTGGTGTGAGAATTTTAGGTTGTCGATGGTCTGTGTGATGATTTTCGTCATGGCTTTCTCCTGAAATTAAAGATACAAAAGTGTATCTATATTTTTCTTTTTAGGTAAGCTTTTGTTCTTTTTGTAATCAATGCTAGACCAAGGTCTAGTCTATATCAAGTTTTAAATATTGAATTTCTTCTCCTTGAAATAATTATTTTAATAGTTAAGTATTTGAATTTAAATAATTATTTTTATTTTATTCTAGAGCATTTAGGCCAATAAATCCTCCTATAAAAACTAAGCCATTTCTATTGACAGATCTTGTTAAACAGACCTAGAATAAAAATACACTACTGTATGTTTTTGAGGTTTAAGCAATGCAAGAGTCAGATCGTAAATTTGTACAGGCAGCAGGACACAATACTGCGTACTTTGAAGTGGGTACCGGTCCTGCATTGCTATTACTGCACGGCTCCGGGCCAGGTGTTTCAGGATGGACAAATTGGGCGGGCGTAATGGGTGAGCTCGCGACACGCTATCGAGTGGTTGTCCCTGATATTGCGGGCTTTGGTTTTACCGAGTTTAAAGAAGAGACGCATTACGACATTAAATTCTGGGTCAACCATCTAGTGGAGTTCATGGATGCAGTCGGCATCGACAAGGCCTCTTTGATTGGTAACTCCTTTGGTGGGGCGATGGGGATTGGTCTTGCTCTCTTTAATCCCGAGCGTTTGGATAAATTGGTTTTATTAGGAACACCTGCTGGAACCTTTACTCAAACAAAAGGACTAGCTGGTGCTTGGTTGTACGAGCCATCAGTTGACAATATGCGCGCCTTGATGGAGCTGTTTCCTTACAACAAAGCGCTGATTACAGATGCATTGGTTCAGTCACGATATGAAGCCAGCGCTCGTCCGGGTGCACAAGATGCGTTACGAAAACTCTTGCCTAAACCGAATGAGGAAGGTGATACCCCTGTTAAGGGCTTCCCAGAAAAAGCACTCAAAAATGTTCAAGCACCAACTTTGATTCTTCACGGTCGTGAGGATGGCGTTGTCCCGATGCAATGCGGATTAACACTTCTAGCGAACATACCCAACAGTGATTTGTTTGTGTTTGGACAGTGTGGTCATTGGGTTCAAACAGAGCAGCGTGCAAAGTTTTTGCAGCAAGTTTTTAACTTTATTGGCGAGTGATGTTATGAAACGTGATGTGTTGGAGCGCATTTTGTGGAGCCTTTCAGTGGACCGCTTTTCTAAGTCCAAGTTTAAAGAGGATCCAGAAAAGTACCTTAGTCGATTTCCACTCGCGCCAGAGGATGTGGAAATGATCCTGAGTTTTGATGTGAAAAAAATGCAAGAAATGGGTGTGAACCCAATGCTCACGATGGGGTACTGGATCGAAATGTCTCCTGATCGTCGCATGTCTTCTTATAACAAAAAGCTGGGTTCAGAAGCCCAGTATTCCGCTTCAATTAAAGGGTGATCCCATGGCAGAAATAGTTGGTGGCTTTCTTGTCCCTCATGATCCGGTGATGTTTGTTGCACCCGATGCACCTCCTGCTGAGCAAGCGAAAGCTGTCTGGGATGCATACGAGACCTGTGCAAAGCGCCTTGCCGAACTGGATGCTTCTACCGTCATTATTATTGGTAATGATCATTATATGTTGTTTGGAACAACCTGTTTGCCTCAATACTGTATTGCAACAGGGCATACCGAAGGTCCTTTGGATCAATTGCCCGGTTTAAAGAAAGAAGAGATACCGAATAATGAAGCCTTGGCTCGGTTCATTTCGAACACAGGTAAGGCATCAGGATTTGATTGGGCAGAGGCACGTTCCTTTACAACAGACCATTCTTTTTCAATTCCCTATCAGTTGATCGTAAAGCGCGCGTCTGAAATTAAAGGCCAGACCATTAAAGCGATTCCTATTTATATTGCCAGTGCGGTCGATCCCTTTATCACAAAAGAGCGATGCATTGAGTTAGGACGTCATTTGAACAGTGCAATCACGCAGTTTCCGGATGCTGAGAAAGTGGCCGTTATCGGCAGTGGTGGCATTAGTCATTGGGTAGGGACTAAAGAGTCTGGCCGCGTCAATGAAGCATTTGATCGGCAAGTGATTGAATACTGCTGTTCGATGCAGGTTGACGCGCTTGCCGCTTTAACCGATGACATGGTTTTAGAAAATGGCGGCAACGGTGCCATGGAAATTCGCAACTTTATCTGCGCGATGACCGCAATAGATGCCAAGCGTGGTCATTTAATTGAATACCAGCCAGTGCCGCAATGGGTGACAGGTTTGGGCTTTATAGAATTAAGCGTGGAGTGAGTGCAAACATGGAAAAGGTATATCTATGCAAGCTCTCGGAGTTGGCCGAGAACCAGGTTAAAAAAATCGAGAATAAAGCCCATGGTGATATTGCTGTTTATAACCTCGGTGGTCAGGTTTACGCCACGGCTGATCTCTGTACACATGCCACCGCTTCTTTAGCGGATGGGGATATTGAAGACGACATGATTGTATGTCCCGTTCATTGGGGGCAATTCCATATTCCAACCGGAAAGGCGCAAGGGTTTCCTTGTGAGATAGATCTGCGCACCTATCCCGTTGAAGTCGAAAATGACGAGATTTATGCGTTGGTCGAAGTCGACGTCAATATGATTGCAAAAGGCTGAGGAGCGATTGAATGAGCAATATTATAAAAACCTTAGATGTCACTGAACGCTTAGACAATTTGAAGCAAGTTTGCGATCTGGACGAAGGACGAATTGCTGGCGAAATTTTTTACAGCCAAGCGATTTATGAGCAAGAGTTGGAGAAGATTTTTGCACGATGCTGGCTGTTTGTTGCCCATGAATCTCAATTGGTTAAGACGGGTGATTACATCACGACAACCATGGGTGAGGATGAAGTCATTGTGGTTCGTCAGAAAGATGGGTCAATTAAAGTCTTTTTAAATGCATGCCCTCACCGAGGCAATAAAGTGTGCTTTTCGGAATCTGGATCGACACGGGGGTTTATTTGCAATTACCACGGTTGGTCGTTTGATACCGCAGGGAATCTGGTCGGACAGCACGAATCTGGTATTTATGAGGCCAGCGATTTCGATAAATCGAAATGGGGGCTGCGCGAGGTTGCAAAAGTAGACACTTATAAGGGTCTGGTCTTTGCAACATTTGACCCAGAAAGTCCGAGTTTACAAGAATACCTAGGTCCTATGACTTGGTACTTAGATGCCTTATTTGATAACCAAGAAGGGGGGACTGAATTTGTCGGCGGCTGCATACGTTCCACTTATGAGTGCAACTGGAAAATCGCAGCTGAAAACTTTGTAGGGGATATTCTGCACGCCGGATGGACTCATGACTCAGCGGCAAGAGCGATGCTTGGTGGTTCGGTTGCGAAGGTGAGTGATTTTGATGAGTCCTACTCTGTGAACTGGAATGGCCATGGCTACGAGTTTGCATTGGATACGGTCGGAAATGTCGCGGTTCTAGGGGAAAGTAAGCTTAATCGCTATATTCACACCATTAAACCGTCTGTCGCTGAACGTTTGGGCGATTTCCGCTCCAATATGATTGCGTCGGTTTCCTCTTGCACGATTTTCCCTAACTTTTCTTTCTTGCCGGGTCAGAATACGGTTCGTGTTTGGCAGCCAAGAGGGCCGAATAAAATAGAGTTGTTCACTTGGGTTGTTGTCAATAAATCAGCACCAGACGAAATCAAAGAAATGTGGCGTAAAGGCGCAATGATGACCTTTTCACCAACCGGCGTCTTTGAAATGGACGATGGTGAAAACTGGGAGTACTGCACGAAAACAGCCAAAGGCCGAGTCACTGCTAAGCAAGATTTGTATGTCGGATTGGGCATGGATACCTTCATGGAAGAGACCCGCTTACCGGGCAATGTCTACCAAGGGCAACTCAACGAAGCCAATTCAAGAGCCTTCTATCAGTATTGGTATGATCTCTTAAGTGCTCACACTTGGTCTGAAGTCCCCAACAGAAACAAAGGCAAAGTGGAGGCGGAATAATGTTTACTAAATCAGCAGCGTTAGAGAGTGTATCGCAGGATGTATTTTTTGAAGTGGCGGCTTTCCTGAATAAAGAAGCGCGTCTTCTAGATGAAGAGCGCTTTGAGGAGTGGTTAGGGCTTATCCATGAAGACATTCATTATTGGATGCCGGGTATTGAAAACCGCCGCCGCGAGAATCCATTGAAGCAAGGTTTCTACGATAAAGATCATATGGCGTATTTTGATGATAGCCTGCGTGACTTACAGCGTCGGGTGGCTCGTTTTCGTCAACCCTCTGCTTGGGCAGAGAACCCCGCGACACGCAATGTGCATCATGTTAGCAATGTCGAAGCCTTTGTTGCACAAGCGCCAAATACCTATGAGGTTTACTCAACCTTTACCAGTATTCGCAGCCGTGGATTGGACGAAGAATATGTGATTTATGGGCGTCGTTATGACACCTTGATCAGAACAGAGTCTGGCTTGAAGCTCTTAAAGCGTCTGATCTTGATTCCAAACGCAACGCTCAGTTGTAAAAACATCAATACTTTCTTGTGAGTGAATTATGAGCGCATTGGAATCCAAAGTTGCATTCATCTCCGGGGGCGCTGATGGGATAGGGCTGGCTGTTGTCGAACGCTTTATCCAAGAGGGGGCCTGTGTTGCGGTTTTAGATATGAATCAAGAGAAGCTTGAGTTGCTTCAGGCTCAATATCCGGATCAAATCTGTACCGTTTGTGGGGATGTGACTTCCTATGAAGACAATCAGAAGGCAGTGGAGTTAGCACTGCAGCGTTTTGGTCAGCTGGATACCTTTATTGGCAATGCCGCTATTTTTGATTACTTTGCTTCCTTAAGCCGTATTCAGCCTGAGCAGTTGGCCAGCAGTTTTGACCGGCTTTTTCGAGTCAACGTACTGGGCTATATGAACGGTGTGAAGGCTTCATTAGATGCTTTAAAAGCCAGTCAGGGGAATATCGTGTTGACGGTGTCTAACTCTGGGTTTTACCCAGGAGGTGGCGGTGTTCTTTATGTTACGTCTAAACATGCCGTGGTTGGGTTGATTAAGCAACTGGCCTACGAATTAGCACCGGAAATTCGTGTCAATGGTGTTTCACCTGGTGCTACTGATACTGCAATGAAGTCGGTTGAAGGCGTTTCGCGCAAGTCGCAGCCCCTTAATCATATCGAAGGCTTCCATGAAAAAGCAGCGCAAGCGGTGCCCTTAAAGCGCATCGCAGCACCTGCTGATCATGCATCGCTTTATGTGCTCCTAGCGTCAAATGAACAATCTCCTATGACAACAGGATGTGTCATTCACAGTGATGGTGGCTGGATCGCCCGCTAGAGGAATGTCGAAATGAACGTGATTAAAACAATAAAACTGCCAATGATCGTTGCACCCATGTTTTTGGTATCGTCACCTGAATTGGTCATTGCAAGTTCAGAAAGCGGTCTGATAGGCAGTTTGCCAGCGCCCAATGCTCGTAACCCAGACATACTTGATGGTTGGTTGGCTCAAATTAGTGAGCGTTTGAATCCGCACCGTTTACCTTGGTTGCTCAATATGATTGTGCATTCAACCTATGATCGATTTGATGCAGAAATCGAATTGGTTCGAAAATACCAACCCTCGGTTGTGTCAACCGCTTTAGGATCTCCAGCACGTGTGATGGATGTTGTGAAAAGCTACGGTGGTGAAGTAATCGCTGATGTGATTTCCCCTGCATTGGCTAAAAAAGCCGTGAAAGCGGGAGTGGATGGCTTGATTCTGGTCGTGAGCGGTGCAGGCGGTCATACAGGTAAATACAACCCCTTAGCCTTTATTCAAGAAGTGCGTGAGTTCTGGGATGGTCCGTTAGGGGTTGCTGGCTGTATTTCTCATGGTCGCGATATTTTAGCGATGCAAGTGGCAGGAGCCGATTTTGTTGTGGCTGGGACGCGTTTCATTGCAGCAAAAGAAAGTTTTGCCAGTGATGAATATAAAGCCATGTTGGTTAGCTCTCATATTGAAGACATTATAGAGACGACATCCGTCAGTGGTGTGCCTGCGAATTGGATGAAAGGCAGTCTCGAAATGGCCAACATTAATCCAGCTTCAGCATCTACGGCCAAGATAGATTTCTCCGGCAATATCTCAACCGCGAATAAAGCTTGGAAAGACGTGTGGTCCGCAGGACAAGGTGCGGGGAGTATTGCACAGGTTGAATCGACGGCAAGTATTGTCGAGTCGCTGTGCCATGAATACCGCGCAGCCATGAAAACACTTAACGACCTTTCCAGCGAGTACTTAAAAAATGTCTGATGCTTTATATCACCAATTAGCCACTGAAATTCTTGACGCTCGCGCTCGTGCCGTCGCCGTTTCTCCATTTTCAGCGCGTTACCCTGAGCTTAATGTTGCGGATGCCTATGCGATTCAATCGCGCGTCAATGCACATCATCTCAACGCAGGAAAGCGCCTTGTTGGTTACAAAATAGGCCTCACGTCTAAAGCCGTACAGCAGCAGTTAGGGGTCAATGAGCCTGATTTTGGCGTTTTGTTCTCGGATATGGAGTTATGCGGACAGGATAGGGTTAAAACTCAGGGGCTTATATCCCCGAAAGCAGAAGGCGAAATAGGCTTTGTGTTTAAGCGTGATCTGCTGGAGGTCGATTTAACCTTTGCTGAGCTATTGGCGTCCATCGATTTTTTTGTGCCTGTGATCGAAATCGTCGACTCGGTGGTGAAAGACTGGAAGATTACACTGGTTGATACTGTTGCCGATAATGCCTCTTCCGCCTTGTATATGTTAGGCGCGAAGACCTTCGATCCCCGAAATACAAACTTTGCGGATTTACGTCTAACGATTCATACCGACAATGGTGAGATCGAGGGAGTGGGAGCGGCCTGTCTTGGTAATCCACTTTACGCTGCCTTGTGGTTGGCACGCAAGATGGCCGAACTGGGGACTCCCATCAAAGCCGGCCAACTTGTGTTGTCCGGGGCAATGGCACCTATGGTGGCGATTCATCCTGGAGATGAAATTCGATTTGACTTTAAAGGGTTGGATGTTTTAACACTGGTTGCTGAATAAAACATAAGACAACAATAATAAAGGTTATTGATATGGGTACAACTGTCTATGCTCAGATGCCTACGCCATCTGCGATTAAGCGTGAGTTAGGCGACGGCTCCTTTGTCGTTGAATCTGCAAATCCTCTTCAGTCCTTCGATCGCTGCGTAGGCGATTGGCTTGAAAAATGGGCAAAAAAGCGCCCAGAACAACTCTATATTGCTGAGCGTGCAGGGGATGACTGGCGCTCGCTAAGCTACAAAGAGTTTCGTAATACAGTGCGTTCAATTGCGCAAGGGTTGATTGATCTCAATCTGCCTGCAGGTCGGCCCTTAATGATCATCTCAGGGAACTCAGTTGATCATGCCTTAATGAAAATGGCAGCGATGTACATAGGTATTCCGGTGACATCTGTCTCTGTGGCCTATTCATTAATGTCTAAATCGCATGAGCGTTTGCTTGGAATCGTTGAGCGTCTGAAGCCTGCGGCGGTATTTGCGGAAGATGGAGCTTTATTCCAAGCGGCACTGAATGCGTGTGACGGTATTGCGGTGAAGATTGTATCGCGTGGGCATGACGCCTTGTCAAACGCGATCCTTTTGGAAAGCTTGCTTAAGTTGTCTCCAAGCGATGAAGTTGACACACGCTTTTCAAATGTCACCCCAGACACTCATGCTAAGTATATGTTGACCTCTGGCTCAACAGGGCATCCGAAAGTGGTGGTGAACACTCAGCGTATGATGTGTTCAAACCAGCAGATGATTGCTCAGTGCTGGCCTTTTGTTGAGACACAGGTACCCAGAGTCCTGGACTGGCTGCCTTGGAGCCATACCTTTGGTACCAATCACAACTTTAATTTGGTTTTGCGCAATGGTGGATCGCTCTATATAGATGCGGGCAAGCCAGTGCCGGGTTTAATTGAAACGACGCTTCGTAATTTCAAAGAGATCAAGCCCAATTTGTTTTTCAATGTCCCTAAAGGCTATGAAGCGATTCTCGAGCATTTGCGTCAGGATGATGAGCTCAAAAATATCTTTTTCTCCAGCTTAACCCTGCTGTTTTACGCAGGCGCTGCGTTATCTAAGCCCGTTTGGGATGAGCTTAAGTCGATGTGTGCAGAGACTGGACATGAGGTGTTCTTCACAACGGAGTGGGGGGCGACTGAAACAGCACCCGCCATTACAAATGTGCATTGGTATCTCGACAAGCCTGGCAATATCGGAATTCCGATGCCGGGTATGTCAATGCGATTTGTGCCAAACGGTTCAAAGTTGGAGCTGAGAATCAAGGGCCCAATCGTCTTTACCGAGTACCTCGACGATCCTGATATTACGAAGCAAGCCTTCGATGAGCTTGGTTACTATCGAATAGGCGATGCGGGGCGCTTGGCAAATCCCGAAAACCCATCAGAAGGGATTATTTTTGATGGACGCGTTTCAGAAGACTTTAAATTAAGTACAGGAACCTGGGTCTGTGTGGCGTCGGTTCGGGACTTGGTTCACAAGCACTTTGGGTCAATGGTGTCGGATGTTGTTGTCACGGGGCATGATCGTGATCATATAGGTCTGCTCGCGTTTCCAGGTGAAGCTTTACGTCGTTTAGCTGATGACGCGCAATCCCGTTTAACAGGGACTGAATTGATGTCCTTACCCTCCGTGCGTTCGGCGTTGAAAGACGCGTTGGAAAGCATGGCCAAGCAAGCAAAAGGTTCATCTCAACGCGCTTGCTTATTAAGCCTTCTGGATGCACCACCTTCTATTGATTTGGGCGAAATCACAGATAAAGGAAATTTGAATCAGCGCAAACTCTTAGAAACCCGCTGTGCGGATGTTCAGCGTCTGTACGATGAAAAAGGCCATGAAAGCCTGATTAGTCTTTTGTAAATAAGTGAGTGAAAAATGAGCAATAAACTTAAAGCGGTGATCATAGGTCCAGGAAACATCGGCACGGATCTTCTTATGAAAATGCAGCGTTCAGAATGGGTCGAGCCTGTCTGGATGGTGGGAATAGATCCAGAGTCCGAAGGTCTGAAGCGTGCGAAAGAAATGGGTATTAAAATCTGTGCAGAAGGAGTGGATGGCATCTTGTCGCATATTGTTGAAGACGATATTCGTGTCGCTTTCGATGCCACATCTGCTTATGTACATGCTGAAAATAGTCGCAAATTGAATGAACTTGGCGTAATTATGATCGATTTAACGCCAGCGGCAATTGGTCCGTTTTGCATTCCACCTGTCAACTTGATGGACCATGCCAAAAACCTAGAAATGAATGTCAACATGGTGACCTGTGGCGGTCAAGCGACGATCCCGATGGTGGCCGCTGTTTCAAAGGTTCAGCCCGTTGCTTATGGCGAAATTATCGCGACGGTGTCCTCACGCTCAGTGGGGCCGGGGACGCGTGTCAATATTGATGAGTTTACCCGAACCACGGCAGGGGCCGTTGAAAAAGTGGGCGGCGCTAAACAAGGTAAAGCCATCATTATTATTAACCCGGCTGAGCCACCCTTAATGATGCGGGATACCGTGCATTGTTTAACTGAATCCGAACCGGATCAAAATGCCATTACTGAGTCTGTGCATGCCATGGTTAAAGAGGTACAGAAATATGTACCGGGGTATCGATTGGTCAACGGGCCGGTGTTTGATGGAAATCGCGTGTCCATGTTCATGGAAGTCGAAGGTCTTGGTGATTTCTTACCTAAATATGCAGGCAACCTAGACATTATGACAGCCGCTGCGCTGCGAACAGCTGAAATGTTCGCACAAGAGGCTGCAGAAGGCAGCATTACACTACCGGCTCGTGGTTAACAGGAGAAATGATATGAATTTAGAAGGTAAGCAAGTCACCTTGCACGATATGAGTTTGCGCGACGGTATGCATGCAAAAAGGCACCAAATCAGCCTTGAACAAATGGTCTCTGTTGCGTCTGCGATGGATGCGGCGGGGATGCCTTTGATCGAAGTCACACATGGCGATGGCCTTGGTGGTGCATCGGTTAACTATGGCTTTCCAGCCCATACAGATGAAGCCTATTTAAAGGCCGTTGTGCCACACATGAAGCAGGCTAAAATTTCGGCCTTGCTCTTACCGGGTATCGGTACCGTTGACCACCTCAAAATGGCGCGAGATTGCGGCGTGCACACTATACGTGTTGCGACCCATTGTACCGAAGCCGATGTTTCTCAGCAGCACATTGGCATGGCGGCAAAAATGGGCATGGATACCGTCGGTTTTTTAATGATGGCACACATGATTACACCCGAAAAAGTGCTTGAGCAAGCTAAGTTAATGGTGAGTTACGGTGCAAATTGTATTTATTGCACAGACTCCGCAGGTTACATGCTCCCAGATGAAGTGAGTGCAAAAATTGGCTTGTTGCGGGCAGAGTTACCCACTGAAATAGAAATAGGCTTTCACGGGCATCACAACATGGGCATGGCCATTGCGAACTCCTTGGCAGCGATAGAGGCAGGTGCCGTCCGTATTGATGGCTCGGTTGCAGGTCTTGGTGCGGGAGCAGGGAATACGCCCTTAGAAATTTTAGTTGCCGTTTTAAATCGCATGGGCGCTGAAACAGGCATTGATCTTTATAAGATAATGGATGTGGCTGAAGATTTAGTCGTACCGATGATGGATCAACCGATACGGGTTGATCGTGACTCCTTAACGCTTGGCTATGCCGGCGTGTATAGCTCCTTCTTACTTTTTGCTCAGCGTGCTGAAAAGAAATATGGCGTGAGTGCACGCGATATTCTGGTGGAGCTTGGCCGACGCGGCACCGTCGGTGGGCAAGAAGACATGATTGAAGATTTAGCACTGACCATGGCAAAAGCAAAGCAGGCCTGACGATGACCTATCATGTTGAGATACAGCCGGTTGGAAAACACTTTGAAGCAGACGCATCCGGAAGTGTTTTAGATGCCGCCTTAAAAGCAGGCATTATGCTCAAGCACGGATGCCGGGATGGTCGATGTGGAGACTGCCGCACACCCTTAATCTCAGGGCAAGTTGTCTATCCAGACGGCCTTGAACTGTCCAGTACTGATCAAAATGGGGAAACACTGCTCACGTGCCAAGCACGCGCAACGACAGATCTAGTGATCGATGCACCAGAAGTCACTGAGTTTGAAGGCATTAGCATTCAAAAAGTGATTGGACGCATAATGGGCAAAGATCAAGTTGCAGACGATGTGGTCATTTTAGAGTGTATGCTGGCGCCGGGTACACAATTTAACTACTTGCCAGGGCAGTATGTGGATTTGACACTTGCCACGGGGGTGACGCGAAGCTATTCGATGGCTAAGCGTTCGGCCGATGACGGTCGCATTGAGCTTCACATCCGACGAGTGAACGACGGACAGGCAACGCCTTACATCTTTGATGAGTTACAGGTTAAAAACAGGGTCACGTTGGAAGGTCCGTTTGGTAGTTTTTATTTGAGGGAATCCGATAGCCCTATGATATTGCTGGCAAGTGGGACAGGCTTTGCACCGATTAAAGCCCTGATGGAGCAATTGATTGAGCGAGAGAATACGCGCCCAGTCCATTTGTATTGGGGAGGGCGGCGTTTGCAGGATCTTTACCACAACGAACTTTGTCAGCAATGGCAAGCGGCACATCCTTGGTTCGATTATACGCCTGTGCTATCGGATGAGGTGTCCAGTGACTGGGTAGGACGAAGAGGGTTTGTGCATAGGGCTGTGATGGACGATTGTCAGGATCTTTCAGACTATCAAGTCTATGCCTGTGGCGCACCGATTGTGATTGAATCGGCCAAGAAGGATTTTGTCGAGTCGTGCGGATTGAAGCAGGACTCCTTTTTCGCGGATGCTTTTGTGTGAAAATTTGCCCTTAGGATACATAACTGTTTGTTATCAGATGTGTATTCAGTATTAAAACTAACTTCTGTGTCTTTTTTCGAAAGAAAGTACCGAGATATTAACCATATTTCAATGCTTTGTTAGACAAAAGACCAGTTAACGATGCCGAATCATTATTGTAAAGTACAGTAGTGTATGTTAATTTTTAAAAACAGTAATAATAATAAACATGTGGAGTTGCAGCATATGAATAAGCCAAAAAATAAACTAATCAAATTGGGTGTGGTTCTGTCAGGCATCCTTTTTGCGACAACAAGCATTGCCTCAGATACCGTGACCTTGCGTTACAATCAGTGGTTTCCATCGCAACACTGGTCTCAAGCGGAGGGGTTGTACAAGTATTTTGAAGAAATCGAGCAGGTAACCGAGGGGCGCGTAAAAGTTCAGGCTTCTGCTAAGCCTTTAGCCCCTCCTGCACGTAACTACCAATCGGTTGTCAGTGGTGTTGCCGATATTGCCTGGGGACCGCATGGCTACAACCCTGGCGCCTTTCCATTGACCGAAATGGTCGAATTTCCGTTCATGAACGAAGATGCAGGTATCAGTTCGGCGGCCTATCAGCGCTTATTTGAACAATACTTGTCAGATGCGGGTATGCACAGTGACGTTCATACCTTGGCTGTTCATGTAACCTCCGGTGGTAATTTGCACATGCGTCGCGATCAAGTCAAAACGCCGGGTGATTTACGTGGTAAAAAAATTCGCGTGCAAACGAATGTCGTCGGTGATGCGCTTCGTACTCTAGGTGCAGTTCCTATCTCAGGCTCCTTGTCAGAATTACGAGAGTTCTTATCTCGCGGCATTATTGATGGTACTACCTTATCTGATGAGCTTTTAACGGGCTTTAAAGTCGATAATTATGTGAGTCATATTACTCAGATTCCAGGCGGGATTTTCACAAATAGTACCTTTATCATCATGAATAAAGATAAGTGGAATGCTATCAGTGAGCGAGATCGCGAAGCGATAACCGCTATCTCTGGTGAAGCATTGGCTGTTCGCATGGGTGGTTTATGGCACGAAAACGACCTGAAAGCTCGAGAGCAGTTAAAAGCGAACCTGGGTGATAATTATATTGTCTCTGGTGATGACCTTAATACAGCGATAGATGCTGCTTTTCAGCCTATTCGTGAAGCTTGGTTAGAAAAAGCCAGTGCTGCAGGCCTTGATGGCAGTGCGCTGATTCAATTCTACGAAGAGCAGATTGAAGCGCTTTCAAACTAAGCCAGCTCCGTGCTCTGCCCTTCGTAGAGCACGTCTTTTCTGTTTGAGGTTACCATGAAAATGTCGTTTTTAAGCTTTTTAGAATACCTGTGCGCAAAAATTTCACTTTTAGCTTTGATTGTCATGGCGGGCGTTACCTTTATTGATGTTTTTGGTCGTGTGGTATTAAACAGCCCACTGGGATTTGCATACGAAGTGGTTGGAATATGCCTTGCCATTTCATTTTATGCAGGACTGTACCACGTGCACAAAAAGCGAAAACATATTCGAATTGATCTATTGGAAAAGATCTTTTATGGAAGAGCAGGGCAGTTTATTTCTTGGTTATCCTATTTAGTTGAAATCGTATTTTTTACAGCCTTGGTCATCATGATTTATCAGCAAACGGTTGAGTCTAAAAACTTCGGAGAAATATTTATGTTTCTCGGAATTGAAAAATGGACAGTTTTAGCGGTTATGTCGGTTTTATCGGCAATTGCACTCACAAGTTTATTGGTCACCTTTCCTGACTCGCCGAGTGATATAAAAGAATAATTGGTTTATTTGAATTGAGGTAAAACAAATGGTGATGTCAATCGCGTTTGCTGTGTTACTGGTCATGTTGTTCTTACGTATTCCCATCGCAATCGCCACAGGAGTGGTTGGTGTTTGTGGGTTAGCCTATTATCAGGGCTGGGGGGCTGCCTTTAGTCAACTGGGAATGATAGGAACCGAAACGGTGCTTTCTTATGAATTTGCTGTGATTCCTTTGTTTATCTTGATGGGGAATATTATTAGCCGTTCAGGGTTGGCTGAAGAATTATACAACGCGACTCATGCACTCGTTGGGCACTTTAAAGGCGGTTTGGCGATCACTACCATTGGGGCGTCTGGTGGTTTTAGTACCTTTTGCGGTTCAAGTTTTGCGACAGCGGCAACGATGACGCGTATTGCTTATCCGTCAATGAAAAAGTATGGCTATAGTGATGGCTTGGCCACTGGCTCAATTGCGGCGGGTGGTACATTGGGAATCCTGATTCCACCGTCTATCGCGCTGGTGTTCTACGGAATCATTACAGAAACCGACATCGGCAAGCTCTTTGTTGCTGGCGTGATTCCGGGCATTCTCGGCGTTTTATTTTATATCGCGGCCGTTTTGTATGTTGTTCATGTTAAGAAAGACAGTGCAGCAGGCTCAGAGGAAGTCCCTTTTCGAGAAAAACTTTTAGCGCTTAGACAGCTCTGGGCCTTTTCGTTATTAATTATCTTGGTCCTTGGTGGTATTTATTTTGGTTTCTTTTCACCGACCGAGGCCGCGGGGGTCGGTTCTGTCGGAGCGATCGCCATTACCATGATTCGTGGTCGCTTTACGTGGAAGAAACTTCGTGATGCCGTTGAAGATTCAGCTGCAACGACAGTCGCGTTGGTGGCAATCCTCATTGGATCATTGATTTTTGCGAACCTTGTGAACGTGTCGAATTTGCCCTTTCACATCGTTAATTGGATTGAGGGGTTAAATTTAAGTCTGTTAGGTGTGATTATGGTCATTATCCTAATTTACTTTATTTTAGGTGCGGTGTTGGAATCGATTTCGATGCTGCTACTGACGGTACCTGTGTTTTATCCAATCGTGTCGGGCATGGGGATGGACCTGATTTGGTTTGGCATTATTGTGGTGGTTGCAACTGAGATTAGTTTAATAACACCGCCCGTTGGTTTAAATGTCTTTGTTTTAAAGTCAGTCGTTCCAGATGTAGATCTTAAGGTGATCTTTAAAGGTGTATTTCCATTTTTAATAGCGGATATATTTCGTTTGGCACTTATCATCCTAGTGCCGGGCTTATCTCTGTTCTTGGTTGAGCTCATGTGATTATGAGCTTGCTTATCTAGGTGTTCTTCTAGCCCTGCCTTTAACCCGCTGATGCGGGTTTTTTTATAAGGAAGCGCTAGGAGTAGCAGAGGTTAGTGTGCATGAGGACGAAAACGGCAATCAAGCAAAGGGCAGTTGTCGCTTAAAAAGTCAGACAGTCGCTTAGCGCGTGCATTCTGATTGCTCAGTGAATCATTTGGGTGAAGCAAGGACGTGGCAATCATATACGAGTAGACCAAGTAGGCAAGATCGTTGGCTTGCTCTGCTGGGTGGGCAAGATCGACAAATAATTGCTCAATGAAGGCTATTCGGTATCGGTCAACTTCGTCAACGGCGGCTCTTGCCATGTCGTCTCGCCTTGCCCAGGCGCGCAAAGAAATCTCGATAGAAGCGGCTTCAAAGGATTTGTCGCCCTTGAGTGGCAACAACATTAGCTCAACAAGTTGCTCCTTGCTTGAGAGTGACTTCTTCTTAAGGCCGGCAATAACTGCCTCTGTGGCTTTAAGGCGCCAACGGTCAAGGATACCCTTGAGTAAGTCCTGTCGACTTTCAAAGTGATAATAAAAGCTGCCGCGCGTAATTTTTAACTCTTTAGCAAGATTGTCAACACGAACCATGTCGATCCCTCCTGTAGAGAGCACATTCATTGCCGCATTGATCCAGTCGTTACGAGAAAGCCGTTGAGATGCCATAGCGATGTTTCTGATACCTGTCCTAGTTGATATTGCATAGCATCATAGCATTGGCTTGCGGTCAAGTTAACTGTCTTGAGTGAAATGCAATAAGTTCTTATCTGTACGTTGCATTTTTATCATTTTAATTTCAATTTTCAATTATAATTCTATTTTAATCATAGAATTGTTCATGTTTTTGAATAATTATTCAATTCAAAACATACATATCTGTTTGTAAAATACAAATCTGTATGTTAGATTTTAGCAACTGTTGATAAGTTCTATTGCTGATCAAATTGATCGACCTGTAAATGCCTTATCCAGTTAAGTTTAAATGCTGATCAATAAATCTAAAAAGATGGTAGTTAACATGAAACCAATACATAAATCCTGTCTCACGGTCGCTTTGGCTGCACTCATTCCCAGTTTAAGTTATGCGGACGCAACGCTTTATGGATCCTTCCGTTTAGGGATGTTCAAAACAGATGATCGTTCCGCAGTGTTAGATGACTATGCAAGCCGCATCGGTATTCGGGGCACGGTTGATTTAGGGTTGGAAAACACCAAAGGGATTTTTAATTGGGAACAAGGTTTAAGCCTTAACACTGGCGCATTGGGGGGAGGGCGTTATGCTCATGTCGGTGCTAAAGGAGATTGGGGCACCTTGATGGGAGGTAAGTTTGATCATCCGACTTACGCTTATGTCGGTAATGTTAACGAGTTTGCTATGTCGGCGTTGCCAACCGGGCTAGATGTTGGCTATGTTGCGAATGGAAGTGATCCCAGAACAGGGTTCCGTGCCGACCGTCGTGTTTCGAATTCGATTGGTTATATCTCTCCTAATCTGAATGGCTTAGAAGCAATGGTCGTCGGTGTGTTTGCGGGAGAAACCTCGGGCAATGTGTTTGCAGGCCCAGCATCCACTCAAAAAGACAATGAAATTGATGGGTATAACCTAGGGGTTAAGTACACACTTCAGAATTTAACACTTGCGACTGCTTACGGTGCGGTTAAGTCTGGCAAAGATGCGCAAGGCGTCTATGGTGTTGACGCCCATTTATGGGGTGTGGCTGCGCGTTACCGTTTAAATAATTTTAGATTTGCTGCTAAATACGAGCAGTCAAAAGATAAGGTTCGCAATTTAACAGACAAAGGCTATGCCTTGAACGCAGGATATGAACTTAACGGCTATGGCGCATCGGTTGGCTTTGCCACAACTAAACAAGACCAAGCTGACCGTGAGCGCTCCACATCTGTAGAACTGCATCGCCGTCTCGGTAATGCTGTGATTGCCATCGGATACGTTAACTACAATGATGCTGCTGTGAGCAATACCAACAGTTACAAGCAATACAACGATGAGCGTGCTCTGTTTCCAATTGTTGGAGGAAATGACACAGCGTATTTGACGTACCGTTTGCAGTTTTAATGATTTGATTTTGGTTGGAAATCAAATGATGAAAACTGATGTTTGAAGCAAAATCAATCATTGCGCTGGCGTGATCTCAGGTATCCCCTTCTGCTTGAGGCGTGCAATTGATTGGCATTTGTTTTGACCCAAAGGCTTCCTGTGTGAAGCCTTTTGTGTGTCAAGAGTAAGGTTTTAAGAAAGCTCAAGCAACATCATCTCTTTTTTCCATCTCTCAAAATTGTTGATACACCGCAAAAAAACATTGTTTCAAAAACTTTTGTGTTTCAAATCAGTTGATAAGTGTGGCATTGTTGTTTTTTTGAAAAACTCACTTCACTCTGACGCATCCTAAGGAAGGAGAAATCCATGTCAGAATTACGATTAGAGGCTTCATCAAGAGTTGCTTTGGCGGCATTTTTACATGATCTCGGTAAGTTTGCCGAAAGGGCACGTATTCCAATCGATGCAGAATCGCTTGAGATCCATAAACAACTTTATTGTGCTCGAAAAGAGCTCAAAAGCGGTCTTTTTCATTACACCCATATTCATGCTGCTTATACAGCTTTAGCATTTAATGAGATAGAGAAAGATCTTCCCGCATTAAAAGGCACGGATTTTTCACCCTTCGGTAGCAGTTTAAAACCCGATGTGGTGGACTCATTGGTGAATGCAGCCGCTTGTCACCATCGCCCAGATACTTTTTTACAATGGATTATTGCCACTGCAGATAGGGTTGCCTCGGGTTTTGAGCGCGAAGCCTTTGAACGCTACAATGATAGCGATGATATTACGGATACGGGTTTGAATCATTATCAAACCCGACAGCTCAGTTTATTTGAGAGCATCCGTTTAACTGCGTCGGCCCCATTGAGTTTAGGGAATTATCAATATCGACTTCCACTTAAGCCTATGTCGCCTGAGGGGCTTTTTCCTGTTGCTAGAAAGCAATGTGAAGGGGCAGATAATAAAGCAGCGCAAGCTGAGTATGCAGATCTTTGGCAAGATTTTCTGCAAGCACTAACGCAAATAGCGCCAAGTCATAGGACTCGCTTATCCCTGTGGCTAGATCACTTTGATAGTGCATGGCAAACCTTTACACATGCTATTCCTTCGGCAACGGTGAAGGCTACAAAGCCGGATGTGTCTCTTTATGATCACTCTCATACCACTGCTGCATTGGCTACGGCGTTGTGGCGATATCATGCTGATCAAAATCATGACCTAACGAAAGCAAGAGATGCGATGCGTTTGCGTAATGATTGGGATGAACACAAGCTGCTACTGATTCAGGGTGATTTTTTCGGTGTTCAATCCTTTATCTTTGCTAACGGAAGCGACACGCGTAAGCGCGCTGCAAAATTGCTGAGAGGTCGCTCGCTCTATGTTTCCTTAATTACTGAGTGTGCGGCACTTAAAATTCTTGAGGCGTTAGATCTTCCATCAACATCACAAGTTACCAATGCTGCGGGTAAGTTTTTAATCGTAGCGCCAAATACGCCGGAAAACTTAGAGAAACTCAGTATTATTCAAACCGAAATTGATGAGTGGTTTTTAAATCAAAGTTTTGGTCAGTCGGGTTTAGGGCTGGCTTGGACATCAGCTTGTTGTAACGACTTTGTTGAAAAACAAGGGCAGTCAGGCTTTAGTGCATTGATGAAAAGGCTATTTGCTGAGCTTGAAACACGAAAGTATCAAGCCTTCAATTTATGTGCAGACAATCCAGCAGCCCCTGTTTTTACAAACTATCTGGATACTATAGCCAATGCAGGTGGAAAGGTATGTGCAATTACAGGTTGGGGACCAGGTAGCGAATCAGGTGATGTGCCGCTAAGCCCACTTGCGGCCGATCAGATACAAATCGGTGAAATGATTGCGGGTAAGCGCGAGCGTTTAGCAATAACCAAAAGTCGTCTGAAAGGGGTAGGCTCCTTGCGTTTAGCGTTGTTTGGCTATCACCTCCATCTTACGAGTCACGAGGACGCCTCCGGTATGTTTGGTGCCGAAGTGGCTTCGGGCAATTTACGTCGATTATTTGATTTTGCTTTACCTAAAGACGGAAAGTCAGCCCTTTGGAATGGTTATGCACGCCGTGCTATCAATGGTTATGTACCTACTTTCAATCAAGCAGACGTTTACGCCGAAGGTCGTTATGGCAAACACGAAGATAAAAGCCCTCCAGAAGTTGGAGAGCTAAAGGAGTTTGGGCATATTGCTTGCGAAGATCGCAAACCACTTGATCGTGAAGGGGAGTGGGTGGGAGTTGAAGGTATCGGCATACTCAAAGGCGATGTTGATGATCTTGGTGCAATATTTCAAAAGGGGTTAGAAAAGCCGACGTTTGCAAAAATGGCGGCTTTGTCTCGCCAAATGAACGCCTTTTTCTCAACGTGGTTGCCTTGGGTATGTCGTAGTCGTTATCCAAATACCTATACCGTTTTTGCAGGGGGCGATGACTTTTTTTTGATCGGTCCGTGGCACAGTATTATGCAACTGTCACGCGAGCTGCGTCAGGATTTTGCGCGTTATGTTGCGAACAACCCTGAAATCAATTTTTCAGCAGGTGTTGTTGTAGCGAAGCCAGGTTCGCCAGTGCCCACACTCGCGCGTATGGGGGAAGAGGCTTTAGAGCAGGCAAAGAGTTATCAAGACAAACAAGGCCAACGTAAAAATGCGATTAGCTGCTTTGGTCAAGCAGTAAGTTGGGCTGATTTTTGGGCATTAGCTGACGCCTCCGATCAACTTGAGAAGTTAATAGAGCGAGCTCAATTATCAACTGGGTTCGTCTACAGTTTGCTGGATTTAACTCGTTTAGCTGGAGATAAGACGAAACCTGAATCTGGAATGTGGCGCTCTAGACTCAATTATCGCGCGTGGCGACATCTAGAAAAATCACGTGATGCAGCTTCGCGTCGAGCATTGTGTGATGACATAGTGACGGTTATAGGCGCGAACGGTATTCAGAAGTTTGATCATGCTTATCTCATCGCTTTGACAACGCAGCTCTATTTGAATAGGGATTAATCTGAGGGAATTACTATGAGTTATCAATCAAATCAAAACCGAACTGCCAGTATAAACTTAACACCTATTATTTTGGTGACTCCATCGGCAGAGCTTTACGACACACTAGCAGAATCTACGGCAAAAACCATTGCTAACCCGGCAAAGCGAGGTGTAAATAAGGCTTCTCAGCTCAGAGGTTTCTACGATGAGTTGGTCATGTGGGAGCAGCGTCTTCGTCAAGCAACGGATATCGAATTTAACCAACAGTTACCCCTAATTCGAATGATAAATGCGAAGGTCGCTTATGCCAAAGGCCGGGATCTCGTTGATGAAAACTACTTTCAGTTAATTCGTCACTGTCTGAACCAAATAAAAGACAAGGAAACATTGCGTAACTGTAAGCTTTTTCTTGAGGCATTCATGGGCTTTTACAAAGTCTATGGCGAAAAGTAACAGTGTGTAGTATTTAACCGACTTAAGGAATAGTGTGATGCAACTAACTAATATCTTAACAATTGAAGCCAAACTTGAGCTTTTAACTGGCCTACATATTGGCGGCAGTACAGGTGAAATGCACATTGGTGGTATTGACAATAGCGTGATCAAACACCCATTCACGCAACAGCCCTATATTCCTGGCAGTAGTTTGAAAGGCAAGATTCGCTCACTGTTGGAATGGAGAGCAGGCGTGGTGGGCGATACAAATGGTAAACCTGTTTCTGTTCAGGTCCTCAAGAAACTGAGTGGTGAAAAACTGCAGCGTGCAGAATTGATTGCACAACTCTTTGGTCTTTCTGGTGATAATGAAGGTGAACTTGCACAACGCATAGGGCCAACACGAGTGTCCTTTTGGGATTGTAATTTAAACAGCGATTGGTTAGATGAACGTCGTGCTCAAAATGATATGCTCACTGAAGCCAAAACAGAAAACATGATTGATCGTATTCGTGGTGTTGCAGAGCACCCGCGTCAAACTGAACGTGTGCCTGCAGGCGCTCTTTTTGACTTTCGGTTGAGTGTTAAAAAACTGAAAGATGATCAAGAGTCCTTAATTGATACGTTGTTGGCGGGGCTAAAGTTGATTGAGTTGGATGGCCTTGGCGGTTCAGGCTCACGAGGTTACGGGAAAATTTGCTTTAAAGAGCTCAGTCTTGACGGTGTTAGCTTACAAGATCGTTTTGTGGCTATAGATCCTTTTGCGTAAAGGAGACTTCGCATGAAGCGAATCATGTACAAAATCCGTATTCAGCCGCAAACAGCGTTCGCAACATCTTTGCGAGGTGACACTTTGTTTGGCCAAGCCTGTTGGCACATAGTGGAGTCGGCAGGTGAAGAAGCATTGACCGACTTACTTGAAGGCTATTTAGATAATCGGCCTTTTATGGTGCTGTCGGATGCCTTTCCGGCAGACTTTTTACCAAGACCGACCTTGCCGTTGGCTCTTTTGGGATTTGACTTGTCAGATCCAACGCAGCGTAAACTCGTTAAATCCAAACGTTGGCTAGACTCTATCGCACTTCATCAACCTCTCCATACCTGGAGTGAGTTTTTAAGTACAGAGTCAGATATTGCTGAACGCTTATTAGGACAGCGTGATGCCGCTCTTTGGAAAGAAGAGATACGCAATCACAATAGTTTAAATCGCTTAACCAATACAACAGGCAAAGGCGAGCATGGATTTGCGCCCTTTGAGCGGGCTTATACTTGGTATCATCCACAGTTAGTTTTGGACCTGTATGCCTGTGTAGATGAGCGATTAAACTTAGATGCCCTGAGAGCAATTATCACCGCGATAGGTCAGAGTGGATATGGTAAGGAAGCCAGTAGTGGTGCAGGGAAGTTTACCTTGCTCGACATTACTGAGTACATACCACCAAAACCCCAAGGTGCAAACGCTTGGATAACTTTAGCACCTTCAGCACCACAAGGCTTAGACTGGATATCGTCGGCGTGCTTTTATAATGTGCATGTTCGATTTGGTCGCCACGGAAGCTCCGCTCTAAGTCAGGGGGCAACGCCTTGGAAAAATCCGTTATTGCTCGCGGATGCCGCCGCTCTGCTAACTCCCCAAGCATTTGATGCAGAGGCGCTTTGGGTTGGGCAGGGATTAACAAACCTATCCCATGTTATTAGACAGAGCGTGCACCAAGGTTACAGCCCAGTAGTGCCAATCGCTGCGCCCGATCTGTCACGCATTAGGGAGAGTTAAGGATGAATAAAATCCGATTGTCAGTATCGCGTCGCCCCGAACCAACAGACGTTCCTAACAAAGAGAACTGTCACTTTTCTCAGGTAAAGTGTCGTTTAAGTACACTAAGTCCCTTACATCTTGGCAGTGGAGAAGACTATTACCCAACAAACTATGTTATTTCCCAAGGGTATTTGCATGCCTTTAGTGATAATCAGTTGGCCGAGGTTTTAGGGCACGCAGGCTTGAGTAAAATATTAGACCTCGCCAATGATGGTAAAGACAATGCCATGGCGGCTATTCAGAAAATAATTTATGAACATGCCGAACAGCTAATGGAAAAAGCTACCCATAGTGTGTGGGCAAGCCCCGGAATGGTTAAACAGTATACATCACGTATTGGCCAAGTTGCGCAAAGAGAAGCGAATCGAACAATCAACAATAAATTGGAAATTCAACGCACAATTTATAATCCTTTTACGCATGTACCTGTTCTGACAGGGAGTTCAGTTAAAGGTGCTATTCGCACTGCTTGGCTCAATAGATGCAATCAAGGGCGAAAGTCTCAGCTCAATGAGCGTAATCGTGAGCTGCAGCAACGCTTGCTTGAAATGGGAAAAAGAGTCGATGAAGACCCGTTTTATTTGCTGAAAGTCAGTGATGCAAGCTATAGGCACGCCCAAGGTTTAATGCCTTCAGAGCTTTGGTTTGCAGTTAGCCGCCGACGTAAGCCTCAACCGGATAGAGCACCTAGTAATCTCAATACACGACTAGAGTGTATAGGTCCTTGGCGTGCTCGTTGCTTCACATTTGATTTGAATTTCTTAAATGCTAGCCATCGAATAACATCACGGAAAGCACCGCAGAGTTGGCATGAATTGGCTCAATCAACCAATGCGTATTATCTGCCCAAGTTCAAGGATGAACTGGTTCAGTTAGGCCAAAATGTAGGTTATTTCAGTCAAGAATGGATTCAATCGATTAATAAGCTGTTGGAGGGGGATTTGGGCGTTGCGTTGCATAACAATCGTGCAATGATTATACATTTAGGCAAACATACTGGGGCTCAAGATAAGACGCTTGATGGTATTCGGCAAATTAAAATCTTAGGAAAAAAAGGCACCTCTCCAACAACTCGTTCGGAAACGACAGAAGTCCGGCTTGCTGCACAAGAAATTGAAGATCAAACAACGCTGTTGCCCTTTGGTTGGGTGGTGATTGAGCTTGAAAGTGATCCTGTAACGAATCTTTTAGAGGTATTTGACGAGGCGTCAAAAAGTTCTAAAGATCGACTTGAAAAAGAGTTGCAATGGGCTGTCTGGCGCCAAGAAAAGCAGAAAGCTCGACAAGCTCAAGAATTTGAGCATCAACGTAAATTAAAAGCCATAGCTGAAAAAGATGCCTTGCAGAAGAGTAAAGAGCAAGAAGAGGAAAAGCGGTTGAGGGCCTTACCTGCTGAACTAAAAACGATTATGGCCTTTGAACAAAAGCTTAGCATGGATCAAGGTAATGCAGGTAAGGGGTTTGGAAGCCCTTTGATTGAAGAGTTTAAGCCTTTGGTCATCTTGGCAGGAAGTTGGGAGCCTGAATACAGGCAAAAATTGCAATCGCTCGCCAGTGATTTGTTTACGTATTTACAAGTTGATCGAAAGAAAAATAAAAAAGCAAAAGAAATTTGGAAAAGTTTAGGGGAAGAAGAATGATCCTGGCAGGAAATTTGTCTTCGTTAGCGACCGTAAGGCTTTATTTCACTGTCAGTACTTGGGAGCCTTTACGGCTTCCCGATTTTGCTGGATCTATGTTAAGGGGGGCTTTTGGGCGTGCGTTAAGAAGGTTGGCTTGCATGACAAGACAGTCTGATTGTAAGAGTTGTCCACTCTTATCTACATGCCCGTATCCGATGATTTTCGAGACGCCTCCTAAACAGGATCATCATTTACAAACTTTTAGTCAGATGCCGAATCCTTATATTATTGAACCTCCTTTAGGTGGAAGTCGCCGCTGTGAGCAGGGTGAGGAGTTTACCTTTTCAATGGTTTTAATTGGTGATGCTGTCAATCAGTTGCCGTTGATTATTTTGGCATGGGAGCAGGCTTTTACTCATGGTTTAGGGGTGGAGCGCAGTCAATGCCAACTAATGAGGGTCTTATCGGAGAATGATGAAATCATTTACTGTTCAGATAATAAAATAATAAACTATAACCAAGTATCCGTTTTGCATGATGTTTCTGAACATGAAACTGGATCTATTACGTCACTGCTGCTTAGTTTTGTAACACCTTTAAGAATGCAAATGAGTGGGAAACGAGTTGGTGTTAAGGAGTTAGATGCACGTTTGCTCTTAATTACGTTGGCCAGACGTTTGCAGTTGTTGTGTGACAACCATCAACCGGAAATTCAACTTGATTTTCAAGAGATTAAAGAGGTTGCAAATCAACTCGAATGTCAGTGTGATATGAAATGGCACGATTGGACACGGTACTCTAGTCGGCAAAATCAAAAAATGACGTTAGGTGGTCTCGTTGGAAAGATACATCTTAGCGGCGATCTAGATAAAATTTATCCCTTATTGCATATAGGGCAATGGATACATCTAGGGAAAAATGCTACCTTTGGATTAGGCTGTTATAAGCTCTTTAACAACTAGAATCATTAGAGGCCATAGGATTAAAGTAAGTATTGAGCTGTTCAATTTTTGTACAGCTTTTTGTTTTTTCTTTAAATCCAGAATGGCCTCTTTAATTTGCTGTTTTTTAAAGAAAAAAATATTATATGCAGTACTAAATGAGCCCTGATAAATAAGGGATTAAGACTGATGCGTGGTATATTGCGTGGGGCAATAAGGTACTAAATGAGCCCTGATAAATAAGGGATTAAGACGTCGTCGTGTGCGCCTAAGCGCACAACCAAAAAGGTACTAAATGAGCCCTGATAAATAAGGGATTAAGACAGTAGTCATTTTGCATCTCCTTACTTCAGCCCTGCGTACTAAATGAGCCCTGATAAATAAGGGATTAAGACCCCCCTCTTGTCATGGTCTATGCTTTGCACAGTACTAAATGAGCCCTGATAAATAAGGGATTAAGACAAGTTTTCTTTTCTAATGGTTCCACTTCGATTAAGTACTAAATGAGCCCTGATAAATAAGGGATTAAGACTGCTTTTAGCTTCAAAGTTTTTCATGATTAAGGTACTAAATGAGCCCTGATAAATAAGGGATTAAGACGTCTCATTATCGTTTATTATCGTTTTATGCTTGTACTAAATGAGCCCTGATAAATAAGGGATTAAGACTTTTGTTAGGCTTGTTGTTCCTCGGTTACTTTGTACTAAATGAGCCCTGATAAATAAGGGATTAAGACAAAACCATCTGTATATATTGTTTTTATAGACACGTACTAAATGAGCCCTGATAAATAAGGGATTAAGACCAAACTAAGCTATCTGATGAATTGGATCGAATGTACTAAATGAGCCCTGATAAATAAGGGATTAAGACAAAACACCATTTGTAATTGTATTTATGTTTGATTGTACTAAATGAGCCCTGATAAATAAGGGATTAAGACCTAGCTCAATATTAAAGTAAAAATCAGGAATGTACTAAATGAGCCCTGATAAATAAGGGATTAAGACAAGTTTTAAACCCCATTCATTCGCGTGACCGAGTACTAAATGAGCCCTGATAAATAAGGGATTAAGACTTAAATAATTGAACAGCTTTTACAATGTCGTTGTACTAAATGAGCCCTGATAAATAAGGGATTAAGACCTGCATAAAACCTCCAATAATTGCAGCTGAATTCGTACTAAATGAGCCCTGATAAATAAGGGATTAAGACGTTTGGTTTGGATGCGAGTTATTAAAGAAGTGACGTACTAAATGAGCCCTGATAAATAAGGGATTAAGACTATGAACTGTGACGGTCATTGTAAATGTCACAGTACTAAATGAGCCCTGATAAATAAGGGATTAAGACTCGTTATAACTCGCCATTGTCATACCTAAGAAAGTACTAAATGAGCCCTGATAAATAAGGGATTAAGACTACTTACGCGCATCCTTGCGGTTTGTTTTTACTGTACTAAATGAGCCCTGATAAATAAGGGATTAAGACCCATAAACTCCTGAAGACTGTAGTAGGTCCACAGTACTAAATGAGCCCTGATAAATAAGGGATTAAGACGTTTTTTCGTCTACTAATCTAAAGGTAGATCTGTACTAAATGAGCCCTGATAAATAAGGGATTAAGACGTTAACCTTTTCTACAATATTCTCAACCCATGTTTGTACTAAATGAGCCCTGATAAATAAGGGATTAAGACGTTAGCAAGCGCGCGCGCCGTCTCTTCAATTTGTACTAAATGAGCCCTGATAAATAAGGGATTAAGACCCTCTTGTTTTGTCCATAGTTTTTTCATTTCACCGTACTAAATGAGCCCTGATAAATAAGGGATTAAGACGTTAAGAATGTAGTTAACCTTTTCGACCATATTTTGTACTAAATGAGCCCTGATAAATAAGGGATTAAGACATTCCTTCGTATCGGCTATTTTTTGCGGTTTATGTACTAAATGAGCCCTGATAAATAAGGGATTAAGACATTAACCTCTTGCGACTATCGTCGCCTAAACAGTACTAAATGAGCCCTGATAAATAAGGGATTAAGACGGCTGAAAAAATTACAGGTATGCAGATAAACCCGTACTAAATGAGCCCTGATAAATAAGGGATTAAGACTTGTATTTATGTTTGATTCTATTTGATTGTTCAGTACTAAATGAGCCCTGATAAATAAGGGATTAAGACGCTTGGCGGGCTTCAATTGCCTTTATTAGCTCCGTACTAAATGAGCCCTGATAAATAAGGGATTAAGACATTTGGATTATTTGGCATATACGCCCCAATACGGTACTAAATGAGCCCTGATAAATAAGGGATTAAGACGCCCCCACGCTGTTTGAAGCATGAAAGATGGCATGTACTAAATGAGCCCTGATAAATAAGGGATTAAGACTGTTTTACGCTTACTATATTTTGAACAACCACGGGTACTAAATGAGCCCTGATAAATAAGGGATTAAGACGAGTAATGCCTGTTTTGGATTTAGTTTTAATGATGTACTAAATGAGCCCTGATAAATAAGGGATTAAGACTTTTTCATTTGAGTAATGCCTGTTTTGGATTTAGGTACTAAATGAGCCCTGATAAATAAGGGATTAAGACGATCTGGATTGGATCCCTTTTCCTTAGTAGTGGTACTAAATGAGCCCTGATAAATAAGGGATTAAGACATACTTCCTTTGACGTTTTGCATCAAGTGTGTGGTACTAAATGAGCCCTGATAAATAAGGGATTAAGACCATATAAGTAGTACTGTCGTTCATCTTTTATCGTACTAAATGAGCCCTGATAAATAAGGGATTAAGACTAAATCTCATCTCAGCTATATTTCAGGAGAATTGTACTAAATGAGCCCTGATAAATAAGGGATTAAGACATCGCACCATTAGCGTTACATCCCCGTATGTATAGTACTAAATGAGCCCTGATAAATAAGGGATTAAGACAAAGACTTGCTAGCAGTGTCATAAGTTACCTTATGGTACTAAATGAGCCCTGATAAATAAGGGATTAAGACCACCACAAGTCTGACTTCTTTGCTTGGATCGGTACTAAATGAGCCCTGATAAATAAGGGATTAAGACCGCTCTGAATGGCGTTATATCTCTGCTGGGATTGTACTAAATGAGCCCTGATAAATAAGGGATTAAGACCACTAATAATAAGTGAAGTTTTTTAGCGTCCGGTACTAAATGAGCCCTGATAAATAAGGGATTAAGACAAGTAATTGAAGCGGGCTTCAATTACTTGGATAAGTACTAAATGAGCCCTGATAAATAAGGGATTAAGACTTTCCACCGCCTTTATTAGCTCCACGTCTTGGTACTAAATGAGCCCTGATAAATAAGGGATTAAGACTCCAGTGCTAAAAGCGCTTCTTGCGCTTCTTGCGTACTAAATGAGCCCTGATAAATAAGGGATTAAGACGACTTCTCTTTTTGTGCTTCCAATTCAGCCATGTACTAAATGAGCCCTGATAAATAAGGGATTAAGACGCTCGTAGGCAATGCGTCAGCAAATGTACGAGGTACTAAATGAGCCCTGATAAATAAGGGATTAAGACCGTTTAAAGTTGTACACGCTATAGGCGTGCGGTGTACTAAATGAGCCCTGATAAATAAGGGATTAAGACGCTTGTTCGCATGTTTACCACGTGGCAAATAAGTACTAAATGAGCCCTGATAAATAAGGGATTAAGACCTATCGACTTGTTATAATCGCTTATAACTACACGTACTAAATGAGCCCTGATAAATAAGGGATTAAGACCCAGACACATCAACACCACTCTCTTTGAGCATAATGTACTAAATGAGCCCTGATAAATAAGGGATTAAGACGGCTGCTAATGCTAAATCATATTCAGCACAAGCGTACTAAATGAGCCCTGATAAATAAGGGATTAAGACAGGTGCCTTCGACCAGTGTGTCAAGGTTAGGTTGTACTAAATGAGCCCTGATAAATAAGGGATTAAGACTTCTCCTAAGGCACGACAATCTACTTAACTCTGTACTAAATGAGCCCTGATAAATAAGGGATTAAGACTCTAAGTCTTTTTCTAACTAACTGAGGTCTCTCGTACTAAATGAGCCCTGATAAATAAGGGATTAAGACAGCTTATTAGCGAACAAGAGCCGTGCATCATCGGTACTAAATGAGCCCTGATAAATAAGGGATTAAGACGAATCCATTCAAGCCGTCGTGTACGCCTAAGCGTACTAAATGAGCCCTGATAAATAAGGGATTAAGACCTGACACAGAAACGGTTAATGTCTTGATATCTGTGTACTAAATGAGCCCTGATAAATAAGGGATTAAGACCGTCCTTGCGGTTTGTTTTTACTGGGTAGCTGTGTACTAAATGAGCCCTGATAAATAAGGGATTAAGACGCCTTGCACTTTCGATTCTGCCAGCGATTCTGTACTAAATGAGCCCTGATAAATAAGGGATTAAGACTTTCATTTCAAACCTCCTTATATTCAGTTGTTGGTACTAAATGAGCCCTGATAAATAAGGGATTAAGACACGGTTCCACCGTGTACCTCTCCACCCCTAATGTACTAAATGAGCCCTGATAAATAAGGGATTAAGACTGCTCATCAATATCCATGATGCGGTTTATTATTGTACTAAATGAGCCCTGATAAATAAGGGATTAAGACAAATTTTTCATGTCTTATTCCTTGATTTTTGGTTGTACTAAATGAGCCCTGATAAATAAGGGATTAAGACGGTATATAAGTCGTTGATCGGTTTGAGGTTAAAAGTACTAAATGAGCCCTGATAAATAAGGGATTAAGACTTGTACAGATTGTGTGGTCTAACAAGCTGTTCATGTACTAAATGAGCCCTGATAAATAAGGGATTAAGACAATTTTGGATGCGAATTGTTAAGGAAGTATCCGTACTAAATGAGCCCTGATAAATAAGGGATTAAGACTGATGCGTCTTTATTAAAGTAATTTTGATTTTCTTCGTACTAAATGAGCCCTGATAAATAAGGGATTAAGACGTAATACAGCACTCTATTTGTCTCTGTTATTTGTACTAAATGAGCCCTGATAAATAAGGGATTAAGACAAATCTTCTTGATTCATGTTACTCTCCAGCCAGGTACTAAATGAGCCCTGATAAATAAGGGATTAAGACTTGTACTTGTACTTGTACTTTCAACAGTGATGGGTACTAAATGAGCCCTGATAAATAAGGGATTAAGACCACTATTGGCAATGGCTTTCTTCACTGCTTTATGGTACTAAATGAGCCCTGATAAATAAGGGATTAAGACCCCCGTAATGGGGCAAAGTTATACAACTGTCACTAGTACTAAATGAGCCCTGATAAATAAGGGATTAAGACTATTCAGGTCAGTAACCCCCTCTGATACAAAAAGTACTAAATGAGCCCTGATAAATAAGGGATTAAGACTGCTTGCATTACCCTAACCCTCGATTATTTAGGTACTAAATGAGCCCTGATAAATAAGGGATTAAGACCGCTAGGAATTTAACTGCATATCGCTTGAACTGGTACTAAATGAGCCCTGATAAATAAGGGATTAAGACAGTTCACCTGCACCAGTAGGTGAGGCTTGTTAGTACTAAATGAGCCCTGATAAATAAGGGATTAAGACAGAGCAGTAATTTCCCCCTTCGGTTGAATTTCAGTACTAAATGAGCCCTGATAAATAAGGGATTAAGACTAAAAACCTCTGTGTTGTTAGTGATAAACTATGTACTAAATGAGCCCTGATAAATAAGGGATTAAGACCGAGGATCACTGATAAACCTTCCTCTTGTTCTAGGTACTAAATGAGCCCTGATAAATAAGGGATTAAGACTCATGGTGATTCCTTTTTGGATTATTTGGTTTGGTACTAAATGAGCCCTGATAAATAAGGGATTAAGACCTTTTTAGCACGTGGTTTGCGCTGACTTGTTAGGTACTAAATGAGCCCTGATAAATAAGGGATTAAGACGATGGAGGCTTTAACACACTTCTTTATTGCGGCCGTACTAAATGAGCCCTGATAAATAAGGGATTAAGACGCGGTGAAGTATCACATCTGCCCAGAACCACCTATACTAAATGAGCCCTGATAATGATTTTATTGAAGCTCATAGCA
This sequence comes from Nitrincola tibetensis, assembly GCF_003284585.1. Taxonomy (GTDB): domain Bacteria; phylum Pseudomonadota; class Gammaproteobacteria; order Pseudomonadales; family Balneatricaceae; genus Nitrincola; species Nitrincola tibetensis. The sequence continues at coordinate 33,867 of NZ_QKRX01000008.1, forward strand.
AGTTTTATTGGTGGCTGGTAGTTTATAGCCAAGTATATTTCACTATACTCGGCTAAAATTTTCACTTAAAAGAGTTTGGAAGTTTTTACTTTTATTAAGCGATAACTTTAGATGTGAGCTTATATGGTTTTTATTCAAATTTTCTCGTGGTTTTATAATTGGAAATTATATCAAATATTTCTTTGTCGTAACGTTTTAATACTACTTCTCTTAAAGCGGTATCAATCATTGAATGAACATAACCTTGTTTTATGATTGCTAATGTATCCCATAAAGAAATACCTCCCGAGAGGCGTGATGCGAGCAAATATTCATCTGATAATCCTGAGTTAGATATTCCAGGGTTGTCAGTGTTGATAGTTAATGAAATACCTTGATCCCACAAGCTTTTAAGTGGATATTTTGAGTATGAGGATGTGTTACTATTTAATGGGTCATAAAATCCAATGACTTCAATGTTACTAGTAGGGCATAGCTCTAAACAAATCCCTTTGTTCCTGAATCTTGTTAATAGTGATGGTTTTTCTGCTAAGGTTAATCCATGTCCTATTCGATCCGCATTTAGATTATAGGCTGCTTGCCAAATGTTCTCTGGTGTTTGTCCTTCTCCTGCATGAATGGTAACTGGGATACACGCTTCAAAAATAGGTAAAAATGCTGAAGCAAGCTCATGAGGTGAGCTCTGGCTTTCATCTCCAGCTAGGTCAAAACCTACAATAAAATTACGGAGTGCTTCATCAGCGAAAGCTGACATGGCTTCATTAATTATCTCTTTTGTATTTGATGCGCGTCTATCAAGTATCCAGATAAACCGAAACATTCGTGTATCAGAGTCTTTTAGTTGATCCCTAAAGGCTTTAAGCCATCCAATAGGTGCGTTGCTGTATTTATGTGGACTGCCACGAAGTTCTAGATAAGCAATATTTTCGTTATCAACGTAGTCATTAATGGCTTGAATATAACAAGGTATTGCTAATGGATGGCCCAGTACAGCCGACCCTGTTAATTCACCCGGGCGTTCATAAGCAGAAAACCCTTTCGTTTGGTGTATTAGCCCCACTCGCGGCTGAGTAACATCGAATAAGTTAAGCTCTAAGTCACTTCGGTCAACGTTCACTAATAGAGCTGCACTAATCTTTGATCGATCAATAGGTGCTAGGTTGCGTGGAATGTAAGTTGAAGGCCAATTCCAATCCCAGATAGATTTTTTTTGCATTAATGGATAGATCGTCTCTAAAGCATAGGATTGCTCTTGTTTTGTCATGCCTTTCCAGATGGCGTGCCCGATTTTAATTTGTGTATCTAAATCTGGAATTCCACCCAGGTGGCAATGTAGTTCAGCTTTTGGGATGGCCTGAATTAAGGGTTTAAATCGCTCATCTAGAGAAGTGGTACGAAGGTCTTCAATTAGACGTGGGGGTAAGCGGTATAGATGTCTCCAGTTCTCATGTCGCTCGCTTTCTGCTAAGAAAGCTAGATAGTTCCCTAAAAGTTTTTGTGCATCGCGCTCTCTTTCAGAAACTTCATCAACCAAACTAATAGAGTCTGTATGAAAATAGTTTAACTCGGTGTTACTTAACGAAAGCGGAAATCGCTTCGAGTGGATAGGCGGTAAATTATTCCAATAAGTATCTAAAATTTCTCTTCGGTTGTAACGACCAATCCAAGCAGGTAAAAGAAGTTTGGCATCTTCGGGTGTAAGGGGGCGATTCCAGAAAATATAATCATTGCATTTAAGGCTGTCAGGTAGGGGTTCTGGCGCAACGATATGTAGTAAACCTTGTGTACCAAATATGCTGGCCGCTCTCTGTAAATCAGCGCTCATTGTTTTTCGGCCGCCAGCTAAAGAACAGATGACATTACCGATTTCAGTCGCTTTCAGTACACTTCTAAAAATGAGTTCACGAATATGATCAAGCTCTTTTGCACTGGTAACTTGGTCAGTCTCAGCTGCGATCAGCACTCTAAGTGAAACAGGCTTTTTCAATCCAGAACACCAGAGTTGAATTTGCTCTATACCCTTTTGAGTGTTTTTGCTTTGAGAGGTTATGATCCAAAGTTCGTCAATTGAGTAGGTATCTGAGAGTTGTTGAATGTTATGAAAACATTCAGGCGTATCATGCTCCTTATATAGGTTGCACTTATCTGGATCCAAAGCTGCAAATATTTCAGGGATCACTTGCCAAGTAGCCCCAAGGGTTGCGACCAAAATACTTGGGCTATTTTTTTTGTCATCAGTGTTTATATTGATATTCTGTTTCATTCAATGTGATCCTTTTAAAACGCTGCTGAAAAATAATGACCTGATTCGCTTGGTAAAGTAAAGTAGGTTGTTAGTTGTCTTAAAAATTCCATCTAATTTTTTTGAAAATGGAAAAAGTCAAGTGAATATTCATTTATGTGTTGTTACAGGGCAGCCTCTTGCTAACCTCATCCCTTTATTGCAAGAACAGCCTGAATGTGTTGCTTTGGCAGTCAGTGAAGATATGGATGAAACAGCTAAAAGGTTTATCAATACACTAATCCATGCGGGATGGTCTGTAGACAAAATTCTTCGTTATGATTCAGTACCCTCTAGAGATTACGATTCTATTTTAATGCGCGCTATGGAAATAGAAGAGTTGCTACGGTCCGCATTTCCTCAAGGCTTGGTAACCTTTAATGCAACTGGAGGCAATAAGCTCATGGCGCTGGCATTTATGAGCGTTTTTTCAGAACAGCCTCATCGTGTTATTTACACGGATACACTCGCGCACCGTATAGAAATTCTTTACCCAAGGAATCAAGGCTATGTTGATTTGGCACCAGTATTGACTATGGAGTTGTATCTTAAAGCGAGTGGTAAAACTTTTCGTAGCCGGCAAGATCAAGATGCTGTTTGGCGTGAGCGAGTGATTAAACGTCGAGCCGCTACCTATCATTTGGCACATCATGCAGACGAGCTGCAAGCCTTGGTGTCTAAATTTAACAAGCATTTTAGTGAGTTTAATAACACACGGACCCTCCCAGAACCTTTTCGACTTGAGTATTTGAGTCATGCAGTTTGGAAGAAGGCAATGGAGCTGATGGTCGAGGGTGATGTCTTGGACCAATTGTCTGGCAAGGAGTGTTGGTATGCTAAATCGTCTGATACTGCTCGATATTTGAGTGGGGCTTGGTTGGAGGAGTATGTTTGGCATGAAGCACTCAGGTGTAAAGCAGACGACGTTGCGGTAAGTTTGGTCTTTACGGATGACAGTGCGCGTAAAGAAAATATTCGTAATGAAATTGATTTGGCTGTGTTGGCACATAACCGTTTGCTACTCCTTGAATGCAAAACTGGCAACATCGCACAAGAAGGCAAAGATGCGGATATTATTTATAAGTTAGACAGTTTGACCGAGCAAGCCGGTGGTCTTATGTCAGAGGGTGCTCTAATCTCTTTTAAGTCTTTAGAATACTCGAATCGAGATGGACAAAAAGTCAACACTCGTGCGCGTGCGGGCAGTGTCCGGTTGCATACGTGTGAAGGAAGCCAACTGAAAACTGTTCATTTGCACATCGAAAGTTGGATTAAGTCTGGTAAATGGTAAAGACCACATTAGCTAAAGTGGACGGTCCAGCGTGCATGAATTCCTTCAGGAATAAGTGGCTCACCTAGTGTCTTGATATGGTTAACAGAGGATATTCGGTAAGCGCGAATGTCATCCTCAAGAGGATTGATTAGTTGACTGATATACAGTAAAAACTCGTCAAGCTTTTCGTCAGTACAATATAGGTAGACAACAGAGTACTGGAAGGCTATGCCTACTTTGCGGCTTGCCTTGAACACACGCTGTAAGCGTCGCGGGTCTGCAATGTCATAACAAACGAGATAGTGTTGTAGGTGCATGATTTTCATACCTTAGTTTATGTCTAGGGGAGTTTTGAAGCATTCCGGAGACCTCAAGTTGCTCTGATAGAGTATATAAAGCTTTTGTGATCCAAAGATCGATGTCTGCTGAAAGGCATTTTTCATAAAATAATGGAATATCGACGCCTTCAAGTGTGGCCTCAGGAGGGAGGCGTAGAAATAGACTGGTTAAACTTAGCATTAAGGCTGGATGGGCAAGATCGTTACAGATTCTCGTGAGATGCCGATTACTGGCAGATAGTCCTAGCCTTGTAAGGCTTGTTTGAATTTGAGCAAATTGCAGGCTTTTAAACCAAATTCGTGCTTGAGAAGGTAGCCGACCTCTTTTTTGCTTTTTAAAAATTTTTGCCAGTTGAGTTTCCGCTTTTAATGCCGCTTGCTCTGGACTGCATGCCATGCATCCTAACATTGCGTAAGTTCGTATTAGTTGATTTTCTAACCATTGGTTATAAACACCCAATAAATCAGGTTCAGTATCAATGGCTTCTATCCAGTGAGTAAAGGGTATGGGTAACGCTCCAGGATGAACGAGTTGAGCGATCAGTTCCCCCCCATCAGTCATAAAGTTAACTGGAATACCTTCTTGCGCTGTTTGACTAAGTCCTTTGAGGCCTAAGCTAGGCAGTCCAATGCAAATAATTCGACTGATTCGCCTTAAGGGAAACCACTGCCTACTTCGATGGGTGGCACGAATTCTAAGTGCAGGTCCATCACGTTCAAGCTCTACAACCTTATCGCTTTCGATCATTAAACAACGTTTATTCATGGTACGTACCTTGTTAAAAGTCGATTATTTCTGTCTCATCTGTATGGTCTTGGGTAATGTGTTCATCATTATTGATAGCATCAAGGGGGGCGTTTATTTTTAGTTTTGATAGGTGTAATCCTAGCTTTACTAGATGACGGCATCGTTTTCTCCATCGGTAACTTTGAGATTGATACAGAGGGTAAAAAATGGCTCGACCTTCTTTGTTGAGTATGCAGCGCTCTTCATCCGGATATTGAAAGTGGCTTTTTTTCAAGTAACCTTCCAAGAGTAACTTCATAACCCAGCTATCTATATCAGCACGCAATACTTCCATGACATCACATGCGAGAGATTCACGGCCGTAGCTTATATCGTGAAGAAAACCAAGTGTGGGGTCAAAACCATAACCAATAATTGCCCTGACGGCTTCACTATGTGCCAGTGTATACGTTAATGATAGCAGGGCATTGATGGGATCTTTTGGTGGTCTACGTTGGCGTTTTTTAAATCCAAACTCAGTTGGCGCTATTTGAGTTAGAGCGTTGAAGTAAGCGGATGCTGCAGCCCCTTCAATACCTCTTATGCTTTCTAAAGAGTAAACAGATTGAAGCGAGCGCTTTCGTTCTCGCAGTTGAGACAGTGCTGTTTTAATAGTGTAGCGGAGATCTTTACGCCGGCGACCATGCCTTAATAGAGCGCGGTATTGAGTTAAAATTTTGTAAGAAACTAACTGTTTAGCCATTTCAACTCTGTGGACTTCATCCAGCTGAGCTTTGTATTGAAGGAGTCGTCGTTCAACGTGTCCGTGGCGGTTTCCATTGCAAATCAACCAAGAACCATTTTGTCGAGGATTAATTAATACGAGGGTTATTCCAGCTTTATCAAAGGCTAGAAGCACTCGAGATGAAAGGTTGATATAACTGCTGACAACAATAAATTTAAGTTGATTTAGTGGGAAGCTAGTTGGGCGTGGTTGGCCTTGTATTCTAATAATTAGCCGACTGGATTGAACATCCATTGTGGTATCTTTTCGGTCAATAAATAGACTTTCCATTGCTCTGCTACCCTTTAGCCTATAAAAAAGAAATCTGGATCCATTGGCATTACCGCTATTCCGAGAACTCTTACAGCATGTTGATTTAATGGAACAATCAGAAACCTATCATCCGATAAATCCATCACGTCAGATATTCTGCTGAGAAGTTCATCTTTCTCTTGATTCGATAAATAGCACTCAAAAACAGATTTTTGCCCCCCACTAGCAAAATCCTTTAGAACAATTAATGCTTTTCGTAAGCGCTTAGGGTGTCTAATATCATAAGCTGCTAAGTAAAGAGAGCGATTAGGCATAATAGCACCATAGAGTTTGTAATAATGGCTATAACAACTTAAAGATGACACAAGTCTAATTAAATATGATGAACAAAAGTTTTTGAGAAGCTTGCGCTATGGTGTTGTGCTAATCTAATCAGTTTAAAGAAGTTGAGGGGCTGTATGGAAAATCTGCTATTGGCTGTCACGGGCATGTCACCACAGGTGATTACGGAAACGCTTTACGCATTGCACAAAAATGGTCAACCTTGGCCTAACAGAATATGTTTAATTACTACTGATAAGGGAATGCAAAAAGCTCTACATACCCTTGTAGAACAGGGAAATTTAGATACTTTATGCGATGAATTAAATCGCCCTAGATTTGCATTGTCGGCTCTTGAAATTCGCGTGGTTCCTGATAGTGAAGGTCTTCGAATGAATGATGCGCGGTCTGCAGCAGATCATGAAGCCTTGGCTGATTTTATAACCAATTCGGTAAGGCAATTAACAGCTGATAAGAACTTAAGCATTCATGCATCCATCGCAGGCGGAAGAAAAACCATGACATTTTATCTTGGGTATGCCATGAGTTTGTTTGGACGTCATCATGATCGGTTATCACATGTTCTAGTAAATGAACCATTTGAAAACAGATCCGACTTCTTCTTTCCAACCAATAAGTCTAAGATTTTATTGAAGAGAGAAGGAGATGAATGTGTTATTGACGCTAAAGATGCAGTGGTAACTCTCGCTGATATTCCTTTTGTAAGGCAGCGTAATCATCTACCGAGGCTGATTATGGATGATCTTGGGGAAAGCCTGTCTTATCGTCATCTTATGAATCTAATTAACTTAGGTGACATCCCCAATCAAATTATTTTAAGGGTTATTGTTAATGAAAAGCGTATTCATATCCTAGACTCGCGTTCACAAGCAACGAGCACTATGCTTGTTTGTGCCGATATTGAATTTCCGAACTTCATGCTTTTTGCTTTTTATCTAATGTTATTAGAAGCAACCTTAGAAAAAGATGATAGCTATAGTCGTCCATCTAATTTTAGTGAAGCGGATTTATTAGGGCGCATGTTGTTACGGAAGGTTTGTGAGCTGCTAGGAGTTGAGGTTGGAGGCATTCTTGATTCTAAGGGTTTGGCGACTCACTTACTAACAAATGACCAATATTTGAGCTTTTTAGATTCGAAAATCATTCCAAGTAAAATGCTTGAAGCCTATACATTGCCGGAGAAGGGTTTGGATAAGCAGACTTTCAGTAATTATTGTAATCGTATCAATGCTTTATTTATGAGATCTTTGCCTGTTAATCTTGTCAAATATGTAGTTCCTTCACCAGGGCATAGTTTTACTGATATGAAAAATTCCACTAGCCGAAAACCCGTTAAAGGTGCTGGTTACTTAGTTCCGCTTCCTGACCCTGAGCATCAAATCCAGATTGTTTATTGAGTTTCTAAAACCCCTCCACCTCATCCAGCAAAGCAGAAATTTCATGACAAGCAAAGTCGGGCTCTAGATAGCGCTCCAAATGCGCATCGACAAAGGTTAAAAAAAGTTTTGCGGTTTTGCTGATTCGGCGATCCCGTCGAACAATAAAGTGCCAGTGACTCTCAATAGGAAGGGATTCAACTGGGAGAATTGCGATGCCTTTTTGACCATCAGGGATAACGTGTTGAGAGATGACAGCGACCCCCATTGAGGCCTCCACGGCAACACGAATCGCATCATTACTGGCTATTTGCATGCTTTTGGTTAATTGAATACCTTGGGTACGTAGCCAGCTGTCGAATAGCATGCGCGTTGCTGATCCGGGTTCTCTTAATAAAAAACGCTCCTGAGTAAGCTCTTTAAGCGAAACCAGACTACGCTTATGAAACGGATGATGGGTGGGGGCAATGAGCACCAGTGGGTTGCGCAAGAAGCGAGCGGCCGCAGCATGCTCCAGTGAGGGTGGGTGGCTAAAAATATAGATATCATCCAGTTGTTGGTTAAAGCGTGTCAGCATTTGCGCGCGATTGCCAATTTCCAGTGTGATGTCGACATCTGGAAAGGATTGACTGAAAGGACCGAGCAGTTTGGGTAATACGTATTGAGCCGTGTTCACCATGGCGATACTCAAACGCCCTTGATGGCCAAGTTGCAACTCACTTAGTGTTTCATCTAGTTCTTGGAAACGTCCGAGCAGTTCTTGGCAGGCATTGTAGAGTGCAAGACCTGCATCGGTCATTTGCAAATGGCCTTTATGGCTCATGAGCAAGGGCTCTCCCACTGTTTCATTAAGACGCTTAAGCTGCAAGGAAACAGTGGGTTGTGTGAGGTGAAGGCGGCGAGCTGCTTCGCTAATGTTGCCTGCCCGTACGACAGCGACATACACCTCAAGCAGCCGAAACGTAAGATGGCGAAGGTTCATGCTAAACTTCCATATATAGATAATTATCTATAATAGGGTATTAGTTTTTTAATTAGTATAAATATTATTAGTCAGCGACAATGCGCCGTCTTTAATCAGAATAAGGAGTGAAATATCGTGCCGGATATTGTCGTGATGTTTTTTGTCTTGGGTTTGGTGGCTGGGCTGATCAAGTCTGACTTAGTCGTCCCAAAAGCCGCCTACGATTTGCTAAGTCTAATGCTGATGCTCACTATTGGCTTGAAAGGGGGATTTGCCCTTTACGGTGAGTTTCGCTTATCGATTTTGCCCGAGTTGCTGTTATTGATGTTGATTGGTGGCCTTATTCCACTTATTTTAGTCCCCATACTCAGGTTCGGTGTTCAACTGTCTAAGGCGAATGCGATCAGCCTATCGGCACATTATGGTTCTGTTAGTGCAGGTACCTTTGCGGTTGCGCTGGCTTATATCCAAACACACCAGTTAGCGGTTGGTGCTGAGGTAACCCTCTATCTCGTGGCGTTGGAGTTGCCAGCTATCGTTGTCGCGGTCTTTTTATACCGTCGACATAACAAAAACAGTCAAAGTGTCGTGTCAAGTAGCGTATGGCATGAGGCCTTCGCAAATCGTGGTGTCGTTTTGCTAGTTGGCGGTTTGTTAATTGGCTATCTCTACGGGCCTGAGCAGGGCGTCGCGGTAACTGGCCTGTTAACTCAGGGCTTCCATGTGGTGTTAGCGCTGTTTTTACTGGACATGGGCCTTACCGCCGCTTTATCCTTAAGACCCTTTCCAAAATCCTCTTGGCGTTTGGCGCTGTTTGCGTTATTAATCCCTTTTGCGTTGGCATTCGTAGGTTTATTGGTTGGCAAAGTGTTACAGCTGCCCGAGGGTTCCACACTTATCATTGCAAGTTTGTTTGCCAGTGCCTCGTATATTGCCGCACCAGCCATAATTCGTAATGTCATACCGGATGCAGATATGGGCTTGGCTATGTTTGCCGCATTAGGAATGACCTTTCCCATGAATGTGATTTTGGGAATACCGCTTTATCATCAATGGCTACAGTGGGTGTATTAGGTAAATATGTTTTAGGTGAGTCCTTGAAAAAACGGTTTTAGAACCCACTATAGATACTTTACTGATCAAGGATATCCTATGGCGAATGCATTAGTACTTGAAGACTTAACTAAAACTTACGCAAATGGATTTGTTGCACTCAAAGGGATATCGCTTGAAGTAAAAGAAGGCGATTTTTTCGCACTGCTGGGGCCGAACGGTGCTGGTAAATCGACGACATTGGGAATCGTCTCATCCTTGGTGAATAAAACCTCAGGGCAGGTCAAGATATTTGGCTTTGATTTAGAGACACAAACCGCCGATGCGAAAAAAATGCTGGGAGTGGTGCCACAAGAGTTTAACTTTAATGCCTTTGAAAAGGTGATCGACATTGTCGTGACCCAGGCCGGTTACTACGGTATTCCAAAGCAAAAAGCCACCGAGCGTGCAGAGTTTTATTTGCGAAAGCTAGGTCTTTGGGAAAAGAAAAACCAGAGTGCTCGTATGCTGTCAGGGGGGATGAAGCGACGTTTAATGATTGCTCGTGCCTTGGTTCATGAGCCTAAGTTGCTGATTCTCGATGAGCCAACAGCGGGTGTTGATATTGAGCTGCGTCGTTCGATGTGGGAGTTCCTGCGCGAAATTAATGCGCAGGGGACCAGTATTATTCTAACCACTCATTATTTGGAAGAAGCAGAGTCCTTGTGTCGTAACATCGCGATTATCGATAAAGGCAAGATTATAGAAAACACCAGCATGCGCAGCTTATTGCTTAAGCTGAACACCGAGACCTTTATTCTGGATCTGAAAGATGAGCTACCGGATTTAGTCGCAATCAATGGCTATGGTTTGCGCCAGATAGATGCACGCTCAATTGAGATCGATGTCGATAAAAACACTGGACTGAATCGAGTCTTTCAGCAGTTGGCAGACCAAGGCGTTCAAGTAATGAGCATGCGCAATAAATCCAATCGTTTGGAGGAGTTATTTGTGTCGTTGGTTGAAAAGAATTTAGAAATGAAGGAGCTTGCATGAGAGGTCAGTTGCTGTTCACCGCTTTCTGGACCATCGTGACGAAAGAAATACGTCGTTTTACACGAATATGGGTGCAAACTCTGCTGCCCCCTGCGATTACAATGACCTTGTATTTTATTATTTTTGGTAATCTGATTGGCTCACGTATTGGCGATATGGGTGGTTTTGCCTATATGGAATATATCGCACCGGGTTTAATTATGATGTCCGTCATTACGAACTCGTATGGCAATGTTGTGTCATCCTTTTTTGGTACAAAATTTCAGCGAAACATTGAAGAGTTGCTAGTGGCTCCCATACCCAACTGGGTGATTCTTGCTGGTTATGTTGCAGGTGGGGCTGCACGAGGACTGGCAGTCGGGGTGATTGTTACTCTTCTATCCTTGTTCTTTACGAGCCTCTCGATTCATCATTTCTTTATTACACTGAGTACAGTCATTTTAACGGCCATTGTCTTCTCTCTAGGCGGTTTCATTAATGCTGTTTATGCGAATACATTTGATGATATCTCGATTGTACCGACATTTATCCTGACCCCCTTAACCTATTTGGGTGGCGTTTTTTATTCCATTTCCTTATTGCCTGGGTTTTGGCAAACCCTTTCCCAATTCAATCCTATACTGTATATGGTGAACAGTTTCCGATATGGTTTATTGGGTGTAAGTGATATTAATATCGGTTTTGCCTTTATGATGATTATTGGCTTTATTATAGTGTTAGCCGCGTTTGCGATGCATTTGTTGAATACGGGTAAGGGGATTCGTAGCTGATGAGCGATCATGAAATCATTAAACAGTCTCCACTAGGGCAGGGCACGGCCTATGTCAATACCTATGACCCTAGTTTACTCTATCCCATTTCTCGTCAAATCAGTTGGGACGAGAAGGGCGTTAATCGCGCCTCTTTGCCATTTAGGGGCGTGGATATTTGGAATGCGTTTGAGGTGTCTTGGCTAAACTACAAGGGTAAACCTTTAGTGAGAATTGCCGAATTTCGGATACCGTCGCATTCGCCCAATATCATTGAATCCAAATCCTTTAAATTGTATCTAAACTCATTCAATTTAACCTGTTTTGCGTCGGAGTCAGATGTTTTGGCGTTGATGCGCAAGGATTTGTCTGCGGCTGCGGGTGCTCCAGTACAAGTGCAGTTTAGTAAACTGGATGCGGCTCTACCCTTTGAGCGCTTTCAAGGAGAGTGTTTGGATGATATTGATATTGAAGTAACGGATTATCAGCCCAATCCTCAGTTGTTAAGTGTTGGATCACGCATTGTTGAAGAAAGTCTGTATAGTCATTTGTTAAAGTCGAATTGCCCCGTCACTGGGCAGCCGGACTGGGCGAGCATACAAATTCGTTATAAGGGACCAGCGCTGGATCGTACCGGACTTTTAGCCTATTTGATTTCCTATCGTGAAAAAGGAGACTTTCACGAGCAGTGTGTTGAAACTATATTTATGGATATATGGCATCAGTGCAAGCCGCAAAAACTGACGGTCTATGCGCGTTATGTGCGACGTGGAGGACTCGATATTAACCCTTACCGTTCTAGCTTAGACAGTTTGCCAAGAAACTGCCGCTTATCGCGCCAATAACAAATGAGGTGAATATGCAAGCGCTCGATCTATTGTTAACTCGTGTTTCTTCGCCGGTATTAGACGAGCCTGCGCCAACACCAGAGCAATTGGATTTGATTTACCGTGCGGCATTTAGAGCGCCGGATCACGGTGGCTTACGTCCTTATCGTTTTTTGCAAATTGAAGGGAAGGGGCGTGAGCGCTTAGGAAGGGTGTTTGTTGAAGCGGCGCGTATCGAGAATCCTGCAATTACCGATGCTGAGTTGGATAAGTTGGCGGGGAATCCCCTGCGAGCGCCCATGATTTTAGTGGCGGTGGCTTGTCTGCAAGACCATCCTAAAGTGCCTATGATAGAACAGCAAATTACCGCAGGCTGTGCGGCGCACAGTATGATTTTGGCCGCGTTTGCTCAAGGGGTCGACTCGATATGGCGCAGTGGAGCAATGGCCTTTAATCGTGACGTGCATCGTCTTTTGGGACTTGAGACAAACGAAGAAATTCTAGGTTTTATTTACATGGGAAAAGCACGGAAACATCGTGTGGTCCCTTGTCCTTCACCAGGAGAGTTTGTTCAACGTTGGGGGCAAGCATGAATAATAAACAAGTAGCCGCTTTTTTTGATGAGATTAAAGCACAGATCCCGTTAATTAATGCCATGGAGTTGCAAGATTTGCTTTATGACGGGCATGGTTTGAGCCTGCGTGCCCCCTTATCACCGAATATTAATGATAAGGGCACAGGTTTTGGTGGTTCTTTAGCCGCACTCGCTACCTTATCAGGCTGGTGTTTAACCAGTCTCTATGCTCGTGATGCTGATCTACAGGCTGGGGTTGTGATTGCCGAAAGCCATATTCGGTATCTTGCACCAGTCACCAGCCACTTTACGGCAAATGTTAATTTGCCCAGTGCGGATGTATGCAAAGCTTTCATTCGTGATCTCAGGGATCAAGGCAAAGCGAAGTGGACATTGGATGTCGATATTTACGATGCGAAGGGACATGCGCTTAGTTTAATTGGAACCTATGTGGCACGCATGCCCTCTTAAAAAGCGCTGAGCTTAAGGGGTTACGCGTGTTACTCGTTCAATCACGATGTTGTCAGACGGGACATTCTGATGCATGCCTTTGCGTTGTGTCGAAACACGCTCAATCTGATCCACAACGTCCATACCTTTTACAACCTCACCAAAGACTGCGTAGCCAAAGCGTCCGGGTGCGCCGTTTAAGTTCGGGTTGTTGGCGGTGTTAATAAAAAACTGAGACGTTGCACTATGGGGTGCATTGGTACGAGCCATGGCAATAGTGCCGCGTTGGTTGGCTATCCCATTTTCGGACTCATTTTGCACGGCTGCGTTTGTTTCTTTTTGCTGCATTTGCTCGTTAAAACCGCCCCCTTGAATCATAAAACCAGGAATCACTCGATGAAAAATAAGACCGTCGTAATAGCCTGCATCGATGTAAGCTAAAAAGTTAGCCACGGTTAAGGGGGAGCGTTCATCATATAACTGTATTTCTATTGTACCTTTGTTGGTTTCCATACGAACCAGTGTGTCCGCCTGAGTAACCGACGCTAAGCCCACGAGACAAAGGGTTGAGAGTGCAAAAAATAGCTTACGCATGTAAAAATACCTTAATTCCTTATACATTAAATCGGTTCATTTCGCTGCGCAGTTGTTCAGCCAGCCGAGACAGAGCATTGGTTGCCTCTGTCGATTGCCCGACATGTGCAGCGGATTGATCCGCAATGTCTTTAATGCCGTGTATGTTTTGGTTGATTTTGTTTGCAACGGTAGATTGTTCTTCTATAGCCGTTGCAATGTGCTGAATCATATCATGAGCTGCGTGGACTAGGGCGAGAATTTCGTCGAAAGCCATTGTCTCCGGCCTAAGGTACTGACCTTATACTCTGCTGCACTTGAACCGTTCACCAGTGACAATGCGTATAGCTTAGTAAAGGAGTTCTAAATGAATCGGTATGCACTCATCAAACCACGTGAAACGTCACTAATCTGTATTTTACTAACTTTGTTTATAGCACTTCCTGTTTATTCGTCAACTGATGAAATCCTCCAGGCACGCTACTCTGGCCAAGCTCTTTATGATGTGTATCGAGATGACCGTCTAATTGGTACCCATACGCTTCGCTTTACTCAAGAAGGTGACCTATTGAGAGTTGATGCAGAAATGAATCTCCACATTCGCTTTCTCGGCATGTTCAATTATCGTTATCTATATCAAGCGACGGAACATTGGTTGAATGGCCAATTACAATCCCTAGTAGTTGCGGTTAACGATGATGGCCAAGAAACTCAGATTCAAATGCAGCGACAGGGGGATACGTTACTGGTTTCAAAGGATGGTAAGACAGATGAAATCATGGGAGAATTTTTAACGACTAATCATTGGAATGTGGATATCCTTTCACAGCAACAAGTGATCAATACGCTCACGGGAACGCTCAGTCAGTTAAAGGTAGAGCGCATAGGCGAGATTGAGGTTCCAAGAGGGGCTGAAGAGCGAGTCCTTATTCCTCACTATCGATTAGGCGGAGACTTGCATGATACGCATACTTGGTACGATGAAGATGGTCGTTGGCTTGGCATGGAATTTTCAGCCCGTGATCGTTCCCGTATTCGTGTGTTAAATCGCCAAATAGGGCCAGAGCTATGAACCCGACTCGATGCACTTGGATCACAGGGGGTGGAAGTGGCATAGGTTTAGCGCTCGCTCAGCAGTTGGCAGGACAAGGGCGTGTAGTTGTGATTACGGGTCGAGACGCGCGGCGATTGAGCCAAGCCTGTCAGACAATTAATGATACTTTGAGCTCTGCTCGGGTTCACTACAAAGTGTTAGATGTTACGAGTACACAAGCCGTTGCCGAGTGCGTCGATGAGATTGAAGAAAACCAAGGATTGATTGAGTTGGCTGTTTTGAATGCAGGCGATCATTTTGCCAATGGTTTGGATGATTTTTCAGTTGTGCCTTTTCGGCAGTTGTTCGATGTAAATGTCTTTGGCGTGTTAAATTGTTTTGAGGCCTTACTCCCTCGATTTAAAGCACGAAACGCAGGCCATATCGCGGTCACTGCATCAGTTGCTGGCTATCAAGGCTTGCCAATGGCATCGGCTTATGGTGCGAGTAAAGCCGCCATTATTCATGCCTGTGAAGCGCTCTACTTTGAGTTGCGTTTAACGCCAATAAAGCTACAGGTCATTAATCCTGGGTTTGTAAAAACCCCCTTAACGGATAAAAATACCTTTGAAATGCCATTCTTAGTAGAGCCAGAGCAAGCGGCAAAGGCCATTATCAAAGGTTTAAAGACGCATCAGTTTGAAATTGCCTTCCCAACCCCTTTTGTGTTGATCTTAAAAACCTTAAAGCATTTACCCTATCGTTGGTACTTTGCTTTGGTGGGGCGTATGACGGGGTTTTCTTCATCGGGATCTAAAAAATGATGAAACTTGGCTTCTTTTTCATCTTCAAATCCTGAGTCTAAACATTGGCTTTTGCGCGATCAAAGATAAATGATTATTTTTTCTGTTTAAAGTACCTTCGTGGTGCCTGAAATAATACCTAGCTCATATCTTGTGAGATAATAACTTGATTAAGGCGCTTGAAGATCAATCGATTGATCTTCAAGCGCCTGCCGTTGTGCGGCCTAACCTTCTGTAGCAAAGGCGATCAGGCATCATTATTTTAGAATGGAAGAGGTGAATAGATGTGGGTTGAAGCAGTCTCTCACTGGCTGGAAAAACTATCAATTGAACCAACAGCACTTACAAAGTTGATTGTTGCATTGGGTTTGATTGTACTGATCGCTATTGTGACACACTTTGTATTGCATCAATTGATCAGAGGGGCGATAGAGCGACTTGCGAACACCCGTAGTACAGAGCGGTTATGGAAGCGAGCTTTATTTGAAAAGCACTTATTCAAACGCTTCTTGTTTATCGTACAAGCGCTGATTATTCAGGTGCAGGCGCAGCATTGGTTAGAGTCTGGTTCAACGGTGCTGTTGTTGATAAGTAGCCTGACGCAATTATGGATTTTGCTGTTCACTGTTTTGTTGCTTTTTGCCTTGCTGGATGTGCTGTTGGAGTTATTTCAGTTCAGCCAAACCACACGAGATCTTCCTTTAAGAGGTATTTTTCAGGGCATTAAACTCACTGCCGTGATTTTAGCAGCTGTGATTGCCGTCTCAGTCTTGATTGGTAAATCCCCGGTCATATTGTTCAGCGGATTAGGCGCAATGACAGCCGTGCTGCTGTTGATCTTTAAAGACCCTTTGATGGGGCTCGTCGCTGGGATTCAGTTATCGGCCAACAAAATGCTGTCGGTTGGTGACTGGTTGGAAATGAGTCGTTATGGAGCCGATGGCGCTGTTGTCGATATAAATTTGACCACTGTAAAAGTTCAGAATTGGGATAAAACCATTACAACCATTCCGACCTATGCGCTTATTTCTGACTCCTTCAAAAACTGGCGAGGTATGCAGGAGTCTGGAGGACGACGCATCATGCGCAGCGTTTCTATTGATGTTAGCAGTGTTGGGTTTCTAACGGAGGAGGACTGTGTACGCTTACGTAAGTCCAAGGTGTTGAGTCACTATATTGAGCAGAAGTTAGCCGATATTACGTATTATAATGAACATCAAGGTGCAGATTTGAGCCTGCCTTTAAACGGACGACGTTTGACGAATATTGGTACATTTAGAGCTTATTTGGAAAACTATTTGAAAACACATCCCCATATCCACCAAAAGATGACCCTTTTGGTGAGACAATTAGAAGTCACACCTGACGGGGTGCCGATTCAGATTTATGCCTTTACCAATACAACGGTTTGGGCTGAGTATGAAGCCATACAGGCCGATATCTTTGATCATCTGCTTGCCATCGTTCCTGTGTTTGGCTTGCGTTTACACCAAGCTCCAACAGGTCATGATATTCGCCAAATTAAATTAGCCGGTATGGAGTCGGTGATAAAGTGATGCTTAACAAGCTCGGTTATCCGTAAAAGCCAGTTAAGGATCGAGAGAGGGCGGGTATTTTAAGTTTACCAGCCGAGTGACGTTAGCGTGCAGTAGACAATACAGGCCATTAGGATCTAAAAAATGACAACTCTATCAAATCAAACTGTTTGTGCGGCCTATGCCTCGGTTTTTAGTCAACTGTCTCTAGACACCATTGAGTCTTTTCGACCGCTGGTGTCATCGGACATACGCTTTAAAGACCCCTTCAATGACCACCGTGGATTTGAGAAAATGGCGAATGTCTTACAAGACATGTTTAAACATACTCAGACCCCAAGTTTTAGTGTGTTTGAGCAAGACGTATGCGGTGATCATGCTTGGTTACGTTGGCGTTTTACGGCCAACATACCCGTAGTGGGCGCATTTGAAAGTGAAGGCATTTCTCGCTTAGCTTTTAACGCTGAGGGTAAGGTTTGTGAGCATATTGATTATTGGGACAGCGCACCCTTGTATATGCAAATCCCTTTGCTCGGTCGCGTGTTAAAAGCCATTCGTAAACGTATGGCTAGCGATCACTAAAATGCTCACTCAGGCTAAAGGGAGCATGATTAAGATGTTCTCCTCGGCTAAAGGATAGAGTGACTGTGCCCAACTCAAACCCCCATTTGCGAATGGTAGCTCGATTAATTAACACACCGCCCGGTTGCAGGTACATCCAGTCATCGAAGTTCACCTTCCAAGTATCATCGCCGACTTTCAAATTCATATCATAGACCCAGTGCAGAGTGTTGCCTTTAATCTGCCCAGTTGCTTGCCCAATAATGTCGTCTGCTGCGCCCGAATATTGACCATTACCCTGAGGTGTTATTGTCCATATTCGTCGGTCGAGCTCACCATCAGAGTAGAGAAAAAGCTCATCCAAAACTAAATTGCCATTTTCCATTTGGCCGTCTATTTCAACGATAAACTCGCGACGTAGTTTGCCAAAGCGATCTTCAAATATTCCCCAGGCATAGACTTTTCCATCGAAAAAGTCTTCAAGAACCAATTTGGGTTCTCGTTTATCAAAGTGTTCGATGTTCATATTACTGCAACCGGTGATTAGTAATAGAAGTAGGGACAGGGTTAGAGACCGAGCCAGCATGATTAAAACTCCCAGAAGCACGTTCGCTTAAGCGACGAATAAGTGCTCGATGATGATGGTTTCGCAAAGGAAACCTCCACAAAATTAAAATAGACACAACTTTAAATACGCAAGGCAGTAGGGCGTAGATCAACGCTAGGCTCAGTGATGGAGTAGTGCTTTGCGCATCAAAGCCGCTTAGATCCAATAAACCAAGTGCTAGTAATGCCGCTAAGGCCAATGCGGCTTTGGTGGCGCCATTCCATAGAGCAAATAGTAGACCCGTGTGTTCTCGCTTGAAGCGAAATCTATCCCAGTCGGCAACTTCCGCTTGAATGGCATGAGGTAATGACAGATCGGCACCAAAGGCAAAGCCAGTGATGATACAGATCAGAATAAACCAATGATTATCACCCGGTGCCAGAAAGGCCGCCGGAATAAATGCACAGACGGCGAGTATCATTGCGATTGACCAGAGTAACACCTTATCAAAGCGTCGGCTCAAGTGCAGCCAAAGTGGAAGGCTGCAACAGGCAGCAATAAAATAGATTAAAATGAACACACCACGGGAGTCGGGTGTGTTGCCAAGAACCGAAGTGATATACAACGGAAAGAGTACGGCAGGAATGCCATTGGCGATGCCATTGAGTAACCATGCAGCAATGAGTTTGACGGCTAGGCGATTGTTTTTGACATCATGCCAACGGCCTTGTGCTATTTTGAGGCGGGTGGGGGCAGGTAAGTATGACAAGAGGCGATAGAGAAAAAAAGCACCTAGTATCACGGTGACCAGCATCATCGACTGAAGTACCGCTTGGGTTGAAAAACCGATCAGTGCCAGTAGAGGCAGGCAGGCGGAAAGAAGCAATCCAATCAACGAAAATCCTTCTCGATAACTGATGGCGCGTGTGCGTTGGAAGCTGTCGGAACTAAGGTGAGTGATCCAAGTAATGTAAGGGATTTGAATCAGAGTCCAGCCAAGGTATAGAAGTGTTGATCCTGCAAACAATGAAATTGCGGCTGTGCTGGGAGCAGGATGGATGAGTAGCCAGAGGCCAGGGACACATAGAAACCCTCCCACCACAAAAGTCAGTTTAAATAGTTTACCTTGCACATGATCTAACCACCGACCAATTAAAGGGTCACTAATGACGTCTAACACTCGTGCCAACACCAACAACAATCCAACCAAGGCCAGTGACATCCCGACTTCTTCGACATAAAAAGTCGGAAGTAAAATGTACACAGCGACAGTGGGAATCGCTAAAGGCAAAGCGGGGAGTGCGTAGTTGAGCACGGCCCGCTGGGATAAACCTGTATTCACTTGGCTTCCAATTGATAAAGGCCAACATCAATGGTTTTGTAGCGAAAGCCTCCTTCACAGTATGCAAGGTAGTAGAGCCACATACGTCGAAAACGATCATCAAATCCTTGTGCCTGAATACGTGGCCATTGCTCAATAAAACGATGACGCCAGCGAGCAAGGGTTGTCGCGTAATCTAAACCAAATAATACCTCATCTGTAATGTCGAATCCCTGTTGAGCTGCGGCAAGGGTCAGACGCTCGGGAGAAGGCAACATCCCGCCCGGAAAGATGTAGCGCTGAATAAAGTCTGGATTGCGGCGATATTCCTCAAAACGCGCTTCATCAATACTGATGATTTGTAAAATAGCCTTGCCACCGGGACGTAAGCAGTTTTTCAGTTGTGTAAAATAGGTATCCCAATGCTCTTCGCCAACGGCTTCAAACATCTCTATTGAAACAATATGATCATATTGGGCATCAACATCGCGGTAATCGGTTAGGCTGAAGGAACACAAATGATCGAGCTTAGCGGTCTCGATTCGTGCGCGAGCAAAAGCAAGCTGTTCTTGCGACAGGGTGATACCGTGGACCTTGACACCAAATTCATGCGCTGCAAACACTGCAAAGCCACCCCAACCACAGCCAACTTCGAGCAACTGCTGTCCAGGCTTAAGATCTAACATCTCTGCAATCCGGCGGTACTTGTTGAGCTGAGCCTCATGTAAGGATTGATTTTCATGGGCGAAGAGTGCCGCTGAATAGGTCATGCTTTCATCTAGCCACAACTGATAAAAATCGTTGCCAAGATCATAGTGATAAGCAATGTTTTTGCGGCTACCTTTTTTGGTGTTAGAACGTTTTAAGTGAATTAACCGATTAAGCACGCGTATCCAAGCTTTGCCATTATTGAGCTCTGGCATTTTAGCCTCATTGCCTAAGGCCCATTGAACTAAAGCGACTAAGTCAGGACAGTCCCATTCTCCCGCCATGTAGCTTTCGGCTACGCCCAGCTGCCCCCCTTGTAAAAATCGGCGCAGTGGCTTCAAGCTGTGTAAGCGAATTTCAGCTCTCGGTTCTCCTTCGTGTTGATGACCAAATGTCAGAGTTTGTCCGCTGGGTAGGGTGAGCAATAAGGTACCAAAATCAAGATGAGGCAGATGTTTCATCACGGTATTGAAACAAAGACGATTAAACCAGCCCTGTTCGGGCAGTAGGGCTTGCGCAGTTAGGGTTTGGTATTGTGAAGGCTTCATAATGAGTTCATCTCCGTCTGCTGGACCAATGAAATTCGATGTTTAGGGGGCGTGGGTCTAGGCTGTAAACGCATACCTTTTCGCCACAATTGCAAAGCTTCCCAGTGAATGCCTGCAATGACTTTCATGGTCATTAGCGGATGACGCCAAAATGTTTGTGTGATTGTTTTTTCAGTTATTTCAATACGCTGACCGGTGAAGGTTGCATTTAGAATTGCGCCTTCTGGGTCGGTTTGGTGAATAAGAACGGCAACACTGTCGTTAGGTGGTGTCATTCTGAATTGGTAGTGCGTTTCCATGGGGATAAAAGGGGAAACATAAAAGTGTTTGCTGCAGGCTTGTTGTATGACATTGCCTGGTGCTTTCTCAACAGGGATTAAATACGAATGGCGTTGATTAAAGGTATTGCTGACTTCGTAAAGAATCGCTGCTAGTTCTTTATCCTCGTTGTAGCAATAGAAAACACTTAAAGGGTTGAATACATAGCCCAGTATGCGTGGATAGCACAAAATTCGAATGGCGCCAGCGCCTAGGTCGATGTTGTTGTCTCTTAAGAGTGCTTTAACCTGTTCTTTCAAAGGCGTTGTGCTGCCATCACCATGGTCCTTAGTATGGAATGAAAAGAGATTGAAGCGATTGACCGAGAAAAATCGTAATGTATCTAATGTCTCTAGTTCGTCAAGGTCCAATAACCAAGAGCTCACTTTATAAACAAACTTGTGCTTGGCAGGCTTCAGGCGTTGATGCATCACCTCGCCGCAATAAATAGCGGAGTGAAGGGAGCCACTCATGCGACAGCTTCCTGTTTAAGTCCTTTTTCAGGACGTTTTGGTGGGTGAACATGAATGCGGCTATTTGGATTCTCTAAGCTCCAAGGGCGTTTGATGCCTCCAAGGCTTTCGGCAACTGCAAGCCCAGACTGTAAACCGTCTTCATGGAAGCCGTAACCAAACCAAGCACCGCAGAACCAGGTGTTTTTCACGCCTTGTAAGTTCCATAGTGATTCTTGAGCTTTGATCGACTCAAGCGTGAAGGCAGGGTGATCATATAAATAGCTGCGGCAAATACTGCCTTCTTTCGGCTCATTTAAAGGGTTGAGCGTAACAAATAAAGGTTTTTCTTCGGGTAGATGCTGCAAACGATTCATCCAATAGGTCACACTGAGGGTGTCAGTGCTGTGATTTTTTCCTTCAGCAAGATAGTTCCAACTTGCCCATGCTGCCTTGCGCTTAGGCATTAAGGCAGGATCATTATGAAGAATGGCACGATTGCGCTGATACGGAAAGTGCTTCAGCAACTGTTGTTCTTCTAATGTCGGCTCCGAGAGCATTTCTAAGGATTGATCGGCATGGCAAGCCAACACGACGTGGTCGAAAGTTTCGCGTTTACCATGCAGGTCTTCTAGAATGACTTTACCATTGTGACGATGGATTTTGTGAATATGTTGATTCAAGCGTAGATTATCACCTAACGCCTCGACAATTTTCTGCACATAGACTCGACTGCCACCTTTGACAGTGCGCCATTGAGGGCGATCTTTGAGCTGGACTAGACCGTGGTTCTGGCAAAAGCGTAAGAAGGTTTGAGCCGGATATTCAAGCATTTGTTTTGCGGGGGTTGACCAGATGGCAGCTCCCATGGGAACAAGGTGTTGTTGAATAAACGCATCGCCATAGCCATGGTGTTTTAGCAACTCACCCAATGACATCGTTGCCGTTGCTGGGTTCGTTGCCATACTATCGGACTCTTTATAAAAGCGAAGCAGGTCTTTGATCAACAGCCAAAAGCTCGGTTTGAAAATATTGCGGCGCTGGGCGAAGAGGCCATTTAAATCGGTACCACTGTACTCAACCTCCCCATGATTTAAGCTAACGGCAAAGGACATTTCCGTTTCAAGGCTTTCAACCTCGAGATGCTCAAAAAAATTAACAAGGTTAGGATAGTTTACAGGGTTGAAAACAATAAACCCTGTATCAACATTGATCTGTGTACCATCTGCGTAATCGACTGCAACAGTGTTGGAATGCCCGCCGGGACGGTCATCTTTTTCAAAAAGCGTAACATTATGATGTTGATTTAGAAGCCAAGCACAAGAAAGGCCGGAGATACCCGATCCTATTACAGCTATCTTTAAGGGTCTAATTACTTTAACGTTCATTGGGAGGCCTCATGCCTTTCAGAATTTGCTTTATTTAGCCATACGTTCATGTTTGCTTACTTAGATCATTAAGACTAAACACATATTGTGAACTGAACGATTTGAGGTTAAAAGAGATGATCCATTTCAGATGACAGCCCGTAGGATGATGCAATGAACAACGACGAGCCTTTAGGAGGCGATGTGAACGCAGTCTTAAGCATTGCGGAGGAGAAGAAAAAAGAAATGCGTGACAATTGGTCTGCGCGTTTGACTTCTCTGGCCGAAACACGGGATAAAGCTGTATTTGCCAGTTTATTTGATTACTTCGCACCACGTGTGAAGGCCTACATTACTCGTCTAGGTATGCCGCCAGCGACGGCGGAAGAAGTGACGCAAGAAGCTATGCTATCGGTATGGCGAAAAGCGCATATGTTTAATTCTGAAAAGGCCAGTGCAAGTACTTGGATCTTCACTCTTGCTCGTAATCTATGCATTGATAGAATGCGTCGTGAAAAGGCCGTTGAATACGAATTGCCTGAAGAAGAGCCGGATCCTGATCAGCGTGATCAAGGTGAGCACTTAATACTTGAGGAGCGTATGCGAGATGCTATTGCTACACTGCCAGAGAACCAAGCTCAAGTGTTGCATCTATCCTATTACGAAGGAAAGTCGCATTCTGAAATTGCCGATCAATTAGGGATTCCATTAGGCAGTGTTAAATCAAGATTACGTTTAGCGTTTAGTAAGTTAAAAGCGCACTGGGGAGAAGAAGAGTGAATATTAGTCATCATTTTGACGATGCTACCTTAATGGCCTATGCATCGGGAAGCCTCCCCCAAGGAATGGCCTTGTTGGTTGCTTGCCATTTGCACTGGTGCCCACATTGCCGTCAACGCCTCTCACAGGCTGAAGCAATTGGCGGTGCACTTCTGGACAAAATTGAGCCTATGAGCCTGCAAGCCAATGCACTAAAATCTGTGATGGATCGTCTGGATCTTGAGGAGGAAATACCAATTCCTCGCATCGATCCCGTTCAGTCTGCAACGAATTTACCTGCGCCTTTGCATCACTATTTGCAGACAGATCTTGACCACCTTCCTTGGAAGCGTTTGGGGTATGGTGTTCATCATGTTGATTTGAATTTGCAAGGGTCTGGCACAACGCGTTTATTGAAAATTGCTCCGGGCGTGTCAGTCCCTCATCATACGCATTCAGGCAACGAATTAACGTTAATTTTACGAGGCTCTTATACTGATGAGATTGGTCGTTTTAGTGCGGGAGATGTCGCAGACCTGGATGGTGAAGTGAAACATCAGCCCATCGTTGATACTGACCAAGACTGTATTTGTTTAATAGCCACGGATGCACCTCTGAAGTTTACGGGAATAATGGGACGCTTAGTGCAGCCATTTATAGGACTATGATAAGACCTTCATTATGAATGTGTATTGGATTCGAAATGACTTGCGCCGGATGGACAATCCGGCGCTTTTTTATGCCTGTGAATCGCAACAGGGCGTCATCGCTGTCGTGACACTCACTCCCAAACAGTGGGAGGTACACGTTGAATCACCTGCGAAGATGGCACTCTGGCGTGATCGTCTGATGGAGTTAAAAGATGAGTTATCTCAACTGAATATTCCGCTTCGTGTGCTCCAACTCGATACCTTTCAAGATGTACCCAAGGCGTTACAGCATTTTGTCGCCTCGGTGAGTGCCAAAAAGCTATTTTTTAATTATGAATATCCGTTAAATGAGCGTTCACGCGATAAGTCTGTTTGTGATGAGTTAAGTGCTGTTGGAGTTGAGTGCTTAGCCTTTCATGGCGAACTGATTGTGCAGCCCGGTCAGGTTCTCACGGGGCAGGGGACACCATTTAAAGTATTTACACCTTACAGTCGAGCATGGCGTCAATACCTACTTAAACATTTAACTCCGGCGCTTGCTATCCCTGCAATACAACCTTTATCTTCCATGCCGTCTGATGTGCTTCCAGCTGATTTAGGGATGAGTGCGCTTGCGAGTGATCAGCTAGCCTATGATGCCCGTCTTTGGCCAGTTACAAGTGCCGAAATCCATCAACGATTGAATCGGTTTGTAGAAGAACAGGAAGCGGATTATAAAGCACTGCGTGATTTTCCCTTTAAGGATAAAACATCAAAGCTTTCACCCTACTTGGTTCTGGGTGCTGTGTCGCCAAGGCAATGTCTTGCCGCATTAATGAGCCACTACGCATCCGATGCTTGGCTTGACAGTACTTGGTTAAATGAATTGATTTGGCGTGAGTTTTATCGACATATGCTGGTTGCTTTCCCTGAGCAAAGCAAAGGCCATCCTTTTCGGCCTGAAGTCGAAGAAAAAATACAATGGCAATTTGATGAAACACTCTTCAAAGCCTGGTGCCAAGGCGAAACGGGTTACCCAATTGTCGATGCCGCGATGAAGCAGCTCTTGTCCACGGGCTGGATGCACAATCGATTACGCATGGTGGTTGCCTCTTTTCTCACTAAATTGTTGCGAATTGATTGGCGGATAGGGGCAGATTTTTTTATGTCCAAGTTGATAGATGGCGATTTTGCATCCAATCAAGGCGGATGGCAGTGGTCTGCATCCGTGGGGGCAGATGCCGCGCCTTATTTTAGGATCTTCAACCCTCAGTTACAAAGTGAAAAGTTTGATGCATCGGGTGAGTTTATTGCCTTTTGGTTGCCAGAGTTGCGACAATTGCCGGCTAAGCAGCGCCACTTACCAGGTGCTGGCCAGTCTTTAGGACGGCCAGCACCCATCGTTGATTATAAAAAGGCGCGGCAATCGACATTAGATGCCTATCAATCCCATGCAAAATGAGAAGTATATGACTCCGAATGAATTAGTAACTGCGTTGAATGCAGGTCCAGTCGCCTTTGAAACTGTGATGGAAACCTTAAATGCTCACTACGATTTTACGCCTATGGCCTTTCGAAACGGTGATTTGGAAAATTCCGCTGATGTGAACCAAGGCTCATGTAAAATTTTAGCCTTTGCACAATTGAATTCGTTATCGGAGCAAGCCACGCTGAATGCGTTTGGCCGTTTTTACACAGAGGATGTATTAAAGAATCCAGAAGGCGGTGACCATCAAAATATCCGCAACTTTATCAACACAGGTTGGACGGGCGTGTCATTTGACGGTCAGCCGTTAAGCGTTAAAGCTTAAGTTTAGTGCCTAGGTTTACAATACCGCCAGTGCAGCATCGTAATTTGGCTCACTGGCGATTTCAGCAACAAGTTCTGTATAAAGAACTTGTCCCGCTCCATCGACCACGACCACTGCGCGTGACAACAGTCCAGTCAATGGACCATCGATAAAGGTTAGGCCCATTTCGTTGCCAAAATCACTACGGAAAGTGGAGCCACTTTTAACTTTGTCCAGACCTTCAGCACCACAGAAGCGTGCCATTGCAAAGGGTAGGTCTGCGGAGATACAGACAACCGTTGTGTTGTCTAATGAGGACGCGGCTTCATTGAACTTGCGCACGGATGTTGCACAGGTTGGGGTGTCGATACTTGGGAAAATATTGAGCACAACACGCTGCCCAGCTAAATCCTGCAATGCAAAATCAGCTAAATCGGTGCCTGTTAGGGTAAAGTTGGGGCATGAGCTACCAACAGCTGGAAGATCGCCAATCGTATTAACGGGGTTACCACGAAGAGAAACGCTAGCCATGTTATTATCCTTCCTTTAAAACTGAGTAAATTGCTTGGTTATTATAACCTGTTTAGACTTAATGCCTAGTCTTAATTCTAGTGCTTGATTAGAATAAAGAGATTACAGGATTCAAACGCGTGCCTGCCATTACGCAGGCTGACATTTGGGATAAGGAAGGCACTATGCCGATGCAATGGCCGCAATTGTTGACAACAAAACGTTATGGGCATGAAAATCTTACCAGCGCTGAGATAGGCCGCAGCCATTTTCATAAGGATCATGATCGAATTATTTTTTCGAGTGCGTTCAGGCGGCTGGGACGTAAAACCCAAGTTCATCCTCTCACACTCAATGATCATATCCATACGCGTTTAACCCATTCAATTGAGGTCGGCAGCCTAGGACGCAGCCTCGGTATTCGAGTGGGTGAGCTCATCGCAGATGAACTCCCGCCTTGGTCTTCTCCTCACGATTTAGGCATGATTGTACAGTCTGCCTGTTTAGCACACGACATAGGCAATCCACCCTTTGGTCATGCGGGTGAATATGCCATTCGAGATTGGTTTCGACGCCATTCTCAAGATCAGCGCTTTGCATCCTTACATCCCTTGGAGCTGCAAGATTTACAAACCTTTGAAGGCAACGCTCAGGGCCTTCGAGTGGTGACAAAAATCGAAAACAATCTATTTGATGGTGGTTTGCGGCTGACTTATCCAACCCTCGGCACCCTGATTAAATATCCCTGGACGGTTGAAAAAGGGGGTGACAAGGGGAAGTTCAGTGTTTTTCAATCCGAGGTGGATACTCTAAATCAGCTTGGACGAGAGCTAGGGCTTATAGAGCTGGGCGAAAACCATTGGTGTCGGCATCCTTTAACCTGGTTGGTGGAGGCGGCTGATGATATTTGTTATGCCATTCTGGATCTCGAAGATGCGATAGAGTTGCATATCTTGACGTTTGATGAAGTCAAACCCATCTTGTTGCAGTTGTGTGGTGATCTTGATTTCGATCATGAAATTTTCACCTCACAGGCGTCAGCCCGCCGCAAAATATCGGCTTTACGGGGTAAGGCGATGGAAAATATGGTTGAGTCTGCGATTGTGGCCTACCGTCATCACTACCCGGCCATTATGAGTGGGCAATACACTGGAGAGTTGTTGGCGGATGGTGATCCAATGGTTAAGGCGGGGTTGGCCACAGCGAAACGTATTGCACGAGAGCGTGTGTTCCCGAACAATCGCAAAGCCGAGTTGGAAGTCGGTGCCTACACCATGCTTGGAGTTCTTTTAGAGGCGTTTTGTGATGCTGTGTATGAAGCCCATGCGGATTCACCCGCTCAGCCGGGTTACCGCACTGAAAAAATTATGAATTTAATGGGCATTCATGCACCAGAACCGGATTGGCCTTTGTATCAAAGTTATTTGCGTGCTATCGATTTCATCTCAGGGATGACCGATAATTACTGCATCTATTTGGCGCGTCAAATTGGCGGCGGACTCGGGTATTAATCTTTAAAAACAAGGGGACACAATGGCGTCTTTGCAAGATCAACTTCGTGGCTTGGTGTATTCGACAGAAACAGGCCAGCAGTGCTCCGAATGTCGACACCCAGTGAAGGAGTGTATCTGTGATCAATTGGCCGATGAAACACGCTTGGCACAACTTGATGGTATTGTGCGCATACGCCGAGAGGTCTCGGGCCGAAAAGGAAAAGGCGTCACAACGCTTTCAGGTGTTCCTTTACCCGAGGCGGATCTTAAACGTTTGGCGAAAACTTTAAAACAGAAGTGCGGAACGGGTGGTTCCTACAAAGATGGCATCATTGAGATTCAAGGCGATCATCGAGAGTTGATCAAAAGCCTTCTGGAGGCGGAAGGCTTTAAAGTGAAGTTGGCGGGTGGTTAAGCGTTATTTACAAGGAGTACGACAGGGCAATGGAACCAAAGTTATGGCTGTTGCGTTGCGTACGGAATTGCTTGGTACGGTAAACCCGAGCGTAAGAGAGCTTCCAGCGCTCATAGGTGCCTGCCAAGCCAAACGATGCCTCAGCAAATGCATGGCGCTTGTCTACGGAGTGACTGTCTCGCCAAGTGTTGCCATCTAAGAAAATATCGCGGACCACAAAGCGTCCATCAAATGACATGAAGCCATGTACGCTCCATTGGTTATCAAAGCGTGGGTCGCCAAATCCAGGTACGCTGCTGTCACCTCCAGCCCTTAAGGCAGAGGTGCCTAAATCAGACGGTAAGTTTTTTCCAATACGAATTTGACCGCCTGTATTCACATAGGTGGCCACATTGCCAAGACTGCCTCCGGCATGAACGATGGCATCAAACTCCATTCCTGGAAACAATGAGGCACGTGCAATGCGGTTTTTATGTTCATAGACCAGTTGAATACCAAGCTCATTTTTCAGTTGGTTATCCCAACCATCAAAACGATCAAAGCCACGTAAGTCATGGACAATATCTTGCGCTTCTTTAGCTAAGGCGGCAGGTCCAACGACCCCTAGATTGACCTCAAAGGAGTTCATTTTATGTTGACTGCGCGTATGGTATCCCATCCCTGCATATAACCAACCCGCATAAGGGCGATCGTTAGGGTCGACCTCCGTTAGCAGTCTGTCTTCAGGGGTGAACATTTTTTGGCCTAAACTGAAGATAAGACGACGGCTGACGGCTTGCTGTTGATCAAAAGGGACTGGATCAAAGGGAGTTAAGTAGGTATTAACTCGGCGAATCCAGATGGGTAAATTAGCGTCATCAACAAAGCTTAAGATATCTGGTGAAATCCAAGAGACGCGCACACCATTGGTGTACTGCTGATCTGTATCGTTAAATAAATCGTTTTCAAAATACAGGTTAAGTGTCCAGCTTTGACGGACATCTGGTGCATTGTCTGGCAAAACAACGGGTTCAGCTAAGTTGTTGATATCAAAAACGTCATCTGTCTCTTCAGCCTTAAGGGCAGAAGGTGCGGCCAATAAAGCACAAAGCAAAGCACAGGTGATAGAAGTGAAACGTTGATCAGAGGTTGTTCTGAACACGTTAATATCTCCGATGAGAACATTAGGGAAGATTTAAATGACTAGATCTGCTGTGAACCAAAAAATTGATCGTAAAGCAGGGTGTTCCATCACAAATAGGTGACCATTTTGCCAAATGTTCAATCGGAAAAATAGAGACCAGAGTGTCAATTTTGTTGAAAAGAGATGTTGTGTGGGGGTAATCGCTTCATATTTAAGGCAAAGATATTCCTGACAATGCTCAGCTATCTGGAGGCATTGTCAGGGAAAGAAGGATTACACGCTTTCTAGCGCCTTTTGCGCTAAATGGAGGTCGAGCGTTGCCTTTAAAAGCTTGAAAAGATGCACAGATGCATCGATTTCTTCTTTCCGGTTCGTCAAACTTTCAATGTTTAATCCTAAAGGCAGATCAAGATGGCGACAGGCGCTGAGTATTTGATCTAGGTTTGTTTGGCAAATTTTGACGGACTCGGATAAGGGTTTTTCTGAATCGAGAATGCGCCAACGAGTTGCTTCAGGAATAGAGATTCCGAGCCACTCCATAAACTCAAGGGTTTTGGCGCTGCCACAAGGTGCGAAGGTTAAAATGATCCGCTTCGGCTGTTGATTCTGGAGCCGACATGAGCGCGCGTAACTGGTTAATAAGTCGATTGTTGCTTGAGGGTTATACACGGCTTGGGAGATAAAAAACTCACAGCCTTGCAAGGTTTTATTCATGAGGCGTTCGTGCTCATTCCCTTTTAATGCGTGACGTTCGGCAATGGTTACTCCACCTAGATGATAGTCGAAGCTCCCATTTTTAAGAATTTGATAGGCGTCATTCAAATTCAAGCGAATGTCGCCCTCAGAAGACGGGCTGCCAACGAGTACCAAATTATGAAGGTGGTACGTCTCACGAGTTTCATGCAGCCATGCTTTAAAGGCTTCGCCATCACGTTGTGCTACACTTTTATAGGTGATGATTTCGTGGCTAGATTGCGTTGCTAACAATGCAGAGTACTCTCGTGCGTCACGTGTATGAGCAAATGGAAAGGGACGTGGTGAGGCGATACGGCTGCTTTCATCCTGTATGTCGTAGACCACCAGACCGTCGTAATCTAGGCCCATTAGGCGTGCTAAGAGTTTGTCAGCAATCATGGACATCTGTTCATCATCGGTAGAGTGTTTTGGTGGGGTGGTCCCAATAAAGTAAACGCCCTGCTGAGGATCTTTGAACTTGGTGGAAAGTGACTGAGACATAAACTGACACGCCTTTGATTAAATATCGTCTTCGATGTCGATATTGTAACAATGAATTAGATTCAGATGTGCCTTGTGAGCCTTGAAAGTTTTTTGAGTTAAGCTGAAGATGACTCATATAAATAAAGTTACTTAAAATTCATTTTCTTATTCTATTTAGGTGAAGCTGTCCATGGAGACATTGCCCAATCAACTGTTGATACAGGCGGGAAGTGATGAAAAATTACCCCCGGTTGATCGCTGGAATCCATCATTTTGTGGTGATATTGACATGCGCATCGCCAAGGATGGTCGTTGGTTTTATCAGAACAGTCCAATAGGACGTGAGCGTATGGTTAAAATGTTTTCTCGTATTCTTTGGAAAGAGGGGGAGCACTACTACCTAAAAACGCCAGTAGAGAAGGTCGGTATTCGTGTTGAGGATGTCCCTTTTCAAGTGATCAGTTTAGAAGTAGTCCAAGAGAATGAACAAGTGGCTTTGCGTTTTACCACCTCTGTCGGTGATCAGGTCATTGCAGGAGTTGAACATCCTCTACGGATAGGAATAGATCCTGTAACGCAAGAGCCTAGCCCTTATCTAATGATACGTTGGGGCATGGAGGGACGTTTGTCTCGTAACGTCTTTTATCAGTTAGTTGAGTTGGCTGAGGAAAAAGATGGGCATTTAAGGGTGAGCAGTCAGGGTGTCATCTTTGATCTGGGTGCTATTTAACCCTCAAGCTAGGGGGAACTCAGCCGATAGCCTAAATAATATATGATTGAAATACGTATTCAGTGCAACGAATACGAACATCAGAGTTGGAGACGACCGTGAATACGATAAAATCCTCCTTGGTGCCGACACCAAGACCCTTCGATAACGCTATGAGCCCATCCAAATCAGCTAAGCCGTCAGAGTCGGGGCGCAGTTTGTCTGAGTTGCACAACAAAGTTTTGCAAACCCTATCCCAAAGCATACCGGGTATGTCCGTCGATAAGTTTAAAAAACTGGATGCGAATCAGTTTACACCAGAGAAGGTGGCCGATCGAATCAGCGGATTTGTTGCAGCTGGACTCGAAAATGCCCGTGCCCGTGGTGCATCCGAGGAGCGTGTACAGCAAATGTACGATGCGGCTATGAAAGGCGTAGAGCAGGGTTTTAAAGAAGCAAAAGAGATTTTAACTAACTTAGATGTGCTGAAGGGAACGATTGCAGACGATGTTTCCGAGACGGAACGTCTAACTTTTGACGCGCTGGCAAAGTTGTCACCACAACAGCGACTTGTTTCAAATCTGACACAGATGACAGCTGCACAACGTTTTGAAAAATCAGAAACCTTTGAATTAAACCTGATGACCAAAGAAGGCGATAAAGTCAGTATTTCCTTTGGACGATCTGAAAGCATGCAAGCAGGAATGGCTGTTGCCAAATCTGATTCAGGTATGGCTGCCATTTTTGATATGAGCCGAAGTGAGACTTCAGGATTTAGTTTCTCGGTGCAAGGGAATCTGAATGTCGATGAAATTGATGCGATTCAAAGCTTAATTCGCGATGTGAATCAGTTGGCGAATGAGTTCTTTGAGGGCGATGTGCAAAAAGCGTTTGAGCAGGCCGCGAATTTTAAAATGGATACGCAGCAGTTGGCTTCAATGAGTTTAACACTGACCCGCAGTGAAAGTTACAGTGCAGCGATGAGCTATGAAAAAACACAAGCCTTAGGCAACTCAGCTGAAACGCAAAGGCCTCAGCAACGTTTGTCGCAGTTAATGGATGGCATGAAGCAGGCGATGAATGAACAGATCAAGAGCTTTATTAAAGAGCCTGAGTCATTTATGTCTGAGCTGATGAATGGTTTGATGCACCAAGATATTCGGTATATCGATGCTCAAAAAGAGCAGCAAGAAAATCTGAACAACAACATGAGTCGCTTGTTAGAGTCAGTTTTTCCAAAGCAATAATTTAACTCTCCATCGATAAAACGGAGCTCTAACAGAGCTCCGTTTTTTATCTAAGCTTTGACAACATCGACAAAGTAAGCATCTTTTCCATCAATTTTTTCTCTAACCAGTCCATGGACATCAGTTTCAAAACCAGGGAATAAAGAGTTGAAATCGCGGGCAAACTTCAAGTAGCTAATGATAGTATCGTTAAAAATTTCACCTGGCACCAGCAAAGGGATGCCCGGTGGGTAAGGTGTCACTAGCATCGCAGTAACGCGTCCTTCAAGTTCATCAATCGAGACACGCTCAACATCACGGTGTGCCATTTTTGACCAAGCATCTGCAGGTGTCATTCCAGGCTCAATGTCGGACAAATACATCTCAGTGGTGACTTTGGCGACATCGTATTGCTTATAGACGTTGTGAATCTGATGACATAAGTCACGCAACCCAATACGCTCGTAAGCAGGATATTTTTTCGCAAACTCCGGCATAATGCGCCACATTGGCTGGTTGTGGTCATAGTCATCTTTGAACTGTTGCAGTTCTGTGACCATTGAGTTCCAGCGGCCTTTGGTGATGCCAATCGTAAACATGATAAAGAAAGAGTAAAGTCCAGTTTTCTCTATGATGATCCCATGCTCAGCCAAGTACTTACTAACGATGGCAGCGGGAATACCGACTTCGTCAAACTCGCCAGCTAAATTAAGCCCCGGTGTGATAATGGTGGCTTTAATTGGATCAAGCATGTTAAAGCCTGACTCAATTTTACCGAATCCATGCCACTTATCATCGGCATGAATCACCCAATCATCGCGATTGCCGATACCTTCTTCCGTAAGGTACTCAGGTCCCCACACTTTAAACCACCAGTCTGCACCGAACTCTTCATCCACTTTGCGCATGGCGCGACGGAAATCCAAAGCCTCTAAAATGGACTCTTCAACCAGCGCATGTCCGCCTGGTGGCTCCATCATCGCTGCAGCAACGTCACAGGATGCGATGATCGCGTATTGTGGGCTGGTGGAGGAGTGCATCAAGTAAGACTCATTGAAGCGGTGAGTGTCCAGTTTACGTGATTGAGCATCCTGAACCAGAATCTGTGAAGCTTGTGACAAGCCCGCCAGTAACTTATGCGTCGACTGGGTGGCAAAGACCAGTGTATTCTCTGAGCGTGGACGATTTTCACCAATGGCGTGCATGTTGTGGTAGAACTCATGGAACGAGGCATGCGGCAACCAAGCTTCATCAAAATGCAAGGTGTCGATGGTGTCACCTAACATCTCCTTGATGGTCTCAACGTTATACAAAACACCATCATAGGTACTTTGTGTAATCGTTAGAATACGAGGTTTTTTATTCGCCACTTCACGGGCAAAGGGATTCTGCTCAATTTTCTTACGAATTGTTTCTGGATCAAATTCAGATTTGGGTATTGGGCCAATGATGCCGTAATGGTTACGTGTCGGCATCAAGAACACCGGAATAGCGCCCGTCATAATGATGGAGTGCAAGATCGATTTATGGCAGTTACGGTCAACAACGACAATGTCTCCTGGCGCTACGGTGGAGTGCCAAACGACTTTGTTGGAGGTCGATGTACCGTTGGTGACAAAAAACAGATGATCGGCATTAAAAATACGTGCGGCATTCGCCTCGCTTGCCGAAACAGGCCCCGTATGATCCAGTAGCTGACCTAGCTCATCAACCGCATTGCAGACATCGGCACGTAAGAGGTTTTCACCAAAGAATTGGTGAAACATTTGTCCTACTGGGCTTTTTAAAAATGCAACGCCGCCAGAGTGCCCAGGGCAATGCCATGAGTAAGAGCTGTCGCTGGCATAGGCCATAAGCGCTTGGAAAAACGGCGGGGCTAGGCTATCAAGATATTTGCGTGCTTCACGAATAATATGTCGCGCCACGAACTCCGGTGTGTCTTCAAACATGTGAATGAAGCCATGCAGCTCTCGTAGAATGTCATTTGGAATATGGCGAGATGTGCGTGTCTCTCCGTATAAAAACACGGGGATGTCCGCATTACGCTTGCGGACTTCGATAATGAAATTTCGGACGGCTTCCAATGCGTGACCGTTTTGCTCATCGGCAAACTCTTCGTCATCGATTGAAAGAATAAAGCAAGAGGCTCGGCTGGCTTGCTGGGCAAAGGACGTTAAGTCGCCGTAGCTGGTAAAGCCAACCACTTCCATACCTTCTTTACTGATCGATTCAGCAAGGTCACGTATGCCAGAACCAGAGATGTTTTCGGAACGGAAGTCTTCGTCAATAATAATGACCGGAAAACGAAATTTCATTCATGTCGCCTGTCGTTAGAGGGTTTTATGGCATTGTCCTTCTTTAAAGTGACAACTCTGTTAAAGAAAGCCTGAAAAAGCCTTATGTAACTCACCTATTTTAGGTGATTAATATCTCAGCGGCTACCGCCCTGAGCGTACAATCCGTTGCTATATTTCGCAGCAATTGCATTTATGAGCTAAAACTAGATTAGCACTTCAAAGATATTTTTGCTAAAAACAGAAAAAAACAGATAAAATGAAAAAAACAGAAATCAGGAGTTTGCTATGCGGCGCATTTTTTTGGAAGTCATCTGTGTTCTCTCTTTGTTGAGCGTTGGAATTGTCTATGCTCAACCATTACCTGAGCCTAACGGAGCGGTTATCTTGACGGTCTCCGGTAAAATAACCAATACAAACTTTGGTGATCGTGCTGTGTTTGATCGCGAAATGTTAGAAGCATTGGAGCAGAAAATAACCGAAACCACGACCCCCTGGACTGAAGCAAAAGATCGCTTCGAGGGACCCTTAGGTCGAGCGTTGCTCGAAGCGGTCGGTGTGGATGGCGCAGAGGTCATGATTATTACAGCACTGAATGATTACAGTGCTGAAGTGCCTGTGAGTGACTTTATAGAAATCGA
Organism: Nitrincola tibetensis; assembly: GCF_003284585.1. Lineage (GTDB taxonomy): Bacteria > Pseudomonadota > Gammaproteobacteria > Pseudomonadales > Balneatricaceae > Nitrincola > Nitrincola tibetensis. The sequence continues at coordinate 69,486 of NZ_QKRX01000008.1, forward strand.
TGCCATCTTGGCATTAAAGCACAATGACGCTTATATGCGAGTGCGTGATAAAGGTCCTTTGTTTATAATTTATCCCTTTGATGATGAGCCTAAACTCAAAAATGAGCTTTACTATAATCGGTCGGTCTGGCAGATTCGTGCAATAGAATTCCGTTGAGTTCCAACAGTGTGGGTGGTTCGTAGTGAGAGAGGCCAGTCCTAAAAAACAAATAAAACGCATGTTGGTATATGGGTTTAATGTGTGGTTGTTACCCTTTAGTGCGATTGTTTTTTTACTCGCTTCTCTTGTGATGCTTTTTACCCTCCATGATCGACAGGATCAAGTGTTGAGTGCGGCCCGCGATGATGCGTTGTGGGCCGCTTATCAACTGGATCGCGAGAATCTCAAATTAAGGACGCTTATCGCACAATATCAGCGTGATTTAGATCCTGTTACTTGGGATGAACTTTTGTTGCGCTATGAGATTCTTTATAGCCGTTTAAGTCATTTAGAAAGAGGGCAGTTGGCAGAGTTGTTTGACTCGTCGCCTCGAACACGAATGCTCTCAAATGAGATACTTCGACTGGTGAGAGAGATGGATCTGATTTTTGAGCAGGGAGATGCTCATGCCCAGCAGTCTCTTGCTAGTATTGAGGTACTGACGGCGGAGGTGCTGACAAACTCCGAAGAGCTTGTGACTCGAATGAAGGGAATAAGCGCACTCCTGATTACTGAAAACCGTGAGCATCAATTAAAACTCTACAACTATCTGGGTTTGTTGGTTCTGCTCTTGGCCATCATTGTGTCTATGATTATTTTCTTCATTGTCCGCAAAATGCTAGAAGCCAAAAATGCCCATAAGAATGCAGAAACCTTAGCCGCTGAGCTGCAGTTGGCTGCGATAAAAGCAGAGGCTGCAAGTAAGTCTAAGTCAGAATTTCTGGCGACGATGAGTCATGAAATTCGCACTCCTATGAATGGCGTATTGGGTATGGTGACACTTTTAAAAGAAACACCTCTAAGCCCTACTCAAGCTGATTATGTTGCAACAATTTACGGCAGTGCATCGGCGTTGCTCACTATCCTGAACGATATTCTTGATATTTCAAAATTAGAAGCAGGGCGTTTCGAAATTGATGATTCAGAGTTTGATCTTGTGCCGATGGTACAGGATGTGACGGCTTTGTTTTCGATCACCGCTGAGCAGAAAAACACTCGAGTACTCACGAAAATTGACGAGAGTGTTAAGGGGATATACCGCTCAGATGCTGGAAGAGTTCGCCAAGTCTTGCTCAATCTCGTTGGAAACGCAGTTAAATTTACGGACTCAGGCGAGGTGATTGTTTCTGTCAAGAAAGATAAATATCGCCAAGGTTGGGTGAGGTTCAGCGTTAAGGATACTGGGCTTGGTATTGCGGAAGACGCTAAAGGCAAGCTTTTCAATGTTTTTACGCAAGCGGACGCGTCAACGTCTAGAAAGTTTGGAGGGACGGGACTGGGGTTGGCGATTTGTAAACGTATTGTTGAAGGCTTAGGTGGTGAAATCGGCTTTGCAAGCTTGGAAGGCGTTGGAAGTCGTTTTTATTTTACGCTACCTATGACGCATCTAGGAGTAGCAAGTGATAAGGAGCCGGTAAAGTCATTTTCAGATCAAACAAAAGACCTGTTGAAAGGTGTGTCTGAGCCCATGGAGTCGCTGAGGTTTATTGCTGATAAGTCGCCATCTGCAGAGCTAGCCCCATCCAATCGTCTTAGGGTCTTGGTTGTCGAAGATAATCGCGTGAATCAAAAAGTGGCGATGGGGTTATTATCTAAATTCACTCAGGAAGTATTGATTGCTGAAAATGGTGTTGAGGCCTTAGCGCTGCTTGAAAAGGAAGCCGTTGACCTTGTCTTTATGGACATGCAAATGCCGATCATGGATGGTTTAGAAGCGGCTCGAGCGATTCGTTCGTCACAAACGGCGTTTAAAGATGTGCCCATTGTTGCCATGACTGCCAATGCAATGAAAGAGGATCGAGAGAGATGTTTAGCGGCAGGAATGAATGATTATCTTTCGAAGCCAATTAAAAAAGCAGAATTAGAGGTGATGGTAGAGAGGTGGGGCAAAAGGATTATAAAAAAAGAGAGCACTTAGTGCTCTCTCATCGATGTGTTTGAATTAACCGCGACGGCTTAATGCGGCAATACGGTCATCAAGCGGTGGGTGAGTTGAGAAAAGTGCCATTAGCCCATCTTTCAAATGACTGTTGATACCAAATGCCATCATTTGGTCTGGCATTTGATCTGGAATGCCTTGCTCTGCTTTTAGACGCTGTAGGGCGCTGATCATTGCTGCGGAGCTGACCAAAGTTGCACCTGCTTCATCCGCACGGTATTCGCGTTTGCGTGAGAACCAAGAGACGATCATCGATGCAAGAATGCCAAAGATGATTTCAAAGACAATCACGGTAATAAAGTAACCAATGCCGCGTCCTTCACCTTCCCCCTTACGTAAGAAGTTATCGACAGCATAGGCTGCAATGCGCGCAAAGAACATTACAAAGGTGTTCACAACGCCTTGGATCAAAGCCAATGTCACCATGTCGCCATTGGCAACATGTCCAATTTCATGGGCGAGTACGGCTTTGATTTCTTCAGGACGAAAACGCTGTAACAGGCCGCTGCTAACGGCAACTAACGCATCATTTTTATTCCAGCCAGTTGCAAACGCGTTTGATTGCTGGGCCGGAAAAATACCGACCTGCGGCATTTTGATGCCCGCTTTTTGGGAGAGCTCTGCAACTGTTTCAAGTAACCAGCGTTCTTCAGCGGTGCGTGGCTGTTCAATGATTTGTGTTTTGGTTGCCATTTTTGCCATGAATTTCGATAAAAATAAAGAAATAAATGACCCTGCAAAGCCAAAAACAGCACAAAAAATCAACAAGGATTGAAGGTTCAACCCAGTGCCGGATAAGTAATGCTCAACACCGAGTAGGTTCAGTGTAATGCTTGCAATGAAAATCACTGCAATGTTGGTTGCAAGAAAGAGGAGTATTCTCATGGTGGCTGTCTTTTCCTGTTAGAAGTTGAACTGGCTATTAGATGTGGGTGAAGGGTAAAAGTTTCAAGATGGAAAAGCCGGTTTTTTGAACCGGCTTAGTCTAAGCAAGGTATAGATGAATTAAAGATTGGCAACCTGGGTTTCGATGACACCTCTAAGTTCAAGGTAAGGGTCTAGGTTTTCAGGTCTAAAGAAAAGCTTATAAAACTGTCGCTCAGCCATACGACCTTTACGGCCCGCATTGTCTTCAGTGTAGAGCGCATAGAGATAACTCATTTGAAGATGTACAACGGCTGTGTGCATGGGTAGTTCGATTTCGCGACCTTCAAGATCTACGTGGGTTTTAGCGGTTTTTAGTGTGTAGAAAGACGCTTCAGCAACTTGATCAAGGTTGATTAAAAAGTTAGAGGTAACGGGAACTATATGGCGCTTATCTATGCCATTGTGCTGCATAGAGATACCAAGATTCTTTTTGATTTTGATAAACATGTTAGATCTGCATCCCTTAAATGTGCTTGGAAATAGAAGAATAGGTCAGTCAGATTACAAAAAGCTGAACCTGAATAAAACACTATTCAGGTTCTTTTATGATAGCAGTCTGTTTTACTTATTGCTCGTAGGTTTTCAAAAAAACCGCAATTCGCTCAATTGCTTCGACAAGAAGGTCGGTGCTGGGCAGAAAAACTAGGCGGAAATGTTGAGTATCATCAAGATTAAAGCCACTGCCCTGAACAATCAGTACTTTTTGCTGCTGCAGTAAGTCCAGTGCAAACTTCTCGTCATTGTGGATTGGGTAGCGCTTTGGATCTAGTTTCGGGAACAAATACAAGGCACCTTTGGGTTTGACGCAGGATACACCCGGAATATCATTCAGCATGCGCCAAGCCAGCTCCATTTGCTCATGCAAGCGCCCACCAGGTACGATGAGTTCATTAATGCTTTGGTAACCACCTAGCGCTGTTTGAATGGCGTATTGCGCGGGAACATTGGCACAAAGACGCATGCTGGCGAGCATGTCCAGTCCTTCCACATAGTCACGTGCTTTGTGTTTAGGGCCGCTGACAATCATCCATCCTGAGCGAAAGCCAGCCGCTCGGTAGGTTTTTGATAAACCATTAAAGGTGATGCACAGAACATCGTCTGCAAGTGAGGCAATCGACGTATGATCTGCTTCATTGTAGAGAATTTTGTCGTAAATTTCGTCAGCGAAAACAATTAATGAATGCTCGCGAGCAATTTCGAGAAGTGCCAATAAGATGGATTCAGGATAAACAGCGCCTGTTGGATTATTTGGGTTAATAATGACAAGGCCACGGGTTCGCTCTGTGATTTTACTGCGGATATCATCTAAGTCGGGTAGCCAATCATTGCTTTCATCGCAACGATAGTGAACAGGACTGCCGCCTGAGAGGCTCACCGCTGCTGTCCATAATGGATAGTCAGGTGAAGGAATCAGCATTTCATCATTGTCGTTCAGCAAGCCCTGCATCGCCATCACAATCAATTCAGACACACCGTTGCCGATGTAGATGTCCTCAATGCCAACATGTTTGATCGATTTACGCTGACATTCTTGCATCACCGCTTTACGTGCAGAGAATACACCTTTAGAGTCACAATAGCCTTGAGACTCGGGGAGATTGTAAATAACGTCTTTTACAATCTCTTCGGGTGCGTTAAATCCCCAAGGTGCTGGGTTGCCAATGTTTAGCTTAATGATACGATGACCTTCGTCTTCGAGACGCTTGGCTTCCTGCATGACAGGGCCACGTATGTCGTAACAGACATTGATAAGTTTATTCGATTTGCGGATAACAGACATCTTGTAGATCCCGAGCTCTAAAGGCGAGGCCTGAGCGTAAAAAAGCTAAAAAGAGTGTTAGCGGGCGTTTAGCATGATTTGGGTGCAAGAAATGGCAGACCAAGCGTCCCGGTAGGCGCATAATGATACGCCTTACATGGCTAATTTCAATTGGGAATCACGATAAATTACGTGCATGCTGGTTAATAATTATGACAAATAAAGTGGTTAAAACTGAGGATGAGTGGCAAAGTCTTCTCACGTCAGAGCAATTTTACGTGTGTCGTCAGAAGGGGACTGAAAGGCCTTTTTCCGGCGAGCTTTATGCATTAGACCAAGACGGTCAGTATCATTGTGTGTGTTGTCAGCAACCTTTGTTTTCATCTGCGCACAAATTTGATGCTGGCTGTGGTTGGCCGAGCTTTTGGCAGCCTATCGATCCACTTGCTTTGACAGAGCATGTGGATCGATCTCATGGCATGTTGCGAACAGAGGTGACCTGTAGTGGGTGTGGTGCGCATTTGGGGCATGTGTTCCCAGATGGTCCACCCCCAACAGGTCTTCGTTATTGTATTAATTCGGTCGCAATGAATTTTGAAGCATCTGATGAAACAGGCTAACCCTCTACAACGACCCTTGAATTAAGTAACGCGTAAATTCGGGGTCGTTAAACGCTTGCGTGAGCAGGTCAGTTGCCACTTCATTCATGAATTCACGGCTTTTTTGCTCATTGGGCGTTGCTAGGACTTCTTGGCGTTGTGCGGCTTCGAACTTTCCTGAATAGCTACGGCGTCCATCGTTAACGTTCATGCTCATACGTATTTCACCCACCAGTTCTCTTCTTACACCATCGCTGCGAAGAAAGTAGGTGACTTGGTCAAGTGTTAGGACTAAACGTGCATTTGAAGATGCGCTCGTCTGAACGCCCATGCGATTGAGTGTGTTGATCGCGGCTCGCTGAAATTCGGTGGTCATTCCATCTGTTACAGAAATAGTTGTTTCGTTGCCAAACCTGTCAGCCAAGGTGCCGATTTTGAGTTGTTGTTGCGGGTAGCGTACCTCAACGGATAAGGGGATGGAGGATGGGAGTCTGGGTATGGATGTGATTTGAGGTTCGAAATAGATGCGCTGTGGCATAGGGCCACTGGTGCATCCGATCAAAAGCAGCGTTGATAGTATGATCGTAAGGGGTAGCGTGCGCACAAATAAATCCTCTAAACAGTTGTGAGTTCAGGTTCTAAAGAGTTGATGAATTCAGCCAGTGAATCCGCAATGCATAGATGGGGTGACTTGCCTGGGCGCTCAACCCAAATGCGTCCATCTGCATTGTCAATGCTGATCATCATCTCAGTGTCAGGAAGAGTCAATGCAAAGAAAAGCGTCAAGGGGTGTCTACGCCGCGTTTTTTGCAAAGCATGCCCAATAAAGTTAGCGCGTAGACGTTCAAAATCATCATCATTCCAAACCTGTAACAAGGATAGTTTGCCTTGTGCGGTGCTTGCAGTGATTGGATCTGACCAATAATGACTGTAAAAGTCGATGATATCGGGGTGTATTGGCGTTTCCAGAGCTTCACTTAGCCTCTCAAACATATCGGTCGCTTGAGTTTGACGTTTGGGCAGCCATCTGACATCGTCACCTTCTTTGCCGTCTTCTAAATAGCAAACGCTAAGCCATTCGGAGTCATAAGGAACGAGTGGAGTTCCTTTCTCATCTACTAGCTTAAAAAACTTTGTGTAAAAGCCATCAAGTGCATCTTTAACAGGGGAAGAGGTTTTTCGCATCGGGTGTCCATCGCTGGTGATCGTGAATTTGGGTTACTCTAGCTTTCTGAGTGTAAGTCGATCAAGTCCTTGGCACTAAAATCAGTGTTGACCTGTGATTTAGTGGCAGCGTTGAGTGTTTGTGGTTAAATTGTTTGTATAAAATTCAATCAATTACACGGCGTGCTACTTGATGTTAGAGAAAAAAATTAATTTTCTGATAAAATATTTTTAGGTGTGAAAAAGGGCTGGAGCCCTTATGTTTGCTGGCGATTTGAGTGTTTCGAGAATTGTGCTATCAAAAATATTTAAATATTTTGCAAAGAAGTGTTTGACAAAGTTCTGAATATCATTAGAATTCGCACCGTCATTGAGGCACAGCAAAACAGCGACAGCCGCAATGACAGCAATGCCAGATTACGGAGTGGTAGTTCAGTTGGTTAGAATACCTGCCTGTCACGCAGGGGGTCGCGGGTTCGAGTCCCGTCCATTCCGCCACTGGTATTGAACGTTATGGGCGAATAGCTCAGTTGGGAGAGCACCTGCCTTACAAGCAGGGGGTCGGGGGTTCGAACCCCTCTTCGCCCACCATAACGGAGTGGTAGTTCAGTTGGTTAGAATACCTGCCTGTCACGCAGGGGGTCGCGGGTTCGAGTCCCGTCCATTCCGCCATTTATGTAAACGTTTTAGTGGTTACCGACATTTTATTATGTCATTCGTTATGGGCGAATAGCTCAGTTGGGAGAGCACCTGCCTTACAAGCAGGGGGTCGGGGGTTCGAACCCCTCTTCGCCCACCATAACGGAGCGGTAGTTCAGTTGGTTAGAATACCTGCCTGTCACGCAGGGGGTCGCGGGTTCGAGTCCCGTCCGTTCCGCCATTAAAATTGTTTATATTTCTAAATGCATATTTCTTCCAGCTCATATTCTAATGCCTTGATAAGACAGAAATGTCTTGATGTATCGATAATTAGGCTAGATCTGTGTCATCCCCAAATTAGCGGTAACAAGTGGTTCAAACTTGAACCTGTCCTCAAGCGAAGCCTTGATTCAGGTAAGCGAAGACCCTTGCTCAGTTTTGGCGGCTGCTATTCAAATCACCTTCATGCGTTGGCCTATGCGGGTTACCATTACGGTATTGCAACCATTGGTGTTGTCCGGGGCGAAATGCCCAGTCCATTAAATCCCACGTTGCAAGATGCAGAATCTTGGGGAATGAAGCTTCATTTCGTTTCAAGACTGGAATATCGAAATAAAACCCATCCAGATTTTACTCAAGCGCTTTATGAGCAGTTCGGAGATTTTGAGCTGATCCCGGAAGGGGGGAGTTCTCCAGAGGCTGTTTTAAGCTGCGCTAATATCTGGTCTTTTTTAGCAGAGTCTGATTTCGACTATGCACTGTGCCCCCTTGGAACGGGAGCGACGGCAGCTGGCTTGCTGTTAGGAAAGCCTAGAGACTGTCACCTTGTTGTCGTTCCAGCGCTTCAAATTAGCGCGCAAGAGGCGCGATCTATACTGTCTCAGCATTTAACTGAAATGAGTGTGTCTATGCCTGAGGGTTTGACGGTGCTGGATGGAAGCTCGCCTTATGGGAAGGTCAATGCGGAGTTGGCTTCGTTATGGTATAAAAACCCAAACCTTTGGGATCCTTTATACACGTTAAAAATGTATCAAGCGTTTTGCCGACTTGCAATGTCTGATACATTTCCTCATGGTAGTCGTGTAGCCTTGTTTCATACAGGTGGAATGCAGGGGTTGCGCGGCTGCAAGTCGAGAATTGAGCGATTAGCCCCTGAATTTCAAGGGCCATTACCACTATAATGAAGACAGACTTCTTAACAGTGAGATACCCATGGATAACTTTCGTAACATTGGTTTGATTGGTCGCCTAGGTAGCAAAGCGGTGATTGACACCTTGAAGCAGTTGATTCGATTTTTGGATGATAAGGGATTGAATGTCATTTTGGATCAAAAAATAGCAGAGGTTATGCCGGGTCATGGTCGACAAACCAGCAAGCAAAAAATGATGGGTGAGATCTGTGATTTAGTTATTGTTGTCGGTGGTGATGGGAGTTTGCTAGGAGCAGCACGGTCGTTGGCTCAGAGTAATGTCCCAGTGCTAGGTGTTAACCGAGGGAATCTAGGCTTCTTGACCGATATTTCACCACAAGAAATTGAAGAACGCGTCAATGAAGTGCTGCAAGGTAAGTACAGTGTTGATACACGTTTTCTTCTGGATGTGAATATTCGTCGTAAAGGTGAGATGGTTGGAGAGATGGCTGCCTTAAACGATTGTGTGTTGCATCCAGGTAAAGCCACACGCATGATTCAGTTTGATTTATATATAGAGGGGCAGTTTGTTTATACCCAGCGTTCAGATGGATTGATTATTTCAACCCCGACGGGGTCGACTGCATATGCGTTGTCAGCGGGTGGACCCATCATGCACCCTAAATTGGATGCGCTTGTGTTGGTGCCCATGTTCCCGCACACCTTATCAAGCAGACCGATTGTAGTGAATGGTAACAGTGAGTTGAAGATGGTCGTGAGTGAAGAAAACTCGACCTATCCAACTATTTCGTGTGATGGCCAGTCCGATTTTAGTTTGACGCCTGGGGATATTATTACGGTCCGAAAAAAGTCAGCCAAGCTTAAGCTGATTCATCCCGTCGATTATAACTTTTATGAAACCTGCCGCGAAAAACTGGGCTGGTCATCCCGGCCAAGTTAATGGAGGCACTTAGTGAGCGAGCGAGCGTTTAAAGGCTATGACCTAATTGGTGATATTCATGGTTGCGCCTTGAGTCTTCGAATTCTCCTAACTCGTATGGGCTATACCCAAAGCAAGGGTGTCTATTCTCATCCTGAACGGCAAGCCATCTTCGTGGGGGATATTATTGATCGCGGCCCTCATATCCGTGAAGCTCTGCATTTGGTAAGAGATATGGTTGATGCCGGTCATGCCCAAATTATTATGGGTAATCATGAATACAATTACCTGTGTTATTTGACACCCGCACCTAGTGGTTTCGCACAAGCCTATTTGCGCAGTCATACGCCTCGTCATGAGCGTATACTTGAACAAACGTTGCAGCAGTTGGCCAACTATCCTGAAGACCAGAGAGCCTTCTTGCAATGGTTTGAACAAATGCCATTATTTCTTGATATGGACCGTTTTCGAATTGTACATGCCTGTTGGCATCAGCAAATGATTGATCGGTTTATAGAGATGAACGGCGGCAACCGGATGAAAAGAGGCTTTCTTTTTCGTTCTGCTGTTCAGGACTCACTGGAATACACCATTATCGATCGACTGCTAAGAGGCACTCATTTAAAGTTACCTAACGATGAGGTCATGATCAGTCGAGATGGGTTTGAGCGACATTTTTTTCGAACTAAATTCTGGGTTAGAGATCCATATTATCTTGTAGATGTGGTGTTTCAGCCAGATCCTCTACCATCGCATTTGGCACGATTGCCCTTAAGTCGAGAACAGCGCGCAGATTTGATCTGCTATCGAGAAGACCAAAAGCCCTTATTTATTGGTCACTATTGGTGTCAAGGCGAGCCAGAGCCCTTGGCACCGAATATTGCATGTTTGGATTATAGTGCGGTGAAGTACGGCAAGCTAGTAGCCTACAGGATGGACGATGAAGTTAGAATTCAAAAAGATAAATTTGTTTGGGTCGACGTCGCTCGAGAGTTTGTCTTCTCAGATTAAGGAACATAAATGACCTGGCGTAGATACTGGATGACGCTCATTTTTATTGGTTTGAGCATTTTTATTTCGATGCTGGTTGGGTTTGGTGACAATCGCAGCATGATGCGATTGCTGACGTTTTCAGACTTCTCCAGTGTTGGAGCACAAATCTCATATTACAATCTGAAAGGAGTCGTGGCATCTGGTGAGTGGTGGCGTTTTTTTTCGCCCATGTTTATGCATTTTAGTATGCTGCACCTTGTCTTTAATCTCTTGTGGATTTGGGTTGTGGGAACGCGTATTGAGCAATCGCAAGGCCCAGTTTGGTTGTTGGTGATCGTACTGATTTCTGGCGGGTTGTCCAATCTTGCTCAGTTCTTAGTCAGTGGGCCACTATTTGGTGGTATGTCCGGTGTGGTTTATGCTGTGCTAGGATACGCATGGTTATGGGACCGCATGCAACTGCGTCCTAGATTCTATTTGCCACAGGGTTTGATGGGCTTTATGGTGGTTTGGTTGTTACTAGGCTACACCGGACTTTTGGGTTTGATTGGCTTTGGGGCTATCGCTAATACGGCCCACTTGGTGGGCTTATTGGTTGGGCTTTTATTGGTATTGCCAGGTCATCTGCTTAGGCGATATTTTGCGTAAAATGCGTCACGACGAGCGTCTTGTATTGGAGAGGTCAATGTTATCGTTTAATGAAATGATTGAGTCCATGACTCACGATGTCTATGAGTCGATGAAGACATCAATTGAAATCGGTAAATGGCCGAATGGGCAGCCGTTAACACCAGAACAAAAAGAATATAGCTTAAAAGCTGTGATTGCTTATGAGCACTTGCGTAACCTTCCGGAAGAAAAGCGGGTAGGCTTCATTGATCGAACGCGTCCGGATGGAAATCAGCACGGTTGTGATCCTCTGCAGCCCGAAGTTTTAAAAATTTTAAATAGCTAAGGTCTCTCCGTATTATGTCGCAAAAATCCGTTATTTACCTCAAAGACTATACTGTACCCGCATTTTTAGTAGAAACGGTTGATTTACGTTTTGAGCTTGATGCAACGGCAACTTGCGTTGAGTCAGTGTTACGGATGCGACGTAATCCGCAAGCCTCTCCAGATGAATCACTGTGTCTGTTTGGACATGATTCCCTAGAGTTGTTGAGTCTGTCAATTGATGGCGTCGATTTGCCTAGTAGTGCATGGTTGCGGCAGGATGAAGTGTTGCGCTTGACTGTTCAGTTAAACGAAACATTTGAATTGCGCTGTGTCACAAAAATCAACCCTGAAGCGAATACCGCTTTGGAAGGGTTGTATCTGTCTGATGGGATGTTTTGCACTCAGTGTGAAGCTGAAGGGTTTCGGCGTATCACCTTCTACCCCGACCGTCCGGACGTTATGGCCGTTTTTACCACGACTCTCATTGCCAATAAAAACGAATATCCGATCCTGTTAAGCAATGGCAATCCAGTTGCGCAGGGCTCAGATGAAACGAATCATTGGGTGACTTGGCAGGATCCATTTCCTAAGCCTGCGTATTTGTTTGCGCTGGTTGCAGGCGATCTCAGTTGCGCAGAGGATACGTTTATCACCCAATCGGGTCGAGCGGTTAAGTTGCAAATTTATGCCGAGGCTAAAGACTTAGATAAGTTAGGCCATGCCATGGAATCCTTGAAACAGTCCATGCGCTGGGATGAGCGTGTCTACGGTCGTGAGTACGATCTCGATATTTACATGATTGTCGCCGTCGACTTTTTTAATATGGGCGCAATGGAGAACAAAGGACTCAATATTTTCAACACCTCTTGTGTGCTTGCGCATCCAAGAACAACAACAGATGCCGCCTTTCAACGGGTCGAATCCGTAGTTGCGCATGAGTATTTTCATAACTGGTCTGGAAATCGTGTGACCTGTCGTGACTGGTTCCAGTTGAGTTTAAAAGAAGGATTTACTGTTTTCAGAGACCAATGCTTTTCGGCAGATATGCACTCGGCTGCGGTTAGGCGTGTCGAAGATGTGACCCTGCTGCGTACTGCACAATTTGCAGAAGATGCAGGTCCTATGTCGCATCCGGTTCGTCCAGAGTCATTTATCGAAATTTCAAACTTCTACACGCTGACGGTCTATGAAAAGGGCGCTGAAATTGTCCGAATGCTGCATACATTGCTTGGAGAGAGTTTATTTCGAAAAGGCACGGATCTGTATTTTGATCGCCATGATGGTCAGGCGGTTACCACAGATGATTTTGTTGCTTGTATGGAGGCCGTTTCTCAACGCGATTTGACTCAGTTCAAGCGTTGGTACAGTCAAGCGGGTACGCCACGATTAGACGTGATTGATGACTATGATGCCGATCAGGGAACCTACTCATTGCGGTTTATCCAATCAACGCCGCCAACGCCAGGCCAGACCGAAAAGTATCCGCTGCATATCCCGCTGAACTTAGCGCTTTTCGATTCAAACGGAGAAGTGATTCCACTATCAAATGGACAGTCCTCGCAGTTGCTTGAATTGACCAATGAAGAAACAACCTTTGTAGTTGAAGGGCTGCATGAGCAGCCGATCCCTTCTTTATTGCGAGGTTTTTCGGCACCCGTCAAGCTTTTTTATCCCTATACAGAGGAGCAGCTTAGCTTTCTGTTGACCTATGAGATGGATGGTTTTTCGCGATGGGATGCGGGGCAGCAATTGGCGGTTCGCTTGCTACAAGCGCGAATTCTTAAAGGAGGAAAAGTTGAAGAAGAGTTGCCTAAAACCATTGTAGCTGCTTGGAAAGTCTTGCTTGAAAACGCATCGGATGATCCTGCAATGGCATCACTGTTACTGACCTTGCCAACCGAAGCCTATCTCAGTGAGATATCGAGTGTGATTGATGTCGATGCGATATTTCATGCGCGTCGGACTGTGCGCAGACAACTCGCGCAAGCGCTTGAGACTCAATGGTTAACGCTGTACAACGAGATGGGCAGTGAGGAGCGCTACCGTCCTGACTCTTCTGAAATGGCTCGCAGAAGCTTAAAAAATACGTGTTTGAGCTATTTGATGGCATTGGATAGCCCAACGTACTTGGCATTAGCCGAGCAGCAGTTCGCCGAGTCAGATAATATGACAGAACAGTTTGCGGCTTTATCCGCGGTTGTTTATTCTGTTTTTACCGATTCTGCGCGAGAAATGCTGGACGAATTTCTGAATCAATGGCAGCATGAGTCTCTCGTGATGAATCAGTGGTTAGCACTGCAAGCGGCCGATCCAAAAGCAGGTGCATTGTCTCGTGTCAAAGCATTGTTAGAGCATCCTGTGTATGATTCACGTAACCCAAATAAACTGCGTGCTGTGATTTCAACATTTTGTAATCAAAATACAGTGAACTTTCATGGATTGGATGGCGAGGGGTACCGCTTCTTAGCAGACAAAATTATAGAATTAGATAAACAAAACCCGCAGGTTGCATCACGCTTATTGACTCCCTTAACACGGTGGAAGCGTTATGATGACCAACGGCAGGCGTTGATGAAGGCACAACTACAGCGCATCATTGAGTCTGGGGATTTGTCGGGTGATGTTTATGAAGTTTTAAGTAAGAGTATGGCTTAACTTAGTCAAAGGTTGTATTGGATTGACTCGCTCCATTCGCCTAGCTTCGTTATACTCTGTTATAAAATGTTTTTAAAATAAACCATTGGGATAAGTAGAATGGAACGATTCTTAGTTGCAGACGACAAGTTTGATATTCAGCAGAATTTTCGCCGTGCATTAAAGTGCCAAGAACAGTTGAGCACTGCCAAAGAAGCAGTTAAAGAGGCCAAAGGTAGTCGAGTGTGGATTGTCGCTCTGATTATTTTGGTTTTTGCGATTAGCTCAAAGTTCTTTTTAGGTGCTGCAGCTGCACTTGCTGCGCATTATCTCTACCGAGTCATCCGTGCTTGGTACGCCGTTAGCCGTTCCGAAGAAGCGCTGGAAGAAAGTGAGCGTTGGTTCAGCTCCAAAGGGCTTAAGCTTGAAGGACGTGTCCTTTATTTCAATGAAGATAGCTTGCTAGAACGTCCACTTGATCCGTTCAATGACGAGCAGTATCGTTGAAATCTAAACAATAAAGGCCGCACTTGCGGCCTTTATTGTTTAAGGTGGGCATAGTTTTCAAGGTGAAATGAGCATAGGGCAAGGTTGATGGTGTACAGAGTTGCGCCCATTATGTTTACTCCGATAGAGGGCTTGATCTGCACTGCTGATTAAGTTTGATTTTAGCTTTTCAACGTCACGATAATATTGCGGGTGTTTTGGGTCACAAACGGTTAATCCAATTGAGCAGGTAACCTGTATCGACTCACCCTCTTGCCCATAAAAGGGCGTTTGGCTGATGGTGTTACGCAGCTCTTCTGCTATTCTTAATCCTGTGTCTAGCGAACAACTGGGCAGCAGTAACGCAAATTCTTCTCCACCGTAGCGTGCAACGCAGTCAAGAATTCGTCGCTTTTCTTTTAACAATTGTGCAACAGCACGAAGGACTTGGTCACCACTTAAGTGACCAAAACGGTCGTTAATCGATTTGAAATGATCTATGTCGAGCATCATGCAAACAAAAGGTTCACTTGATCGCTGGCAACGATTGATCTCGCGGCTCAAATGCTCATTAAAACTACGACGGTTGGCTGTGGTTGTAAGAGAGTCAATGCTGCTTAGGCGGACAAGTGTTTCTCGGCTAATACAGATCTCAATACAGGTTGATAAGACTGATGCAAGGTACATCACGTAATCGTAACTTAGAAACTGGCTGTAGCGCAGTTGATCATGGCTGCCAAGGTTTAAGGAGCCAATTAAGCAGTTATCCTGGATTAAGGGTAAAAGCACACAAGACTGAATAGACGCCGTATGAGGAAAGCAAAAGGTTCGAACGGTTTCGTTTGGCTCACCACAGAAATACGTTAAATCTGGAAACAGCTCATTAAGAGGGTCTTGTGATTTCAGCAAATGTAGCTCGGACTCTATTGAGTTCACTTCATAGCCCTGAAGAAGATCTCTTACGATATCTTCTGGGTCGAGCAACATAAGTGTTAAGCTTGATAGCTTAAAATCTCGCCTAAAGTCATTCAATAAATAGCTGACGAGCTCAACTAAGGTGGTGGATGACATAAGCTTGAGCTTTGCTTCAAAGAAAGAATGTAAGAGTTGGTCATTGTGATAGGCTTTTTGCCGCATAATCGTCAGCATGCGACGTAACTCTTTGTTTTCTTCCTCAAGAGAAATAGCGCGACTCATCCAGATATCCTTAGTTGGCTGTCCTGAATAGAATGTAAGGGCGTACAATCTGTATTAACGGTATCAACGTACATATTTACACTAAAGTTTAGCTGCGCCTAGTGTATACAAAAATGAATAAGGAGAGAATCACATGAACCTACTCTTAACAGGTGGTACGGGATTTATTGGGCGTGCATTGGTGAAAGCGCTGACTGATCGTGGCGATCATGTGATTGTCCTTTCAAGGACGCCACATAAGACGGCACAAGGTGTTCGGTATGTGCAGCACTTAACGGATATTTCGATTGATCAGCCACTGGATGCCGTTATTAACTTAGCGGGTGAGCCGATCTTAGATCGACGTTGGAGTGCGAGTCGCAAGCAGCTTTTGAGAGAAAGTCGTATTAAGACTACCGCTTCATTGGTTAAATGGTTAGGCGGATTAGAGCAAAAACCTGAAGTGTTAGTGAGTGGTTCTGCCATTGGCTTTTATGGCAGTCAACAAGAGTCCTTGATTTCTGAAGACAGTGCCATTGTCGAGGGCTTTACTCATCAGCTATGTGCGGACTGGGAAGCGGAAGCGCTTGCCGCTGAAGCCTTAGGAATCAGAGTTTGTTTGGCTAGAACTGGAGTGGTGCTGGGTCCTCAAGGTGGAGCTTTGGCAAAGATGCTTATGCCATTTAAGTTGGGCCTAGGTGGGCCAGTTGTGACGGGTAAGCAATGGATGTCTTGGATTCATTTACAAGACGAGGTGAGAGCGTTGCTTTATCTTGTTGATAATCCAGAGATTCGAGGTGCGTTCAATCTTACAGCACCAAGCCCTGTAACCAACGAAGTGTTTTCTAAAACTCTTGCTAAAGCACTTTGTCGGCCAGCTATTTTTAGAGTGCCGGAGTTTACCCTCGCTTTGATGTTAGGTGAAGGGCGCGAGCTACTCGTAAAGGGGCAGCGAGTTGTACCTACACGTTTAACCAGTCTCGGATTTGTATTTGACTATCCTGATTTACCTGGCGCAATTAGCGCGTCTATTTAAACAGGTCGCTTAAGGGTAACGCGTCGGTTTAAATGCTGATTCCAGCGTTGATAGAACGTGTAGCTCAGAACTATCAGCAACATTAATGTTGCTGTTATTAACCCTAGGCGTTGAGTATTGAAATCTTGATCCTCTCCTTTGTGAGGCTTGATAGATGGGCTTGTAGCGATATCGATCACTGCGGAGGGGATGAACTCAGATCCTATGGTAATCTCACCATGAGGTTTGCTAGTGATTCTGGCTTGATCTGATAAGGTGTCCCACCAGTGTATCTCAGTTCCAGGATGGGGGTATGTGCCTTCTAACTCAGGGGTTAACAGCCATAACTCTTGCAATACGCTCGTAACACCTTGGCTTGATAAATGCTCGTCACTTTGACGTCCGACGAGTGTGTAATGAGAATAGGCTTCTCCTGGCAGCAGATTATCGGGTAAGTGATCAGATGTGAGTCCTACCGCCGTTAGCGTGATGCTGCGCAAGAGTCTTGGTTCATCACCTAAGGGGAGGCTTCCTAGTGTGTCACTTAAAAACACATTTTCTGAAGGCAGCCAATGGCCATCATGCGTTTCGTGGGCCTGAGGTAAAACCTCAACTTCTAGGTCATCGGCCAGAAGCTCATCCAATAAAAACAGGTTCCCTTCGGGTAGTCTTAACGCAGGTCCCTCAATGCGGATATAACCCTCTTCATTGGGAAAGAGGGCAAAGCTGAACTCAGTGACTAAATAGGGTTCGCGGTTGACCTCGGCTGTGCGCGTATTCGGTGGTTGAAGACGAATCACGCGCCCTGACTCAATGTAGGGCGGGACAAACTCTGTGTCATCAGGTAAAGGCTGTCGATGAAATAAAGTAACATCCATAATCAGCTGAGCATTTTTATAGACGATCAAACGATCGAGCCTTGCCTCAATGACTAAATCGTTGAACTGAGCAGCAGTGGAGGCTGGAGCTCGCTCGCGGCCAGGGGTGATGGATAGCTGAATGGGTTCTGATATAAAGTTTTGCAGCTTCAGAGGAGGAAGCACAACGGAACCTGTTGTTTTAGCGCTGATGGGAATCTGCCAACGCGTTCTGGATTGCCGATTGCCAGCTGTGTGGGTGGTCACTAATGAACGTTGAATCGCACCAAGTCGGAAGTCCTGCTGCAAAGGGGATAGATCCGGTGGTAATTGAAAATCACCATTCGCTTCAATCGTCAAAACAGCACGGTCATCTAAGGTTAGGCTTTGGCGGTCAATATTGACTTGAAGCTCTGCAGCTACAGGAACTGAAATAACCCAACATATAAAAAAAACAGTAATAAAGGCTTGCTTAAGCTTAGTGTTCATATAATCTTATTCTTAAGTCTATAGGATTATTATCAAGTAAGGCATGGCTCTGTGCAATGAGTAAATTGTCTTACGTGGTCTAATCTAGTCTTAATATAATCAAAAAGAGAGTTTTTATGCCCCGTCAAGCTGTGGAAAGTAAATCTGAAATTCTCGCTAACCTAAAGCGAGAGGTTACAAACCGTTTAGCTGAGAGTAAGTCAGCGGCATTGCTTCGGTTTATGGATCGATTCTTCATGACCACTCCGGAGTTAGATCTGCAAAAATGGAGAGCAGATGACCTATTAGGTTCAGTGCTTTCGGTTTGGGAATTTTTCCAACAAAGCCAGCTTTCCGGTCCAAAAGTTAAGGTCTTCAACCCGGATTATGAGCAACACGGTTGGCAGTCAACACATACTGTTGTCATGGTGTTGGTGCCGGATATGTCCTTTATCGTTGACTCATTGCGCTTAGAATTAAATCGACAAAATGTAGCGACGCATGCCATTACCAATGCTGTTATTCGTGTCTCACGTGATGATCAAGGTCATTTTTTAGAGATGTCGGATAAAAGTCAATCGCGAGAGTCCATTGTTTGTATTGAAATTGACCGACATACCGACAAAGAAAGGCTTGAGAATATTCGTCAGGGGCTCTTGGCTGTTTTGAATGATGTGAAGGCGGTCGTTAATGACTTCGACCCTATGCTATCTGCACTTAAAAAACAGATGGCGCATTATGAGCATCAAGGGCAGCTTCATGGCCGTCCAGAAATTAAAGAAGCATCTGCATTTTTGGTTTGGTTAGAAAATAATTTTACATTTCTCGGTTATGAAGAGTTTGAGCGTGTCGAAAAAGAGACAGGCGCTCATTTCGAAATCAAGCCAGCGTCTGGCTTGGGTTTATTGCGTGATTGCGATACAGATTGCCGCTCTGAGTTGTTAGATGCAACGTTACAGCGTTCTCCACATATTCTGTTGCCTGATTTAATCAGCTTTTCTAAAGCTTCTGTCAAGTCACGTGTTCATCGCCCCGCCTATCCAGATTATATTAGTTTTAGACAGTTTGACGACCAAGGTGAGGTTTGCGGTGAGGTTCGGTTTTTAGGTCTTTATACCTCGTCTGTTTATACCCACTCACCGAGCGTGATTCCTGTTGTGCGTGACAAAATCAAAGCGGTTATGGATGGTGCTGGTTTTTATCCGAATGGGCACGATTGGAAAGAACTCTTACAGGTCATGGAAACCTTTCCTCGAGATGATTTGTTTCAGACACAAATCGATGATCTAAGTAAAATGGCACTGGGAATCTTGCAAATTCGGGAGCGCCGTCAAATTCGGTTGTTCCTGCGTCGAGATTATCAAGGTCAGTATTTCTCAGCATTAGTCTATGTGCCGCGTGATATTTACAGTACAGAGTTTCGTCTTAAGGCTGAAAATATCCTAAAAGCAGAGTTAGGTTGCGACTTAGCCGAATTTAATACCTATTTCTCTGAGTCAATCCTCGCACGGACACAGTTTAACCTTCGTTGTTCAAAGGGTGAGTCAGTTTCTGACGTCTTTGATGTACGTGAGATAGAGTACAAAATTCGTATTGCTGCACGTAGTTGGGATGAAGACTTGTACGATGCCCTGATTGAAGCCATGGGCGAAGAGCAGGGGATTCATGCTTTCAATCACTATGGTCGCGGATTTTCGGCAGGTTATCGGTCAGATTTCTCGGCTCGCTCAGCTGTGATTGATATCCAGCACATGAAAGGTATGTCGACAGAGTCGCCGATTGCTCTCAGTTTTTATCGAGCCTTCGACCGAGAAGAGGACGAGATCAACTTCAAACTCTTCCATTTTGGTCACTCTTTACCCTTGTCGGATGTTTTGCCAACCTTGGAAAATCTTGGTTTGCGCGTGATTGATGAGCACCCCTACCAAATTGAAGACAGCCAAGATAATTGCATCTGGATCCATGATTTCAATCTGCGTTTTTCGGGGAAACAGCATGCGTCAATCGAAGAGTTGCAAACCATTTTCACGGATGCGTTTCTAAGTATTTGGCGAGGAGTCAGTAGTAGTGATGACTTTAACCGCTTAGTTCTGGGTGCGGGTCTGAACTGGCGAGAAGTATCTGTTTTACGTGCATACGCCTCCTACATGAAACAAATACGTTTCCCGATTAGTACAGAGGCCGTTAGCCTTGCATTAAACAACCACGTTCCAATTGCACGTGATCTGATTCAGCTGTTCAACGCTCGTTTGCATCCGCAGCAATCGAACTTGGATTTGGCTAGTAGAATTGAAGAGCGCGTTTTAACCGCGCTAGACGACGTGAGTAGCTTAAATGAAGATCAGGTTATTCGACAGTATCTGGCGTTGATCAATGCGACATTGCGAACCAACTATTTTCAAATGTGCAAGGGGCAGTCTAAAGGCTATCTGTCCTTCAAGCTCTCTCCAGCACAGGTTCCATTTGTACCGCAGCCTTATCCTATGTTTGAGATATTTGTCTTTTCACCAAGGGTTGAGGGGGTACATTTACGGGGTGGTAAAGTTGCGCGCGGAGGCTTACGTTGGTCTGATCGAAATGAAGACTTTAGAACGGAAGTCTTGGGCCTAGTTAAGGCACAGCAGGTTAAAAATGCGGTGATCGTGCCTGTTGGAGCGAAGGGGGGATTTGTTGCTAAGCGCCTTAATAGCCGCATGACGAGAGATGAGTGGCTAGAAGAAGGGATTGCCTGCTATAAAATTTTCATTAGTGCTTTGCTCGATA
This sequence comes from Nitrincola tibetensis, assembly GCF_003284585.1. Taxonomy (GTDB): domain Bacteria; phylum Pseudomonadota; class Gammaproteobacteria; order Pseudomonadales; family Balneatricaceae; genus Nitrincola; species Nitrincola tibetensis. The sequence continues at coordinate 90,110 of NZ_QKRX01000008.1, forward strand.
TTACAGACAATGTTATCGACAACGAGGTTGTACCGCCTAAGGATGTGGTAAGGCATGATGAAGACGATACCTATCTAGTTGTCGCGGCGGATAAGGGTACCGCTACTTTTTCAGATATCGCCAATGGAATTGCTGAATCTTATCAGTTCTGGTTAGGTGATGCCTTTGCATCCGGTGGGAGTCAGGGGTACGACCATAAAAAGATGGGGATTACGGCTCGTGGTGCCTGGGTGTCAGTTGAGCGTCATTTCCGTGAAATCGGAATTAATACGCGCTATCAGCCCTTTACGGTCATAGGCATTGGTGACATGTCCGGGGATGTATTTGGTAATGGACTATTGCTGTCAGATCAAATTAAATTGGTCGCTGCCTTTAACCATATGCATATATTCATCGATCCAAATCCGGACCCACAAGCAAGCTTTGTTGAGCGTAAGCGTTTATTTGAGTTGCCAAGGTCAGGATGGATGGATTACCAGTCATCGCTTATCTCTAAGGGGGGGGGTGTTTTTGAACGGTCTGCAAAATCCATAACCTTAACGCCTGAGATGCAAGCACTCACGGGACTGACTCAAACTCGTATAACGCCAACTGAATTGATCTCTGCACTGTTAAAGTCTCAAATTGATTTGTTGTGGAATGGAGGTATTGGTACCTACGTGAAAGCCAGTACCGAGACACATGCGGATGTGGGCGATAAAACCAATGATGCATTGCGAGTTGATGGTAATGAGTTGCGTTGTAAGGTTGTCGGAGAGGGTGGTAATTTAGGGATGACGCAATTAGGGCGAATGGAGTTTGCTCGCAATGGCGGTCGTTTAAATACCGACTTCATTGATAACGCAGGTGGCGTTGATTGCTCCGACCATGAGGTCAATATCAAGATCTTGTTGAACGGTTTGGTGGCAGCAGGCGATTTAACCCTCAAACAACGTAATCAGCTGTTGCTGGATATGACCGATGAAGTCTCTGGGCTGGTCTTAAAAAACAATTACCGTCAGGTTCAAGCGATCACCTTAGCAGAGCGTCGTTCGCTGAAGGCAATGGCTGAATATCAGCGCTTTATTAACAAGCTAGAGTCTGAAGGTAAGCTTAATCGTAAGCTGGAGTTCATTCCATCTGATGATAAACTAGAAGAGCGTCGAATGAGTGGTTTAGGGTTAACTCGTCCAGAGTTGTCTGTGCTGGTTTCATACAGCAAGGCTGACTTGAAAGCAGAGTTGCTTAAAACAGATGTTCCGGATGATGCATACCTTGCACGCGAGTTGGTAACGGCTTTCCCCAATAAAATGGTGAAAATTTACAATGAGCCTCTTAAGCAGCATAAGCTCTGTAGAGAAATCGTTGCGACTCAAATCGCCAATGAAATTGTTAATCTTATGGGTGTCAACTTTGTAGATCGTTTGGTGACAACAACGGGCACTGATATTAGTACGGTTGTTCGCTCGTATGTGTTGGTTCGAGATGCCTTTGATTTGCCTAATTTGTGGAAGCAAGTTGAATTTCTAGATTATGAGGTCGATGCAGAGGTTCAGCTAGAAATGATGGAGCGTCTTCAGTACTTAGTTCGTCATGCTGCACGTTGGTTTGTCCGTAATCGCAGAGCCGGAATTGATTGCTCGTCTGAAACCGAATACTTTGCCGACTCGATCAAGAACATTAGTCTTACCCTAGGAAATTTATTGTGTGGAGAGCCGAGGGCTGAATGGGAAGAAGCCTACCAGCGTTACACAAATGCAGGTGTACCATCCGAACTTGCGAAAGTTGTGGCAGGCTCCGGTGTGCTGTTCACAGCGCTTGGCATTATTGAAGTGACACGTCAGCTTGAGGTTCCCTTAACTCGTGCAGCGCAGGCTTTCTTCAGTTTGGGGGAACGATTAGAATTGCATTGGTTTGCGGGTCAGTTAAATGAGCTGCATGTTGATAGTTATTGGCAGGCCTTGGCGAGAGATTCATTCCGAGATGATCTTGAGTGGCAGCAGCGTGCACTTACCGCAACCGTGTTGCAGGTTGATACCGAGGCAAATGAGGTTGCACTCGATGCTTGGATTGCTTTAAATAAAACGCATTTGGAGCGTTGGGATAAGGTTCTGTCTGACCTGAAGCTGGCGAAGACTCAAGATTATGCAATGTATACCGTTGCCGTTCGTGAGTTGTTTGATCTTGCGCGAACCTGTAAGTCATCTTAATTAAGCTGGTAGTTACCCTTCAAACTGCCGGCATCTGTCTGGCAGTTTGAATGAAATACGCAGTTTTAGATGTAAAAATTTCTCGTAATGAATTTTTAAAATACTACAAAGGCGTGGCCTCTCGTGTCTCAGTGCGGGCACGAGATGGCCGACGTTTTCACCTGCCTGCATCTGTGTTTACGCGCTTTTTATCTCACCATGGCGTCAATGGTAGTTTTATTATTTATTTTTCGGAAGAGGGAAAGCTGATTCAGATTGATCGTATGTCAAACTGATGGCTGTCATTCGATCCTTGCAAAGATTATAATGGACGAAATTGTATATAAACTCTGGGATTGCGATGTTATACACACTTGCACGATCACTGATGTTTAAGCTGGATGCTGAGACTTCTCATAACCTTGCCCTTGGTGGAATGAATCTGCTTTCTGGCTTTGGACTCGAGCAGTTAATAGGCTCCAAGCCTATGCATTTACCTGTAGAAGTCATGGGCTTGCGTTTTCCTAATCCTGTCGGGTTAGCAGCTGGTTTGGATAAAAATGCCAGTGCTGTTGATGGTTTGGCTGCGATGGGGTTTGGCTTTATTGAAGTCGGTACTGTGACGCCAAAGCCTCAACTAGGTAATCCCAAACCAAGGCTCTTTCGTTTGCAAGATCGACAAGCCATTATTAATCGAATGGGGTTTAATAATGACGGCGTAGATCAGCTTCTTAAAAATCTTGAAGGTTGTCGTTACGACGGTATTCTGGGCATTAATATTGGTAAGAATAAAGACACACCGAATGCGCAAGCAAACGATGATTACCTCTATTGCATGCGCAAGGTCTATTCTCGTGCCAGCTATATTACAATTAATATTTCTTCACCTAATACACCAGGGCTGCGGACGCTTCAATTCGGTGAGTCATTGAACAGCTTGTTAGACTGCATGAAAACAGAGCAGTCGAAACTTAGCAAAGTTCATGGTCGTTATGTCCCAATTGCGCTAAAGATTGCACCGGATATGGGTCCTGAAGAGTTTGAGTTGGTAGCGGCCTCCCTTAAAGCCTATGAAATGGATGCTGTGATTGCTACGAACACCACTCTTTCCAGGGATGGAGTGGAAGGGTGTCAGTGGGCGGAAGAGGCCGGTGGTCTTAGTGGGGCACCTGTTCGAAATCGCTCCACAGCCGCTATTATGGCGCTTTCTAAGCATTTGAAGGGTAGTGTCCCGATTATCGGGGTGGGTGGTATTACGGAAGGCTTTGATGCGGCCGAAAAAATTCAAGCGGGAGCAAGCTTGGTACAAATCTATACTGGATTTATTTACCAGGGGCCAAGTCTTATTAGGGACTCCGTTAAAGCGGTTGCCGAAATTCGTTGAACTTTGACTCCGGAAAGTCCTTATTAAAGGCTATCCGGAGCATCTGGTTAAGTGATAATAATAGAAAGTTTAAGCAAGTGACGGGTTTATCTGTATTGCAGAAACGCCAGACATGCCGTTCCAATGTGCTTCGCGTCCTTCACGCCATCCTGTCATCCAACAACTTCGCATATCCGCGTTGTTGACTGGGCATTCTTCGCGTGATTTCCCGCTGATGCCAGCATTAAAACCACGGTTGTACAGAGTGGAGCTGCGGTCACGTTTCTGTTTTCTCATAGTACGCCTCTCATGTTTCTATTTATCATAGCGCGAATGCCGATTGCACTTCGCGAGTGGCCGTGAGTTCACTATACTCACACTTCATTAATAACGTAAATAAAAATCTTTTGCGATTGAAATTTGCTATGGTTGTAAAAGGTGCTGATAGTAAGTTCTTGTGTGCAGTTGCAAAAAAATGATTGTAATCAATTGATTAAGTGAAAAAATAAAACAGTCGTTTATGGATGAAAATTTTTCAGTTAGTCATTAAAGTTAAACAAATAAATGTTGAGGTGCGAACTAAACATGCCAATTCAGAATGATGCGATGGGTATATCCTATTTTGTAACCTGTCCAAAAGGGTTGGAGGCGCTTCTTCTAGACGAAATTAACGCATTAGGTGCGATCTCCGCTAAGCAAACGGTAGCAGGTGTGGCTTGTGAGGGGGATAGAGCGCTAGGGTACCGCCTGTGTTTAGAATCGCGTTTAGCCAGTCGAGTCCTGTTGCGTTTAGCTGAAGCTCCTGCCGCAACGCCTGACGCTTTGTATGATCTAGTGCAGTCTATTGACTGGCTTGAACTGATGCGCCCTTCTGGAACCCTTAGTGTTGATTTTAACGGCCGAAGTGATGCTATTAATAATACTCACTTTGGTGCATTAAAGGTTAAAGATGCCATCGTTGATCAAATACGAGGTGCAACGGGCCAGCGCCCCTCTGTTGAGAAACAGCAGCCAGATATACGTGTCAATGTTCACCTTGCTAAAGGGCAGGCGACTGTTTCGCTTGATATGTCGGGTGAGAGTCTGCACAGAAGAGGTTATCGCCAGCAAGCAGGCGAAGCGCCAATGAAAGAAAATCTCGCTGCAGCTGTTTTACTGAGAGCAGGATGGGATAAGGACGTGTTTGATGGCGTGTTAGACCCTATGTGTGGTTCGGGTACTTTGTTGATTGAGGCGGCGATGATCGCAGCCAATATTGCTCCCGGTTTATATCGGCATCAATTTGGTTTCACCCATTGGTTAACTCATGACCGTGGATTGTGGAAAGAGTTGTGTGACGAAGCGCATGCGAAAGCAGAGGCTGGAAAAGCAGCATTAACGGCACAATTCTATGGCTTTGATCAAGATGAGAAGGTCTTGCAGAAAGCGAAAGAGAATATACGTCGTGCGGGTCTAAGTGCATTTATTGGTGTTAATTTGTCAGAGTTAAGCGAGCTTCAGCGTCCTCAAAATATGGAGAAGGGGTTGTTGGTTACCAATCCGCCTTATGGTGAGCGTCTGGGTGAAACAGAAAACCTTATGTATCTTTATCAATTGCTTGGACAGCAGTTGCGAAATCAGTTTGAAGGATGGCGAGCCGCCGTGTTCACTTCAAATCCTGATTTGTGTAAGGTCATGAAGCTGAAGGCGCAACGCTCCTATCAGTTGTTTAATGGTGCCTTAGAGAGCCGATTGTTTTTATATGAAGTCTTTGCGCAAGAGGACAGAGTGCAAGAGGAAGTAAAAGCACTTGAGTTGACTGAGTCGGCACAAATGGTTGCGAATCGAATTCAAAAAAATCAAAAAAATCTAGGGAAGTGGGTCAAAAAAGAAGGGATTGAGTGTTATCGGATTTACGATGCGGATATCCCCGAATATGCAGTGGCTGTTGATTGTTACGGCGATGAAGTGATTGTTCAGGAGTATCAAGCGCCTTCAACCATCGATCCTGTAAAGGCGTTTAGCCGTTTTAATGAAGCTGTAGCCGCTGTGGCACAGGTTATGAACAAAAAGCCACAGCAAATAGTGGTGAAGCGCCGTAAGCGTCAGCAGGGAACAGAGCAGTATGAGCGTCATGATACCACCGACCATTTTTTTGTGGTGACGGAGCTTGGCTGTAAGTTATGGGTTAATCTTCATGATTATCTTGATACGGGTTTGTTTTTGGATCATCGGCCTGTGCGCCGCAAGATTCAGTCGATTGCTCAGGGAAAAAGCGTCCTGAATTTATTTTCATACACGGCGACAGCAAGTCTGCATGCGGCGGTAGGCGGTGCTAGCAGAACAACAAGTGTTGATATGTCATCAACTTATCTCGATTGGGCGCGTCGCAACTTTGCCTTGAACGGTTTAGATAACTCGAATCACCATTTTGTTCGGGAAGACTGTTTTAAATGGTTGGAACGTCAGTCTTCGGCTCAATATGATCTGATTTTTATGGATCCGCCGACCTTTTCAAATTCAAAAAGAATGGAGGGGGTGTTGGATGTGCAGCGAGATCATGTGAAGCTAATTCACTTGGCCATGAGCTTGCTAAAAAAGGATGGTTTGTTGATTTTTTCCAACAATTATCGTCGTTTTAAGCTAGATAATGATGCACTTCACAACTTTGACGTGAAGGATATTACGGCTAGTACAATTGATCCTGACTTTAAGCGCAATGCAAAAATCCATTGCTGTTTTGAGATCAAGCATAGAGTGTGAGTGTAAAAAAGCCCTCAAACTCACCATTGGTGAGCTTGAGGGCTTTTAGAAAGTTTAAATGCGCTTAAATCTATTAAGCCGAGGGGTAGTCACGCATTTTAGCGCCAGTATAAAGCTGGCGTGGGCGACCGATTCGGTTAGGGCTAGAATGGAACTCGTTCCAATGAGAGATCCAACCAATGGTACGAGACAGTGCAAATATTACTGTGAACATGCTCGTTGGAATGCCAATTGCTTTCAGAATGATGCCTGAATAGAAGTCGACGTTGGGATAAAGCTTTCTTTCGACGAAATACGGATCTTCTAGCGCAATTTCTTCAAGGCGGGTTGCTATTTTTAATAAAGGATCGTTCTCGATTCCAAGCTCACCTAAGACTTCGTCGCAGGTCTTTTTCATGACTTTTGCACGCGGGTCAAAGTTGCGATATACGCGATGTCCAAAGCCCATCAAGCGGAAAGGGTCTTCTGGATCTTTAGCGCGTTGGATGAAATCTGGTATGTTCGCTTCGTCACCAATTTCTTCTAGCATCGTGAGAACGGCTTCGTTTGCACCGCCATGCGCAGGTCCCCACAAAGCTGCAATGCCTGCTGCAATGCATGCAAAGGGGTTTGCACCTGATGATCCAGCCAAACGAACAGTAGAGGTCGATGCGTTTTGTTCATGGTCAGCATGAAGCGTGAAAATACGGTCCATTGCGCGAACAAGAATCGGGTTAGCTACATAATCAGCGCAGGGCGTGGAAAACATCATGCGCAAAAAGTTTTCAGCATAGGTGTTGTCATTGCGCGGGTGCATGAACGGCTGACCAATTGAGTACTTGTAACACATGGCCGCCAAAGTAGGCATTTTAGCAATTAAACGATATGCACAAACCTCGCGATGATGAGCATTGTTGATGTCCAGTGAATCGTGGTAGAAAGCCGATAAGGCACCTACAACGCCGCACATGATTGCCATCGGGTGAGCATCACGACGGAAGCCTTTGAAAAAGGCGCTGAGTTGCTCATGAACCATTGTGTGATTTGAAATGGTGTTGGTGAAAACGGTTTTTTGTTGTTCCGTGGGGAGTTCGCCGTTCAGTAATAAGTAGCAAACTTCTAAGTAGTCAGACTTTTCTGCTAATTGCTCGATTGGGTAGCCGCGATGCAGAAGAATTCCCTTATCACCATCGATGTAAGTAATTTGTGATTCACAGGCCGCAGTAGACACGAAGCCAGGGTCATATGTGAATAGGCCTTTGCTGGTCAAAGGGCGAACATCAATGACGTCGGGGCCCTCTGTTCCGGAGTAAACGGGTAACTCAATCGTTCCATCCAGACCATCGACCGTCAAACGTGCTTTCTTGTCAGCCATAGTTGGCTCCTATCATTCGGTTTAATTACAACGACTTGTGACCAGTCGCTTGATTACACTGTTGAGAATTGACCTAGTTAAGGACGGTACAACTATAAAGTTTGTCACGCGATTGTCAATTAAACCTAAAGGCGAATATTGCGCCGCAACATCAAAAAAATTAAACAGGAGTGATCAACTCTTAAGAAATGGCCTTATAATACATGGGTTCGAAGAAAGGAATGCTCTGCAAGCCACGGTTTATGCTTAGACCATTGTTGTACATGCGAGATATCGCGTTGTATTCAAGGGTTGAAGTGACTATACTCCGTGGCCTGAGTTGACATTGTACTTATGTGTGCAATGCCACAAATGTGCAATGCCAGTTCGGCATCCCGAGCTACTGCTTCTGAGCACTTCCAAACAACCAAGTCCTGCAAAGGGACCAAAAAGTGTGAACTAGAGCCGTGAACAAAAAAAGACCTGTAAACTTAGATCTTCAAACGATTAAATTGCCGATTACGGCGATCACTTCCATTCTGCACCGCGTAACAGGTGTAGCGTTGTTTTTCGGCGCTATATTTGCAGTGTATCTACTTGGGCTATCGCTTGAGTCTGAAGCTGGCTTTGCCGCCGCTGCTGACTTAATGAACAATAGCTTCTTGGCGAAATTGATAGCGTGGGGACTTGTGTCTGCGTTGCTTTATCACTTTGTAGCAGGTGTCAAACATCTAGTAATGGATTTGGGTCACTGTGAAGAGTTGGAAAGTGGCAAACAGGCCGCTAAAGTTACGTTGATCGTAGCTGGCGTATTAGTCCTTCTTGCAGGAGTATGGATATGGTAACTAGCATTACGAGTTTTGGCCGTAGCGGTCTTTATGACTGGATGATGCAGCGTGTAACAGCTGTTGTCCTGATGGCTTATACGATCTTTATGATCGGGTATCTTCTGTTTAACCCAAGTCTGGATTATGCGCAGTGGAGCGGTCTGTTTTCAGGCACAGCTATGCGCATCTTCACATTGTTAGCGATCTTATCTATGGCAGCTCACGCTTGGATAGGGTTGTGGTCGGTCTCGACTGACTACATCAAGATTACTAGCCTTCGGTTTGTTTTTCAGTCCGTTTGTGGCCTGCTCGCGTTTATTTACGTTGTGTGGGGCATTCAGATTCTGTGGGGTGCTTAAGAGATGTCTAATCTTCGTACATTGAGCTTCGACGCGATTGTCGTCGGTGGTGGTGGTGCTGGTATGCGTGCTGCTTTGCAGTTGGCGCAATCAGGTCTTAAAACCGCATGTGTGACAAAAGTGTTTCCAACACGCTCTCATACGGTATCGGCACAAGGTGGTATTACCTGTGCAATTGCAAGCGCGGACCCTAATGATGATTGGCGCTGGCATATGTATGACACAGTTAAGGGCTCTGATTACATCGGAGACCAAGATGCTATCGAGTATATGTGTTCTGTTGGGCCGCAAGCTGTATTCGAGTTGGACCACATGGGGTTGCCTTTCTCCCGTACCGAGATAGGTCGTATTTATCAGCGTCCTTTTGGTGGTCAGTCTAAAAACTTCGGAGAGGGTGGCCAAGCAGCACGTACCTGCGCTGCTGCTGACCGTACGGGCCATGCGCTGTTGCATACTCTGTATCAGGCGAATATGAAAGCTGGCACCACCTTTTTGAATGAGTGGTATGCTGTTGACTTGGTTAAAAATGCAGACGGTGCTGTCGTCGGCACCATTGCAATCTGTATTGAAACGGGTGAAACCGTTTATATCAAGTGTAAAGCAACTGTATTGGCAACGGGTGGGGCCGGGCGTATTTACGCATCGACCACTAATGCTTTGATCAATACAGGTGATGGTGTTGGTATGGCTCTACGTATCGGTGTTCCTGCTCAGGACATGGAAATGTGGCAGTTCCATCCGACCGGTATCGCGGGTGCGGGTACTCTGGTAACAGAGGGCTGCCGAGGAGAGGGTGGTTACCTGATCAATAAGGATGGCGAGCGTTTCATGGAACGTTATGCGCCGAATGCGAAGGATTTGGCTGGTCGTGACGTTGTTGCTCGCTCAATGATCTTAGAGATTCTTGAAGGGCGTGGATGTGGACCTGATGGTGATCACGTTTTACTTAAGCTAGATCACCTTGGCGAAGAAGTGCTTCACTCTCGTTTACCTGGTATCTGTGAGCTTTCTAAGACCTTTGCTGCAGTTGACCCGGTTAAAGAGCCAATCCCAGTTGTGCCAACCTGCCATTACATGATGGGTGGCTTGCCAACCAACATCGGTGGTCAAGTATTGGCACCTGATGCTGAGGGTGTTGACCACTTAGTACCAGGTCTGTTTGCGTGTGGCGAAGCGGCTTGTGTGTCTGTTCATGGTGCGAACCGTCTTGGCGGTAACTCATTACTTGACTTGGTTGTCTTTGGTCGCGCGGCGGGTATGCACATCGAAGAACAGATGCGCGAAGGCTACGAAGTCAAAGATGCCACAGAGGCTGAAGTTCAGGCCGCCATGGCACGTCTCAATCGCTTGAATAACTCAACGTCGGGTGAGCGTGTTGCCGATGTCAGAAAAGAGCTTCAAAGCACCATGCAGTTGTACTTTGGCGTATTTCGTGATGGTCCTAGCATGGAAAAAGGCTTGGGGTTATTGGCTGAGATCCGTAAGAAAGTTGAAAACCTGTATTTAGAAGATAAGAGTCAGGCATTCAATACGTCGCGTATCGAAGCGCTTGAGTTGGAAAACCTTCTTGAAGTGGCAGAAGCAACGGCAATTGCTGCGGTTGAGCGTAAAGAATCACGTGGTGCCCATGCTCGTAACGACTTTACAGAGCGTGACGATGAAAATTGGCTGTGCCATTCGGTCTATTTCCCGGTAGATAAGCGTATAGGTAAGCGTGCAGTTAACTTTGCACCTAAAACTATGGACGCGTTCCCACCGAAGATTAGAACTTACTAAGGGGTTGTTATAATGCTGGTAAGTGTATATCGCTATAATCCTGAAAAGGACAATGCACCCTACATGCAGGATATCCATATTGATATTCCTGGTGGTAAAGACATCATGGTGTTGGATCTCCTTCAGTTATTGAAAGAGAAAGACACAACATTGACGTTTAGACGTTCATGTCGTGAAGGTGTCTGCGGCTCGGATGGTATGAACATGAATGGCAAAAATGGCCTAGCATGTATCACACCTCTGTCACAGGTTGTTGAGAAAGATAAGCTGGTGTTGCGCCCGCTTCCAGGTCTGCCTGTTATTCGTGATCTCGTCATTGATATGTCGCAGTTCTATCGCCAATATGAGAAGGTTAAGCCTTTCTTGATAAACGATACGCCTGCGCCTGCAATCGAGCGTTTACAGTCACCTGAAGATCGCGCAGAGTTGGATGGTTTGTACGAGTGTATTCTTTGTGCATGTTGTTCAACGGCTTGTCCTTCTTTCTGGTGGAACCCAGATAAGTTCATCGGACCTTCTGGTTTGCTGCAGGCATATCGATTCCTGGCCGATACGCGTGATACGGCTCGTGATCAGCGTCTATCTGAACTTGATGACCCATTCAGTGTTTTCCGCTGCCATGGTATCATGAACTGTGTCAATGTATGTCCTAAGGGGTTAAACCCTACCAAGGCGATAGGTAAGATCAGAAATATGCTGTTACAGCGTGCTACCTGATTAGTACTTTCCCTTAAAACGGCGCTTATGCGCCGTTTTTATTATAATAATATAACAAAATGTTACAATCAGACGTGTTCAGTACCCAAAGGTCTATGTTACGTGGAAGCTTATTTTCTGTAGAATTTCATGTGCATGATCTGTGTTAACCTATGCCTAAACGTCGTAAAATAGCCTGATGTAATTGGGCTGATACAGCGGCTGGCAAACATTACAACAATCGGTAATTAGCAGCGAGGCAGCGTTCTAAACGTTAAGGATATGGTGCAGCCTTATCGAATAGCTTCCTCCAGACTCAGGGTGAAAAAATAATGCAAGACAGCATGATGGAGCTGATGTGGAAGAATGCACACCTATACGGTGGAAATCTTTCATACGTAGAACAACTTTACGAAACATACCTCATGGATCCAAACGCTGTTCCACAAGAGTGGCGCGAAGAATTTGATCGCTTACCTGTAAGTGCTCAAAACATTACTCAGGATATTCCCCACTCTCCGATACGTGATCATTTCTTAGCCATGTCTAAGAATAAGCGTCGCGCTCTGCCCGCGGCTGTTGCGAGCGTTAGTTCTGAACATGAGAAAAAGCAAATTCGCGTATTGCGTATGATTAACGCATACCGTGTTCGTGGGCATCAGGTTGCACAGATTGATCCGCTGAAGTTGCTGAAGCGTGAGCCTGTGCCTGATTTAGACCTTCGTTTTCACGAGTTATCGGAAGCGGATAACGATACACAATTCCAATTAGGTTCGCTATTTTTTGGCCCTGAAGAAGCGCCACTGCGTACCATTGTTGAAGATTTGAAAAAGACCTACTGTTCATCCGTAGGTGTTGAGTACATGCATATTGTTGATACTCAAGAAAAACGCTGGATTCAATCACGTATGGAACCTGTGCGTTCTAATCCAGTGCTTGAAGCCGAAACGCGTAAACACATTCTTGAACGCTTAACTGCTGCAGAAGGACTTGAGAAGTATTTAGGCTCTCGTTACGCAGGCGCTAAGCGCTTTGGTGTTGAGGGGGGTGAGTCACTCATTCCATGTCTTGATGAACTGATTCAGCGCGCGGGTAAAGAAGGCGCTAAAGAAGTGGTTATCGGCATGGCGCACCGGGGTCGTTTAAACGTACTGGTCAATATCTTTGGTAAAAACCCATCGGATCTTTTCGGTGAATTTGAAGGTAAGAAGACCCTCGAAACATCAGGTGATGTTAAATATCACCAAGGATTCTCCTCAAATATCATGACACCAGGTGGCGAAGTTCACTTGGCAATGGCGTTTAACCCTTCTCACTTGGAAATTGTATCGCCAGTGGTGGAAGGGTCTGTTCGCGCACGTCAAGATCGTCGTGAAGATGAGATCGGGAACTCGGTTATTCCTGTTTCTATTCATGGTGATGCAGCATTTGCAGGCCAGGGCGTGGTGATGGAAACCTTCCAGATGTCTCAAACTCGTGCTTACAAAACGGGCGGTACGATTCATCTGGTCATTAACAACCAAGTTGGTTTTACAACATCTAAAAAAGAAGATGCACGTTCGACTGAATACTGCACAGACGTTGCCAAAATGGTTCAAGCTCCCATCTTCCATGTTAACGGGGATGATCCAGAAGCAGTTCGCTTTGTTACTCAACTTGCGCTTGATTATCGTAATGCCTTTAACAAAGATGTTGTTATTGACCTGGTTTGTTATCGTCGTCGTGGTCACAACGAAGCCGACGAACCATCAGGTACACAGCCATTAATGTATCAACAGATTAAAGTTCAGAAAACAACGCGCGAACTTTATGCTCAGCGCTTGGTTGATGAAGGCGTGTTAACGGTTGAAGACTGTAAAGAAATGGAGCAGGCTTACCGTAAAGCTCTAGAGAACGGTGAGCATGTTGCTAACGCTCTGGTACTTGAGCCAAACACTGAGTTGTTCGTTGACTGGAAACCTTACTTAGGCCATCAGTGGTCATTTGATGCCGATACTCGTGTTGACATCAAGCTCCTGCAAGAGTTGGGTCAAAAAATGTGTCGTTTCCCTGAAGGGTTTGCGATTCAAAAGCAAGTGCAGAAAATTTACGACGACCGTTTGCGCATGGCAGCAGGTGCAATGGAAATCAACTGGGGCTTCGCAGAAACTCTAGCCTATGCAACCTTGCTGGCGGAAGGGCATCCTGTTCGTCTTACCGGACAAGATGTTGGTCGTGGTACTTTCTCACACCGTCATGCGGCTGTGCATCATCAGAAAGATGCGAGCACCTATATTCCGTTGCAGTACTTAGCGGAAGATCAGCCAAACTTCGATATTTATGACTCCTACTTGTCAGAAGAAGCGGTATTGGCGTTTGAATATGGCTATGCCACCACTATGCCAAATACCATGGTTATCTGGGAAGCCCAGTTCGGTGACTTTGCCAATGGTGCACAAGTCGTCATCGACCAGTTCATTACCAGCGGTGAGCACAAGTGGGGACGTCTGTGTGGTCTGACCATGTTGCTGCCTCATGGTTTTGAAGGTCAGGGCCCAGAGCACTCCTCTGCACGTCTTGAGCGTTTCCTTCAGCTTAGTGCTGAGCACAACATTCAAGTTTGTGTGCCCACGACACCTTCTCAGATATTCCATCTGCTGCGTCGACAAATTACACGTCCTTTAAGAAAACCATTGGTGATTATGTCGCCTAAGTCCTTGCTTCGTCATAAGCAAGCGACATGCTCACTCGAAGACCTCGCAGAAGGTGGCTTCCAGCCTGTGATTGCTGAGACCGATAAACTTGATCCAGCAAATGTTAAGCGCTTGGTCATGTGTAGCGGCAAGGTTTATTATGACCTTTACAATCGTCGTGCAGAATTGGCGAAAGAGGACGTCGCAATTATTCGTATTGAACAATTGTATCCGTTCCCTGAAGAAATCTTAGGTCAGACGATTGCAGGCTACACGAACCTTGAGTCGGTGGTTTGGTGTCAAGAAGAGCCAATGAATCAGGGTGCTTGGTATTGCAGTCAGCATCATATGCGTCACGTTTTACAGAAGCATAATCCTTCACTTCATTTGGAAGGTGTGGGTAGACCCCATGCGGCTGCGCCAGCTGTGGGTTACATTTCTGTTCACGTTGAGCAGCAAGAGCAGTTGGTTAACGAAGCGATCAATGGTTAATAATACGTTCTCACAAGAACATCAGTGCAGCATATAGAAGGAAAGAGCATGAGTATCGAAATTAAAGCCCCAACATTCCCAGAATCCGTTGCAGACGGTACCGTTGCAACTTGGCACAAACAACCTGGTGAGGCGTGTGCAGCTGATGAGCTCATCGTTGATATTGAAACTGACAAAGTTGTTCTAGAAGTCGTTGCTCCTGCAGACGGCGTGCTTGCATCCATCATCAAGGGTGAAGGCGAAACAGTATTAAGCGAAGAAGTCTTAGCCATTTTTGAAGCAGGTGCTGTCGCAAGCGCCGCGCCAGCTGCCGCAACTGCAGTGGCGGCAGAAGTCACTACAACTGATGCTGAAAAAATTGGACCTGCCGCACGTAAGTTGATCGATGAGAACAACTTAGATGCCAGTAAGATTAAGGGTACCGGAAAAAACGGTGGAATCACCAAAGAAGACGTTCAAAACTACATCAGCAATCCTAGCGCAGCAGCACCTGTTGCAGCAGCGGCTCCTGCACCTGCGGCTAAACCTGCTTCAGCAGTTGTCGTCAATGTTCCTGCGGGTGATCGCGTTGAGAAGCGCGTTCCAATGACTCGTTTACGTGCCACCATCGCTAAGCGTCTTGTTGAAGCACAGCAAACGGCAGCGATGCTGACCACCTATAACGAAGTCAACATGAAGCCCGTCATGGACCTTCGAAAGCAGTATAAAGATCTGTTTGAAAAAGTTCATGGTGGTACGCGTTTAGGCTTCATGTCATTCTTCGTTAAGGCGGCCACTGAAGCGCTAAAACGCTTCCCAGCCGTTAATGCCTCTATCGATGGCAACGACATGGTTTACCATGGTTACCAAGACATCGGTGTTGCTGTTTCGACTGAACGCGGTTTGATGGTGCCCGTATTGCGCGATACTGACAGCATGAGCCTGGCCGATGTCGAAGCGACAATCGCTGATTTTGGTAAGCGTGGTCGTGACGGTAAGCTCGGTATGGACGACATGCAGGGTGGAACCTTCACCATTACCAATGGTGGTGTGTTCGGTTCATTGATGTCTACACCAATTTTGAACCCGCCACAAACGGCTATTTTGGGTATGCATAAGATCCAAGATCGCCCGATGGCAGTGAATGGTCAGGTTGTGATTTTGCCAATGATGTACTTAGCATTGTCATACGATCATCGTATGATTGATGGAAAAGAGGCTGTACAATTCCTGGTTACAATAAAAGATCTGTTAGAAGATCCTGCACGTCTGTTGCTTGAAGTCTAAGTAGCGTCCGTAATCAACGAATTAAAACAGGATAAGTGAATGTCTGAAAAATTTGATGTCATAGTGATTGGTGCTGGCCCTGGCGGTTATGTTGCGGCGATTCGTGCAGCTCAGTTAGGCTTGAAAACAGCATGTGTTGAGAAATGGGTTGACGGAAAAGGTGCTCCGGTTTTGGGAGGTACTTGCTTAAACGTAGGTTGTATTCCTTCTAAAGCGCTGTTAGAAACCACGCATAAAATGCATGAAGCACAGCACGGTTTTGCTGCGCAGGGTATTGTTGCTGAAAACGTACACATCGACCCTAAGCAAATGGTGGCTCGCAAAGATCAAATCGTTAAGAACTTGACGGGCGGTATCGCGGGTTTATTCAAAGCGAATGGTGTCACCTTGCTACAGGGTAAAGGCCGCCTTCTTGCTAACAAGCAAGTTGAAGTGACCGATAAAGATGGCAACGTTAGTCTTCATGCTGCTGACAACGTGATTTTGGCGGCAGGTTCTGTACCTGTAGAGATCCCGCCAGCTCCATTAACAGAAGGCTTGATTCTTGACAATGCTGGCGCTCTTGATATTGACGAAGTTCCAGCGCGTTTAGGTATCATTGGTGCAGGTGTCATCGGTTTAGAAATGGGCTCAATTTGGGCTCGTTGTGGATCGAAAGTTACTGTACTGGAAGCAATGGATTCTTTCTTATCTGTTACCGACCAAGACGTATCCAAAGAAGCATACAAGCTGATGACCAAACAAGGTTTAGACATCAAGCTTGGTGCGCGTTGCACGGGTACTGAAGTTAACGGTAGCGAAGTCACTGTTAAGTACACCGATGCAAACGGCGAGCAGAGCTTAGTGGTTGATAAGTTGATTGTTGCTGTAGGCCGTCGTCCATTGACGCAAAATTTGGTATCTGACGACTCTGGTGTCAAGCTTGACGAGCGTGGCTTTATCTTTGTTGATGAACAGTGCCGTACCGATGCACCAGGTATCTATGCAATTGGTGATATTGTTCGTGGTCCTATGCTTGCGCATAAGGCTTCTGAAGAAGGCATTATGGTTGTCGACATCATTGCTGGCCACAAAGCGCAATTAAACTACGATTGCGTACCGAACATTATTTACACTTTCCCTGAACTAGCTTGGGTCGGCAAGACTGAGCAAGAGCTCAAGAATGAAGGTGTAGCGATTAAAGTTGGTAAGTTCCCATTTGCGGCATCAGGCCGTGCAATGGCTGCCAATTCGACGGAAGGTTTCGTCAAAATGATCGCCGACGAAAAGACAGACAGAATTCTGGGTGTTCATATCGTAGGCGGTATCGCCTCCGAGTTGATTGCTCAGGCCGTTATCGCAATGGAGTTTTGTGCTACTGCAGAGGATTTGCAAATGACGGTATTCGCTCACCCAACCGTGAGTGAAGCGGTTCACGAAGCCGCACTTGCAGTGGATAATCACGCCATCCACATTGCGAATCGTAAAAAACGCTAACCGAAGGGTTGCAAATTAAGACCGGACCAAAAGTCCGGTCTTTTTGAACGCAGTCTAAAGTGCGTGCAACCTTAGTAATCCTTTTTACTAAAGTTGCGCATGTATAATCGATAATTCAACGGATTAGAACATGAACCTTCATGAGTACCAAGGCAAACAACTGTTTGCTCAATATGGTCTGCCGGTTTCCAAAGGTTTCGCGGTAGATACCCCAGAAGCAGCAGCTGAAGCTGCTGAAAAAATCGGTGGTGATAAGTGGGTTGTTAAAGCTCAAGTTCACGCTGGTGGCCGTGGTAAAGCAGGTGGCGTAAAGCTCGTTTCTTCTCCTGAAGAAGCCAAAGCTTTTGCTGAAAAATGGTTGGGTCAGCGTTTAGTTACGTATCAGACAGACGCCAATGGTCAGCCTGTTACCAAAATTCTGGTTGAAACCTGCACAGATATCGCCAATGAGCTTTATTTGGGCGCTGTTGTTGATCGTTCTAGCCGTCGTATCGTCTTCATGGCGTCTACTGAGGGTGGTGTTGAGATCGAGAAAGTTGCTCACGAAACTCCAGAAAAAATCTTGAAAGCAACTATCGATCCATTGACTGGCGCTCAGCCATATCAAGGTCGCGATTTGGCTTTCAAACTGGGATTGCAGGGCGATCAGATCAAACAGTTCGTACAGATCTTCATGGGTCTTGCGAAAATGTTCGAAGAAAAAGACTTGGCATTGTTAGAGATCAACCCTTTGGTTATCACTGACGCTGGCAATCTGCACTGCCTAGATGCAAAAATTGTCATCGATAGCAATGCGGTTTACCGTCACAAAGATCTTCAAGCGATGCACGATCCGTCACAAGACGACGAGCGTGAAGCGCATGCTGCTCAGTGGGAACTTAATTATGTTGCCCTTGAAGGTAACATTGGTTGCATGGTAAACGGTGCAGGTCTTGCAATGGGTACTATGGACATCGTTAAGTTGCACGGTGGCCAACCAGCTAACTTCTTAGACGTTGGCGGTGGTGCGACTAAAGAGCGTGTAACCGAAGCGTTCAAAATCATACTGTCTGACAGCACTGTCAGTGCGGTATTGGTTAATATCTTCGGCGGTATCGTTCGTTGCGACCTGATTGCTGATGGTATTATCGGTGCAGTTAAAGAAGTTGGTGTTAACGTTCCTGTTGTTGTTCGTCTGGAAGGTAATAACGCTGAACTCGGCGCTCAGCGTCTGGCTGAATCCGGTCTTGATATCATTGCAGCGACCAGCTTGACTGATGCTGCACAGCAGGTTGTAAAAGCCGCGGAGGGTAAATAATCATGTCCGTTCTGATTAATAAAGACACTAAAGTCATCTGTCAGGGTTTTACTGGCGGTCAAGGTACCTTCCATTCAGAGCAGGCGATTGCGTACGGCACGAAAATGGTCGGCGGTGTCACTCCAGGTAAAGGCGGTACTGAACACTTAGGTCTACCTGTGTTCAATACAGTTGCTGAAGCGGTTGAGGCAACCGGTGCTGATGCATCTGTTATCTACGTACCTGCTGCTTTTTGTAAAGATTCTATCCTTGAAGCAGCAAACGGTGGCATTAAGCTGATCGTTTGTATCACTGAAGGTATCCCAACACTGGATATGCTTGAGTGTAAAGTTAAGTGTGATGAACTTGGCGTACGTTTGATCGGTCCTAACTGCCCAGGTGTTATCACCCCGGGTCAATGTAAGATCGGTATCATGCCTGGTCACATTCACTTGCCTGGTAAAGTCGGTATCGTTTCACGTTCGGGTACTCTGACGTACGAAGCGGTTAAGCAAACGACTGATGCAGGTTTCGGTCAATCCACGTGCGTCGGTATCGGTGGCGACCCAATCCCAGGTTCTAACTTCATCGACATTCTGGAACTTTTCCAGAACGATCCACAGACTGAAGCGATTGTTATGATCGGTGAAATCGGTGGTTCTGCTGAAGAAGAAGCGGCTGCTTACATCAAAGCAAACGTGACTAAGCCTGTTGTATCTTATATTGCGGGTGTTACGGCTCCTGCTGGTAAGCGTATGGGCCATGCGGGCGCAATCATCTCCGGCGGTAAAGGTACTGCTGATGAGAAGTTCGCAGCACTTGAAGACGCTGGTGTGAAAACTGTTCGTTCACTGGCTGACATCGGCAAAGCACTTGCTGAAGTGACCGGTTGGGCGACTAAGTAATTACGACGTCTTAACGTTTACTCAAAAAAGCAGCGAAAGCTGCTTTTTTTGTTTTAAGCTGCTAACGTTACTATTAAACATGGCGGCTGAGTTGGCGTCGTGTCGAAAAATACACAGGACAAAGGAGAATCAAACCAGCATGAGCCAGTTTAATCCAGATATCATCCAAATTGGGATTAGTGCGTGTTTGCTCGGTGAAAAGGTCCGTTATGATGGAGGCCATAAAGCCTCTCAATACTGCATGCAGGAGCTTTCTCAGGTTTTTTCTTATGTGCCCGTTTGCCCTGAAATGGCAATTGGGTTGAGTACGCCTAGACCGACTATACGCTTGGTTCAAGAAGAGTCGGGAGTACGTTTGTTGGCCTCTGACAAAAGTTTTGATGTCACCGACGCCATGCAGGCCTTCAGCGAGGAGCGTGTCGCAGCACTGGACTATTTGAGTGGCTACATCGTCTGTGCTAAGTCGCCTTCCTGTGGCATGGAGCGGGTTAGGGTATACGATGGCCGCACTGGGTATAGCAGCAAATCAGGTATAGGGCTTTACACGGCGAATTTGCAACGGGTCTACCCCTACCTACCAGTAGAAGAGGATGGGCGTTTACATGATCTCGTCTTAAAAGAAAACTTTATTACCCGCGTGTTTGCGAACCATGCCTGGAAAACACTTAAGCATGAAGGCATCACTCGCCAATCATTGGTGGCTTTTCATACCCGTTATAAATTCTTACTGTTGGCGCATCATCAGGCACACTATCGTGAATTGGGCCGTTACGTTGCGAACTTCAGTGATGACATTGAACAGGACGCACAGCAGTACTATCAATTGTTTATGCAAGCGCTTATGCATCCAGCGACACGTAAAAATCACACCAATGTGTTACAGCATATACAAGGTTTCTTTTCCGACAGACTCACGGCTAAACAAAAACAAGAGCTGACAGATTCGATTGCCAAATACAACCAAGGGTTGCTTCCTTTGTTAGTTCCCATTACCTTGATTCGCCATTATCTCAATGAGTTTGACGAAGAGTACATCGCGCAGCAAGTGTATTTAAATCCACATCCGCAAGCGCTCAAGCTCCATTATGGCTATTGAGAATAGCGGCCTGATTAGACCGCTTTTAGAGTTACTGTGCGAGTAGGTGAGCCGGACAGACTTTGACATTGGTAAATCCAGCGCTCAGAAGATTTTGGGTTTGCAGTTTGCTCATGATACCTTGATCGCAATACAGCCAGTATTCTTTACTCTGATCCAAACTTGAGAACTGTGAATGGAGTCGATAAAAGGGCAGGACTAGAACTGGATATTCTAGTTTTTTGACTGGGGAAGCTTCACGTTCATCAGGTGCACGAATATCGATAATAACCACTCGATCATCCGCTTCGCTTTCAATCAGTCCTTCTTCAACCTGAGGCATGTCTGCTGTATTGTTGAGCACTTGCGTGATCGACTCGATCACCGCTGAGGTGATTGCATTTTGAAGAACCTGCGAGTCCATTGCGTCTTCTGAGGTTTCGATCTCGGTTAATTTTGCACGAGAGGTCGGGCGCTGGCTGATGACTCCGCAATACTCCGGAATTTGTTCGCAAAGCTCAGCAACACCAATAGCCTTCGCTTGATCAATAATCAGCTGTTTGTTGGCACTGATTAAGGGGCGTAGAATCAATCGAGAAACGGTTTGATCAATGACCTGTAGATTGGTAAGTGTTTGGCTTGATACCTGTGAAATGGCTTCGCCTGTGACGAGTGCGGAGGTTTTAAGTTTCCGGGCCAACGCATCCGCACAGCGAATCATC
This sequence comes from Nitrincola tibetensis, assembly GCF_003284585.1. Taxonomy (GTDB): domain Bacteria; phylum Pseudomonadota; class Gammaproteobacteria; order Pseudomonadales; family Balneatricaceae; genus Nitrincola; species Nitrincola tibetensis. Next base: position 111,258 of record NZ_QKRX01000008.1, read on the forward strand.
GCTCGTTTTAGTATAACGCCCATGAGTCCCTGATCGACTCGTGTCAGAATATGCTCAACGACTCCTTCAAAAGGCACTGTAACGAACTTAACTTGATGTGACTGAGAGTATTGTGACCAAAGATAATGCGCAACTCGTTTAACCCCCTCTTCATGAGCAGTACCACCTAAGCGGAAGAAAATAAAGTGGGTATAGATGCCTCGTTGCAGCATTTGATAGGCAGCCACACTTGAATCAAAGCCGCCAGACATGAGTGTCGCCACATTCTCCTGTGTTCCCAATGGGTATCCACCTAACCCCTCACGACGTTTGCCCACGATAAACAGTCGATCATGGTGTATTTGCAACAGTACAAGCTCTTCGGGTGATTTTAGATTCACACCTGCTGCTGAAGAATGATCCAACAGATAAGCTCCGATCTCTTTTTGAAGATCTAAAGAGCTATACGAATGAATCCCTGTTCGTTGAACCCTAACGGCAAAGGTTTTATTGTGCAGACGTTCGGCCAATGCACTGAGTGTCAGTTTGCAAATACCCTCAATATCCGGCAGTGCGTGCTCTTGCGTTTCCATAAAATGGTGAATACCAGGGATTCGTGTCAGGGCATCACTGATGGCTTGAGTTTGGGTAGGAGATGTACTTGGGTCGGTTTCGACTTCTAGTAAATCCCAGCAACCACCAACGCGGCTAAGTTCGCAAATCGGTTTAACCAAGTGACGAATGTTTTTTTTCAGCTGCTTAATATACTGCTGACGGACACCACGACTTTTAATCGTGATTTCGGGGAAGAGGCGAATAATAAATTTCATGCGATACGTGTTGATTAGGTTGGTCGCTGAAGGCGCGACTGAAAAGCCCTTTATTTTAATGGAAAATAAAGGGCTTTGGCAGGTTTTATTTATTAACTGCTTTTGGTGCGGGCTCTTTGAAGACATAGTAAGCAAAAAAGGCCGCCATGATCAGGTAACCTTGCACAAAGTCCGGTGCTGCATATAAGCCAAGCTTTGGAGCATGCATTAGCCCGATGAAGGAGAGAGTTGCTGCAATCAGCGCAAATACGGTTGCACGTTTAAAGTGGCGGTCTATCACACTGACGGCAATGGCACCCAGTAGAATGGCTGTAAACATTGCGCCTTGACCTAAGGGGACGATTCCCTCAGAAATACCGGCCATGACCTCACTGGCGCCCCGCCCAAAACGTGTCGACAGATAATTGGCGAAGTAGGGAAGCATCGCTAAGGCTACTGCAGGATAGTAACGAGTGTCATTTGTTTGGAAGCTGGTCGCAATCATCGACATACCGACAAACACCAGAATAGGCGCCACAACTGCAACTGGAATTAAGGCTGCCAACACGGCAATCAATCCAAATAAGGTGGCTAATACATACACCAAACCATTGAGCAAGCTGTAGCCACGACCGGCATTCATCCACTTGGCACCGACCGTTGCGATGTACACCGTGGTCGGGAAAAGACCACCAAATACAGCACCGAGCAACGTACCTACGCCATCAACGGCTTGGCACTCACGTACATCGTATTTATCTCCTGCTGCTTCCATTGCCTCAACATTGTTCATCGTTTCAATGGCGTTATAAAGAGTGATAGGCAAAATCACAGTAATCAGCGCAGCCCCGACACCAAACAGCATGCCTAAGCCTTCAAGCCAAGCAAAAGAAGGAAAAATGGGGTAAAAGCCAAAGTGAGTAAATGCCTCCGTCAGTTTGTCTGTTTCGGTTTCTCCCATCAGATAAGCCAATGTGGTTCCGATAATAATGGCAAACAGCGATGCGGGAATATTGAAAGGAAGGCTTACCCGCGCGACCAATCCAACTAAAATAATGGCGATGACCAGTAAACCTATGACAGGCATCTCCAGTGTTTTGAACAGCATTTCACCCGCAATAAAGGTCAGTGCGACACCCGCGACAGCGCCCAGCATAGCTGCTCTTGGCAGGTTTTTTTGAACCCAGTTACCAATAAAACTGATCAAAATTTCGATCACACCGCTGATTAAGCAGGCAGCCACCGCAATCTTCCATGCCAGTTCAGCATCCCCTGTAAGTGTTTTTGCGGGCAGTAAAATGCCAAATAAGAATACAAACATCACGGGTGTGCTAATCCCGTAGGACAAAGCCGTGACATCGGTACGTTGTTCTTTCTTAGCTAACCGAGCCGCACTCCACGCATAGTAAAAATTACCAAACATGACGGCGACGGCCGCGCCCGGTAATACTTTTCCGAAGACAATTTCGGCCGGAAAACCCATGCCCAGCATGGAAATAGCAATAATGACAAAGTTGGCAATGTTATTTTGAAAGAGTGCAAAGAAGGCATCCGTATCTTCTTTCTTATACCAAGGGTAATGGAAGGGTTTTTCGTTCATGGGGGCTTTACTCATGTAAAAACGGAGCATTTTAACAGCGTGACGCAGGTTTCCCTATCCTTGTATTTATATTTCCTGAATTAAAAAAACTGTTTCTATGCAGGGTGTGATAAGGAGTAAAATGCGCAATGTCTTAGACTTAATAGTCTAGCTTAATTGTGGACGACAACTGGACGGCTATCTTAAGGAATTCTCTATGCTCTCATCACTCGTAACTGGCTCTTACCCATGGCGGTTTTTTCGTTCAGGTGGCTTTGATCAGGTCCAAATTGAAAATGCAGATGATTTGAAGCATTTGTCTGAGTTAGACCAAAAACTTTGGTCTGTCCTCGCTTGCCCAACGGTAGGGTTGGAATTTGATCCGCGCACCTTAGCCTTACTTGATAGTGATGGAGATGGTCGCATACGTGCGCCTGAGATTATTCGTGCCGTTCGTTGGGCGATAAAGGTTCTTAAGACACCTGACATTCTATTTGAAGAAGGCGACAGGCTGCCTCTAGAGGCGATTAATCATGAGGATGAAGAAGGGGCTAAACTACTCGCAACTGCTGAACAGATCTTGCAATATCTTGGCAAAAGAGATGCAGATGTCATCACGATTGAGGATGTATCGGATACCACTCAACTATTTACCCCTGACCATTACAATGGCGATGGTATTATCCCGGTTCAGCTCACAAGTGATGAAACCCTAATTCAAGCCATGGGTCATATTATGGCCTGTTATGGTGAAGAGATGGACAGAAGTGGGCAGCCTGGGATCAATCAAAGTACATTAGATCAATTTTTCAATGATGCACATGCCTTGTCTGATTGGCTAGCAAAGGCTGAACTGTCTTCACAAGATATCTTGCCCTTAGGTGAGAGTACGGCAGCCGCTGCAGATTTGTTTGCACTTATTCAGATAAAAGTAGATGACTTCTTTACGCGGTGCCAGCTTGCAGTTTTTGATGAAAAAGCAGCTGTATGTTTAAACCCAGCAGACGAGTTGTATCAATCCCTTGCGAGCCAGCAATTGCATGATAAAACGGAAGGGGTTGCGGCTTTACCTTTGGCATTAGTTGCACCGGGTAAAGACCTACCCCTCAATGAAGGTATTAACCCTGCTTGGTCGGACTTGATTCAACGTTTTAAATCAGAAGTGATTCTGCCTATTCTGGGTGATTGTGACGTTTTAACCCTTCAGTCTTGGAATGACTTGTCGGCACGCTTCACTTCTTTTCGTCAATGGATGCAAGAAAAACCAGAGAGCCCTGTTGCCTCCATGGACATTATGGAATTACGAAGTCTTTTGACGGGGAATGTGTATGAAGCCTTAGCCGACTTAATTCTGCGAGACCTTAATGCCGAAACGGCGGCGGAACTGGTTGAAGGGGTAGAACGTCTGACACGTTACAACCGTGACTTAGTGGTTTTACTTAAAAACTACGTTAATCTTTCCGATTTTTATGGCGGTAAACGCAAGGCCATCTTTCAGGCTGGAACCCTGTATCTGGATCAGCGCAGTTGTGAACTGTGTCTGCGTGTTGCGGATCTGGACCGGCATTCACAGCAAGCCAGTTTAAGTGGTGCGTATCTTGTGTATTGCCAATGTACTCGTTTAGGCGAGTCACCCATGACTATCGTTGCAGCGATGACGGGTGGAGACGCTGACGATATGATGGTCGTTGGTCGCAATGGTATTTTTTACGATCGCCATGGTTATGACTGGCACGCATCGGTGGTTAAGGTTATTGAAAATCCTATCAGTGTTCGGCAGGCCTTTTGGTCCCCTTACAAGCGTATCGCGAGGATGATGGGTGAACAAATACAAAAATTTGCCGCAGCTAAAGATAAAGCCGTAGAGGACAAATCATCTGCCAGTTTAGCCGAAGGCGTTAAGCCAGCTGTATCGGCACAGGCATTTGATATTGCAAAGTTTGCGGGTATCTTTGCCGCAATAGGTCTGGCCTTTGGAGCATTGGGTACTGCCTTGGCAGCTATCGTGTCCTCTTTAATACAACTCCCATTGTGGAAAGTCCCTTTGGTTTTCGTCGTTATTCTGCTGTTAATATCAGGTCCATCCATGTTGTTGGCTTCTTTAAAATTACGCAAGCGTAACCTTGGTCCCTTGTTGGATGCAAATGGCTGGGCGGTCAACACTCGCGCTAGAATTAACATACCCTTTGGTGGTTCTCTCACTGGAGTTGCGAGCTTGCCTAAAGGAGCCAAACGCACTCATTATGACCCGTTCGCTGATCAAAAATCACCTTGGCGTACTTGGCTTTTATTGGTCTTGTTATTTGTTTTCGTTGGAGTTGCAGGCTACTCTATGGGATGGTTTGATCCCTATTTTGCACCTCAAGCAACTGAGGTCAGTGGTGTTGAGAGTGTGCCCGCTGATGCGGTGGTGAATGAAGTTTCTGAGTAGTGTAAATACTAATATTGCTTCTGCATGATTTTGAAAGCTTGGCTTCTGGCCAAGCTTTTTTATTCAGTTTAGCTGGCCAATAATCGTTAAAGGGTAATCGGTTGTAGAGAATGATGGAATAAATGCAATACGTCGTAAATTATTGACTTAATGGCGTTTATAGCCATTCATTTTTCAGAAACCCTTCTATACTGCCATTGGTAACAATACTAGGGTAAGGATTTAGCCAGTGAAAATACGAACAAAATTGATTCTGGCATTTATTGCTTTAGCAGTGTTGCCTATCGTCATTATCTCCGCAGTCGTGGTCACCCATCTTCGGCAGCAAGCGGAAGAATCTTTTCAAGCAAGTACAACCCGAGAAATCCGTCAAATAGACAACGCGATGCAGGTCTATTTTGATGCAATTGATAAAAGTGTTCATTTTCTTGCCAGTCATCCACTGATGATTCAGGTTGATTCGGGTATCAGCAATTATTTAACAAGCCCTGAGGTGGTGATGACCCCGGATAAGGCCGGAGGAATTGAACAGCAGGTTTTTGAGCTTTTCGACCACTTTGCGGCTACTCATTCGGGCTTAGCCTATGTGTACATGGGTACGGCGGAGGGAGCTTATATTCAGTGGCCTCTCGGAAGTGTGTCCGAACGGTATGATCCACGTCAGCGTCCATGGTTTCAGGCCGCGATGGCGCAGCCCAATACACCTGTTAGAACATCTGCTTATTACTGGGAGCCTGACGATGCTGTGATTGTTAGTACCGTTATGAGCACAGTCAATAAGCTTGGTCGGCAGGGCGGAGCCATCGGTCTGGATGTATCACTAGGTCAGCTGACAGAAATGGTTCGTGAAATCAAACTGGGTGAAACGGGTTATCTCATGCTCCTCGAAGCCAGTGGTAATATTTTGGTCGATGCAGCCAATCCGGAACACAACTTCAAGAATATTAAGGATCTTTCAGCAGACTATCGGTTATTGTCCGATGCGGCTGAAGGCGGAAAACCTATTCGTTTGTCGGGCACTGATTATATGTTGGCAGTCTATGAGTCTCCCGGTCTTGGCTGGCGCTACATCGGCTTGATTGAGTATGACGAAGTGATGCGTCCGGCAAATCGAATGATAGGACTCTTGTCATTGGTCGTGCTGGTGATGGTGTTGCTTTTCTCTTTGATTGGTAAGTTGACGGCAGATGTCATTGTCAGACCAATCCGAGCGGTGTCTGCGAGTCTCAAAGAAATAGCTCAGGGCGAGGGTGATCTAACTCGAGAGTTGTCGGTCAAGGGTAAGGATGAATTGTCTGAGTTGTCCAACTGGTTTAACCACTTTCTGAAGACTATCCGAAAGTTAGTGTCTGAAATTACGCAAAGTGCGGAGGGTTTGAAATTATCTTCAGCGGAATCAACCAAATTATCGCAGGATATGACGGATACTGCAGGGCGCCAAGGCCACTCCGTCGATATGGTTTCAACCGCTTTTCACGAAATGGTGGCTACGGCAAATGAGGTCGCTAAGTCTTGCAGTAATGCAGCACAAGCTGCTGACAATGGCTATCAAGAAGCTCAAGCAGGCCAGACCAGCATTAATGTGGCCGTTGCAGAAGTGGATCGTCTTAATTCCGAAATAGAGGACTCTGTCAGTGCAATTGTGCAACTAGAGGAGGACTCACGCAATATCAACCTGATTCTTGATACAATACGAGGTGTGGCTGAGCAGACCAATCTGCTGGCACTCAATGCGGCTATTGAAGCGGCTCGAGCAGGTGACCATGGTCGAGGTTTTGCCGTGGTAGCAGATGAGGTGCGTGGGTTGGCGCAGCGGACGGCGGATTCTACCGAAGAGATCAACTCTCTGCTGAACAAACTTAATACACGCACTGCATTGGTGAGTCAGCGCATGTCGGCTAGTCAACAAGCAACTGGAAAGACAGTCGCGAGTATTCGTGCAGTCACTGAAAGCTTTGATCGCGTTAGAGCGTCAGTGGATATGATTCGTGATATGAATACACAAATCGCGGCTGCAGCGGAAGAACAGCATCAGGTCGCTGAGGAGATTAATCGCCATATTGCAGAGGTGAATGGTGATGCTCAACGAGTAAATGACATGTCGGAACAGGTCAGAGATACTTCATCTTCACTTGCAAAACTTTCTCAACAGTTGGATAGCTTGGTCAAAGCATTTAAAACCTGATGAGCTCATCAGTGTTAGTGAATGCTTCTAACCACATTGTATCCTTATACTCAGGAAGGTTGAATGTTCGACTTTCCTGAGTTATTCAAGATTCAACCTCATGCAAGAAAGGTTGTTTCTGTTAATCTGCACTGATACACATTCGCGCAGCTGTATTCACTCAGAATAAGTACAGCAAGGGAGGTCAACACTATCCCTCTCTTTTCTCAAGTGTCGTAACCATCACGTATAACGCCGTATTTAAATAATTCCCACCGCTTTTTCATCCTTACACTGTATCGGTGTTCAGTAAGTTATTGACCGCTAAAATAATCATAAATGGAGAAAAGCCATGGCTATTTCTACCGGAAATCGCGGTGTTGTGTACACTGGCCCTGGAGAGGTTGAAGTTCGTTCTATTGCCTTTCCAGAACTGTCTATCGGCAAGCGCCAATGTCAACACGGTGTTATCCTCAAAGTCCTCACAACCAATATTTGTGGCAGTGACCAACACATGGTCCGCGGCCGCACTACTGCGCCTTCAGGTCTCGTCTTAGGGCATGAGATCACAGGTGAAATCATTGAATGTGGCCGAGATGTCGAGTTTCTTAAGGTCGGTGACATTGTCTCTGTTCCTTTTAATATCGCCTGCGGTCGTTGCCGTAACTGTAAGGAAGGTCGGACAGGTATCTGTCTTAATGTGAACCCCGCACGTCCAGGCGCAGCCTATGGCTATGTCGATATGGGGGGGTGGGTTGGTGGCCAGGCCGAGTATGTTATGGTGCCTTATGCCGACTTTAATCTACTCAAATTCCCTGACTCAGACCAAGCACGGGAAAAAATTCGTGATTTGACTTTATTATCCGATATATTCCCAACGGGTTTTCATGGCTGCGTAACCGCAGGTGTTGGGCCGGGTTCAACGGTATACATTGCAGGAGCGGGGCCAGTTGGGCTTGCGGCTGCAGTATCTGCGCAGTTGCTGGGTGCAGCCTGTGTTATTGTGGGGGATATGATTCCTGATCGTTTAGCACAAGCAAAAAGCTTTGGCTGCGAAACGATTGATCTGCGTCAGGATGCTGAGTTACCGGAGCTACTGGAGCAAATTCTGGGTGTTCCTGAGGTTGATGCAGCGGTTGACTGTGTTGGATTTGAAGCCCGTTGTCATGGTCATTGTCACCATGAAGAAAAGCCTGCAACCGTTTTAAATTCAATGATGAATATTACCCGAGCAGGTGGTCAGATCGGCATACCTGGCTTATATGTCACAGAAGATCCAGGCGCGCATGATGATGCTGCCAAACAGGGTAGTTTGAGTATGCGCTTTGGCTTGGGTTGGGCAAAATCTCACTCCTTTCATACAGGTCAGTGTCCTGTCATGAAATACCACCGGCAGTTGATGCAGGCCATTTTGTTCGACAAGGTTCAGATTGCAAAAGCGGTTAACGTTCAGGTTATTTCACTGGATGATGCACCAAAAGGCTATGCTGATTTTGATGGAGGTGCTGCGAAAAAATTTGTCATCGATCCTCACAGGCTCTTTGCTGCTTAGTCGGTATTATGTATCACTTATCGAGAGGCCTTTACAGGCCTTTCTTGCGTGCTCAGTCACTACTACTACTTAGACAAGCACTTCATTGCTCGCTCAAGTCCTTCAAGCGTCATAGGAAACATACGGTCCTCTATCTGTTGTTGAACCATTTGGATGGATTGAGTGTACTTCCATGCATGGTCTGGAACAGGGTTAAGCCAAACCAAGGAAGGCCATTGGTTGATAATACGGCTTAACCACGCTTGGCCAGTTTCTTCATTGAAGTGTTCCACGCTGCCACCCGGTACCGCAATTTCATAAGGAGACATGGATGCATCACCCACTAAGATCACCTTGTAGTCCTGCCCATATTTATGAATTAAATCGTAAGTATTGATGCGTTGATCAAAACGCCTTGAATTGTCCTTCCAGACAGACTCATAAACACAGTTATGAAAATAAAAGTGCTCCAGATGCTTAAACTCATTTCGACAAGCGGTAAACAGGGCTTCAATTCGTTGAATATGATCGTCCATAGACCCACCGATATCCAAGAGTAGCAAAACTTTAACGGCGTTGTGTTTTTCTCTGACGGTTTGAATATCAAGGTAGCCTTTTTGAGCTGTGGCCTGAATGGTTCCGTCTAAATCCAGCTCCTCATGAGCTCCAGTGCGGGCAAACTTACGCAAACGCTTAAGTGCAACTTGCAAGTTACGCTCTGCAAGCACTTGACGATCATCGAGGTTACGGAATTCGCGCTTTTCCCACACCTTTACCGCTTTTCGATGGCGGGATTCGCCACCCACACGTATGCCTTCAGGATGATAGCCGCCGTGTCCAAATGCGGAGGTTCCACCTGTGCCTATCCACTTGTTCCCACCTGCGTGGCGTTCCGTTTGCTCATCAAGACGCTGCTTAAAGGCCTCCATGAGTTCATCTAAGCTTTCATAGCCTTTGAGTTTGGACTTTTCTTCATCGGATAGATAACGCTCAAACGTCTTCTGTAGCCAGTCATCGGGCACTAGGGTCGATAAAGTGGCGTCCGCCGCTTCGACGCCCTCAAAAAACTGTGCAAATGCCAGATCAAAGCGGTCATAGAGTTTTTCATCTTTTACCAAACAGGTGCGTGCCAAAAGATAGAAGTCATCCATATTGGCAAAGGCAAGGTCGGCTTGTAAAGCACGCACCAAATCTAGCAGCTCTCTTGGTGTTGCTGGGATTCCATTCGAGCGCAGTGTTTGAAAAAAATCAATTAGCATGCTGTTGTCCGAGTATTAACGATTCTGGCGGCGAATCATGAATGCAAGCCGCTCCAGTAGAGACGCATCTTGTTCATTTTTGATGAGTGCACCGCAAAGAGGAGGAACAGCATTCAGTGCGTTTTTCTCTAACAACAGGGAACGTGAAATCTCATCAGACATTAAAAGCTTCAACCAGTCGATCAGCTCAGAGGTGCTGGGCTTTTTCTTTAAACCTGACATTTCGCGTAAATCGTAAAAAACGGCCAAGGCTTTCTGTACCAGCTCTTCTTGAATACGAGGGAAATGTACCTGGATAATTTGCTCCATTGTGCTTTTATCAGGAAAGCGGATGTAATGAAAAAAGCAGCGACGCAGGAAGGCATCCGGTAGTTCTTTTTCATTGTTTGATGTAATGATAACGAGCGGACGATGGACGGCTTTTATTTGCTGTTTTGTTTCATAAACGTAGAACTCCATGCGATCGAGTTCTAATAAAAGATCATTGGGAAACTCTATGTCAGCTTTGTCAATCTCATCGATCAGGAGCACACAGGGTTCTTCATGGCTAAAGGCTTCCCACAGTTTACCCGGAACAATGTAGTGACTGATGTCTTCTACTCGCTCTCGGCCCAGCTGTGAGTCACGCAGGCGTGAAACAGCATCATACTCGTATAGGCCTTGTTGCGCCTTAGTGGTTGACTTTATATGCCAGCTGATCAGAGGGCGATTCAAAACACTGGCGACCTCTTCAGCCAGAAGCGTTTTACCTGTGCCAGGCTCCCCTTTAATTAATAGGGGCTTTTCTAAAATCAGAGCGGCATTCACCGCCACTTGTAGTTCGGGTGTGGCGACGTATTTTTCAGAACCTTTGAACTGCATGACAGGGACACTCATCAATATAAACGAATAATACGAGTTTACCCTTACTCTTGTCAGAGCTCAAATGGCCATACAACCTAGCGAGGCTTCCTTAAAAAAGAAGCCGCGATGCAACAAAGAGTAAAAGTAGCCCAAAAATAAAATCTATTGCCTGGCGCATTTTCATAAAGAAATGGCGACTTTGAGGGTTGGATAAGATAAACGCGACCAGTAAATACCAAAATGTATCAATCCCCATGGCCATGCTTGCGACGAGCACTTTAGTGAGCGGTGATTGCTCAGGGCTTAAAAATTGACTGAACAGCGCGACAAAAAATAAGGGCACCTTAGGGTTCAAAAAAGCGATTAAAAAACCTTCACGCCATGCCAACGCGTGATTAGAAGACGTCTGCTCGACAGGCAAGGTCTCAGAGGACTTTCCGAGAGCGCTGCGCAAAGACAAAAAAGCGAGATACAGTAAAAAACCAGCACCAGCCAATTGCAATAGGGTGATGAGCCAAGGAGCGGCCACCATTATACTGGCAATTCCAAGCATGCTGAGGGCTGCATAGAGTCCGATGCCGAGCCCGTGAGACAAGGCGGCAATCATCCCCTGAGCACGTCCGCCGTAAAGACTGTGTTTAATGATGATGGCCAAACTAGGCCCTGGCGACATAGCGCCTAAAATAAAAACTCCCGCTAGCGCGAGCCAGTCACTCCATTGCAATATCATACGTAGAAGATCGCTCTTAGTTAAAAATAATAATAGTATAAGGCATTGAATCTTAAATCAGAGTAGGTAAGCCATGGAAAATACTCAATTGGCTGCGAAACGGGAGATTTTTGGTTGGTCGATGTTTGATTTTGCTAACCAAGCCTATACGCTCCTGATCATTACCGTCGTGTATGGTGATCTTTTCACGCGGATAATTGTCGGTGATGCACCGGATTATCGTTTGGGTAACCTGCTATGGAGTGGTGCGTTGGCGTTGAGTTATGCCATGGTAGTCGTTGCGAATCCAGTGTGTGGTGCCGTGATGGATTACTCTAAGCGCCGGAAGCAATTTTTGTTTGCAAGCTACTTGCTGACGGTCATTACCACCTCATTACTCTATTTCATTGAACCGGGTTGGATACTGCCTGCCATTGTGCTGATTGTGCTTTCAAACTTTGCTTACGCAATGGGCGAGGGCTTTATTGCCAGCTTTTTAACGGATTTAGGGCCGAGAAAGTCCTTGGGTTGGATTTCAGGGCTGGGTTGGTCGGTGGGCTACTTGGGTGGGATGGTGGCCACGATTGTCGCCTTGCTTTTTTTGGGCGAAGTGTCTGAAGAAAATTTTGAAAATGTTCGGTGGGTTGGCCCCTTCGCGGGTATTTTCTTTTTAGTCGCCGCGATACCTACCTTTATTTGGCTGACTGAAAAAGCACCGAAGCGTGCCAAACCTCAACATGAGTCCTGGAGTAATATTGCAAAAGTTCGACTCATGGATACGCTTTCTCAGATGCACCGATTCAATGACTTGCGTTGGTTGTTGGTGTCTATCTTTTTCTCAATGGCGGGTATCTACATCATTATCGCCTTCTCCTTTATCTATGGTGCTCAAGTCATCGGCTGGGAAGATCATGTTCGAGTGCTGATGTTTGTTACCGTACAAGTGACGGCCGCTATCGGTGCGTTAGGTTTTGGTGTCTTACAAACGCTCAAAGGTGCCCGATACATTTATATGTTGACCTTATGGTTATGGATATTGGCAATTCTGGCTATCTGGCAAACCCCCTCACTCACTCAACTTTTAAATGCTAGCCTGGGCGTGGAATGGCAAGCTCAGTATGTTTTTTTGGTTGCGGGTGTTCTCTCTGGATTAAGTCTTGGTGCTTCCCAGTCCTCTGCACGTGCTCTGGTTGGTACCTTATCACCGCGTACAAAGGCCGCTGAGTTTTTTGGCTTTTGGGGGATGGCGTCAAAATTAGCAGCTGTGTTCGGCATACTAGGTCTGGGGCTGATGCAGTTGGCATTTGGCTTGGCGGATGCAATTGTGTTTTGCTTGGTTTTATTTATCTTCGCAATCCTAACCATACTTCCTGTCAATGAAACGCGTGGAATTGACACAGCCGTGAGTTGGCAAGAGCCATCCACTCGGGCGGATGCCCCCTAGTTAAGGATGAAACATGTTATTAGGTATACATCATGCTGCCATTATTTGCTCAAATTATGAGGTGTCGAAATCGTTTTACACTCATACACTAGGGCTTAAGATACTCGCTGAGCACTACCGTGCTGAGAGAGGCTCTTGGAAGCTGGATTTGGTGTTGCCAGATGGTGGGCAGTTAGAGCTCTTCTCCTTTCCAAACCCTCCAAAGCGCGCATCCTATCCAGAGGCCTGTGGATTACGTCATTTAGCATTTAAAGTGGCGGATATTGAGCAGTATCAAGGTTATTTAGTTAAACATGAGGTAAAAACTGAAGCCATACGTATTGATGATTATACAGGCAAACGCTTTTTATTTTTTTCAGATCCCGACGGTCTTCCGATTGAACTTTATGAAATCTAAGACTAAATAAAGGTTTTGTCGGCTGAATGTGTTATTGAAAATTTGCTTTTTTACGTCATCCTTATAGGGAGAGCACACCTTTAGTTATGGACTGAGTAGTTTTCGAAGAGTGATTTGACTTCGAGGTGTGGTATTACGAGTGTTCACTCTTGGAGCTAATATGGCTTTTTCATGGTTTGGAAGGGATCGCAAGTCCCAGAAATCTGTTCATGCAGTTGATGTTGAGTCCATTAAAGTTGAACAATTGAGCAGTCGAGATATTTCAGCTGATCGTTTGCGTCAACTCCAGTTTGATGGCGCAAATGTTGCCTTAGTCTTAGCGTTTATTTCGCCACATTTAGATTTTGATGCAACCGTTCGCTCACTCAAAAACGCAATGCCCTTTGCCAAAAATTTGGTTGGCGTGATGACAGCGGGAGAGCTTAGTTCCTGCGGAGGTCAGTTATACCATTCGGCCGATAAACACTGGGATAATATTGTTCTGCAGAGTTACAGTGACGAGGTGTTTGCGCAGGTGCATGTAGCATCTGTTCCGCTTCATTGCGAAGATATACGCGCCGGGCGTTCTGGGTTGAGTCGCCAGCAACGCGTGAAAGCCATCGAAAGTGAAATAAAGAAAATTAAACTTCCATTTGATGTTAATTTTCAGAACACACTGGCTTTAACCTTTATTGATGGATTAACGAGCAGTGAAAACTTCTTTATGCAAGCGCTCTACGAAAGTGAGCGTTTCCCTTGCTATTTTATCGGTGGTTCTGCAGGCGGGAAGTTGGACTTTCGCCAAGCCTTGGTTCACGACGGCCAAAAAGTTGTGCATAACCATGCGGTGGTGATTTTTGTTCGACTTGCAGCCGATATTCGTTACAGTATTTTAAAAACCCATAATTTCCAAAAAACCAACGTGTCGTTTATCGTGGCCGATTCCGACGAGACGGCACGTGTAGTGAACACAGTTATGCCAGAGGGCAGCACGCGAATCGTGAGCATTGTCTCATTCCTGTGCAATCATTTTAAATGCAAACCCAGTCAGCTAGGCTCTATGCTTGCGGGTTATTCGTTTGCGGTTGAAATTGGAGGAGAGCTGTTTATCCGCTCGGTTTCAGCCATTAATGAGCAGACAGAGTCAATCAACTTTTTTTGTGATTTGACCTTTGGCGACCGCTTGCTCTTGGTTAAAGCCAAGGATTTTGCATCAAGCACTACGCAAGCGTTTAGACAGGTCATGCAGTCGAAGCCCGTGCCTCCTTTTGCCATGCTGGCCAATGACTGCATTCTTAGACGTTTGAATAACGCTAATCAGTTGAACCAGATTAAAGACTTTGATCAGATGAAGGTGGCGGGTTTTTCAACCTTTGGTGAAATTCTCGGTGTTCACATGAATCAGACACTCACGGCCTTACTGTTCTTTAAAATCAAGCCGGGTGAAGTCTTCCGCGATGAGTATGTGGATCAGTTCCCTATACAGTATAGCAATTTTCGAATGTATTTTATGGCCTCGAAAATTCAAAGTTTAGAGCAAATTAATCGAGTGCAAGCTACCTTGGTTGAGCATCTTACCGAGTATCGTCCTTTATTAAGGGAGATGGTAGAAAGCTTTAATAATGTTGCCAATTACGCGCAGAGTACCGGTCATTCCCTTCACTCAATGCAGTCTCAGTTTAATGTGTTCTCCGATGTGATTGAAAAACAGACATCGCAGCGACATCAGCTTCAGGCCCGAGTGTCAGGCCTGCAAAAAAATTCTGAAGAGGTGCTTTCGATACTGCAAGTGATTTCCGGGATTGCGGATCAAACCAATTTGCTGGCATTAAATGCGGCAATTGAAGCTGCAAGAGCGGGGGAGGCGGGCCGAGGATTTGCAGTTGTTGCGGATGAGGTAAGACAGTTGTCGCAAAATACGCAAAAAAGCCTAGACCAAACCGGTGCAACGATTAAATCTGTGACGACGGCGATTGTGGCAATTAGGGATACGCTTGAACACACTGAAACGGCTATGAATAGCATCACGGACAGTGCTCAGCAACTGAGCTTAGAAATGGTGAAGCTGTCTGAAGCGTCTCAAGTAGCGGAAGGGGAGGTTGAAAACAACATCCATACTATTGCTAAAATGACACAAACCATGGATCACATAGATCATGAAGTTGCCGCCATTGATCAGCTAAAAGCCTTGCATAATCAGTAGCCACAACTCAGTCTATTTTAGAGGTATAATAAGCCTTGCAGAACGCAAGGCTTATTAATTTTTACAAGGTAGAAAAATGTCAGATTTACCCAATTGTCCAAGCTGTGGTTCAGAATACACCTACGAAGATGCATCGATGTTTGTTTGTCCTGAGTGTGCGCATGAGTGGTCGGCGACAGCGGCGCTTGATCAAAATGAAACGGCTAAGGTGTATCGTGATGCCAATGGTAATACGTTGGTTGATGGTGACTCGGTAACCGTCATTAAGGATTTGAAAGTAAAAGGATCCTCTTTAGTGGTAAAAGTTGGCACTAAAGTTAAAAGTATTCGCCTCGTTGATGAGGATCATGACATCGATTGTAAAATTGACGGAATAGGTCCAATGAAGCTCAAATCAGAGTTTGTCAAAAAAATCTGATTTGAACAGAGCATCAAGAAAAGTCTTTTAGTAACACCGGCTCAATCATCAAACTGTCGCTTGAGTTTGATAGCCAAATTTGTTTATCACTTATATTGCATTGCAACTGCAGATTTCGAGCGGCCAGAAGAGCCAGTGCTTTTACTTGTTCTTCTGGTATTTCCCACACTTGTAAGTTGCTGTATCTTGCTAAGGATGACTGAATTTGTTTCCACCAGTTAGGTACACTGCGTCCTCCATAGGCATAAAGCTTTACTTGCTTCGCACGACCACTCGCTTTGCGCAGCCACTTTTCGTCGCTCTGACCGAACTCAACCCAGAGATTAATGTCTCCGTTTAGGTTTTTATCCCAAAGTTCGGGTTCCCCTTCATCACTTAAACCTTTTGAAAAACTTAAGGTATCGGATGCATTCAGAATAAACGCTAAGACGCGAACCATTAAGCGCTCTTCAGTTTCAGACGGGTGCTGAGCAAGTGTTAACGAATGATCTTGATAATAATGCCTGTCCATATCTGCAATCTGGAGTTGCACTTTGTAAACGGTTGCTTTGGTCGCCATACATAACCTGAATGCTGAATAATGCACCTAGTCTACCTGAGCCTTTTCTGGACGCAAGTTTTGATATTTACAGGCTTGGTTTATGATAGGCTTTTGCAAAATTATTCGCTTAAATTGATCGGAAGCCTTGGTGATGCAGTTAGTCGATTGTCAATATGAAACACACGGAGCCGCTATTCTGGCCATTTTTAATCATGCTATCTTGAACACCACGGCGCTGTATGAATATAAACCAAGAACTGAAAAGCAGTTAGAGGACTGGTTCGCGGCTAAACA
The DNA here is from genome assembly GCF_003284585.1 of Nitrincola tibetensis. Taxonomy (GTDB): domain Bacteria; phylum Pseudomonadota; class Gammaproteobacteria; order Pseudomonadales; family Balneatricaceae; genus Nitrincola; species Nitrincola tibetensis. Next base: position 127,838 of record NZ_QKRX01000008.1, read on the forward strand.
ACGTGGAGATTTCCCAGTTATTGGCGTGATGACGGACGATGGTGAGTTAGCCGGATTTGCCTCCTATGGATCTTTCAGGGCCTTTCCTGCCTTTAAGTACACACTTGAGCATTCAGTCTATGTGAGTCAAAACTACCAACGACAAGGGGTGGCTAAACGCCTGTTGACTGAGATTATCGAGCGTGCGCAACAGAACAAGTATCATACCTTGATTGGTGCAATTGATGCGACCAATCATGCTAGCATTCACCTTCACGAAACGCTGGGCTTCCAATTATCCGGATGCCTTCGTCAAACTGGCTTTAAATTTGGCCAATGGTTGGATTTGGTCTTTTATCAACGAATCCTAGAAACGCCGCTCAAGCCTGAAGATGATCCAGTCCATTAAATACCTGATACTTGAGCGGTGTTAGGGAGTTAGTAGCCTCGATTTCGATCCACTCGTCCTGAAATCGCGTGGCCAGCATTGAGTTTAATGATTTTTTCGGCAATTTGAGCAACTGTGCTTTCTCTGAGTGTTCTCGCCGAAACATGGGGAGTAATGGTAATCTTTGGATGCCCCCAGAAGGGATGTTGCGTGGGTAAGGGTTCTTGGCGAAAAACATCCAAGACTGCATGCTGAATGTGGCCTTCTTGAAGCGCGAAGATTAAGTCTTCATCAACTAAATGCTCACCGCGTCCTACATTGATTAGGATCGCGTGCTCCTTAAGTTGGGCCAGAGTCGTGAAATTGAGTAGGTCTTCGGTCGAATCCGTTAAGGGCAGAGTGTTGATCAGAATGCGTGATCGATTTAAAAAAGAGTTTAGATTGTCACTTCCACAAAACATCTCAATTGAGTTGAAGTTAGGTTCTCTCGGTTGTCTGATCCAAGTCGCGACAGGGTATTCTAAGCTTGAAAGAACCTGCGCAACGGCTGAGCCAATTTTGCCATAACCCAGTATTCCGATTGGCCATTGCTCTTTGCGGATTGGCGGCAGGGTTTTCCAGATTTGATTTTCTGACTGTTGACGGTAAGTACCCATGTCTCGACTAAATTCTGTAACAAAATGGACCGCATACTCGGCCATTTGTGAGGACATTCCCGCATCTTCGAGTCTAAAAATCGGTAGTTCAGCTGGCAATGAAGGCGATTTTAATAAAGCATCGACACCTGCACCTAAGTTAAACAGCGCTCTAAGATTGGGTTCGAGCTTAAAGAGTGCATCAGGTGGTTGCCATACAACAGCGTAGTCAGCATCTCCCTTCGCAGTATCCATTGACCATGCTTCTATTTTTGCCGTTGGAATCAGTGCACTTAATAATAAGGTCCAACGTTCGGGTTTCGGGTCTTGTGAGACAAAAATAATCTTCATTGGTTACCTGGCTTTTTCTTTGAGTTTTACAGAGACGTCAGCTTGAAAATCATTCTGAACCAATTCCCAACCGGAATAAAGAGTGCGCTTATTGGGGGATTCCTGTAAGCTTCACTGCCGTCGATTTGGCGGCCCTAATCTATCCGATGTGATAAAAAAGAGATGATTGAATGAGTTTTGCCTCCTTGGGGTTGTCCGCCCCTATTCTGACTGCTGTGGCGGAGCAGGGTTACGATACGCCTTCACCGATTCAAATCCAAGCCATACCTCAAGTACTTGCCGGTAGAGATCTAATGGCTGCCGCCCAAACGGGCACAGGTAAAACAGCTGGATTTACCTTACCTATTTTAGAAAGACTGCTCAATGGAGAGTCTGCAAAGCCGAATCATGCGCGAGTTTTGATTCTGACGCCCACACGAGAGCTGGCTGCCCAAGTAGGCGAAAGTGTGTCACTTTACAGTAAGCATCTCCGTTTGAGATCTGCTGTTGTTTTTGGGGGAGTAAAAATCAACCCTCAAATGATTGCTCTGCGTAGAGGGGTCGATGTGTTGGTGGCAACTCCAGGCCGCCTGTTAGATCTTTATAAACAAAATGCAATACGTTTCAATGGTTTAGAGACCTTGGTCTTGGATGAAGCGGATCGTATGTTGGATATGGGGTTTATCAACGACATTAAAAAGATCATGGCGGTGTTACCGAAACAGCGTCAAACCTTAATGTTTTCTGCAACCTTCTCGACAGAGATTCGCGCGTTAGCAAAGCAGTTTCTTAATGATCCAGTCGAGGTGTCTGTTACGCCGAACAATGCAACGGCACCGACAGTCACTCAATGGATCTCGCCTGTCGATAAAAAGAGAAAACCTGCGTTGTTAACCCGACTTATTCAGGAAGGTGATTGGCAGCAAGTGTTGGTTTTTACCAAAACCAAGCATGGAGCTAACAAGTTAACCGCCCACTTGAATGCTGAAGGGATATCGGCGTCTGCTATTCATGGCAATAAAAGCCAAGGTGCACGTACAAAAGCCTTAGCTGATTTCAAATCCGGCAGTATACGTGCTTTGGTGGCAACCGATATTGCAGCACGGGGTTTGGATATTGATCAATTGCCGCAAGTGGTTAATTTTGAATTACCACATGTACCTGAAGATTATGTCCACCGTATCGGCCGCACAGGGAGAGCGGGTGCGTCTGGTTATGCAGTTTCATTGGTCTGCGCTGATGATTTAAAACTTCTACAGGCAATTGAAAGAGTCACCCGTCAAACCATCGAGAGAAGACAGGTGCCGGGTTTCGAGCCAGTTAATCTGGTTCCTGAAGAGACAACAGTCGCTAAGCCTAAGCATAATCGCCGTCCTAAAAAGCCTTTTAAAGGACACGCAGACGGTCAGCGTTCAGGGTTCGTGGCATCAGGGCATAAACCTAAGGCAAGATAATATTGAAGTCGAGAGGGGCTAAGACTATAGTGGTGCCTCTCGAAATTTTGATCATTTAGGTGTCTTATGAGCCTGGCTCTTTTGTCAGTGTTTGTTCCAACATTTTTCTTTGTTTCTATTACCCCCGGTATGTGTATGACCTTGGCTATGACCCTGGGTATCACGCTTGGGGTTCGCCGCACTTTATGGATGATGTGGGGGGAAATGCTCGGCGTTGCGTTGGTTGCGTTTTTAGCCGTCATGGGCGTGGCAACGCTTATGTTGGCGTATCCGGGGTTCTTTCAAGTCTTTAAATGGATCGGTGGTGCTTACTTAGGTTATGTCGGCATCCAGATGTGGCGCTCCAAAGGTCGCATGGCGATTCCGGAATCGGCAGGCGTTCGTCAAACAGTTTCAGCTGCTCAGCTATTTAGTCAAGGCTTTGTCACGGCCGTCGCCAATCCTAAAGGATGGGCGTTTCATGCGGCACTCTTACCACCCTTTATTCTGGCTTCTCAACCGCTGGCACCTCAATTAGTTGTGTTACTGAGCATAATTGTCTTATTAGAACTGCTTTGTATGTTAATTTATGCAAGTGGTGGCAAAGCCATGCGTGTTTTTCTACAGCAAACCCATAATGTGCGTTTAATGAATCGTATTGCGGGCTCACTCATGGTGGGTGTGGGTATTTGGCTAGCATTTTTTTAGGGGATAGGTTTGGTTGAGGCGAGAGTTTCGAGTTTTGCCCCTGTCGTGGATGAGCGTGCCAGGGTTTTAATACTGGGAAGTATGCCAGGCATCGCGTCATTAAGTGCGCAGGAATATTACGCCCATCCAAGAAATGCGTTTTGGCCGATTATGGGCACTTTGTTTCAGTTTGATGTAACCTTAGGGTATTCAGCGCGACTGGAAAAACTAAAGGCATCGGGTGTCGCACTCTGGGACGTATTGCAGCAGTGCGAACGTGACGGCAGTCTTGATTCTTCGATTGTAACGTCCTCTCAGCAGCTCAATAGCTTCGCTGCTTTTTTCCAAGCCTATCCGGGGATTCAAGCAGTCTTTTGCAATGGCAATAAGGCTTACCAAGAATTTACTCGAGAAGCGCAAAGGTTAAAAACAGAGGACAGTCGGTTTGAGGCACTTCACATTCAGAGTCTACCCTCTACCAGTCCAGCTCATGCGTCTATGACGTTCGAGAAAAAGCTAATCGAATGGCGAAGTCTATTGCTGTTTTTATAAAAGTGGTCGTTGCGATTAAAAGATCGGGTTTAGACGACCAATGTCTTAGATTAAAAGTGAATAAACAGGATCGATATCTGCATGAAGGAAGCAAGTTTGATAATTAAGCATAGGGTGTTTGTCTTGGTAGCGGGTATCGGGATGCTAATGGCCACACAGCCGGTCGTTGCCAATATACAGAGTTTTTTGCCACAACCCCCAATACTGATCATTGAGAACATTCTGAGCAAGCAGGTCGACTTAGCACCTGTCGACCTTCCTTCCGATGTACGGCGTCTCTATCAAGAAGAGTATCAGGAATCGAAAGTCTATGAAGGCTATTTTGATTCAAAGAAATGCTATATCTATGCCGACGGCATCGAGGAAAGTGATGCGTATTTTTACCCTGATTTTCACTCCAGAACGCATCTATGTCCCGGGCCTTTTTGGAGCGGTAATTTTTTAAACTGGGCGACAACCTCGAGTCTAGACCCTTTTCGAAAAACTTTAACAGGTGGATTGCGGGTAAAAGATACCCCAACGGAAACTTGGCTGGAATCTGCGCGTTTAGATCGTGAGACATTTTTTCAAGTATTACGCTTTCCGAGTGAAGGGTTGTCACCTGAGCGAGTCAATAACGCAACCCCTTTCAGCGTCAACTGGATTGGTATGCGCAGCCAAGGAAATCAATTGCGGCTAAGGTTGCTCAGTGAAGACTTGGTGCAACCTACTTCGTCTCTTGTCATGTCAGAGCCTTACAGTTTGGACAAAACCTACGAGCTACCAGTTCGTGTCGCCGTGTGTGTGAACGGTTTAAGAGAAGACAACTGTAAGGCCTATGGCAACTATGCAAAACCTGAAGGTTTGATTCAGGGAGGAGCGCAAAACATGCGCTTTACTGTACTGGGATTTTTGAATGATTTGTTTTTGGCTGACGAAGGCTGCGTGATGAGGGCACCTTTAAAGTTTGTAGGGCCTATGCGCTTAAATGCTCAGGGGGAGTGGGAGGATAATCCGAGTAAGGAATGGAACGAGACAACAGGTGTTTTAATCCGTAACCCTGATAAAGAAGAAGCGCTTCAAACCAATCGTGTTGCGGGATTACGAGGTGATTATGCGATTATCGATAGTGGGGTCATTAATTACATCAATAAGTTTGGTCATATGACGTCTAAAAATCACAAAGGATCCGATCCAGTCAGTGAACTTTTTTACCAATCGTTAGCGTATTTACGAAATCTTGCCCCAATTGATCAATACCTGGCTTTAAGAGGGACGCAGTTGGACAATTATCAACTAGTTGATGGCTTTCCTGTTATTAATTGGATCAGTGAGCCACCCATCAATCTCAATGCTTGGTGCAAGCCGTAAGTGGCTAGCATGCTAAAGTGTGTGTTTGACTGAGTTGTAAACAACTTGCTTGAGAAGTGCAGATTTTATCTTGCCGAGTATTTATCAAGAGAGTCGGGCTTTACCAAAGGCTAATCCCTATTAATCCACCGAAAATACAGGGTTTTTGATCATCGCTGAAATCAGGTTGCGATAGTCAATTACCCTAATTATTTTCGTCTTATTTAATCATTTATGTCCTGAAATCGAAATATTGTCGACATATTCCACTATTGGTGGATTGAATGCTGCAGTTGCGGCCGTATAATTCTAACTTTCATTTTCTTAGGGTGAGGATCAAGATGACCGCAAGAACAGCCGATGTGTTGCTAGTTGGGGCAGGTGCCATGAGCTCAACGTTGGGGGTGCTGTTAAAGCAGCTAGACCCATCCTTGAAAATCATCATGGTTGAACGTCTTGACCACGTTGCACAAGAAAGTACAGATGGTTGGAATAATGCGGGCACTGGGCATGCGGCCTATTGCGAGTTGAACTACACGCCTAAAAAAGCGGATGGTTCGATTGATACGACAAAAGCCTTTACCATTAACTCTGCTTTTGAAGTCAGTCTCCAGTTCTGGTCATATTTGGTTGAACAGCAGGCTTTACCTGAGCCATCCAACTTTATTAACACCGCTCCGCATTGCAGCTTTGTGTGGGGTCAGGAAAATGTCGATTTCTTGCGTAAGCGTTACGAAACACTGTCATCCCATGTGATGTTTAAAGACATGGAGTACAGCGAAGATGCTGAGGTAATTCGATGTTGGATGCCTTTGGTTATGCAAAATCGTCCGGCGTCGCAGCCATTTGCTGCAACGCGTGTTCGTTATGGATCGGATGTTAACTTTGGCGCTTTAACCCGTTTTATGGTTGAGCATTTAGGCAAACAACCTGACTTCGACTTACTGGTCAGTCATGATGTTCAGTCCTTAACGAAGCAGCCCGATGGGCGTTGGTTAGTCAATGTTAAGAATAAAGCCGATAAGCACTTAACCCCCATTACTGCCAAGTTTGTCTTTCTGGGTGCAGGTGGCGGCGCACTGCCTTTGCTTCAGAAGTCTGGAATCGCGGAAGGTAAGGGCTATGGTGGTTTTCCAGTTAGTGGACAGTGGCTGGTGTGCACCAAGCCGGAAATTGTTGAACAACATGCGGCGAAGGTATACGGAAAGGCGCCCATTGGTGCGCCTCCGATGTCGGTTCCGCACTTAGACACGCGTATTATGAACGGTCAAAAATCGCTGTTGTTCGGACCCTTTGCAGGTTTTACGACCAAATTCTTAAAAAATGGCTCGTACTTGGATCTGATCAAGTCAGTCAATCCTAGTAATATTGGCCCAATGATGTCTGTCGGTGCCAATAATATGGACCTGACTCGCTATTTGATTTCAGAGTCTTTGCAGTCTCATGAATCGCGTGTCAAAGCTTTGCGTAACTTCTTTCCAGATGTGCAAGAGGACGACTGGGAGTTGTCGATTGCGGGGCAGCGTGTTCAAATTATTAAAAAGAACCCTGCAGGAGGGGGCAAACTGGAGTTTGGTACAGAGGTGATTATCTCTGCCGATGGCTCTCTTGCTGCGCTTTTAGGAGCGTCTCCTGGCGCCTCTACGGCGGTTCAAGCGATGCTTAGCATCGTTGAGCGTTGCTACAAGGATCAATTGGCGACGGATGCCTGGCAACAAACCTTAAAAGCCATGATCCCATCCTATGGCAAGGTACTCAGCAATGAGCCGGAGCTGCTTAGTGAAGTGAGAGCGCGCACTTTGTCTGTATTAAAACTCGATCCAACACTGTAAACCCATGACGAGTGATCTGGGCCAGTTCGGCACAGATCACTCGTCATGTTATTTGATCTGTGCTTCAAAGCCTGACATTTCGATTGCCTCGATGAGGTCTTCCGTTGACGCTGTTCCGTTAATTTCAGCACTGTCTAATTCCACAAGTACCGTCTCAACGCCATCGACCTGTTCAAGCGCTTCTTTGACCTTCTTGACGCAACCTCCACAGGTCAGTCCTAATAAAGCGAGTTGGATAGTGGCCACTAAAGTTGTCTCCTTTCTATTGGGTTACGTTGAATTTAAGGTAAACTGGGAACTACCTTAGCGCGATCTACGCCACTTGTATAGGATGATCATTTGAAAAAAGCCTTAAAAATACTGTGTTTACTGCCTGTCATTTTCTTGTGTTTTTTTTTGACAATTGTTGTACTACTGAAGTGGCTCCCTGTCCCGACAACGGCTTTTATGCTCCATCACAACTGGAAGGCATTATGGAGTGAAGAGATTGAGTTTGCCCGATATCAATGGGTTCCCTATGAGGAAATTCCTTGGACACTGAAAATGGCGGTCATCGCTTCCGAGGATCAAAAATTTCCAGACCATTGGGGGATTGATGTGGCCGCGACCCAAGCCGCGATTCGGGCTTACCGTGAGGGGCGTCCAGCCGGAGGTGGCAGTACTATCACTCAGCAAGTGGCTAAAAATTTGTTTTTATGGGGTGACCGCAGTCAAGTGCGTAAGGTCTTGGAGTGGGGCATTGCCATAATACTTGAGCAGTTCTGGGGAAAAGAGCGCATTCTAGAGGTCTATTTAAATATTGCGCAATTTGGTAAACAGGAGTTTGGTGTGTGGGCGGCTACCGAGTATTTGCTTGTGAAGCCACTGGCACAAGTTTCGGTACAGGATGCAGCGTTAATGGCCGCAGTGCTTCCTTCACCTGCCCGTTACGATATTAAACGCCCATCCGCTTACATGCGCAGCCGACAGGCATTTATTCAACGACAGATTAATAACCTAGGTGGACTAGCTTACTTAAGGCGTTTTGAGACAGAGTAAGTCTGATTACTTAATTCCCGTGTAGCTTTTTTAGCTGCTGTAACAAGGATTTAGGCAGGTTTTTGATCATAAGAACTTCTTGGTTTGGATCAAACTCAACAATGTTCCCTAAGCTGCTGCTCGCAAAACTAATTGAGATATCACTGTTTTTACCCGCAAAGCGTAGATATTGTTTGAGCTGCTTCCGATCAGGGATAAGCTCCTTCTTGGGTGTTTCTTGATGTTTAGTCAAAAACTCGTCTATACCAGGACTGACTTCCTCTGACAGGTTGCTAAATACCACAGCCTCTCCCGCTTTATCCTGTTCCAAACAGTACTCAACAACACGCTCACGTATCGGCTCGCTTTCATCTTCGGGTAGGGCATTGCAGTATTGCTCGATAATCGATAAAAATTGCTCAGTTTCAACTTTTTTATCGACGGTATCTGTATAGCCTAACCATTCACACACAACCGCTTTTACGCCTTTTTCGCTGCGACCAAAACTGATGGTCAGATATTTATCTTCATTGTTTTCGAGTGCGGAAAGGTCCAAGCAAACGCCAAAACCTGTCTCACTGAACTCAATGTAGTCGGTTTCTTGCAGCGAAAGGTCTTGCGAAAGTTGCAAAGCGGAAGATGGACGCAGGTGAAAAATGAAAAGGCGATCACCACGCTCGAGTGTTTCACTTACAAAAACAACATATCCCTGAAGTAATTCATTCCCTTTATCCAGTTGTAAGCCTAAATGCTTCGTCAGTTGGGCGGTTAAAGACGAAAATCCTAAACTGCCTTCTCGCCACTGTGTAATCAGAGGCCTAATCCCCATGATTTCCTGACTGAAACAGCCGTATTGTCGCCCCGATCGACTGCCCTGAATGCGTTTTAATTCACTTAAGATAGAAGGAGCGAAGCGTTCCAAGGCCAGTTCTGTCTCGGCTAAATGGCAGTTGGCTGCAGTTTGATCATCCGTTTTCTGAATCGAATGGATGATAAAGTGTGTCACAGGCATAGATGAATCCTAGTCAGGAGGCTGGATCAAAAAAATAAATGGCTATACGAGTCCGCGGTCAATCTGACTTTGCCAACGCGCGAACATCATGGAGCTGGTAAATAGAATGCACAGCAATATAGACTCAATTAAACCCAGCCAACGTGTTAAGGGCATCAGTGTCGCAAGCACAGAGCCTAAAAAATAAAAAAGTAAAATAAAGCAAAACCAAGCATGTCCACGGGCATGTCCACGAAATATTTTAGGTGAAAAGGCGAGCAGAGGCAGAACGTGGACAAGCCAGATAACCCAAGGGTGATCGCTTTTTGCCGGGGCCAGCCATAAGTACCATAGGGTGAACAACAGCAATAAGCTTATATAAGCGATAATAGTGATTTTATGGCTAATATTCGCTTTTTGTGCGAGTGTCATGATGGATTCCTTAATTGAAGAGCCAGTTGGCCTAAGCGTAGGCCTAGAGCTTGGCAGAGTGCGCGTTCATCTTTGTCGAGTGGTCGTTGACTATCGGTGCTGGCAAGATGACTGGCCCCATAGGGACTGCCGCCTGATTGTGTCGTTGATAATTCAGATACACTGTATGGAATACCTGTCAGTATCATGCCATGGTGCAAGAGCGGCAACATCATACTTAGCAGTGTGGACTCATGTCCACCGTGCAGTGTTGATGCTGATGTGAATACCCCCGCAGGCTTGTTAATTAAGGCACCGGACAGCCACAGGCTACTGGTTGTGTCTAAAAAGTATTTTAAAGGGGCAGCCATGTTGCCAAAGCGTGTCGGGCTGCCCAAGGCCAAACCTGAGCAGTGTTTGAGCTCGTCAAGCGTACAATAAGGCGCACCCTCTGTAGGTATGTCCGGCGCTGTTTGCTCTGACACTGCTGATACACTTGGAACCGTGCGAATGATGGCTTCAATCCCGGCTTGTTCTGCACCACGAGCGATCTGTTGTGCCATGGTTTTGGTTGCACCATGACGGCTGTAATACAAAACAAGTAAATAAGGATTGGTCACGGTAAAATCTCCAAAATTGTCTCAGGTGGCCTACCAATACGTGCCTGATCTCCTACGACAACAATAGGGCGTTCGATCAGTTTTGGCAGGTCGACCATGGCTTGGATTCGTTCTTCGTCTGTCACATCGGCTCGATCAAGTCCTGCACTTTTGAACTCAGTCTCTTTGCTACGCAACAGATCTTTAACCTGAATACCAAGCTTGTCTACTAGGTCACGAATTTGCTCAGCATTTAACGGGGTTTTCTGGTAGTCACACACTGTAGGAGCAATATTTCGACTTTCAAGCAGGCTAAGTGCTTCTCGAGATTTTGAGCAGCGTGGGTTATGGTAGATTATAATGTCTGGCATAGTGTCTCTTTTCTAACATTCAATAAAAGCTATGGCTATTGTATATGGCTCTGTTTCAGTTACCAACTCACAGGTGAATTTAGTGAACGTAAACGTGATGACTCCAATGACCATTTTTTTCTTTTTTAGAGATATGATTCGGCAGTTTTTTGTTAATCAAGGCGTGTTAAACGCATCGGCTTTGACCTATACAACCTTGTTTGCAGTGGTTCCTTTGGTAACGGTTTCCTATTCAATGTTGGCAGCGGTACCGTCTTTTCAAGGGGCGGGGGAGCAAGTTCAGCAATGGATTTTTGAAAATTTTGTGCCCGCGACAGGTGAGGTTGTTCACGAGTACTTAAAAGACTTCACCGATCAGGCTAGGCGCTTAACGGCCGTTGGTATCGTGTTTCTTGTTATCACCTCGATCATGATGATGAAAAATATCGAAGCGGCACTCAATCGCATTTGGCGAGTTACCGAGCCGCGTAAGGGCGTTTCTAGCTTTCTGTTGTATTGGGCGGTGTTAAGTTTAGGACCATTGTTAATTGGATTTGGCTTACTGCTCACGTCCTATATTACCGCTTTGCCTCTATACACCAGTGCTACGGAGGTGGTGGGGAGTGCGCGTTTTCTTTCAATTATCCCCATCGTATTTTCAGCTATTGCCTTTATGTTGCTTTATGCAGCGGTTCCAAATTGCCGAGTGCCCATTCGCCATGCGTTTTTAGGAGGTGTGGCTGCCGCCTTAATGTTTGAGGTTGCTAAACGAGGTTTTGCTTTTTTTGTGACGCAGTTTCCATCCTATGAGCTGATTTATGGTGCTTTCGCGGCTGTTCCTATGTTTCTAGCTTGGATCTTTATCAGTTGGGTAATCATTTTGTTGGGCGCTGAATTGAGCCGAGCATTGACGATTTACCATATCACTCAGCGCAATCGACGTGAGCCTCATTTATACACGGTGTTGGGTGTATTACATCAGCTTTGGTTGGCGCAGAGGTTAGGTCAAACGCGCTCTGATACTTGGTTATTGCAACAGACACCTGGATTAACGCAAGAGCGATGGGATCAATATATCCCGATTTTGCTAGACACAGGTATCATTCAGAGAACACTTAGTGGCGATTATGTGTTGGCAAGAGATTTAAGCCACTTTACGCTGGACCAGTTGCAGTCACTCCTTCCTTGGCCATTGCCTGATGCCCTGTCTCAAAGCAGTGAAGTTCAGTGGGAAAAGGCGTTTGGTGAGCGCTTGAAAACCTTATCGGATGCACGTCATGATGTATTGGATGTGCCGATAGGTGAATTATTTAATGCTTAAAAAATGTGTCTAAATTGGGTGTTATGAGGAGAGCCTCGGCATCTTGTGCACTTAGAGGCTTGCTGTACAGGTACCCCTGAATATCATGGCAACCGTGTTGGATTAAGAAGTTGAGCTCTTCCGGTGTCTCGACACCTTCAGCCGTTACATTGAGGCCTAGGTTCTGACCTATCTGAATCATGCTCTTAATAATCCCCACATGTTTATTGCCTTCCTTGATGCTGCTGATGAAGGCTTTATCAATTTTAAGGTTATCCAATGGCAGCTGGGTAATGTACGCCATGGATGAATAGCCCGTGCCAAAATCGTCCATCGCAATGGTCATGCCGAGCGCCTGAAAGTGTTTCAAGCGCTCTTTTGCTTCATTATTATTCTCAATAAAGACGCCTTCAGTAATTTCTAATTCGATCAACTCAGGTTTAACGCCCGTTTCTTTCATTAACGACTCCACCTGAGAAATAAATTCAGGTGATGAGAGTTGTAGTGGCGATACGTTAATGGCCATTCGTCCAGTCCAAAGAGTAAGCACTTGCCATTTTTTGAGCTGCTCAAAGGCTTGACGCATAACCTCGAGGCCTAAACTATGGACCTGTCCCGACTCTTCTGCAATTTGAAATAAAAGGTCAGGGCGGATAAATCCTTCTTCTGGATGATGAAAACGCGCCAAGGCTTCAAATCCAGACAAGCGATGATTTTGAATGTTGACTTTGGGTTGATAATGCACAGATAAATATCCTTCGCTGACCGCCTCGCGTAAAAAGGTTTCAAGTTGTGTGCGGCGGGCCAGTTCGTTATGCAGTGTTTCACTGTACATACAATAGCGATTACGACCCTGACTTTTTGCTTCGTACATGGCCATATCTGCACAGGTTAAAAGCGCTTCATACTCGCGAGTGTTATCGGGTGCAATCGCAATCCCTATACTGGCGCCTATGTTGATGGTTCGTCCTCGGAGTTGAAAATGATCCGAGAGGATTTTAAGCCATTGTTGAGCGATGATTTCTGCATCTGAGGAGTGAGAAATGGGCAATAGTAGAATAAACTCATCTCCGCCAAAGCGTGATAAAAATGAGTGGGGGGGGAGGTGCTCCATTAAACGTTTGGCGACTGCTTTGAGCAGTTCATCGCCAAAAGAGTGGCCTAAGGTATCATTAATGTTTTTAAATCGATCTAAATCCACAAATAAAAGAGCGAAGGATTGCGTCTCTGTTAAGGCCAGTGACTTTTGAGCGTGTTCTTGTAGAAAACTCCGATTGTAAACGCCAGTGAGTCGGTCAAAATATGCCTGATAGCTTAAAAGTTTACCCCGTTGCAGAGCGTTAAATGCAACCGTGCAATGGGATAAAAAATCACTAAAGCGTAAGTCTAACTGTGCTTTAGGAAGATTGATTATTAAAAATGCAATGGGCTGACCATCTTGGTGTAAAGGATAGCAGTGATAAAAGCCGTTTTTCGAAATAAGAAGGTCTGGAGCGAGTTGATTAAGTTCATCTTTCGAACAGATACTTGCTTCTGTCTGTAAAACAGGTGAAAACTGAATCAGAATCTCGGAAGAGGATTGTTTTACTTGCGTAAATTTCTGGCTCGGGTATTCATAGGTGTAGTATCGATCCACGATGGGATTGTGCTTGTTGAGTATATAAAGTATTGAATACGAAGGTGTGGTGAAGCGGGCGATTTCGGTTAGGATACTATGTGCACAGGATGATAGATTCTCATTCAGAAGTATTTTTTGATTTATATTAAATAAAGCAGAGTTGTACTCAAACTCATAGGTTAAGTTCTGAGTCATTTGATTAAATGAATGAGCGAGGTCTTCGTATTCATCATCAGTGTCAACTTGGACCTTGTAGTCTAATTTATTCTCCGATAAGGATTTCGTTCCCTTAATGAGCTCTTCAACTGGTTTCAAATGCCGACGTACCATATATAGGCTAACGAAAACTACTAGCAAGAAAATCAAAAGGATAGCGGGTAGGAATGAATGCTTAAAATCATTCACACTTTGCATAAAAACTTTTTCAGGTTTGCTGATAATAATGCGCCAGTCATCCTGTGCAAACTGATAGCGCATAAATAAAGACCAAGATGCCGAAATCATGTTTTCAGACTGAGTACTCAGCCAATGGGAGGGCGTTTGTGGTGATGTATTAAGTAGCAGATCAATCGTTTCTTGCGTTAGGGGGGCGGAGCAAAAGATGACAACAGAGTCTGCACCAATCACACAAAGCTCTTCAAATGCACTTAATTCCGTTTCTGGCCACAAGTAGGTTGAATCTAACTCAGCTAACCACCGTGATTCTTGGGCTGTTAACGTCATAAACACACGTTTGATATTGGTGTTTTCACTTTGCAAAGTAAAAACACCGCTGCTTGGTGCATGTTCCAGTATACTGAGCCATTTATTGGCGTTGTCATTTGCAGTGTATTGCCAAATAATGCTTTCACCCTGAGCGACAGCGTAGTCCGTAAAATACGTTTGCAGTAGATGCAGGTACTCAGGTTGAATTTGGTTTAGGTCCTGCGTATGTTGGCTGGCATTGAGTAACAGGTCGTGAGCATAGCTCAAGCGCCTAAAAATGCCGAGGCCATATTCTTTCGTGGCTCGTTGCAGATGATGGTGGTGGTCAGTGAAGATAAGGCCGCTGACTTTATAAAAAGAACCCACCGCAATCAAAGCAATGGGCACCAGAATAATAAAGAAAAACATTCTAAAAAGGCGACGAGCAACCCGGCTTTTTAAAGATGAAAGCTCAATTCTCATAGGCTAATTATCAATAGTCACTCGCCAAACCATAAAAATTCCCATTATTAGCTCTGATAATATCATCACGGCTAAGGGCAGATGTTAAAGGAGATACGGAGCGACCGTCTCTACCCTTGCTATATAAATCAAAATCATTATTGATTGGCACTAGGTTTTTATCTTTTCTCACTTTGCCTTTGTTGGTTTGAATGGTCACATCAAGGTATTCGTAGGGGATGCCCCAGGGATCTTGTAATTGGTCAGCACTTAAATTGAGTTGATTCAAAGACGCAGGAAATTGACGGTTTAAAATATAGAAACGCTCAATCGCGGCGCTGATGACTTGTAGGTCAGTGATGGCAGTATGGTTATCCACTCGTTCCTTATATCGTTGATAGCCTGGGATGGTAATGGTTGCTAACACCCCAATAATCGCGATGGCCATGAGTAGCTCAATTAGACTAAATCCTTTTAACTTTTGTAGAAAACCGACGTAAAGCTTCATGAATACTCTCATCGAAATCAGATTAGTAACAATCTTTTTAGACCAGTATAGCACTCTGTCTATTGGCTGTCTCAAAGAGAATTCTTGAGAAGGTTTCGGCACAGATTCAATGGAAGGTCCTTAATACTTTGGTATTGAAACGCGACTAAAGTCTTTGAATAAACCCTCGACTCAGTAAAGGGTAAGGGTATACCTTTACGCCCAATCACAGGGATTAGGAAATTCCCTAATTGAGCGTTTAACAATTAAAGAGAGAAGACTATGTTATATCAGCGTAAGCATGGAGAGGAACATCCTTACTGGCCTGCCGGACCCTTCAAGATTCGGTTACCTTTTATTCATTATCGTTGGGAAGTGGCTGAAACCATCCAGGCCTTAGTGATGTTCGTTGTGGCGATGGGGATGATTCCATTACTTGAGCGTTATTTAGGCTTGCCTTATGACGTTGCGTTGGCCTACGTTGTTGTGTGTGGCATAGGGTTTATGCTGCCTAACCTGTTGGGTGTTCCGTTCGTACCCGGTTGGATTACACCCGCAATTCCAGTTGTTCTACTCTTCGTCGGTGGTTTTGAGCCGGGTCCTGATGCAATAAGGGCCTTAGTTGCCTTACAGCTCGTTGTGACATTTATTTTCTTGTTTATGGGAATTACGCGGCTGGGATCTAAGTTGGTAAATAATATTCCCAATTCAATTAAAGCCGGTATTCTTCTAGGAGCGGGGATTGCAGCGATTAGTGGTGAGATCAGTGAAGGTGGGCGCTTATTTAACACACCTATCTCACTGGGTATTGGTGGTTTGATTACGGCGTATGTTCTCTTCTCGCTGTCGTTTCGCGATTGGGTTGAAAAACACCGTTGGGCTAAGATTATAGCTGGGTATGGAATGGTACCTGGTATGTTGATCACCATGGTGATTGGTTGGTCAGTTGCTGAATATCCACTGCCAGCGGTTCAGTGGGGTATTGAATTGCCTGCTTTCAATAAAATCTGGGATTATTTACCCTTTACGGTCGGATTCCCGACTTTCCAATTGCTCTTGGCTGCAATTCCAACGGCCGTGATTGCGTATATTATTGCATTTGGAGACATTATTGTTGGCCAAAGTTTGATTAAGCGTGTCGACCATTTACGTCCCGATGAAAAAATCGAAATCAATGTTGACCGTGTGCATTTGGTGACGGGTATCCGTAACCTGTTGCATTCATTTTTTGCACCTTATCCTGGTTTAGCTGGCCCACTTTTCACCGGTGTTATGGCAACCATTGCAGAGCGCTATCGTTATGGTCGCGGTGCAATGGACACAATTTATTCAGGCGCTGGGGTATTCTGGATTGTCGGTTTCTTTGCACTCTTTTTGTTGCCTCTCGTGACTGTTTTCAAACCAGTATTGCCGATCGCATTATCGATCACACTTCTGATTACTGGGTATCTCTGTATTGCCGTTGCTGTTGAGCAAATCGATAATGCAACCTCAATGGGTGTTGCAGGCATCATGGGCGTTGTGCTGGCGACTCATGGTGCGGCATGGGGACTCGGTGCCGGTCTGGTTTTATGGTTCATGATTGAGTTGCGCAGTAAAAAAGCGCTTAAAGAGCATGAAGGGGAGCAGCCCGAGGAGCCGATTCATATAGAAGAGAATCCTGATCCAGCAGTGGTTGCCGAAGCTAAGAAAATGGGTTAATTCGATAAAGTCTTTCAAAAGCAGCGGACTACCCGCTGCTTTTTTGTTTTAAAAAGGCTATATTCGATCCATGAAATTGAACTCTTGTCTGCCTACATGTGTTGTTGTCGGTCTTTTCACTGTATTAAGTGGGTGTGCAACTTCACCACCACCGTCGCGTGCTCAGAATAATATCTGTGACATTATTCAACATGAGCCTGCTTGGTATTTTGCTGCAAAAGCATCAGAAGATAAGTGGGGAACCTCGGTTGCGATACAAAAAGCCTTTGTGCAACGCGAGTCCTCTTTTGTTCACAACGCGAGACCTCCGCGTCCTTACTTGCTGGGCTTCATTCCTATGCCACGCAAGTCCTCTGCTTATGGTTACGCACAAGCTCAAGATGCGGCTTGGAGTGATTATAAGCAAGCGACTGGTAAACGTATGGCCCAGCGCACATCTATGGCAGATGCACTGGATTTTATTGGTTGGTACAACCACATGTCCCGTCAACGCAATGGTGTTCCGTTAAATGACTCTTATAATTTGTATTTAAATTATCACGAGGGACATACGGGATTTCGTAATCGTACTTACGAGCAAAAAGCGTGGCTTATGTCTGTTGCCAGGCAGGTTGAGTCGCAATCCAGACGCTACGAGCAGCAATTGCCAAGTTGTAAAATCCCTTCTCGCTTGTGTGTTTGGCCTTTTTGCTGAGCTAGGTCAGCACTTTGTTCTCAAAACCATCTAAACTATTGGCAAGATGAGTGAAGAGAAGGAGTTTTGACATGAACAACTTATCAAAAATACTGGTCAACATTACTCAAGAGCAAGATCAGTACTTGTTACCAGAAAAAGCGATTCGCTTGGCCCAAGCAGAGTCGGCAAAGATTGAGTTTTTTAAATGTGGTTATCAGCCGCATTACAGCTCAATGAATTTATTGGGCAATGATATTCTCGAAAAGCTTCAACACAATCGTTTGCGTGACTTAGAGGCCACTTTAAACGAGCTCTTAGCCACGCTGAAGAAAGACTATGCAAATCTATCTGTCGATGTTGCTTGGGGTAGAGGCATTGCTGAAGGCCTATTGACTAAAATTGAAAGAAGTAATCCCGACCTTGTTCTTCATGAGGTTGCCGAGCACCCCCATTTATTGCATCGATTATTGGTTCCTCATGATTGGCAAATACTCAGAGAGTGCATGGCACCTTTGATGCTTTGTAAATCCAAACCTTGGCCTGAGCGTATTCGGATTGTTGCAGCGGTAGATCCTTTTCATGCCCATGATCATGCGGCGCTAATGGATCAGAAAATCCTGAATGAAGCGAGCTTACTTGCCCGGGCATTGGGGGCAGAGTTGCACATATTCCACAGCTATGTGGTGTTTCCGCAGTCAGCGATTTTTGACGATAGCCTAATGTCAAATTTCAAAACCCTTCAGTATCAAGTGACAAGTGAACATCAGGCAGGGGTTGAGCGCTTGGTGAACAGCTTTGATCCTTCTATTGATGCATCCTGCATTCATGTGGTTGAAGGTGAGGTTCATGACGTATTGCCAGAGTTTATTAAGAAACAACAAGTCAATATTTTAGTGATGGGCTCTTTAGCACGAGGAATGCTGGATCGATTGCTGTTAGGAAGCAGTGCAGAACGTCTATTAGATGCGGTGGCATGTGATGTATTGGTACTTAAAGCCTAAGGCGTGAGATTCAACTGATCTCTTGTTGAGGTCAGTTGAATCTCATGGGTAATTTAAAAGTCGAATGAAGACCAAACGGGCGCATGGTCAGACGGTTTGTCCATGCCACGGATGTTGTATTCGATATCACTGCCGGTACAGACGTCAATTAAGGACTGTGTTGCCAGAAGAGTGTCGATTCGTAGACCTCGTTTGGGTTCATCTTCAAAGCCTTTGCTCCGATAATCAAACCAGCTGAACTTGTCGTTCTTAGTTGGGTGGATTGCACGGTAACTGTCTTTGAGTCCCCAGCCTTTTAAACGCTCAAACCATTCGCGCTCTTCTGGTTGGAAGCTGGTTTTGCCTGTTTTTAGCCAACGAACACGATTGGGCTCACCTATGCCTATATCGATGTCTTCTGGCGAAATATTAAAGTCACCCATAACGATAATAGCTTGATCAGCGCTGTAGCTGGTTTCTAGCAGGGTTTGTAAATCGGCATAGAATTTACGTTTTGCTGGAAATTTTATTTCGTGATGAATGCTCTCGCCTTGCGGAAAATAGCCATTGATCACAGTGAAGGTTTGTCCTTTATCGCTGACGAACTCACCAATGATCAAGCGCTTTTGAGCCGTTTCATCATCGCTAGGGAAACCTTTGTTCACAGAAATAGGCGGAACCTTAGACAATAAGCACACACCATAATGGGTTTTTTGTCCGTGGAAGTGTGCGTGATAGCCGAGTGCTTCGATTTCTGCAAGTGGAAAGGCTTCATCAGTGACTTTAGTCTCTTGAATGCCGATGACGTCGGGTTGATGCGCAGCAATCAGTGCTTCTAACTGATGAAAGCGCATACGGATGCTGTTGGTATTAAAAGAAACCAGTTTCATGCTTAAGCCTTGTCGTATTAAATCGTAAAGATGCTGTATTCTAAGCACCTAACCACCAGACATCAAATTTCATTAAAGGATGTTCGATTAAGATTTGTGATAGGGCGAGTTAAGATTTTTCATTGGTCCGATCGGAATAAAGACGATAGAGTTTTAACCAATATCCAAAACACTAGGGGTAATCCGTGAGTCAATTTGATTTTGATTTGTTTGTAATAGGGGCCGGTTCTGGCGGTGTGAGAGCTGCACGTATGGCCGCAGGCATGGGCGTAAGAGTGGCTATTGCTGAAGATCGTTACATGGGAGGAACCTGCGTTAACGTAGGCTGTGTGCCTAAAAAACTCTATGTATATGCATCGCATTATGCTGAAAGCTTCCATGAAGCGGCAGGATTTGGCTTTACGGGAGCATCTGCTCAATTCGACTGGCCAACACTTCGCGACAACAAAAAACAGGAAATCAGCCGTCTCAACGGTATTTATGCCAATCTTTTAAAAAACTCTGGGTGTACGCTAATAGACGGTCGGGCAACGCTTGAAGGCCCGAATGAAGTTCGCGTGGGCGATCAGGTGTTTACGGCTGAACGCATCTTGATCGCAACGGGTGGTTGGCCCTTTGTGCCGGATGTTCCGGGCAAAGAGCACATAGTGACTTCAAACGAGGTATTTGACCTAGAGACCTTTCCAACACGTGTTTTGGTGGTTGGCGGTGGCTATATTGCGGTCGAGTTCGCCGGTATTTTTGCTGGCCTTGGTGCTCAAACGGATTTGGTGCATCGCGGGGATTTGTTCTTGCGCGGGTTCGATCAAGAGGTGAGGACGTTTACGGCACAAGAGGTGGCTAAAAAAGGCGTCAATCTGCGCTTTAATACAGATATTAAGTCAGTTACGCAGAATGCAGATGGACGTTTAGACGTTGTGTTTAAGGATGATAGCCAAGAAACGGTTGATACTGTCATGTACGCAACGGGTCGCGTACCCAATACTCAAGGGCTTGGCTTAGAGGCCTTGGGCGTGAATTTGAGCAGCAATGGAGCGATTCAGGTTGATGATCTTTTTCAAACCAATCTCCCTTCTATTTATGCGGTGGGCGATGTCATCGACAGAGTTCAGTTAACGCCTGTCGCGTTGGCTGAGGGCATGGCCTTGGTTAAGCGCTTATATGGCGATGCTGACACGAATGTTGATTATAATTTGATTCCAACGGCTGTGTTTTGTCAGCCCAATATTGGCACAGTCGGGCTTTCGGAAGAGGACGCGTGTAAGGTCTATCCAAACCTTGATGTCTATCGCTCTGAGTTTCGTGCCATGAAGCACACTCTAAGTGGCAGCCAAGAACGCACACTGATGAAGCTGCTGGTGGATCGAGACAGTGATCGAGTGGTTGGGGCACATATGGTGGGTGCGGAAGCGGGTGAAATTATTCAGGGAATCGCAATCGCGATGAAAGCGGGCGCAACCAAGGCGATGTTTGATGCAACGATCGGCATTCACCCAACGGCGGCTGAAGAGTTTGTGACGATGCGAGAACCTAGCCGACGTTATAATGTGTAAGATGTTTTAGCCATGCTTTATTATGTGTGAGCCCAGACGCTTGGGCTCCGCGTTATCGACACTACCGAGCCGGTAACCAGATCTGAATTCCCTTGAACCACTCTAAGGTTCGCAGTTCGTCATTTAAGCGTGCCTCAAGCTCTGCAGCCGTCACCCCTTGTTGCTCTAAAAGTGCAAAGATCGCCATTGGACACTTGATATCCAACTCAATAAAGCGGGGAGTGTAGTAAATAATCAATTCATAATCTGGGGCTTCACCTAAAATTCTCGCTAGAGCGGCATCAAGATGCTGATGAATCTCTGTTCGAGCGGGTAATGCGGATCGAGTTGGTAAAGAGATCGCATGGTCATCATAGGTGTCAATGTGGTAGATAATATGGGCAATGTCATCAAAACGCTCTTGCAGTAAACGCGTTGCATAGTCGCCAATGTAGTGGCCCTCGGCGGCACTTAAATGAGGGGCAACTTGAACGTGCATCTCTAACAGGCTTTGTCCGCCCATAGAGCGGGTTTTAAAACTATGGACGCCTATGACGCCATCTACGGACATCACGGTCTCTCGAAGCGTTGTAAGGCGCTCAGGTGGTAAGGCTGTGTCGACCAGCTCCGCCAAACTTTTGCTTAACAACTCCCAACCAATTTTTGCGATCAATAGCGCCACTAAAACAGCGGCCAACGCATCTAACCACCAAACCCCTAGAATAGCGCCTGCTATTGCAATCAAGACCACGACTGAGGATAGAGAGTCACTTCGGTGATGCCATGCATTTGCAATTAAAAGTCGTGATTGGATTTTTTCTCCGACTCTTAAGGTATAAAAGAACAGAACTTCATTCGCTAAAATTGAGATGCCTGCAATAAACAGAGCCACGACACCTGGCGGAGAGGGGATCTCGCCTGCAAATAAAAGGCGCAAGCTATCCCACGCCATGAATCCAGCAACGGACAATAACACGAAGGCCAGTGCCACGGTTCCGAGCGTTTCAAAACGACCGTGGCCATATGGGTGATTGGTGTCCGCTTTTTTATGGGACACACCTAACAAAAAAACGACCATTAGGTCGGTAATGACATCCGATAAGGAATGAAAGCCATCTGCAACTAAAGCCGCTGATCCAGAAAACAAGCCGCCAATTATTTTCAGTAAACTCATTACTGTATTGACAAGCGCTCCAATCAGGCTAACTTTTTGTCCGGCGCGCTTGCGCTCATCTAAGGATGGGTTCACACGGAATTCCTACTCAAAAAGATGAGTGTACTGACTTACTCGTAAGGACTCCAGTGTTGCAATTTAATACGGACTGTCAATAGTGAACATGAATAAAAAGTTACAAAAATTGTGAGTAACCTTGTAATTTATGCTTGACACCTGTGAGTGTTTTTTTAATGGTCGAAAAATGATCAGAAAAAAGCGGAAAAACTGATAATTAAGCTATTGATTTATTTAAGTTGTTGAAATTTAATGAATTTATCTATTGGTTAAAAAATGATCAATCTGTCTGAAGCCGTGAATTTATGGGGCAGGATAGGGGTTATGTGCATTTTTTTCACAGGCTTATCCACAGATAATGTGGGTAGCCTTGCTAATCCTATGCAGGGGGCATTTTCATACACACAGGTGTTAATAGATTTTTTTGCAATGCACAATCAAGATTTGAGATACTTTACCTAATTCAACACTAGGTGGCGATTTTCATTCATGCAGGCTTCTATGATAACGCAACTGTTTTTACCGATTGCTTTGTTTATTATCATGCTCAGTGTCGGTTTAGCGCTGACGCTCTCAGACTTTAAGCGTGTCTTGAAGTATCCTAGGGCCATCTTTTTTGGCATTACAGCTCAGTTTTTTCTTTTACCACTTCTGGGTATTTGGGTTGTCTGGATCTTTGATCTTCCACTCATGCTTGCGTTAGGTTTGATCATCTTGACCTTGGCGCCAGGTGGAGCAACATCCAATGCCATTACCTTGCTGGCAAGAGGCGATGCAGCCTTGTCGGTCTCTTTAACTGCGCTATTGAGTGTGGTCACCCCCTTTACATTACCTTTGATGACGGCCTTGTTGTTGAAGGTTACTTTGGACGATGATGTGTCGATTGCTTTTCCCGTTGGCCAAGCCTTAATGCAGATGTTATTGATTACTCTGGTACCTGTCTTGTTAGGAATGGTGCTTAGGCATCATTATCTGGCGATCACACAACGCATAGAAAAAAGCATAAGACGCCTAGCATTTTTGTTGATGGTAGCAACGGTTATTATGTTGGTCGTCAGCCGGTGGCCCATGTTAATGCAGGTCTTGCCGGTTTTGTATCTGCCTGTCTTTACGTTGGTGCTCTTGGCGATGCTGATGGGGTATGCAGTGGCTGTGATGGGAAGGTTAGATGACCCGCAGCGTGTCTCTTTAACGATTGAGGTGGGTTTGCAGAATGCGGGAACAGCACTGTTAGTGACGGGTGCCTTGTTGCAAAATGCCGAAATGTCGGCCAGTGCGTTGACCTATGGCGTGTTAATGCAACTGCCTGCATTTGCGTTAATCGCTTGGCGAAACCGAGATGTGTTTATTCGCCAAGCGAGGGTGATGACCTAGTCGATGCCTAGGATCTTGTGAGTTTGTAAGCTTAATCGCCACTTAGGGTGACGCAGACAATAACTGAGAGTCGCTTTTAGATTCTCTTGAGCATCCTCTGAATCCATGGGCTGTAAGTAAAAATTGTCAAATTGATAAGAGACAAACCGCTCTGGCATGGCTTGCGATTGAGGGTACACCAGTTTGAGCTCGTTCCCTTTGCGAATGATGATATCTGTGTCTGCTTTTGGGCTAACACAAATCCAGTCAATCCCATTCGGGAGCGGTTTAGTGCCATTGGTTTCGATGGCAATAATAAAGCCCGCCTTGTGCAAAGCGTCGACCAGTGGTTGATCGAGCTGCAAGGCAGGCTCTCCGCCCGTACACACAACGTAAGGAGGTTCTGAACTTAAGGGCCAAAAGTGTTGCAGGTGTGTTACTAACGCTTCTGGGCAGTTAAATTTGCCGCCATTTTGGCCGTCACTACCAATAAAATCTGTATCGCAAAATTGACAGATGGCGTTTGACCGATCAACTTCACGCCCTGACCACAAATTGCAGCCAGTAAACCGACAAAAAATAGCGGGGCGCCCTGCGTGCGCTCCTTCACCTTGCAGGGTGTAAAACACTTCTTTTACGCTGTACATACAAAGTCAGGCCTAAGGGGATTCAGGTTCGCCACCAAAGCTGGCGATCAACGAGGGCATTAGATTCGACAATTCAAGACCCATTTGGTTGAGTTGAGCATCAAAAAATGCCTTTTCGTCCTCTGGGCTGTCTTGCTGAAGTTGTTCGTGATATTGATCCGTTAGCTTAAGACGATGCAAGCTTAAGTCGGAGTAAATCATAAAGCTCAGCTGATCTTGCCAAGTTAAGGCTAAACGCGTGACTTGCATATCTGTGGCTAAATGAGCGCGTATTTCATCGGAAAACAAATTCTGTCCTTTAACGCGAATAACGCCACCCTCTGCAGAGGTGTCCCTGAGCTCACACTCATCTTCCACGGCAAACCCAGTGCTAATTTGATCTTCGTCCTGAACCCATAGACTTAAAACGCTTGCTGGCGCTTGATTGACGGTTAAGGGTTTGACTTTTAATGTGCCTAAGACTTCCCTTAAGCTATTGAGCAAGTCTTCAGCACGTTTGAAGCTTCCCGCATCAACAAAAATCCATCCCAGTTGCGGCATGATCAAGGCGCGGGTGGCCGAGCGTTTTGAAAAGGCTCTTGGAAGAAGTTCTAGAATAATTTCGTCTTTTAGCTGATCTTTTTCTTTGCGGTAGACCTTTCTGGCTTCATCCTGCTCAATTTTACTGACTTTAACCTGCAGCTCATCTTTGATGACGCTGGCGGGCAAAATGCGCTCTTCCTGCAGCAAGCTGACAAGATACATTCCGTTGCTAACAAATACGGGGCTATCACTAAATGAACTGGGGGAAACCCAGCCCTGACGCTTAAGTTCTTGACGACCACAAGGCACAAAGGGTTTTGTCAGAAGTGCGTTTTCCAAGTGTTGCTCTGAGAAATCTGCATCAGGGGTGAATCTGTAAATCAAGATGTTCTTAAACCAATTCATTCAGTTAAAGTCCTTCGTAGGCGAGTAAAGCAAAGACTGGTACACCACTGTCTTGAATGCGTTGTGAGCCCTGTAGATCCGGCAGGTCAATCAAGGCTGCAACTTCCACCACCTGTCCACCTAAGCGTTTGATGAGAGAGGCGGCCGCAAGAACCGTTCCGCCTGTTGCAATCAGGTCATCAAAAATCAAGACCTTGTCGCCTTCTTGTATGGCATCTTTTTGAAGTTCGACTGTCGCCGAGCCATATTCCAGCGAGTATTCCTCTGCGATGGTTTCGCCAGGTAGTTTGCCTTTTTTACGGATGAGCACCAAAGGTAAATTCAGTTGATACGCGACCACTGAGCCTAGGATAAAACCTCTAGCATCAATACAAGCGATATGGGTAATCGGACTGTCGATATAGCGCTGAATAAACGCATCGCATGTGATACGCATGGCCTTAGGGTCTTTAAAAACAGGGGTGACATCACGAAAAATAACACCGGGTTCTGGCCAATCTGAGATAGAGCGGACCACGGATTTGACATAAAACTCATCGTAAGACATTTAAAACTCCAGCGAGACCCGGGTGTAGGGTTTAAAGAGAGGTTTTGCAAGCAGATATAGGCTTGTCAATTGCTTCACCTGATAGTTCGAAAAGCGCATCATAGTTCAGAATTTCGACTTGTTTGCCATCGACAAGAATCATGTTTTGCGTTTGGAAACGTGTAAAAATACGGCTAATGGTTTCAACGGCTAAACCAAGATAGTTGCCTATTTCATTGCGTGACATAGATAAGCGCAAATAGTTTTGGGAGTAGCCACGTTCATGAAAACGTTGGGTCAGCTTGATCAGGAAGGTTGCTACGCGCTGTTCTGCTGTCTTTTTCGATAGCAGTGTCATCATCTGTTGATCATTGCTGATTTCACGGCTCATGGTTCGAAGAATCTGGCGGCGCAGTTCAGGCATGTGGCCAGAAAGGTCATCCAAGCGCTCAAACGGTATTTCACAGACGGTGGTGGTTTCTAGAATTTTGGCTGAAACAGGGTAGGCGGTATCATTAAAGCCACTGAGTCCCACCAGCTCGCCCGGGAAAAAGAAGCCTGTGATTTGTTCTTCGCCGTCATTGGTAATGCAGTAGCTTTTTACAGAGCCTGCACGAATGGCAAAGATGCTTGTAAAGGTGTCACCTTGTCTAAATAGATGCTCACCTTTCTTTAATGGACGGCTTTTATCGATGATATTATCAAGGCGCTCCATCTCCGTCATGTTCAAAGATACGGGTAGACACAAAGAGCTTAAACTGCAGGTGCTGCAGTGCACTTGGTTGAGACTGTGGAGTTTGCCTGTTGAGCGTTTTTCTTCCATTCGTACACCTATCACCTTACCGGAATGAACATTGGATGCTCTCGATTGGGTATTATGTAACATTTAGGCGGCGGGGTGAAGAAATATCCGGCAGTCGACTACTCGTAACTGCCGGATGCGAGGGCGGTTAAATAATTTTGGAATATCCGCGAACAGGTGTTTGTTTTGGGATATACGCATCGAAAGTCATGCAAATGCGCCTAATCAATAGACGTCCTGCAGGGGTGACTTGAATAAACCCCTTGTCTAGCGTGATCAAGCCGTCGGCTTCGAATTGTGCCAGTTCTGTCAGCTCTTCCGCAAAGTAAGTCGCAACATTAATGTTGAAGCGTTGTTCAATATCCGCAGGATTCAACGAAAAATGACAAATGAGTTGGTTAATAACGGCTGACCGAATTCGATCATCTTCATTTAAACTAATGCCACGCTTAATCGCGTGTTGCTTTTGATCTATCGCATCGGTGTACAGACTTAAGTCGTGCTCATTTTGGTAGAAGACGGAGCCTATCTGGCTAATAGATGACACACCGATCGCGACCAAATCACAATCAGAATGGGTGGTGTAGCCTTGGAAGTTCCGATGCAGCTGGCCATTTTGCTGGGCAATGGCAAGGCTGTCATTCGGTTTTGCAAAATGATCCATGCCGATATAGACGTAGCCCGCACCCAGTAGTTTATTAATGGTGTGTTGCAGGATATCCAGTTTTACATCGGCGGAAGGCAGAGTGTCTGATTGAATGTGTTTTTGTGAGCGAAAGCGATCCGGTAGATGAGCGTAGTTAAAGACAGACAGGCGATCAGGGCTCATCCGAATGATTTCATCTAGGGTTGCATCAAAGCTCGAAAGGGTTTGATGCGGAAGGCCATAAATAAGATCCATGTTAATGGATTGAAAACCAAGGGCTCGGGCAGTGTTTAGAACGCGTTCTGTTTGCTCAAGAGGTTGTACGCGGTTGACAGCTTCTTGTACCCTGATATCCAAGTCCTGCACACCTAGGCTTATGCGGTTAAACCCACACTCTCGCAGAACTCTAAGGGTGTCATCACTGGCTTCACGAGGGTCAATTTCAATTGAATAATCGCCTTGGTCATCATCTCGTAAGTTGAAATTTTTACGCAGATGGTCCATAAGCTCACGCATTTGGCTATCACTGATAAAGGTAGGGGTACCACCGCCCCAATGAAGTTGATTAACGATGCGGTTGTTATCGTATAGGCTTGATAGGTACTCCATTTCGCGATAGACACGGTCCAAGTAGGGCTGAGCTCGATCACGGTTTCGAGTAATGACTTTGTTACAGGCGCAGTAATAACAAACGTGCGCACAAAAGGGAATATGGACGTATAAGGACAAGGGAGCTTGTTTATCCGTTGTGCTTAGGGCGGCTTGCACAAGGGCGTCGGGCTGCAAGTTAGGGTCAAACTGTACGGCAGTGGGATAAGATGTATAACGAGGCCCCGATAAGTCATAACGCTTAATGAGGTCTAGATCCCATTGAATAGGGTTTTGGAAGTTCACAGTTACCTTTCCTTAACAGCTAAAATACAACGGACAGTATAGTTGAAAAAAACAAAAATACGTTGATAAGGGTCAATGGCTTATTGAAATTAACTCAGATAGAGGGAGTGTAAAAATGCCAAAGGTTATAATGACGAGTGCCGACAGCTTCCGAGTCCATTTTTGTTGCAGCAGGGTCTTTACTTGCTGAGCCAGTAACCCCGTGGTGAACATGGCCGGTAGTGTACCTAGCCCAAATCCTGCCATAAGCAGTGCACCTTGCTGCCAACTGCCTGCAGAAGAAGACCAGAGTAATGTACTGTAGACCAGCCCACAGGGTAGCCAACCCCATGCGACACCCAGCAATAAAGCCTGGGGTAAAGTTTTAACAGGCATTAAACGGCTGGCACTTGGGCCAATTAATTTCCAGAGTTTACTGCCTACTTTTTCCAGATGCGTAATGCCTAGCCACCATTGGCCGATGTAGAGACCCATGGCGATTAGCATGAGTCCGGCAAAGCTGCGAAGAATAAGTCCTGATATCCCCGTTGCGACGAGCGCTCCAACCGACCCCAATAAGGCTCCAGCAATGGCATAACTACAAATGCGGCCTAGATTGTAACTCATAAGAAAGGACGCATTCGACAGTGTTGATCGATGGCGCTGTAAACCGATGCTGGCGGCAATTCCCCCACACATACCAATACAGTGCGTGCTCCCAAGCAAGCCAATCATGATGGCGGTGGAAATCAGAAGGGGTTCAGTCATTGCGCTTAGCGTTGTCAGCTTTATTTGAGTCAGTTTGATCCGTGTCGACTTTGGCGTCGTCAGGGATCAAATGATCATCGTCGTCATATAGAATGCTATGTGCTGGGGATTCGAGATCATCAAATTGACCACTGTTAACGCTCCAAAAAAAAGCCCAAAAAGCGATGCCTGTTAGAATCAGGGCGATCGGGATTAGAATGATGATAATTTCCATTACATACCTGCTTTGGGTTGAGGCGCATTTTTTGTACTGACAGCCGTGCTGTTTTTTGCACTGTTATTTGCATTAATAGGTGCCAAGCGTTTAAAGCGACGCGTCAGGCGTAAGGCATTCCCTACGACAACGAGAGAGCTTGCTGTCATACCAATTGAGGCAATATAGGGAGGAATCATGCCCATTGAGGCAGCGGGTAACGCGATCACGTTGTAGGCTAAGGATAACGCAAGGTTTTCTTTGATAATGTGCTCAGTCTTACGAGATAAGCGCACGCCCTGTGCTAAGGTCATTAATTGATTATTGATCAGCACTGCATCCGAGTTAGTTTTTGCTAAATCGGTTGCGGCTCCCATTGATACTGATGTTTGTGCACCAACCAGAACCGGTATGTCATTAATGCCATCACCGACCATAATGACACGTGCCCCTTGAGCTTGTAACTCACTGATACGCTCCAGTTTATTTTCGGGCGTCATGCCTGAGTAAACCTGCGTAATTCCCAGTTGTTCTGCAATGCGCTGCACAGCAGGGGATGCGTCACCTGTTAGCATTTCAACTTGTAGACCAAGACGCTTAAGTTGCGAAATAGTATTCAGGGCATCTTTACGTATTTGGTCGTCTAGGGCAAACCATGCAATAGCGCCTTGTTGATCCCCCAGTAGAACCCATTGACGTTTGTTGTCGGGCATTTCTGGGATATCGAGCCCGCTTAATTGCATCACAAAGCTTGGTTTACCAATTCGATACACTTCATTCTTGAAACCGCCCTCAATGCCCGATCCTAATGTATTGGTTGTATCCTCTGCTGCTTGATCAAACCAAGGAGTGAAAGCGCGTGCGATGGGGTGTTCAGAATGGCATTCCAGTGCAGCGGCTATACGTAAAGCACCTTGTTCAGAAAACTCACGCAGCAAATGAGTCGATTGTAGCGCTAGACGACCCTCTGTCAGGGTGCCTGTTTTATCAAACAAAACATGAGTTGCTTTGCTAAAGGACTCCAGAACATGTCCGCGTGTGATTAATAAGCCTTCTTGGCGCAAGGTGCCAGTCGCCGCTGTTAACGCCGTTGGCGTCGCCAGTGAAAGCGCGCAAGGGCAGGTGATGACAAGCACGGCTAAGGTAATCCAAAAGGCGTTTGCTGGCTCAATGAAATACCAAGTCGTAAACACGCATACGGCTACAATTAAGCTAGCCCCTACAAAGTAACTGGCGACTTTGTCCGCAATATGGGCAATACGGGGTTTTTCACTTTGCGCACGATCTAAAAGTTTTACAATTGCAGAGATTCGGCTATGTTCACCAACGGCAGTTACACAGACTTCAATTGGGTTTTCGACATTGATGGTACCACCAACGACTGTATCTCCAACTGATTTGCGAAGGGGAAGGTACTCGCCTGTTAATGCAGATTCGTCGATAGAACTGATGCCTTTAGCGATAATACCATCAGCGGGCAGGGTGTGGCCTGGTTTCACTATAACGATGTCGTCAGGTTGCAACTCGGTCGCTGGAACGAGTTCTTCGCTGCCGTCAGGATTAATTCGAGTGGCACTGGTTGGAATCAGATCCATTAAGGCATTACCTGCTTTTCCTGTTCGTTGGCGTGCTTTCATCTCAAGGAAGCGGCCAATTAATAGGAAAAATGTGAACATAGTCACTGATTCAAAGTAAATTTCACCTGTATCGAAAACGGTTGCCCAAATACTGGCTAAAAAGCCTCCCCAAATAGCAATGGAGACGGGAATGTCCATTGTTAAATGTCGGGCTCTGATATCCCTGAAGGCATTTTTCAAAAAGGGATAGGCGGCATAAATAATAACGGGAGTCGATACAACTAAACTGGCCCAGCGCATCAGTTGAATATAGATGTCTTCCATACCCGCTGTAGACATCTCTGCTGCGTAAAGCGCTGCGGCAAACATCATTGCTTGCATGGAGCCTATCCCTGCAACGCCCATGCGAATGATGGAGCGCTTGTGCTCTTTGGCAAGGAGTTGTTCTTCTTTATCGGGGTGGTAAGGGTGAGCGCGATAGCCAACATGCGCAATGGTTGCCAGGAGGTGACTGAGCTTAACCTCCTTAGGGTTCCACAACAGGTGAGCTCGGTGGCTAGATAAGTTGACATTGAACTTAATCACCCCCGGTTGCTTTGAAACGTGATTTTCAAGTAGCCAAATACAGGCGGCACAGCTGATGCCTTCAATCACAAGCATCGCATCATGTTGGTCTGTACCGAGTCCCGTTACAAACGCACTTTGAACCTCTTTCCGGTCATAGAGCGTAAACTCTAGTGTTAACTCTTCAATACGAGACAAGTCTGCTGTTGCAGAAAGCGCTTCTTGACCGCGGTGTTGGTAAAACGTGTCCAAACCTCCATCAACGATGGTTTGGGCAACGGCCTGACAACCTGGACAGCACATCCTTTGTTGCTCACCGTTGATTTCAGTATAAAAATTGCTGTCCTGAGGTATATCAGATCCACAATGAAAACATTCAGTTTGCTGCAAAGGTGTCAGTAACGCATTCATTCAAACTACCGAGTTAGGGTTGGAAAACGATCGTTTTTTCATCAAAAGGTGGGTAGGCATCTTGTCTTAAGTGCCAGTCACCCAACTCTGGGATGAGGATGAAGGTCGAGCGTGTCGCAATTAAGCTATCCATATTGCCGTTAAACGAATTTAAGGTGCCGACACGGTTTAATTTGATGACATGGTCGCGCTGTTGATTTGCGCCAACCTTAACATGCAGTTCAATCATAGATAATTCTTCTTCAATATCGCCCTCAACATTGACCAGTGCTTGCCCTGTTAGGCTGTCTAGCACCAGTGTTGCCGAGATGCCTCGTGCTTCTGCATTTTCAAGATGAGACGTATCTAACACATAGCCTCGGCCGTCACGTTTAGACTCACGATCTAAGGGGGGGTCGATCCTTTGTTGTCCAATTGCAACTGACAGCATAATAAAGCCAACGGTCATTGCGGCAATAATAGGGGACAGTACGAACCACAGCCAAGGCTGTTTGTACCAAGGGGCAGTTGGGGTGGATTGTTGACTCATTCAAAACCTCAAATTAAAGCGGCAGACTGTATCTGCCGCGAATTATACTGTATTTCACTTCAACATTTCTTGTTATCGACGAGGAGCTGGGCCCATAAAACGGCTTTCAATCGTTGCTTTGACATCCTTCGCGTCCAAGGCTTCGACACTGAACTGGATGGCAGAGTTCGATGAAAGTAAATTATTTTTAGGTGCCTGCACCCGTACAGGGTAATTGAGCAGTTCGCCGGAGCTTACAGTGACGACTGGGTCGTTGATGAGTGTTAGCCCGTCAATGCCAGTGACACTGAGGCGGTAACTGCGATCAATCTGTTCTTTATTCGCAATCTTTAAGGTGAATACGTTTTGGATTAGATCGCTGCTGACCTCTGAGTAAAGCTCCCCACGGTCACGAATGGCTTCAAATTCAACCGGTATGCGATTGCTTAAAACATAGACAAATGCCGCTAACATGATCAGCATCGCCGCGAAATAACCAATCAATCTCGGCCTTAAAATTTTGGTTTGCTTGCCTTCCAGTGAGTGTTCAGTGGTGTAGCGAACAAGCCCTCTGTCGTATCCCATTTTGTCCATGATTTCATCACAGGCATCAATACAGGCGCCACAGGCGACACATTCATACTGCAAGCCATCGCGGATATCAATACCAACAGGGCATACATGGACACAGGCATGGCAATCAATACAATCACCTAGGCCCTCAGCTTTAGGATCGCTGTCTTTTTTGCGTTTTCCACGTGCTTCACCACGTTTTTCATCGTATGAAATTACCAAGGTGTCTTGGTCAAACATAACGCTTTGGAAGCGCGCATAGGGGCACATGTAAATGCACACCTGCTCACGTAGCCAGCCAGCGTTACCGTAAGTTGCCAGAGTAAAGAAGCCAAGCCACCAGAGTTCCCAAGTGCCCAGATTTCCACTTGAAATGTTAGGAATGAGTTCACGAATAGGTGAAAAATAACCGACAAAGGCTATCGCAGTGAGAATCGCTAAGAGCATCCAAAGGCTGTGCTTTGCTGTCTTGCGAATAAATTTTTCACTGGTCATTGGGCCTTTATCGCGACGCATACGTTTATTGCGATCACCCTCGGTGATGCGCTCTGCCCAAATATAAAACCAAGTCCATACAAATTGCGGGCAAGAGTATCCACACCAGAGTCGTCCGGCAAAAACAGTTACAAAAAATAGTATAAAGGCAAGAATAATCAGTAACCAGGATAGAAGCATGAAATCCTGCGGCCAAAATGTCATGCCGAAGACATGAAACTGTCTATTGGGCAAATCGAATAAGACAGCCTGACGGCCATCCCATTGCAGCCAAGAGACTCCAAAAAACAAGGCTAAAAGTACAAAGCCCGTAAAGGTACGAAGGTTTTTAAAAAAGCCTTTATAGTACTTTACATAGATATGTTCGCGCTTGGCATACATATCAAATGTTTGCGCACTGTCTTTGCTGCTTTTGGGCGTGACGTCTTTAACCGGAATCTGATTCATGGTCGTGCCTGTGAGTTGCTACAAGTTAGTAAGGCAGGTTTTCTAATCGTTATAATATTATGCCAAAAAAATGAACGATATGACGTAAGTCATATCTTTATTTAAAAAAAAACTTAAAAAAAAGGGAGATGAGTTGCTCATCTCCCTTATGCTAGGACAAGTATTTTACTGGCCTAAGCTTTTCACATACGCAGTAATCAAGTGGATTTGATCTTCTGACAATTGGCCGCCGAAAGCAGGCATGACGCCGAAACGTCCATGACGCAGGGTGTGAGCGATTTGCTCGAAGCTGCCGCCATACAACCAAATGTCATTGGTCAAATTAGGTGCACCTAAGGCGTGCATACCTGTGCCATCAGGCATATGGCAAGCTGCGCAAAGAGCTGCAAACTGAGGTTGGGCTCTCGCCGCTGACTCAGTATCATGCTCACGGTTAGCAAGGCTTAGAACATAGTGAGACATGTCACGAATGCCGTCTTCACCTAATACATCACCCCAAGCTGGCATTGCGCCGTTACGGCCTTGTACCAGAGTTGTTTTGATGTTTTCTTCAGTACCACCGTACAGCCAGTCATTATTGGTCAGGTTCGGGAACCCGTAAGCACCGACGCCCCCAACACCATGGCACACTGAGCAGTTGTTAGCAAACAGGCGTTGACCAATGCGTAAGCCTTCAGAGTTCTCAGGCTGGTGCAGTTCTTCAATGCTCAATTGTGCAAAG
Organism: Nitrincola tibetensis; assembly: GCF_003284585.1. Taxonomy (GTDB): domain Bacteria; phylum Pseudomonadota; class Gammaproteobacteria; order Pseudomonadales; family Balneatricaceae; genus Nitrincola; species Nitrincola tibetensis. The sequence goes on from NZ_QKRX01000008.1 coordinate 161,963, forward strand.
CGCTCAAATACCGGTGCATAATGCTTTTCAGCATACTGCATCTCTTCTTCCCATTGACCCGTAGACGTCCAACCCAACAGGCCTTTGAAATTACCAAGACCAGGGTAGAGTAACAGGTAAACTAAGCCGAAAATGACAGTGGCCACGAACATTTGGAACCACCATTTTGGTAATGGATTGTCCAACTCTTCTATACCATCAAACGAATGACCAACGGTTTCTTCCGTCGTTTCGTTGTATTTTTGGCCTTTACGAGTTGCAAACAGCAACCATGTGCAGCCAAAGATTACACCGAGGGTGATAACACTAATCCACGCGCTCCAGAAAGCACTCATTTTTTATCTCTCCCGTTATGGGCCGGTTTATCCTGATCGTTTCGCCCTTCATCGTTCTCATCATCCGCGAAGGGTAGGTTGGCGGCGTCATCGAATCGTTTTTTGTTTTGTGGCAATAAGACCCAAACAAACAAACCGATAAACGTGATCAACATAATCACAGGGATAAACGGGCCATACACTTCATAACTCACAGCGGATCACCGTGTACTATAGTTAGAGTGGGTTTTTCCGAGTGCTTGCAGGTAGGCCACCAATGCATCAATCTCGTATTTACCCTGCACATCTGAGCGTGCATTTGCTACTTGCTCGTCCGTAAACGGAACACCTAAGGTTCTGAGTGTTTCCATTTTCTGGCTGGTTTGAGCACCACTTAATTGACGCTCAAATAACCAAGGATACGATGGCATTTTTGAGGTTGGTACCACGTCTCTTGGGTTATACAAGTGAGCGCGTTGCCAGTCATCAGAGTAGCGGCCGCCGACACGAGCTAAGTCAGGTCCTGTACGCTTAGAGCCCCACAAGAAAGGATGCTCCCATACATGCTCATTTGCAGTAGAGAAGTGACCATAACGCTCGGTTTCCGCACGGAAAGGACGAACCATTTGCGTGTGGCACACGTGACAACCTTCACGAATGTAGATATCACGACCTTCAAGCTCAAGTGCTGTGTAAGTCCGCATACCTTCAATCGGTTTAGTGGTTGAATCTTTAAAAAATAATGGGACGATCTCAGCAAGACCACCGCCACTGATCACGAGTATGATCAGAACAGCCATTAACCCAACATTTTTTTCAATTGTTTCATGTTTAATCATGTCTTAATGCTCCTCGTCTGACTCACGCAGTCTGAACTTCAGCTTCAGGATCTGCCGCTTTTACGGAGCTGCCACTGCGCACAGTCTGCCATACGTTGTATGCCATCACTAGCATACCTGTCAGGAAGAGTGCTCCACCTAAAACGCGAACGAAGTAACCGTGATGGCTGGCTTCCATAGCTTCAACGAAGCTGTAAGTCAGGGTTCCATCTTGGTTAACTGCACGCCACATCAAGCCTTGTAAAATACCGTTAACCCACATCGAAACGATGTAAAGAACAGTACCCACTGTTGCAAGCCAGAAATGGACATTAATCAAGTTAGTGCTGTACACCTGTGCTTTACCAAACAGTTTTGGCAGCATGTGATAAACAGCGCCAATCGAGATCATGGCAACCCAGCCCAACGCACCTGAGTGAACGTGGCCTACCGTCCAATCTGTGTTATGAGATAGGGCGTTAACGGTCTTAATCGACATCATTGGGCCTTCAAAGGTTGACATGCCGTAAAACGACAGAGAAACAACTAAGAAGCGCAAGATTGGGTCGGTACGAAGCTTATGCCACGCGCCAGACAGCGTCATCATACCGTTGATCATACCACCCCAAGATGGAGCCAGTAGGATTAACGACATCACCATGCCAACAGATTGTGTCCAGTCTGGAAGGGCAGAGTAATGTAAGTGATGTCCGCCAGCCCACATGTAGGTCGCAATCAATGCCCAGAAGTGAACAATTGAAAGACGGTATGAGTAGACAGGGCGATTCGCTTGCTTAGGAACGAAGTAGTACATCATGCCAAGGAAGCCCGCGGTCAAGAAGAAGCCTACTGCGTTATGTCCGTACCACCACTGAACCATCGCATCGATGGTGCCAGAATAGGCAGAATAAGATTTCCACATGGAGACTGGCATTGCCGCGCTGTTAACAACGTGCAGTACCGCGATAACCAAGATGAAAGCCATATAGAACCAGTTTGCAACATAGATGTGTGCAGTCTTACGCTTGAATACCGTACCTATGAAGACAATGGCATACACAACCCAGACCAAAGTGATCAGAATGTCGATAGGCCACTCAAGTTCGGCATACTCTTTCGCAGACGTTAATCCAAGCGGCAATGTAATTGCGGCCAGCACAATCACTGCCTGCCATCCCCAGAAGGTAAACGCGGCTAATCCATCAGAAATTAGACGTGTTTGACAGGTACGCTGCACAACATAGTAGGACGTTGCAAAAAGAGCACATCCACCAAATGCGAAAATAACAGCATTGGTGTGTAACGGACGTAAACGTCCATAGGTCAAGTAAGGTATATCAAAGTTAAGCGCCGGCCAGACAAGTTGGGCTGCTATAAGTACGCCTACGGCCATACCTACAATACCCCAGACTACAGTCATGATGGCGAATTGACGTATTACTTTGTAGTTGTACGTCGGGTGATCAGTTGCAATGCTCATATCAGGCTCTCATCAACAAGCTGTTAGTAGTAAGAAGAGTTCCACCGCGGATTATCAGGGAATTACCCCATCATTTCAACGTAATGCTCAGGCATGCTGTGACATGATGTCGCAGTGAAAAGAGAAAAAAGTCGAAGGTCTCTTTCGTTCAATGAACTTTACTTAATAATATAATGTATTGATATATATATGGAATATTATTTTTATTCCAGTTTTTGATGATTGTAGCGTGCGTTGGAATACGCACTTTTACAGGGTGTTACTGCAACTTTGGACTAAGACTAATGACAGAATATTTTCATTTTAATTGATGTAAGTCAATTCATGACTTGCTCAATCAACCTGAAGGTTAGGTAAATATTAATCGATTGCAGAAAATCCTGTTAAGATAGCGGCAAATTGCATCCTGATTCATTTGATATCTATAGGTTTTACTCCATGTTACCCTTGAAACTTCTCTTACTTTACTGCCGAGCTGGATTTGAAGCCGAATGCGCAGCTGAAATATCCAATCGTGCCACAGAAGTTGGAATTGCGGGCTATCCTGTGTTCACGAAAGACCAAGGATACGTTGAGTATCATCTTTTTGGTGATGCATTGGAGTTGATGTCTCAAATAAAGTTCCGTTCTTTAATTTTCATTCGCCAGTGGGTTGCATGCTTGCCTGTTTGTTCTGAGCTGCCGACTCAGGATCGGATATCACCCCTTTCTGCTCTTGTGCAGGACTTGCCGCAAACGGCTGAGTTGATTGCAGAAACGCCTGATACAACAGAAGGTCGAGAGTTGCAGGGATTTGTTACTAAGTTTGCGTCTGCTTTTTCACAAAGTCTGCGTAAAAATGGATTGATGCTTTCACGCAAGCAAGCCTCTTTATGGCGTCTGCACTTGTTTGCCTTGTCGGGGCGAGAAATGTTCCTTGGGGTCAGTCCTGTAAAAAACAGCTCCCGTCATGCAATGGGCATTCAGCGTCTTAAGTTTCCAAGTCATGCACCGAGTCGCTCAACCTTGAAGCTTGAAGAGGCTTGGCACTGGTTTATACCTAAGTCAGAGTTTGATGAGGCACTAGGTGGTGGGTTGACGGCTGTGGATTTGGGTGCTGCGCCAGGTGGTTGGACGTGGCAGTTGGTCCAAAAAGGAATGTTTGTTACCGCTGTCGATAATGGGCCCATGAACGAATCCTTGATGGAAACCGGACAGGTGACTCATTTACGTGAAGATGCATTTAGGTTCGAGCCAGTTCGCCCCGTTAATTGGATGGTCTGTGATGTGGTTGAAAAACCGATCCAAGTGACTGAGTTGATGTTGGATTGGGCAACTCACGGATGGGCTGAGCAAATGGTCTTCAATTTGAAGTTGCCTATGAAGCAGCGTTATAAGGAAACTCTTCAGTGCTTAGATAGGCTAAAAGATGGATTGAATGAACATTCGATAGACTTTAAGCTTTCAGCTAGGCATCTTTATCATGATCGTGAAGAAATTACCTGTTATTTAGATTTGCGTAAGGCCTGATTGGTATTTTTTGTTAAAGATTTTCTGTTTTAATGTGTTATTAAGGCATTAAAGTTAAAAAAAGATCTGAGTATCGGTTTATATGGCTTAGGATATTTGAGAGAATGTGCCAAGTAATCCCAATGAGATAGGTTATGGAAACGATTACTGTTGATCAGTTTTTAGATGCAACGGGCCTGCTATGCCCTGAACCTGTAATGATGCTTCATGCACAGGTCAGAAAAATGCAGATAGGAGATGTGCTGCATGTTAAGGCAACAGACCCATCTACAGAGCGAGATATTCCCAAGTTTTGTACATTTTTGGGACACGAATTAATTGGTCAGAGTCATCAGGGTCAAGTGTATGAATACTATATCCGAAAAGGTTCTGTCTGAAATTGAACAAATGCAATTGAAAATGGACGTTTTGCTTAACGAATGTGAGCAGCGTCTGAATAGTCTTGAGCAGAGCTTGTCTCAGCAGGAATCAACAGTCGAGAGAAAAATAGTGAGTGATTCAGCGTTAATTGAAACCAATAATGGTCAGCGTAAGCCAGTATCTAAAAATCGTGCGGCGAACTTGGCAGCGTTGCAAGCGTTAATGGAGCAGTACCCGACAGTTTTCTCTCGTGAGTCAGTAAGACCTCTGAAAATTGGCATTCAAGAAGACTTGGTTGCCGATGACAAGGTATCTAAGAGTAAAATCAAGCGAGCACTTGCGTCATATGTACGTTCTCCCCAGTATTTGAAAAGTTTACAAGAAGGGGTTGATCGTATTGGTATTGATGCTTCGCCTGCTGGAAAAGTGACGGCAGAAGAAGCAGAGCATGCTAAAGGGAAACTCAAAGAGTTTCATCAAATGCGTAAGCAGCGTAAAGCTGATCAGGAAAAGGAAGCGCGCCGTAAAGAAAAAGAAGAGCGATTAAGCTCAAAGCTTGATCAGTTGCTTACTCTGAATCGTCAAGCACGATAGGGGCACTGGGAAGCATCCCGCACTGATCCAGCAGTCTTTGCCAAGCTAGAGTATGTCGATCTCTGGCTTGGGTGTATGTTTGCCACAGTCCATCGGGATGTGTCTTGCTCAACACCTTTTGCTGATATTCTAGCATTGAATCAGGAAGTGTTAGGTTGGTAAGGATCAGCTCATGGCTGCTTAGCCAGCGTTCACCGAATTGATGCACTTGGCTTAAATAGGGTTGTAACTCGCCTGCGTAAAAATTCAGAAACACATTTCTAACAATGGCCGATTGATTGTTGGGTTGTTGGTTGAAGCATATGGCCCTGCGGTCTAAGCGGGCTTCGATACCCTCTGCAACTTGACTAAGTGTGTAGGTGAGCCAATCTATGCTTGTTAACCACTCACCTCCCGATGCATTTCGATACAAAACTTCGTAATATTTTTCTATATCCTGAATCATTCTTGGCTCTGGCCATTCACTTAATTGAGTCAGTTCGCTGATCCGAATGAAAGCACCTAACGCAGTTTCTATGTCGCTAATACGGCCTTGGCTTTCGAGAGGAAGAGCCGTCTTTGCTAACGAAAACTGTTGCTCCATTTCTGAGCTGGTGTAAATACTGTTCCAGATCAGCTTGGGCAATTCTCGCTCTTTGTGAGCAATGATTTCATTGACTCTGTTGACAAAAGTCGATGAATTTTCGTGTGGATCTGCCATTAACTGTCTTCTGCAATCATAGAGTGCTGGTAGGAAGCGTAACTCGTAGCGCAATTGTTGAGATGGTTGCATCACACGGCCTAGATTGCTGTTACGTTCAGAGATGAGTGGCAGCAAGTTACATTGTCTGAACTCCAGTACATCCAGTAAGCCTTCCCGTATAGGAGCAATTTCAAGAAGTCGCTCTCTGCGCAGGGGGAAGGCGGGAAGTCTTGCGGCTGTGTTGGGTTTAAACTCGATAGGCTGATCTAGCGCGTTGCTGACACGGGATACGTAGTTTTCCAGCATTTTCTCAGCGCTAGGTTCTGCGCATCCTATCAGGGATAGGCAAGCGGTCAGTAGGCTAGCGGCTCTGATATTCATGTTTGGATACTCGGTGTAGTCGGCTTAGTAGCATTACGGCACCAAAGCTCAGTCCGATCAACAATCCATACCAGAACCCAGCAGCACCTTGAGCGGGCAAGATAATATCGGTTAATCCTAAAATATAACCGGACGGCAGCCCAATGATCCAGAAGGATACAAAGACCAATAGTAAAGGGACGGCGGTGTCTTTATATCCGCGAAGTGCGCCCGCTGCGCTGACTTGAATGGCGTCTGAAAATTGAAAAAGAGCGGCTATGAGCAGTAGTTGTGAGGCCAGTGAGACGATATTCGTTTCTGAAGTGTAAAGACCAACAATTGAGTGAACAAATAGAAAGATAAACAAGCAGGTGAAAAATGCGATAACCAGTGTTAAATAAATGCCGGTAAAGGCGGCTTTGCGCGCCTCGAGTATTTGATTGGCACCAGCAAGCTGCCCCACTCGAATCGTTAGGGCCATTGCGATACTCAGTGGAATCATAAAAATTAGCCCCGTAAAACTGATTGTAATTTGGTTAGCAGCAATCACTGTTTCGCCATGAGGGGCAATGAGCAATGCGATGACACTAAACATGCTTGACTCAATGAGTAATGCAAAGCCGATAGGTGTGCCAAGTTTTAAAAAGGTGATGAGTTGAGATGGGATAGGAGTCTGCCATTTAAAGCTTAGACTTAAATGTGCGAAAAATTTGCTTTTGTTTAAGTAAATAATGCCTGCAAATAGCATGATCCACATCACTATAGCGCTGGCAATGCCACAGCCCACGCCACCTAAAGCGGGTAATCCTAGTTTTCCAAAAATGAAAATATAGTTAAGGGGTATGTTACACAGGAGGCCGAGCAGTGCAATTTTCATGACGGCTTTTGTTCTTCCATGGCCTTCACTAAAGCCACGAATGACTTGTAAGAGCAGTAACGCTGGAAATCCCCATGAAATAGCAGCTAAATAGCCTTCGGTTTTGGCTTGTAGGCTGGGTTCGAGAGAGAGTCTCGACAATATAAATGAGGTGTTCTGCAATAGAATGACTGAAACAGCGCCTAAAAAAAGTGCGACCCATATGCCTTGGTAAAAAGTCGAACGGATTTGTTTGTTATTTTGCGCACCAACATGGTGAGCCACGATAGGGGTGGTCGCCATGAGAATCCCAGCCAAGGCTAAGAAAATAGGAAGCCATAGACTGCTGCCAAGCGCGATTGCCGCGAGGTCTTCGCTGCCAGCTCGTGCAGACATCAGAGTGTCGACGAAGCCCATAGTGTTCTGGGCGAGTTGGGCTATCATGATTGGCCAGGCCAGCATTAAAAGGCTTTTGCTTTCATGCAATATGGACTTTGTTTGATTGGGGCTGGATCGCATGGTCTGAACTTATACTTGGTAAAAATGGGGGGAGTGCCAATAAAAAAGGGCACTTTCAGTGCCCTATAGTATGCCATAAGTTAAAACGGATATCAGTCGAGTCGTGCCTTGACGTAGCTACCTGGTGCAGCTTCAATCACAGTGTGATTGGTGTTGCCGTATTCCGCTGGAGCATCAATTTTCTTGCCAGCGCGTCGTTTTACCCATTCCGCCCAGTTAGGCCACCAAGAGCCCTCTTGCTTTTCGGAGGTTTCGAGCCAGTGATCAGGCCCTTTTCCGAGTTCGCCTTTGGTCCAGTAATGTCTGCGGTTTTTGGATGCTGGGTTAATAACGCCAGCAACGTGGCCACTGGCGCCTAATACGAACTCCATGGGCCCTTTAAACAGCTCGGTGGCGGCAAAGGTGCTCTTCCAGGGAGCGATATGATCTTCAATGGTGGATAAGAAGTAGCAAGGGACTTTGATTTTGCTTAAATCAATGGGTTCGCCACAAATAGACACACCATTAGGCTCAACAAGCTTGTTCTCTAAGTACATTTTTGTAATGTAAAAAGTGTACATGCGAGCGGGTAAGTTGGTTGGGTCGCTGTTCCAGTAAAGGATATCGAAAGGCGCGGGTGTTTGGCCTTTGAGATAGTTGTTAACAACATAGGACCAAATCAAGTCGTTTGAGCGAAGCATATTAAATGAAGTTGCCAGCTCACGACCGTGCAAAATTCCTTCTTTATTGACTTTTTCTTTCAACTGTTTGACTTGGTAGTCATCAATAAAGACCTTAAGATCGCCCGGATCACGGAAATCTGTCAGGGTTGTTAAGAAGGTTGCTGACAAAACACTGTTGTCTTTCCGGTTAGCCATAACAGCAAGCGCTGTTGCTAACAAGGTTCCGCCAACGCACCAAGCAACTGCATTTACTTTTTCAGATTGGCTGATTTCTTTGGTAACTTCGATTGATTTTAGTACGCCGCGCTCAACGTAGTCGTCCCAGCTTAGTGTTCTCATTTCTTTACTTGGGTTGACCCAGGCGACTAAGAAAACGTTATGTCCCTGTTCAACACAGTATTTGACATATGAGTTGTGCGGCTGTAAATCGAGAATGTAAAACTTGTTGATGCTAGGCGGTACAATCAAGAGAGGCTTTTCAAAAACCTGTTCACCTTCCGGTTTGTATTGAATCAACTGGAAAATATCGTTTTGGAAAACCACAGCACCTTCAGTGGTAGCGATGTTTTTGCCTAGCTCAAATGCAGACTCGTCCGTCATGGTGATATGACCTTTGTCGATATCGCCAAGCAGGTTCTTTAAGCCATCAACTAAGCTTTGTCCATTGGTTTCAATAGCTTGATTGATAACTTCTGGATTGGTGAACGCAAAGTTAGTTGGAGACATAGCATCCAAATATTGCTGAGTGTAAAACTCTAGCTTTTGTTGCTCTGCATCAGAAAGCTTTGCATTGGCTGCCATTTCTGTCAACATTTTTGATGACAACAAATACGATTGTTTGATGTAATCAAACACGGGGTTTTTAGACCACTCGTCGCTCTGGAAGCGGCGGTCGCCCGGAGAAGGTGCTGCAACCGTCTCAGTCGTACCTGTAAACAAGTTGCGCCAAAGATTAAGTTGAGCTTGCTGGTAATCAGCAATGGCTTTAATCCATACGGTTGGGTCTTTCAGTGAACGGGTAGCAAGATCGGTCCAAGTCTGGGTGAAGTTGCGGAAAATATCATCCCCCCCCGTTGCCGAATACATCTCAAGTATTTTGCTGGTTTCTTGGCTAACATACTCGATAAACTCGTGAGGATCAGAAACTTTACTGTTCTTTTGTTCCATAATATACGCCTATCTGTCCGGAGGGTTGTCTGATCAGGGTGTGATCACCATACACCTTATAGCATGCGATGTTTGAATGACATTATCATTAAGGTGAAAGTGCGTAAACCCCGAGTGTCGTGTTAATGTTATTTAAGCGCGACTCGTAATCCTCTATTTTACAAATATGTTGGAAGGTTAGATGTTGAAACTTGAGTTAATGAGTACAGAAGGATGTCACCTGTGCGATGAAGCTGAAGCCGTTTTGCTGCTGTCTTTACCTGCTACGGAGGTTGAGATTGACTGGGTTGATATCGCATATGATGATGCGCTTATGGATCAATTTGCGACGCGTATTCCCGTGCTTTATTGCCCAGCAACAAATCACGCGTTGGATTGGCCGTTTGCTCAAGAGGATGTCCACGCCTTTCTGACGTCCTTGTCAGAAACCTAAGCATTATTCCTAAATCTTGCTTAGGTCAGTGGGATGCTGTTTTAGCGATTTGAGTACCAAGCCAGTTGTCTTTGCTCTTCTTGGCTGAGTACGCTGGCCGTGTAGTTATGCATTTCCGCGTAGATGACACCAAATGTCAGAACATTTTGCACGTACTGGCGTGTTTCATCAAAGGGGATAGTTTCTACCCAAATATCCAAGGGTAAATGTCCGCGAGCCGATAACCATTGGCGAACACGGCCAGGGCCAGCATTGTATGCGGCGGTAGCATGTACGCGGTTCCCATTAAAAAAACCGAGCATCTGGGAAAGATACGCTGAGCCTAAGCGAATATTCGTGTTAGGTTCGTTTAAGCGCTCCAGATCGTCTAATGGAATCTCAAAACGTCTTGCCGTTTCGCGTGCCGTGGCAGGCATGAGTTGCATGAGTCCTCTGGCGCCAGCACCTGAGCGTGCGACATTTTGAAATGCGCTTTCTTGGCGGGTAACGGCCAGAGCCCAAGCGGGGTGAATATTAAACTCACGTGTTGCCTCAGCGAAGAGGCGTGCGTGTGGAGCAGGGAAACGTAGCTCTAAATCATCCCAGCGATCACTCGCAATCGCACCGCGGATGCCTTGGAAATACCAGCCCCAAGATTTAAAAAGATGTGCTGCGATATGCAGCTCGTGATCAGAAAGATGTGCCGTAACATGATTCCATTCTGAGCGTGCCAGATCTTCAAAGCCTAATTGATAAAGCTCATGAATGCGTTGCATTGCAGGAAGGTTCCGAATGCGCTCAATTTCAGCTGCTGAGGCTTGTTTGGGTTGGTGATTGATTGAGAAAGGCTTGCCCTGCATTTCTGCGGCTATAAATCCGTAAAAGCTTCGATCTGCAACCAATGTTTGTATGAGTTCAGGTGTTGGGCGCTGATTCAAACGCACTTGACTCACCATTTGCCAGTATTGCCAGCGTGGTGTGTCTTTAAGGTGCTCTGGGAGGCGTTGAATCAATTGGCTAACAGTCGTCCAGTTTTGTTCGGTTAAGGCTAAGCGTATGCGCCATTCCGTCAGCTCTGGAAAATTAAAGTTCGGGTCAAGTTGGGCCAGTAATGCGGGTGCATTGGCATGGAACCCTTTTGCATAACGAACGCCGTGTCTAACGGTAATGGCTTCTTGTTCTTCAGTAGGGATAGATAGGCTCCGTGTTAAGGAGAGCCAAAGTCTTAAAGAGCCCTCTAAATCGTTAGGGGCAAGCTTATTGACTGCGAGCATTGCTAGTCGGCGATGATGGGGTGTGTTGAGAGTGAGCTGACTAGGCTGTGCTTGCAAGGTTTCAGGCGAATTATAAATTGACCATATCAGGCTAACATGAGCTTTATCCTGCTCGCGTGTAATAAATCGTTCAGCATAGCGTGCAATGCCTATATTGTCGGCTTCGAGCGCCTTCATGAAACGGTCAAACGCCAGTTCGCGAGAGATGCCTTGTTCATTGACCCAGGTGTCAAATAGAGGGTCACAGGCATTGTTCTGAGATTGGCCAATATTCCAGAGTTGCTCTGCTTGACGAAACGCGGATGCTCTATCGCCCTGTGCTAGCGCCGCTCTGGCAGCAAAACAATTTAGTCTTGCATTTGGATGTTTTACCCTTGGGTAAAACTCAAGAAAGCTATTCCAGCGCTGTTGTTGGCCCAGTTGCGATGTCCAGCTTAGGAGTAGACGATTATAGAGAGGGGTACCTTGATACTGATCTAAGAGTTCTTCAACTTCGCCAGCATTGAGTCTTGGCAGAAGCTTGGACTGTTCTGAAAAGGTTAAATAAGGGAGAAGCGGATAGTTCTGCAGTTGCTTCACGCCATTGATATAGTCGTTTTGATTGCCTGTTTCCAATGCGTTTAATGTTGATAAGTAAAGAGTTCTTTGACTCTCAAGCGAAGGGTTGGCTTGAATACAGGATGAGAGCAAAAAGCTAGCCGTAAGCGCGCAAAAAAACTTGGTACCAGGCACGATAAGATGACTCCGATTATTTAACACTAAATTAAATAGAGTGTAGCGTTTTTTTAAGCTTTTAGAGAAGAGATTAGGCCGATTTCATGTCTTTAGGGTAGAATAGCGTTTTTTTGATTCAAGACTCTTGAGAATTTCATGTCACTGATCCGAATAGATTCGTTGTCGCTTGCTTTTGGTAGACAAATTATCCTAGACAACGCTTCCTTGCAGATAGAGGCGGGTGAGCGTGTTGCGTTGGTCGGCTTAAACGGGGCTGGCAAGTCAACTCTTTTAAAACTGATTAATAATGAGCAACAGCCTGATAATGGCACCTTATGGCGAGCGCCGTCTTTGCGTATTGCTCAATTACCACAGATGTTGCCTGCTGCCGATGAGCGTCCGGTTAGAGATGTTGTGACCTCAGGATTGGCGGATGTTTTAGCGCTGCGTGAGCAGTATGAAACCTTGGCCATGACTGCCGGTGAGTCCGATATGCGTGAATTGGATCGCCTGCAGCATGCCTTAGAGGCGGTTGACGGTTGGCAGTTAGAACAGCGTGTTGACACGATTATTGCGAAATTAGGCCTAGATCCAACCAAAAAAATGGCTGAATTGTCCGGTGGTTGGCGTCGTAGAGCGGCGCTAGGCGCTGCCTTGGTTCAAAATCCTGATTTGTTGTTGCTCGACGAGCCAACCAACCATTTGGATATTGAGGCGATTGAGTGGATGGAAAAAATGCTGCTGGATTTTCAAGGCGGCTTACTGTTTATATCCCACGATCGCTCATTAGTTGAGCATTTGGCGACAACTATTCTTGAATTGGATCGCGGCATTTTGACGCGTTTTCCAGGCAGTTACAGTCAGTATTTAGAGCAAAAGCAAGCCTTGTTGGAAGAAGAGGCGCGGCACCAGGCTGAGTTTGATAAAAAGCTCGCCCAAGAAGAGCGCTGGATACGTCAAGGCATTAAAGCGCGCCGCACGCGCAATGAAGGACGTGTAAGAGCTTTAGAAAAAATGCGAAAAGAGCGTTCTGAACGACGTATGCGCCAAGGCAATGCAAAATTTGGGATGGATGAAGCGCAGCGTTCAGGCAAGTTGGTGACTGAACTGGATGCGGTTTCTAAATCGTTTAAAGGCGAATGTTTGATTGATACACTTTCAATGAGCATTCATCGTGGTGATCGCATCGGTTTGATTGGTCCCAATGGAGCGGGTAAAAGTACGTTATTAAAGCTCTTGCTGGGTCAGCTTGAACCAGACTCCGGAACTGTGCGCTTGGGAACCAAAATGGAAGTGGCGTACTTTGATCAAATGCGTGATGCGCTGGATCCTGAAAAAACCATCATAGACAATGTGTCAGGCGGTCGAGAAAGTATTGAAATCAATGGCCGCGCCCGTCATATCATCAGTTACCTTTCTGATTTTTTGTTCAGTCCTGAGCGCTCAAGAACGCCTGTCAAAGCGCTCTCGGGCGGGGAGTGTAACCGGGTGCTTTTGGCAAAAGTATTTAGTAAACCTGCCAATATCCTTGTCCTTGATGAGCCAACCAATGATTTGGATATTGAAACCTTGGAGCTTCTGGAAGAAATCTTATTAGAGTTTCAAGGCACCTTGTTAATCGTAAGCCATGACCGAACCTTCTTAGATCATGTCGTTACCAGCACCTTGGTCTTTGAGGGTGAGGGTAGGGTGCAGGAATATGTGGGTGGCTATCAGGATTGGCTGCGTCAGAGGCCAGTGTTGGATAAAACCACCAGTGTAAAGTCTGGCGCCGTTGCTTCGACGCAGCAGTCGGATGGAGTCTCTTCCGCTGCAGAGTCAAAAAACGCACCCGTACGCAGTAAGCTTAGCTACAAGCTTCAACGCGAGTTAGAAACGCTGCCAGGTCTTTTAGAAAACGCAGAAGCCGAGTTGGAAAAAATGCGACAGATTTGTAGCGCTCCTGATTTTTACAATCAAGATCGAGATCTGATCGCTAGCCAACTGCAAACGCTTCAAGAGCTTGAGCAAAAAGCAGAACAGCTGATGGAGCGCTGGTTAGAGCTAGAGGCTATGTAGGTGGATAGCCTCAAGCGACGTTAACTCTGTACCCTAATGGCTAGAACATCGCATATGGCGCCGTGCAGGACGCCATTAGCCGTTGAGCCAAGCAGTAGCGCTAAGCCGTGACGCCCGTGACTGCCGACGACAATAAGGTCGGCGTTGATTTCTTTGGCAACACGGTGTATCTCGGACTCGGTATGCCCAGTCACGATATGGCGTTGCTCCACGGGCTGATCAATCGCGGCGCACAGGGTATCAAGTTTTTGTTGAGCATGCTCGTCCAGTTGCTCTTGGATGGTGGATAGGTCCATAGGGACATCCCCACCATACGCAAAGGTCAGTGGTTCAACAACATGAATGATGTTGAGGGCCGCGTCATAACGTTTGGCAAGATCAGCTGCTTTGGTTATGAGTTGCGCGGATTCATCGGACAAGTCAATGGCTAACAAAATGCGGTTATAAGTGCTCATGTTAGTATCCTTTCTCAGTCTGGTCTAAAAATGACGCAGCCTAAGTGCGTCGATGTGTGTACTTATAGGATAGCAGTATGGAATGGGTAATCTCTATAGTTGTAATGCTTTCATTGGTCGGTTCTGTGATGTGGATCAAACCTAGCCCAAGAGAGCGAATGCAATCGCGAATTCGCCTGCATGCGCGAGCGTTGGGCTTCATTGTGCAAATAGCAACGATCGAAACGCCTCGGGCCAAAGGGGAAATGGATGTTGAACGAAAACGTCTGCCTGCTTATCGGATTCTAAGAGCCGATTTATCACGTGATGAAAAAGATCACTGGAAATCTTGGCAGGTTTTTCGGGTTGAAAATGTTGCCAATCAAGGTCTACCAAGCCAATGGTCCTGGAAGCGGGGGGAGGGTGTTTTAACGTCTGAGCAATGCCAATTGTTATCTGCGTTAATTGAGTCTTTGCCCGAGTCTGTGTTCGCGCTTGAGTCATCGCCTATGCATTTTACTGTCTATTGGCGTGAGTCGGGTGGGCCCGAGGTACTCGATCAAATTAAAGCGGCTATCCAGCCTGTTCTACAGGCAAAGTTTTAAGAGGAATATGATGTTAAATCCAAAACCAGGTCGTTATCGGCATTTTAAAGGGGCTGAATACGAAGTCATTGAATGTGCTCGTCATTCCGAAACCGAAGAATGGTATGTCGTCTATCGCCCTCTGTATGGCGACAGAGGGCTCTGGATTCGTCCTGTCACACTTTTTTGTGAAGACGTCGTCGATAGTAATGGCAATAGAGTGCCTAGGTTTCAGAGCGTAGCAGCGGGCTTATAGCTGACGCTGCTTTTGCTCATGATAGGTTTCCATCGAGTCAGCCAGTGCCCCACGTCCAAAATCTTTTCGTGGTTGTAGCAGGTCGAGCTGGGCTTGAACCTTATCAAGCCTATCTTGCTTTTGTCTTTTCGGAACGGTGGCTCGAACCAGCATGGCTTTTGCATGTTTTAGGTGAGCTAGAGCCGTTAGTTTATCATTCTTCTGTATTTGATCGATGGCGTGCGTGTAGTGCGCATCGGCTACTAGCGTAATGTTCAGCCAGTAGAGTTCCAATTGATAAGATTTTGCTAAAGATGCAGTAATTTTTCCTTTACTAACCATTTCGCGAAAGAGTTTTTCCGCAAAACGTATGTAAATCTGAGCTTTTCTTACCGCACGATCATTGGTGAAGGCTTCGGGCTTGGGGCGGGCTCTGTCGGTCGAATCCTTAATTTTGCTGATATCGGTCATCAAGTCAGAGTCAGGGGCTAAAATACCTATTTCTTCTATTAGCGACAAGGCGTGTTGATTTAGCTTGTCAATAATGTCAGATCGACAGTTAATTTCCTTTAAGACAGATAGTGCATTAAGTGTATGTTCTGACTGGTCTTTTAGCCATTTCATCCGCGCACTTTTCGCAGCTTTCTCTTCTTCACGTGTCGTAATAACATAGTTCAATATCAGCGCTAAAAGTCCGAGCACTGCGATTAAAAAAAGAAAAATGAGGTTGTCACTGGGCATTCTGTTTGGCACTCTGATAGGTAAAGGTTAACAGCATTGAACCTATTATCGTTTTTTTTTCGTAAAGATAAACTGAATGAATTATACAACTTTACTTGACCCGCTGCTAAACAGCACTTATATATGCACCCATGTTTCAGGGCAGACATCTGCATTTAAGGATCTAGTTTAATGGGAAAGACCCTCGTTATTGTCGAGTCTCCGGCAAAAGCCAAGACGATCAACAAATACCTCGGTAGCCAGTATGTGGTTAAATCCAGTGTGGGCCACATTCGTGATTTGCCCAGTAGTGGCAGTGGTACTAAAACCGATCCTAAAGAGCGGGCGCGCCAAGCCGCTTTGACACGCAAGCTTTCTCCAGAAGAAAAAGCTGAGAGTAAAAAGCGCAAATCACATGAGCAGCTCATTCGAAGAATGGGGGTTGATCCAGAGAATAACTGGGATGCTCGCTATGAGATTCTGCCAGGAAAAGAAAAAGTTGTAGAGGAATTAAGAAAATTAGCCAAGTCGGCAGATGCCATATATCTCGCAACGGATTTGGACCGCGAGGGGGAGGCAATTGCTTGGCACTTGCGTGAAGCCATAGGCGGAGACGAAACACGTTACAAACGCGTGGTCTTTAACGAAATCACCAAAAAGGCGATTCAAGAAGCCTTTGAAGAGCCAGGTGATCTTGCCATGAGCCGTGTTAACGCCCAGCAAGCGCGGCGTTTCCTTGATCGAGTCGTGGGCTATATGGTATCGCCACTGCTCTGGGAAAAGGTTGCTAGAGGCCTGTCGGCGGGACGGGTGCAATCCGTTGCGGTAAAGCTGGTTGTCGATCGTGAGCGTGAAATTCGTGCGTTTAACCCAGAAGAGTACTGGGAAGTGTTCGCTCAAACTCAATCTGCTCAAGCAGACCACCTGCGCTTAGGGGTTGCTAAGTACAAAGACGCTGAGTTTCGTCCAACCTCTCAGTCAGAGACGAACCAGTATTTAGATTTGCTCAAAACGCAAACCTTTACTGTGGTTTCGCGTGAGGATCGAGCGACAAGTAGCAAGCCATCTGCACCCTTTATCACCTCAACACTGCAGCAGGCGGCCAGTACTCGGTTAGGTTTTGGCGTTAAAAAAACCATGATGATGGCGCAGCGTCTATATGAAGCGGGCTACATCACCTACATGCGTACGGATTCAACCAATCTAAGTGCCGATGCTGTGGAGTCTTGCCGAGAGTATATTCAGAGTCAGTTTGGTGAAGCGTATTTGCCAGAGGCGCCTGTTCGTTACTCAAGCAAAGAGGGAGCGCAAGAAGCGCATGAGGCGATTCGTCCCTCGGATGTGACTCTGCTGCCCAAAGATTTATCAGGCATGGAGTCTGATGCTGAGCGGCTTTACGATTTGATTCGGCGTCAGTTTTTGGCTTGCCAGATGATGCCTGCCTTGTACACCAGTACGCGCTTAATCGTGCATGCAGGAGAATTTGAGCTTTCCACTAAAGGACGTATTTTACGCTTTGATGGTTACACCAAAGTGATGCCAAGCAAGTCTAAAGGCGATGAAGACGTTATTTTACCAGACTTGAAAAAGGGTGAAGTCTTAGCGCTTGAGTCACTTGATCCTAAACAGCATTTTACCAAACCAGCTCCTCGTTACACAGAAGCGAGTTTAGTTAAAGAGTTGGAAAAACGTGGAATTGGGCGGCCATCAACCTATGCCTCGATCATATCCACCATTCAGGATCGAGGTTATGTTGAATCTCAATCCAGACGCTTCTACGCTTGTAAAATGGGCGATATAGTGACAGAGCGGTTGAATGAAAATTTCGCCGATCTGCTGGATTATAGTTTTACGGCACGAATGGAGGCCGACCTAGATGAGGTCGCTCAAGGGGAATTAGATTGGCGAGAGTTGCTCAATCGTTTCTACGCTGATTTTGTTACACATCTTGAAAAAGCTCAAGATGATGAGCATGGAATGCGCCCTAACACTCCGACACCCACGAATATCGATTGCCCTGAGTGTGGCCGTAAAATGATGATCAGAACCGGTAGCACGGGCGTGTTCTTGGGCTGCTCGGGGTATAACCTTCCGCCAAAAGAGCGCTGCAAATGTACGATTAACCTCATTCCGGGTAATGAAGTGGTCAGTGCTGATGGAGACGATGAAGAAGAGTCTCGGATTCTTCGCAACAAGCATCGTTGTCCATTATGCGGTACGGCGATGGACTCCTATCTGGTTGATGAGGGGCGCAAGCTGCATGTATGCGGTAACAACCCGGATTGCAGTGGTTACGAGATTGAAGAAGGCCATTTTCGCATTAAGGGGTATGATGGCCCGAGCATTGAGTGCGATAAATGTGGCTCAGATATGCAGTTGAAAACAGGGCGTTTTGGTAAGTTTTTTGGTTGCACCAACTCGGCTTGTAAAAACACCCGTAAGCTGCTTAAAAATGGCGAAGCCGCTCCTCCGAAAATGGACCCAGTGCCGATGCCTGAATTGGCATGCGAAAAGGTTGACGATACCTATATTTTGCGTGACGGTGCCAGTGGTTTATTTTTGGCGGCCAGTCAGTTTCCAAAAAACCGAGAAACACGTGCACCTCTAGTTTCCGAGTTATTGCCTCATCAAGCGGAAATTGATAGCAAATATTCGTTTTTATTCAGTGCGCCTGTTCAAGACAGTGATGGAAATCCGACAATCGTTCGTTACAGTCGTAAAACAAAAGAACAGTACGTCATGACGGAGGTAGAGGGTAAAGCAACGGGCTGGAAGGCATACTTTACTGGTGGTGTCTGGAAAGTGGATGCACCTGCTAAAAAATCTAGCAAAAGTTAATAGGGCCGCCAAGTGGGCTAGGAGAAAATAATGGCAGAAGTATACCTTGCTAGAACCAATCAGAAACTGACGTTTGCACGTTTGCATTTAGAGGCATTGGCAAATGCTCAAGCGTCTTCTGGATGGAGTAAGCATGCGTTGATTGAGTCGTATCAAGAGTCTATCTTGTTCCACCTGATGTCAGCTTATGTGTCTCTTCTCAGAGAGATTGCAGAGCGTTATCGGGTGAATGCTCAGAGCATTAAAGAAATCCATACGTTGCAGCAGGCTTTTGATGCGGCAGGATTTGAGTCTTCAGAGTTGTCTGAGTTGGTTGCTTTGCAAGAAAATCCGGCGAGCTGGTTGCATAAGCTGCATAATGCCTACGAAGCTTGTTGGATAGCAACAGATAAAGCGAAAGTGGCATCTGCAGAAACGAGTTTGTCGGAAATTCAAGTCATGCAGGTTAACCCTGATCACTCAGAAGACAGTGGAGTCTATCAGGAGTATGCTTCTTGGTTAACTGAGTTTAGAACACTCATTGAACGCCAAAGAGCGGGTATGCAGGAGTGGTAGGTTGTTCGTTAACGTCCGGTTAAAGCGTAACCGGACGTTAAAAAAATCAATATTAGCATTGGACGTTAAGGTTTAACTGCCTTGTCGAATGACACCGACACCTATGCCTTCAATGACAAACTCTTCTTGACTTAGATCGACCAAGATTGGATCAAACTCTTCGTTTTCTGCAATCAATTTTACTGTTTTGCCATGACGCTCAAAGCGTTTTACGGTCACGTCGTCGCCAATACGGGCCACTACGATTTGCCCATTGCGCACGTCTTGAGTTTGATGCACCGCCAGTAAGTCCCCATCGAGTATGCCAATGTTTTTCATGCTCATGCCGCGCACTCGAAGTAAGTAGTTTGCAGCTGGAGTAAAAAAATCCGGAGCGATTGCACAGCGCCGCTCAATATGTTCAACGGCAAGAACTGGAGACCCCGCCGCGACAGAGCCAATGACAGGCAGTTGATTGTTGTCAGTGTCGGCCTCTGGATCAGGCTCTACGTCGGGCAAACGTATTCCCCTAGACGTATTCTGTATCATCTGGATTGCACCTTTTTTTTGTAAAGCTTTTAGGTGCTCTTCAGCCGCATTGGCTGACTTAAAGCCGAGTTTAAGCGCGATCTCGGCGCGAGTGGGTGGGTAGCCTGTGCTTTCGATGTGTTGACGTATACAGTCCAACACCAATGTTTGTCGTTGAGTTAATTTCATGTTTTTGCCTGTTTTTGTGTACAGTTACTGCATTTTTGTACAGTATTTTCACTAGGTCAAGTATTATCTGTTTGTATATCCAGTATTTTGTTAAAATACGCACTAGGTTTATGAGAGGGGCATGCGTTTGCTAGATGAGTCAATAAAAACAACGATCCAACAGACTTACTCGCGTTTTTTGGAAAGTCGTGGTTTGCGTGCACGTTCTGCCCAAAAGCAAATGATTGCAGCCGTTGCACGGACATTGGGCAGTATTCGTTTTGATGATCAAGGCAAACGCCTTGGAGAAGCGCATGTCGCTGTCATAGAAGCCGGAACGGGAACCGGTAAAACCATTGCGTATCTGTTAGCAACGCTGCCAATTGCAAAAGCCAAAGGATTAAAACTAATTGTTTCGACTGCCACCGTTGCCCTTCAGGAACAGTTAGTGAATAAAGATCTTCCTGAGCTTTTACAGCATTCTGGGCTGGAGTTTCGTTACACGCTTGCGAAAGGGCGGGGGCGATACTTGTGTTTGTCTAAAGCAGAGCAACTGTTGGAGCAACAGCAGGTGATGGGGCAAATGGCGCTCTATGCCGATGAAATTGAACAGCGTCTAGAGCCTCAGGTGCTGGCAGACGTTCAAGGCTTAATGGAAGTCTATGCGGCTGGTCAGTGGGATGGTGATCGCGATCGATTGGAAAAAGCCGTTCCTGACGACCGTTGGCAGTTGCTAACCAGTGATCATATGCAATGCACTAATCGGCGTTGTCTGAACTTTAGCGTTTGTCCTTTTTATCGGGCCCGCGAGAGCATGGACGAGGCAGATCTGATTATTGCAAACCATGATTTGGTGTTGGCCGATTTATCCTTAGGCGGCGGAGCGATTTTACCGGAGCCCGGTAAAACGCTTTATGTATTTGATGAAGGCCACCATCTTGCCGACAAAGCAGGCAGTCATTTTTCGTATGCCATGCGTATTGAAGGCAGTATCCGATTACTGGCCAATCTAGAAAAAAAACTGCTGCAATTTAATGAGCAGGCGCGCGTCCCCTTAATTGAAGATTTAGTGAGTCGTTTTCATCAACCGGTGAGCGATTTACTCTTAGTCTTGGGTACATTTAAAGATTTAGTCCAAGCACTCGCCTATAATGACGAATCAGGACGCCTACCACGACATCGATTTGTGGGTGGGCGACAACCGGATGATTGGCTTGGCCCGGCAAAAGAGTTGTCGATGGGGTGTGCTCGTCTAGAAACCTTGTTTGAGCAGTTAGTTGGAGTTCTTAAAGATGCAATGGAAGGCAGCATCAAGGATATAGACCGGCGTCTAGCCGAGGGGCTTTTTCCACTGATGGGGATGTTCTGGGGCCGCATTCAGCAGATTGGCTGGTTAGCTGATTCTTATGCTAAAGTGGATGCAGAAGGAAAAACACCAGTGGCACGTTGGGTGGTTAAACATGACTCGGCGGGCTATACGGATTATGAGTGTTGCAGTAGTCCGGTATCGGTTGCCGCAACTCTAAAAGAGCATCTTTGGAATCCATGTTTTGGTGCAGTCTTAACCTCAGCGACCTTAACATCGCTGGGTAATTTCGATCGGGTAAAAATAGGGTTAGGATTGCCCTTTGAAAGTCATTTTTTGCAATTGAACAGTCCGTTTGACTATTTCAATGCCGCCACTTTAGAAATTCCAGCGATGCGGAGCGATCCAAGCTCCGTTGCAGAGCATACAGAAGAAGTGGCAGACTTTCTCAAGGAATATCTGATAAATACAAAGGCTGTGCTGGTTTTATTCAGTTCGTGGAAGCAAATGCTGACAGTGCTTGATAGAATGGATGAAACAATAAAGAATAGGCTTATGGCTCAAGGTGATTACCCCAAGTCTGAAATTATTCGTCGGCATCGTGAGCGTATTGATCAGGGGTTGGAAAGTGTGATTTTTGGGTTAGCCTCCTTTGCTGAAGGGGTCGATTTGCCCGGAGATTACTTAACCGATGTTATCATCACCAAACTGCCTTTTAGTGTGCCGGACGATCCCGTTGATGCAACGATGTCGGAATGGATAGAGCAAAATGGAGGTAACGCTTTCATTCAGTGGACGATTCCAGCAGCTTCAATGCGTTTGACGCAAGCTGTGGGGCGCTTGTTGCGAAGCGAGCAAGATCAAGGACGAGTGATCATTTTAGATAGACGTTTGGTGACAAAACGATATGGGCGGCAGTTGTTGAATGCATTGCCGCCGTTTCGTCAAATATTTTAACCAAGCGTCAACGTAACTTAATTAGATAGATAACAGTAGGCATGACTTTGAATACAGACGTTAACCTTTCCGAGTCCAGTGAAAACACCTCGAATACTAACCGTAAACCGCGTCGTAAACGCCGTGATCCGCGGTCCGAGGGTGCAAAAAAATGGACTCCTAAAGAGTTCGTTGTTCCTGAAATGCTAGATAAGAAGCGATTTCACGATTTTAATCTGCCCGACGATCTTATGCATGCCATTGCTGATCTCGGTTTTGAATACACAACACCGATTCAGGCAGCCACCATTGAATTGGCTCTGCAAGGAAAGGATCTTATTGCAAAGGCTCAGACCGGAACGGGGAAGACAGCCTCATTTTTGATCGGCATTATTACCGATTTACTGGATTATCCACTGTCTCAACCCCGAAAGTTAGCAGAGCCTAGAGCGCTGATTATCGCGCCTACGCGAGAGCTGGCTTTGCAAATTGCGGCCGATGCCACTTCATTAACAACGCATACCGATTTGAATGTAGTGGCGTTAGTTGGTGGAATGGATTTCGATAAGCAACGCAAAGCTCTATCCGCGAAGGCGGTTGATATTGTCGTGGCAACACCTGGGCGCTTAATCGACTTTGTTAAGTCAAAAGATGTGGATTTGTATCAAGTTGAAGTTTTAGTGCTCGATGAAGCAGATAGAATGCTCAGCATGGGCTTTATTCCCGATGTCAGAACCATTATTCGTCATACTCCACGCAAAGGTCCAGAGCGACAAACCTTACTTTACAGTGCAACCTTTTCAGACGACATCATGCGTTTAGCGCGTCAGTGGACCGTAGACCCTGTGCAAATTGAAATCGAATCAGATGCCCAAGTATCTGACACTATCAGTCAGAAAGTGTTTTTAGTTGCGTCGGAAGACAAGTATAAGTTGTTGCGTAACTATCTGCGTTTAAATCAGATAGAGCGCGCCATCGTGTTTGGAAATCGTCGCCATGAAACGCGTGCCTTGGCAGAAAAACTGCAAAAGGATGGCCATAAGGCGGCGCTGATGTCGGGTGAAATACCTCAGAATAAGCGCGTTAAAACCTTGGATGATTTCCGTAATGGCAAAATACAAGTTCTAGTCGCGACAGATGTGGCTGGGCGAGGTATTCATATCGATGGTGTGACTCATGTCATCAACTATCAACTACCAGAAGATGCTGACGATTACGTACATCGTATAGGCCGGACTGGACGTGCGGGGGCATTGGGTACGTCAATTTGTTTTGCGTGTGAAAATGACTCATTCCTGATTTCTGAAGTGGAAACGGGAACGGGCGTTAAGCTTGAGTGTATCCATCCAAGTCCAGAATTACTGGAAGATCCAGATGCGTTTAAACTACGTGATGAAACCCCAGAAGCTGTGGACACTTTGGAATTGCCACCAGCAGAAACTGAAGCCTTGCCGTCAGCGGATCCGTTAGAGGCAGTGGAAGAGACAGCTGCGCCACTGGAAGTGGAGATTAATGCTGATGAACCATTGAAGGCAGCGCAGGAATTGCTTGATGAGTCGCCTGAATTATCGCCGATTGAGCAACCTGAAGACGATCAGGTTTTAAAGAATACTCAAGACATCCAAGAAGTTCAGGAGGTTCAGGAGGTTCAGGTAGTTCAAGAACCTCAAGAACCTCAAGAATCTCAAGAATCTCAAGAATCTCAAGAATCTCAAGAATCTCAAGAATCTCAAGAATCTCAAGAATCTCAAGAATCTCAGGATCAGGAATCAGCTCCCGACGAGATGATTGCACAGTCGGCGGAACCTGAACCTGAGGGGCGAGTCGAAAACAAGCCAGAAGAAGCATCAGCGCCAAGCAAGCCACAAGTACCTTGATGAGATTGTCCTATGGCAGAGGTTGAAGACAAACATAAACTGCGTGGGTTAAGCCGCATAGTAGGTGTTGCGTTGAGTGCGTTTTTCGCTGCGGTGGGTATTGCGGGATATCAACGCACTCAAGACGCGATGCAGCTGCTGTTGTTTCTAGGTTTAGCAGTCGTGGCGTTTGTATTGGTTAAGTTATTGTTTATGGGTATTAGTCGGTTGTTGGATCAATTAGATCAGACATCCAAGTAAGTTGAAGGAGTGGTTACTTTGATTCAATCCAATCAGCCAATTGCTGTGCTCGGCGGAGGAAGTTTTGGCAGCGTCATCGCAAACATGATGGCGGAAAAAAACCTACCTGTCCGTCTGTGGATGCGAGATCAAGAAAAAGCAGATGTGCTGAACTCAACACGAGAGAACGCGCGTTATTTGCCAGGCTACTCTTTAGCGCCGTCGTTGGAAGCAACGGCGGATCTTGCCTATGCTTTGGAGTCGGCAAGGCTTGTCTTCGTTTCAATCCCCAGTAGCGCCTTTCGGAGTGTAGTGGCTGAAGCTGCCCCTTTTCTGCGTGATGGTCAGCTATTGGTGAGTACGACCAAGGGGATCGAGGCGGATACCTTTTGTTTAATGAGTGATATCTTAAAACAAGAAGTTCCCAATGCAAAAGTAGGCGTATTGAGTGGACCGAACCTAGCCAAAGAAATTGCCCAGAGACAGTTGGCGGCAACCGTCATCGCCAGTGAAGATGAAGAGGTGAGGGCGCAGGTGCAAGCTTTGTTGCACAGTCCATATTTTAGAGTTTATGCCAGTACTGACACCTATGGTGTGGAGCTCGGAGGAACCTTAAAAAATATTTATGCTATCGCAGCGGGGCTTAGTGCGGCATTGGGTATGGGGGAGAATACTCGGAGTATGTTAGTCACGAGATCACTGGCTGAAATGAGTCGTTTCGCTGTATCTATGGGTGCAAATCCAATGACGTTTTTAGGGCTTGCAGGTGTAGGTGATCTCATCGTGACGTGTATGTCGCCTTTAAGCCGTAACTACCGAGTAGGGTATGCGTTAGGTGAGGGAAAAAGTCTAGACGAAGCAGTTTCCGTGCTAGGTGAAGTGGCGGAAGGCGTGAATACACTTAAACAAGTTCGTGATAAATCGATTGAAAAAGACATTTATATGCCATTGGTTTGTGGTTTGTATGATGTTGTTTTTAAAGGGCTACCTGTTAAAGAAGTGGCGCGTAACATGATGTTGAATGTGCAAAGCACGGATGTAGAGTTTGTGTTAGCGCGCAGTGAGGTGGTCAGTTAATTGGTGTCTTTACTGCAACATCTTAATAAGGATATTCATGCAAGAAACCCACTATAAATTGCCTCACATTACCCTGTCTGCTTTGGTTCAAGGTGAGGCAGGGTTGCCGCCAGTTCTCGCTTTACATGGCTGGTTGGATAATGCGGCAAGTTTTAGAGCGCTTGCAAGGCATTTGCCTCAGGTTCATCTTATAGCGGTTGATTTTGCGGGGCATGGATTTTCACAGCATCGACCCAAGGGGGTTCCGTATTACCTTTGGGACAATGTTTCGGACATTATGGCGTTAGCCGATCATTTGGGTCTTGAGCGCTTTCATTTGCTTGGGCATTCCATGGGAGCCTCGGTATGTAGCTTAATTGCATCTCTATTTCCAGAGCGTGTGTTGTCGGTAAGCTTGATCGATGGTGTCGCCCCCTTAACTGACGAGCCTGGTGACTTGCCGAAGCTGATGGCATTAGCAATGCAGCAGTATCAACGTGTGGCACAAAAGCGGCAAGTTGGTTACTCGCGTTTTGAAGATGCAATTGAGGCCAGAATGCAGGGACGTTTTCCTTTACCTGATCAAGTGTCTGCCGTGGCGCTTTTAAAGCGTGCATTGACGATGCGGGATCAGCGTTGGTATTGGCATACAGATCCAAGATTGCGTTTAGCCTCTATTTTACGCTTGTCGAATGCTCAGGTTCAGTCTTTACTGAAACATATTCAGGCTCCTGTTTTGGTGTGTCTTGCTGAGAATGGAATCGCAACTGAGGTAACCTATTCCCTTATAAAACTCGTACCTAATCACCGAATAGACGTTAAAGCTGGCCAACACCATTTTCATATGAAAAATGAAACGGCTGCCCAATTAGCTTGTCTTATAAATGAACATATTACGACAGCAACACGTTGAACCTACGTCTCTAAAAACAACAGGGGTTGTTATGCAAATTTTACGTTATGTGTTAGTGGTGAGCCTTTTTTCAGTTTTGAGTTGCCCTGCGGTGTTTGCTCAGCAGCCTTCTGGGTTACCTGAATGGTTTGAAGTCTTTCCTTTGTCGTCTCTCGAAATGAGAACTCAGAAACATGATCCCGACTATTTGTTGGCTTTGAGTCAGATTACTCGGATACAAGGGTTGTTACGAACTCAAAATGAACGTCGCCTCAACGGGACATTAATTCGACATACATGGCAGTTGGCATCGGGTCATGGTCCTGAACAAGGATTCGATCATGTAAAACTGCAACTGATAGAGCAGGGGGCGAACATACTGTATGAGTGTAGCTCTCGACAATGTGGTGCCAGTAATTTGTGGGCCAACCAAGTATTTGGCTATTCCAATCTATTAGGACTCGATAGCAGTCAATATTACCTCGCTGCCGAAGTCGAAGCGGGACACATGGCTCTCTATGCTGTTCGAAGAGGTAATGGGCGAGTGTATTTACATTTGGATTATATAGTGGATCCAAGTCAACCCGCGGCTTCTCAACCTGCAGCTCCTGAGCCGCAAGTGAGTGAAAACGATGCTCGTTTGGACGCGTCTGAGAGTTCATTCGATCTTTCTTGGTCAATGTTGATGGAGTCGCAGGGCTTTGCCCAGTTACCAGGTTGGCCAGATAGATCAGAGGAGGCCAAAGCCTCGTTAAAGAACTATATGGACCAGAATCCAGCGCAGCGTTTGCGGGTCGTGTTGCACCGAGCTAGCTTTTCCACTGAGCCATTATTGACTCAAACAAATGCCGAAGCTCAGTCTTTCTTGAACGATCTAGTCAATTTGGGCATTAATATTGACCGTATCGACATATATGGGGCTGGTTCTTTAGCGCCTGAAGCGTGGCAGGGGCAGAAATCTTCAGCTACGGTTATGGTGATCAGAGAAGATTAACGTTAGGCTTTACAGGCCTTTAGGTTTAAGCGATCTTTATGCTAACTAAGATCGCTTATCTTTATTGCGCTTCAACAGCACGTAAACAGCTCCAGTGCCACCGTCTTTAGGTTGAGCTGATGTAAATGCTAATACCTGAGGAATTTGTTGTAACCAATCATTCACGCAAGACTTAATCATTGCCGCTTGCCCACCTTCACTGTAGGCTTTGCCATGGACCACGATGACACATTGATGTTCAAGTCTAACAGCATCGCGAATAAATCGGCTTAGCTCATCACGGGCTTCATCAATAGAAAAACCATGTAAGTCAATGCCTTGCTCCCAAGGAATATGGCCTTGACGGAGCTTTTTGATGCGGTTGATCTGCACACCGGGTACAGCAAAAATCAACTCTTCTTCAGACTCCACTAGTTTAGAGACCTCTGAGGACAAACCATCGACAAGCGACTCCTCCTCTTTGCTTGCCACCCAACGACGATACGCCAGCTTCGGGTCTTTGCGAGCTGAAAAAGATGGGCGTAAATCAGCTTTGGTATTTTGTATGGGTTTGACGTCGGACATCAAACTTGCAAAATCGAGTTCATCATCAGTAGGGGGCATTTTCTAAAACTCTGTTATCGTATTCAAACGCTTAATTCTACTGTATAAGGTCTGGTATCAAAAGGGCGGTTGCTGGCAATTTGCGAAGCCAGGCATCTCTGTCGACAAGCGTTGAGAGTCCCTTCAGTCGATACCATAACCATCTGGCATAAACAGCGAGCAAACAGTACGGCGGCTGTCAGGTCGGCACTTGAAAAGTGATCTCCTGCCAGATAGCGTCCTGAACGATAGATCTCACTGATGTCACCTAAACAGGTTTCAACTGTCTGACGAGCGGGATAACTGGTTTATCCGTTTGATATGGAAACCGTGTATCAGATTGCAGGTTTTGTAGTCGAGTCCTTTCAGATCGAGCGCCCAGCATACCTTTTCACAATCATGTGGAATAGGAAATTGATAGAGGGTGATGTCAGTCATGCTTTAAAGTCCGGTTTCATATGACAATCTTGGGTTCTAACATCTGATCCAGAGTGTTGCAAATTATAATAGACCAAGATATTCATCAGGCGACATGGGACGATGAAAAAAATACCCCTGACCGGAATGGCAGCCCCAGGAAGCGAGCAGATTCAACTGCTCCTCCGTCTCAATCCCTTCTGCTGTAGTATGGATGTGCAGATCGAGGCTCAGTTGAATCAGACTACGACATAACGTCTGGTTCGTCGGATTACTGTCCAGGTCTGACACGAACAGGCGGTCAATCTTGATTTCGTCTGGCCGCAGGCGGTGGATGTTTTGCATGGAACTATAGCCAGCGCCGAAGTCATCTATCGACAGACTAAACCCTGCCGATCTCAGCAGGGCTGCATTATCAACGGCTAGCCCACTGTCACTGACGACCGATGTTTCGGTAATCTCCAGAACGATGCTCCTTGGTGAAATACCATAGCCCTTGCAGAGTTCGATGACACCCGTCGCAAAATTTTGCTGCAGCAGATCGCGTGCAGAAATATTGATGGCCAGCGTTGTTCCATGCAGTTGATTTGCATGCTGCTGCATCCAGCTCAACACTTGATGCAACACCAGTTGTGTCAGTTGATAGATCAGCCCCACATGTTCGGCCAGCGGGATAAAATCTGCGGGTGACACCCAGCCCAGCGTCGCATGATGCCAGCGTAATAATACCTCTCCACTGTTGATCTGGCCTGTCGACAGGACTATTTTGGGTTGGATTTCAAAGTGAAAGTCATGATTGCGGATCGCTTTGCTCATTTCAGCCACCAGCATCAACTGTCGATGCTGGCGTGATTGCAGGTCTTGCTGATAGGGGCTCCACAGGTGCGTTGAGCGCCAGTTGGCGCGAGCAGCCAGCTGTGCATGCTGATAAAGCATCGTCACATCCATCGTATTCAGATCGCCTGATGCCACACCGATAGAGAACAGTTGTTGAAACTCAAGCTGTCTAAGATGGATCGTCTGGTTCAGTACGGGCTCAAGATGCTCAATAATCGCTCCTGGGCTGTCCACCTGATAACACAGAAACACCAGGTCCCGCTCTGTTAGCCTAGTTGTCCACTTGGCGATTTAGCCTTTTATAATTCTTTGAGCGGGTGGAATGAGAACTGTTATGCCTCGTTATTCCAGTGAGCGTAAAGCTTCAGTACTAAAG
>NZ_QKRX01000009.1 GCF_003284585.1 Nitrincola tibetensis
GGCGGCAATAACTTACTCAAGATCGCTTGTTTACGTTCTTCACTATAACTTGGCACGAAAAAGCCTTAGCGCCCCAACTGGTTAAATTTTAAGTAGTGACAACTATCCTGCCAGAGGGGGCCTCATTCAGGTGCGCCGTAGGCGTCACCTGGAATGACTTGTTAGCAGGACTTGTTAAGTATAATAGATTTCAATTCGTCAGGTGTAATAGTATGTCCTTTTCGGTGTAACATTGAATGGCAATTTGGACATACTGGAATTAGATCCTGAACTGGATCAACTTTATATTCCTTTTTTATTTCTGATAATGGCACTATGTGATGAACATGGATAAACTCCTTGCCACGTTCACCATAGGTTTTTTCAAAGTCAAACCCACAAATCTTGCATAGGTACCCATATTCATCTAAACAAGCCTGACGTGCTTGAGGGTCTCTTTCATATGCATTAACTGTTATAGTTTTTTTTGCTCCCTCAAAAATTGAGCTTCCACTTCCAGTAGTTTCTTTACTTTGGGTAACTTCTATTTTAACAGCTTTAAAAATATCGCCCTCAACTACCAATTTTCTTTTTTCTATTAATGGATTAAATCCATTGGCTAATGTCTCACCTTTTTTATTCTTCTTAGTTTTAGTCTCAAAAACTAAAAGATCGTATCCATCATTTATTATTTTATGTATATGTTTTAAAGAGTGTGAATAACCATTTCTCGACCATGAAGGACTTAGAATCACATCCCCATTTTCTGCATTCAAACTAAAAAGAATCTGCTTTTTTGAGTCATTACAATATGAGTATTTACCTTGAGTTGATTGAAATGAGAGACCCATAACTCGATTAACAAATTCTGTTCGTGTTTCGTTTGACATTTTAATCCTTATTTACACACAAATATTATGAATGGAGTGCGGACAAATTAGATCCAGCTAACGAGCCTGTCGGATTAGACATTTTGAAATCAAAATACCCAGCGTCAACAGCCCACCCTTTACTATAATCTTTATTTACCGCCCAAATCGATGATCTGAATCACCTATTCAAACAACCTACACTCAATAACTGATGGGCTCAAGGTTACTTTATCCGCAACTCTTGTACTTCATCTCACTGTTGCCCCTGTGTCGCTATTTTTTCATGCCGATACCATTAAAAACTACAATCAATTTATTGAATCCAACAACAGGTTCAGTGACAGTGTAAGGAAGTTCTAATGGCACAGCTTTTTATCTACTAACAAAACCCACGCTACCGCCCTACCCGTGATCCATCACAGCATCCAAAGATCCCAACAAAATATCAAACACTCATCCCTAAAAAACGCTACCAATCACTTGATCCTAATACAGTTAATCAAAAATAACTATTCAAAATATATGATTAACACCAAAGGCCAAGCATCTACCCCAATGAATTTAAGCACACCCTAATCAAAAATCCAGAAAACACCGATGCGCTCAACGGAAGAGGTGTGTTGTCGCCACTCAAGACCATCGGTCGCCATGGATGGCGACAGTGAGGCTCCAGGGATGGATTCACGCCGTGTCTGGAGTGGTGATGACACACCTCTGACCTCAGCCCCCCAACCTCAACATCCGCCCCCCAATGTCCGAAAGACATCCCCCACCAATGAGCAAGACTTTCCACCCCAACCCTTGTAATTTCCCACATCACCCCTATATCAGAGCACATGAATACACCCAACGCACCATACAAGGGTGAGTCTTAACCACAAATTTTGAGAAACATTATGTCTGAAGCCTACGTGGTCACCTGCCCCCACTGCCATCGAAAAAACAAACTGCCCGCCTCACGTCTTAACGACGCACCCAACTGCGGCGCCTGCAAACAAGCACTCTTCGAAGGCAAGCCCTTAAATCTCAACAGCCAGAATTTTGATGCACACATCAGTGCAGACTTACCCGTACTCGTCGACTTCTGGGCACCCTGGTGTGGCCCCTGTCGTCAATTTGCACCGATCTTTGAACAAGCCGCCAAACATGAAGAACCGGGATTACGCTGTGTGAAAGTCGATACCGAAGCCGAACCCATGCTGGGATCTCGCTTTGGGATACGCAGCATTCCGACATTAGTGATGTTTAAGCAGGGAAAAGAAGTGGCGCGCCTATCAGGGGCTTTACCGCCCTCTGAATTGGCACGCTGGATACAGCAGGTACTTAGCTAGCAGACTCATCCGAAGCCGCTTTCGCATCACGCTCAGCGGCTTTACGTTTCTGCTGATTTAAACGACGAATCTTATCCGCCAATGGCCCAGTATTATGAGCACCCCGGCGACCCGCCGCTGCCGCTTTCGCCTCTTTCTCAGCCTCTAAACGTGCCTTCTCATACACTGAAGCCTGCTTCTTACGCTCTTTAATCGCTTTGCTGCGACGACTCTCGTAACTTTCTGGATCAGCCAAACGCTCTTGCTTACGAGGCGTAAAAACCAACTCGTCTTGATGCACTGCAGTGCGTCGTTTCTTTTCGCGTGTCATAGTTTACCTTCTGTATTTTCTTCAGCAGCTTCAAGTGCAGCCAATCGAGCCGCTTCTTCTTTCTCTTGCCACTCAGCGGGGGTTTCAAAGCTGATACGACCCAGTTTTCCGCCACGCATTTCGTTAATTAAAATTTCGGAGGCTTTATGTCGATCCACCACCCCTCCTGGTCGCAAACAACCACGCTTTCGACCGATCTCATCCAAAATTTGATCCGCATTATCGGGCAAATCAGTGATTTTATAACGCCCCATCAAACGACCCGCATAATGGTTCGCCATAAACTCTGCCGCAAACGCCGCCACCAACTCATGCTCAATGGCCGTGTCTTTAATTGCACCACTTACCGCCAAACGATAACCTGAATCGATATCCTCAATCTTAGGCCAAAGAATGCCCGGCGTATCTGATAACGCCATGCCATCTTGCACCGTATAACGCTTTTGATGACGCGTAATCGCAGGCTCGTTCCCTACCTTCGCCAATTTGCGCCCCATCATGGCATTCAATAAGGTGGACTTCCCCACATTCGGAATCCCCATGATCATCGCACGTACAGGCCGATCCGCTTTCGCACGCGCAGGCACCAACGACTTACACAAACTGCTAATGCGCTTAATTAACGCCTGATCGCCATGATCAAGACTAATCGCCTTGATGCCCTCTTGATCATTAAAATACGCCAACCAATCATCAGTGACCATTGGGTCCGCTAAATCTTGCTTATTCAACAACTTAAGCACTGGCTTACCCTTGCGTAGCTTTTCCACCAAAGGGTTTTCGCTAGAGCGCGGCAAACGCGCATCCAACACTTCAATTACAACATCGACCTCATCCATCACCTCTGCAATTTCTTTGCGGGCTTTATGCATGTGGCCAGGAAACCAGTTAATTCGACTCATGACGCTCTATGGATACTCTTCATTCAAGATAACGCCATTATACACGCCCTTGAAAAAGAACCTTGCTTAATTACTTAAAAAACAAAAAAACCAGCTTCGATTAAAAAGCTGGTTTTTTATCCGGTGTGACGCGTGTTTAGTTGAAGGTTAAATCACGATCACCCTGCTCATCACGGATACGCGTGGGCAAGCCCATCTCGTTCAGTAACTGCAAGAAAGGCTGCGGAGGCAACTCTTCAACGTTAACCATGGTACTCACGTCCCAATCACCCTTGGCGACCAGAATTGCTGCTGCAACTGCTGGAACACCCGCCGTGTACGAAATACCTTGACTGCCCACTTCATCGTAGGCAACTTTATGATCGGCCACGTTATAGATAAAGACCTCTTTATCCTGACCGTCCTTTTTACCCTTAACCAAATCGCCAATACAGGTTTTACCTGTGTAATCCGGCGCCAAGGAAGAAGGATCCGGCAACACCGCCTTAACCACTTTTAAAGGCACAACTTCTAAGCCCTCAGCCGTCACAATCGGTTGCTCCGACAAAAGACCTAAATTGTTCAATACGGTAAAGACATTAATGTAATGCTCACCAAAGCCCATCCAAAAGCGCACATTCGGCACCTTCAAATTTGCGGACAAAGAATGCACTTCATCATGCCCTGTCATATAAGAAGTTTGCACTCCTACCACAGGAAGATCGTCAGTACGCTTCACTTCAAACATTTTATTTGAAGTCCACTCGCTGTTCTGCCATGACCAAACCTGCCCTGTAAACTCGCGGAAGTTTATTTCAGGATCAAAGTTAGTCGCAAAATAACGACCATGACTGCCAGCATTAATATCGATGATATCGATCGAATCGATGCTGTCGAAATATTCACGATCCGCCAACGCTGCATACGCATTGACAACACCCGGATCAAACCCCACCCCTAAAATAGCAGTCACGCCCCTTTCTTTACACAAATCACGACGTTTCCATTCGTAATTAGCATACCAAGGAGGAGTTTCACAGATTTTTGCAGGATCTTCATGAATCGCCGTGTCCAGGTACGCAGCCCCTGTATCAATACAGGCACTTAGCACAGACATGTTGATGAAAGCCGATCCGACATTGATGACCAGTTGAGACTCAGTCTCTACAATCAGCGCCTTAGTCGCTTCAATATCCAATGCGTTTAAAGCATAGGCGTTAAGACTACCCTGCACTTTCATGCTGCCCTTTTCTAACACACTGGCAATAATATGCTCACATTTTTCAATGTTTCGGGAAGCAATCGCTATATTTCCCAAAATATCGTTATGTTGCGCACATTTATGAGCCACTACTTGGGCCACACCTCCAGCACCAATAATCAGAACATTTTTTTTCATTTCTTTCCTCAACTCCACTTTTTAACATGGGCCGAACAATTAACCCCTCTTAACAACTAAGAGAGGTTCTGGACAAAGTCGTCGAAGGTAAACTCCCTGATCAGCTCAACGCGGCCATCCAACTGGCGTACTGCGATTGATGGCATTTGCACGCCATTAAACCAATTCTTTTTCACCATTGTGTAACCAGCGGCATCGATAAAAGATAAACGATCACCCGCTTTCAGCGGCGCATCAAATCTAAACGTACCAAAAATATCGCCCGCCAAGCAGGACTTACCGCACACCATGTACTCGTGCTCACCTTCACAGGGTGCCATCTTGGCGCTTTGCTGGTAAATCAACAAATCTAACATATGCGCTTCGATGGAGCTGTCTACCACCGCCAGGTTCTTACCATTAAATAGAGTATCGAGCACCGTGACTTCCAAAGTGGTCGATAAGGTAATCGCCGCCTCACCTGGTTCTAAATACACCTGCACACCAAAGGTTTGTGCAAACTGCTTTAACCGTGCGCAAAAGGCATCAACTGGATAACCTTCACCCGTAAAGTGAATGCCGCCACCTAAGCTAACCCACTCAACTTTATGCAAAAGATGACCAAACGTCGCTTCTATTTGCGTCAGCATTTCGTCAAAGCGATTGAAGTCGTCATTTTCGCAGTTATTGTGGAACATGAAGCCAGAGATCTGGTCGATCACACCTTCAATTTTGACAGGATCCCACTCACCCAGACGGCTAAATGGCCGTGCAGGGTCAGCAATAATAAATTCAGAGGTGCTCACACGCGGATTCACACGCAGGCCACGCACATGATTAGAAGACGCTTCAGAAAAGCGCTGTAACTGACTGATAGAATTAAAAATAATCTTATCAGAGCACGCCAAAACCTGCTCTATTTCATCATCGGCATAGGCCACACTGTAGGCATGTGTTTCTTTACCAAACTTTTCTTTGCCTAAGCGCACTTCAAACAGTGACGACGAGGTAGTGCCGTCCATGTACTCGCGCATCAGATCAAAAACCGACCAAGTCGCGAAACATTTCAACGCCAATAGCGCCTTTGCACCGGAATGCTCACGCACATACGCGATCTTTTCCAGATTGCGCAATAAACTTGCCTTATCGATAAGGTAATAGGGGGTTTTGATCATGTCAGCTCCTCGTACCCTGTAATCTGGTCAGTAGACGGATAGCCCTACAGCCAATAAAACGCGCGATTATAGTGGAAAGCTTTCTATTCTTCGAGGAAAACTCTCAATTAGCGCATAAAAAACCCTAGCACAAGGCTAGGGTTTTTATATGACATTAACATGACAACCGAAATGAATTAGTTTGCAGCGGCGCGAGCGGCATCAACCCAAGCATCAAACGTCGCCTGATGCGCTGCAATCCATGACTGTGCATGACGCTCAATCTGTGCAGGGCTGTCTTCGCCATTACGAACCAGCATATTTTGTGCACTGACATCATTCACAGGCAGACTCATCACCTCAAACAGCTTAGCGGCTGCAGGATTGGCTTCGGCCCAGGCTTTGTTCGCAACGATACGCATCGAGTTAATATCGAAGCCATAGTTACGACCATTCGGCAGCTCGGTGTCGGTGTCATTTGGGTTTGCCGAGAAAGGCACTTCTAACCAGACAACATCGGTACCCGGAACAAGAATGCCCGATACCCAGTAAGGCGTCCAAGTGTAATATAAAATCGGCTCGCCTTGCTCATAACGCGTGATCGTATCGGAGATAATCGCCGCATAGGAGCCTTGATTATGGTTGATTTTGTCTCGGAGATCATACGCATCTAAATGATGCTCGATCACCCCTTCACAACCCCAACCCGCCTGACAGCCAGTTAAGTCTGCTTTTCCATCGCCATTATTATCAAACAAAGCTCTAATCTCAGGCTTGGCAAAGTCGGCGATATTGGTGATGTTATGTTCTTCGGCGGTTTTCTTATCGATCAAGTACCCTTGTGCCGCGCCCTGCACATAATGCCCTGCACGATAAAATGCGTCATCGCTGCCCGCATTTTCATACATCGTATTATGCAAAGGGAACCAGTTCACCGCTGTATAGGTCGCATCACCATTGGCGATGGCCGTATAACCTGCGCTGTAATCCACCTCCTGAATGGGTTTAACATCGTAGCCTAACGCTTTAAGCGCTTCGTTCACGATAACCGTCTGAAAGGCCTCTTCCGCAATAGGGCTGTGAACAGCTTGGACACTGACACCACTGCCCGGCTGAGCCATTGCAAAGCCAGAAACGCTCAACAGACTGGTGAACAACAAGGTATGTTGGGTTCTTTTACTTAGCATTCTATTCTCCTTGGAGTTTGATAATACCTAGGTTTTAGACTGGGTTTTGAATTGGCGATAAATCCAACCGATAGGGCCTGATTCATACCAGTGTCGTGTTCCGCGCTCACGCGCATCTCGTCCTAGAGACTGTGTCATCCGATCCAAAAGAATGGCCAAGATAACAATCCCAAGTCCCCCTACAGTGGCAAGCCCAACATCGAGTCGGCCAATGCCACGCAACACCATCAGGCCGAGGCCCGGCACTGCAATCATTGAGGCAATCACCACCATCGACAGTGACAACATCAGCGTTTGATTCACACCCGCCATAATGGTTGGCACCGCTAAGGGCAACTGGACACGGTAAAGAATCTGTCGACGGCTGGCACCAAAGGCACGCGAGGCTTCAATCAAATCGGCCGGGACCTGCTTTATGCCTAGATGCGTTAAGCGAATAAGCGGCGGCATGGCGAAGATAATGGTGACAATGACACCCGGCACTCGCCCGATACCAAACAGCATCACGATAGGGACCAAATACACAAAGGCGGGCGTGGTCTGCATCGCATCCAAGATTGGCCTTAAGGCCCGTGCAACCCCCTCACTGCGTGACATTAAGATTCCAGTGGGAATCCCAATTAACAAGCAAAAGAAAACAGAGGTTAGCACCAGGGCCAAAGTGATCATGGATTCATCCCAGACACTCATGGCACCCAGAAACACCAGCGAAACAATGCCGCCAAGGGCTAAGCGCCAGCCAGATACTTGCCAACACACCAGCGCAAAGAGTGCAATCACCACAAACGGATGAACACTGGTAAGCGCGAGGGTGAAGATTTCGAGCATCCAGTCAACAGGCTGTTTTGCGATATCGAAAAAGCCACGAAAATTCTCAACGAGATGCTTAACGCCTGTATTGACCAAACTGCGCAGGTCAAACCATTCGACTAGGAAGGGATCCGTCCATGAGTTGGTGATCGGTGCCTGCTCAGCGGA
Organism: Nitrincola tibetensis; assembly: GCF_003284585.1. GTDB lineage: Bacteria > Pseudomonadota > Gammaproteobacteria > Pseudomonadales > Balneatricaceae > Nitrincola > Nitrincola tibetensis. The sequence continues at coordinate 8,071 of NZ_QKRX01000009.1, forward strand.
TGAGGTCAACCAACTTGAACCGGACGCTTGCTCCTGACCACTGGGCGCATTGCCCCAAGGGTCTGAGGCCATGGACCTGTCTTCGGGAGGCGCTGCACTTGACCAAGGGTCTGTCGTTTCGGTAGTGGTGGTCATGGAGTTGTGTCCTCTTCTCTATCCAGCGCTTGCAACAACTGCGCTCGGGTAATCAGACCTAGGTATTTTTGGTTATCATCGACAACTGGCACGGCACAGGGTGCTTGCGCAATAACAGAGATAATTTCACTTAATGAAGAGTCTGCCTTGACGATCGGCAAGTCTAATAAGCAGGCGTTCATCAATGACTTACCTGACTTTTCAGCCGACCAGAGTGACGCAAGGCTCACAACGCCTTCGAAACGCCCCTCTTTATCCACGACATAACCAAAATCACGATCAGCATCTTGTAACTGTGCAATGGCCGCCGCAACACCTCCTTCAAGGGTTTTACGGATTATGGTCGATTGCTTGCGACGGCAAATGTCTTTGGCGGTAAACACCTGAGACACATTCACCCCTTGAAAAAAGGATCGAACATAATCGTTGGCGGGATTATGCAAGATATCATCGGGCGTCCCAACCTGAACCACTTCTCCGCCTTGCATAATGGCGATGCGATCACCTATGCGCATGGCTTCGTCCAGATCATGCGAAATAAAGACAATGGTGCGCTGATACTTGGCTTGCAATTGAACCAGCTCATCCTGCATACCTGTGCGGATTAGCGGATCCAGCGCTGAAAAGGCTTCGTCCATGAGCAACACTTCAGGGTCGATGGCCAAGGCACGTGCCAAGCCTACACGTTGCTGCATCCCACCGGACAATTCATCTGGGTAGGCATGCAGATGCGACTCAAGCCCTACTTGCTGCAAGGCTTGCATGGCTTTTTCATGGCGTTCGCTAACGGGCACGCCTGCGAGTTCCAAGCCAAATGCTGTGTTTTCCAACACGGACAAATGCGGCATCAAGGCAAACGACTGAAACACCATGCTGATTTTCTTGAGACGAACTTGGCGCAATGCCTCGTCTGACATGGCGGCAATGTTTTCGCCATCGAGCAATACTTGACCTGCGCTGGGTTCAATCAGACGATTAAGCAAACGCACCAAGGTTGATTTTCCGGAGCCGGATAAACCCATAATGACGAATATTTCGCCAGTATGAATTTGAAGAGAGACATCTTTAACGCCGAGTGTCATTCCCGTCTCGGCGAAAATTTGGTCTTTATCGATGCCCTGCTTTGCCATTTCAATGGCTTTCTTTGGCTCATCACCAAAGACTTTGTATAGATTTTTAACTTCGAGTTTTGTGCTCACTCGCCAACCTTAGGTTTAGTTAATATCAAGCCTCACAATATATTGCATTGCAAAGCACTCATTTAACCTACCTGATTTCCAACAAAAAAGCAAAAAAAAGCCCAGGAGAACCTGAGCCTTGACATTCAAATTAAATAGGAAGGATCTATAACGGAATTCATTAAGGGATTAAAGCGATGGTTCCTTAAGTAGCAAATGATCGAAGGCATCTTTTGTTTCATCGTAATGCAATACATAAGCCAATGTAATTGAACTATCACCACGACCAATCACTTTCAGCGTTCCTGTATTCATTAGCTTTCCTATTAAGCTCTGCTCCAATAAAACGCCATCAACTGAGCGCAGATAAAGCTCTTGCTTGCGTTGAAACAGCAAGCCAGAACGATTCGTTAGCCGGTAGTTTGTCACCTCATCGCGCAAGGTCAGTGGGTGCAACAACCGAGAAACGGCTTTTATAAAAAACCAGACAGCGACGGCCAAAATCGCAAGACTCACCCAGAGCGCAGGTATACCAAAGCCAGCACCAAAGTACTCGCTCACGATATCACGGTACCACTCAATAACCGCCCAGTTATCCCAAAAAGGCTGTGCGCTGTTCGCGTTTTGCGATAATAAATAGAACACAACCGCAATAAACAGACGCACCAAACCCGCTAGGTAAATTAGCGGATGACGCTTAATGACTAGGCGTGTGACTTCATTTTCTAACATAATGGCGATCTCCCTGACGCATTGAAAAGAAATGGGGTTTTACGTGTTTACGTGAGTGTGACACAACACAAGTACTAAAGTTTAACATGTAACTATGGCAATTTATCGCACATTGAACAGATTCGCTGCCGTAGCCGTGACTGAACAGCTGCGTGGATTTAGTCCTTACCCAACCGAACCACTGAGCGCAATTTATAACTGGAACCTGGATGCGTCAACAGTGCGAAGCTGATCAAACGCTCTCCAGACCAAGTTCGACGACTCACTTGCAGGCATGGCATTGTCGCTTCCACCTTCAGGTACGCCTGCACCCTTTCGTCGGGCAGTACCGCTTCAACAATATGCTCAATGTCAGTTGCTGGGCAGGTTGCAGACAAATACTGGTTGGGGGTTTGCGCTAAAAAATCTTGCTCTAAATAATGAGGGACAAGATCGGCCGACACGTAGCGGTCTTCAAGCTGGATCGGGACTGAGTTTTCTTTATGAAGTATTAGGGAATGATAAACGCGACTGCCCGCCATGACACCTAAACGCATGGCCACCCATTCTGAGGCCAACACTGCCTCAAGTTTTATCACGTCACAGGAGTAGACATGCCCTCTTAGTTGAACCTCCTCGGCAATGTTGCGTATGTCAGTCAAAGGAGATTCCGCTTTAGCATCTGAAACAAAGGTACCAAGTCCTGGATAACGAACCAGCAGCCCCTCTTGTACCAAATCCCTTAACGCCTTATTGACGGTCATACGACTGACGGAGAATTGAGCCTGCAACACAGCCTCTGTGGGAATACGATCACCAGACACAAACTGCTTAGCTCGAATGGCGTCCGAAATGTATTGTCTAATCTGCTGATAACGCGGTTGTCTATCCACTCAAGTTCATCCCACTTAACTAAGGGCTCAAATTGTAAAGACAATATCCCTCTTAAACAATTGCGACAGACGTCACAGCTAGTCAACAAGGCGGGCATGCGACTAAAGCACACCCACCCATATCATCATGATCGCTGACTTAAAAGCTTGGCAACAAACCGTGGGTTGCGTAGCCATTAAATGCACCTTGTTTTACCAATTGCTTGGCTTTTTCTATGTCGGGTGCAAAATAACGATCTTTATCGTAGAAGCTCACCTGATTACGCAGCACGGTTTTTGCAGACTCAATGAGCTCGCTCGATTTTAAGGGTGCACGGAAATCCAATCCCTGAGCCGCCGACAGCATTTCGATGGCCAGTATTCCGCTGGTGTTGTCGGCCATCTCGATTAACCGACGCGCCGCAAAAGTCGCCATAGATACATGATCTTCCTGATTTGCGGATGTCGGCATGCTGTCAACAGACGCCGGATGCGCCATGCTCTTGTTTTCGGATGCCAGTGCCGCTGCAGTGACCTGTGCAATCATAAAGCCTGAGTTAACGCCGCCATTGTTGACCAAAAACGGAGGCAGCTTGCTTAAATGAGTGTCAATCAAAAGCGCCATGCGTCGCTCGGATAAAGCACCGATTTCAGCCAAGGCCAAGGCCAAGTTATCCGCCGCCATGGCAACGGGTTCGGCATGGAAGTTACCGCCCGAGATAAATTCATTCTGGTCGGCAAAGACCAGCGGATTATCAGAGACAGCATTTGCTTCGGTCAACAACACCCGAGCCGAGTTGCGAATTTGCTGCAAACAGGCCCCCATGACTTGTGGCTGGCAGCGCAAGGAATAAGGATCCTGTACTTTTTCACACTGGGTATGGGAGTTGCCCACTTCTGAAGACTCACCCAACAAATAACGATAGGCAGCGGCCGTGTCAATTTGTTCTTGATGGCCTCTTACTTCGTGGATGCGGGCATCAAATGGGCGACGGCTGCCCAATGCCGCTTCAACCGAGAAGGTGCCCGCCACGATAGCGGCCGCGAACAAATCCTCTCCCGCAAACAAACCCTGCAAGGCAAAGGCGGTGGAAGCTTGCGTGCCATTTAGCAACGCTAGACCTTCCTTAGGGGCCAGCGTTATCGGCTTGAGTCCGGCGATCGCCAAACCTTCTGCACCGCTCATACGACGACCTTGATAATGAACCTCACCCTCACCTAACAGAACGGTACTCATGTGTGCCAAGGGCGCCAAATCACCAGAGGCACCCACCGATCCTTTTTGCGGAACACAGGGGTAAACTTCAGCATTCACCAACTGAATCAACGCATCAATCACCTCATTGCGAATGCCAGAGAAGCCTCTTGCCAACGAGTTGATTTTGAGGACCATCATTAGGCGAACTGTGGAGTCGTCCATCATGTTACCGGTGCCTGCAGCATGGGATAAAACGATACTGCGCTGCAAAAGCTCTAAGTCTTTGGGTGCGATACGCGTGTTGGCCAGCAGACCAAAGCCTGTATTAATTCCATACACAACTCGATCTTCAGCGATAACGCGCTGAACAGCCGCATGGCTTTGATCGATTAGCTCTCGACAGCTAGGATCAAGTGACAGCGCAACAGGTTCTAAATTAACGCGACGCAAATCAGCCAGCGTCATTTTTCCAGGTTGAATCATTAAGTTAAACATAGTGTATCTATCCTATTCGGTTATCTAAGAGAGGGAGATCGCCCCTCTCCGTCATGGACTTAATCTTTCAACATGGGCAGATCGAGCCCTTGTTCCCGCGCGCACTGTTTAGCAATGTCATATCCGGCATCGGCATGACGCATCACGCCCGTGCCTGGGTCGTTGCGCAAAACTCTTGCTAAGCGTCGATGGGCGGCATCGCTACCGTCCGCAACAATGACCACACCCGAATGCTGACTAAAGCCCATGCCCACGCCGCCGCCATGATGCAGAGACACCCAAGTAGCACCGCCCGCGGTATTCAAGAGCGCATTTAACAACGGCCAGTCGGATACAGCATCCGACCCATCTAGCATTGATTCGGTTTCACGGTTTGGACTGGCGACAGATCCTGAGTCCAGATGGTCTCGGCCGATCACGATAGGCGCTTTTAGCTCCCCCGTCTTGACCATTTCATTAAAGGCCAGCGCCAAGCGCGCACGATCTTTTAATCCTACCCAGCAAATTCGTGCAGGAACGCCCTGAAAAGAAATGCGCTCGCGTGCCATATCCAACCAATTGTGCAAGTGTGGATCGTCTGGGATCAACTCTTTCACTTTTTGGTCGGTTTTATAAATATCTTCAGGATCGCCAGACAAGGCAGCCCAACGGAAAGGCCCTATTCCTTGACAGAACAAAGGACGAATATAAGCAGGCACAAACCCTGGGAAATCAAATGCATTCTCAACGCCCTTTTCAAAGGCCATTTGACGGATGTTGTTGCCATAGTCCGTTGTGGGTGCACCTTTTGCTTGCAAGGCCAGCATGGCTCTTACTTGAATCGCCATGGATTCTTTGGCAGCATCGACAACCGCTTTTGGATCAGTTTCTCTTAGGGCTTTTGCCTGCTCCAAGGTCCAACCTTTTGGCAAATAGCCATTCAGCGGATCATGGGCACTTGTCTGATCGGTAACGACATCAGGGATGAGGTTACGCTCAACAATTTCGGGATAGATATCCGCGCAGTTACCCAATAGCCCGATAGAAGTGGGCACGCCGGATTGCTTAGCTTCCTCAAGTTGCTGCAAGGCTTCATCAAGTGAATAGGCTTTTTTATCGACATAGCCTGTTCTGATTCTAAAGTCGATTCGGGTTTCATCACACTCAACTGCAATGCAATGAAAACCAGCCATCGTCGCCGCCAAAGGTTGAGCACCGCCCATGCCTCCTAGCCCGCCTGTTAAGACCCAACGACCTTGTGTGTCGCCTTGATAATGCTGTTTAGCCATGGCGACAAAGGTCTCGTAGGTACCTTGCACTATCCCTTGTGAGCCTATGTAGATCCAAGAGCCGGCCGTCATCTGCCCATACATCATCAGACCCTTGCGATCCAACTCGTTGAAGTGCTCCCAAGTGGCCCAATGTGGCACTAGGTTAGAGTTGGCAATCAAGACACGCGGCGCATCTGCATGAGTTTGGAACACACCCACAGGCTTACCTGATTGCACCAACAGCGTTTGATCGTCTTCTAAGCGCTTAAGCACCTCGACAATTTTATCAAAGCATTCCCAATCGCGTGCGGCACGGCCAATACCACCATACACGACCAAATCTTCAGGGCGCTCTGCGACATCTGGATGCAAATTATTCATTAACATGCGCAAAGCAGCTTCTGTTAACCAACTTTTACATTGAAGTTCTGTCCCAACAGGCGCCTTGATGACACGGGAGGGGTCATGTCGATTTGCGTTCATTAGCCTTATCCTCTTGTTATAGTATAAAACAGACGTGCCGCGACACGCGCTGTATGGTTGTCAATATCATATGTGGGGTTGTATTCGGCGATGTCTGCCACAGCAAGCTTGCCTGTTGCTTTAATCCCGTCGATTAACGACTCAATTACCTCAACGCTGACTCCGCGTGGTGCAGGCGCACTCACACCCGGCGCGACGGCTGCCGGAAAGACATCTAAATCAATGGTTAAATAAATCAGATCGCAAGCCTCCATGAAGCTTGCCAATTGCGCACTTGCGGACGGCAAATCCAGCAGCGTCAGGGCTTTATCCTTGCGCACGCATACGTTCAATGCATCTGCCCGCTCGAAGAGCGCTAGCGTATTGGCCGTTTCACTCACACCAAAACAGGCGTAATGAAAATCGATATTGCGTGCGTTACAGGCCTCGGCGATTTGATAAAAAGGCGTGCCCGAACTGCTCTGCTCGGCTTTTCGCAAGTCAAAATGCGCATCAAAATTAATAATGCCGATTGTAGGTCGCACGGAGTGATCGGCGATTGTGCGCTCAAGATGGGTCACTAAACCTAGCCAAGAACCATAGGCCACTTCATGCCCACCCCCTAAAATAAAAGGGAAGCCACGATGCGCTAACACCAGTGCCACCTGTTCGGCTAAGGCAAGGTGTGCTGCTTCCAATTGCCCATCTTGGCAGTCGATGTTACCAGCGTCGTATACAGGCAGGTTGGCCTGCCAAGGCAATTGACTCAAGTAACGGCGTAACTGATTGGGCGCTTGCGCGGCTCCAATGCGCCCTTGGTTTCGCTTCACGCCCTCATCTGAACAAAAGCCGATGACGACAACGCCGTCAGAGGAAGACTGCCCTGAGGGTGCAAATGGCTGAACACATTGATGCAAGCGCAGTGATAGCTCAGGCACTTCTTCACGATCGATACGTCCAGACCATGCCTCTTTCATAAATGACTCATGCATGGCTAACCTCTCCATTAAAAATACGCTGATACACGGCTCTTACCCCACATTGATACGCCAAATCGGCGGGATGCTGCACATCCCAAACCACAAAGTCAGCTAAGAAACCGGGCCGCAATTGGCCTAAATTCTCCCCCATTCCCAGTGCCGACGCTGCATGGCGTGTAACCCCCGCCAAGGCTTCTTCTGGCGTTAAACGAAACAAGGTACAGGCCATATTCATGGCTAAACGCAAGGAAGCAAAGGGAGATGTACCGGGGTTTAGATCCGTTGCCACCACCATGGGCACTTGATGCTTGCGCAACAGTTCAATCGGCGGCAGGCGTGTTTCTCGCAGGAAGTAAAAGGCGCCTGGCAGCAGCGTCGCTTGGGTCTTGGCCGCTTTCATGGCCTCAACACCCTCTTCGTCAAGCCACTCTAAATGATCGGCCGACCAAGCCCCATACCGCGCAGCAAGTGCGGCTCCGTGTTGCTGGGATAGCTGCTCTGCATGAATATGAATACCCAAACCATAGGTGTTGGCAACTTGAAAAAGGCGCTCACTCTGTGCCGCACTAAAGCCAATGGATTCACAAAATACATCAACCGCATCAACGAGACCTTCGGCAACGGCTAGAGGTAAAAGCTCATCACAGATAAAATCGATATAGTCATCCGAACGATCTTTATATTCAGGTGGAAGTGCGTGCGCGGCTAAAAGCGTTGTTGAAATACGAACAGGAAAAATTTGAGCCAAGTGCCGCGCCACTCTCAAAAGCTTTAACTCTGTTTCTAAATCCAGACCATAACCCGATTTAATTTCAACACAGGTTACACCTTCGGCCATTAAGGCCTGTAAGCGCGGTGCAGATTCTGCCACCAACTGCTCAAAACTAGCAGCACGCGTTTGCTGTACACTTGAAAGAATCCCACCACCCGCCTTGGCAATTTCCGCATAGGTGGCACCTTGCAAACGCATTTCAAATTCTTTCGCACGGCTACCTGAGTAAACCAGATGCGTGTGTGCATCAATCAAACCTGGGCTGATCCAGCGACCTTGCACATCCTGTACATCCAGTCCTTGCAGCGCTTCGACAGCTAGGCTGGACATGGACTCAACATGTGTAATACGCCCGTCTCGCACGCCAATGAAAGCGTCACTCAGAACACCATAGGGCTCTGTCGAGTCAATGCTTTGGGTTGCAATAGTGGCATTAATCCAAACCCTGTCGCAGGTGCTGAGGTCAACCATAATTTATCTCTCTGCAAGTCGTTATAAAACTCGAAACATGTAATGTATATATTTGTATATACATTAATAGATAAATGACGATTGATCAAGGCTTAGCGTTAAAATTTTATCGATCGGATTCGATGGCGATAAAATGTTTGCTGAGCACCTTCAGGAAGACGTACATAGAAAACTGGGCGGAAAAGCAGGCGGTCTAGGCCCGCATTGCAGAAATGGAGGTGTTCGGTTTCGATTGTGCTGCATCAAATGGATAGTATTGAAGCTCGACCTCAACATGACGCACTTGATTTTGATAGGCTTGCTCCATGCGCAACTGAAAGCGACGACGCAGGGGTTCGAGATGGCGTTCAAACTCCAATTCCTCAAGACTGGGTAGCTGATCTGTCACTTCAATGCGAAGAGAATGGAGCTCTGCACTGACACCCGCTCTGAGGTGCGCTCGTAAAAAAATACGATAGCTCGATTGACGTTGAGATACACAGCCTTGCCCGGAATAGGCTTGAAAGTAAACTTGATTGAGACTTTCCATAGGTTTCCTCCTAGTCACATAAAACCGCACATAACTAAAAATATAAACACGCTAGGAGGTATAATTGACGAGCAAGCGGTAAACGAAGCGGAACGCGCTTTAGCTCATTTTATATACCGCCAGCAAGTTGCAATTAAATCAGCGGTTAAGATTTGACCAAAACAATAACAGAAATTGAAATTTGTTCAAGGAATCCAACGGTTTTTTTGTATCAATACACCTTCACTTGACCCAACGCAGACTCGAGCCTGTTTGAATCAATCTTTTCCAGCACCCGCTTTCCTTACGCCATGTTGCTGCAAGACGTACCTCGCGACTTAAATCCGATACATGCCCTGACTAAATCCCTCGGCAAAACGCAGCTGCGTTTTAGCGATCATCTGCTCAGGAACACAGCGCATAGTGATATCCCGAAGTTTTACTGCAACAGGATTCTCAAGATGCGCAAATTTGCCCGCCCACCAAGAGAGTCGACGCACAGACTTAACACGACCATGACGCAAACGCTTCAACGTCTCTGCACTCGCCTGCTCCTGAATCAATAATCGATACAAACACCAAGCATCTTCCATTCCCAATGCAGCACCTTGCCCTAAATTAGGGGTTACAGGGTGTGCAGCATCGCCAATCAGAATAACCCCTCCCTTCCCCCAACGAACAGCACGATCACACAAAGGATGACAGAGCCAGAGCAAATCAGAGGTCAGATGTGAAGCCAACTGCTCTCCTTTTTCACCAAACAAGCACAGCCTTGTTTTGTCTGGAACAAACTGCTCAACGGGGTCTTGTTCTAAATGACTGCTTACCCAATAGACATAGGTTTGCTGACATCCGATTGGAATAGCGCCTAAACGATAGCTGCCTTTAAACAACTCAATGGCCTTATCATCAAAGGGCTTAGCGTTGATAACCGTTCGCCAGCACCATTGGCCGCTGTATCGATATTCTTGCGAAGGATAACAGGTGTGGCGAATGGAAGAGCGCAATCCGTCGGCACCAATTAAGTGGGTAGCCACCAATTTCTGATGATCACTCAGCTTAACCTCGACACCCAAGGGATGCTCTTTCCATTCGACGATTGAGGTCGATAGAAAAATTTTAGATTTTGGAATCAAACTCAACAATAGACTATGCAAGTCGCCACGATGGACACCTAATGCGAAGTCATTATCCCAACGAATCAGTGACGGCTTCTGGCAAGCCCCTAAGCTCATTGATTCAACACGTGTGCTGAGTTGTAGCATTTCACGTAATAAGCCCAGCTCTGACAAAACGGCTTGTGCATTAGGCTGTAGCAACAAGCCCGTACCGATGGTATTGAGCACTTCGGCACGTTCGACGACACAATATTCTTGACCTGCCTTTTCGAGAAGCGCAGCTAAGGTAAGCCCTGCGATTCCCGCTCCTTGTATTACTATCATATCCAATGATCCAGTTTATCCATAACGCACGCGGTGCATTCCTTAAGCTCAGCCCCTTTACCTGCAACAAATTATGCAGATAAAGCCCTGACTGAGTTCGTGCAACTTTAATTCACAGTCGCACTTTGTAATATGAATCACCCCATAAATCAAGAACAAATGTTTGTTTAGTACATTTGTATGACTTATTGAGCCATAACCTACCTACTTCTATTCGCCGCATAAAATTTCTGATTTGGGCTGGTGGGCTCTAATCATACACAAAAGAGACAAATGCCATAGCTGGGCTTGCCAACTTCTTAAAAAATACGTTAGACTTTTGAACACACGTTTGAACCCTTTCTAGGCTGTTTTTAGTCAGGGGTTCAACAAGGATGATTTCTAATTAACAAGGATTGTATATGGCAAAGCCAGCCGCTCGTGTCGGTGATCATCATACTTGTCCCGCGTATTCCGGTAAAACCCCGCATATCGGCGGCCCCATCTCAAGTGGCTCTGGCAACGTTATTATTGGCAATCAACCTGCTGCCCGTGTCGGAGACAAACTCGTTTGCAGAGGACCTGCCGATACACTTACATCGGGGTCGTCCACTGTTTACATTAATGGCCGTCCAGCGGCACGCACAGGGGATAGTACCGCACATGGTGGCGTTATCGTCGGTGGTTTAGGCACTGTTTTGATTGGTGATAGGCCTGCGTCCACGGTGGGACTGGCCGACCAAATTGCCCCCTGCAGCCCGAATTGCGGCAACCCTGTCAATCCGCTGCTGGGTTCCAAATTCTTACCGTCCACCCATGATTTCCGATTGCCCGCACCGGAGCCTTTCAGCTTTAGCCGTGGCTATGTGTCCTCAAACGCACAGGTGGGGCCCTTAGGTCAGGGCTGGACAATGACAGGGGAAACCCTGCGACTCACACGCGACGTTCCCTTATGTTTTCAGGACGTGTTGGAACCTGATGTTGGTTGGAGCGAAGTGTTAGAACCTGACACTCAATTTGAGCTCCTTCTACACGATGCCCATGGCCGTCGTATTCGCTTTCACGCCTTGCAACCGGGCCAAGTCGCCTATTCCGAGACAGAGACCTTCTGGTTGGCCAGAGGTGGTACAGAAACAAACGACTCCATTTTAACCTCCTCGGCATTCAGTGCACTGCCGACTGAGGTGGCAGAACAGGCATCTCTGTACTTTGTCTCGACCGGAACGCGCGTTTTCGCCTTGGAATCCTATCAAGACGAGTGGCGTCTGACGGCAGAATTTACCGCATCAGGCTATAAAACCGAGTTTCTGCGCTCGCCTTCAGGTCAATTGCGCCAAATTCGAGACAGCGCGGGGCGCATGTATCATCTTCAATACCGCCAATACTCGGTTATACAGGCGGGCGATGACGGCCAACGCTTAACGGCCATTTTTGCAGAGACAGCCCCCTCACAGCTCTTAGTCCGCTATGTCTACTCAAGCTCGGGCGATCTAATTGAAGTTCAGGATCGCGCAGGGCAAGTCACCGCACGCTTCAATTGGCAGCAACATATTCTGACTGGCTACACCCTGCCTGGACGACGTGAGATGCGCTATGAGTGGTCAGAACACACCCCGAAAGGCAAGGTTCTGCGTCAAATCGAGGTCAATGGGCTGGTGCGTGAGTACGCCTATAATGAGACCTACACAGACGTTACGGACAACTTAGGCCGAACGGAGCGCTATGTTTTTACAGGCAGTGGAACGCATTTACGCTGGACCGCACACGTGCATGCCGATGGCGAAGAGGAGTACTTTAGCTATTCGCCCAACGGACAACGCATCGCCCGAATTGACAGGATCGGAGGGGTTACCAGCTATCAATACGATTTAAAAGGCCACCTGCTCGCCATTACCTTGGCCACAGATGCCAGATATGCCTATGTCCGCGATGAACTCGGTCGTCCTTTGCAGGTTCGCTCGCCCGAAGGTCGAGTTCAACACTTCACCTATGATGGAAAGGGCAATCTGATTCGCGCCATGGATGCGCTGAACAACACCACCCAGTTTGAGTTTCATGACCCTCACTTGCCAGATCGGCCTACCCGTCATATTGACCCTGAAGGCATTACCCACACCTATACCTGGACGCCACTCGGACAGCTTGCCTCGCACACCGATTGCTCGGGACTGATCACGCATTACGAATACGATGACCTCGGCCAACTCATCCGCATCATCAGCCCTAAACGAGAGGTCACCGAGATTGCCTACACAGAGCGGGGCCAAAAAGCCAAACTCATCTTGGCTGACGGCACGACCTACGTCTATCACTACACAGAACAGGGCCATTTAGCTGAGATACGCGACAGCAAAGGACGCATTCAACGTCTGGCCTATGATGCGCGTGGGCAGATCATTGCTGACACCGATGCCGCCAATCATACACGCCGTTATACGTACGACCTTGCTGGCCGTCTCACGCAAATCACCAACGCCAACGGCGCGACCTATACCTTCGACTATGATGTGATGGATCGAGTGGTACGCGAGATAGGTTTTGATGGACGTGAACGCCGTTACACCTACAATCGGCGGGGCGATGTGATTGAGCAGGAAGATGTCCAACAGGACCAAATCCTGAGGATGTATTATGATGCCATAGGCCGCTTACTGGCCCGTGAACTGCCTGAGACAGCATCAAACCCAGCGCAAGTGGAATCCTTCCGCTACGATGCTGACGGGCGTTTACGCTTTGCCGACAATCTCTACGCACGAGTTGAATGGCAATACGACAACGCCGGACGAATGCTGAATGAACAGCAATGGCACAAAAATGCGCACTGGGCTCTGAATCAACAGGAAGACTCACCGCACATACCCGACGCACCTTTGGAAGACCTGCCCGAAGAGGCTCTGCTGTGGAACTGGTCAAACCAGTATGAATACAACCGCCAAGGTATCCCCGGTATTTTGCAACAGGGCGCTTTGCAAATGGGCAACCTAACCTATGGCAGTGGCCACCTATTGGGCGTGCGCCTTGGCCCGCTAGAGCTGTCACTTCGACCCAACACACGGCATCAAGAAGCGGAACGCTCATTACACGCGCATCAACAAGGCGACGTCATCCCTTTATTGGAACGCGAGCGCCATTACAATGCCATCGGTCTGCTAATCCACCAAGAGGACCACTTTCTGGGTGGTCATCAGCGCTTAGTCGATGGCTCCTTTCCGGTTCATATCCACCAGTTTAAATACGATGCGCGCCACCGTCTGACTCAGCTGACCCAATTGGTGCCGCCAGAAAAACTGGGCAACCCTCTGCTGACCGAACACCGTCAAACCTTTCAGTATGATCCAGTGGGGCGTTTAATCGGTAGTTTATTTGAAGAAGCCTCAAACCGACGTGAAAAAAGCTACCCACTGGATGCCGAAGGCAACCGCATCGGCTCCGAAGGTGCGCACGCGATTCAGCACAATCGCCTTACAGGTTACAGAGAGGCCGAATATCGTTACGACAAGGCGGGCAATTTAATTGAAAAACTCACGCAAAATACCTTACAAACGTTCCATTACGATGCACTGAACCGCCTCTCACACCTGACGCAAAAGCAGCCCGGCTATCCGACCTTTACGGCGTATTTCACCTACGACGCGCTGTCGCGGCGAGTGTGCAAACAAGTGATCCCCGAGCGTGGCCCAACGCGATTTGTTCACTATGGCTGGAGCGGAGATCAACTGATACACGAGGATCTAGGCGAGCAGCGAACCACGGTATTTTACGAACCGGGCACCTTCGTGCCGCTATTTAGAGTGGATGAAACAGTCAAAAGTGATGTGCGTAGAGACCACAATTTAGATTCAGAGCGAGACTCGGCATCCGCTCTCGAGTCAGAGTACGACACACGCTACAGTGCCTTCATTACCGATCATTTAGGCACCCCCACTAAGTTGATTGATGAACACGGCCAACTGCTATGGACGGCCATGTCCGATGACTGGGCGGCCATTCGGGATGAAAAAGCAGCACCGAATGTGAAACAACCGATACGTTTTCAGGGGCAATGGGAGGATGAGGAGACCGGGCTGTATTACAACCGATACCGTTATTATGACTCGAGCCAAGGGCGGTATATTACGCAAGATCCGATAGGGTTAGCGGGTGGGTTGAATAGTTATGCGTATGTGGGCAATCCGACAGCTTGGGTGGATCCGTTGGGGTTGAGTGCATTAGGGCTAGAGGGAAACACCGCTACAATACGTAAAGCAGGTAAGCTCATACCCAAAGTCAAAGCAGCCAATGATGTTGTGGATGCTTTTGATAAATCAGTTGGAGGTGCTCAATGTGTTTATCATTCCGCAATTATGCCATCTCAAATTCCTCCGATTGAAGAGCATTTTCGTGAAATAGCCGATCAAACACGGCAAGCCAAAATTGAAGGGTGTGAAAGTGATCGACGTAATCAATTACAATCGGGTGCGCGTTATTCACTTGAGGATATTCAAGCGAATTACAACCAATGTATTTTCGAAGCTGAACAAGCAATTCAAGGACTAGCCAATGAAAGTGCTACAGGTGTTCAAGAAATAATTAAAGAACAACAAAAACGCATGAGGGAGCTATGTCTTCCTGGTGCTCTAAATCCATGAAGTAAAATACGATTATGAAGCAAAATATAAAGTTAATCCTTAAGCACAAAACGACAATCATTAAGTATTTTTCTATATGGTTAGCGGTCATCGCATTATCTGGCTTGTTTTTTTATTATTTCATTAACAAGCAACGTTTAGCGTACGAGATTTGGGAATATAGAACTTTAAGCTTTTCGACTTCTCAGATGGTTATTCATGATGATAATCTATACTTCTCTGATAGAACAAATCATCTCTACTCACTTTCTCTAGATGGTACGCTCAATTGGAAACTAGATTTAGAATGCCCATTACAAAGCAATCTTATGGTTGATGATGGCTTTGTCATCATAAGAACAAATGCTGCTTATCAAACCTTTTATCCAGATACAGTTACAAACTGCCGAAACCCAGTGAGGTTACATATTATTGACCGAAAAAATGGGACTCTTGCTAATGTAGTAAGCACAACACGAGACATTATTTCATATACACTAAATAACAATCAAGTCATTTACTCAACCGGAGCACAACTATTAAAATATTCTAAAAAAAATAACATTACTGACTCTTTCATTAATCTTTTTCGCCAAGATAATAGAATTAGTGGGTTCAATTCTGATTTTCATATAAGCAATAATACTCTTTACACTAAAAGCTCACAACAGGATGTATTTGCGTTTAATATGGATAGCCGTGCGTTAAAATGGCGCTTCACATCGGACTGGAATTTTGGAGAAAAAGACTCGATTGAACCAACTCTAAACTCACGCTCACTCATCTATGATGAAGGTGTCATTTACACCGTCAATAAAGTACAGCACTCTACTGCCGCCGATGTTTTTGCCTTTGATGCCGAAAGCGGTGTTATTTTAGGGCGCTACCATATAGGAGCCGGTGCAAGCCCAGGACGCCTATCGGCTTCGGAGAAACATATTTACATTCCATCTGTCGATGCTCGTGTCCATGCACTGCGAAAGCGGGATCTTATGCCTGTTTGGGATGTGCCAACCAGAGGTAGTATTCGAGGCGCTCTGGTTCCCTACAATGGGGTAGTCTATGCAGGCACACAAGCCGGCGGCATTATAGGACTTGATGAAAAAACGGGTGAGCGGGTGTATTACTATCCAACAGAACACCCCATTCCGGGAACACCTGCTATAAAAGATGGCATTATTTATTTTGCAACCAATGGTGGGTCGATCCATGCCGTTCGCTTACCAGAAAAGCTGATATCAAGGAAATAAGAGAACCAGAGTTAGAAAAAAGTTCAGCTCAAAAATATGCGTCAACAAGATTCGCTCTTTAACAATATTCAATTACAACACCGGGTAGCACAGAGGATGTAGTGCTACCCTAATCTTCTCGGTGTTTTACACATACGACGCGCCGTCGCGGCGAGTGTGCAAACAAGTGATCCCCGAGCGTGGCTCCGTAAGGTTCATTTTTTATGGCTGGAGCAGAGCTCAACTGATACACGAAGACAGGAGCGAGTAGCGAACCAAGGTATTCTACGAGCGACCCAACACCCGGCATCAAGAAGCGGAACGCTCATTACACGCACATCAACAAGGCGACGTCATCCCCTTATTGGAACGCGAGCGCCATTACAATCCCATTGGCCTGTTAATCCACCAAGAGGACCACTTTCTGGGCGGTCACGAACGCTTAGTGGATGGCTCCTTTTCCCGTTCATATTCAACAGTTTAAATACGATGCGCGTCACCGTCTGACCCAACTGACTCAGTTTGTACCACCAGATGAACAGGGCAACCCTCTGCTGACCGAACACCGTCAAACCTTTAGGTACGATCCAGTGGGGCGTTTAATCGGCAGTCTATTTGAAGAAGCCTCCAATCGACGTGAAAAAAGCTACCCACTGGATGCCGAAGGCAACCGCATCGGTTCCGAAGGTGCTCCTGCAATTCTGCACAATCGCACACTGCAGTACCGTGGAGCCGAATATCGCTACGACAAGGCGGGCAATTTAGTTGAAAAACATACGGAAACGACCTCACAAACGTTCCATTACGATGCACTGAACCGCCTCTCGCACCTGACGCAAAAGCAACTTAGCCACCCGACCTTCACCGCCTATTTCACCTACGATGCATTATCGAGACGAGTCTGTAAGCAAGTCATCCCCGAGCGAGGCCCAACGCGATTTGTGCACTATGGCTGGAGCGGAGATCTACTGATACACGAGGATCTAGGCGAGCAGCGCACCACGGTATTCTACGAACCGGGTACCTTCGTGCCACTGTTCAGAGTGGATGAAACGGCGAAACGCAATGTGCGTAGACAACAGAGGCTGGATTTAAATTCAGATGCAGACTCAGCCTCTGAAGCCAAATACGACACAGGTTACAGTGCCTTCGTTACCGATCATTTGGGTACGCCCACTAAGTTGATTGATGAACACGGCCAATTGCTATGGACGGCCATGCCGGATGACTGGGCGGCTATTCGGGATGAAAAAGCTGCACCGAAGGTGAAGCAGCCGATACGTTTTCAGGGGCAATGGGAAGATGAGGAGACCGGGCTGTATTACAACCGCTACCGTTATTATGACTCGAGCCAAGGACGGTATATTACGCAAGATCCGATAGGATTATCGGGTGGGTTGAATAGTTATGCGTATGTAGGTAACCCTACAGCTTGGGTGGATCCGTTGGGGTTGGATGAAACGACGCCGTGGAGATATCGAATAGATCCAAATGCACATCCGATTAGAAACGTACCCAAAATGTTTATGCAATATATTCATCAAGCGGTTTTACCGAGTAAGGAAACTGCTTCGACAGTTAGTAATGTTACTGCCGTATGTTCTTTAGCACCACCATTAACTGTTGCCTGCGGGTCAGTATCATTAGGTGCATCAGTTTATGGTGCAGGTGATGAGTATTCAAATGGTTCTAAACAACAAGCAATCGTTGATTTAGTGCCAGCAGTAGTTTCATACGACACTGAATTCTTGCTTAGAAAAGGGAAGTTGGTATCTTCCTTTGCAAGCAATGCTGCTGGTGTTTTTACTGGATTTAAAGCACAGTACTGGACAAACCGCGATTCGATGCATGGAAATGAATCTAGTGAACAATAAGCTAAAAAAATATACAGGAATTTCAGTTCTATTTATTTTGACTGTATGCTCAACGTTGTTTTTGACAAGAGATAATTATACTGCCGAGAATATTATTGGTCACATTGTTATCTCTCTAATATTCAACTATCAAGCTATCGCATTTATTTTTGGGTGGCCAATGATGACAAATACAATTTCTCTTGAAAAAGGAAAGCATGATTTTTTTAGAGTATTTCTTTTTACATTTATGATGCTTGTTTGGATAAATATACTTCTAAATTAGTGACGATCTTTACTTCAGGAAAATGGTCATTTATATTGTTGTCTGATTGTTATTTAATATTAATGAATTAGCAGTTTTTGTCTGCGGGAGCAGTACTTAAAGCTCTATCCTGAATCCGTGAGTTGAGTTAACCATTACCACGCTCACTGACTCGAATTCTAAATTGAATCGCCATGTCTTATAAACGGTCCATCAATCGGCTGTGTTTCGATTTTTTGATCCGTGTAACCGATGATGATTGATCAATAAATGTTCATTTTATAGTGTGGGGACGATGGCAATCCCCAGTTGTGCTTTCAACCGGATTTAATCCATGCAAAGGGAAGTGAAACGCGTAAACTCAATAATATTTCCAGCTGACGATATGCCTGATAGCCAGGGCAATGCTGTCCGAACCTAAGCACTAAACGCCGACCGCGTTGAAGCTCTCTAGCATGGCGCACTTGTTCGGCGGGCGGCCTCGAAATCACTTTTACCACAGACAACTAGACCCAAGTAAATGCGAATAACAGTTATCCACCGATAATAAACGCATCCGCGGCCAGTCATGCAACGGATGCACATTGTTGATTTAACTCTAAGCTTTCAACACAAATTAAAAGGCATCAGATAACTTCGGTTCTGGATAGTCAACCGATTGCACCGGGTCTTGCTCCATGACTCCCCAGCGTTTTTCTAACGGAATGACGCCCGCCCAAACAGGCCATTCATAATCGTCAGCATCGTCAACAGGTGGCGCAGCCCTGACTTTACAGGATGCCTCTTGGATTTTAAGTCTAACAATCCCTGTAGCTTTTAATTCTGTTTCAGTTATTGGTCTTAACTGCGCCCAACGCTCGGGAGATATTTTATCAACAAACCAGCGCAGGGCCTCTGTTTGCTCTTGTTTGTCGGTCACAAGCTCAGGAATGCCAAACAGTGTAACCGAGCGATAATTAATCGAATGATGGAAGGCGGACCTCGCCATCACCAACCCATCGAACTGGCAGATATTAACGGCTACAGGCTGCCCTACGGACAGATTTCGGGCGTGACTATGCCCGTGCCAATATAGATAATCCCCCTGACGCCAGTGGCAAGTCGGTGTAATAAACGGCTGACCCTCTACACACTGAGACACATGGCACAGCAGAGACGCATCTATAATCTGATGTATGCGCTCAATCGAATAATCGGCACGCTTTGGCCCCCGTTTTACCTGTGTTTTATCTGTTACGGCTAGGTTTGATTGCATTGCATGAACTCCATCCACTCAAAAAAGATAGTGCTATCCTAGAGCGATCTGGCTAGTATAAAAATATCCAGTTTTTATTTTTTTATGCAGGCCAGATTGATGGACACTTCACATGGACACCTCACTTAGTAGCTTAACGCTTTCAATCAATCCAGATGAGGGTAAGCTCTATCTGCAGTTGATCCATCAAATCAAATCCGCCGTGCAGTCTCAACGCTTGACCACTGGCAGCCGACTACCCTCTTCTCGAGCGTTAGCCTCGGCATTAGGCATCTCTCGTAGCACGGTGAGTCAAGCCTACGATCAATTGCTGGCTGAGGGGATTTTGGTGAGCGAGCCCAAAAAAGGCGTGTTCATTGCGCAAACGGCGAATTCACAACTGCACAGCCCAGAACGCCCGTGCCCAACGCCTAGCCCAGCCTTAAAAACAAAACGCTTTGACTCAGGTATCGACATTGAGGTTTTTCCTGTGAAGGAGTGGGCAAAAAGCATGCGCAGAAGCTGGCTTACCCCCGATCCATCGGTTCTAAAGGGTGAGTACTGGCAGGGTTTACCCAGACTAAAACACGCGATTGCGGACTATCTTTATCAACTTCGAGGTCTCACTATCTGTGCGGACCAAGTTTTTTTAACCGCTGGTAGCCGTGACTCTTTGCACTTACTGCAGCAAACACTCAGGTACCTAGCCCCGAAAGCGACCTTTTGGCTGGAAAATCCAACCTATCCTCCGCTCATCAATGCTTTTCAAGGCTTAAAAGCCCCTGTGCGCTTCTTATCCATTGATGCCGATGGAACACGCCCTCCACCCAGATCCGAGCAAACCTCCGTGTGTGTATTGACACCCAATCGCCAATATCCACTGGGCACATCGATGTCATCGCAAAGACGTGACGAGTGGTTTAAACAGATGGATCAAAACCCCTTGTGGATTATTGAGGACGACTACGACAATGAGTTTGTCTATCAAGGACACTCCGGTGTTCCCCTGATACAGATGGATAGGATGAATCGCATATTTTTTATGGGAAGCTTTTCTAAAGTGCTATTCAGAGGCTTGCGCTTAAGCTTTGTCATTGCTCCTCTACCCCATTGTCGCGTCATCAGCCAAGTGCAAACCTCTATCGCTGGCACGGTTTCGCTTTCAACTCAACCCGCCCTCGAGGACTTTATGCTCAGCGGAGCGTTTGGTCGTCATTTGAATCGAATGCGGCGTCATTATCGACACAAACGCGATCTTCTAGTAACACTTGTAGAAAAACATTTAAGCGACTGGTTTGAATGGACTAACCCATTGGGCGGAATGCATCTTACCCTTCATTTTAAGACGTGTTGGCTAGAAAAAAACTCACCAAAATTCTGGGATCAACACATTGCGGATGAACTACTCAAGCAACAGATTATGCTCTCTTCTTTATCTTCACATTATGCACCCAATGCACAATGCATCCCCTCAAAAGTTTTACAAGGCTTTGTATTGGGCTTTACTGGCACGTCATTTGAAGACATGGCACTGATGATCAAACATCTAAAACAGTGTCTTTTGAACATTGATGAACAGCACTAAAAATTCCGCCACGGATAGAACCCGTGACGGATAAACGACATCTTCATGGTTTACAGGGCCATAAGTCACTTAGATGCCGGGCAGATAATAGACTTGCAAACCACTTAGCTAATGGCGTTTTCTAACTCGGGAACGGCCTCAAACAGATCCGCCACCAATCCATAATCGGCCACTTGGAATATTGGGGCTTCTTCATCTTTATTGATCGCTACGATCACTTTTGAATCCTTCATCCCGGCTAAGTGCTGAATTGCACCCGAAATACCCACCGCAATGTACAGCTCCGGCGCGACCAGCTTACCCGTCTGCCCCACCTGCATATCGTTGGGAACATAACCCGCATCTACCG
Source organism: Nitrincola tibetensis (assembly GCF_003284585.1). Lineage (GTDB taxonomy): Bacteria > Pseudomonadota > Gammaproteobacteria > Pseudomonadales > Balneatricaceae > Nitrincola > Nitrincola tibetensis. The sequence goes on from NZ_QKRX01000009.1 coordinate 29,646, forward strand.
CTGCCCGCGAAGCACCCACAGCGGCACCCAATTTATCAGCCACCTTGTACAGCATGTCGAAATTCTCGCCATTGCCCAAGCCACGCCCGCCCGACACAACAATGCTGGCTGCCGTCAGTTCTGGACGATCGGATTTTGCCAAGGCTTCATGGCTAAAGCTGACATCTGCGCTTTCAAACACTGAGTCTACGCGCTCAATCGTGGCACTGTTGCCCGTTGCGGCGACTGGATCAAAGGCGGTGCCACGAATGGTCAACACTTGCACAGACTCATCAGACTCAACCTGAGCAATCGCATTACCCGCATAAATCGCACGCTTGAAACGATTAGGGGCCTCGATTGCCAGTACATCGGACACTTGATTCACGCCGAGCAGGGCGGCAACGCGTGGCAGGACGTTTTTACCCGTAGTGGTTGCCGCGGCCAACACATGGCTGCAACCTTGTGCCTGCTCCAGGAGTAACTGGCTCACATTTTCCGCCAACTGATGGGCATACGCAGGCGCATCGGCCAGCAGTACTTTTTGCACCCCAACAACCTGAGCAGCCTGCTCAGCAACCTCACCACACTGATGGCCAGCCACCAGCAGCGTTACGTCTGCACCTATGGCCTTTGCGGCGGCAATTACGCTCAGAGTGACGGGCTTTAATGACTGATTATCATGCTCTGCAAGGACTAAAATACTCATGCGATCACCTTGGCTTCATTACGAAGTTTTTCAACTAATTCTGCGACAGACCCAACTTTAATGCCGGCACTGCGTTCCGCCGGTGGCTCAACGCCCAATAAGCGAATCTTGCTGCCGACCGTTACGCCTAAGTCTTCAGCGGTTTTAACCTCTAAAGGCTTTTTCTTGGCTTTCATAATATTCGGCAAGGATGCGTAGCGTGGCTCATTCAAACGCAAGTCAGTGGTTACGACAGCCGGCAGTGTGAGCTTCAGTGTTTGCAAACCACCGTCGACTTCACGAGTCACCAGCAGATGCTCACCTTCAACCTTAACTTCGGAGGCAAAGGTGGCCTGTGGGCGGTTCAGCAAGGCCGCTAGCATTTGACCGGTTTGGTTGTTGTCAGAATCGATGGCTTGCTTGCCCAATAGAATCAGACCTGGCTGTTCAGTTTCCGCGATCTTGGCAAGGATACGCGCCACCGATAGCGCATCGGGGCTGTCTTGGGCTTCAACCTGAATGGCACGATCCGCGCCCAGCGCCAAGGCCGTACGCAGCTGTTCCTGACAGGCTTTGCCACCGATAGAGACAACGACCACTTCCGAAGCAACGCCCTGTTCTTTTAAGCGCACGGCTTCTTCCACCGCGATTTCACAGAAGGGGTTGAGGGCCATTTTGACATTGGCCAGATCCACATCTGAGCGATCGGCCTTTACACGGACTTTCACGTTATAGTCGATAACGCGTTTTACGGCGACGAGTAGTTTCATCGTCAAACTCCAAGTACAAATAGTATTTATTTTCAATATATTAAAATAGACTTCTACAATTAAACTTTAAATCCTAAGCCCACCGTCCATCTCAATAATTCGACCCGTAAAGAAATCATTTTCAACAATGTATTGTAAGGTATGCGCCATTTCGGATATTTCACCCAAACGACGCAAAGGCACCGCCGACAACATGCGTTCAATCGCTTCAGGCTTCATTTGTGCGGTCATTTCTGTTGCAATTACACCCGGCGCAATGCCACCCACCCGGATACCATACCGCGCCAGTTCTTTTGCCCAACTGACCACCAACGTAGCAACGCCTGACTTAGTTGCAGAGTAGTTCGTTTGACCTGCATTACCCGCGCGTGATACAGATGACACATTCACAATCACACCACCCTCACCCTGCTCAGCCATAATCGCAGCGGCCTCACGACCGCATAGAAAGGCTCCCGTCAGGTTGACACTCACTACTGAGTTCCATTGATTCAGTGACATTTTATCAACCAGCTTGCCATCCTTAATTTTGATCAACATACCATCACGCATCAGACCGGCATTGTTAACCAACCCATGTATCTGACCAAAATCAGCGCGAATGCTAGCAAAGGTCGACTCAACCTGACCTTCGTCAGTAATGTCGCAGACATAGCCCTGAGACTTAACGCCCAAGGCGACTAATTCGTCTGCTGTTTGCCGCAATCCCTCTGCATCCAAGTCGATCAAGGCGACATTTGCACCTAACTTAGCAAGATGAGCAGCCATACCCGCACCTAAACCACGCGCTCCACCCGTTATCACAAAGGTTTTATTGTGTATCTGCATTGCGTATATTCTCCAAGTCTGTTCAGCTCATTGTTTAGGCTGACTGACTGCTTTCAACTAATGAAATAAATCCTGCAGCGAGCAGGGCTTCTTCAACCTCAGGCAAGATACTGGCATCATCGATTGTTGAGGGCGTTGCATAACGCTCATTGGCAGCAATCTTACGAAGAACCGCCCTTAGGATTTTACCCGAACGGGTTTTAGGTAAGCGCGAAACCACGATGGCACGCTTGAAACACGCCAGCGCACCAACCTGATCACGAATCATTTTAACCACATCAGATTCTAAATCCTGAGGCTCAATATCGGCTCCCGCCTTTAATACAACCAAAGCCACAGGCACCTGACCCTTAAGCTCATCATGAACACCTATAACTGCACATTCAGCCACCTGTGCATGCGCCGCAACCACCTCTTCCATCTCACCTGTCGATAGACGATGCCCCGACACATTAATCACATCATCGGTGCGACCGGTAATGAAGACATAGCCTTCATCATCTTTAAATCCACCATCTCCGGTGTGGTAGTAACCCGGAAAGTCAGTCAGGTAAGAGGTTTTAAAACGCTCATTATTTTTCCAGATGCTCCATGCAAACCCAGGCGGAAGCGGAAGCTTAATGCAAATATGACCCGCTTCATTCGCAGGCAATTCATGGCCCTCTGCATCCAGCACTTGAATGTCATAACCGGGGATGGGCTTATTGGTTGAGCCCAAACGTGGAAGCGATGGGTCTTCCCAGCCCATCATAGGTGCTGTCATCGGCCAGCCAGATTCGGTTTGCCACCAATGATCTAAGATAGGCACAGACAACAATTCGCTTAACCATTGGTAGGTTGAGCTATCAAGCTTTTCACCTGCAACAAAGATCCATTTAAGACTGCTTAAGTCATAGGCTTTTGCCAGCTCACCTTGTGGATCTTCTTTACGGACAGCTCGATAGGCCGTCGGCGCGCAGAACATTGAGTTGACTTTATATTCGCTAATCAAGCGCCAAAAGGCACCGGCATCAGGCGTGCGTATTGGCTTCCCTTCATAAAATATTGAACTGCAGCCGCCCATTAATGGGCCGTAGACGATAAAAGAATGCCCGACCACCCAACCGATATCAGATGCACCCCACCAGACATCGCCAGCACGCATACCATAGACTTGATGAATGGCGTACTTTAACGCCACAGCGTATCCACCCACATCTCGGACGATGCCTTTTGGCTGCCCAGTGGTGCCGGAAGTATAGAGAATATACGAGGGATCAGATCCTTTCATTGGAACCGCTTTTGCAGGAACAGCACCCTCTTGGAAGGCATACCAATCGAGATCTCGATGCGCCTCCATTTGTGCAACCAGCATCGGTCGCTGACAGACAATCGTATGATTGGGCTTATGGGCCGCTAAGCTAATGGCTTTATCGACCAACGGCTTATAGGCAATTTGTTTATCAAATTCGATGCCGCAAGATGCCGTCAAGATGACTTTAGGTAAGGCATCGTCAATGCGTATCGCCAACTCATTGGCAGCAAACCCACCAAATACCACTGAGTGAACGGCACCAATTCGCGCACATGCCAGCATGGCGACTGCCGCTTCTGGGATCATTGGCATGTAAATAACGACCGTATCGCCTTTCTCAACACCCAAGCCACTCAGTGCACCAGCAAAGCGTTCAACTCGCGCAAGCAAATTCTGGTAAGTAATCGCTTCTTTAGTCTGGGTCACTGGTGAGTCGTAATACAACGCAACTTGCTCTGCGCGTCCCTGTGCAATTTGCGCATCTAAAGCAAGATAACTTAAATTAAGTTCACCATCGGAAAACCACTGGTAGGTTCCGTGCTCTGTTGCCGTCAAGGCCGTGCTGGGTGCTTTAAACCAGTCTAGCGCTTGGGCCTGCTCAGTCCAGTAGGCGGCTGGATCTTTCAAGCTCGCGGCATACACCTGCGAATAACTCATACATCACCTCTATTATTGTTTTTGTACACCGAGATGAGCCCAGTCAATCTAGACTGGGCAGGTACTGCATCCCTATTAATATAAGCGAATTAGGCTCGAAAAGTCTAAGTGACCATTCCCTTGGCTCTTATGAAGATTAAACAGCGCTCTCGCTGCAGAGCCCATTGGCGTAGCGCATGCACTTTGCTGGCTGATGTCCATCGCCAACCCCAAGTCTTTAAACATGAGATCCACTTGGAAGCCACCTTGATAGTCACGTGATGCGGGTACGTTCTCCATCACACCTGGTACAGGGTTATAGACCTGTAACGCCCAGTTATTGCCAGAGCTTTGCTTCATAATGTCGGAGAGAACGGCTGGGTCTAAGCCATTTTTGATGCCCATATTCAAGGCTTCGCAGGTGCCCGCCATCAGAATGGCCAACATCATATTATTGCAGGCTTTTGCCACCTGACCTGCACCATGATCACCGGCATGGAAGATGTTTTTGCCCATGGCCTCTAAAACTGGCTTAGCTGCTGCATACTGCTGCGCATCACCACCGACGATAAACGTAAGCGTTCCGGCCTGCGCACCACCAACACCGCCCGATACTGGCGCATCAATAAAGTGTATGCCTTTTGCCGCCGCCACGGCCGCGACTTCGCGTGCGGTTTGCGCATCAATGGTGGAGCAATCGATCACCAAGGCGCCTTCAGCAAGGCAATCAAATAACGCCGTATCAGCTTCTATTAGCAAGGATTTTACGTGCTTTCCGGCAGGCAGCATCGTAATCACGACGCCAGCACCTTTAACGGCATCTACAGCGGAAGGCATCGACTGACACCCAGCCTCAACCGCTTTGGCCAATGCGTCTGCCGATAAGTCGAAGGCTTGTACATTGTGCCCCGCTTTTGCCAAATTGGCCGCCATTGGGCCACCCATATTACCTAATCCAATAAATCCTATCGTTGCCATGCTCTTCACCTTTTTGTTTTTATAAGATTGAGGATGTCTTTCGACATCGGCTGTTTCATGAGTCGTTACAAATCCTGTAGCGGATGCTCACCCGACCAAGGTGATTCAAATAACTCGTCGATAAAAGCCGGCTCAACGCTCTGTACTTGATCAAAGGTCCACTTCGGTTGATTGTCTTTATCGACCAGTAGCGCTCGAACCCCTTCGGGGAACTCACGATGTCGGCAGCATTGAACCGAGAGGTTTAACTCTTGCTGAAAGACTTCTTTTAGCGACAAGTGGCGGCACTTATCCAACTGTCGAGCAATCATATGAATCGATACTGGGCTACCATGGCCGATTGCTTTTTGCGCCCGCAACACCCATTTATCCTCTGTCTCAATACTCAGCAGCTCGGCTCGCATATCAACAACAGACACATGATCTGTAACCTTGCGTATCAAGGCCTGGTGATCACGAATTGGTGCAGGCATGTCAGCAAAAGTGGATGCGGACTCCATCTCCAAGTCTTTAAGGATAGGCTGAATCACCTCCTCAGCAGGGCGTGCCCAATCCGCTGCCACCAAGCTCGCCATCAACGCGTCTCTTAGATCCTTACGAATCGCACGGTCGGCCAATCCTAAAAACAACGCATCCGCGGCATTAATGGGGTTACCCGTTAAACCCAAAAACAAACCGGTTCGCCCCGGCATGCGATTGAGAAACCAGCTGCCCCCCACATCAGGGTATAGGCCAATGGTCACTTCTGGCATCGCCAAATGAGAGGTTTCAGTCACAACTCGATGACTGCAGCCACTGAGCAAGCCCATGCCGCCGCCCATCACAATGCCACTACCCCAACAAATAATCGGTTTAGGATAGGTATGAAGGGCATAATCTAAACGGTACTCACGCGTAAAAAAGTCCTCTGGAAAGGTGCTATCCGGCTCGTTAGCAATGGCTTTATAGAGCTTGACGACATCACCACCTGCACAAAAGGCTTTTTCCCCTGCACTGTCTAGAAAAAGCGCGCAGATTTCTGGATCATCACGCCACTTTTCCAATTGGGGCAACAGCAAATCGATCATTTCAAGCGTTAGGGCATTCAAACTCTTTTCAGCGTTTAAATGAATTTCACCAATTCGCTGCCCACTCTTTGTGGCGTGTTCAGAAAATACAACGCAACTCATAAACGACTCCTCGTTGTTAAACCTTAACGATTTTTCCATTCAGGTTTACGTTTTTGCAAAAATGCATTCACGCCCTCACGCTGATCTTCGGTCTGAAAAAGATCAACAAACAACTCTCGCTCAAGGATATAGCCTTGGTGATAGTGCGCATTTCGGCTGTTTTGAATCAAGGCTTTACAGGCAGCTATTGATGAAGGGCTTTGCTGACACGCTTGTTCAGCTAGGGCCAATGCCTGCGTAAATGCCTGCCCTTTCGCAACCACCTCTTCAACCAAGCCGATCTCAAGCGCTTTAGCTGCATCCACCTGCTCTGCGCATAAAATCATACGCTTCGCCCAGCCTTCACCCACCAGTATCGTGAGGTTTTGTGTGCCACCCGCGCATGGCAGCAATCCCACTTTTGCTTCAGGCAGCCCCATTTTTGCTTGCTCTTCCGCGACTCTGAGATCACAGGCCAAAGCAACTTCTAGACCACCGCCCATGGCATAACCGTTAATCGCGGCAATCGAAACACCCCTGAATTGGCTGAGTGTCTCAAAAGCCTGACCAAAAAGACGCGCCATGTCTCGTGCCCTTGACCGATCACCATCAGCAAAGAGCTTAAGGTCTGCTCCGGCTGAGAAAAACTTCTCACTGGCACTGGTTAACACCAAACTCCACACATCAGGATCGTCATTGAGCGAATGAACGATGTCAATTAAGGCTTGTAGACTCTCTGCTGTCCAAGTATTGGCAGGCAGATTATTCAAGGTCAAAATCGCGACATGACCTCGTTTTTCTAACAAAAGTGCATCAGACATGGTTAACTCCTAAAGTTCAGTATCGGTATCGGCCAACACACGACGTCCGATAATGACACGCATTATTTCATTCGTACCCTCAAGAATCCGGTGCACGCGCGTATCCCGCACAAACCGCTCCATCGGATACTCTTTGATATAGCCATAGCCACCAAATAACTGCAGAGCTTCATCACAAACTTTAAAGCCCACATCGGTTGCAAAGCGCTTCGCCATGGCGCAATAAGTGGTCGCATCCGGGTCCTGGCGATCAAGCTTACTGGCTGCCAGACGCACCATTTGACGCGCGGCCACCAGCTCCGTTGCCATATCCGCCAAGCGGAACTGAAGCCCTTGGAAATCCCCAATTTGGCGCCCAAACTGCTTACGCTCAAGCAAATAGTTGCGCGCTTGATTCAAGGCTTGCTGAGCAGTCCCAACCGAGCAGGATGCGATATTAATGCGACCGCCATCCAAGCCCTTCATGGCCAATATAAAACCATCGCCCTCTTCGCTTAAAAGATTAATGGCTGGAACACGAACATTGTCAAACGTAATCATCCGCGTCGGCTGACTGTTCCAACCCATTTTATCTTCGCAACGTCCGTAGTTAATGCCTTCACTCTGCGCATCCACAACAAATGCCGAGACTCCACGAGCACCGGCACCCCCCGTACGCGCCATCACGACCAATACATCGGTACTGCCAGCGCCTGAAATAAAAACCTTGCTACCATTGAGTATGTAAACGTCGCCATCACGGATAGCGGTTGTTTTCAGTGAAGCCGCATCAGATCCCGCATTGGGTTCCGTTAAGCAGTAAGACCCTAGCTTTTCAGCGCTCACCAAGGCTGGCGCATAAGCTTCAACCACTTCAGGCTTGGCAAAGCTTGTCACCATCCAAGTCACCATGTTGTGAATGGTCAGGTAGGCTGTGGTTGAAGTGCAGCCCATCGACAAGCGTTCAAAAATAATGCTCGCATCCAAACGACTCAGCCCCAAACCACCTACCGCTTCAGGCGAATAAAGTGAGGCAAAGCCCATTTCGCCTGCTTTACGAATCACATCCACTGGGAAAAAATGTGTTTGATCCCACTCAGCCGCATGGGGCTCTAATTCATTCCGAGCGAACGCCGTCGCCATATCAGCAAATGCTATTTGGTCTTCGTTTAATTCAAAATCCATTAAAACCTCCACAGGGCTGAGCGCCCAATCAGTTAGGGTGAAACTTACTTCAACTGAATGGTCATGTTAGGACCCGACGCAATATCGTCTTCAAACCAACGCGCCGTAACGGTTTTAGTTTCCGTATAGAAACGCACAGCTTGTTTACCATACGCGTGCTGATCACCATAGAAAGACTTGCGCCAGCCCGTGAAAGAGAAGAAAGGCAGTGGTACAGGCACAGGTACGTTAATACCCACTTGACCCACTTGTATTTCATGCTGGTATTTACGTGCTGCAGCACCCGATGCGGTAAAAATGGACGTGCCGTTGCCGTATGGGTTTTCATTTATCAGTGCGATGGCTTCTTCTAGAGTATCGACTTCAAGCGCAATTAAAACAGGTCCGAAAATTTCTTCGCGGTAGATCGACATATCGCGAGTGACCTGAGTGAAGAAGGTTGGCCCAATCCAGTTGCCATTGGGGAAACCTTCAACTTGGCAAACACTGCCATCTAGTAAGCATTCAGCACCGGCATCTTTGCCCTCTTGAATAAAGTCCAGCACGCGCTGTTTTGCTTGAGGATTGATCAATGGGCCGTAACCTGCTTCAGGATCATTCCAAGCTCCTGGACGAACCTTCGCTAATGCATCGCGCAGCTCTGGAATCCATTTACGGGACTCACCTACGAACACGGCAACTGAAATCGCCATGCAACGCTGGCCTGCTGCACCAACAGATGCACCCACCAAATTATTAATCACATGGGATTTTTGTGCATCCGGCATAATGACCATATGGTTTTTAGCGCCCGCAAATGCTTGCACACGCTTCATATGGTCTGTGCCCGTTTTGTAAATATGCTCGCCTACTGCAACGGATCCTACAAAGGAGATGGCAGGCGTATCTGGGTGAACCAAAAGCTGATTAACAACATCTTTTGTGCCGTGAATCACTTGCAACAATCCTGCTGGGGCGCCCGCTTCCTGAAAAAGTTCGGCTAAACGCATCGGCGTTAAAGGATCTTGCTCAGAGGGTTTGAGCACGAAGGTGTTTCCGCAGGCAATCGCCATCGGGAACATCCACAAAGGAATCATGGCTGGGAAGTTAAACGGCGTTATACCGACACACACGCCAAGCGGCTGGGTGTAGCTGTAGCAATCCACTTTGCGGGCAACGTTTTCAACTGTTTCACCCATGCTTAAGGACGCAATGTTGCAGGCATGCTCAACCACTTCAATTCCACGCCATACATCACCTTTGGCATCTTCAAAGGTTTTGCCAGTTTCACTGCTTAGAATTGTCGCCAATTCGTCATGGTGCTCTTTCAGCAATGCTTGGTAACGCAACATGAGACGAGCACGTTCTGATACGGGCACTTCTTTCCAGGTTTGAAAGGCGGCTTTTGCGACGGAAACCGCTTGATCGACTTCTTCAGGCGTTGCGCAGGGCACTTGCGCGATAACGTCTTGAGTGGCGGGATTGGTGACAGGAATCCAATGCGCGCTTTGACTCTGGACCATTTCACCGTTAATCAGCATGGGTACTTGATGTGTCATAAATTTGATCTCTACCTTTATTGTTATTGTCTAATCCGACATGACTCTGACAAGATAATATATTACCTTTACGTTAACGTTAATATCTAATCAGGAATTTTTCAATACAAATATGTTGTAACATGAAATTGAGCCTGTACTGATTGATAAAGTTGTTAAGATAATGGACTATATTGCGACTTTCAACTAAGGTTTACCTTAACGTCAACAAAGTAAAAATACTAAACAATGAGCCAACCCTCTTCCTGGCCGATTCCAAATGGCAGTACACGCTTTGTTCTCCCACGCCGCATAGTCTCTGAATTGAGCGAACATCCGCTCAGCAAGGATCTATACCCCTTAGCCATGGGCTATTACAAGCGCGCTTTTGGCCACAGCATGTCTCGCAGCCGTCACGACGACTGCCTACTCATATATTGCGTTGATGGCTGTGGAAAGCTCAATGCGGGATTAAAGTCATACAAAATCACCACTGGCGACTTTATTTTGCTACCAAAAGATGAAATTCACAGCTACCTTGCCGATAGCAAAACGCCTTGGAGTATTTATTGGTTGCATTGCGAAGGACAACTGATTAGCGAGTTCATCTCACCTCTCAAAAAAATGAGCCGACACCCTGTTCTGCAATTGGGATTGCATTCACGGCTCATCTCTGATTTCGAAGCGCTTCTCGATCTTCGCCAGTCAACTCAGCTTTTTGAATCTTACCTTCACTCAAGCAGCTTACTACGCCAACTGCTAACCCATATCACACTGCTCCACACACAAGCCCGTCATCACTTTGACAAAACCTTTGATATGGAAGCCATTCAAAGCCTAATGCTGAGGTGCGTGCATGAAACACTGGACATAGACACGCTCGCGGCGACGGCTAACCTGTCGAAATTTCACTTCATTAAACGTTACAAAGCTTTGACGGGCAGCACACCCATCAACGACTTTATTCGCATGAAAATTGAACGCGCCTGCCATTTGCTGGACATCACCGATCAACGAATCAGTGAGATTGCCTGGACACTCGGCTATGAAGACGCCTACTACTTCTCTCGGGCCTTCAGAAAAGTCATGGGCATCTCGCCGAGCCAATACCGAAGCATTCGCCTAGGCAAAGCGACTTATAAGGAGTAGCCCATTTTAAGAAGAATGCATAGGTGTCGACTCTTTTTCACGATACATAGCGTAGTCCGCTAAACGCACCAACCCATCTGCATCAATGGAGTCTGTGGGGTAATACGAGACACCCATGGCCGCTGTTAAAGACAGCCAAGGGTCCATTTTTAAACACTCTAGTGGCTCAGCGAGGACTTGATTAATTTGCTCCATCACTCGCTTAACCCTATCTGGACGCTCAGCACTGCGAAGCAGAATAACAAATTCATCGCCAGAGAAACGTGCAAGACAGTCATCCGAATCAATGACGTTCGAGATACGGGCCGCAATTTCTTTCAGCGCTAAATCGCCAGCATCGCGCCCCCAAGCATTGTTAATATGCTTGAATCGATTAATGTCGATAAACAGCACAGCCATAGACTGCTGACGACGATAGTGCTGATCCCCCTCAATCAATTTGCGCAACCTCAGCGTAAACGCGTCACGATTAATCAGGCCCGTTAACGGATCGGTTTGCAGACGTTTTTGCATTTGCTCAACGCCTCGCGCTAATTCACCCAACTCATCCCGACGATAAATATTCACCGGCGCATCTAACTCGCCATCACCCACTCGCACCAAGGCTTCTTTTAACTTACGAAGATCAGCCGCAACCCAGTTCAGAATGGCCAGACCAATCAAGATGGCGATAATGATGGCCACCACGGCTATATAAACACTGCGCTTAATGTTTTCGGTAATGCCCGACATAAAGTCACTGTCTGGCACAGCAACAATCGATAACCAATCCAGCCCCGCATCATCTCTAACACGATCAAATGCCACATGTATTAGCTGGTCATCAAAAACAAGAGACAAGGGCCGGGTTTCATCTGGGACACCCTGCTCTTCAATGCTCGAAATTACAGCTTTGTATACGTCCGCCATTATCGGCACGCTCACATCTTCAACCGCCACACGAACAAACTCACCATTGCCACTTGGAAGCACATTAGGCGTATTAGACGCTGCAATCAATTTCCCATTAGGCTCAACAATAAAAGCGATTCCTTGCGGTGAGATTCGCAAATGGCCAACAAACTCATTTAATGCACGGAGCGAGACATCGGTCGCAACGACGCCCTCAAAAAAGCCCTCTTGCGACAAAACTTGACGTGCACGAGTAGCGATTAGCTGACGCGAACCAAAGTCAATGTAGATAGAGGTCCATGTATGCCCACGCAACTCTTTACCGTCAACATACCAAGGACGCACACGAGGATCAAACAAGCGATCTTCCTCACGAACAAGCTGCAATTCGCCGTCAATCCCTTCATAGTGATAGATCTTGCGATGCTCGGAGGCCTCCAATTTTAAACGCAACTCCACTTTATTGTCAGACAAGCGCTGCAAACCTATCCCCTGTCCTGCTTCGTTTCCATAGTAAACATAGTCATTGGGGTCTGTATGGAGCGAAGTGGCAATCCAAAATCGCGTCTTAAGATTTGTCATATCCGACTCAATACGAATCGGTGCTGGCATTCCAATCGGAAAAGCTGTTTCAAGCACAGCCCCTGAGCCAATAATATGACGATCAATTGCCTGAGTGATTCGGCCGACCGTCTCAAGCAACAACTGATCTATAAGCGTATTGATGGCCTTGCTTCCGGCCTGGTATGAAAGACCACCAATCGATAATGCAAGGCATACAACCAATACAACATAGGGAATAGTTAACACAGAACGAAGCGACAGGACACCCTTGCGTTTAGCTTTAAACATGCCCTTTATTACCCCTCGCTCTGAACTTGATTTTGAGGCGTAACAGAATAAACAGCTGAAAGGTTTATGTCCATCTAGGATCGCATCTTAGATGGACCAAAAACCTAGTAGATCTCTAATGCAACAGCGGTCGCTTCACCACCTCCAATACATAAAGAAGCCACTCCACGCTTTAAATTACGCTTTTGAAGTGCGTAAAGCAGTGTCACCAGAATTCTAGAGCCACTAGAGCCAATTGGATGACCCAAAGCACAGGCACCACCGTTCACATTGACCTTGCGCTCATCTAAACCCAAAGCTTGCTGAGCCAGCAAAGTCACCACTGCAAACGCTTCATTTATTTCGAAAAGATCCACACTGTCTTTATCCCAGTCCGCCATTTTTAGGACTTTCTCAATAGCCCCAATCGGGGCCAGAGTAAATTCAGCAGGCAGTTGCGCATGCGTGGAATGAGCAACAATACGCGCTAGGGGCTTTAAACCACGGCTCAGAGCTTCAGATTCTTTCATCAACACCAATGCAGAAGCACCATCGGAAATCGAGCTGGAGTTTGCAGCCGTGACCGTCCCATCTTTTGCAAAAGCAGGCTTTAATGAACGAATTTTATCCAAGCGAGCCTTACCTGGCTGCTCATCAATCGCCACAACCTGGTCACCCGCACGTGTTGAAATAACCACTGGCGCAATCTCATCAGCAAAACCGCCGGACTGAATGGCGGACAGTGACTTATCCAAAGACGCGATAGCGAAGTCATCCATCACCTCCCGGGTAATGCCGTGCGCATCGGCAGAACGTTGAGCAAAGCTCCCCATCAAACCGCCTTCATAGGCATCTTCGAGACCATCCATAAACATATGATCCAGCACCTTCCCATGCCCCATTCGCAGACCTTCGCGAACCTTAGGCAACAAGTAAGGGGACTGACTCATATTTTCCATTCCACCCGCCACCATGGCTGCCGCACTGCCAGCAAGCAACTGATCATGTGCAAGCATGACGGCTTTCATGCCAGAGCCGCACATTTTATTAATCGTGGTACAACCAACGGAAATCGGCAACCCTGCTTTCAATGCCGCTTGCCGAGCAGGCGCTTGGCCTAAGCCAGCTGGCAAAACGCACCCCATAATCACTTCATCAACACCCTCCGATGACACACCCGCACGCTCAAGTGCCGCTTTAATGGCAACAGCGCCCAAATCAGGAGATCTGACACTGCTTAAGTCACCCTGCAAACCACCCATGGGCGTTCTAGCCGCTCCAACAATCACAATAGAATCGTTCATTCGTTACCTCATGTATTTAGGCGCATGGAATACTTGATCCCCACCCACTACCTGATTATTTAAAGTTCTTTTTATAAAATTTCTGAAATTCACCGATAATGCCAGCACGGAACATCAATACGCAGAGAATAAAAATCACACCCAAGATGACGTTCACCCAATCGCCCAATGCGCTTTGCGCTAACTGATGCTCAAGACTCACTACAAACGCAGCACCCACGACAGGTCCCAACAACGTACCAACGCCACCGACCAAGGTCATCAACACCACTTCTCCCGACATGTGCCAATGCGCGTCATTTAGCGAAGCCAACTGAAAGACGATGGTTTTTACTGAGCCTGCCAAGCCTGCCAAAGCCGCTGAGATAACAAAGGCGACCAACTTGTAGCGATCCACATTGTAGCCAAGCGATGTTGCACGTGGCTCATTCTCTTTAATGGCCTTAAGCACATGCCCATAGGGTGAATGAACCATCCGATGAACCACGGCAAAACCAAAAACAAACACGGCTAAAACAAAATAATACATCGCTAGATTATCGGCTAAATTAATGACACCGAGTAACTTACCGCGCGGAATACCGTGTAGACCGTCTTCACCACCAGTAAAAGAGGACTGCACGTAAAAGAAAAACACGAGCTGCGCCAGGGCTAAAGTAATCATGGCAAAATAAATGCCTTGACGACGAATGGCCAGCAGACCAAACCCCAACCCGAGCAGTGTCGAGGCCGACGTACCCGCTAAAATAGCCAACTCTGGCGTCAAACCTGAATAGGTACTGAGTAGATAGCCAGTGGTGTAACCGCCGGTCGCCAGGAAGGCCGCATGACCAAAAGACAACAAACCCACGTAACCAAGCAGCAGATTAAATGCGACAGCAAATAGCGCAAAGCATAGTATTTTCATTAAGAAAACGGGGTACACCACATAGGGTGCAATTAACGCAATCACAAAAAATGCACCGTAAAGCATCAACTTTCTTCGCTCAGAACGCTGCTTCTGCTCGAGCACACTTTTACGTGCCGGACTTGCATACACTGAAGTCGTCATACCCTATGCCTCCTTCCCAAACAGGCCTGATGGCCTAACCAATAACACCAACACCATTACCAAAAAGATGACTGTACTTGACGCTTCAGGATAAAAAACCTTTGTTAATCCTTCAATAATGCCCATTGCCAACCCAGTAATCACCGCACCAAGAATCGAGCCCATTCCTCCTATAACAACCACAGCAAACACTATAATCAGAATATTGGCACCCATTACAGGCGTGACCGAGTAGATAGGGGCCGCAAGAACACCGGCAAATGCAGCCAGCATTACCCCAAAGCCATAAGTTAAGCTAACAAGCAATGGCACGTTGATACCAAATGCCTGCATCAGTTGCGAGTTTTCCGTTCCTGCACGCAAATAAGAGCCTAATTTGGTTTTTTCAATCATGAACCAAGTGCCAATACAGACCACCAAGGCCGCAACGATAACCCAGGCACGATAATAAGGAAGGAACATGAAGCCAAGATTCACACCGCCTCTAAAAACCTCAGGTATTGGGTAACGCAACCCCGACACACCATAAATATTTGTTAATACCCCCTGGATAACCAGCGCCAAACCAAAGGTTAATAACAAGCTGTAAATATGGTCTTCATTGGCAATTTTTCTGAGTAAGAAAAACTCAATTAAAACACCCACAACACCAACAATTAAGGGGGCAAGTATTAAAGCGACCCAATAATTAACACCCAAGGTATTAAATAAAACAACTGTGCATAACGCACCCAGCATATAAAATGCGCCATGGGCGAAGTTAATAATCTTAAGAAGACCAAAAATAACCGCCAAACCTAAACTTAATAAAGCATAAAATGCGCCATTAATAAGCCCAAGCAATAACTGACCCGAGAGCACAGCAATGGGTACTCCGAATATCATACTCATAGTAAGACCCTACCTGAAAATACTGGCTAAACCGACCTAACTAAATTCACGCCCTCGTTACATCACAAGGACGTGAACTCATTGCACTTAGTTATTGACTAATTTGCACTGGCTTTCAGACAGAGGACGGTAAGCCTCATCCCCAGGAATGGTTCTCACTATTTTATAAAGGTCCCACTCATCTTTAGATTCAGCTGGGGTTTTTACTTGAGCAAGGTACATATCATGCACCATACGACCGTCTTCGCGGATATAACCACCCTTCGCAAACATGTCATTAATCGGCGTATTCATCATTTGCTGACGAACAGCCTGTGCTTCATCTGTACCCGCCTCTTTTACGGCATTCAAATAATGCACAGTACTAGAGTAAATACCGGCATGGACCATGGTTGGACGTACACCTGTTCTTTGCATGAAGCGATCAGACCAAGCGCGGGCATCGTCATCCATATCCCAGTACCATCCAGTCGTCAACTGAATACCTTGCGCCGCTTGAACACCCAATGCATGTACATCCGTGAGGAACAGCAACAACGCCGCCAGAGTTTGACCTGACTGCGTTAAACCAAACTCACCTGCAGTGGTAATGGCATTAGTAGTGTCAGAACCTGCATTCGCCAAGGCCACAACTTTTGCGCCTGAGCTTTGTGCTTGTAAAATAAACGAGGAGAAATCACCCGTAGGGAAAGGATGACGCACCTTTTGCACTACCGTGCCGCCATTCGCGGTCACCACCTTTTCAACATCACCTTCTAAGGCGTGCCCAAAGGCATAATCAGCGGTTAAAATAAACCAGCTATCACCACCTTCCTGAACTACAGCTTGGGCTGTGCCGTTTGCCAGCGGATAGGTATCATAAACGTAATGAATGTGATTGGGGGTGCAATGCTCGTTAGTAATGCTAGATGCTGCTGATCCAGACACGATTCCTAAACGATTACTTTGCTCTAAAATACGGGTTGCTGCGATGGTTACCGAAGAAGCAACCAACCCTGCCACCATATCAACACCATCATTTTCAACCCATTGGCGCACCGTACTGGATGCAACGTCAGGGCTGTTTCGATCATCCGCGCTAACTACACGAATGTTGGCACCATTGACCTGCCCACCCACATCCTCAACAGCCATTTGCAAAGCTACCAATCCATTTGGTCCTGCCAAATCACGGTAGGTACCTGACATATCAGCAAGATAACCAATTCGAATTTCATTATCACTGATAGCTGCTTGCGCAGTCGTTGCGATAATTGTAGAAGCAATTGCGGCTGATAAGAGTTTTTTCATTATTTTCATTGTGTGTCTCCAGTGCCTTTTGGCTGTTATTTTTTTTCTAAACGAAAGAGAACGCGCTTTAAAACACATTTACTCGTATAAACACCACACGAATAAATATTTCCTTAACTAAACACCTAAGTAGGTATTTAATAATTCTTGCTTAGATGCCAATTCATTGGCTTGAATTTCTTCAACAATTTGACCATGTTCCATCAGGTAGTGACGATCGGCCAAGGGGGCTGCAAACCGAAAATTTTGCTCGACCAAAACAATGGTTAAACCCTTTTCTTTAAGCTTGATCAGTACTTCAGCGAGTTTTTGCACTATGACGGGAGCCAACCCTTCTGTGATTTCATCAAGCAACAACAAGTTAGCACCTGTCCGTAAAATTCGAGCCATGGCCAACATTTGCTGCTCCCCACCAGATAGGCGTGTACCTTGACTGTAGCGACGCTCATACAGGTTTGGGAACATGCTGTAAATGTCATCCAGACTCATACCATCACTGCGCACGGTGGGTGGCAACAACAGATTTTCTTCAACATTCAAGCTTGAAAAAATACCGCGCTCTTCTGGACAGTAGCCAACACCCAAATGGGCAATGTGATGCGCCGGGCTATCGATGGTTTCGCGACCATTAATCATGATCGACCCTGTTCGGCGGCCAACCATGTTCATGATTGATTTCAACGTCGTGCTCCGGCCTGAGCCATTACGTCCTAGCAGGGTCACCAACTCACCGCGTCTTACTAGCAAATCGATGCCATGAAGAATATGCGATTCACCATAAAATGCATGCAAGTCGGTGACTTTTAATTGTTCATAATTGGGTTTGATTGAATCAGTCATTAGTGCGCTCCCTCAACTGCGGCAGACTCAGTGCCCATGTAGGCTTCTCTTACCTTAGGATTCTGCGATACAGCGGCATAATCCCCTTCAGTTAAGATTGCGCCACGGGTGAGCACGGTAATGCGGTCACAGAGCTTACTCACGACACTCAGATTATGCTCGACCATTAACACCGTGCGCCCGACCGCCGCCTGGCGAATCAACTCAACCACACGATCGACATCTTCATGACCCATCCCCTGAGTCGGCTCATCCAACAGCACCAACTCAGGCTCCATCGCCAGCGTCGTTGCCAGCTCAAGCGCACGTTTGCGACCATAAGACAACTCAACCGTCACCGTATCAGCAAAGGTCTCAAGCCCAACAGACTCTAGAAGCTGGTAAGCACGATCATTTAAACGATTAAGGGTTTTTTCAGATGCCCAGAAATGAAAGCTATTGCCCTCAAAGCGCTGCAGAGCCACGCGCACATTTTCCAATGCCGTCATGTGCGGAAAAACCGCCGAAATCTGAAATGAGCGAATAATACCTTTGCGCGCAATCGCGGCAGACTTCATCGCTGTGATATCGTCACCCTTGAACAAAATTTGCCCGCGTGTTGGAATCAAAAATTTGGTAAGTAGGTTAAATACCGTGGTTTTACCCGCGCCATTTGGACCAATCAATGCATGAATGTGACCTTTTTGGATCTTAAGATTCACATCATCAACGGCTGTAAACCCTTTAAACTCTTTAACGAGATTTCGGGTTTCAAGTACGAATTCGGAACTCATAGGAGTGTGCAGCCTCTTTTTATTGTTAGATTCGCCGACTTAAAGCATTACATTTACGTAAGCGTCAACTTAACTTATCAATAGTCACTAAGGGTTTACAAGTAATACTTTGGTTGTACAACCTGCAAAACCCCTTAGCAACCCACCCATCTCATTAATAAATAAGGATTAAAAAAATTTAGCCAACTTCCTGCTCAGCTGACTGACGCAAAATAAAACGCTGTATCTTGCCACTAGGTGTCTTTGGCAACTCTTCGACGAACTCAATTTCTCGCGGAAAGGCATGTGTTGACAAACGACTGCGCACCAAAGCCTTCAATTCATCCTTAAGCGCATCGCTCGGATCATACGCTGGCTTTATGACAACGTATGCCTTAATAATTGACCCACGTTTTTCATCTGGCTTAGCCACCACACCCGACTCCGCAACCGACGGATGCTCCAATAAGGTACTCTCAACATCTGCAGGCCCCACTCGATAACCCGCTGTGGTGATGATGTCGTCATCGCGCCCAGTAAAGGAATAACTGCCATCACCATGACTGAACACCATATCACCCGTTAAGTAATAGGACCCATGAAACGGATGCTTTTCCGCCCAGGTATAGCCATTAAAGAAAAACAAGGGGGACTGAGAAACATCTACCGCTAACTGCCCGATCTCCCCCTCACCCACTTCATTGAACTGCTCATCCAGCGCCACAACCCGATGCCCTGGCATCGAGAACCCCATCGCCCCGATACGCTCAACATGCCCAAGGCGGTGATAATTGCAACAAGTCATACCCGTTTCGGTTTGACCATAATGATCCTTCACAGGACAACCCAAGCGCCGCCCGACCCAACCTATCACCTCTGGATTTAAAGGCTCGCCTGCACTGCTTGCCACTCGAATTCCTAAACTTTGATCCTGCGCCAACAAGTGATCATTTGCCATCAATAAGCGATAGGCCGTAGGTGCCGCAGCAAGATTGGTAATTTGATATTTTTGTATCATTTGATAGGTGGTTTCCGGCGTAAACCCCTGCTCATTAAAGTGCGTCGCCTGCCCCAACAGCAAAGGCCCCACAACAGCATAATACAAACCATACGCCCAACCAGGATCAGCAACATTCCAATAACGATCTTCTGGACGCAAGTCGATGGCATACTTCATGTAGAGATAAAAAGACAGCAAGGCCCGAACAGGAACCGCAACCCCTTTCGACTTACCCACTGTACCAGAGGTAAACATCTGCAAAAATGGATCATCTTTTTGCAACAAAACAGGCTCAAACTGATCCGATTGAATTGACACTTTTTCGTCAAAATCTGAAACATCATCTAAGCCCAAGCCATCTTTCAAACCTACACAAAGCGCTGGCGGAAGACTATCCAGCTCAGCCAATTTGGAAAGATTAGTCTGATTGGTAACGATGCAGCGTGTAGAAGCCTGCTCCAAGCGATACGCAATTGCACCCGAACCAAACGCCGTAAACAAAGGCTGATACACAGCGCCCGCTTTTAGCGCCCCCAAGACCACGACCAGCAATTCAGGGCATCGCGGCAAGAGCCCTGCAACACGATCACCAGGACCAACCCCCATCCCCCTCAAGTAGTTTGCAAAGCGAGCCGACAACTGACTCAACTCCGAAAACGTCATTGACGTCGTTTGACCATCAACACCTTCATGATACAAAGCCACTTTATCTGACTCACTCGCCCAGCGATCACAAATCTCATAGGCGACATTCACGCCACTCTCAAGCGACCTAGATAACACTTCACTCTCTAACTGACCGGGGCTAAACTCAGAGATGAAGCTCGAATACTCCATTAAACCCATAACAACACACCTCTTGTTTTTATAATCGATTGCTGTCTAATTGATAACATAGCTTTACCTTTACGTAAAGTGCAATTTGAAGAATTACTCCCTCATTACGACCAAAAGTAACAAAACACGTTTGAAATCAATATTTATCACTAACGTTAACTGAATTTAGCGCTTTGAATGTGCTCAACCCCCTGCAAACCTACAACTTTAGCCGTATAATTACAGCAACATATAAAGCAAACCCCTTCTCTTAACGGGTCACAGCGACCCCACTCAAAAGAAAATTATTCGATAGTGAAAAATACACTTTACGTTAACGTTAACTTTGAGTAGTCTTGATACATGCATGAGGTAAACAACATGAGCTTAAAAAAGAAAACTTTCTCTATCAGCGAACTGGCCAGTGAATTCGACGTCACGACCCGCAGTATCCGCTTTTATGAAGACCAAGGACTGCTCAAACCAGATCGCAAAGGGCAAACACGCATTTACAGCTCCAAAGATCGGGTTAGGTTAAAGCTGATCTTACGTGGAAAACGTTTAGGATTTTCATTAGCCGAATCAAAAGAACTGTTCGATCTTTGGGATGAAACCCCCGGCGGCAGCGAGCGACAATTGCTTAAAATGCTTGAAACACTAGCCGATAAGCAAGCGCATCTTGAGCAGCAGCTAAATGACATCCAGATGGCAAAAATTGAAATAGACAGCGCAGAAGCTCGATGTCGCGCGGCCTTAGAAGAATTAAGAGAAAAAAAGCGTTCTGAGCAAACGCCCCTAACAAATCACGATTTAAATAACTCCTCCTTACATTAAAAATAACAAACAGGTAACCAACATGATTTCACAATACTCAGAATTGAATTTTGGACTTGGTGAAACACTGGACATGCTCCGCCAGCAAATTAATAACTTTGCCGCTGCAGAAATTGCCCCGCGAGCGGCAGATATTGATCATGAGAATGTCTTTCCAGCCGATTTATGGAAAAAATTTGGCGACATGGGATTGCTCGGCATCACAGTCAGCGAAGAGTTTGGCGGCGCAGGCATGGGTTACTTGGCACATGTTATTGCGATGGAAGAACTTAGCCGCGCATCTGCGTCTGTCGCCCTCTCCTACGGCGCACACTCCAATCTTTGCGTAAACCAAATTCATCGCAACGGCACACAAGCGCAAAAGGAAAAGTATTTACCCAAACTGATTTCCGGGGAACATGTCGGTGCACTTGCCATGTCCGAACCCAATGCAGGCTCCGATGTTGTCTCAATGAAACTGAGTGCACGTGATGCCGGCGACCACTATGTTTTAAATGGCAATAAAATGTGGATCACAAATGGACCGGACGCAAATGTCTACGTTATCTACGCCAAAACCGATTTGCAAGCTGGCCCGAAAGGCATTACAGCCTTTATCGTCGAACGAGACACCGAAGGGTTTACCCAGGCTCAAAAGCTAGACAAGTTAGGCATGCGTGGCTCTAACACCTGCGAGCTGGTCTTCCAAGACTGCAAAGTACCGAAGGAAAACATCTTGGGCACACTTAATGGTGGCGTCAAGGTTCTGATGTCCGGCCTTGATTACGAACGCTTGGTTCTTGCAGGCGGACCATTGGGAATTATGCAGGCAGCTATGGATGTTGCGGTACCTTATATTCGTGATCGGAAGCAATTTGGCAAAGCCATCGGAGAGTTTGAGCTAGTTCAAGGCAAAATTGCAGACATGTACACACGCATGAATGCTGCAAAATCCTATGTATACATGGTCGCACTCGCGGCTGATCGCGGTGAAACCACGCGTAAAGATGCCGCAGGTGTCATTTTGTACTCGGCCGAAATGGCCACACAAATCGCCCTCGATGCTATCCAACTTCTTGGCGGGAATGGCTACATCAACGAATACCCTACAGGACGCCTATTGCGCGACGCCAAGCTCTATGAAATCGGCGCAGGCACCTCTGAAATTCGCCGGATGTTGATTGGCCGCGAACTTTTTCTGAACAACTAATCCGGCTCGTGGAGGCTTACAGATGCCAATTCTACAAACAAAAATAAATGCGCGTTCTGAAGAGTTTAAAGCGAAAGCAGATGCCATGTCTGCAGTGGTTGCAGATCTCAAAGAAAAAGTGGCAAAAATTCAAGAAGGTGGTGGTGCTGCGTACCAAGAACGCCACCTCGCTCGTGGAAAATTACTCCCTAGAGAACGAATCAATCACTTAATTGATGATGGTTCCCCTTTTTTAGAATTATCGCAACTCGCAGCCTACCAGGTCTATGATGAAGACGTCCCTGCCGCTGGCATTATTACCGGAGTGGGTCGCGTATCCGGCATTGAATGCATGATTATCGCCAATGATGCAACCGTTAAAGGGGGGACCTACTACCCACTCACGGTCAAAAAGCATTTGCGTGCGCAAGAAATAGCAGAGCAAAACCACCTGCCCTGCATCTATTTAGTCGACTCCGGCGGTGCTAATCTACCTCGTCAAGATGAAGTTTTCCCTGACCGAGACCATTTTGGCCGTATTTTTTACAACCAAGCACGCATGTCAGCTAAAGGTATTCCTCAAGTTGCGGTAGTGATGGGCCTGTGCACTGCGGGCGGCGCATACGTCCCAGCGATGGCAGATGAATCCATCATTGTTAAAAATCAAGGCACCATCTTCCTAGCGGGTCCACCTTTGGTCAAAGCGGCAACAGGCGAAGTTGTCAGCGCTGAAGACTTAGGTGGGGCAGACGTACACTGCAAAGTATCTGGCGTGGCGGATCACTACGCCGAAAATGACCAGCACGCATTGCAAATTGCACGCCGCTGCATTGCCAACCTCAACAAAAAGAAACAGCTTCAACTGGCGGTTAAAAAACCTCAAGCCCCCTTATTTGATCCCGCCGAACTCTATGGCGTTGTCGGCACAGATCTTCGCAAGCCTTTTGATGTTCGTGAAGTGATTGCTCGACTTGTTGATGGCTCGGAGTTTGACGAATTCAAGCAATTATATGGAACCACCTTGGTAACAGGCTTTGCGCACATTCATGGCTACCCTGTTGGCATTATTGCCAATAACGGTATTTTATTTGCGGAGTCCGCCCAAAAAGGAGCCCACTTTATTGAGCTCTGCTGCCAACGTAACATTCCCTTATTATTCCTACAGAACATTACGGGATTCATGGTTGGGCGCAAATACGAGGCTGAAGGAATTGCTAAACATGGTGCGAAAATGGTCATGGCTGTTGCCTGCGCCAATGTTCCTAAGCTTACCATTCTAATTGGCGGAAGCTTTGGTGCGGGTAATTATGGTATGTGCGGTCGCGCCTATAATCCTGACTTCCTCTGGATGTGGCCAAATGCCCGAATCTCAGTCATGGGCGGTGAGCAAGCGGCTGGCGTGTTGGCCACCGTGCGCCGCGAAAGCCTTGAGCGCGCGGGAAAAGAGTGGTCCAGTGAAGATGAAGCGAAATTCAAAAAACCCATCGTCGATACTTACGAACATCAGGGACACCCCTACTTTGCAAGCGCAAGGCTCTGGGATGATGGTGTTATCGACCCTATCCAAACACGAGAAATCATCGCATTAAGCCTCTCAGCCAGTTTGAACCGTCCGCAAGAACCGACACGCTTCGGCGTGTTCCGCATGTGAGGCTGAAATCATGACAGACACAACCTCCTACAGTACGCTGATTGAAAGTCGTCCAGGCATTTTCGAGCTCACACTCAATCGTCCTGATAAGCACAATGCGTTTGATGATGCGATGATTCAAAACCTGATCTCACTCTTGGATCAAGCTGAATCAATTGCACACCTTCGTCTTCTAATCGTTAAATCTGAAGGCAAGCATTTTTCTGCAGGCGCGGATCTCGGCTGGATGAAGCGAATGGCAAGCAACAGCCACAGCGAGAATCTGATCGATGCACGCCAACTTGCCAAACTGATGGATAAGCTCAATCACTTTTCACGTCCGACACTCGCGTTGGTACAAGGTGCAGCCTATGGAGGCGCTGTCGGCCTAGCTGCGTGCTGTGATCTTGTTCTTGCAAGTCGTGATGCACGCTTTTGCTTAAGTGAAGTCAAAATTGGTTTAATTCCAGCCGTGATCAGCCCTTATGTCATTCGTGCCATCGGCGAGCGCCAAGCTCGGCGTTATTTTTTAACAGCAGAAGCCTTTACCGCTGAAGAGGCTCAAGCGTTTGGCTTGGTTCATAAGGTGGTTGACACCTCCGCCGACCTGCCTCATAGCGCCGAGGCCTTCATCCAACAACTGAGCTTAAATAGCCCTCAAGCGATGATGGCGGCAAAATCATTAATTTTCACGGTCAGCCAGCAAGCAATAGACGCTGAAATAATTGAAGAAACGGCAAAGCGCATTGCGGATATTCGCGTCAGCGCCGAAGGTCAGGAAGGGCTCAATGCCTTTTTAAACAAGCGCCAGCCTAACTGGATACAGGAGAATAATAACAATGTTCAGTAAAATCCTGATTGCAAATCGCGGTGAAATTGCTTGCCGCGTCATTCAAACAGCACATCGACTTGGCATTCGCTGCGTTGCCGTTTACTCAGAGGCTGACGCCAATGCTCGTCACGTTGCGATGGCAGATGAAGCCTTTTTACTGGGCCCAGCTCCAAGCTCCGAAAGCTACCTTCGTGCAGACAAGATCATCGACATTGCATTACAGTCGGGAGCACAAGCGATCCACCCAGGCTATGGTTTCCTCTCAGAAAATACCGACTTTGCGGAAGCCTGTGCGAAAAATAATCTTGTCTTTATTGGTCCGCCCGCCAGTGCAATTGCCGCCATGGGATCTAAGTCAGCGGCGAAAGCCATTATGGAAAGTGCGGGCGTCCCCCTGGTTCCTGGTTACCATGGCGCTGAACAATCGATTGAGATTCTTCGTGCCGAGGCCGAAAAATGCGGCTTCCCCTTATTACTGAAAGCCGTAGCCGGTGGCGGTGGTAAAGGGATGCGCGTGGTTAACCAAATGTCTGAGTTTAATGAAGCACTTGCCGCCGCTCAACGCGAAGCCAAAAATGCTTTTGGCAATCCAGACATGTTACTTGAGCGCTATTTAACTCAACCACGCCACGTTGAAATCCAAGTATTTTGTGACTCTCAAGGCAATGGCGTTTACCTCGCCGAGCGTGACTGTTCTGTTCAGCGTCGCCATCAAAAAGTGCTGGAAGAAGCACCTGCGCCGGGTCTGTCACTCGACACTCGCAAAGCCATGGGTGAAGCCGCTGTTAAAGCCGCACAAGCCATCGACTATGTCGGCGCGGGTACTGTTGAATTTTTATACGATGTCGATGGCTCATTTTTCTTTATGGAAATGAACACACGCTTGCAGGTTGAACACCCTGTCACCGAGATGGTTACAGGACAAGATCTTGTAGAATGGCAACTGCGCGTCGCCTACGGTGAGCCACTCCCTCTTCAGCAGGACGAACTGCGTATTCGCGGCCATGCCCTTGAAGCTCGCATCTATGCAGAAGATCCTGATAATGACTTTTTGCCTGCAACAGGCACCTTAACCTACTTGCGCACACCGGATGAAAGCACTCATGTGCGTGTGGACACTGGGGTTGTTGAAGGCGATGAAGTCAGCATTCATTATGACCCGATGATCGCCAAGCTAATTGTGTGGGACGAAAACCGTGATCAAGCGATTAATCGAATGGTCCAAGCACTAGAGCAGTATCGCATTAATGGTGTTAAAACCAATATTCGCTTTTTACATGCGCTTTCAGACTCGCAACCCTTTCGTGAAGCACAGCTAGACACAGGCTTCATCGAAAAACACCGCCCTCTGCTATTCCCTGCTCCACGCCTGGATTTGCATCGCGCATTAATTCTATCTGCAGGATTTTTGCTTGAACAAGCCAGAGTGACCTTGCCGCACAATCAAGATCTGTGGTCGCCCTATGCTCAGCAAAATAGCTGGCGCTTAAACTCAGAATACGCAAAACCGCTTCTACTTCGTGTCGATGAACAACTTTACGAACTTAAAGTACTCGAAAAGAATCATGCATACGAGATCTCGATTGGTGAAAGCTTCTATAGATTGCATGCAGAGCTCGTGAATGATCAATTAAAAGCCGTCATCAATGGCCATCGAATTTCAGTGCATGGCTCCTTAAATGACCGTGAACTCGTCTTATTCCATGAAGGCGAATCCTTCCGTTGCGAGCGTCATGAAGAAACCTTTGGCGAGCATGAAAGCACGAACCTGGGTAGTTTAACCGCACCGATGAATGGCTCTGTCGTCGCCGTGATGGTCAGTCCCGGTGATCTCGTCAAGGCGGGCCAAACCTTAGTGATTATGGAAGCCATGAAAATGGAGCATGCGATTCGCTCCCCCATCGATGGTACCGTTGACGAAATTTATTTCAATGAAGGCGAGCTCGTCCCAGAAGGCGTCGAACTGCTTGCCGTCACAGCTAATGAAGAGGTCAGCGAATGAGTTTTCCAAACGCAGTGCGCCTATTTGAAATGAGCGCACGAGATGGCCTGCAAAATGAGCCTGGTGATTTCATCGCCACGCCCATCAAAATTGAGCTGATTGAACGATTGGCCGATGCAGGCCTAACACACATAGAAGCTGCCAGCTTTGTGTCACCTAAATGGGTGCCACAAATGGCGGATGCGCATGACGTTTTATCTGGAATTCAGCGCCGTCCAGGCGTGACATTCGCCGCTCTAACACCCAATTTAAAAGGACTTGAGGGCGCCATTGCCGCCAAAGCGGATGAAGTCGCCGTCTTCAGCGCAGCGTCCGAAGCCTTTACACAAAAGAATATTAATTGCTCAATCGCGGAAAGTTTAGAGCGATTTATTCCGGTGATTGAAACCGCTCGCCAGCAGGGTATGAAGGTTCGTGGCTACGTATCCACCGTAATGGGATGCCCCTATCAGGGCGAGGTTTCCCCTGATGCCGTTGCCAGGGTCGCGCAGCAACTGATCGAGATGGGCTGCTATGAAGTATCCCTAGGTGACACTATAGGCGTAGGCACCCCGCTAAAAGCAAAACGCATGCTGGAAGCCGTCACTCGAAAAGTCCCCATTGATAAGCTCGCCGCACATTTTCATGACACCTACGGTCAAGCCTTAGCGAATCTGTATGCAGTACTTGAAGAAGGTATTCAGGTCATTGATGCCTCAGTTGCAGGCTTAGGTGGCTGCCCTTACGCAAAAGGAGCCTCAGGCAATGTTGCAACCGAAGACGTCATCTACCTACTCAATGGTTTGGGCATCGAAACGGGTGTGGATTTACAAAAGCTGATCAATACCGGCTTCTGGATTACTCAACAGCTGAAACGGAATAATGGATCAAAAGTCGCCTTAGCCAAAGGAGCCTGCTATGACCGCTAAACCCATCACTGGATTAGCTCTGAACATCCCAAGTTTGGATGCACTGCCTAACGACGTACAAAAATATTTCAAAAAATGCGAAGAAAAATTAGGAATGATTCCCAACGTTCTTAAAGCCTATAGCCACAACCCTGCGCAGCTTGAAGTATTCAGTCGCTTTTACAACGAATTGATGTTTGGCGAAAGTGAACTCTCTCCATTGGAAAGAGAAATGATTGCTGTCGTTGTTTCATCCGAGAATAAATGCTTTTACTGCTTAGTTGCGCATGGCGCAGCCGTCAGAGAATACAGTCAAGACCCGAGCCTTGGCGAGCACTTAGTGATGAATTACCGCAGTGCCGATTTATCAAAACGCCATAAAGCCATGCTTGATTACGCCTCATTATTAACCAGAACCCCCTCTTTAGTTACACCTACGGAGGCAGATGCATTGAAATCTGTCGGATTTAGTGATCAGGGAGTTTGGGATATTTGCAATCTTGTCGGGTTTTACAACATGACCAACAGAGTAGCGCTGGCGGTCGATATGCAACCGAATTCCGAGTACCACGCTCAGCATCGCTAATACTGAGCACTCAGGGCAGATATATCCTGGCCTATTGGCTATAAAAACAATAATGGAGTCAGTACGATGAATACGTTACCGAGTTACACTAGCGGTGTGAGTGCCAAGCCTCTGTTGGGCATGACCATTGGCGATATGTTTGATGCCACCGCTTCCCTTCACCCTGATAACGATGCCTTAATCGTTTTGCATCAAGGTATACGCTGGACCTATCGGGAGCTGCAAAACCAAGTCAATATCTGTGCAAGAGCCATGCTTGCTGCAGGGGTACGTCGAGGTGATCGCGTCGCCATTTGGTCACCTAATCGATATGAATGGACCCTTACTCAGTTTGCGACTGCAAAAATAGGGGCAATTCTGGTTAACATCAATCCTGCGTACCGGACACATGAGCTTGAGTATGCGCTTAACCAATCCGAAGCACGCTTTTTGATCACCGCCGATAAATTCAAAACATCTGACTATCGCGGTATGATTTATGAGCTAGCGCCTGAACTTAAAATGAGCGCAGAAGGCCAATTACACGCCCAAAAACTCCCGGAGCTCAAGGGGGTGATTAACCTAGACAATATCAAACATCCAGGTATGTGGCGTTGGCAAGATTTTATGGACTTGGCCGATGAAATTCCGCAAGAAGTGCTTGATGATGTTCAATCAGGCCTACAATTTGATGACCCCATCAATATTCAGTACACCTCTGGAACAACCGGCTTTCCGAAAGGCGCCACACTGTCGCACCACAACATTCTAAACAATGGTTACTTTGTTGCTGAGAGCATGGGCTTCACTCACCTAGACCGCCTTGTCATCCCCGTTCCTCTTTATCATTGCTTCGGCATGGTAATGGGCAATCTTGGCTGTGTCACCCATGGTGCTACCATGATTTATCCAGATGAGGGCTTTGAGCCGGGCTCTGTTTTGAAGGCCGTTCATCAGGAGCGAGCAACTGCATTGTATGGTGTACCCACTATGTTTATCGCAGAACTCAATCACCCTGATTTTGCTCACTCGGACCTGTCATCACTGCGCACGGGGATTATGGCAGGCTCACTTTGCCCAACCGAAATCATGAAACAAGTCATCCACAAAATGAACATGAAGGAAGTTCAAATTGCCTACGGAATGACGGAAACCAGCCCGGTATCCACTCAAACAGGGGCCAATGATTCGCTTGAGAAACGTGTGACAACCGTTGGCCGCACCCAACCTCATTTAGAATCCAAAATTATTGACCCTGTTACCGGGCGTATTTTACCCAGAGGCCAAGTTGGTGAACTGTGCACGCGCGGCTATAGCGTCATGTTAAAATACTGGAATAACGAAAAAGGCACAGCAGAAGCCATCGATGAGTCAGGCTGGATGCACACGGGCGACTTGGCCAGCATGGATGAAGAGGGCTATATTCAAATCGTTGGCCGGATAAAAGACATGGTGATCCGGGGCGGCGAGAACATCTACCCCAAAGAAGTAGAGGAGTTCTTGTATACCCATCCAAGCATTGCAGAAGTGCAAGTGACGGGAATTCCAGATGCCAAATATGGCGAAGAGTTGATCGCGTGGATTAAGCTGCAACCAGGTGCCGACGAGGTGACTCAAGAGGCTCTGCGTGACTTCTGTAAGGGCAAAATCACCCACTTTAAAATTCCCCGTTACTTTAAGTTCGTGGAAAATTTTCCAATGACCGTAACGGGCAAAATTCAGAAATTCAAAATGAGAGAGATCTCAATTAAGGAACTGGGGCTCGAAGACGTCTAAGCAAGTGCAAGGAGCCTGGCTTATTCCGGTCCGGCTCCTCTCATTAATTTATTGCAGTTCACCCTGAAGCGATTTAAGCTTAAGACAAGCGTTAAATGTCAGGAGTTAATCGTGAAACACTTTCTATGGATGGTCAGTGCCAGCCTCCTTAGCGTATCTCTTAGTGCGCAACCTATTTATAAATGCGTTCATGAAGATGGGCGGCTGATTTTCTCTGACACACAATGCGGTGATCAAGCCGAAATTCTAGAACAGGAAGGTTCTCTCAACTCAATTCCATCCTTTGCGCAACAGGCTGAAATCACACGCTCGGAATCAACCACCGATAAAAAACCCGAAGAGCTCAGCATATCTGAGCGGAATCAAGTCAATAATCGCTACACGCAACTCTCTAGAGAAATTGAAGCTTTCTTCCTCTACTCTGAGCGTCATGAGTTGCAGCATTTACAAAGCGTTCTAGCCCATAACCATCAGACTGCCCTTCGCGCGACAAGCATTGCAGAAGATGCACATGCCGTTAATCAACGCTTTAATCAACAGGCTCGAGATCTACGCACGCGCCTCTGGCAAAACAAAAAACTTATGGCTCGCGAATTGATCAAGCTTGAGGCCCAACGCGATGCCGCACTATACGGACTCACGTCCTCTAAGCAGCGACGTCCATAAAGAATTTGTAGCAATAAAAAACCCGGCATTAGCCGGGTTTTTTATTAGATCTTCATCAATGATCAGGAGCAGCCTTAGCATGCTCTTGGTTCTCATATATTAAGATGGGATCTGAGGTGCCTTGAATCACACCCTCATCTATCACAACCTTAGATACATTTTCCATTGATGGCAGTTGATACATAATATCTAACAAAGTCGCCTCAAGAATCGAGCGCAGACCACGAGCGCCTGTTTTACGCTCCAAAGCCTTGTGAGCAACGGCACGAAGCGCTTCTTCACGGAAGTTAACCTCTGCCCCTTCCATTTCAAACAGCGCGGCATACTGCTTGGTTAGACTGTTCTTAGGCTGAGTCAGAATCTCTATCAACGCTTCCTCATCCAATTCTGATAAGGTTGCAATCATTGGCAAACGACCCACAAACTCAGGAATCAAGCCAAACTTAACCAGATCATCCGCTTCCACATCGTGTAACACATCGCTTAGATTGCTTTCGTCTTTGCTCTTAACCACTGCGTTAAAGCCAATAGAGCTTTTCACACTACGATTACGAATGAGTTTTTCAAGCCCAGAGAAAGCACCACCACATATAAACAAAATATTGGAGGTATCGACCTGCAAAAACTCTTGCTGCGGATGCTTACGGCCTCCTTGTGGCGGAACAGAAGCAACGGTCCCTTCTATCAGCTTAAGCAAAGCCTGTTGCACGCCCTCACCTGAAACATCACGCGTAATAGACGGATTGTCAGACTTGCGCGATATCTTATCGATTTCATCGATGTATACAATACCGACTTGAGCCTTTTCAACGTCATAATCACATTTCTGCAAAAGCTTTTGAATGATGTTTTCAACATCTTCACCCACATAACCCGCTTCGGTTAACGTCGTTGCATCTGCAATGGTGAAAGGTACATTAAGCATACGAGCTAGTGTCTGAGCTAACAGGGTTTTACCGCTACCCGTTGGCCCGATCAGCAAAATATTACTTTTACTTAACTCAACATCCGAGTTTTTGTCCTTGTAACGCAAGCGCTTGTAATGGTTATAAACTGCCACAGCAAGCACTTTCTTCGCCCGCTCCTGGCCTATGACGTAATCATCTAGGCCTTTCTTAATTTCGGCAGGCAAAGGCAATCTATCCCCGGCTTCTTGCTGAACGGTATCTTGCATCTCTTCGGTGATGATGTCGTTACAAAGATCAACACACTCATCACAAATAAACACTGAAGGCCCCGCAATTAATTTGCGAACTTCATCTTGGCTTTTGCCACAAAAAGAACAAAACAGCTTGGTGCCATCACCCTTACCTGTGTTACCGTCTGACATCCGGTTACCTCAAACTTGCAAAAAAAACACGCATTCAAGCACTTTAATGAACGCGCGTGTAAATTAGTTAAACCCCTGGTACAACTCGCTTATCCAATACTTGGTCAATTAAACCGTATTCTTTTGCGGTTTGCGGATCCATGAAGTTATCACGCTCAGTATCTCGCTCCAATGTCTCAATTGATTGACCACTATGCTCAGCAAGAAGACGATTGAGTGTTTCACGGATCTTTAAAATTTCACGTGTGTGTATTTCGATATCCGTTGCTTGACCACGGTAGCCACCTAAGGGCTGGTGAATCATGACACGTGAGTTAGGCAACGCATAACGCTTGCCTTTTTCGCCCGCAGATAGAAGAAATGCACCCATGCTGGCTGCTTGCCCTATACACATGGTACTCACTTGTGGCTGGATAAACTTCATCGTATCGTAAATTGCCATACCCGCCGTCACCGAACCACCAGGAGAGTTGATATAGAGGTGTATATCTTTTTCTGGGTTTTCAGCTTCTAAAAAGAGTAACTGAGCAACGATCAGGTTAGCCATGTGATCTTCAACTTGCCCAACCAAAAAGATAATACGCTCTTTAAGCAAGCGCGAGTAGATATCGTAAGCACGCTCACCACGTGAGCTCTGCTCGACAACCATAGGCACTAGGCCACCCGCATTGGTAATGTCACTGGAACGTCCGGTGTAAATCTCCGACATGCGTAAACTCCTAAAACCTGTAAGGTATTAACCCTGTAAAGCGAAAAACGACAGTAGGCTAACCTAGCTGTCGCTTTACAATATTTAATCAGAGAATAAAAGCAAAAAAAATGCTAATTATTCAGCCGCCTGACGCTGAGCTGGCTTGATCGCTTCTTCATAGCTAACGTTAGATTCTGTCACTTTAGCACTGTTGATCAAATGATCCAATACTTGATCTTCTAAGACCAGTGCCTTGATTTGATTCAAAATCTCATCGTTTCCGTAATACCAATCAATCACTTCTTGTGGATCTTGGTAGGTTTCTGCCATTTCTTCAATGGTTTCACGGACTTTAGCATCTTCAGGTTGGATTTCATTAACTTTAATGAGTTCCTGAATCAACAAACCAACAGTAACACGACGCTTCGCTTGATCAACAAACATTTCTTTTGGCAGCATGTTTGGATCGAACTGTGCATTAGCACCACCGAATTGCTGAACCGCTTGCTTACGAAGCACGTCAATTTCGCGATCAACCAATGCACTTGGTACGTCGATTTGATTGACTTCGATCAACTTGGTGAAGACTTGATCTTTCAGCTTAGTTTTCAAAGCATGCTTGAGCTCACGCGCCATGTTTTTGCGAACTTCTGCACGGAAACCATCAACACTTGTTTCTTCGATGCCGAAACGGCTGAAGAACTCTTCGTTAAGCTCTGGCAATTTTTGCTCAGAAACACTCAAAACGGTCACTTTGAAGAGGGCTGGTTTCCCTTTTAGGTTTTCAGCGTGGTAGTCTTCTGGGAAGGTCACATTCAGCTCAACTTCTGCATTTGCAGCAGCGCCAACCAAACCTGTTTCAAATCCTGGAATCATGCTGTTAGAACCGATAACGAGATCCATACCTTCCGCACGACCGCCGTCAAACGCTTCACCATCAATGAAACCTTCGAAGTTGATACGCACACGATCATTCTCAGCCGCAGCACGCTCAACTTCAGTCCACTCAGCTTGTTGCTTGCGCAGAGTGTCGATCATTTTGTCCAAGTCTTCTTCAGCAATATCAGCAGATTGCTTTGCAATTTCAACGCCAGAGAAGTCTTGCAAAACGATTTCAGGGTACACTTCAAAAGTCGCAATGTACTCTAGATCTTCACCCTCTTTATCTTTACGAAACTCGATATTAGGGCCACCCGCAGGCATTAATTTTTCCTGGTCAACAGCCTTGTAAAAAGTCTCTTGTACTACTTGGCTCAGAACGTCTTCACGAATGGCTTTACCAAACATACGCTTAATAACAGAGACCGGCACTTTACCAGGACGGAAGCCATCCAAGCGGCGAGTACGTGCCTGCTGTTGAACCAGCTTGTTTACATCCTGATCAATTCGCTCAGCAGGAACAGTTACAGTAACCTGACGTTCAAGGCCGGAAGTCGTTTCAACAGAAACTTGCATGGAATTCCTCACAGTACATTGCAGTATAATATAATGGCTTGACTGCAACCCACTTTGACTGCTGCAATTAGCAGACCAAAAGACAAGATGCCAAACCTTAATTCTAAAGGGCAAAATTCTCCGTGAACTCCACCCAATAGTCAAGTGATTGACGCTCCCCATTCACAAAAGACTCCTTTTTTATCCTATATCACTTTTCGTTTTTTGACGTTTCTGGCGCTAATTTAAGCTCTAAATATTTTTTTAAACTCAACACTAGCATAAGGCACATGAATGAAATACACTGTCCTAAAGTCGTAAAACTTTACGATAACACATTGTTTAATTTGGGAAATATTCCCTACCACCCTCCTTTTTCCCTTTTTTAAACTCTGTTTATCCTTAACATTAAGGGTGCTATTCCATCGCTGTTATTTTGCCTGCTCAACATAATACCCATGCACTAAGGCATTGAACTTAACTCAACTGCTGAGTTCCTCTTCCAACAGGGTATTATTATGATGCATACAAGAAAAATAACGTCACGTCACACTCCTTTAGGCTATGCAATTAAAGTGGCCCTTCTATCCACTGCAATCGGCCTGGCCAGTGTATCAGCTCACTCGGCTTCATCGGTCACGTGGGACGACATCGTTAATGATCCAGACAACACTCAAACAGTCTTAAGTTATGGCTTTGGACCCAAAGCACAACGTTATAGCCCAATGACGATGGTGAATGCGGAAAACGTAAACCGCTTAACTCCCGCTTGGTCTTTTTCGTTTGGTGATGAAAAGCAGCGCGGTCAAGAATCGCAAGCACTGGTTCATGAAGGTGTTATTTATGTCACCGGATCTTACTCACGCGTGTTTGCCATCGATGCCAAAACAGGCAAACAACTCTGGAACTACGCTGCTCGCCTTCCCGATGACATTCGCCCATGCTGCGATGTCGTAAATCGCGGCGCTGCAATTTTCGAAGATAAAATATTCTTTGGCACACTGGATGCGGCAATGGTCGCTTTAGATAAAAATACCGGACGCGTTGTCTGGCGCAAGAAATTTGGTGACCATTCAGCGGGCTACACGATGACTGGCGCCCCTACGATTGTTAAAGATCAGGCAAGTGGACGCACACTGCTCATCCATGGCTCATCTGGAAATGAATTTGGCATCGTCGGCAAACTCTTTGCACGCGACCCTAACACGGGCGAAGAGGTATGGATGCGTCCTTTTGTAGAAGGCCATATGGGCCGTCTTGACGGCGAAGACAGCACGCCAACCGGAGACCCAAGAGCCCCCTCTTGGCCGGATGACCCAAATACAGAAACAGGCAAAGTTGAAGCTTGGAGTCATGGTGGTGGTGCACCTTGGCAAAGCGCCAGTTTTGACATCGAAACCAACACCATTATTGTCGGTGCAGGCAACCCCGCCCCTTGGAACACATGGAAACGTACATCTGAAGGCGGCAACCCTCTCGATTATGACAACTTATATACCTCTGGCCAGGTAGGTGTTGACCCAAGCACCGGCGAAGTAAAATGGTTCTACCAACACACACCAAATGACGCGTGGGACTTCTCTGGCAATAATGAGCTGGTTCTGTTTGAGTACGACGACAATGGCAAAACCGTCAAGGCCACCGCTCACGCAGATCGCAACGGATTTTTCTATGTTGTCGACCGTGAAGATGGCAGCTTTATTCGCGCCTTCCCATTTGTTGACAATATCACATGGGCAACTCACATAGACCCCGAAACAGGCCGTCCAGTCGAGGTTGAAGGACAGCGTCCACCACCGCCAGCACCCGGTGAAGAGCGCGGTGAATCCATTGAAGTATCACCCCCCTTCCTAGGTGGCAAAAACTGGAACCCCATGGCCTACAGCCAAGATACAGGCTGGTTCTATGTTCCTGGCAATCACTGGAAAGAGGATTACTGGACGGAAGAAGTCACCTACAAAAAAGGATCAGCCTATTTAGGCCAAGGCTTCCGCATCAAAAAAATGTATGACGATCATGTCGGCATTTTACGGGCAATGAATCCCCTGACGGGTGAGATTGAATGGGAACACAAAGAAGCACTTCCTCTTTGGTCTGGCGTACTCGCCACAAAAGGAGACTTAGTCTTTACCGGTACCAGCGATGGATACTTCAAAGCCTTCCATGCCAAAACAGGTGAAGAGCTTTGGAAATTCCAAACAGGCTCAGGCATCGTTTCCAGCCCTGTGACGTGGGAAATGGATGGCGAACAGTACATAGGCATTGCTTCTGGCTACGGTGGCGCTGTGCCCCTATGGGGTGGTGACATGGCCGTCTTAACGCGCCCTGTTCCGCAAGGCGGTGCCTTCTGGGCCTTTAAACTTCCATCTTGGGCACAGTAACACGGTAATCGCATACACAATATTTACATGGCTTTGAGCCTGTGATCACAGGCTCTTTTTTCTCAGGAAGCTATCTTATGAAGCCTCTATCAGCCTACACTCTTCTACTTTCCTCATGCTTAAGCGTAACCGCACTCGCCGAAGACTGCCCTTTTACCCCAAACGCCGACTGTGCAAATGGCCAATTCGAATCAATTGAGCTGGCAGGGCGCGACTTGCGTTACATCAACCTAAGCGGTGCAGATCTTCGTAACGCTGACTTACGCCATACCGACTTACGAGGTGCAAACTTACAAGGCGCTGACCTGCGTCATGCAAAACTGACTCGCGCCAATCTAGAAAAAACAAATCTCCGTGGCGCAAAACTTGACCACGCCAATCTTCAAGCGACATCAGCTTGGGCAGTCTTTGGTCAAGGCGCCTCTTTTAAGCACGCAAAACTGGACGGTGCCGACCTGACATTTGCACGTTTAACACAGGGAAAATTCGAGAACGCCAGCTTTTATGCTGCAAATCTAGAAATGGCATGGCTTACCAAGGCCGAACTCATCGGAGCTAACTTTGAAGATGCCAATCTTCAAGAAGCTAAATTCAACAATGCCAACCTTGAAAACGCCAAATTTAGTGGCGCTATCTTTCGCTTCGCGACCTTTCAAAACACCTACATGGATGGGTGCGAGGGCTGCCCACACGACTGGATGATTCCTAAAAACTACACAGACTAAAGCAACCCAAACACTACAAAGCGGAATTCAAATCAACTCGACAATACCCTTCCGCTTTGTATTTCTCCAAGCTTAATGATGCCAAATTGAATAGCCAGATGAACAAACTGCGCAGTCGATGTTACCTGCAGTTTACTTTTGAGCAGCGCCGTATGATTTGACACTGTCTTTAGGCTCACACACAGATGGTCGGCAATATCTCTAGGCGGCATGCCTTTAGCCAACAGAACGAAAATCTCGAACTCTCTAGGGGTGACATCGGGCAGGCCGCCCTCTTGCACTGGCCGATGCATCGCCAAACGCATTGCCAGCTCATGCTCAACATAAGGCCTTCCCTGCATGACACGTGTCACCGCCTCTAACAAGACCTTTGGTGACCCACTTTTTGAAATATACCCCAATGCTCCAACATCCAACGCCTGCTGAACCATGGGCAATTCATCGTACATACTGAAAAACAGAATACGTGCGCTTGAATTTCGCTCAATGATACGTCGCCCAACCTCAAGCCCCGTCAAATCTGGCAAATGTATATCCAATATAATCAAATCGGGAGCATGCTGTTGCCACAAAGCAAAGCCCTCACTTCCCGTGCTTGCTTCTAGAATCTGACAGGACTCAAGCATGGCTGATAACAGGCTTGAATATCCCTGTCGAACAACCGCATGATCATCAACCAATAAAATTTTCATTAAGATACTCCATCTTTGAAACAAGGAACCTGTAAGATAATTTTTAGACCCTGCCCTGCATTCGAAACAAACTGTAAATTAGCATTCATAGATCTTGCACGCTCATACATGGATCGCAATCCTACACCCTGAATCATATTGGCTTGCAAGCCTTGCCCATCATCATCTACAACAACCTCCAATCCCTTATCCGTTAAATCGATTGTCACCAAAACCCGATTTGCTCGCGCATGGCGCGCCACATTATTTAACGCCTCTTGAACCAGACGGTAAATGTGCGTGGCAGCATCTTTTTGCAGGGGTGGTAAAGCCTCTGGCAAACATACCCTGCAATCAATACCGCTGGATTGTTGCCACTGCGCAACCAACCCCTGTAAAGACTCATTCAGCCCTAAAGGTTCAAGCATGACTGGATGGAGGCTGCGCACTAGGCGCAAAAAACCTTCCTGCATAGCCTGACAATGTTCGATAATTCGATCCGCTGTCTGTTTAACTAATACTGGGTTATCAGGCGCTTGAGAAATAAGATACGACTGTGCACTAATCCCCGTTAAGTACTGACCAAGATCGTCGTGCAACTCACGCGCCAAGTAAGATCGCTCCTTTTCCTGAAGCGCCATGAGCTCCTCAGTCAAACGCTGATTACTTTTTTGCTCCAACTCCAAGGCGTCCGACATTTGAGAGAAACAGGCCGCCAATTGGCGAGCTTCCGGCACATCATAGGCATTTAAGGACGCACTAAACTGAAAGGGTTTCTCTCTCTGAGGGTCAAGGGATGAGAGTAGGAGCTGAAATGGTTTAATTCCTATGCGCCTGCCATAGTATGCGGCTAAAATTGCAATAGCGTAGGCTGCAATAAATAGTAAAAACACCAAGACAACCGATTCCCATACCTCTTCAATTTCGTCAAAGGGATTCACCATCAGCCACATACGCCGCCCATCAGAAAGCGATAAGGCAACTGCATCATCAAATAGACTTTCTCTCCAAATTAACTGGTAAAACCAAACGGGCACTTCGTCGTGCCCATCGAAATCTTGAAAAGTTACAGAATGCTGAATTTTAATCACCAGATGACGCATCTGCGCATCTTCCAATAGTGCTAAACGCTGGGGGTTATCATCTGCTAACTGAGACAGCAACTCCGCCAACTCTTGACCTGATGAGAGCTCTCGCTGAATATCTGACCTGCCTTGCTGCACCAATCCAAAAAAGGTCAACAAAAACAAAAGACAAAATACCAGAAGAAAAATAACCGACATTGTTATAAATCTAGGCATAACTACTTACTCATCCTGGATCAAATACCAATCGATGAGTATAGCAAGTGAACTAGGTATCAAGAGGAGAAGACTTAAGGAGAAGATTGTTAGTACTTTAGTCGGAAAATACGAGAAACTGCAAGGAAAGGCGAAAGCAATTTACATAGATAATAAATTAAATTTTTAGTATAGGTATATGAATAGTGATTGGATTTAATTGAGGATTTATCATATTAGAATGGGGTGGACGATGGGGCTTGAACCCACGACCGCCGGAATCACAATCCGGAGCTCTGCCAACTGAGCTACGCCCACCATAGCGATTTTTTACATTTGAATTGGTGCGGATGGAGAGACTCGAACTCTCACGCCTTGCGGCACTGGAACCTAAATCCAGCGTGTATACCAATTTCACCACATCCGCATATCGATCTTTGTATAAATGGGGTGGACGATGGGGCTTGAACCCACGACCGCCGGAATCACAATCCGGAGCTCTGCCAACTGAGCTACGCCCACCATAACATCTATACAATTTGTTCAGGTTACTGGTGCGCCCGGCAGGAATCGAACCTGCAACCTACGGCTTAGAAGGCCGTTGCTCTATCCGATTGAGCTACGAGCGCTTTTAGCCTGAACACTCACTAAGTTGCAGTAGTGTTGCGCCTCAGAAGTGGTGCGTATCTTAAGGAAGACTTCCCGCCTCGTCAACACTTATTTTTAATTTTTTAACAAAAACAAGAAAATGTCGATTCCTATCCTGCTTTTTAATCAGCCTAAGGCCTCGCTGTGGTTTATGCATGGCGCAGTTTGTGCGAAAATTGTCGTATTAAGACAAACTATGTTTCGGGAAACCCTTCTAACAATGAGCGCTTCAATCATCGATGGTAAAGAAATTGCTAAATCTGTCCGCGCAAACGTCAAAGAGGCTATTCAACAACGAATAAAAGAAGGCAAACGCTCCCCCCTATTGGCGGTGGTTCTCGTTGGCCAAGATCCCGCTTCTCAGATTTATGTTAAAAATAAAAAAATGGCCTGCGAAGAGGTGGGCATCACCTCCGTTAGCTATGAGCCAGACGCAAGTATTACTCAGTCCGAACTCTTAACACTTGTTCAGACTCTTAATAATGATGAGCAAGTTGACGGTATACTAGTACAACTGCCCTTACCCGCCCACTTAGACTGCACCGAAATTCTAGAAGCAATCAAACCTGAAAAAGATGTTGATGGATTTCATGCCTTCAATATTGGCCGACTTGCACAACGCATCCCGGCACTCAGACCCTGTACGCCTAAAGGCATTATGACCCTTCTAAGATCGACTGGTGTCGACCTTTACGGACAAGAAGCTGTTATTGTTGGTGCATCCAATATTGTCGGCCGCCCTATGACGCTAGAATTGCTATTAGCAGGCTGTACCACCACGACAACTCATCGCTTTACTCGTGATTTGCAAAGCCATGTTGAGCGCGCAGATATTGTCGTTGTCGGCGTGGGTAAGCCCGGAATTGTTAAAGGTGAATGGATCAAACCCGGCGCCATCGTCATTGATGTTGGCATTAATAGACTCGATGATGGCTCTGTCGTTGGTGACGTTGAGTATGCAATTGCTGCCGAGCGCGCAGGCTGGATCACCCCCGTCCCAGGAGGGGTCGGTCCTATGACAGTTGCCAGTCTTATGGAAAACACCTTAGAAGCAGCGATTAACTCTAACCCTTAATAGCCACACTTCTTTTAGCATGCCCTATCCTCTGGGCATGCTTCATCCGTTTACACTTTTCACACAACCTTTTTTTATCAACTCAACCATCATCCAGCCAGACACACTTATTAGAAGATCGCACTGTTGATAACATAAACGATAATGTTTATCATTAGCTCTTTATTAGTAAGGATCACTCTGAGACGATTATGAATACTTCCTCCCCCTTAAACAGTGAAGAAACTCATCTCGACACAAGCGTTAGTGAAGCGATAACGTCAGAAATTGAAACGCCTTTCAACACTGATGCTCAAATTGAATCCACAACTGATACGCCGCTTGCAAATGCAGCCGTCGAACTCACCGACACCGAAGCATCTGAATCGACACTTGATGCTGTCACAGCCATTGTGCCTGACTCAACAGCAGACCAGATTGTCAACTTACTGGAAATAGGTGGCCCAGTCGTATGGGTATTAACGGTATTTTCCATTTTTGCCTTATCCCTAATCTTTTTGAAATTCTGGCAACTGTCTATTTCCAATCTGGGCGCCAAGCGCAAAACACTTAAAGCGATTGACGCATGGAACCGCGGCAAGACCTCCGAGGCCATCAATGCGCTTAACTATAGCAGCCAATCACTGCCAAAAATGATTGGAGTCGCCATGCGCGGCATGAAATCTCAGGGAGATACACCTAAGCTTCGCGAAGAACTCGGCCGACTCGCCAGCATGGAAATGGAAAGCTTACGCTCCTATTTGCGTCCGCTTGAGGTTATTGCCAATCTCAGCCCGTTACTCGGTTTGCTAGGCACGGTACTGGGTATGATCGTCGCCTTCCAACAAATGGAAATGGCAGGAAATCAAGTCGATCCAAGTGTTCTCTCTGGAGGAATCTGGCAAGCACTCCTAACTACTGCAGCTGGCCTCACGGTTGCTATCCCGGTGTTTATGGCACATAGCATTCTTGAACGTAAGACAGAGCGAATTGGACACGATATGGAAAACCTAATGACCTGTGTTTTCACACGCAACTGCCTAGATGAAAGCTGTGCTTGCAACATAACCGAGACGGTAAAAGAAACTGAGGAAAGCTGGGATAAGAGTGGGGCTGCCATTCATGCAGCTTAATCTCAACAAAGGCATACGACGCAAAACGATCAGCATGACCCCGCTGATCGACGTCGTGTTCATCTTGCTGTTATTTTTTATGCTGACGTCAAGCTTTATCAAATGGCAACAAATGCAACTCGCCGTTTCAGGCCCCTCCGCTACGTCTGTCGCAACATCAGACAACCCACCGCTAATTGCGCGCTTATCATCTGATGGACAAGTGTCACTTGGCGGAGAGAACTTTTTAAGCAATGAAGACGAAGCACTCAAAGCCTTTATTGATCGACATGAGCCATCACGCATACTTCTGACAACAGATGAAGAAACTTCTATTCAACAAATCGTCAGTCTAATTGATCGTTTCCAACGCTTAGGGGCCACAAACGTCTCATTTAACGTAGATTAAACCATGAAACTCTTTACTTCCGCCCAAAACCGTAAAGATAAAGACGACAATCTGATCCCTTTGATCAATGTCGTCTTTCTTATGTTGATTTTTTTCATGCTGGCGGGGCAAATCACCGCCAGCGATGCCTTTAAAGTCACACCCCCTTCCTCCTTAATTGAGGCACCCGTTTTAGAGGCAATCGAATTTGAAGTTCTATTCAATGCCGATGGTGACTTAGCCCTAAACAATACACTGATGACCTTAGAAGACATTAAGTCGCTTTTGTCGGAAAG
This sequence comes from Nitrincola tibetensis, assembly GCF_003284585.1. Lineage (GTDB taxonomy): Bacteria > Pseudomonadota > Gammaproteobacteria > Pseudomonadales > Balneatricaceae > Nitrincola > Nitrincola tibetensis. Next base: position 72,654 of record NZ_QKRX01000009.1, read on the forward strand.
CAAGCAAAGTCAACAGGATGCTGAGATTAACGTTGCCTTAAAAGCCGATGCAGATGTCAGCGCCGCACAACTCAAACCTTTACTCACTGCACTCACTGAAATCCAGGTTAATCAAGTAACGCTCTACACACGCCAGGTGATCACTCAACAATGACTATTAAAAAACGACACGGACTTATCGCCTTTGTGTTTGCGATTTTTTTTCATGCTGGTCTGGTGATACTGATTACCTATCGATCAACGACTGTCGCGGAAGAAAGCGCTGAGCTTCCCGGGTATGCAGGTGTTACTGTTAGCCTGGCTTCAGCTGGTGATCTTTTGGCCGCTTTAGAACAAAGCGCAGCCTCTGAAGCAGCGGAAGCAACTCCGGAGCCCTCCTCAGAACCTGAGCCAATACCTGAGCCAGTGATTGAACAGACTCCAGAACCAACACCGGAGCCCACTCCGGAGCCCACTCCGGAGCCAACACCTGAACCGATACCGGAGCCAAAACCTGAACCTAAGCCAGAGCCTAAACCTGAACCAAAGCCCAAACCTGCTCCTAGACCAGAGCCAAGGCCCGAACCCAGACCTGAGGCCAGACCCGAAGCTAGACCATCACCTCAAGCAACGGCTGCAGCCGAAAGCACTCAGAATACAACCAATGATGTTTCTGCGGAGCAAACATCCACTCCAATAACAGCTGGAGCCAATGCACCAGGTCAACAAAAAACGACAGATACGGGTGGGGATCCTGCTGCACAAGCCACCTATTTTTCAAACTTAGCGCAACATCTCGCTCGTCATAAACGCTACCCAATGGCAGCAAGACGCCAGCAACGTCAAGGGACTGCTGAGCTTGAGTTTACACTTGACCGAACCGGTAGAGTTATTTCCAGTCGCGTTGTACGCAGCAGCGGCCACAACCTTTTGGACAAAGAAGTACTCGATATGCTGGTTAGAGCAGCTCCCTTACCTGCTTTTCCAAGCAGCGTTTCGGAGTCGACGCTTGTTATTACCCTCCCCGTTACATTTAACCTCAGCGAACGTTAATCCGTCGCTGGGGTTAACTCACTTAATTTATTCAGATGCCAGCGCGACGACAGGATCCAAGTAAGCCGCTTTTCTGGCAGGCAAGAATCCAAACAACAAACCGGTTAAGAAAGCGCATCCAAATGCCATCGTAACTGGCAATAAACTAAACATAACGGGTGTTCCTAGATAACCGATAAGCCAGGTTACACCCAAGCCGAGCGCAACGCCAATCAAACCACCCAGCGCCGACACCAATACCGCCTCAACTAAAAACTGCTGCATAATATTCATTGTTCTGGCACCAGTAGCCATTCGCACACCAATTTCACGAGTGCGTTCTGTCACAGACACCAGCATTATATTCATCACTCCTATACCACCAACTAATAACGAGATGGCAGCAATTGACCCCAACAATAATGTCATTGTATTCTGAGTTTCTGAAACAGATTCAATGATTGATGCCATATTCCGAATTTGAAAATCTTCCGTTCCATGGCGAGACAATAATAGATTATGCACTTGATCTTGCATCTCATCGATTTCATTGAGTTCTTCAACCGATACCGTAATACTTCTTAAGTACCTTTGTCCAAATAAACGCAAACTGCCCGTTTGGTAGGGAACTATCACGACATCATCTTCATCTCGACCAAAAGGTGAAGCGCCTCTTGTACTCATAGTCCCTATGATTTGAAACATAATATTGTTAATCATCACATACTGACCTACTGGATCCTGGCCAGGAAATAGCGCATTGGCTGCTGTTTGCCCCATCAAGGCAACTGATGAATAATTCACGTCATCATCCGGCGTGAAAAAAGTCCCTCTCTCTACGTTCCAAGCTCGAACGACGGGAAAAGCAGATGAGGTCGCCATCACCTCGGTTTGGTGATCACGCCCACCGGCGCGTAATGTAACCGAACCACTCAATTCCGGAATGGCCGCCAAGATACCTGGCAATTCATTAATGGCATCTACATCTTCTGGCGTTAAGGAGGTTGCACCCCATCCTCTTTGATTAGGCGCACCGGGTCTAATTAGCAAGAGATTTGAACCCATCGAACTAATGCGATCGACAACGGCTTGCTTTGCACCATCACCAATCCCTAGCATGGTAATCACCGAGGCAACGCCTATAACAATCCCTAGCAACGTGAGAGCCGTTCTAAACAAATTGGCACGCAAGGCTCGCAGTGACATGCGAAATGCTTCTACCAAGTGCCCTGCATCCCCGGAGTAATCAGACTCAACCTTCTCTTTCGGCGCAGGATTCAATGCCTGACTTGTGCCTGGATCGGAAACAATAACACCGTCACTGATTTCAATTATTCGATCCGCATGAGAAGCCACCTTCTGATCATGTGTAATCAAAATAAGGGTGTGCCCTTGCTGTGCTAAGGTTGCAAACAGTGCCATAACCTCTTTACCCGTTTGACTGTCCAGAGCACCTGTTGGCTCATCCGCCAAGATGATTTGCCCACCATTCATCAGAGCGCGCGCAATAGAAACCCGCTGCTGCTGGCCACCGGATAACTGACTCGGGCGATGATCTGCTCGATCACCCAACCCAAGAGATTCCAATAAAGCAAACGCACGCTCCTCGCGCTCTTCAACGGGCATACCCGCATAAACGGCAGGCACCTCTACATTTTCAAGCGCAGTTGAACCTGACAATAGATTGTAACTCTGAAAAACAAAGCCAAACGCTTCGCGTCGCAACCCAGCCAACTCATCCTTTGATAAGTCCGACACATCGACACCGTTAAATAAATACTGCCCAGATGTCGGACGATCCAAACATCCAAGAATATTCATCAGTGTCGATTTACCTGACCCAGACGAACCAATGATTGCCACAAACTCACCAGGCATAATCTTAAGATCAAGTCCTTTCAAGACATCAACAGTGCCCTCTCCACTGGGAAAGGAACGCTTTATACTCTTTAGTTCAATGATAGGTTTGACGTTTTGTGCATCCATAGAACTACCTCATACGTGGCTGCGCGGCATTCATGGAACCCATGGATGCATTCACATTAGAACGCGTAGCAGATCGGTTTATCTGCAAAAGCACTTGATCACCTTCAGCAATAACCCCATCCAAAATTTGTGCATTCACACGATTCGTGACACCGACCTTCACCTCTAGCTCATCCACACCACCCTGTTCGTTAACCCGCAACACAGTTGCCCGCCTCTCTCTCGTTTGAGACGGGAGACCTTCGGAGTTAGAGGACTGTCTTGCCAACTCGGGTCTAGCGCCATCATTTCTGTATTGAAGCGAGGACACAGGTAGCTGCAATACATTTTCAGCCGACGCAATCACAAAAAATACTTGAGCGGTCATTTGTGGCATTAAACGGCCTTGAACATTTTCAACATCAAATAAAGCGTTGTATAGCACCACATTGCTTTCGACAACTGGCGTTGGCTCAATACGACGTAAGTTTCCATACCACCGCTGCAGAGGGTTGCCTAAGGTCGTGAAATACGCAGGCATGTCATCGCGCAAGCGGCTAATATCAGCCTCAGACACTTGAGCCTGAACTGTCATAACGGATAAATCAGCAATCTGTAAAATAACAGGTGCTTGCTGATTCGCATTTAAGGTTTGCCCCTGTCGAGCCGAAATGGATACAACTGTGCCGCCCATGGGTGCATAAATCTTGGCATAGTTTAAGTTTGCTTCTTCCGCTCTCAGTGTGGATTCCGTCTGTTCAATTTGCGCTTTAATCGCGTTGACTTGGGCTCGAGCCGAACGCAGTGTCGCTTCGGCTATTTGCAGTGATTCTTGCGAAGTTGCTCTTGTCGTCATCAGGTTTTGCTGACGTTTATACTGAAGGTCAGCCAAGGTTAGTGACGCTTCACGATCTTCGAGCTGGGCTCGCTGATTACGAAGCTGAGCTCGGATCGCATCGACGCCGGCGCTCAAAACCGTCGGGTCGATTTCTGCTAACAATTGCCCTTCTTCAACGAAATCACCCACTTCAACATGAATATGCGTCAGTTGCCCGGAAACCTGAGCACCAACATCAACATAATTACTGGGTTGCAAACGCCCAGTCGCTGTCACGACATTTTCAATATTTCCACGCGTCACAGATACGGTGACCTGCTGGGTTTGGGTATTCTGGTTTTTCTTCCAATAATATCCTCCAATTAACGACCCACCCAGCACTAAAGCAACCCATATAAATAACCAAGCCTTAGATTTACGCTTTTTTCTCACCATAACCTTATCTTTCCAAGTCAATTGAAGACACCTATTATCAAGTAGTGACATCACCTTCACAATGTAAATTCCCTGACTTTACATGTCTTTACATTGATTGATACAGGTTAAAACTAGAAAAGCCGCCATGCTCAGAATAAAGAGCATAGCGGCTTTAAGAAGAAGGAGGGATAAAATCAGAAACGATAATTCATACTTAACCAGAAGTTTATATTTTTTTGAGAGCTCTCAAAAAAACCGCCCTGTTCGGGCGGGTATGAAAAGTCTACACGTTGAAGTTTCTTGACATTAAAAGGTCAAATTAGCGGACAACCATAAACGACGGCCATCTAAAACAGCGCCCTTAGTTGATGCCGACTGATGGCTGTATTCACTTGCATAGCAGGTTCCTGTTGAGCAAGCGAATGGCTTGTAGGATCTAAAGTCTTTGTTTAACAGATTTTCGACGGTTCCGCTAAAACGAAGATTTTTAGTGAGTTGATAGCTACCCCCTAAATCAAATAGACTATAGGCTTTGATGTCACCAACGGCTTCATAAAGCGCTAGATCATCCGTACCTGCAGCAGGCATTGTATTAAAGCGACGACTTTCTCCACGATAACTCGCATTCAACCAAAGGTTGGCTTTAGGGGTTGCTTGCCAGTTGAGACGCGCATTGGCCATATGGCGAGGCGTATCACTAAGCTTCCCGACGACTTGACCCGTTGCATCTTCAATTTCAGTTTCAGTATACGTATAGTTCATGGACAGATTCCAATTATCCGCAATCGGCAATCGTGCCGCTAGCTCTATCCCCTCAGATTGCGCTCTATTTAAATTTTCTGTCCAACCGACCGTGCGTTGATTATCAAAGCCCACCAGATCATAACAGTCAGCAGGAGGCGGGTTAACGGGGTTTGTGCTGCCAGTATAGTTACAGTTATAACGCGTTGTGCTGCTGAAACGGTCTTTTAAACGGCTCTGGAAAACAGTGGCATTAGCACTAAAACCATTGTCTTGTTGATAATAGATACCCAGCTCCCCATTGGTACTTTTTTCAGGATTTAAACTCGGGTTACCGACCGTTGCAGTAGTACCCTGAGCTGTAATTCCATTCACGCCCGCGTACAATGCATCAACATTAGGTGTTTTATACCCAGCGCTAATTCCTCCTTTTACGGTCCAGTTGTCATCAAGATTGTAAACGGCGTAAGCACGTGGAGTAATATGTCCGCCAAAGAACTCGTTGTGGTTGTAGCGAGCACCCAGCGTTAACAATAGCTGATCCATCACCGCCCATTCGTTCTCAGCAAACAAAGACCAATCTTTCTGAGTAAACCTATTGGGGGCCACACCGTCTATCATTTCGGCATCCCAATACTGACCACCCACCGTTAAAAAGTGGCTGTCGCCAATGGCCTGCATGTATTTGGTATCAAAGACAATATTCGTGGACTCAAGCTCACGTGCGTCTTTAACACTCTTTCCAGGGATGCCTGTATTGGTTGGATTGTTAGGGTTACCCGGTATCGTTCGACCGATGGTTTCTGTTTTATTGTGCATCAAGCTGGACTCTAAGGTGCCTTGCCCAATACGACTGGTATGACCTATGGTAAATTGATCACGCTCATGACGAAGATCATCAGCATAACCTCTCCAGTTGGTTGGCGTATCATTCGCGCTCAGTTTACGATTACTAGGATCACCGTTGTCATACTTTTGTCGTGAAAGGTCAAAATCAAACCAAACGTCATGATTCTCGTGTGCCAACAGATCTAAGCGACCGCCGAGACTGGAGATATTGCCTTCTACCTTACTCTGGCCACGAGAATTAAGCTGTATGGTCTGCCCAGCAACACCCTGTGCGGTCAAATTGTAATCATCACGCTCGAAGTAACTGCCTCTGAGGGTCAAACCAAGTCGCCCTTCAATTAAAGGACCACTGGTATAAAAACTGGTCTTCCGACTATCACCAAACTCGGACTCTTCTTGAAGAGTAAACTCTTGGGTTAAGGATCCTGTCCATTCATCCCCAACTTTTCGGGTAATAATGTTCACAACCCCACCAATCGCATCAGAACCGTAGAGCGTTGACATCGGGCCACGAATCACTTCTATCCGCTCAATGGCATTAACGGGAGGTATGAAACTGGTCGACATTTCACCAAACCCATTCGGCGTGATATTCCCTGCTGCGCCTTGTCTGCGACCATCAATCAGGATTAGGGTGTATTCAGATGGCATTCCTCGGATGCTGATGTTGAGTCCACCCGTTTTACCGGTATTACCCAACACATCAATGCCTTCAACATCTTTCAAGGCCTCAGCGACGTTTGAAAAGTTCTTTTGTTCCAAATCCTCACGAGATACAACAGAGATACTGGCTGGGGCATCGGTAATTTTTTGTTCAAAACCGGACGCCGTTATCACCATGCTATCTAAACGTACATCTGGGTTGGCTGAAACGAGGTTTGCTGTAGATGTGAGGGCTACAACCAGGGCTTTTAGCTTGAATTGACTCACGTAAGAACTCCATTATACCAGCAGGTATTCTAAAATTTCGAGACTAACAATAAATTTATACGTATTGATAATGCTTATCGTTCATCTCTAGATTCTAAACATGTTTACTGATAATAGCCATTACTTAACATAACTTTACAAATATTTTTGTAACGGCATGGAACTTAATTGGAAAAGAAGAACAGGGGATTTAAGGTACGCTACCAGCTGACCGACAACGTACCTTATCGATCAGGATACTTTGCGCTGATGCCCTTCTTTTAGGTGAACAAAGCTCACAAGATCATCACCGGACACTTGATAGGCTTGACCAAACCCTTTGACATACAAACCTTGTTTTGGCACGAGTCGATATAAGCGGAAATCACCCAATTGCGACAAGTTAACAACGATCTCTCCTTGGCGCTGCGAAAGTGCTTCAATGGCTTCCGACCATTGTGGGTTATCACGTTTTATCTCTTCTGCAAGGGCGTCAAATGTTAAGCGCTTGCGTGCGTAGATTTGGCGGGTCTCGTTTTCATCGGCAATCAACATGATCGATACACTTGGGCACACTTGTAAATTCTGCCCATGACGCGCGATGTCACTCACCAATATATAATAGCCATTCTCCAAAAGTACGAAGGGAGCATAACTCACATTAGGCTGATGATCGTCATTAAGAGTCGCCATCAAGAGGGTTTTACAGCTGTCTCGAAAGTCTCTAATTTCCGGTTCTAGACGCTCTTGTAGTTTTGCTGTTGTATCATTCATGTACACTTACCTATATTAAAATTTATGCTACCAACGGATAGTGAGCAGGGATAACCAAAGGCCATCCACCGGGGTGTTCAATAACGTCTATTGGATACTCATATACCTCGCTTAATTGATTCGCATCTAGCACCTCTTTAACCCCTCCTAAAGCAACGGCCCGACCCGCCTTCATCAGCAGGATCCGATCTGCGTATTGAGCTGCGAGGTTCAAATCATGAAGAATGACCAACACAGAACGATTTTTCTGCTTAGCCATTTTTTTGAGCACTTGAAACACTTGATGCTGATGGGTTAAATCAAGACTCGACGTACATTCATCAAGCAACAGATATTGAGGCTCTTGAACAGGAAGCGTTTCTAATTGTGATATCACTCTAGCCAATTGCACACGCTGCTGCTCACCACCCGATAAAGACAAGTAATTCCGATGGCGCAAGTGCTCAGCATCAAAAAGTGACAACATCTGCTGGATATGTGTATTTCTTAATGCATTTGACATGGGGTGGCGCAAACTGGTTTCAATCACCTCCTCTACTGAAAAAGCAAAGGTGAGTTGCACAAATTGCGGCATAACCGCTCGATACTGAGCTAAAGATGCCGGCGCCCAATGCTTCAAGCGTTTGCCATTAAGTGAAATGGAATGGGCGAGTTCAGCAATATCACCACTTAGAGCTTTTAACAAGGTTGACTTACCAGCCCCATTTGGGCCGAGTACAGCTAACATTTCTCCAGGCTTCAACGTCAGACTGACATCATCCAATATGATCTTTTGCCCGATCGATAAATGCAGTTGATTTGCACACAACATATTAGAACCCCGATTTTGTTCTTTGCTTTAACAGAAGACCTAAGAAAAAAGGCCCGCCAACGGATGCCATCACCAAACCGATAGGCAACTCAGCTGGCGCTATCAAAAGACGTGCAACAATATCGGATAGCACCACTAATAATGCGCCCATCATTGCACTCAAAGGCAGAACCCAACGATGATCAGGCCCGGTAAGCAAGCGGACTAAATGCGGTGCTACCAATCCAACAAAGCCTATTACGCCACTAACTGCCACTGCCGAGCCAACAGCCAATGCGGTCAACGCGATCACAATCTGCTTCATGCGTTTCACATTAAACCCCATGTGATGACTCACGGTTTCTCCCATGAGAAATGCATTCAACGCACGAGAGAAAAAAGGCAAACAACAACAGGCAACTACAATGGGGGTCCCAGCCATAGCAACATCTACCCAAGATGCACTGGCCAAAGACCCCATGGACCAAAAGGTTAAGCTGCGCAGTGCCTCATCGGAAGCGTAATAGGTCAAAACGCCAGAAATGGCCCCCGTAATGGCATTAATTGCAACACCAGCAAGCAACATAGTCGCGACATCGGTTCTCCCTTGGTATGTCGCCACTTTATAGATAACCCAAGTGACAAGCACTCCACCCATAAACGCCGCCAGCGGCAATGCAAAATACCCCCAAAAGCTCATCCACTGTTTTAGGTACGTTCCACCGAGCACGATCACTAAAATGGCTGCCAACGCGGCCCCGCTGGAAACACCGACCAAGCCAGGATCGGCTAAAGGATTTCTAAACAAACCTTGCATCGCAGCCCCGGCAATCGCTAACCCTGCTCCAACAATAGCGCCTAACAAAACCCGCGGAAGTCTAATATCCAGAACGACTAAGCGTGCAAAGGCATCATCAATCGATCCTGTTAAAACACCCAATACTTGCCACAAATTGAGTGATATCGCTCCTTGAGTTAAAGACAGGCTTAATGTCACCATCAAGGCGATAAATAAAATATACGCCGCATATTTCTGTGACGTGATTATTCGTTCCATGCAGCGAACCTGTCGAGTGGCTTTTTGTTGTTAGAAGGGTTTAGATTGACTTGTTGATATAAATCTTCAATTTGAGCTGGCAAGTCTGGCCCAAAACTCAGAAGTCGTGCATCTACAACTAACACATTTTTCTTCTGGCCTGCACGCGTCAGACGTATGGCTGGATCTTGCAGAACTTGCTCAATCCCACCTCCCATTTCGGCACCTTGAGACATAGTAATGATGATGTCAGGATTAGCCTGTATGAGCGCTTCTGCGGATACAGATTGGTAATTTTGAACTTGATCCGAAAAAGGATTATGCAAGCCCGCCATTCGCAACAGCGCATCCGCTCGGCTACCACTGCCCGCAACCATCATGCTGCCATTTCGAATACCCAACACAAAAATAGCGCTAACGGGTTCTTGGTGCTGAGCTTTGATTGAATCTTGTATCGTCATCATCTCGGCTTCAACAGATGCAACCAGCTCAACACCCTTTTCATATTGTTCGACGATCCTTGCAATCGATAGAATCTTTTTTTGAACACCTTGCAAAGAGTAATCATTCTCAATTATATGAACATTAACGCCTGCTGCTTGTAGTTGATCGAGTACCGATTGAGGCTGAGCATCATCCGTAACTAAGATCAAATCCGGCTGCAAAGACAACAAACCTTCTGAAGACAGCTGTCTCATATAGCCAACATCGGGCAAATCTTTGGCCTCTTCTGGCCAAATACTGGTCGTGTCACGCCCAACCAAGCGATGCTGCTGTTCTAATGCGTAGAGAATTTCAGTGATTGATCCATCGACTGAGACGATTTTTTGATAAGAATCCGAATGCGCATTTAAACTTGCCAATAGAGCAAAAACCATCAACGGAAGCTGTTTTTTAAACAGATGATTAAACAACATTCTTACCCTCCTTCAACGCATGAAAAGCGGCGATTTGATGAGGTAAGATGCGCCCTTCCTCATCTCTACCAAGATATATTTTGAAAATACACGTGCCATCTTCTGCGTAAAATATAATGGCATGTGTCTCTTTTCCCCTTAAAGGTCGACTCAGCAAGGCGATATCCGTAACGGCATCCAGTTTTAAATGCCCCTCCAAACCACCGCCACTCCCTTGTAGGTTGTAGTAGCCAAAGCCAAGCTTGCCTTTAGGAAAGGCGTCTTTGAATTCGAAGACAAAGCCCTTTACCTCAATTATTGTGGTCACCTTACCCCAATCTGAAATACTCTCCAGAATGGACTGCGCCATTCGACCGGGCAAAGCCGTAAATTCATCGGCACTAAACTGGCTAACAACCACCCACTCCGAAACACCAAGCTGCTTTGCGATTTCCACAGGTCGGATCATCGGCTGCGATGCTAAAAGTTCGCCTATACGATCGGATAGCGTTAATTCAGAATTCATACATCACCTTTGTTAGTTGATTGAGGGCGAGGTTTCTCTCACCCTCGTCGGTGTCTCTAAAACTGATAGGTAAAACTGACTTTGAAGTTACGCCCAGGCTGAGTGAACGCATCAACGACCTGACTATCGGCATCAAGGCTACGAACATCTGCCCAATGCGTATAGCTCTCATCGGTTAGATTAAAAATACCCGCCTGTAAGGATGCATTGCGACTCAACTGGTAATTACCCAACAAGTCGAGTGTTGTATAGCGACCTGGATTAAATCCATCCGCTCTGGAGTTACGCGTTTTGGCTTCAACATGAGTCACAATCAACTCAGACCCATAGCGCCCGTTATCAAAGTGCAAGCCTGCGACCAACTTCGCTGGATCGATCGTATCCAAACTCACTTTTTCACCGTCTTCTTTGCGATGCCCACGATGCTTAGCATAGGTGCCCGACACTGCCCAATTGGGGTGATATTTCCAACGCAAGCTAGCTTCAAAGCCTGTAACTTCTACACCATCTCGGTTAACACTTTGGTAGGTTAAAGGATCAGAAGGTCGCCCCGTGCCAGACACTTCGGCATTTTCGATAAAATTCTTATAGTCTGAACGGAAAAGACTAACGCTATAGTTCAGTGCTTCATCTCGACCACGCAACCCCACTTCATACATCTTACTGCTTTCTGGCTTCAGATCGGGGTTGGCAATCGTTCTATAGGCAAAAAATGGACTGCTTAAATTCGTAAACCCACTGTTCACATCACCCGGTGTGGGTGCACGAAAACCCTCGGAGTATTGAGCAAACCAATTCATTAAAGGTGCCTGTTTCCACACCAATCCCATTTTTGCGGAAAGAGCACTGTCCGAAAGCTCAACTGGCGATAAGCCTCGGTACAAGGGATCATTCATACTTGGGGACAGCTTGTAGGAGTCATAACGCAAACCCGGTATGATACTCAGCCGACCGACACTCATTTCATCTTGAACAAAAACACCTAACAGCCTGTAATCTGTGTCTGGAAAGGGCTTATCAGGAAAGCTGGTTCCTGCAGGATCGCCATTGCGCAAAGCGCTTATATCCGTAACAGAAAAGTCAACTCCATAATTAATGCGATGACTTACCTGCCCCTCGATGTTTGACTCCATAACCGCATTCAGGCCACGTATCTGTTCAGCATAGGCGTTATCACGCGTCCTATCCCCAATACTTCTTCGCTCATCGCTAAACTGACGATTGCTAGAGTCTTGTTGATACGCACTCACTCGTGCATATTGCAACCATGGATTTTGTTCAGACTGATAAACGTAATCGGTTTTGTAGAGATCGCGACGCACACGATCATTCGCGGTTAAGCCTGTGGTTGTTCCCGCCACACCTGTGAGCACATCCGTTGCCGTCAGCCGATTAATGTTCTCAGCCGTCAACTTAATTTGATGTTCATCTGTCACATCGTACACGAGTTTAGCCAGCCAATATTCAGCTGATTTGTCCTGAGGGTTAGGCAAGGTTCTTGAGTTTCCAGTACCCTCAACTGAACCTTGGTTCTTGAGTCCTTCACCATCTCGCGCTGTAAACAATAACATTCCGGCAAGCTTTTCATTTCGGCCAGCGAAAGCGGGAGTGACAAAATGGCTTTTATCTTCAGACGCATAGCCTGCCCTAAGAGTGACTTGATGATCCTTTCCTAACGTCAGCAAATCCACGGGGTCTTTTGTGACAAAACTGACCGCTCCCGCTAAACCTTCACTGCCGTATAACGTTGAGCTTGGTCCTCTGAGCACCTCGACTCGTTTATAGCCCTCTGGCTCTAAGTAATCGCCTCGCCCAGTTAACATAGGTCCAAAGGTATAAATCGCCGGAAGTCGCACACCATCGGTTTGCAACATTACTTGATTGCCCTCAAGACCTCGAATATTGATCCCTTCATTGCCTCCACGACCAATACTGCTTAACGCTGCACCCGAACGCATAGGTTGCGCTTTAACAGAGACACCCGCTTCGTAGCGAAGCAAATCTTTAATATCCGATGCTTGTAGCCGCTCAATATCCTCTGCTGTCATCACGGTTAACGTATTGGCAACATCAAGCACATCCTGCTCTGTATGCGAAGCGGTAACCGTTATTTCTTTTAAGTTCGTCACTCCCTGACCTAACGCCCAGCTGGACACTGATAAACTCACGGATAAAACAAGCAACTTCTTTGGAAAATAATGAGACTTACGCATACAGAGTTCCTAACGGATATAAATACAAATTCAAACCGGATGGCATTGACTGGCAATTCTCATATCGTCATCCGAAGGGACTCTAGCGGGATGAGCAGCCTATCAATATTCTCCGAGGAAACATCATGGATGTTATCCGCGAAGCTGGCTGCCTGGGGGCGTTAGGTGGCTGGCTGAACGTGCGGGATACAACAACTCTTTTACAACTGGGTTACATCGATTTTACTTTGTTAATATAAGCTTGCCGTTTTTTGTTCGAGTCAAACGATAAATTTCAGTTTCATGTTCGATTTCTAAACGGCCTTGCTCTGATAAAAGCTCTTTACTGTTTATTCTCTTGACTGCCGTCGCCTTTGACAACAACGGGCTAACAACACCTGTTGTCGAATCGACAGACTTATTTCCTGATAATGCCATACACTCCTCCTTAACACTAATAACAACCATTATCGTTATCATTAGTAAATTGTCAACAACTATTCCCAATCAGTGATTGAGCTCAGTAAAAAAGAGGGACATAGAAAGACATAAAAAAACGCCCAAGTGGAAACCTGGGCGTTTTTTAAAGAAGCTGGCGATCAGCCATCACTCAGAATCGCGGTACCAAGCAGTCCCTTCACGGCTGTCTTTAAGCACAACACCCTGCGCAAGCAAGGATTGTCGAATCGCATCCGCACCTGCAAAGTCTTTTTGTTGCCTCGCTTGATTACGTGCCTCGATTTGGGCTTGGATTTCCTCTGCAGAAATCATCCCCTCTTTATCAGCACCTTTCAAAAAAGCGTCTGGATCTTGCTGGAGCAGACCCAGTACATTTGCCAAACGTTTTAATTCAGCGGCATAGGGTGCCGCATGTGCCACCCCTAAACGCTTGTGTGTATTTAGCTCGTTGACTAATTCAAATAAGACCGCTAAAGCCTTAGGCGTATTAAAGTCATCCTCCATGGCCTCAACGAAACGCTGCTCATATTCAGGAGCAACGCTATCGGCAACCACACCTGTATCAACCCCCTGTAAGGCTTGATAGAAACGCTCAAGAGCAGAGCGTGCTTCTTTTAGGCTCGATTCAGAGTAATCGATATAACTGCGATAATGAGCACTCGTTAGAAAATATCGCACCACTTCAGGATTATAGTCTTTCAAAACATCACGAATCGTAAAGAAGTTATTCAACGACTTCGACATTTTTTCCTGATTCACTCTAACGGGGCCAGCATGCATCCAATAATTAGCATAGGTACAGCCGTTCGCCGCTTCCGACTGGGCAATTTCATTTTCATGGTGAGGAAACGGAAGATCAGGTCCGCCTCCATGAATATCAAGTGTTTTGCCGATGCAGCAGAGTGACATCGCAGAGCATTCGATATGCCAACCTGGACGCCCGTCACCCCATGGCGATGACCAGCACTCTTCGCCTGGCTTAGCGGCTTTCCAAAGCACGAAGTCTAAGGGGCTTTCTTTAACATCACCCACTTCAACTCTCGCGCCCGAACGCAATTCTTCAGTTTGTTGACCACTGAGCTTGCCATAGCCTTCAAACTTCTCAACGCGGTAATACACATCACCATTAGATGCCGCATAGGCGTAGTCTTTAACAATCAAGCGCTCAATAAAAGCGATGATGTTGTCCATATTACCCGTCACACGAGGCTCATGATCAGGCCTCTCAACAAATAATGCCTTCTCATCTTCATGCATCGCGGCAATCATACGATGGGTTAAAGACTCAACAGACTCGCCTCGTTCTGCTGCGCGCTTCATAATTTTGTCATCAACATCCGTAATATTGCGGACGTAATTGACGTCCCATCCCTGCCAACGCAAGAAGCGCGTCATGACATCAAACGACACCATCACTCGGGCATGGCCAATATGACAATAATCGTAGACTGTCACACCACACACATACATGCCAATTTTACCTTCTTGTAAAGGCGTAAAGGGTGCTTTTGTTCGAGTCAGAGTATTGTATATCTGTAACATGGAGTGAACTCTTGGATAATGAATAAGACAGTATAAATGTTACTTTATACCAAACGGCTGTAGATTATAGACTAATTAAATGCCAAAAACCCAGATGCATTACGGCAAGTTAATCTTGGCCAACTGAGCACCACCCAGAACACTGCGCTCACGCGTTAACCAGAGATCACCCTGATGCCAAAGAATCGCTTCCCATTGTCCGGCAGGTTCTAAACGGTGATAGCTGGCACTCTGCCAATCAGGTAACTGCCCCTCTTCAGGCACAGGAATGATCCAGACAAAAGAAGACACAGATAAAAACCCGATTCGATAGCCAAGCAACACTAAACGTCTTGAATCCGCATCAAAGTCTGCCGCCGTGATCAACCCCTTAACAGGATAGGTCGCACTCGCCGTTGGCGATTGTTTAGGCTTTGTCTTATCTACACGATACAAACGCGTTGCCTGATCTTTCCAATTTTTGGTAAATAACCAGAGCTCATCGTCAACATGAGCCAGCGCTTCACAATCATTATTATGCGCATGGAGTCTAGATTCAGGACGTGTATCGGCCAGCGTGATATCGAGACGCGAAGAGCTCACAACTCCGCGATGTTTCGATTGATGCAGTTCCTGCCAAGGGACAGAATAAATCTGAAATGAGCGTCGATCACCACGATTATTGCCACAGTCCGCAATAAACAAGTGCTGATCATCTTGCGCTAGTGCCTCCCAATCTCGATTTTCGCTATTTAAAGGATGGACTCTACGCAGAATGGAGCCGCTTTCCTGAGAAATTTCATAGAGAGCCGCGCTATTGCCACTGTCATTCATCGTCCAAACAGTGCCTTGATGCATCGCAAGTCCAGATGACTCATTCAGCTCGGCGGGTAAAGGGGCAATAAACTCGACTTTAAGTCTACCAGGCACAGGAGGATAACTGGTTTGAGCAATTGTCTCAAACACCTGATCTAGATGTTCTAGATCCTGTAAGACCGACTCATCCGCGACATCATCGCCTGATTCGGTGCTTAAAGACGTTGAAGGGTCAGGAGTATCGAATCGATCACCCGACACTAAGCTCTCTTTATTGGGCACACTGCAGGCCAGTAACAGAGTTACCAGCGCTGCCAGCATGACCACTTTCGGCAAACGACTCATCAGTTATTTTGGATTTTTGCCCATGAGTCGCGAAGGGTAACCGTGCGGTTAAACACCATTTTTTCTTCTGTTGAGTCCGGATCAACAACAAAGTACCCCAGACGTTCGAACTGATAGTTGGTTTCAGCGGCTTGATCTTTTAACCCAGGCTCCGCGCGAGCATCGGCAAGCACAACTAGAGATTCAGGGTTCATAAAATCAAGAAAGCTCTTGTCTTTATCCGCTTCAGGGTTTGCTTCAGTGAATAGACGATCATACAGACGCACTTCGCAAGGAACCGAACGATCCGCATTCACCCAATGAATCACACCATTTGCCTTGTAACCTTCAGGATTCGCCCCTTTCGTTGCTGGATCGTAACTGCACTTCAGCTCTATAATTTCGCCTTCGGCATTTTTGATCACTTCTTCGCAGCGAATCACATAAGCTCCGCGTAAACGCACAGCCTCACCGGCCGCAAGTCGCTTCCACTTGCGCGGTGCAACTTCTTCAAAATCTTCTTGCTCTATCAGTAAATTGCGGCCAAACGAAACGCTGCGAGCCCCCATTGACTCATCTTTTGGATGAGCAGGTAGTTCAAACCATTCCTCTTTACCCTCTTCATAGTTCACTAAGGTGACTTTTAAAGGACGAGTGACACACATGGCGCGTGGTGCGTTCGCATCTAGGTCATCACGAATCGCAGACTCAAGCATCGCCATGTCAACGGTACCGTTAGAACGGGTTACACCAATCATGTCGCAGAACTGACGAATGGCGGCAGGCGTGTAACCACGACGACGCAAGCCTGAAATCGTTGGCATGCGCGGATCATCCCAATTCGTCACATGTTTTTCATCAACCAGCTGTTTCAGCTTACGCTTACTGGTAATGGTGTAGTTCAGGTTCAAGCGTGCAAACTCATACTGGCGCGGCACAACCGGGACAGGCAGATTCTCAATTAGCCAATCATACAAAGGACGATGGTCTTCAAATTCTAAAGTACAAATTGAATGCGTGATCCCTTCAAGTGCATCAGACTGACCATGAGCAAAGTCGTAAGACGGGTAAATGCACCAGTCGTTACCTGTTTGGTGATGATGAGCGTGGCGAATACGGTAAATAACAGGATCACGAAGATTGATATTGGGAGATGCCATATCAATTTTAAGGCGCAATGAACAGGTGCCCTCTTCTAGCTCACCTTTTTTCATTTGCTCAAAAAAGGATAGATTTTCGTCAACGCTACGGTCACGATAAGGACTGTTACGACCCGCTTCAGTTAAGCTTCCGCGGTACTCACGCATTTCAGCCGCATTAAGATGATCAACATAAGCTTTACCTTCTTTGATCAAATGAACAGCCCAGTCATACAGTTGCTGGAAGTAATCAGACGTGTATTTGACTTCACCAGCCCACTCGAAGCCTAACCAGCGGACATCGCGTATGATGGAATCAATATACTCTTGGCTCTCTTTTTCCGGGTTTGTGTCATCAAAACGCAGATTACACTCGCCACCATACTTCAGAGCCGTGCCAAAGTTTAAACAAATCGATTTAGCGTGTCCTATGTGCAAGTAGCCATTTGGCTCAGGCGGAAAACGGGTCACGACTTTACCGTCATTCAGATTTTGCTGTAAGTCTTGCTCAATAATCTGGTGAATGAAATTAGTGGACTTGGGAGCGTCGTTCTTGGTCATATAGGCAACTTATGAAGGCTAAATTAACGGGCGGGAAACAACCGCACTGAACAATAAACCCCTATTATAAACGCAGTTTACCGATTAAAGCACGGCTATCGTCGGCTAATTCATCATGAAATGATCCGTTATTAAAGTAATGCTTTTTCTAAAGACGCCTGCTGATCCTTCAGCCACCCCTCTAAGCCGTCTGTTTTTCGGATTAAAGGATCAACAACCCAAATCTTCTGATGATCAGACTCCTGCTGAGATAAACTCAACAGCAAATCTGCTTGATCTGCTGCAACAAGTGGTAAACTTAATGACATCGCCAATGGCAGCAATCGCTCATCTGTGACCGCCAAGGTTGAAATATCCTGTTCTAACAATAATTGATCAACGGCAAATGTCATTTTCTGAATTTCACGTTGCAACTTTCGACGTTGCTCTTCAATATTGGCAGCTGATTCTGGCCACACACGACTTAAATCCCGCGCCGAGATATTGACCATAACCGTCAAGTTATTGCTATCTAACCAAAAGAAGTCCTCATCTGTTTCAGGTCGCAAACTGACTTTAGCACCACCTGGCGACAATTCGTAGGCGGCATCTATTGGAATTGTTCTAATTGAAGATTGGCGCAATAAAGGATACAGACTCAATGTGGGCACAACAGACTCGATGGTCAATACTGCATCTGCAACGGGCAAGCTTGCTTGGTCAGCACGTGCGAGCCAACCTGCAATTCGGTTCATCGGCAAACGTTCGGGTGGTAAGTAGAGTGTTTCTATATCCGTCGACTGCAACAATGATTGACTTAAAGCAAACGTAATAGGCGCCACCGTTACAACAGATGCGGACTGACAAACAGCTGCAACACCGCACAGCAGCACTCCAACACACAGGTGTTTCACACACTTCATTGAATCACTCTCCAACGACGGATAATTAACGACAAGACAAAACCGACAGATGCAATCATGACAATTGCAGCACCGGATGGAATCGGCAACGCTCCAGCCATCGGCAGCAATATACCCAAAATACAACTCAGGGTTGAAAACAGAACGGAATAGGCAAAAAACTCTCGACCATTTCGGCTGATCATTCGTGCCGACGTCGCCGGAATAAGCAAGAGCGCACCTACAAGAATTGCCCCTACCACCTTCACCGAGGCCACAGTCACTAGGGCAATCAACAGAATGAAAATATAATCATACAAACGTATATTCACGCCTCTAACGCGCGCAAGATCAGGAGATAGACTGGCCAAGAGCGCACGATTAGCGCCTTTGATAATAAGCACTGCCGAGACGGCCGTGATGAGTAACAACACCCAAATATCCATATCCTTAACGGTTAAAATGGAACCGAAAAGAACATTTTCCAAAATATGGACATTGACCTTTTTTGCAACATAGAGGATTAATGCTGCCCCCAACGCAATTGCAAAGGATAAAAACACACCCACCAGTGCGTCATAAGGAATATCAGTTCGACTCTTAATCCAATGCAATAACATGGCGAACAAAATGCAGAAGCAGAAAAGTGCGACAAAGGGCTGCGTTGCAGGCTCACCCAACAAAATCCCTAACGCTACACCCGTTAATGCACCATGCCCAACCGCCTCCGAAAAAAATGCGAGGCGCTTTACAATCACCAAGGGCCCAAGTGCACCTAATAGAGGGCCTATTAGTAAACCCGCAACCAAAGCGTTGGTTAAAAAGGCATATTGAAACATAGAAGGAAGCACGCCGATTTCATATAGGCTAAACACCCATTGACGAATAAACTCCATTAAGCAACTACCTCTTGATTGCGGTTCATCACTTTAGGTGTTTTAAGTCTCATCGTGCCCATGGCATGCAAATTCACTTGATGACCGACTAAGCCGCCATTGATTGACCAAACCTCATCTGCATAGTCTGAAACCCAATCGGGATCATGATGCACAACCAGAAGGGTAACGCCCTGAGCCCTCAAGGAGAGCAACTCCTGAGTAATTAATGCTTGAGCCGTGACATCTAGCCCTGTCATTGGCTCATCGACACACCACAAATGTCTCTTTTGACCCAGTGCTTGGGCAAACATTAACCTCTGACGCTCACCGCCTGACAATTGCCCAAGCCTAAGATGCTCTTTTCCTTCCAACCCGACTCGCTCAAGCAAGACTTCAACCTGAGAACGAACGCTGGATACTCGCTTAAAAAATAACGCTTTCGACGTTAATGTCGTGGTCAAGTACTCTTCTATCGTAATCGGCAAGGACGGCTCAAAGGCGAGTTGCTGAGGCACATACGCCACTCCCCTATTCTTATCAGGCCAATGACGTTTAATTTGACCTTTGTGCG
Organism: Nitrincola tibetensis; assembly: GCF_003284585.1. Classification (GTDB taxonomy): domain Bacteria; phylum Pseudomonadota; class Gammaproteobacteria; order Pseudomonadales; family Balneatricaceae; genus Nitrincola; species Nitrincola tibetensis. The sequence goes on from NZ_QKRX01000009.1 coordinate 92,748, forward strand.
GCATTAATCCTAACAAACACTTGAGGAAAGATGACTTACCTGCTCCGTTGGGCCCAGTAATCGCATGCAAACGCCCTGACTGCAGGGTTGCCGAAATAGGCTTTAGTATTTCTACGTCGTTTAGAGAAAGAGACATCTCTTTGAGCTGAACTGTTACGGACATCTTAGCCCCCTGCGGCTTTAGTTAAAGCCAGCACTAGGGTTTGTAAGTTATGCTCCATTTCACGCATAACAAGCTCAGCATCATAGTCACCGTGTGTCATGTGTGAGAAGTGAAAGATACCAATGCCCGTTGCTTGTTCAATGACGTCAACGTAACGATTTTCCATATTCAATTCAGTGAATAAAACCTGTATGTTGGCCGCTTTGATTCGATCAATGGTGTTTTGTAATTGACTTGCATTGGGCTCTACACCATGAGCGGGTTCAATCACTGTATCAACACCTATGCCAAACTCTTGCAAAAAATATCCATACGCATTATGCGTGCTTGCGATTCGAACCCCTGTTAAATCAAGGTCCATAATACTGGCTTGATAGCGATTTTTTAGCCCTCTCAACTCACGCGCATAGCGTAATGCGTTGGCTTGAAAATACGCTGCATTTTCGGGATCAAGCCGCCCCAACTCAGCGGTAATCGTATAGATTTGACGTATGGCTGCATCTATTGAAACAAATGTATGCGGGTTATAGGTGTTACTTCCCCGCCCAGAAGACAAGAGCGGCAAGTCTTTATTCGCATATACGACATGCAGGTTCGGTAGATCTAAACCCTCTAATGCATGCGATGCAAATTCATCATGCCCTATCCCATTTAAAACCAGCACATCCATTTCCAGTAAGCGTTTCAAATCAGAAGGCTGTAGCTCATAGCTATGCGGATTAAAGCCACTGGAAATCAAGGGCAATATTTCGGCCTTGTCACCTACTATTTGGCTAACATAACTGTAATAGGGATGCAAAGTAATCCCCACAACCAAGGGCTTTGCCCAAGCACTGCTTGTCGATAATAAAACACTGATAAGAACAACTAACCATTTCATTTGAGAGTATCCAAACGGTGCCAATGCGATAAATCATGGCATTCACTAATCATAGGAATCGGACTTTCATGAAATAAAATCCGCGCCTCTTCATTTAAGTCCAGCATAAAGTGACCATGCATACCAACGGCTGAAACAAGCAAGTAACAGCCTTTTTCAATCGCTCGCCAAGTTTGAGATTGATGCGTAAACGGAGGAATTTGTGCCATAATCAGCTGATCGATATCAGGCCAATCACCCACATCCCCCGTGACAAATTCAATTTCTTGGATCGCTATGGATAACTCCGTCAGCAATTGCTGCTCAACGGGATTAAGCTCGACACTCGGCACATGGACATGCGTTTCCGTTCGCACTGAAATACCTATCGCACCAATCGCTAAAACAGCCGCAATAAAGAGCCAAACCCACAGGGTTTCAAGACGACCATCATCTGGGCGAACAGTTTCAATGAACTCAGAGGAAGTACCCGCATCGAAGCCCAAGGCTTCGTTGCGCGTCGTGTGGTGACTAGAATTCAGCATAATCATACTCTGCAGGGTCTTCGTGACCTGCATCAAACTGAATGTAGAATTCCTCGTCAGACCAGTCAAAGTGCACTTTTGAGAATTGATCGGCCTTCGCGCGAGCGATTACATCGTCATCATAGGTATACATGACGACTTCGCTACCGATCGCATCGCTACCATCACTAAAGCCAACTTCACACTCCACACCCTGCGCTGTTTTCTGGCAATCGATGTATGGATAATGCGCCCATGCATTCAACGAACAGACAGCCAACACCGTTGCAAAACAATATTTACTTAGCATTAAACCACCCAAAACTATTCAGGTATGACTTCAAATGAAAGCATATAGGTCACGCCAGCCTGATCCGCCAAAGGACTATCAATGGAGCGACGCATATTGGTGCTTAGCAAGTGAGGCCCTGTTTTTTCAGGTGTGAAGCGCAATACGCCTTCGCTGTCTGTTTTAAGATCCATTTGCATACGTGACGAACGCCAAGCCGTTCCACCAGGAACCACCTCAACATCTAGATCCGCTACAGGCTCACCATTGAAGGTAAACTTAAAGCTTGCCTCTTCACCAATGACAATATCACTTGGATGGGTGATCGCATTAAGCTCAAAGCCTTGCCCTGTTGGTTCAAGCACTATGCGTGTTGGTGCTTTTTGAGTGACATAAAATTGAATAATGTTTTGAACCATAGTGGTACGAACATCGCGTGCATCTTCAGGCAACTGGGAGGCTATCTCCAACTTATTCCCCATAATACGACGCGCGGTATCACGTCCGCCCACGACATAACTTGTCATGTAACGAACAGGGGTGACTAATTCGACTTTATAAGTTCCTTGCTCGTTCAACTGAACATCAAAGACGCTACGACGCTGACCTTTAAAATAAGGCCCAACACGCTCGCGCTCTCCACCTGGACGGTAAATAGCGACATTATCGACACCGAGAGGCTTGTCGAAGCTAAAAACACCATGAGAGGCCGTGGCATCCACTGTAATCCAATGCCCCTCATCTGTAGACAAATTAAACTCGCTTGGCAGCATCCACATAGGGTGTGCAGCCGCATGCCCAGCAATCAGACCAACTGACAATGCAGCGGCACCCAATAGTTTTTTTGCTTTACTCACTTAGCGTCTCCTGTAGAAAGAATAATTTCGCCCAACTCTTCAGTCGGATCAATGACTATGCGCTGGTTGGCAACACCTAACTCAACCGCGCCTCTGACCCAACTGCGATTCCCGTGCTCACGAGCAGCCTCAACATTAATGTAGTAAGTGCCTGCAGGAACTGGCTGGCCTTTTTGGTCAACCCCATCCCAAGTGACGGTGTAAGTACCGGGGCGTTTAGTCGCGCCTGTCACGGCATCTAACTCACCCTGATCATAGCGACCTGCTTTTCTCCACCAACGACGCATGTCTTTTAACCAATCAGGCTCTTTGCGCCATACTTCAATGGTTCTGACCGTTTCTTCCTGATCATTTTCCACCCAAATTGCAACATAAGGGCGGTAATACATCGGCCCAGCAATAGCTGGGATAGTCACCTCAATATCAACGGGTTGTGCATGTGAATTAAAGGCCAATCCACTCACAAGACAGACCCCAAGCACCCATTTACTTTTCACGTTTCTCACTCCAAAGATGTAATGAAATCTTTAAACCCGCTCAACTCAGTAACATTCTGCCCCTAACAACACAGCTCAATAACCCACCCTTTTTGACTAAAAATAAGAAGGCTTAACCTTCGAGACTGGAAGGGTGTTGGACTTAGCACTGATCTAGCGCAGAAAAGGCAATAATGACCCAGCCCGAGAGTCTTCTCGCCACCCACATACGAGTGTTTTTTGGTTAGAAATAAATCCACACAGAAAAACAAGCACTTAATAAGCAGAAAGTTACTATTAATGATAATCGTTGTCAACAACGTTAGCATTAATGAATTGTAAAGTTACGTTAACTTGCATCTAATCTGCTAAAAAATATGATTTTTTGATTTAATAGAGGTCATTCATGGTTAAGTGAATATTGAGGGATTAAATATTGTCTTGCTCAACGAGTATTGATCAAATGATATTCCAACCTCAGAGCTGCTCTTCTACCATTTCAAACAACCACTCTTTGGTTAAACGTCGGGCCTCCTTTGAATCAAATGCGGGTTGATGCTCAAAACCTGGATTTATTGGAAGCGACATAGGGCCTGAGACATGCAGACCTGATCCTGAATGAACCGTCCCATCTCCTGGCGCATTGGCGGGTTGTAGCTCGTAGTGTGTAATTAGCCTGGGAACTGGCTCAAACCCTCCAAAGTCAACCACCAACACCATCCTTGACCATGTAAAAATGCCACGACCATTAGTGTCTTGAAAGGTATCGTCTGGTGGAATATCCTCCGTTTCGGTTTGCTTCCATTCAACAGAATCCCAAGATGAATGCTCAGTATCATCTGAGTAAAACATACGAGGGTTGGGGTGGAATGCACTGGGACCAAGCTGAGCATGAAAAGACTCTGCATTCTTGAGTGCCTTGACATATGAAATGTAAGCTTCACTTTCATTGTCACTGCCGGGATTAAGATGCTCTTTGTAAACCAATCGCCACCAATCGCTTTGATTGCTGTATATTTCGGAATAGGGATTCGCAGCAGGTTTTGACCAAAGCTTAGAACCATCCTTCCCTGTGCAATGCAACCATGCTTTAGCGCCGTTGACTGTTTTGTGCCATTGATTCGGCAGTAACTGCAAAACCCCAGGCATGTTTGCGGCGGTGGCCGTAACTTCCTGTTGGTTTGCTCCGAGGACATGTCGCTCTATTCCTGCGCCCTCAAACCCAGCCAATATTCGCTTATAGGCCGCAGGAGCGCCTTCGCAGGGCAGTGCTCCGTGGATGACACCATGCACCTCTTCAGCACCACCATGTAGTTGCGTGTAGGCACGAGAGACAAGCCCGCCCATAGAGTGTGTGATTATAATTGGTTTAAGCACTTGAACATCTGTGCCTTGGTATTTTTTTGCCGTGCCCTCAAGTGCTTTTCTAACTGTATCCCCTAAATCCCTACCGGAATTTAGATTATCATCCGTCCAGTTGTAGGGGGGTGCCCAAACTTCATAATGCAGCGCTGAACAACCTCTAGGCAGTAAGCCATTTTCAGGTAGAGTGGCTGAGACTTGAAGCCAAGCAAGAAAGCCTGAATAGGAGCCTTGCAGCACCCCACCCCAGCCTCGATCAATGCGTTCTTGCAAGAAGGGGTGCTGAGGGTTTGACTCTCCTAGATCGACTTCAAGATAATCTGGGCTATAGGGAGCAGCATCTAAACCGATTAATTCAGCCCTCTTTTCTACAGCATTACTTCTGGCAAGGCGAATAGCATTCCCAATATTATCCAAAGGCTCCCAAACTATTCGTTTATCCTGCTTGATTCGAAGACGACTACCCATTAAGCCTGGTACAAAAATGATGGGCACCGCAAAGGATTTTGGGCAATACTGCACTGACGAATGACTCATTGATTACCTCCTTACCTGAATGCTATTAATAAGCATATCCCAATACTTATCCGCCTCTTTCTCTGTGATTGGTGATTGACCAAAGTTTTTACGGTAATCAAAGTATCTAACCGAAATTCGATAACCATGACGATTTCGCGTGGTTTGCTGCCCTAGAAGGGCATAATAAAATAAATAATCTTTATTATCTTTTGCCTCCCTCCCTAGGAAACCTGCAACATTAATTTCCCGTCCAATATTGCTATTCAGAGCCTCAAGTTCAACTTCCCTACCACCAGGCTGACGAAGGATATAACCTATCTGCACTCCTAACGACTTCTCAGTAGGATGATAAAAACTAGCCCCCACTGCTTCAGATTTAACAGGCAAAGCAATGAATGCATCTTCGAGGCAAGTTCCTTCTTCACTTGGAATTTCATCAGGATCGCGAGGACGAGCTGCGTTGGCAACAGCCAGTAGATGCGCGTGATAATCAATAGGACTTTCCAAGTCCACCACAGTGCTCGCACGAAACACTACACCACCCGATGAAAAATACGCGTCTTCTTCCCAGATGTGATTTAAGTCTATCCCCAGAGATGAGAAATCATTGTATCGTGATACAACATGCACACCCTCGATTGTTTGTGCATCTCGGAATATTTGCGGCGTTCCATTATCTGAAACATCCCCTTTTTTTAAGGCTCTAATTTGTTCGTTTGCAATGCGTAGTGCTTCATTATTATCACCTAGAGCCAAGCGTTTAAGCCGTACTCCATAGACAGATCCATCATGCCGCACCAGTTGAAAACTTACGGGTATCTCAATTAATACTCGTCCAATACAGTAGGTTTTTGTGTCTCCAGAGTTCGCCATTGTTGTCCATCCTATGACTGTCAGTACGAATAGCCACCTCAAATATGGCTGCTTTATTTTAAATTTCATTCGGTTAGTCCTTTACCAAGTTTGCCAGATGCCAAAGACGAATAGCTGGACCTTGCCTAACATTGTTCAAAAGGGCTAGCGCTTGCTCACTTTGATCTTGCAAGTACGCTCGTACATATAGATGCAATGCCTTTCGTATCATCTCTGAATTTGAAAAGCCTAAAGACTTTAACCTTTTTAACGTTTCATGCAGCTCTTGACTGCTGGGTAAACACAGCCCTTCAGGAGTGTCTGAGAAGGGAGCTAATACTGCCTGAACCTCTTGAACATCTTGTACTTTGCTCACCTCAGCATTAAATGCAGTCAGCAGATCATCCATGATTTTGGGGGGACGTAATGGCAAAGAGCAATGTTCCTCTTGTCGTTGACAAATGATCAGCTTTCCATCTTCAGGGATTGGCAACATCAAAATAAGACCTTGATAACTGACGTCTTGCAGTAATGCTTCTGCGAGTTCAACAGGCTTACCTTCTAACAATGCAGGGAGAATGGTCTTTTCCCAAAACCTGAAATAGAACCATTGGCCGTGCTCATTCTGAAGGCGTGTAAATCGTCTCAGGTGGTGCCGAAGCTCTGCAAAATTACTTCGAGTCCGAATAAAAATACCAAGAGATTTTTCCCAGAGCCCATGTATTCCTTTTGCGCCAGTGAAGAGTTGACGTGTAAATGCATTTCCCTCTTTTAACTCGACTAAATAAGGTGCGTGATTGGCGATCTCAACCTGTGCCTCACCTTGAAGTAATGACTGATACCGTAATTCAGAGTTTTCCAATAAATCTGGCAATAGCCAAGGCAATTTCGTCGCATCAAGCAAGGCATAGGTAGCCATCGGTGGCATATGACTACCATAATGAACCACTTCCGCTTGACTAGGGTACACCTCACCAAAAAAGTCAGTATGAAGTTCATCAGGTAACGTTTTTTTGGCTCTTGTCCAAACTGAGCATCAAGTGGCTCAATCCCTTGCATTCGCTTTATCTTCAAGCTATCAAGAAAGACTTCGGGCTTAACAGAAATGCGTTGGATCGGGCCTAACACCACGGGACAGCCTGCCTGAATGCTTTGAAATAGAACCTCTCCCCATTCTTCGGGATACTCTTTTATCCAAGCCTCCGCTGGTAAAATCTTTGAAGCCCAATGCAGCCAATAGCCGTCAAGCGCTATTTCCGATCTTACCTGCTCCTCGAACTCATGAGGACCCGAGCACTGGACAGCGGCAATAAGCTCGAACAGCTCCCCCTCACGCGATGCGCGACAGAAACCAAGTAAAGGAATCATGGGAAAATAGTGAAACGCTGAGTATGAAAAAAAACCAATATTAATGGCGAATAAGAAGCGTTGTGTGCCGAGATCACAAGCCTAGATGACGCGGAAATGAGACGTTTAATGTCAATATGATGTTGCTTCCATGTTAATGCTATAACCAAAGACAAGAGTCACATAAGTAAACGTGAGTTGTCAACCTATAAGCTTAGTGCTGCTTAGGCTTTTGCAGTAGAGCTGTTTTATCACGCATAGGGCAAATAATCCGGATAAAGCTCCGTACGTGGATTTTTCATAAATGCCTCTATCGCCGCTTCCGTCTTACGCTTTTTGAATGGAAACTGAGGTAAAAACTGTAGGCGAGCGAAGTGAAACTGAACATAATCGAGATAATTTACATACTTTGGCTTGCGCTTTGGCCCTAACTGATCGACCCATTGCGCATTTGGGTTGGCAATAAAATCGTTAATAAAGTCGCGTAAATAGTAGGCTTGGTATTTCACGAGCGATCGAACAATAGCACAGTTTCCACCTAAGCTGAGCACACCATTTTTTTGGTACCTTGGGATGGGCAGCCAAATATTCAAAGGGCCATTCATATTGTAGGGATCTCGTATGTCATTGCGCATGGGAATATGCGCTTCTACCACCTGCAAGGGGTCATCTGTTCCTTCCGGAAACTGGATACAAACAAAACTCCCCCTGATCCACGTATACATAATGCGCCGTTTACGATCGATTCGATAGGGATTGCCAACGGCCAGATTTAACAAGATCCAAGGCAAGACTATCAAGCTTATGCAAACAATACCAGCCACAATGCCGCGGCCGTGAAAATCCAACTGCTCGATTTTAAATTGGTCATAAGCCGTTCCATCACGCAGAAAGCCTGGATTGTCAGAGTCTTCATAAAACTCAAAAGTTGAGATAATATATGACTCACGGTATAACATCTTATGAATTGCCTTATAAGCAACCCCTGGTTCCCCATCCTTTGAAAACCACCCCGGATCGTAGGCTGGAGCACTTCCTAACATAATGGCAAAAAAGATTAGCTTAAACCATGTATTTAACCCCATAGAGGTCATCGACGGCACCTCTATCACATCCTCATCTATCCGTGTAATGGATAAGTTCATGGCTTCAATCACATCTGGGTTTTCCGTTGGATTGGGGATAAGTCGTAAAGGGGGTAATTGCATCTGAAAATCCTATTCGTTATTAAAGCTGTTTTGGGTCTTCGATTATTAAAGGCTCAACCATGCTAAAACTCTGTTTCTCCCCATTAGGGAGAATCCGCTCATAGCGAATACCCAAGCGTAGTCTCGGCTGATTTGCATACGAAGACAGGTTGAGCGCCGCAACTCCCGGTCCCATCCATTCTGCCGTTATGCGCCCCCCTCCTACTCTTCGCGGATCAACTGTATCTTCCCAAGAAGAAAAGAATGAGCCTTGTGATCGCTCAACCCTGATGGATAACTGCCTTACTGCATCGGGATCCATTAACCCTGGGAAGTATATTTTTAAATACCCATCCCGATATTTAATATTCTCGACCTCGATATACCAGATAGCCTGCTCAAAGGTGCGCATCTCATCATGGAAGAGCTTTTTGAGCTTCATCTGTTCATCTAGTTTCGAAGCGTCGAACTCCATTAACTTTGTTGACTCATCTAACTGGATACTAAACCTTTGAATCCTACTCATCCCCCAATACAGATCACTACTCCCCCAAAACCCCTCATAGACCCATTGTTCTAACTCTGAGCGTCTAACAGAAGCAAATAAAATACCAAACGCGAGTAAAACACCGCCGATAATGGCCAAGGGGAGTGCAACTAAAGAAAGTTTAGCGCCAACCATAGCAAGTAAAGCAGAGCTAGAGCCGGTAAGAAATCCACCGATTAGTCCCGAGGACATCATAATGCTGCCAATTGCCTGCAGTGCATGACCCGTCATTAAGGCATAGTCCGAACGCTTATAGCCTTCATAACCTTGCGCGATAGAAATTAACAAACCAGCAGCAAGAGCGACACTTCCTGTTACTGAAGCTATAAAAGCACGACGTGACATATCCCCACTAGACACACCAACCGTTGGACGCTCGGGAATGACAACTCTAGCCCCGGATAAGTTTGCTGCCAATCGGGCACTTAGCCGCCCCGAATCAGAAACCAAACGAATAAGGGTGGGTGATGCGTACAGCGCGCTTGCCGCAGCAACGACACCACTCAAAGCAACACTCAGCTGCACTGCGGGTAAATTTGCTAAAGCGCTCAGTTTGGATCGAGCCCTGAAATTATTGGCTTGATGCCATTTCTGAACCGTACCAAACGCTCCATATATTGCAAACACCAAAGACATTCCCGACAATCCCAAACTGAGGTTACCTTTGCTCATGTCTCTCACATGTTCGTAAGCCACATAGTCCAACGTTAAATGCTGTGACATGCTTTGCCTGACACTGGCGTTTGACATGCCGGAACCCGTTTGCGCAGATACAGGTTGCTCAAAAATATTGGACATATGACCACGTAAAAAGACTTCATAGTGCTGGGCAGCAACGTTTGATAAATCACCCGTTGATATTTTTTGTGTACGTCTAACTACGCCTGATAGGGTCTCCATCTCACGAACAATGATACGGCTATTGCCTTCGTAAAACGTGGTAGCAATTTCAGTGTGTAGCTCAAAAAACAGCCTGTTCATGCGCTCCAGCACCTGTGCATCACGAATACTCTCGACCATTTCGGAAGCCACACCAACAAAGGTTGAAAGTAAATTCGCCCAAATCGAATCTTCTTCACTATTGTCTTTTAGTTTGTCCAACACGGTAGCAGGTGCTTGAGAGTTGAGCTTGATCCCGGAAACATAATGGCCGAGCTCACTGGCAACAAATCCAATGCACTTTTCACAGCCCTCCTCTTTCGCACCTTTTAACGCGAGCCGGACCTCATCATGCCAGCGCGGACGATTGGTTACGTCTAACGCCGACCAGAGTTCGATGATTTTCTTTTGAGATTTTTCGCGCTCACTGGGCCCGAACTTCGCAAAACGATGTCGCTGCTCATCGGCGGCACGGTTGAAAGGGTCCGAACTGACTATCTTGCGAGCCGCATAGGTCACGTTTTCCCAAAGAAAAATACCTCGCTTACGGTAGCGACGCTCAACATCTTTTTCAAAATATGGAACGGCCGCGATTGCCTTCGCGGTACTTAGAGCATAGTAATGGGTAGTTTCGTAGGCTTGAATATTCGCCTCAAGGACCTCAGCTAAACGCAGCAGTTCTTTTGCTTCCCCTAGAGTATCCTCAATAGCAACAATACGGGCTCGGGAATAACGCTCTTGATGGGTGTCTTTCATACGTTCAAAGGGCGTAATGTCCAAGTCGCCAATGGGGGTGTGACGCAGGACGTTGGCTTCCCGCTCTTCCGGTTTAATATGTTTAAAGTCCTCGATGTTGGCCAATTGGTCAAACGACATCGTGTGCGGATCTTCGCCATGCAAATCAATGGGCTGCATCACCTTGTTACGCCAAGTTTCATCACGCTCTAGAGTTTCGAACATAAATGCTGGCCAGCGTTCCTCGCTGTAGGCAATGTACGTATTAATTGCACAGGTATTAACATAGGCAAACGGCTCAGCCTCCATAAGTTGAGCGTCCCAACGGCCTCGGGCAGTCCCATCTTTCCAGGTAAATTGATAATACTGAAATGTTTTTGCACAAGCCGTTGTTTCGTTTGGCGAATTGCAATCATCTGCTCGGGTTTGATAACGAAAAACCAACCAATATTCTTTATCTGTAACACCACGCCCATCAATACTTAGATTACCGTAGATATAAAGATACCCTTGGCGCATGGAGGCCAACTGATGGTGAGGAGCTTGAGTAATACCCGCTGGCCGGGTCAATATTTGGGGTAATTTTTCTGTATCTTCCAACAATATATCGTCTGAAATAACGTAACGACATGGATAAATGGGAATAATTTCCCTTGAGTCGCAACGAGCGATACTGTTTGATGACATATCCTCTGCCCTTCCCTGCTTTTTCTTGCAAAACTACATTTGATTGATGACGCGATTACTCTAACGATTGCCCTATTACAGACTGAGCATTTAATTAATCGACTTATTTTACGTTGTATCACTGGACAGCTTCAGGCTCGCAACATTCACCAATCGGTTCAAACGAGTAGAGTCAGGCATGATGCAGCTTTGCTCTAGCTCATCAGCAAGTTCATCGCGATCAAGCAGGTTGTCATTTTCAGATAAGCAAAGGCTCAATAGTTGTCGAATTGCATTCCGATCTTGAAATTGATGCTTCTCTATGGAGTTCATGACAGACTCAAACAGTTCAACTGACATTCCTTGCTGTTCGACAAACTGCTGCCGTAACCGGAAAACAAAAAGCTCTGTGCTGCGACGATTCAATTGGGCAATTAACCTTCGATCAAACGTCAATTCGCAGCCCATTTTTGGCAACCCTTCGATAGGCTTAGTTGTAAAGAAATCGATACGATCCATCGAAATGCATAGCATTGAAGACATTACGTTAGGAGGCATCAATGCAAGCCCCTTAGCAGCCGATAAATGCATTAATACTATTAAAAAGAAATTACTTTCCCAAAAGCGGAAAAAAAGCCATTTTCCTTCTTCGTTTTTTACCTTAGTAAAGCGCCTAAAGTGATTGGCTAATTCATCAATCAAGGCGCGTGAACGAACATATACGCCTGGGTACTTATCCCATAGATCCGAAGCCATTCCTGTGACACTAAATAACTGACGTGTGAATCGGTTATCTTCATGCAGTTCGACTAGATAGGGCGCTGCCGATTTCAAACTCTGCTCGGCTTCACCTTTAAACAGACATTGATAGTCTAAATCAGAACTTTCTAAGCGATCTAGGAGTAAAGGCACACGTGCTGCATCTAAAATTGCATAAGTTCGCATTGGCGGTATCTGCTCATCTTTACGATATCGGGTAATGTCTACAAAAGAGGACTCCATTTCTGCAAAGAGATAAGGGCGCAGAGATTCCGGCACACTGAGTTTATCCAGCACGCCTTCTTGCAAACCGAGTGGACTGATATCGCTCAACAGGTGTTGTGTAAGCCAATCATCAACATCAAAATCATCAGGGTTCGGCACATATTCTTTTAATTCACCGATTACGACCGGATGCTCCGATGAAGTTTGCCGAGCCAGCGCAATCGCAGCAGAGTTTACACCCCGCTGGGCAAGCCATTGAATCGCAGGCATCGCATTCTCTACGGAGTAAAGAATGTAACCTTTATTTAGCAGAGACTCGCGCGCGACCTCTGTGTAATCCTCAAGATCTTTCGCCCAAATCGCAACTAAAACAACACATTGGTTTTGCCCATCGGGGGTTAAGGTTTTTACGAAACATTGACCAACCCAAGCAAGATAGCTCATAACACGCATTCCTTTACAGTCAGATCTGCTATCAATGTCAATTAAACCTCACTTTGAGAAGCTCCCGACGTAATTTGTCCGCCACCCGATGTTCGGCAGCCAACATAGGCGATGGGCTTGCCATCATCTAATGCATGGGCCGCCCCCTGAACAATCACGCAGCCGCAAGAAGCTCTATCTCCGACACGCGCCACAGGGCTGCCCTCGACAATTGCAGAGCCACCACTCACAATGACGCCTCTTCCGTGCCCTTTTCTAGGACAAATATGTGAATCTCCAACTCGTGCTATCGCTGGCATAATTTAGTCCTTCTTCTCTTCACATTCTTCACATATAGGCTGAACTTCATTTGCAGCTAAATTCAACGTAGGAACTTGAGAGCCACCACTTCCCCCCATGGATACAGCCCCCTTAAGGCGAATATTGGGTGCTTCTAATGTGATACCTGAGCCATCAAGAATAATCCTGCCAGCGGGCCCAGAAATAATAAACCTCTCGAACGCCATCAAATGATGCACGCCTGTATTCGTTGTGATTTTACTGCCGACATCAAGCTTATAAGCACCTGAAACCTGACCATCAAAATTGCGTCCTGCTTGATATAAATGATCGCCATGAATGCCTTGTTTTAAGATATTTCCAACATTTTCAATACGATCTTTAGCATACTGTTCGTGCTGAGTACGGCCCACAGAGTAGTGAACATCACGACCTATTGAGTATTGTGCATCCTGTCCGATGGATTCCTGATGATCATTTCCAACGTTTATGGTCTTATTGTTTTCGATACTCTCGGTTTGATCATTGCCAACAGATTTAGACCGATTGTGTCCGATCTGATGCATTTCATCGTTGAGAATCACTGTATTATGGTCTTTTTGGGCATGAAGATAGATTTCTTCATTACCCGCGCTATCCTCAAACGAAAACTCATTAAACCCCTTCCCCTTATGGGTTTTACTGCGAATAGTAGAGCGGGTTTTATTGGCAGGTAGGCTGTTTGGTGGCATCTGTTCGGCATTGTAAACACGCCCCGTAATGATCGGACGATCCGGGTTGCCGTCGTAAAAGTCGACGATGACCTCTTGGCCTATGCGCGGGATGTAAATCGAGCCCCAGTTTTTACCGGCCCACTGGTGGCTAACGCGCACCCAGCAGGAACTATTTTCATTGTTCTGACCGTAGCGATCCCAAGGAAACTGGATTTTGACACGGCCATATTCATCGGTGTAGATCTCTTCGCCCTCAGGGCCGACCACCTTGGCATGCTGCGGGCCGAGCATTTTTGGCCAGCCAGTTTTAAGCGGTGGACGGTAAACACGCGAGGCAGGCATGCAGACAAATTCGTTTTCGTAGCCGCGACTTTCTTCATCACGGCTGGTGTAGCTGTAGTCTTCGGCTCGGTGCTGGACGCTGACCAGTAAGTAGGTGTCGAGCTCTTGGGCGGCGTCATCATGGCGCACCAGTTCAAATTTATGGCCGCTGCGAAAACTACGGCAGTGACTTTTGCCAAAGACTTGATCGTGCAGGGCTTCGTTATGCTCGGTGCGCAGGCGAATGAGTGGCTCGCCCAGAAGTTTGCTTTGATAACGTCCGGGATAAGTAAACTGCTCGAAACGCTCAACGCCCAGCACGTCCATTATGGCCTTGTCAAAGGTTTGCAGGCGATCAGCAGGCTTGGTGAAGTCATAGTCACGGTGGACAAGACGCCCTGTGCGAAATTCGTGCTGGTGCGACCAGGCAAAGATAGCATCTTCGCTCAAACCGCTGCTGCGGTAACTGACCTTACCTTCCTCACAGACATTCGTTCCAATGTCGTGATCGGACAGAATCATGGTGTGTTTATCGGCTTCGTGCTTAAAAAAGTAATAGATGCCCTCTTCTTCAAACAAACGCGAGAGAAAGGTAAAGTCACTTTCTTGATACTGAACACAGTACTCTCGTACAGGGTGTTGGCCGAATAAGCGAAACTCGAAATCATTAAAGCCATTGTCAGCAAAGACTTCGCTAGCAATCTGGCGGATGTCTTTGTTTTGGAATATTTTTGAATCGCTAGTTTGCGTTAAAAACCAGAACCAGGGCACCACTTCTGCGCGATAACTGCGCAGATCTTGGAGTTGCTGGCCTTCTTCACGAAAGCGTCGAACATGGGCGTTGATTAGGCTGTAGGTGTCTGTTTTGAGCCCCTGATCGTCGGTCTGCATGATTTTAAGCGTGACATTTCGGCCAACAATGTCGGCGGCCTTCACCGATGCGCTTTCGGAGTAGAGTTCGATTTCGAATGAAAAGAGGCTCGACATCGCCTCTTCGCCTTCTATTCGAGTCAATAAAAAAGCGTCTTCACCGAGCGGAGTGTCGATGGCGAGTAAGCGGGATTTTTGTGAATACATCAATGTAACCTACTGTTTAGCAGGACTGATGCTCATAGAAAAACGAAGCTGACAGCGTTTAGGCTCAGCACAGTTTGTGTTCGTCCATGAAGCAACGACTAATTCCTTGTTGTAAAGCGAGTATTTAAACAATTAATGAGCGGTTAGGTCAACCCTTACTGATATTTTCCATCTTTCCATCCATCACCAACACAAGCTAATTTACCAACCATCGCAGCAATGCAAAACTGACCATTCCAACAATAATCGTCGTCAATAAGTCTTTGCGGACCCAAGCAACAACGGCAGCGATGCCTCCAGCCATCAGCCAGGGATTTCGCCAATCTAACCATAAACTGCCCTGTGGCATTGCAATGGCACCGAAGGCTGATAAACCACTCGTCTGCGCAAGCGTACCAAATATAATTCCAAAGGGTATCGCACCTACAATCAGTGGCAAAGTGGCTTGAGCGCCCGCTAGAAATTCGTGCCGAGGTGAAGAGTTCATATCAACCTTATTGAAGAGACGCTAAAAATGAGGGTCGCGTGTTATTCGCTTTCAGGACAGATGTTTACAACCCGCGCCAACGATCCGGCTTCGTCCACCCGTCTGGGGAATAATGTTTATTTGGGTACTGATCCTCTCTTTCAAGGCCGCAACATGAGAAATAATCCCAATCATCTTTCCATCCTGATGCAAACCCGATAGGGTTTCCAGTGCAGTTTCCAGTGCCTCTTCATCCAAAGTACCAAACCCTTCATCCAGAAATAATGAATCAACACGAACATTTTTACTCGCCATCTGCGAAAGCCCTAATGCAAGCGACAAACTTACGATAAAACTCTCGCCACCCGATAGATTTTTGGTCGAGCGGATTTCGCCAGCTTGATAGTTATCTAGCACATTTAACTCGAGAGGCTGTGCCGAATCCCTAATCAATAAATAGCGGTCTGTCATTTTTTGTAACTGACGATTGGCATAGACAATCATCATTTCAAAGGTCAGCCCTTGCGCAAAGTTGCGATACTTTTTGCCGTCAGACGAGCCTATCAACTGATGTAGGTTAGCCCAACGTCTGCACTCGATTTGCTGCGCCTCAATCGCTTGCCGCTTCTCTTGGATCCGAAGTTTAGCTGAGGCATTTTCCCTTAGCCGATGCCGACTTGTTGCCAACAGTTCACTAAGACTGTGAAGTGCTTTGGTTTGCTTATCTAGCTGTAGTTGCAGTTCCTCCATAGACTGATCCGTCAGCTTCTTGGCCTCTTCTTCCGCCAAACGCAGACTGCAATCGTCCTTGCGCGTTTTAATTTGGGTGTTCTGTGCATCGAGGGCCTGAGCTTTTTCAGTCCATGCATTTCGCTCCGAGATGGACAACCTTGAATTGAGATAAGCCGTTTCGTCCACAAAATTCTGTGACTGCAATGCATGAGTGAACTCGACATCTAACACCGCAAGCTCTTTTTCGCGCTGCTCAGTATCCTTTTGCAAGGCTTCAATCTGCGCATGTAAACGCCCAAAGCGCTCAACGGATTCTGCATACGCATCCCTTGCCGCCTTTTCCGCTGACTCCGCTAGGATGACGGCATGCTGCAAGCGCTGCTCCTCTGCATCAGGAACCCGATCTCCATACCGCTCGGCACGCTCTAAAAACAATAGATCACGAGCCGTGACTAAAGTCTCACGTTTACCCAGCTTGTCCAATAACACTGCCTGCTGAGTTTCAATAATGGCTTTCTGACTCTGGATTTTACTCTGCAGATCGTAGATTTCTTTCTCTAGCTTAGACTGAAGCACATCCTGTTGTTGCCATTGATCAAGTCGTGCCTGTAATACTTTGAGCTGTAATGGAATTTCACCCCGATCAAGGGACGAAATACCCAACGGCCTAAGCTGAGTCAAGACCTTGGCTTGATGTTCTAATAGTTGTGCTCGATTGACTTCAAGCACTTCACTCAACTCAGTACGCTCTTTTTCTGCTGAGTGTTTGGCGACTTCTACCAATTGTAATTGGTGCTGGCACTCCGATAACTTAACTCGTGCTTGTCCTTCTTCAGTTTCTCGCGCGCTTATATCGGCCTCTTTCTCTTCCGCCGAGTGGATTAACGTTTCTAAAAGTTGAATTCTTTCCTCTACAGCATCCGCAGTGGGTATATTGCCTTCTGCATAGGGATGCTCTTGGGCACCACAAAGCGGACAAGGCTGACCATCTTCCAACTTAGCTCTATGCTCTTCAAGCGCTGCAATTTTCTTCAGGAAAGCCATTTCACGAAAAAGTGTTTCTTTTTCCTGGCGGTATTCACGCAACAGCTTACCGTCCAACAACTCGGCTAATTCAGAGCGTGCCTGTTCTAATTGACCACTCACTTGAACCTGTAAAGTGTGCTTTTGCTCAACGTCCTTTAACCGCTGCTGATACGTCTTTTCAGCCTCCCCAACAAGGTACTCCGCTTTTAACTGAGCAACGACATGTTCAGCAATTCGTTCATGCTGAGCCAACAGCCCATTGAGTTGCTGCTCTATTCCCGTCAAACCTGACACCAGCCACTCATCAACCGCCTGCTTCTCTCGATACTGATGAACGCCGTCTAGCTGACGATTGGCGACATCCAATAACGCCTGTAGTTTTTTTAATGTCTGTTGATCCTGTTCGATTTTACTCAGCTCGTTTGTACACTGCAGGGTGAAGTCTTGAATCTGCTGATTGAGCGTGTTGATCTGCTGGTCCATATGACGGATGATTTGTATTAGCGGTCTCTCTTCATGGAGCGCTGCCTTATGCATCGCCACCTGCTGCTCTGTCTCATGATGCGCATTCTTATGTGCATTCAAGGTGCCATTTAGACTGGGCAGTGCTTCCTTATATTCGGCCAGCGTTTTCTGGTCTTTACGCTGTTCATCACGAACGCCCTGCAAGGTTGCATACTGGCCATCTAAGCTCGCGGCCGCCTGCGCTTTGACGAGTTTCACACGCTCAGGTGCAAACTGATCAAATGCCAACTGCCACTGAATCTCTTGTTCAGTTATCGTCTTTAAGCTTTCGTTTAGGGTTTGGATTCTTTTGAGCCAGTCAACGGCTTGAGTAACCTCAGCCACGCTTTCACGCAATCGTTTTTCATCCTGCTCTAGCGACTCAACCTGCAGCTCAAGGGTATTTTCTTCATCCAACGAAAGCAGTTGAATACCCGATGTTTCCGCCTGCAGCAATTTAAGTTTTTCTTGCTCAGCACGTTGCAACTCATGAACGCGAATCGAGATCTGACTGTAAATTTCCGTTCCGGTAATCTGCTCTAAAATCGGCGCACGCTCATCTGCAGCGGCTTGCAAGAAAGCAGCAAAGCCACCTTGAGCCAGTAGCATGGAACGTGTGAATCGATCAAAATCCATGCCTGTAGCGGCTTCAATCTGATCCGCCACACCGCGTAACTTGGACTCGAAAATTTCGCCTGTGAGTGCATTGGCAATTTCATGCTTAGGGGCTTGCAACTCGCCATCTGATTTTCGTCGAGAGCGATGTTGGCTCCAGTGGCAACGGAACCTACCCGCCTGTGTTTCAAAAGTGACCTCGGCAAAACACTCTCCTGTTTGCCGTGACATAATCTCGTTGGCCCCTTTGCTCACACGATTTAATCTCGGCGTGCGCCCGTAGAGTCCTAAGCAGATGGCATCTAGAATTGTGGTTTTTCCAGCCCCTGTCGGGC
This sequence comes from Nitrincola tibetensis, assembly GCF_003284585.1. Taxonomy (GTDB): domain Bacteria; phylum Pseudomonadota; class Gammaproteobacteria; order Pseudomonadales; family Balneatricaceae; genus Nitrincola; species Nitrincola tibetensis. The sequence continues at coordinate 111,506 of NZ_QKRX01000009.1, forward strand.
CGGTAATGGCAAAAATCCCATCGGAGATAAACGCAGGGTGCGTGAAGTCAATTAACCATTCACCAGCCAATGAATTAAGATTTTTGAAGCGAACCTGGAGAATACGCATGCTGACGTCCTTATATCGCTCTTAGATCTTCATCTTGAATGGATTGTAAGGTTTCCTGATACGCACGCAGCAAGTCAGGTCGCTGGTCATCTGGAACTTCATGGAGGTCCAAACAACGTGAAAAGACATCCTGCACATCCAAATCATCTAAGGTTTCGTCTGTACGTCCCTGCCCCATCACGCGCTCAATCACTCGGGTGTTTTTTATACGAAGTATGTCAAGTTCGGTACCCGATGTGGCCTCCTCCAATCGCTCTCTGAGATCTCCGATCACCTCTTGTCCCGTGAAAATGATTTCTAACCAAATAGATACGTTCTGACTGGCTAACACAGCAAGTCGACCCGAAAGCTGACACCAATCACCGCTGATGCGTTCCAAGCGTTGAAACACGGGAATATCCAATAGCGTTAAACTGGGAGAATTACACTTAAAATCAACCAAACAAAGACTCTTTCTTTGTGCCGCCTCACCAAACCCCATTGGCAGAGGCGATCCACTGTAGCGAACAACGTCCTTTCCGCCAACAGCTTGTGGAACATGAAGATGCCCCAGTGCTACATACTTAAAACACTCAGGGAAAATGGCCGCGCTGATATGGGCAAGCGAACCAACATAAAGCTCTCTTACGCCATCGCCTTCCAAGGTTTTTCCTCCTGCCGCAAACAAATGCCCCATGCCAACAATCGGAACTTCAACACCTAAATTCTGGCGTGTTTGCTCCGCTAACGCGCCAACACTGGCATAGTGCTGACGTATACCGTCGAGCAGTTTACGCTCTTTATCCTCTAAGGTTTCACCCGCTTCAGCGGTACGAATATCACGGTCGCGTAAATAAGGGACGGCACAGACGATCAGTTCGGGCACTCCCTGCGAGTCTCGGAGCGTCAGTACTTCATCTTCCAGCTGATCGGAGGCATTGCCCACCACATGCACATCCAGCGCTTTTAATAACTCTTTGGGTGCGTTAAGGAACGAGGGCGAGTCGTGATTCCCAGCAATCACAACAACATGGCGACAGGATGACGCCGCGACACAGCACAGGAATCGGTAATATAACGTTTGAGCTCGATTGCTCGGGGTACTGGTATCGAAGATATCCCCGGCCACCAGAAGAACCTCAATGTTCTGCGCCTGAATCGTGTCGGCCAACCAATTCAAAAAGGCCTCAAACTCTTCGTAGCGTTTTCTGCCATAAAGCGTTCGACCAATATGCCAGTCTGAAGTGTGGAGGATTTTCAACGTTACATATCCTTTTGGTGATGAATAGAGTCTTTTGTAAATGCGTTTACTCGCCTAGCGACTAGTGAGAGGGTAACAATGTCTGCACTATTTGTGTTGCACAGAATAAACCCCTTTCGATGGGCAACAGCAAAATACTTATTCAAGCAGATGCAGCATAGGCTTGCTCATTATCAGTGCCGAAACGCATGAATATGCAGCCGCCAAGCTTCCCAAAATTGCTCGTAGGCTTCAGCACTAAGATGGTTCTGTTGTTTCTGCTGCTGCGAGGCGTAATTCATCAACACCATTTCCATAAAGGTACTGTAATCCAGTGCAATAGCGCCCACTTCATTCGTTTGAACTTGGTCACCCCAGCGGTTTGTAAACCAGGCATTCCATTCGTCTGACCCTGGGGTATACATATTCAGAGGTGAACTAATCGGGGGTTTTGCCGGATAAAAATAGGTCAGCATTTTATCACTGTTTGGCAGATACGACACTGTGCCATGGCAGCTCATACACGACGAACTTCTAAGAGACTTAACGAATTCTCCATCGACATATACATCGTTTTTTACCGCGATATCAAACGGGCCAGATAGCCGACCACCATAGCCAAGTGTTACAGTAGAGTATGCGGGAGCTTCGGGATTGACATAGGTTTGCTGTAACGGCTGCTCTGGATGCAAAGCTGAATTAACATCCGGATCCAGTCCCCACATGGCCCCCAAAGGCACCATCCGGTCCCAGGCATCTTTACCCAAAGCATCCCGGTCGTAGACCAGTGTGGAGAAAACCCATCCGGTATCGGGTGCCGCTACACTGTCTTTAACAATAATATCGAAGATGGCCACACGCACATTGGTCACCACTGGTGGCTGATCATGAATGGTGCCCTGCTGATTGAAGGGACGTCGGTAGATCTGCCAAGCAGCCGCACCTTCCAATACCGGCCACTCGTCTGGCGTGGCTGTGGCTGCCGCAGCCTTTATGATCACTGACCCTTCTGGGAATTGCGCTTCTCCGGTCATCAAGCTGGGTGAGCAATGGGTCATCACTGGATCGCAGGCTTGCCATACTCGTCCTAATGCATAAGCAGCCGTCTGGTTGTAATAGATGGCAGCATGGTTGCGTACATCCACCGTCAAACCCGAATCGGCATAAACTGAAGCGGCCTGAATCTGGCCAGTATAGGTACCATATATGGCATCTCGACCTTCCCAACCTGTGACAGGAATATCCTCACCGGCCCAGAGCATACTGTACCAACCCGTTTGCGGATGTTGATTCCACACTTCGGGTTGTGTGACAAAAATACGCATAGGATCTTCGACAAACTGCTTCAACGCCAGCACATAATCATACGCGTTCGCCTTACTCAGCGGCATGCCATCCAATACTTCGCGCCAAGGCATCTCCAAGGGCTCCTGAATCCTAGAGGGGTACTGGTAGTTAAATCGAAATAGTGGCCCATCGTATTCAGATGCATCGGGGATGTTGCCATCATTCACGGCAAAAGGGTTTATTTCGGCTGAAAGAGGCAGACTTAGCGTAGCCATCAAAACAAGCGGAAGAATCTGTTTGTGGTAGCCTAGCGACATCATTTCTCTCCTAATACATTGGCAAGGTGTTCATACCCAAAAAAGATTCACTCATCCACTGTAAAAACACACGTACGGTTTTTACCTTCACTTTTTGCCTGATACAGAGCTTCATCTGCTTGATGAATCAACTGATCGATATCTGCTTCTAGACCCACATTCAATCCAATGCTCATGGTGACCCGAGAGGTGACAGACGAAACGGCATGCGCAATGTGACGCTGTCTAATCGCCTGATGAATCTGTTCGGCGATGTGCAAAGCACCTTCACGATCAGTAGCCGATAAAATCACCGCAAACTCTTCTCCACCATAACGAGCGACCAGATCTCCTGGACGCTTGACCACTGAATTGAAACATTCAGCCACCGCAATCAGGCACTCGTCTCCGGCCTGATGCCCATAATGGTCATTGTATGCCTTGAACTCATCTAGATCGCAAATCAGTAATGAAAAGGGTAATTCGTGTCGCTTGCAGTGAAGGTATTGCTGCTGCAAAACCTGATTGAAATGTCTACGGTTACTGAGCCCCGTCAAACCGTCGGTCGTCGCCAATATTTGCAACTGCTGATTGGCATCCTGCAACCTTAGCTCTGCTAGCTTCCGTTCATCATTTTCTTCAGTAAGACGCTGATTTAAGTGACGAATGGTATCGTACTGGTTTTGCAATTCCTGCTTTTGTAGTTCAATATCCTGGGTACGCTCACCAACCTTCTGCTCCAGCTTTTGGTAAACTAAGGCGTTTTCAATTGATATAGCAATTTGGCCACCAAGATAGCGCAGCAAGGCAAAGCGATCTTGTGTAAACACCCCTGCCGCTGTGTCATTTTCTAGGTAAACAATACCTTTTACCTGTCCTTGAATCATCAAAGGGACACAAATAACTGACAGCACTTGGTAGCGGGCAAAGTAGGGATCATTGGCAAATACAGCGTAATGACAGGCATAGTCTAGCAGAATTGGCTCACGCGAGGCTATGACATAATTAATGACTCGAAGCGGCAAATCGGCTGTCTGATCATAGGGCTGATTCTGCATCACATGAGCCTCAGCTCCATTCACCAAAGATTCGGCCTGAATCAGATACTGCTGATCCTCCTGTAGTATTAGCACACAGCGTCGTGCCAACGTATTTTCCTGCAGAATAGAGATGAGAGTTTCCAGTAATCTAGGCAAGCGGCGCTCTTGGCTAATGACTTCAACAGCTTGAGCGAGGCTGTCTAGGTCAAACTGTCCTACCTGCCTTACAACACTAGAGCTTTGACCCTGAGTGAATCGACTAGTCACTCCCCACTTTTCGGCCAGCTGTCTTTTTTCCAGTTGATGAGATTCCGCAGCCAAAAGCTGACCTTGACTGGCATACAACTGCTCAGTCAGTTGATGCCCTATTACCTGAAGATTGAGATGGCCGAAAAATTCGGCTGTTTTACAGGCTTCTTGGTAACATCCCAGTGCCTTGCCAAAACGACCCGCGATTCGGTACAGCTCACCTTGAAGCAATTGCGCCCTATCCAGAAAATTGTCTGGACACGACTTAGCCCAGCGATGCAATTGCCGTGCATAGCGTTTAATTCGAAAGTGATGCTGGTGCCTTTTCAAGCCATCATAGGATCGAAGCGTTTGTGCCAAAATCAGCGCATGCAAAAAGCAATGCTCCGCCGCATGCAACATACCCTGACTGTCTTTCATATAGCCCTTACTGGTAACAGCCACCACTGCCGCTTCATCATAATAACCTTGAAAATACAGTACCCACATTTTATTGATAAAATACATGTGGGCAAAATGACGCGAACCGTACTGACTTAATTTATTAAGATACGCATTTTCATCAAAACCATCATGGCTAAAGGTTGGTAAGGACGGTGAAGGATGACGCAGGTTAAGTAACGCTTGGCGAATACCGACCAGCACTTGATCATGTTCAAATGCACCAATGCGCCGCAAGGTTGCTTGGAAATAGTCACACTGCTGCAGCACTTGCTCCAGTGGCTGCCCACGCATCAATTGACTTTGCACAATCCCGGTCGCTGCACAACCCGCATGAAACCAGTCCCCAACTTTAAGTCCCTGTTCAAACGCACGTTGCCAGTAACGCTCGGTATCACTGGCCGGATACAACCAAGAGTGCGCAAAGTAACCATACACAAAAGGGACTTCGGCGCTTTGCATCTGATTGTTATAGCGCTCCAACATCGCCAATGACAAGCGCCCATACTCGCATCCTGCTTCAGCATGACCTCGAACTCCGCCCAAGAAAATCACACCAAACACCATATAACCCACCACGGCTTCACGTGTATTCCCGTAACGCAAGCACAAACGCACTTGCTTAGCGGCAAGCGCCACACACAGCTCCGGACGTATCTGATAAGCCACTTTCTGCATGGCTGACAACAACAGAATTTGATCCCGAATTCGTGCATCACTTGCCTCAGGCAAAGCCAGCAATGTCTCGATGCTTGAACCACGCAATTTGTGTTTTAAGTGTAGGTAATCTGTTACAAAGTTGAGTGGATTAAAACCAGCAGGCACCCAAAAGCCAAGTTGAGACAGAGCCGTCCTTCCAGTCTCAAACGCTAGCTGGAACTCGCCGTAATCAGTGTGAAACTTAATCAGCAGCTCATAGATTTTTGTACGTTGTCGTGCATCCGTACTGACACGCAATGCCTGCTGGTAATAGCTTAATGCCGTCGACTGTTGACCACAAAGATGCTCACACTCAGCACGTTCCTTCAAGAGTTCAGCTCGAAATTGTGGATCCGTAAATTGCGGCAAAAGAAGCTTCATCGCTTGAATGATATACACCAGAGCCAAATGAAAATCACCATTGGCTTTGGCGACCTCAGTGGCTCTGAGATTTAGCTGGCCAATCTGAATCAATTTCTGCGTATCTGTAATCTGCTCTAAAGCTGCCGTGAAGTGATACACACACTCCAGAAGCCGGGCTTCCATTTCGTCACTGTTCACAAGACACTGTGCGATCGATAAATGCACTTGTTGAAGGGTCTGCGTGTCCATAAGCCCAAAAGCCGCCTGCTGTATGCGATCATGAGGAAACGCATACTCCCCCGCCGCCGTTTGGCTCACAAGCCAACCGCCAGCTTGAGCATTTACCAGCGCCAGTTCAACGTTCAAATCTGGCAGCAGGCACTTCAACATATCACATTCGAAGCGGTTGCCGATGCAGGCAGCTGTTTTCAACACCTGCTGCACGTATTCCGGCAAAAATTCCAGACGCGTTGCCAACAACTGCACAACATTTTCACTGACTGGAATCTCAGCCTGTTGTTGCAAGTCCAACTTCCAGACCAAATATGTATGATCGAACCAAAGCACTCGGTGTAATTGGCACTGACGCAGATACTCCGCCATGTAAAAGGGGTTGCCATGTGTCTTTTCAACAATAACAATCGCTAAAGCGTCAGCCTCCTTGCAGGATAGTTTGAGACGCTGCTGCAGCAAGTCACTGATTAGCGGCGCATTTAACGACTCCAAGCAAACATCCTGCAGTAGCGATTGTCGGGCTTGAAGACGCTCCAGAAAGCGACTCAGTAGGCTGGTCATATGCTCAACATCATCCCTGAATGCCAGAATAACCACAACGGAATGCTGTTCGTGCTGTGTTTTTTCTAACCATTCCAATGTGGCTGCATCAGCCCACTGGCAATCATCCAGAAACACACACAAAGGGTGATCACTACTGGCAAGGGTTTGCACAAAACGGCTCAAGACACGATAGAGGCGTGCTTTGGAATCAGTCGCAGATAATGTTACCACCTCTGGGGCTGGCCCAACGAAAAAAGCCAACTCGGGTATGGCCTCTACCAAAATACCCGCTTCATTCTCCAGCGCCAGATGAAAAGCATCGCCCCATCGTTGCACCTGCTCGGACGACTCTGACAGCAACTGACGCAACAGTTGTTGTAGTGCAGCAAACAATCCTTCAAACGGACTATTGGAAGCATACTGGTCATATTTCACTTGAACAAAGTTGTACTGATCAGCCACTGATTGCTGAGCTGCATAGACCAAGCTGGATTTACCTATACCCGATACGCCACGGACTAGCACCGTCGTCATAGGTTGACCGACGGCTTGACGCAAGGTGGTAACTAACGACTGCAGTGTCGCTTCCCGCCCATATTGTTCACCTTGGCTGAACAAGCGACTGACATCACTCAGATGATCAATCTCAAAATCCATTAAGGGGGAGCCACGCTCCAGCATCTCCAGACAGATTCGCAAATCCACTGCCACCGCATCCAGAGTCTGATACCGCTGACGCCGATCAGTTGCCTGCATTTTTTCTAAGATACGCGTTAGAATGGGTGCTATGTTTCTAGATCCGTTTTGTACATCAACCTGTATTTTCTGTTCAGATTTTGCATGCACCTCAGCGTATCTATGAACAGGAGTTTGGCCCGTTAACATGAGATAAAACAAGGCACCTAATGCAAATATATCACTGCGATTATCCACCAGAACACCTGAACGAGGGTTCTGCTCAGGTGCCTGATAAGGACTATTTTGCAGTGTCACATCCTTCTGAAATTGTCTCTGTTGTGAGTCACGCGGCATAACCTGCCCTAGCCCAAGAATCCGAAAATCCTTTAAATCGGCGCTTAGTAAAATATGCTCAGGGGATAGTTGTGTATGAATAAATCCGGCATCATGAATAGACTGCACCGCTTCAACCAGCGCTACAGCCAAGCGTAGAGATTGATGTTCGGTTAAGGTGTGAGTGATCAGAAACTGATCGAGTGGCTGACCTTCAAAATACTCCCGCAGCAAAACAGGGGTATTATTCCATGTCGTAATGCCTTTTACAGTAATCAGCTTTGTATGTAAGAACTGTCGAAGACGATCATACTCATTGCGAAGCATATCCGCATGAGAGACTCCCGGTATCACGAACTTGCTGCGTTTCATCACAACAGGATCGGAAGATAGCCTAGCAAACCAGAGTTCTGATCTGGCCGTTTCCTTCAACAAGGCGACATCGCTGAGATCTTTCGCAGAAAAGTAGCGTTCCATTTACTCAATGCTTAATGTAAAGAGATCAATTATAAGTTGATTAGGATCAAAAAACTTGATGTTTGAGTTGATCATCATCCATGTTCTGCCCTTTGTCCAGTCTTAAAGCGCGAGTGCTTACACCAACTACTCCGCCTCAAACTATTTTGCACACTCTACAAGGGTGTTTAACTATTCCACCCTACTTCAGAATTAAGCTGACATTGCCTCTCTTGCGCCCCGTATCAATATAACGATATGCCTCGACGAACTGCTCAAATGGATAACGTCGATCTATAACAGACTTGAACTGCCCCACCTCAGCCAGTCCTGCCAGAAAATTTAGCCCTGAAGGCCACTGCGCAAGTTGGCTTACATCGGCGCGAAATCCGCCGATAAGACCTATCGTTTTCAATGGTAGCCCCCATGCTGCCAGTTTTATTTAAGGTTTGCGCAAAAAAGGCTCAAGTGGACCTCGCCCGAAGATCTTGGCACAAACTCAAGTAGAGATACTATTTCGTAGGTTTCCGGCACAATACCGCTGACAACAGCAGCGTACAAAATGTTCGAAGGCAGAGCGATCATGGTAACCATCTGAAGTAACGGCCATTATCACCAATGTAGTTCGTCGTCAATCTTAACAATTCCCATAGCAAGCTCCCGATATATGATGTGTATACGAATCACATATCGTTAATGATGGACTGACAATATGGTTAACGATGATAGTGTAAACGCGTAATTCATGAATAATCACTAACACAATCGACCTCCCTTCACGTTAGATTAATATCCTGAAAAGCTAGCGCCCCGCCGCGCTCCATCACAGCAAGTCCATGAATCTAAACCGCACATTTGAAAATAGACCATAATTTTCATACGTACAATTTTTTGTTTGAAATTTAATCAATCCTCAAAAATCCAGGCAATGATTGCTCCAGCTGCATAACACAAGCCCTTAATTTTGCTGAAGTTTCTAATCTTGCTGAATAAATGACGTGAATATCAGCTTGTTGTCCATAGCTAGGCAAAACACGAACAAGGTCCTCTTTTATCAGCTCTTCCTGAACATTCCAGATGGAACGCAGCATAATCCCGTGGCCTTTTAAACACCATTGTTTGGCAACAGCACCATTGTTTGTCATCATCTCCGCCGTTAGAGGTATTGAATAGACCTCATCCTCTTTTGCAAGACGCCAGATACCATAGCTCTGATCGCGCTCACGAATGCCGATGCATTGGTGTCGCTTGAGGTCTTCTAGAGAAGTGGGAAATCCGTGTTTTTCAAGGTATGAGGGTGCGGCACAGAGTATGCGCTGATTATTGGCAAGGCGTTTTGCAATCATTTGCTCAGGCAATACACCGCCGATACGAATTTCAAGATCAAATCCTTCAGACACAAGGTCGACTGGGCGGTCCAGCAATTCCAAGTCAATTTGCAAATCAGGATAGCGAAACGCTAAATCAGACATAATGGGGGCAATGCAGTGCATTCCGAATCCTGTGCTCGTGACAACCCTCAAGCGACCGCGAGGGAGCTCTTGCTCACGATTGAGTTCTGCACGTAACTGATCGTGCGTTTCCAACAAACGCTCGGCCCATTCAAGTGCTATCTTTCCCTCAAGTGTTAAACAAACACTGCGGGAGGCTCGCATAAAGAGCTTAACACCCAGCCGTTCTTCCAAAAGACCAATTCGTTTACTGATATACGCGGGCGATACCACTAATTGATCGGCGGCGGCACTGAATCCACCCAGACGAGCGGCCGTCACAAACACACGAAAATCCTCAAGCGGAGGTAGTTGGCTCACGATTCATATTCCTTGCAAACACATTAACCTTATTTATTCACGATACATATTCAAATAGCATGGATCAACGATTACTTTCAGGAGAGATGTGATGAAAAAATTAAGAATAGCCGTCATCCCTGGCGATGGAATTGGCAAAGAAGTTATTCCTGAAGGCATTCAGGCACTTGAGGTAGCGGGACGCAAGCACAGTGTTGAGTTTGAGTGGACCTATTTCGATTGGTCTTGCGAGACCTACCATCAAACAGGCCGCATGATGCCTGAGGATGGCATCGAACAACTCCGTCAGTTTGACGCAATCTACTTGGGAGCCGTTGGCTTTCCGGGTGTGCCGGATCATATTTCACTTTGGGGCTTATTACTGCCGATCCGTCGTGCCTTTGATCAATATGTAAACTTACGCCCTGTTCGATTGTTTGACGGTGTGCCCTGCCCGCTGGCGGGTAAACAGCCTGGCGATATCGATTTTTATGTAGTCCGAGAAAACGTCGAAGGTGAATACTCATCAATTGGAGGTATTCAATATGAAGGCACTGAGCATGAGGTTGTTTGCCAGCAAAGCCTGTTCACACGCAGAGGCACGGATCGTATTCTAAAGTATGCATTTGATTTGGCGCAAAGCCGCGAAGCAAAGCACCTGAGTTCAGCGACAAAATCGAATGGTATCTATCATTCCATGCCCTATTGGGATAACCGTGTACTTGAGATGGCTAAACACTATCCCGAAGTAAAGGTTGATCATTTTCATATTGATATTTTAACGGCCAATTTTGTGCGTATGCCTGAGCATTTTGATGTTGTGGTTGGGTCTAACTTGTTTGGTGACATTCTTTCTGATTTAGGTCCAGCGTGCACTGGCACCATAGCGATTGCGCCTTCGGCAAATATTAATCCAGAGAAAACCTATCCATCGATGTTTGAGCCTGTTCATGGCTCTGCACCGGATATCGCCGGACAGAATATCGCCAACCCACTGGGCACCATTTGGGCGGGTGCGATGATGATGCAGCATTTGGGCTTTCCTGCGGTTCATGACGCTCTAATGCAGGCAATGGAGACGGTTTTAAAAGAAAAGCAGCACCTAACTCGAGACATGGGCGGGGTTGCCAGTACACAAGAATTAGGCGCCGCTTTAATCAGACATATAGCTTAATACGGATCCTAAAACATCAAACGCGCCGTGACACCAAAGGTTCTCGGTGCGCCTAATTGATAGTACGCACGCTCTTCATAGTCGATGCTCGGATCGTTGCCGAAGAAGAATCCGCGCTCGGCAATGTCTTTATTGCCAAGGTTACGTCCCCACAAACGCACAGACCAACTATTTTGTTGATAGCCTATGTAAGCGTTGACCAGTTTGTAATCCCAAGATTTGGCATCATGACTGTCCGAGAAATAGAAGGAATCTTTTCCTTCAACACTGACACCACTAAACCAACCCTGCCCGCGATCATAGGCAAGCCCTAACTGATACTGCCAATGAGGGGCATGGGCCACATCGCGTTGATGAGTCCGAGCACGCGCGTCCTTAACTTTGGTCTGCAATAGACCTAACGCACCTTGAACACTCAGGCCATTATCCAACGCATAATTAAACTCGAACTCGGCACCTGTGTTATTGACCTGATCGGCATTAAACAGATAATCAACAAAGCCATCTGCGGGGTTACTGGATGCCATAAAGCTGCCTCTTAAATGCGCATCTTTACGCTGCTGGTAAAACAGGCTAGTTTGCGTGATTAAACGGCCATCCAAATAACGCCCTTTCGAACCGATTTCATAATTCCAAAGAGACTCGGTATCAAAAATGAGTTGCTCGTTGCTTAACTGCGCTGGGGTAAAACCCCCGTTGACACCACCCACTTTATACCCTTTGGAAAGGCTGGCGTAGACAGAGGTTTCTGGCGTTAGAAAATGCTCTAAAGCAAGACGGCCACCCCACAAGTCTTCATTTTTGCGATAGGAGGCACGAACATTGTCATCAAACGCCGTTCGGCTGTGCTCGACGCGCAAACCCGATGTTAAGATCCAATCTTCAGATAAGAGTGTTTCCAACTCACCGTATAGGGAAACGCGCTCTGTTTTAAAATCACTGGTGATTGTCCGACCAGCTCGCGGTAGACCATTGCGAAAAACATCGCTCTTTAGGTCGCTGTCTTGATGAAAACCATGAAGGCCTGCGGTCCACTGCGTGGTGCCGTTGAAAATTTCCTGACCGGGCAAAGACACAAAACGCAATTCTGCCGTTGTTGTGTTGTATTCACGCACATACTCATCGTAGGAGCTGTAACCCCAAGAATGGAAACCGTTAAATGCCCAATCTTCATCGTATCCATAATCACTGCGCGTGTTCGAATGGCTCAGACGTGTCTCAAGTTGATAGACATCGTGGCCTGTCCAAATCGATTTAAGCGCAAAGGCTTTGCTGATTTGTCGATCCCGACCCGGCTCATCCGAAAGCGTTGTGCGGGTGTTGTCTAAACTAAAGGCGTCGTAACCGTTGTTAATATCGGCATAAAAACCCGTCAAGTCCATTAACCAGTCATCGGTGATCGCAAATCTCAATTTGGCTCGGATGAAGGTTTCATCAATGTTACTGGTGTTTTTACGGTTCAGGTGGTCATTGCGCATAAAACCATCACTTTTATTTTGTGAAATGGCTAAGCGTAATCCTGCGGTCTCTGTTAGCGGTGTGCTGTAAACGGCAGTTAATGAATGCGTATTGTAATTGCCGATCGTGCCTTCAAGACTGCCTTCCGGCTGAGTTGTCGGGTCGTTTGATTGCAGGTTGATTAAGCCAGCAAGCGCATTGCTTCCGTATAAGGTGCCTTGTGGGCCTCTTAACACTTCAACTTGTTTAATATCCATGAGTGTGGCGGAAGCCGCAATACTGCTCATGTCGATCCCATCTAACAACACCCCCACCGACGGATTTACGTGTCCGACAAATTGACTGCGTTCACCCACACCGCGCATTTGATAAAAGCGCGCACGCGAACTGCCTTTCGCCGAATTAACGTTGGGTATTAAAGCTAATACATCTTCCAAATGTTGGGATTGACGTGACTCTAGTGTCTCTTCAGAAACGGCAGTCACACTGGCTGGGGTCTTGAGTTGTGTGGCGGGGCGAAAGCCTGATGTCACCAGAATTTCATCTAGAACCACGCTTGAGGACGAGGTTTGCGCCATGGCAAAGGGTGTGCTGATAAAGAGTGAGGTTAACAAAAAACCCGATAATTTAGGGCTCATTTACAGTCTCCGTTGGTGATCGAAGACCCGGTCGCGCGTGAAATGATAGATGACTCAAGGAGTTGTCCTATTCCTACGCCGGCATCATCCGGATCAGGTTCAAAGGGTTCGCTTAGCATCTCAGGCATTTAAAACATGCCACCCCTTAGGATTAAATTGCTGTTTATTTCAGCAGCCGCGCAAGTATAACGATTTAGGAGCGATAGGTTAAGCTCAATTACCGGGTCGTGACGCACCCTCTTCGCTTATCTCGGTGATAAAATCAATTTCTAACTCAGCTTTTTCGGTAAAATACTCTGGCAACTCAGCTTTGATACCGGGCGCAAGGTTTTTAAACTCTCCCACCTGTTTCACTAAATTGCCTCGCCCACTGATCAACTGCCCCTCGGCGGAGACATAAGCACTAACGGCCGTATCCAATCCTTTTTTTACTTTCTCGAAGCTGCTCAAAAAGGTATTCAGCTTTTTAAACACTTGCTCTGCTTTGTCTGCCAATAAAGCCGTATGCTTATTCTGATCTTCATAGCGCCATAACTGCCGCACAATATTGAGACTGGTCAACAAGGTCGTGGGCGTGGCGACCAGCACATTGCGCTCGATGGCTTGCTGAAACAGTGTTTCATCGGCCTTCAAGGCTTCGACAAACGCCGATTCAATCGGAATAAACATGAACACCATCTCAGGTGAGTTCAAGCCGGGTAAACGATAGTAATCACGATCAGCCAGTTCTTTAATTCGACTTCCGATGGCTTGCACATGCTCTTTAAGCGCCGCTTTGCGCTCAAACTCATCTTCAGAATTCACATAGCGCGTATAGGCATTGAGCGAAACCTTGGCATCAATGATTAGGTGCTTGTTGTGCGGCAAATAAACGATGGCATCTGGACGCTGCCGTCCCTCTTCGGTATTAATGCTGACTTCACGCTTATAGTCTTTACCGATTTGCAGGCCGGATCGATCCAATACATTTTCAAGAACAAGCTCGCCCCAATTCCCTTGTAGTTTCTTTTGGCCCCGCAGTGCCGTTGAGAGGTGATGAGCTTCTTCGGTAATTTTATAATTGAGTTCTTTTAACGAGGCCAGTTCTTTGCGCAGCTCTCCCTGTTGCAGAGTCTCGCGATGATGGATTTGTTGAACTTCCGTTTTAAAGGTGTCAATCGACTGCTGGAAAGGCGTCAGTACGGCATTCAAGCCCAAGGTGTTTGTTTCTTGCAAGGCTTTGGCCTTGGCATTCAATATTTCATCGGACAAGACTTTAAAGTGCTCAGACAAACTGTTTTTTTGTTTCTCAAAGCTGGCGACTTCCCTAGCATAGCTAGCCTCTCGTGCTCTCAGTTCTGTTTTAATTTCGGTTAGTTCATTGTTAAGCTGGTTATATTCATACAATAACGCATCGTGGCGATCAGACAGCGTTCTGCGCTCTTCACTTAACTCGTCATTAAGGCGACGTATACTCACCTCAGCCTGTTGGTATTTCTCATGTGACAATTCTAAGCGTGCGTTTAGCTCGCCCAACTTGGCTTTAACGGCATAAAAATTCTCGTTAAGCTGCTTATGCTCGTATTGCAGGTCTGTAAGGTCTTTATCTTTAAGTTGCAGTTGGCTTTGAGCTTCGTCGTAAGAGGTTTCTAGTATGCTGATGCGCCGCGAAAGCGTAACACTTGCCACTAAGTAACCCACTACAAGCATCATCAACCCTGTTAGGGCCAAAGGAATCAAGCTGTTCAAATCTACGGGCATGGTATTTCCTAATCAATCTAAGGGTAACGAAGAGCCAAAGAAACGCACATTCAACCTAACCTACTAATTTTACATAGCTAAACTGCCATTATGACAATAAAACTTGTCTTTTTACCCACAAATTCCGTACTTTATATAGCAAGCACATGACGTACACTCTTTAAATGCATTCAACCCCCTTTAACCTGCCGAAGGTAACCCAGTGAGCAAGCCACCCTATATGCAACCACACCTTGCCAAACGCTTAAGTGCACCAGCCGCACTGCGCAATCGTGAGCCTATTCGTCAAGCGCTTTCACCTCATTTACCTATTCCGGCGTCTGTTTTAGAGATCGCCTCAGGCACGGGCGAGCATGCTCTGTATTTATCCGACAACTTAGTCCAAGTCACATGTTGGCAACCGACGGATGTTGATAGCACTGCACTTGAGAGCATTAATGCATGGCAAACAGACGCCAAAACAAACAAACTGCTGCCAGCTGCTTTTTTGGATGTACTGGCTAATCCTTCACCGCCCCTTACGCCCTTTAATACTCTGATTGCCATCAATATGGTGCATATTGCTCCCTGGACTGCAACAGAAGGTTTGATGCGTTTGGCCAATCGCCACTTGCCCGTTGGAGGCATCGTCTACTTATATGGCCCGTATTGGCAGTCCGGTGTTGATCCTGCCCCCAGTAATCTCGCGTTTGATGCATCCTTACGCGAGCGCAATCCTCTATGGGGAATTCGACATTTAGACGAAGTCGTCGAACTGGCACGATGCAACCAACTGCACCTGAAAACCTGCATTGACATGCCCGCCAATAACTTGTCGGTCATTTTTACACGCACGGATTAACCGCACAGGTAGTAGAATCATAGATCTTAAAGTGTCCACACGATCTAAAGATGCTCAACATTCTTCTTGCACAAGATCAACAATCTGGGCACAGGCTTCGCAGCCTGTTGTATAAAATACGATAAATCAATAACAGCTCATACACAAAGACCTCAACAGTGCTAAACTTGTAATTAGATAGTTTGTATGGATATTAAGGATAGGTAATGAAAGCAAAAAGAATGATCCGCTTACTCGATAATGCTGATGCAGCCGTTTTACTGTTAAAGCAGGACAAAGAGCAAGGCTCTAATCTTAGCTTTCGAGATCTTCCATCCCCGTATCGAAAACAAATTTTTAACTGGGCTCTTAATGAGGACTCTGAGTACCTAGATCTCGAATCGCATCGTTTTCAACGACTGCGGGATAAACGCCATCAAATGATTGTTGGACATTCAGGTGATCGCTATAACCTGCAACGGACACTATTGCTTAAACTCCTACCCGAGTTACAAAAAGGTGGCGAGCCATACAATGCAACCGCAAGTGTCTTAGGCCCGCTCTTGGGTTGGGATAATTGCGTCGTTGCCAAACGCGTAAGCGCAAAAGAATTGGACATGCTTGGCTTTTGGAGCCATGGCAATCTTAAATCTCCGCAACATCACTCATTGGCTGGCAATGCCGCTCAGAACCTCTATGAAGGACTGCATCGTTTACATCAAAGCGCGATCTGTCGTGAGTTTCCCTTAGACTCGATGCTTTCACAAACCCCATCGGCTCTCTGGATAGGTCATCGCATCGACTTACCAGATAATCATGGTACGGGGCACATTTGCGCCTGGGGCAAACCAGACTTGCTCGACACGGACACAAGTGCATGGTTGATTGCATTGGCGGCCGATACCCTTGGCGCTTGGCTATTAACGCAATCGCCCTCTGGTGAAAAAAACTATGAACATAGCACCGAACCTCGCGACTTACTGACCTCGCTTCCTGGACGCAAAACCTTTGATCTCGCCCTACAGCATACAGTTGAAGCCTACAAACAACGCCAACAAGACTGCTTAATTGCATTGGTTGATATTCACGGTTTTTCTGAGATTAACAATACCTATGGCCGCGAACAGGGCGATCTTCTTTTAAAACGCCTAGCCGATGAGTTACTCGAAATGAGTCGTCGTAAGGATCAAGTGTTTCGATTTGGCGGCGATGAGTTTATGTTATTAATGCCCTTAACCAAAGGTCGCCCTCCTGTTGCTAAGCGCCTCAAAGCCATTGAGTCGACCCTGCAAGAGAACCACCCTGAGTTCAAGCTGAGCTATTCGATGGCAACTCTGTCCGATGTGAAAGGCAGTGCTGAAGATCTCATGCTAAAAATTGATCAAGAATTGAACGATTTCAAACAAAGTTCTAAACTCAGTTGATCCAATTGCTGCAGTGCACAGTAAAAAGTGTTGAAGTAATATTGTACTGACCGGTCAGTAAATATAAACTAGCACTTTTAGGACAATTGGTTTAAAACTGAATGAACAAAGGCAGACCCCCTACTCACTGCCGCGAGTACTTATTACAGCGCGGCATTGAGCTTTTCTACAAAAATGGGTACCACGGTACCGGCCTCAGTCTTATCTTAAAAGCGTGTGGTGTATCTAAAGGCTCTTTCTATAACTTTTTCGAAAGCAAAGAAGCCTATGCCGTCGAAGTCATCGAATACTACGAAGCCATTGAGCATGATCGCTGGCAATTAGAATGGTCGCTATTAGAAGGCAATCATGCAACCCGCATGCGAAAAATGCTTGAAAACACAATCGAAAACTTCGATGAAGCCAAAGAGAACCTCGGTTGCCTCATCACCAACCTATCGGGTGAAATTGGTGGCGAATCTCCAGAGTTTCGTTTGGCCATTAAAAATGCCACCAACAAAGTCTTAGGCTTTATAGAAGAAGATATTCGCATTTGCCAAGCCGAAGGCAGTGTCAGAGATGATCTTCCCGCTGCCACTATCGCAACCATGATCTGGCATTTATGGCAAGGTGCTTTGCTGCGTATGAAAGTGGAAGGTTCAAAACAACCCTTACGTGACACCATATCGCTCACTTGGGACTACCTGCTAAAACCTATTTCTGTTCAGAAAGGATATTCAGTATGAAATCTTACGTACCGCCAAAACCTTTTTTGCTTCTACCGCTTTTAAGTTTAACGCTTTTATTGGCACCCGTGGTTTTTGCTGAGGATGCGCCACCAAGAGGTGGACTGCCAGCAGAGGTTCATCGCGTTGAAATTGCAAGCCTGGATCATGTTCTGCGCGGGGTAGGAACACTGCGGGCCAATGAGTCGGTTATCATTCGATCCGAGATTAGCGGTCGCGTTGAATCTATATTATTCAACGAAGGCGAGATGGTCACTCAAGGTCAGGAGTTATTTCGCTTAGACAGTGCATCTTACAATGCAGAATTGGCTCAAGCACAAGCGCAAGCGAACTTGAGTCGCCAAGAATACCAACGCGCTTCCGATTTGTTAGAGCGTCGTGTGGGATCTCAAAATGAAAGAGACACTAAATTGGCTCAACTGAGAGTCAACGAGGCCCAGGTTGAGTTTGCAAAAACAAGCCTTGATAAAACACGAATTCGGGCACCCTTTGCTGGAATGATTGGTTTACGCCACATCAGCCCTGGCGACTTTATTACCTCTGGACAAGACCTTGTCGAGCTCACCGACTTCTCTGAAATGAAGATCGACTTCGCCATGCCTGAGCGGAATCTTGGCCAACTCAGTATCGGTCAAACGATTATGATTGAAGTTGACGCCTTTCCTGGCGAGCAGTTTAGCGGTGAAATTTTCGCTATATCTCCTTCATCGAACGCGCGTAGCCACAACATTAATGTCCGTGCCAATATTCCGAATCCTGATGGGCGCTTAAGGCCTGGGCTTTTCTCTAAGATTGAGATTGTTATAGGTCGCGATGATCAAGCCATTATGATTCCTGAGCAAGCAATCATGCCGTTAGACAATGCATTTTTTGTCATGAAAATGGATGAAAATAACATGTTAAGCATGGTACCTGTCACCATGGGTGCACGCCGCTTTGGAGAGGTTCAAATAACCGAAGGCTTAGCGCCTGGCGATGTCGTGGTCACTGCAGGACAAATCAAACTGCAGCCGGGTATGCCCATTACTCCCTTATTCTCACCTTCTGAAACTTCATCAGGATCCGATGTATGATACTTTCTGACATCAGTATCAAACGCCCCGTACTGGCGAGCGTGATCAGCTTACTGGTCTTACTGATAGGACTCATTTCCTATGATCGTTTGACCATCCGCGAATACCCTAAAATAGACATTCCCGTTGTGAGTGTTGACACATCTTATCCGGGTGCAAGCGCATCTATCATCGAATCTCAGGTTACTAAAATTATTGAAGACTCGCTTTCGGGAATTGAAGGGATTGATTACATGTCATCAATCAGTCGCTCCGAGCGCAGCCAAATCAGTATTAACTTCAAAATTGACCGGGATCCGGACTCAGCCGCTAATGACGTACGTGACCGTGTCAGCCGTGTGCGCGGCATGTTACCTGATGGTATTGACGAACCCATCGTTGCTAAATCAGAAGCAGATGCCCAGCCCATCATTTGGATAGCCTTGTCTTCCGATGTCCATGACCCGATGGAAGTCAGTGAATATGCAGAGCGCCGCGTACGCGATCCCCTGCAAACGGTGGCAGGAGTTGCGAATGTTGTTTTAGGTGGTGAGCGCCGTTACTCTATGCGGGTATGGCTTGATCCTGCCAGAATGGCTGCCTATGGTGTCATCCCTCAAGATATCGAGGAAGCCTTAAGAAGCCAGAACGTTGAAATTCCAGCGGGCCGAATTGAAAGCCGCGACCGCGAGTTCACCATCCTTGCGCAAACCGATCTAAATGAGACGGAAGAGTTCGAACAAGTCATTATTCGTAATGATAATGGCTATGCTGTGCGTTTAGAGGATGTTGCACGCATTGAAATTGGCCCCGAGGTTGAACGCAACTACGCTCGCTTTAATGGCGAAAATGCGATTGCCCTAGGGGTGGTTCGCCAATCAACGGCAAACCCCTTGGATGTATCTGAAGGTGTGCGCACCATGCTGGATAGCATTAGTGCCAACCTTCCTGAAGGCATGCATGTTCAAATTGCCTATGACTCTTCGGTGTTTATTGAAAAGTCGATCGAATCTGTATTCCAAACACTGATTATGGCTGGCGCTTTAGTGGTGCTCGTTATCTTTTTCTTCTTGCGCAACCCAAGAGCAACGCTGATTCCTGTCGTCACCATTCCGCTGTCCTTGATTGGCGCCTTTGCGATGATGTATGCGATGGATTTTTCCATCAACACACTGACCTTGCTCGCACTAGTACTGGCCATCGGGTTGGTGGTGGATGATGCAATCGTTATGTTGGAGAACATCTTCCGACATGTTGAGGAAGGTCTTGATCCCATTCAAGCCGCTTTTAAAGGCAGCAGAGAAATAGGCTTTGCGATCGTTGCCACCACGGCAACACTTGTCGCCGTATTCGTACCGGTTAGTTTTTCAAGCGGACAAACCGGTCGGCTTTTCACTGAGTTTGCTCTAACACTTGCTGGCGCAGTTGTGGTTTCAACGTTTATCGCACTAACACTGTCACCGATGCTTTGCTCTCGGCTACTCAAACACGAGAAAAAGCACAGTGCACTGTTTAACGTAATCGAAAGCGCTCTAAACAATACGAGCAAAGGCTATCATTGGCTGTTAGAAAAAACGCTGAGCTCTAAAACCTTAACCTTAGCGATTATGGCATTGAGCGTTGCTGGCAGCGTCTTTTTCTACGGAAAATTACCGCAAGAACTGGCTCCCATTGAAGACCGCGGCACCATAATGACCTTCTCGGTCAACCCTGATGGCTCATCCGTTGATTACGTTAACCGTTATGCTAAGCAAGTCGAGGCGATTATTTCAGGCATCCCTGAACGCACGCACCACTTCAGCATCACTGGCTTTCCGAGTGAAACCAACTCGCTCAACTTCGTTCGTTTAGAGGACTGGGAAAACCGCACTCGCTCTCAACAAGCCGTGGCAGAAGAGCTCACAGGACGCATTTATGGTGGCGTAACGGGCAACATGTCGTTTGCGATCAATCTACCCTCTTTAGGTCAAAGCTTTATTTCACGTCCTGTCGAGTTTATTGTCAAAACGACCGGAGATTATCAAGACTTAAAAGTCATCACCGATGCCCTGTTGGCTAAAGTGGCTGAAAATCCGAACTTCGTGCAAGTCGATACCGATTTAAAGCTCAACAAGCCTGAACTGAAAGTAACCTTACAGCGTGATAAAGTCGCGGAAGCGGGACTCAATGTGCGCGATGTCGGCCGCAGCCTAGAAACATTTATGGCAGGACGCAGCCTGACTCGCTTTAAACGTGCCGGTGAGCAGTACGACGTTATTCTTCAAGTTGAAGATGAGATGCGTCGCACTCGTGATGATATCGCCAATTTGTATGTGCGAGCTGCCAATGGTGAAATGATTCAGATGGGCAACCTCATCACCATTGAGGAAACCGTCGCTCCACGCGAACTGAACCATTTTGATAAACTCAAAGCGGTTAAAATTCAGTCAATGCTGGTACCTGGTTACAGTATCGGCGATGCGCTTTCATTCATGGAAGCCGCTTTAGCTGAGGTTGATCCTACCGCCTTGTTTGACTATGGTGGTCAATCGCGGGAATTCAAAGAATCCAGTAATGCAATGCAAACCACCTTCGTGCTGTCGCTTATCTTTATCTTCTTGGTATTGGCCGCTCAGTTCGAAAGCTTCAAAAATCCTCTGATTATCATGTTGGCGGTACCACCGGCTTTAACTGGTGCTCTGATCGCGCTGTTTTATTCAGGTGGATCGATTAACATTTATAGTCAAATTGGCTTAATAACCCTTGTCGGACTGGTTACCAAACATGGTATTCTTATTATTGAGTTTGCGAATCAGTTACAGGACAAAGGAATGGAGCTCCGGGATTCAATTATTGAAGCCGCCTCCCTGCGTCTGCGTCCTATTTTAATGACAACGGGCGCAACCGTTTTAGGAACCTTGCCTCTGGCAATGGCAGTGGGTGCAGGTGCTGAATCTCGACAACAAATTGGCTGGGTCATTGTAGGTGGAATGCTATTGGGTACACTGTTAACCTTATTTGTCATTCCGACCATTTACAGTATTTTTGGTAAACGTAACTTCCGTGAAGTGAAACCTGACTATGAAAATTAAGGATCGGCTTGTGAAAAAGTCAAATATCGTATGGTTACCTATCCTCGTCAGCTCGTTGCTGATGAGTGCTCCAGCCTTCTCTGGACCTTTGCAGGATCTTTACCGCTTAGCATTGGAAAACGATCCGCAACTTAAACGTGCGGAAGCAGAGTTTATGGCAGGCCAAGAAGCCCCAATCCAAGGTAAGGCTGCCCTTCTTCCTCGTGTTGATTTTTCGGCGAGCACTTCAGAAAGTGCTAACTCCAATGGCCGCACGGGTTATAACGTTAGCTTAAGCCAGCCTGTCTATGCCAGAGCGGCCTACTATAATTTCAGATCCAGCGAGCTCAGCGCAGAAGTCTCTGCTCTTGAGTTTGATAAAGCACAGCAAGACATTATCCTCCGCAGTGTGCAAAATTATCTAGAAGTACTCAGAACCAAGAGTGTACTTGAAAATGCTCTGGCTCAAGAGCGTGCCCTTCAGCGCCGTCTGGATCAGGTCAACGCACAGTTTGAAGTGGGCTTAATTGCCATCACTGATGTGCAAGAAGCTCAGGCAACCTTTGACAATGCCGTTGTTCAACGTATTGACGCCGAAGGTGCTTTGCAAAACTCTTTCGAAGCACTCGAGCGCTTAACTGGCCAACCCTTTAATCAGGTCGGCAGCTTACGTGCTGAGTACCCGATTGTCGCTGTTGAGCCTGCAGACCCAAGCGCTTGGCTTGAAAAAGCCTTAGAAGGAAATCTGGAATTACAAATCGTTGAGCTTCAGGTAGACTCTTCACGCCGTAATGTTCAAAGCAAGCGCAGCGAACACCTGCCAACCGTGAGCGTTAGTTTAACGCACTCTAATGCTCGCCCCCATGGCGGTAACAGCAACGGCTGGTCTGACGATAACACCTTGGCATTAAATCTAAACCTACCCCTGTATCGCGGTGATGCCATCAACTCCGCACAGCGTCAAGCAGAACACCAGTACATTGCCACTGGACATGCCTTAGATGATACACAACGCGCCGTTACAGAAAGCACTCGTACCCTTCTAAGAACACTCCAAACCAGCGTTCAGAGTGTTAAGGCACGTGAACAAAGCATTCTTTCGCGGGAAACAGCTTTGCGAGCAACTGAAGAAGGCTTTAATGTTGGAACACGAAACGTCGTGGATGTATTGCAAGCAGAGCAAGCGCTATTTGAAGCACGCTTGGCTTACTCAAATGCACGCATTGATCACGTGAATACACTGTTTCGCTTTAAACAAACGCTGGGAACCTTGAGCCCGGAAGACGTGACGGCACTGGACAACTGGTTGCTTGACCGCGACTAATACAAAAGCAACTGATATAAAAAAAGCTCCCTGAATCATCTTCAGGGAGCCTTTTTCAATTGGCTATCTAGGCTTAATGAACGACTGGCCTGTCTTCTTCCTCGAAAGGAATAATCATTTCACCTGCACTGTCCAACTCTAGCGCTCCCATACTCCCTGCAATATCGAGCAGAGACTGTAAGAGCAAATCGGTCAAGTGCAAACTAACAATCAATCCCGCCGGCGGATTATCACCAAACATTTCCTCGTCTATGCGATCATCAATTCTAAGACCCAGTAGCAGAGGATTTTCAAGAATTAAAGGGGCTAAATCCTCCGGTGAAAACACTGAATAATCCGATGCAATCTGCACCGCCAATTGATAAGCATTGTGAGGTTCGCTGTTCAGCTTTTCGGTATAGTCTTGCTCTGCCGCCATGAAAATTCGACCTAGCTCACTTTGCTGATGGGCCAGATTGGGCTTAGCCGAACTGAAATCGGTATAGCTAACCGGTTTGACGCGGTCCAGCTCTGCGGCATCCACCATAAACTGCCCTTGATCATCCACATCCAGCCAACCACGGTTAACAGCAACCGCAAGAAGCCCTTCAAGCGTCGCAGCGACAACGTTGCTGTAGACGATGGCTCCCACAGAGGGGTTATCCATTTCGGTTGGATCTTCTATTAAACCTGACGGTCGAGCAGCGAGGATTTTAGGATCTTGGCTGATCATTTCAGCCATACGTTGCGGATCGGCCATCAACATCTGATGCGCTATATGATGCGCAATCAAATAAGGTTGATGGTGCCCTTGTACTTCAACAGCTTCGACATATTTGAGTCGAACTCTGTCTAGCAGATCGGCTAATGATTTGCTCATCCGTGTTCTCCATTTATGCTGAATTCTGTGAACTAATGAAGCGTTATTCCTAAAGGTTTAACGCTATCTTTGATTTTGTCAAAAGCATTGCGCAACTCTTCTAGTGGAATCAGACCAAAATCAAGCGGATCGGCGGGTATTTCAAACCAATCCAACGACCAGATACGAGTCATTATTTCAAACTCGCCGATGATCGCATCAAGAAAAATCATAACGGCCTCAACACGCGCATCCATTTCAAGAACTTCAGGAAGTGCATCCATGTACACTGCTAACTGGAGACGCCCCTCAATAAGACGGAGTGAACACCAGTAGTCTTCTATACGGCATTCTTCATCGCCTAGATTCACACAGGAGGGCACTGGATCGCAACGATCATTAAATGCCCTAAATTCTATTCCCCTGAGTGCAGGCGCAGCGCTGATCAAACTCAATACTGAGTGAATTGATTCAGGATAACCATCACAACCAAACACCATTTCAACTGGCCCTTCCCCTTCTTCGCGTTCAAAGTGGAAAGTTAAGTTACGATCAATTTTATGCAAAATATCACGGTAATGGTCAAGTAAAAGATCGGCATCAAAATAAGTATCGTTTTGACTGTCGAGCAATTGATCTAATGTTTGCTCAAGTTGCTGCCAAAAAGCAACAATTTGTTCGTAATTAACAATCATATATTTCGATGCTTTTTCAAGTTCTAGGCACAACCACGCCCGTTTGTCCCTGATATTTTCCGTTACGATCCTTGTAAGACGTTTCGCACACTTCATCCGCACCTAAAAATAACATCTGAGCGACACCCTCATGCGCGTAAATACGAGCAGGTAAAGGCGTAGTATTCGAAAACTCTAAGGTCACATGACCTTCCCACTCAGGCTCAAGTGGTGTTACGTTCACGATGATGCCACAACGCGCATAGGTGCTTTTACCTAAGCAAATGGTGAGTACATCGCGTGGTATACGAAAATATTCAACTGTACGCGCAAGTGCAAACGAGTTTGGGGGTATGATACAAACATCTGATTTCACATCAACGAAACTGCGATCATCAAAGTTTTTTGGATCAACGATCGATGAATTGATATTCGTAAAAATTTTGAACTCGTCAGCACAACGCACATCATAACCATAGCTCGAAGTCCCGTAGGATACAATGGGCTGACCATTTGCACGACGCACTTGATTAGGCTCAAACGGTTCAATCATGCCATGTTCCATGGCCATTTTACGAATCCAGCGATCTGACTTGATTCCCATACACTCTCACACATTAGGTTTGCTTATATTCAAGCCGACCATTCTAACGCTTTTGACACAAAAAAGCCGCCTCTTTTTACAAGAGACGGCTGCTTGTGACCACTCAAATCATGAAAGATTAATGAACGATCTTAATCATTCAAAACCGAAATCGTCGGCGCTTTTACCGCTTGCGCTTCTTGCGCTTCAACCGAGGCAACCACTTTACGTGCTATAGCACGATAAATTTGAGCAGCACGCCCTTCTGGCTCACTGATCACACTTGGCTGACCCTTGTCCGTTTGTTCGCGAATAGAGGCTAATAAAGGCAGTTGGCCAAGCAAATCCGTTTGATACTCCTGTGCAATTCGCTCGCCACCACCCTCACCAAAGACAGCTTCTTCATGACCGCATTGACTGCAGATATGAAGGCTCATGTTTTCCACAACGCCGAGCACAGGAATATCAACCTTACGGAACATTTCGATGCCTTTTTTACAATCCAATAAGGCAATGTCTTGGGGCGTGGTGACGATCACGGCTCCCGTAACCGGTACTTTTTGCGAGAGTGTTAGTTGAATGTCTCCCGTTCCCGGTGGCATATCAATCACTAGATAATCTAAATTATCCCATTTCGTTTGCATGATCAATTGCTGTAGGGCTCCCGCCGCCATTGGGCCTCGCCATACCATTGGTGTCGATTCTGTAATCAAAAAGCTCATCGACATCGCCTGAATACCCAAAGCCGAGACAGGCAGAAAGTACTTTTCTTCATCTGATTGCGGACGAACACCTTCTGCGACACCCAGCATCATGCCTTGACTCGGTCCATAAATATCGGCATCTAGGATGCCCGTTTTATACCCTTCAGCAGCAAGGGCTAGCGCCAAGTTAACGGCGGTGGTCGATTTACCCACGCCACCTTTACCGGAAGCCACTGCTATAACATGCTTTACACCCATCAGGCCTGGCGGTTTTCCCGCTTGATTGACGACTGACATTTTTTTCTCCCGCTGCTTATGGAAAAATCGCTGTTAAAATACCCGACAAACTTACTAGGATTTAAGGCTGATATCTAGCTTTTTCAACTGGCTAGGCAATAATAATGCCTCAACGACGCACCAAATACACACCACACTCTCGGTGCTCAGTATAGGGAAACTGATCAAATAAGGCGAAACGCTCAATTCGATGCGTTTGCACAAGGGTTTCTAAATTCTGCTCAAGTGTGTCTGGATTACAAGAAATATATAAAATCCGATCATACTCCTGAACCTGAAGCACCGTCGCATCATCAAGCCCGGATCGTGGCGGGTCAACAAACACAGTGGTGAAATCACAGGCTTCGAGATTAAGCCCCTCAACTTTACGAGTTTGTTTTTCACCCCGAAGAACCTGCACAAGGTCTTCAGACGGCATTCTTAAGATATCGATATTTGCAATACCGTTGTCTTCAATATTTTTACGCGCGGCCGCAACAGATGTTTTCGAGATTTCAGTCGCAACCACCCGCCTAAAGTTTTGCGCCAAAGGCAAGGTAAAATTGCCATTGCCACAGTAAAACTCAATCAAATCCGTTTGCTTTTCGGCACGCGTCACATCTACAGCCCACTCTATCATTTTGCGACAGACTTCAGCGTTAGGCTGAGTAAAGCTGTTTTCAATTTGCTGATAGGAATAGGTTTTATCGCCTATCAACAACTGTTCGGTGACAAAGTCGCGATTAAGAATGATTTTATTCTTGCGTGAGCGCCCAACTATGTCGATCCCAAATAGGTCGCGTAGAGGAGCCACCGCTTCACGCCATTGATCGCCAATCTTGCGATGGTAAAGCAGAGACACTAACAGTTCGCCCGACAAGGTGCTCAAAAAGTCCACTTGAAACAAGCGATGACGCAACTCATGCACAGGGCGAATAGCATCCAATAAATCAAACATGACCGATTCAATGCGAGCAGACACCATCGGACATTGGTCAATACGGATGGGCTGTTTATTATTGCCAGGCTCAAACATGGCGTAGAAAAGATCATCTTCTTCATGCCAGGTCCTGAACTCAGCTCGCATGCGGTAATGCGTTTTAGCGGATGCAAAGACGTCTAATGCAGGAGGTGAAAAACGAGAAAATTGGGCTTGTGTGCGCTCAGCTTTGCTTTGAAGCTGAGCATCGTAGAGAGCAGGATCAACATGTGGAACTGACATCAAGTGCCTCGTGCTGTTAAAAGGCGATAAAAACCGACGATTTTAACAGCACTGCAGCCGGAATCCCAAGGCTATTTCATTTTATACGCGATGTCGTGCGCCATCATTTCCCACTCTGGCAAGGCATGGAGCATGTCGATTTCGCGCAGATAATCTCGCGACAAGCGCCCTCCTAAATTGCAACCCATTGCATTGAACAAGGGTGGCAACAAACTGTCAGCAACGTGAACAGCCGTTAAAGGGGTGAAATGCTTATCGCCCGATGCCACTGGCACATGATGGAACAAAACCGCATGCACGATCTCAGGAGAAAGGTTCCAGGTTTCGAGCAGGTAAGCTCCTGTCTGCGCATGCGTACTGCCCAGTACCAGTTTTTCAACAACATACACAGGCTGACCCAGCTCTTGGGCGCGAACCATCGCGTGGTGGTACTTTTCCTGATCGCCTAGAGCCAACACCAGCATGCCGATATCATGCAACAAACCTGCTAACCTAGCTTGGCCCTGAACAATATTATCGTAACCACCTAAACGGCAAATTCCGGCTGCAAACTGACTGACAATCATCGAGCGTTCATGAAGCTGCTGGAACGAAAACCCGCGCCAACGCTCATTTTGACTCAAGGATTGAAAAAGATGCTCGGTCAACACCAAATCTTTAATCGTACGCATGCCTAAGCGACTGACAGCCTCTTTTAGGCTATAGAAATTAGCATTGCCCAGATTAAAGAAAGATGAGTTCACCATTTGCAATATTTTTGCGACCATCGTTGGATCTTTTTCAAGAATCATCGACACTTCGCGCGCGCCCGTAGTGTCCTTCGCCAAGGCTTGGTTAAGCTCATTCAAGACCTGTGGGAAGGAAGGCAAGTTCCCTAAAGACAAAATGTACTGACGCAACTTAGGGTCACCCAATAACTGCTCAGTTTTTACACCTCGCTGAATAGACGCCACTAATTGATCATCCGTATAGTCACTTTTCAGTGAACGGTGAGCCACCTCTGTTGCACGGCTAGCCAGCTGCGCATTCATCGCGTCAGATATCAGGATTCTAACAACGCCCGGAAACTCAGAGCGGACACGACATAAAAAGTCGATGGCCTCTCCTTGGCGGGAGTCAGTACGTACAACAAGCACGTTAAAGTCAAAGCGATCATCATCCAGAACCTGGAACGCTTCATCCGTATTAAACACTTGTCGTTGATTTCCGTAGGCCGGAAAATCCCGATAGCGCTCTGTGGTGCTCAGGTCACAAAACAACACAAGCAATTCATCAGGCACTGAGTTCATAAAAAGTCCATATCTTAGGTCAGTCGGTAAGAAGGATTAAATTACCACCAAATCGGAAAATTTGAAAGTGTACAGTTCATTAGGTTTTAAAATCAGCGTAGAATCTAAGCATAGTTCCTTTTAAATAAAATTTCACAGAGTAAACGATGACTGACCAAGCCCGTAAAATTCTCGTAACGAGTGCCCTGCCCTACGCAAATGGTCCGATACACCTTGGCCATATGGTTGAATACATTCAGACTGATATTTGGGTTCGATTTCAAAAGCAACGTGGGCACGAGTGTATTTATGTTTGTGCGGATGATGCCCATGGCACGCCCATCATGCTTAAAGCAGATCAAATGGGAATTTCGCCTCAAGCACTGATTGATAAAGTCAGCCAAGAGCACCAACGCGATTTTTCTGGCTTCATGGTTAATTTTGATAATTATCACTCTACGCACTCCGATGAAAACCGCTATTTTTCATCGCTGATTTATGAGCGTTTGCGTGATGCGGGCCACATTGCACGTCGTACAATTACTCAGGCGTATGATCCTGAAAAAAACATGTTTCTACCCGATCGCTTCATCAAGGGCGAGTGCCCAAAATGCGGTGCGGCGGATCAGTACGGTGATTCATGCGAAGCCTGTGGTGCAACCTACTCACCTACCGAACTAAAAAATGCCTACTCAGCTGTTTCCGGCGCGCGCCCTATTGAGAAAGAGTCAGAGCACTTTTTCTTTAAGCTGGCCGATTTTGAACCCTTTTTACAAAACTGGGTAGATAAGCACGTGCAAGTGCAAATGAAGCACAAGCTCAATGAATGGTTTGAAGCAGGCTTACAGCAATGGGATATATCCCGTGATGCTCCTTACTGG
This sequence comes from Nitrincola tibetensis, assembly GCF_003284585.1. GTDB lineage: Bacteria > Pseudomonadota > Gammaproteobacteria > Pseudomonadales > Balneatricaceae > Nitrincola > Nitrincola tibetensis. The sequence goes on from NZ_QKRX01000009.1 coordinate 141,094, forward strand.
GGCTTTGAAATTCCTGGTGAAGAAAATAAATATTTTTACGTTTGGCTAGACGCACCCGTTGGATATATGGCCAGCTTTAAACACTGGTGCGATAAAACTGGCAATGACTTTGATCATTTCTGGTCACCAGATTCCACAGCTGAGCTCTACCACTTCATTGGTAAAGACATTGCGTATTTCCACACACTTTTTTGGCCCGCAATGCTGCATGGTTCGAACTTCAGAACCCCTTCAGGTGTTTTCTGCCATGGCTTTTTGACGGTTAACGGGCAAAAAATGTCCAAGTCTCGTGGCACCTTTATCATGGCCGAAACGTACCTTAAGCATTTACGCCCTGAATACTTGCGTTACTATTTTGCGGCTAAGCTTGGCTCTGGCATTGACGATATCGATCTTAATCTCGAAGACTTCCGTCTCAAGGTCAACGCCGATCTCGTTAACAAAGTCGTGAATATTGCGAGCCGATGCGCTGGCTTTATTCAGAAGAAGTTTGACGGCCAACTCGACTCCACCCTCGTTGAGCCTAACTTGTACCAAGAAGCAGTGGCCGCTGGCGAAAGCATTGCGGACGCCTACGAAAAACGCGAATACGGCCGTGCTATGCGCGAAATCATGCACATTGCCGATAAGGCCAACCAATACATTGACACCGCAGAGCCTTGGGTGTTGGCAAAGCAGGAAGGTCGTGAAGCAGAGGTACAAGCCTGCTGCACATTGGGCATCAATCTTTTCCGTGTCATTGTCAGCTACCTAGCACCTGTTTTACCTCAAGTGGCGCAAGAGGCGGCTGAGTTTTTAAACATTCAGGATTTAAGTTGGCAGGCAATTGAACAACCTTTGCTCAATCATCGTATCAACAAATTCAAGCCATTGATGCAACGCGTGGAACCCGAGGTGATTGAAAAAGTGATTGAAGACTCTCGTCAAGATTTATTGAAAACCCAACAAACTGCACCTGCAGCGAGCAAAACACCCTTGCAGCAAGAGCCAATTTCCAACGAAATCAGCTTTGATGACTTTGCTAAATTGGACTTAAGGGTTGCCAAAATTGCCAAAGCTGAGGCGGTAGAAGGGGCCGATAAACTATTGAGATTAACCCTAGATCTTGGTGGTGAGACTCGAAACGTATTTGCTGGCATCAAATCCGCTTACCAACCCGAGCAACTTGAAGGCAAGCTCACCGTTATGGTTGCCAATCTTGCACCCAGAAAGATGAAGTTTGGTGTTTCTGAGGGTATGGTATTGGCAGCAGGTCCAGGTGGAAAAGACATCTGGATTCTGGAACCCCATGAAGGTGCACAGCCTGGCATGCGAATTCGTTAAGTATTTAAAGAGGTCTGCATGAGTCGCAAAGAGTTAAAAACAGTTTCTGATCGACAAGCGATTGACTCGTTTATACAACAAGTCAACACCTTGCCTAAAGTTCATACATCAGAAGGTGGTCGTTTAATCTTTGCGCTGGATGCAACCGCAAGCCGTGAGGCTTCTTGGGATCAAGCTTGCCAACTGCAAAGTGAACTCTTTTTAGCCACCCAAGACTTGGGGGGCTTAAGTGTTCAGTTAAACTATTATCGAGGTTTTGGAGAGTTCGTCGCCAGCGAATGGTTACGCAACACCCAAGACCTATTGCAACGCATGAATGGTGTGTCGTGCTTAGGCGGGCACACTCAAATTGAGAAGGTTTTAAAAAACGCCCTCAAAGAAACGCGAGTAACACCTGTTAAAGCCGTCATACTGGTGGTGGATTCATGTGAGGAGCCCGTGGATCACCTTTGCCAACGTGCAGGTGAATTGGGCATGTTACGCACCCCCGTTTTTATTTTCCATGAAGGTAACGATTCTGAGGCTGAACGAGCATTTCGCCAAGTTTGTTCACTTTCAGGTGGCGCCTATTCCCCCTTCGATGCCAACAGTCCCTCTATGCTTAGGGATCTTTTGAGTGCTGTTGCGGTCTATGCTAGTGGTGGGCAGAAAGCTCTTGAGCAGTTTACAAAGTCTCAAGGTGCCCATATTAAACGCCTCACCCAACAATTGGGCCGATAGGAGTCTTTAGTGAGTCCCGCAAGTTTCTTTTTTATCTGTGCAAGCCTTCTGGTTGGTTTCTTTTGGATTAAAGCCCACCCCCCACAACAGCGCGCCAAAGGGTTGATCAAACTCTCATTGGTTTTTTTAGCGCTGCTCATTATTTATTTTAGCTTGACTGGACGCTTTCATGTCCTAGGCGCCCTGCTCGGGCTGTTTATACCCTTTTTACAGCGTCTTATTCCTTGGATTATTCGCTTGGTGCCTTTCTTAGGCGTTTGGCTGCGTAAAAAACGGGCCTCTAAAACGACCAGCAGCTCGACAGGCAATCGCTCAAAAGTAACCACTGCGATGCTCGAAATGACCCTAGAGCACGATACAGGATTGATGTTTGGCCAAGTATTGCAAGGAGCTTTTTCTGGGCGTCAGCTTGGCGATCTCAACGAAAAAGAGTTTCTTCAACTTTTAGCGGATTTTCGTACACAGGATTTTGATTCTGCACGATTATTAGAAACCTATCTGGATAAACGCTTTGGAGATTCCTGGCGTGATGACGACGTGCAAGAAGACGCAAATGCTCAACAGGTTGATTCCGGAAACTTGTCGGAGCAGGATGCGTTTGATGTGTTAGGTTTGTCTCCGGGGGCATCTAAAGATGAGATTATTGCCGCTCATCGACGTTTAATGCAAAAAATGCATCCTGACAGAGGTGGAAGCACTTGGCTTGCTGCGCGCATCAATGATGCAAAACGTATTTTATTGCACAAGTAGTCTAGCGATGAAATCGCTCCGTATGACAAATCATCCAGATGGACAAACACGGAGCGATGATGAAAACCACCCTTGATGCATTACAAAAAAACGCAATTCGCATTCATGAATTAAGACTCAGATCTCTCGAATGCGAGCTTTACATGGTCAGCGTGATCGATGAGCTAGGTCGAGAACTTATGGTTTGTGATCAACACGGGTCGCCTTTGAGCTTTCGAAGTCAACTGGCAGCAAAGAAGCCTTTTAAAGGGCTGGGTATAGAGAAAACCCTACTGATTCATGACAGCCCATATAACGAGATGATTGGGGTTAATAATGCCAAGGTCGACCCGATGCTTGTTAAAATAGCTAACCCTGACCAAGACTACTCTTGACCAGGGTCTGACGGCAGACTTAAGGAACTGGCAAGCGTGATCCTGCTCGCCAAGGCAAGGCATCTCCTGTGGGGTACAGGACCAAACCATTGTGCCCATAACTTGGATGAAAGCCTTGCAACTGTAAAACGCCATCACCCATGTGCCTGAAGAAAAGTGTATCCTGCCGACCACCTTCTTCGGGATTATCCACAGAGACAATCACACGCCCGCCTGACATCATTTTCCAACTGCCAGCACTTTTTGTCACCGGCTGATCATTCAGATAGTCTTCTGTCATTTCGAACTGACCGTCGACAGTTAAACTCACCTGAATGTCTCGCGTGGTAATCTCATCAGATAAACGATACGACTGATTCAAGTATAAACGTTCTAAATCTCCACGCTTTGCACAGCCTACCAAGCTTTGATTATCAAACTGCGCATAAGCAGTTAAGCCAAACCAATTGTTTTCATCATCAATACACGCCTCGGGCTTTATCTCAAGGTTGAGTCGGTGTGTACGACCACTGTTCAACTCGATTTCAGCATCCCAGATCCAGGTATTTCCTGAACGCATGGGTTGAGCTATTGGAAATTTCACACTGCGCAAAGACTCATACAAATGCACAACGATATCTGTTTCGGTTAGCTCCAGCACCCAATCTGGGCTTGTTCCTCTGACTCGCATATCGACATCGGGCAGGCTGTTTTCGCATGAGGTTGGATGAGTGGACATGTAGCGTAACTCGCTGACGCTTACCCCTTCCTCACTCTGCCTAGCCAGCCATTCAACGTATAGGGGCCTTAAATCACTGGTTGAGCGCGTCTCAAACAGACGGTTGAGTCCCCATGGAGTTCGGCTTACCTTCTGCCACTCAGTGGCATGGCAGGCTTTAAACTCATACCCTTTATTGTCTGACTCTTTAATCCAACCACGTTGATATTCAGCACTCCCAGATGAAGGAAGGCCCGACATCGTGGCGCAGCCCGACATAACGCCCGCTAACAAAACCAATGCAGCTGAACGATATCGACAGATTTTTGCTGTAGTTTTCATATATAAAACACCTATCCCTGCGACCCCAATACAGCCTAGCAGTATAGGCTGCGTCGAAGTGAACAACTAACGAATGCGCCCTTTTTAACACTGGGCTGTTTAATTCTTATGAAGATCTGCAAAGATAGCACGTAATTGCTGTAATTGTGATCTTCGTGTTTCTCGCCCTGCTTTTTTCTCATTCAGTTGAGCTGGCTGTATGCACAGAATACGCTCATAGATTAACCGGATGTCCGATAAAGGCAAGACTAAGACCTGAGTTAAACGCTCTGGGTTCAATACAAATCGTCTTAGCTCTAACACACTCGACTCAAGGCTGCGCTGTTGTTTGATGAAACCTTGAATACGCTCTAGCTCCATTGATGATAAAGACTCTTTCACACCTGCATATTTTAAGAGCAAGAAGAACTGCACCGGAGGTAAAGCCTTGTAGTATCTTCCGACTTTTATCAGCAATTGGTCTAGAAACCGCCTTTTGAACTCATCGATACGTGATAAGGTCGCCTGAGATAAAGGCATGTACATCATAACAGGCCACTCGGCGGTCACCGAGTCTCGTTGGTCGCCCAAACGCAAGGGGGTAAACCCTTGACGCCCCCAAAATCTAAGCAAAGCGGGCGTCGAACCAAAACTGGTTGCGCAATAATCCAATGAAAGCGCTTTGGCCTGCTGTACAACGCGCTTAAGCAGTAATGCACCGAACCCTTGGGACTGAAGTGCTGGATGGATAGCAATGCGCATCACTCGCCAGCCTTGATGGTCTTTGGCGTCAAGCCAGCCTTCGTGTGCAATCAGCGTTTGAGTGATTAAATCGCCTTTTGGACGTCGAGTACCTTGCCAGATAGCCATTGCCAAGTCGTCATCAAAGCCTTTCTCCAAGACCAACAACGCCACACCTATCACATTTCCCTCCCTCTTCATTACCATAAAAGAAAGGCCTGGGCAGTCCAGCATGATCCTGACATCACCCGGAGTCGTGCGATAATGCGCATCTATTAATAACCCCACCACCTCTCGCAACTGGGTTTCAGATTGACACAGTTCACTTGCTTCCAGCCACTCATATACGGGCAAGATGGCGTCGGATGTAGGCCTCACCTCTGATGCTTGAGCGTCCAGTAACAAGGTTCGATTCAGGAGATTTTCTAAGGGATCCTGAGCCGCCCAACGCACTGGATGATTAAGCTTTAGATCTAACCAGTTTGGTCGACACTCATTTAAGGTTTTTATAAACCTTAAGGCAAACCCTCGCCCCTGCCCTTCATATCCTTTTAAGGTTGTAATAAAAACGATGCGCTTGTACGCCGCAAGAAAAATTGCCAACAGCTCAGCAGGGATCGCAGCAGCTTCATCGATCACTAAGATATCGGCATTTGGGCAAGTTTCACTAAGCTCTACAGGATGGCAATAGTTAATTTGCAGTGATGAATCAGGTCCACTTGTGTCCTGTAGCGAATATGCCCAATCAAACAAAGTCGATGTGGAGCGCCGCTCGGGAGCCGATACTAAAACATTTAACGAAGAGGATTGTGCTAAACACGCAAGTGCACGCCCAACCAATGCGCTTTTTCCTCGCCCCCTATCCGCTGAGACAACCACACAAGCTGCTGGCTTAGATAAATAGGTCCACAAAGATGTAAGCGCTAAACGTTGTTCAGTTTGGATTCGTGTATTTTCTTGCACCGATATTGAAGCAGGACTCGCGGACTTAAACACACGATAGCTATCGAAGCCATTGCCGAAGTCATGGTCATAACTCTCTGTATCCTGCAATAAATGCGCCTGCAAGCGCTTTAAAAAAAGCCCTTTTACATCCTCTTGGGTATACCCACTTGCACAAAAATTCAGGTACTCAGGATCTAAATAAGAAGGCCAATCAGCAATAGGAGGCGTTAAAAGTATCAGCACCCCACCTCCAATTAAAGTCCCTGCCAACTGAGCAAATACATTGGGATTAAAGCCTGCGTGGGCGTCATATACTAGGCATTGTATTTCTTGACCTAAATATCGTGCAGATTGTCGAATATCAATGCATTTAAAGTCAGATAACGATGTATCGGATACCAAAATAGACTGAGAGGCATCCAGATTAAACAACTGTAAAACTCTATTTAATCTGACATCACGCTCGATGGCTTGGCATGGCACCCAGATGAGCTGTCGATATTTCGCATGGGTACTGGGCAACAGGGGCATTTCAACTAGACTCACAAGTGCCTCACTCACAACGTCAAACCGATTGATATTAAAAACTGAAAAAAAACCGAACAGCGAATATCAAAACTAAAAGCTTTCGCTGGAATCTCGCTTAGATTACTCTGTTGGTTTGCATTTAGTACTCTGCCGAGACTTTTCTTGCAACATAATAACATTTTCCGGAGTCAAGAATGATAGACCTCTATACTTGGGGAACCCCAAATGGCTGTAAAGTCTCCATCATGCTCGAAGCCTGCCGCCTCCATTATTCAGTGCATCCAATCAATATTCTCAAAAATGAACAGTTTAGTGAGCATTTTTTGAAAATCAGCCCCAACAACAAAATCCCCGCGATTGTTGATCCCGATGGGCCGGACGGACAACCGATTACCTTGTTCGAAAGCGGTGCAATTCTTCAATACCTTGCTGATAAAACTGGGGAATTTCTGCCATCGTCAGGTGCCGAACGCTATGAAGTTTTACAGTGGTTGAATTGGCAAATGGGTGGATTTGGCCCTTTTCTTGGCCAAGCGCATCATTTTAACCGTTTTGCACCGGAACCCGTTCCTTATGCGATAAATCGCTACAACACCGAGGCCGCTCGCTTATGGAAAGTTCTGAACTCTCAGCTATCGGGCAAAGCGTTTGTGGTAAATGATTTAACCATTGCCGACTTTGCCATTTATCCTTGGGCATGTCGTTACGAATGGCAACACATTACATTGAGTGACTATCCCAATGTTCAGGCCTGGATGGAGCGCATGGCAAGTCTTGCCTTTGTTGAACGTGGCATGCAAGTTCCTTAGCGCAGCCGTTTTAGGAGCAACGATGGTTGCTCCTGCAAAACAAGACTAAAGTAAATTCAGTCGACTCACCAAACTGGCAGGTAACGATCCCTGACGGAGGCGCAGCTTAGGCAACAACTCCTCTTTTAACAGGAAAGACAAACGTACCTCTTTTAAGCCAATCACCGACAAGTATTCTCTTAAATACAAAGGATCTACGACATCTTCTTGTTGTTGTAATACTTTCCAACATAAACTGGCAACATACAGTAGTGCAACACGCTGTAAGATACCATCAGGAATACGCTCAGGGTGTGCAAACTCAGGGAAATCCTGGTACTCAATCGTGCTTGAAACTCTCTCAGGCAATCGCCAAGCTCTTAACAACTCGGCCCCCATCACGTGGGTATTCATGCCTTCAAACACGCTGCCTAATTTTGGATTGATAGAGGTTAGCAACTCAATCACCAACAACCCCATATCTTGCAACAAACCTAGAGTCGCCATTTCAGCAGGCTTACCGAGCCCTGTCACTTGAGACAATGCAAAGGCTAAGTGAGAAATTTCAACAGAACGTATATAGATTTCATTAAATTTCAGCGTTTCTGGAAAGCACTGTTTGATGCTCCCCGCCATGATAATCTGATACACGCTTTCAAAGCCGAGCAAAGCAATCGCGTGCGTGACGTCTGAAACCTTATGGCTAAGATTAAATTGAGCTGAGTTAATGGTCTTTAACAAAATACCCGTCAAAGTAGGATCGTTCTTGGCAAGTTCAACGACTTCAGACCGTGTGGTTTTTTCGTCAATTAGTTTATTTAAAAGCTCAGCTGATGAAACAGGTAGCTTGGGTACGCGCTTAATCACTTGCTTCACAATATCGCCTTTAAGAAACTCATTACGTTCGGCCAGCTTCGCCGATAACAGAGCTTCTTCGAGTCGATATTGCTTTTGCACGAGCTCACGCATTTTAGCGGTATTTGTGTGTAATCTGAGTGACTGCTGCTGTTGGACTTGTCGTAAAATAAACAACTGAACATCAACCGACAAAGCCAACAAATGATGTCGTAAAATTCTCAGAAGACGCCCTGATTTGACGGCATACACGCAGGTATGGTGTGTGCCTTCAAGATCAAAATTTGGCCCCAGTATCCATTGTCCATAACTAAAAAATTCGCCATCATCCGACTCGAAGAGGCCATCGAGCACGACAAACAATGAATGATCAACACTGCCCGACTCGAACAAAACCTCACCCGCACTTAACTGAATGGGCTCTAAATCCTTCCATAACGCCACTAAATGGGTCGAACTCAGTCCTTCAAAGAGCATTTTGGCTTCTGAAGGGGGAGCAGATTTGACTGAAGAAACATGGGGTGCATTTTGTGTTGCGATGTCTGTACTTTGCTTCCAGCGATTTAGCATGAAGAGTTCCTTTTAAAATCCTTATTAAGATTATATTACTTACCTTTACTTAAGTCCCTTTTCTTTGTCTAGGTTTACAATTAAATCTTCATGTTATGATGTCAGTCATTTTTAATCATTGCAGACCCATGAGTTTTCTATGAGCAAGATCGTGATTGTCGGAAGCGGACCTTCGGGTTGCTTTCTAGCCAACGCCCTCATCAAAAAGGCGCCGCATCTTCAAATCGATATTCTTGAACAGCTTGACACCCCTTTTGGCCTTCTACGCTATGGCGTTGCGCCTGATCACCTAGTGACACGCAAACAAGTACAGATGATTGAGCGCTTAATTCAGCACCCCAATATTGCCCTGAAGACCTCGGTAAAGGTTGGGCAAGATATAGAGTACGAACAACTCAAGGCAGACTACTCACTTGTGATCTTTGCAACAGGTGCATCTCAAGACAAACCGCTGAGCGTTTCAGAAGAAGGGTTAATTGGGGTTTACGGCTCTGGAGCTTTTGCCGCTTGGTACAACGGGCACCCTGACTTTTTAGAGTGGCGACCCAACTTGGGTGATAATGTCATTATCATTGGCAATGGCAATGTATCACTGGATATTGCCAGAGTCTTAGCCAAAACACCTGAAGAGCGCAAAGACTCCGTCATGCCCTTGCATGTTCAGGACTATTTAGCGAGTCACCCAGTTAAACACATTCGCATCATTGGTCGACGTGGGCCAATCGATACAAAGTTCACCACGGCTGAACTTGCTGAATTAGACAGTCTGAGCCAAGCCAGTACCTGGCACTCAGCTCCCACAGAGTTCATGTCTAAGCTAAACGATTTACCAATATCCCAACAAAAAATGCTTCAGCAGCTCGGTGCCTACCACCGCCCTAAGGATGACAACAAATCCGTCTCAATTGAATTTTTGTTCAACTTAAGCCTCAAGGAGCTGCATGGGGCACGGGATAAACAGCTGACTCATGCCACTTTTCTGCGGACTGATTCAGCGAATGCATTGCAAACTTCCTTTGATGTAAACACCCTCATTGGGGCAATTGGGTATACAACAAAACCAATACTTGGGGTGCCTTTTGATGCAGACAATGGAATATTTGCTCATACTAATGGACGTATAGACTCGAATGTCTATTGTGTGGGATGGTGTAAACGGGGGCCCCAAGGCGTGATTCCCGTTAACCGTGCCGATGCAATGGCGCTAGCCAAAACCCTGTTCATGGATCACCCAGAGGTGTTTGCGGAATAAGCAAACCTTCTTGGATTGATCTAACAATCCTTATAAGAAGAGATAGTCTATGCTGATTAATCCACACAACTCCTGCCTGCTCGTCATCGATATTCAGGAAAGAATGCACCCAGTGATTGACCAAGCGGATGCTCTATTAAAGCACGCCATTTGGTTAATTGAAGTGGCTCAAACACTTTCAATTCCGACGCTCATATCCGAGCAATACCCGAAGGGGCTCGGACATACCGTCAGCGACATTCAGTCCTTACTTCCCGCTAGCAGCGTTATGGAAAAGATTCATTTTTCTTGCGTTGCTGACGAAGGCTGCTCGAAATTACTGGATGATCGTTTTGATCAGTTCGTTATTGTGGGTGCCGAAACGCATGTCTGCGTGTTGCAAACCGCCATCGAATTAAAAATGCGCGGCAAAGACGTCTTTATTGTTGAGGAAGCGGTTGGATCACGCAGCCCTAGAGATAAAGCGCTCGCACTTGAACGCTTTCGCCAGTGCGGGATTTTTATTGTCAGTCGTGAAATGGTGGCATTCGAATGGATGCGAAAAGCCGGAACGGATCAATTCCGGCACATCAGCAAAACCTTTATTCGCTAATCACTACTTCAGAAAGCTAAGTTTCTGAAGTAAGGGTTGCGGTTGAATCACGCCATGGACGGCTAGATCCTTACGTTCAACGCCAGCCTCATCAAAAAAGACCAATGCAGGTGGACCAAACACTTGGTATTCACGATACAGTGCTCGTGAATCGGCTGAGTTGTCCGTCACGTCGACTTTAATGAGCTTAAAGTCTTTAAGGGCATCGACCACGCCAGCATCAACAAACGTAATATATTCCATTTCAGCACAGGTCACGCACCAGTCAGCATAATAGTCGAGCAATACCTTTTGGTTTTCCTCTTTTGCGGAGACTAACAAGGGTTCAAGCTCAGTCAGAGACGTAACCCGAGTAAAGGATAAAGGGCTTTCCATCTGTGCTGACGCCGTGTTTGCTCCCATCAATCCCGCTTGCAAGGGGTATATCAGGCTACGTGCGCCCGACAACACACCCAGCATCAATGCCACCCCATAGACCAATAAAATGACGCCAACACCCTTCCAGAGCTGAGTAGCGGCCGTGGGATGCTCCAGACGATCGAGCGCTTTTAAATACACCGCTGTAATAATCAAAATCAACGCCGTTAAGCTCATGGTGACACTGGTTGGCACAATGCGATCCAACATCCAAACGGCCAATAACAAGAGCATGACGCCAAAGCCAGCCTTGATAGACTTCATCCACGCACCCGCCTTGGGCAAGAACTTCCCTGCAGAAGCTCCCACCAACAATAGTGGCACCCCCATTCCTAGCGACATCGCAAACAACGCAGCACCGCCCAACAGCGGATCACCCGTTTGGCCTATGTAAATGAGGGCACCTGCCAAGGGAGCGGCCATACAAGGTCCAACGATCAGTGCCGACAGAAAGCCCATGATCGCAACCCCAGTAACCTGCCCTCCTTTTTGCCCATGGCTTGCTTGACTTAAGCGCGTTTGAATCGAGGCAGGCAGTTGCAGCTCGTAAAAACCAAACATAGACAATGCCAGCAACACAAACAAAAAACTGAAAAGCGAAATAACCCACGCATTTTGAAACACAGCCTGCAGGTTTGCACCAAAAAGCCCTGCTAAAACACCAGCAAGTGTATAGGTAACAGCCATTGCCAAAACATAGACAGCGGACAAAGACAAGGCTCTTGGCGTTGACAGCTTACCTTGTCCAGCAATGATACTGGATAAAATTGGAATCATTGGAAACACGCAGGGTGTGAAGGATAAAGCGATACCCGCTATAAAAAAAGCGCCCAACATAAGTCCAAAACTTCCACCCGCCAAAACGCGCGTAAACCGATCATGTTCAGAAAGACTGGATCCATCGGAAACACTCTCTAATGACGTTGGCAGCGCTGGGGGAGACGCCCAACTTAAACCGCTCGCCAGTGGAACCTGACTAATTGGCACTTCCTCTGTGACAGGGGGATAGCAAATCCCTCCTTCCCAACAACCTTGGTAGGTCACTTTGATAGTGGCTTGCTCTGCGACATCATCAGACGATCGCCCAAATAACACTTGAGCCTTGGCTGTGTTGTACCACACATCCACCTTACCAAACAAAGGATCCTCTTTCGCCTCCCCTTGCTGACGTATCTCATCAACAATTTCGATACCATCACTCACCTGCCACTTTAGATGGTCTCGGTATAGGTAGTAGTCCTTTTCAATCATCCACTCAAGGTGCAACTCACCTATCTCGCTGAGGGTCGCTTGCATTTTAAAAGCTTGCTCGACAGGCAATGGCCCTTTTTGAGATGCCCCTCCCCATAGTGAAATCTGCGCCTGTGCAAACGCAGGAATCAGGGCAATGAGCATAAACAACACAAGAAATGAGCGTATGGCCGCCAACGAACGTGAATGCTTAGACAAAATCAAATCCTTCAATCATGCATGAAAATGGAATGTATATATGACTTTTTAACCCGTTAATCGTTCCAATAGCTTAAATTATACTTTTTCCTCTTATATGGTGCGATGGGATATGGTAAAAAGAGACCCATCCACTTGAGTGGAACTAAGTACTTGTCAGCTATCAGGAACCCGAGATGAGCGATACACGCCTAGAAGACCTTAGTATTGAATCCATTAAGCCAATTATCACCCCTCGTGAGCTTAAAGCCCGGCTTCCTATCCCTGAGGCCGCAGTAAACACGGTGATCACAGAGCGCCAAATTGTAAAAGACATCCTTGACCGCAAAGATAAGCGTTTAATGATCGTCATTGGCCCCTGTTCTATCCATGATACTGATGCTGCGCTTGAGTATGGTCGTCGGTTGAAGCAACTGGCTGAAGAAGTAAAAGATTCTATCTATCTAGTGATGCGTGTGTATTTTGAGAAGCCAAGGACCACCGTCGGTTGGAAGGGTTTGATCAATGATCCCCACATGAATGACTCGTTTGATATTGAAGAAGGCCTTCATGTCGCGCGTAAGCTGCTAATTGATCTTTCAGAAATGGGACTTCCGTTAGCCACTGAAGCACTGGACCCTATTTCTCCCCAGTACATTCAGGATTTAATCAGCTGGTCTGCTATTGGCGCCCGCACGACTGAATCTCAAACCCATCGTGAAATGTCTTCTGGCTTGTCCTGCGCGGTTGGTTTTAAGAATGGCACTGACGGTGGATTAACCGTCGCTATCAATGCTATGCAATCCGTCAGCCATGCACATAATTTTTTGGGTATTGATGAAGACGGTAAAGTGTCCATCGTTAAAACCCGTGGCAATAACTACGGCCATGTTGTGTTACGTGGTGGCGATGGCAAACCTAATTATGATTCGGTGAATGTTCGCATCTGTGAGCAGGCTCTGGATAAAGCCGGTTTGCAGAATAACATTATGATTGATTGCAGCCATGCGAACTCCAATAAGGACCCTGCGCTGCAACCCTTAGTTGCTGAGAATGTGACCAATCAAATCATCGAAGGGAATAAATCCATTATCGGTCTGATGATTGAATCGAACCTGGAGTGGGGCAACCAATCAATTCCCGCGAATCTTTGCGATCTTAAATACGGTGTTTCTGTTACAGATGCTTGCATCGACTGGAAAACAACGGAAGACAGCATCCGCATGATGCACGCTAAGCTTAAAGATGTGTTACCCAATCGCTAACAGTGGATAAAGTGACACCAAACAAAAAGGGGCGAAATTCGCCCCTTTTTAGTTTAAGCGAGACACAAGACGCTTAATCGACGAACGCTCGCTCAATCACATACTCAGCGTTCACGCCTTGACGCGTTTCCTTAAATCCCCAAGCGTCTAACACAGACGTGGTATCTTTCAACATCGCAGGGCTGCCACAAATCATGAAGCGATCCTCTTCAAGATTCGGTTGTGGAACACCTAGATCCTCAAATAGCTTTCCTGAGCGCATCAAATCCGTCAAACGCCCTTGATTCGCATAGGGTTCACGCGTCACCGTTGGGTAATACAGAAGTTGTTCACGAATATACTCACCAAAAAACTCATTTTCAGGCAGCACGCGTGTAATGTCATCTTGATACGCCAACTCAGAAACATAACGTACGCCATGCACCAGAATCACCTGTTCATAGGCATCATAGACCTCTGGATCTTTGATGATGCTCATAAAAGGCGCTAAACCTGTGCCTGTTGCCAATAAGTACAAGCGCTTTCCAGGACGAAGATAGTCCGTTAACAGCGTTCCCGTTGGCTTACGACTGATGATAATCTCATCACCTGGACGTATTTGTTGCAAACGCGAGGTCAAAGGACCATCCGCCACTTTAATGCTGAAAAACTCTAGGTTTTCTTCATAATTCGCACTTGCAATACTGTAGGCACGCATCAACGGACGACCTTCCACCTCCAAACCAATCATGGTGAAGTGCCCATTTTTAAAACGAAAGCTCTGATCGCGAGTCGTTTTAAAACTGAACAAGGTGTCATTCCAGTGCTGAACTTCTAGAACGCGTTCTTTTTGCAAGTTTGACATGCGCCTAACCCTTATTAACCTAATCTAATTAAAGCGATTGTATCTTAGGCTGTATCATCGATAAAATGAATTAAATCTCTTAAGCTTATCGATGGAGCGAATATGAAGTACAGTCTGCGACAACTGGCCATTTTTGTCGAAACAGCACGGCACGCGAACATCAGCAAAGCCGCTGAGCATTTGCACTTATCGCAATCTGCCGCCAGCAGCGCTCTAAAAGAACTAGAGTCGCAATACTCTATTCAACTGTTTGACCGCGTCGGTAAGCGTTTATTACTTAACGATTTAGGACGTGCCCTTCGCCCAAAAGCTCAAGCGCTACTTGATCAAGCTGAAGCACTTGAACATGATCTGTTACGTCAAAGCCTGGCGGCTCGATTAACGCTTGGCGCAACCTTGACGATTGGCAATTACTTGGCCGTAAAACTCCTGCTGGCCTATCGCAGCCGATACCCAAACTCAGATATTCACTTAGAAGTTGACAATACCCAACATATTATTGAAAAGCTGGTTAATTTTGAACTGGATGCTGCCATGATTGAGGGAGAAATCAGTCATCCAGAGCTGGACTTAATTCCTTGGCAATCGGACGAATTGATTGTTTTTTGCGCGCAGGACAACCCTCTTGCCTTAAAGAGCCACCTGACGGATCTTGACCTGATCAATGCACAATGGATTTTACGCGAGCCCGGCTCAGGAACGCGTCAAACCTTCGATCGAGCCATGCATGGCCTGCTGAGTGAAGTGTCGGTTTCCCTTGAACTACAGCACACCGAGGCCATCAAAGAAGCCGTTAAAGCCAGTAACCACATTGGCTGCCTTTCACGCATGACTCTGGTTGAAGAGTTAAAGTCAGGCCGCTTTTGTGAACTTAAGATCCCTCAACGCAAGTTTGACCGCATGTTCTATTTAGTCGTTCACCATAACAAATTTCACAGCCAGGCCATCGATCAATGGATGGCCTTATGCCACGAGTTGGGGCCTAGTTTTTCGACTTTTGGTTGAAAGAAGAGCTGAGCTTTGATTTCTAATGGAAGATGGGAAAGCACTTTCTCAACGCTTTCTTGCATTCCCTGCATTTGCTCAACCTTATCAATTTCTATTCGGACCTCTAACAGTAGATAGCTGCCTACCTTCGCCATTTTGCACTGAAAAGGCTTTATGCCTAACCCATGCATGGCTTGATGCACTGAGTGACGCAAACTCGGACTCGGTGTCATCAGTAAAATTTCATTAAACCCTTGCACCATCATACGCAGAGGAACGGCTATAAAATAGAGTGAGGCCAAGAGCACCAATACTGGATCAACGTAGACTGCAAATGAAGAATACTCGGTGTAACTCAACCCCCAGGATAACAAAAACCCAATCAATACCGTTGCACTCAGTAGACTGTCCATTAACCACTGCTTCTCTTCGGCCAAGATTAAAGCAGATGAATGCTGAGCATTTGAGCGCTTTAAAAACTGCCAAGTGATTAAACAGCAAAGTAAGCTGAACAGTGAAAATACAATTGCTAAGCTCGCCTCTACTTCTCGACCACCGTTGTGAATTGTTTTGATTGCACTCACTAATGACACCACACACACCAAGGTGATGACGGAGCCCTTAATGGCAATAGCCAATGGCTCTGCCAAGATCCGGCCAAAGTTATACGTCTTATCTGCAGGCGACTCTGCCCAACGTAATGCCGTTACTGATAATAGAGACAGAACTAAGCTGACAAACGAATAAGCGCCATCAAAGAGTATCGCTAAAGACCCTGAGACGATCCCCCATACAATTCCCAGCAGTGCAAAGACACCCGATACAATGGCTGAAAACACTAAGGTTGATCGTTCGGAAACCGCTTTAAAACAAAACATGATTTACACTCATCATAGAGATTTAAAATTTATTCATCCGCATTCTAGAGCTTGCGAAAGGATATGAATAATCACTAAGCGACGATATAATCGTCGCTTATTTGAATACAGGGTGAAGTTGTATGAGACCTTCTCAAGCGGAAGTATTTCTTGCAGTATTAGAGGAAGGATCGATTGCAGATGCGGCTCGTCGCTTGCATCGAAGTCGAACAACACTCAGTGCACTTCTGGCGAGTCTAGAAGATGAGCTGAATGCTCGCTTATTTGAGCGCTCTGGAAAATCAATCACACCCACAGACTTGGCTTGGGCAATTCAACCTGACGCCATTCGATTGCTTCAGGCTTACCACCAAATTGTTCGTCGTTGCGAACTCGAGCGCGGTGGAATTGAAACAACCCTGCGCCTGGCTCGCGATGATTCATTGCCAGAAACCTTCTGGCTTGAAGCAATGAGAGCATTAAAAGATCGCTTTCCAATGACGGGGATATCGGTTTATTTAGCCCCACCTCAGGAGTTGCCAACGCTTGTTGCCAATCAGACGGTAGACATTGCGTTTGGACTGAATTTAACGAAAGTAATCGACCCTAATGTTTACTTAGAACCGCTTGCGGGTCTTAGATTAATGATGATTTCGTCAACCAACCACCCACTCGCCCGTTTACCTGAAATTCAACGCGACGACTTAATTGCACATACACAAATCACGCTGGCATTTGTGGATCATGAAGAAGAGTTAGTACCAGATGTGATTTTAAGTACGAATTATCTTGCACTCACGCAGTACGAACTCATTCGTGATGCTGTCGAAGCGAATGCAGGTTGGGCTTGGTTACCCCAACCCTTAGTCAGCTCCGAAAGCATAGGAACACAGTACAAAGTACTGAAAACTGCGGAAGGACTCCTCTGGAAGGATTTCTGTGGCTTCCACTTCTCATCCAATACCAAAGGTAAAGTCGCCTTGAAGCTTGAGGAAATCCTAGTGAGTTATCTCAGTCAATTTCATTGAGTTTATACTACTTAGCTTCAGCCACCTGCCGCTCCAACTCTGCCACCAATTCAGGCGTCAACTTCAACTGGACTGCAAGCTCTTTCAAATAGACTCGCTCCATATAACTTTGCTCATCAATCACCAAGAGACTGGCTAGATACATTTCGGCGGCCATTTCAGGTGTTTTAGCAGAAGTAGCAACGTCCGCAGGATCAAGCGGCTTTTTCAGTTCAGCATCAACCCACTGCACCATCGATAAATCTGCACCTTGTCGCTCCAGCGCTTGATCGATCAATTCACGCTCACGATCATCTATATGGCCATCCGCTTTAGCTGCACCAATCAATGCCCGCATTACCGCTTGACTATGAACTTCAACCTCTGGCGCAGGCAGCCGATCCAATGTTTGGGGCTCGGGTATAACCTGCCCTGCTGGCGCTTGCTGTTGCTGCCAGTTGCCATAGGCTTTATAGGCCATAACACCCAACGCGGCTAAACCACCATAGGCTGCAACTTTGCCTCCCATATTTCGCGCTTTTTTGTTCCCTAGCAACAGCCCCAAAGCACCGCCTCCCAATGCTGCACCTGTTTTGCCAGACAACAGTCCTCCAAGCTCATTGGGCAGTTTATCTTTAACACTCGAGAGCGACGAGGACTGTTGATTAACCAGCTCAGTTCCTTTTTTCAACAACATATCTAAAAAATTCGACGTATTCATCCTTTACCCCACTTGTTTTTAAGCATGCATGTACGTTAACCAACAAAACCTTCAGCTTCGACAAAGAAGCATCAAAGATGTTCATAGGATAGTCTGAATTTTTGAATAAAAAACCTCGGCAAGCCACGTTACACGTCCGCAATAACGGCGAGCGTAACGAGTGTCCGGTGACCGAAGGGAATGAATGCAATTGCCTTGTTAGCTGACGATTGGTTTAAGAGCATCCGCCTCTCCAACCGGTATTACATCCTGCAGACTACCTAGATTTTTTAGCCCAAAGATCCCAACAGCACTATTGCGAATATCCATACAAATGCTAACCCAGCGAGGGGTCTTTTTAACGGCTTTTAAGTATTGTTCAAGAGCCGAAAGTTGACAAGTTTTGAGTTCATAGGGGTTAGCTGTTCCTAAGCATGTATGCACGAAGCTGCAGCTCCTCTCGCATGACATAGAGGACGAGAGCCCGCTTCTCATCCTCACGATAAAAAATACGGCACGGTGAAACCACTACCTCCCGGTATACCGAATTAGACTCATTTTAGCTGTACGTTCTTACTTCAAGTACAGCACGCTCTCCTCGTGAGAGTCCTTCAAGCAACTCAAGACGACGTTGCATAAATTCGTAATCCTGCACATCGACAAGGTATGCGGATGGCTGAACATGCTCGGTGATCAGTACCGGCTCTTTAGACTGGTGCAAGTCAGCCAAGATTTTCGTAGCTTGGCGCTTAAGGTTTGTAACAAGTTCAACTTTCATGGGATCACTCTGAATCAGACCAATAGTATCACTACAGTATCACTTCTCGAGGGTGGCA
Organism: Nitrincola tibetensis; assembly: GCF_003284585.1. Lineage (GTDB taxonomy): Bacteria > Pseudomonadota > Gammaproteobacteria > Pseudomonadales > Balneatricaceae > Nitrincola > Nitrincola tibetensis. The sequence goes on from NZ_QKRX01000009.1 coordinate 159,891, forward strand.
AGGTGCTAGGTGTAACTTGCCGTTTCTTGCAGCACGATAATAGAGCAGTTGAATCAGCCAACTTTCTACAGAGGTATCAAATGCGACGGAAGATGGAAGATGGAAAGTCGAACCGCCATTTAGGGACTAGTTCCCGCTCAGCCATTCAGTATAGTACTCAACGTTTTACAAGATCGAGCTATCGAAACCCAAGTAAGTCCATATCCTTTGGTCCTGATGCCGCATGAAGCCGACCAAGGATCAGCCTGAGTCGATTAAAGTGACGATAAGGCCTAAATTAATAGTGATAACGGCACGAAATGATTGTAATCGCACTATCATCAACCGCATAAACTAACCTATTCGTATCGTCTATTCGTCGCGACCAAAAACCAGATAAATTTTCTTTTAGTGACTCAGGCTTACCTATGCCCTCAAACGAAGAGCGCTTAACATCCGTAATGAGCTTATTTATACGTTTAAGTGTCTTCTTGTCTTGCGTTTGCCAATACGAATAATCGTTCCAAGACTCATCAGTCCAAGATAATAAACGACTACTCATCGATTAAATCTCTTTGACTCACCTTACCCGCTTTAAATTGAGCAATTGAACGATGCAAGTGCTCAACATTCGCTGGAGAGCGAAGCAAATGAACCGTTTCCATTAAGCTATTGTAATAATCCAGTGACATAACAACAGCATCTTCAGAATCTCGACGTGTAATCACGGTTGTATCTGCGTCATTAACAACAGCATCCAAAACACTCTTTAAGCTGTTTCGAGCTTCGGTAAAAGATACAATTCTCATAAAACCTCCACATGTACGTTTAATAAGACAAGTATATGACCAATAAACAAACTTGTACAGCTAATGGAACATTAGGGCTCATAAGTAGCCAGTAGTTAACAACCCTATGAAGTGAGCCTAAGTAGGCGACCGAAGGAAGTGCCCTTGGGTATGTTTGCTGTAAGCCATGCACAGCCAACGATGACAGACGAAGTAGAGCCTATTCCGGCCTAGTTAGCTAGGATGATTTCAAGTCGTTGGCTTCTAGTCATTATCACCTCCCGAAAATAAGTAACCCAGCCATAGACCGATATAGCTACGACCGTAATGCATTAAAAATATACCAGCCAAGATTGAAATAAATATCCAGCCTAAATGTAGGCGAGTTTCTTCGGGAATGTCTGAGTGGAATATTATTGCTAAGAGACCAGTTATAAATAGAGTAACTCCAAGTAGTGCTGAATATAATCTCATTTTAGCTGCTTCAAATTAAAGTCGAACCTAGAGCTTTGCGGGAATTTTGGAGCCGCGAAGCGGTGGAGAAATTGTCCGGCAACAGCAGTTGGTTATGCATTATTCGTAGTGGCTCCAGAGCCTGAGCACTTTAACCACTCGCTCGTTATCAAGCACTTGATAGACCAGACGATGCTGAATATTGATGCGGCGTGAATAGGCCCCCGCAAGATCACCAATAAGCTTCTCAAACGGAGGCGGCTTGCAGTATGGGTCTTCCGATAGCAACGCCAACAGTTCCTGCGCTTTTGCTTTGAGGCCGCTGGAAGCCAATTTCGTTGCATCTTTCTGGGCTTGCTTGGTGTAAACCAACTTCCATGTCACCAGTCCAGCTCCTTATTGCATTCATCAACGGGGGCATCCATCCCCTCACGAATAGACTCCCGCATACCGGGTACAGAGAGCAGGTAAAGTGTTTCCTGAATTGCAGACCAGTCTTCCTCGGAAACCAGGACGGCTTTGTTCCGCTTACCCATTATGACGATTGGTTGGTGAGACTCGGCGGTCTCGTCGATCAACCGATATAGGTTGCTGCGAGCCTCAGTTGCTGTGATTCCGATCATGACGCACCTCTTGTGTGTTCAAACTTGAACCAAGTGTACGCCTTTAGATACGTACGTCAAGACGAACGCTTTGCATCACGCTGCGCTCTGCGGCAAATTTGGTCAAGTAGGCCAAAGGAACCTCCCCTTCAGCCTCACACAGAACCGTACGTGAACCTCTCAGGCTACTCAGTGCATAGGCACGTATATCCACTAGCTCTTTATGACACCAATACGACCATGGCCAACGATTGATTTCATGGCGCAACGCCTTAGCGGCTTTCTGACTGATGCCACCCAGAAAATACAGCCCCATATCGCCTCGTCGTGTTTTAATCCAGCGAGGTCTGAACGTATAACCAAGAAAATCAAATGCCACTACCGGAAAACTTTGTCGATTATATCCACCCTTGCAATACACAACTTTAGTTTTTCTTTGGGTGTAGCTGCAAGCCACACATTTCAAAGCGCTGCTCCAACACTGAACGAAGTCGCTGCGCCTCATGATAGCTTGCACAGTGGCACACAAGATCATCCGCATAACGTTCAAATTGTATACCACCCCAATGGCGTTCCGCCCCTGCGCTCTGCATCGGTACTCTGGCCTCGTGGGGTCTCCACTTGCGCGTCTCCCTTATCATCAGAGCAACAGGTTCTCATGTTCCATACTAAAGCCTGTTCAGAATTCATGCCGCCTCTATGCCGGTTGCCACACAGCCCGTTTCCAGCTCACGTCTGTACTCGTCCTAGGAAGACGCTCATTTCCCAGTTTCGACAACATTTTTACATATCGACACTTCATCGACGGTTCACTTTCGTTCATCTCTTCTGAACTAACCTGACAGTTAATCATACTGCCTTTTCCCTATCGCTCACGACATGCACTCTTAATACGTACCGCATAGGGCGGTTTGATTCCTGCATCTGGTTGCCGGAACCGAGGGGCCTACCCTCATCTTTAATACAGCAAGAAAGAGGTTAGCCTTTCGTCATGACACACGAGCGCAGCGGAAAACCAGTCCGGCAACATGCGCTTGTTAAGTTTTGTCTGCATTTTCGATAAATTGATCATAATATTTTCGCGCCTCTTCCTCTGGCCCTAGCGCAACGTCAATAAGCATTTGAAGACTCCATACGGGGCCGAGGATTACCTGCTCTAAGTCTAGATCTTCGGGGTAAGCTTCTGGGTCTATCGCCATTTCTAAGTTTTCAAACCACCAAATTTCTATTTTTCTCAGTAGACCAACCATTTCTTCAAACGCTTCGGCGACATCAAAGTCTACACCTGACGAGGCAAACGTGAACATTTCATGAGCTAAGGTGTTGCGACACCTTTTGATATGTTCGAATCTCTCTAAATCTTCATCATCAATAGCATCCATATCTTGTAGCCATTTCAATGATGCATAGAGAGGGCTTCTGTTTAGGCTAAGCACCTTTTCTTTATATTCAGGGCTAACAATCATCCCGTTTTCATCAAATCCATTTATAAAAAAACCTTCGATCTTTTCAATAATACTGCTCTTGAGCATTTCGAAGGCCATCGAAAATATAGAAGCGGTAATAATATTTGTTTTAAGCGTCTCAGGATGAAGTGCTCGCTCCCATGATGCTTTAACTTTTTCATCCATGCTCGACCTCGATAAAGAAACTTAACGCCCAAATTTAGCGCGGAAAGCCGCGCAGCGGGTTGACGTCGCAGCCAGCGTTTTTTGCTGGCGATAAAATTTGTTTGTTATGCGCCTTGCTCATAATTCCACTTAATACCATAATT